>CAWDDL010000020.1:0-99708 GCA_963801125.1 uncultured Actinomycetota bacterium
GACATCTCCGCGTGCTCGGCGAGGATCGAGATCCGGTTGCCGGCCACCGACAGGAAGCCGGCGTCCACGGCGGCGATCCAGGTCTCCCCCGACGCCGTCGTCACGTCGACGATGCCGTCCACCATCAGCGAGAGCATCGGCGCGTGGTTGGGCAGGACGCCGACGTCGCCCTCGGTCGTGCGGGCGATCACCATCGTCGCCTCTCCCGACCAGACCAGCCGGTCGGCCGAGACGAGCTCCACCTGCATCACCGTGTCGCTCATGCGTCTTCCTCTCTGAGACCCGATCCGTCTGCGGAGTTCCCGTGGGAATCACCCCACGGCCCGCAGACGAACCGGGTGGGGGTCACAGGTTCTTCTGGATCTCGGACCACTTGCGCTCGACGTCGTCGAGACCGCCGCACATGAAGAACGCCTGCTCCGCGACGTGGTCGAACTCGCCGTCCGCGATCTTGGTGAACGCCTCGATCGTGTCCGAGATCGGCACGGTCGAGCCCTCGATACCGGTGAACTGCTTGGCCACGTAGGTGTTCTGCGACAGGAACCGCTGGATGCGGCGAGCCCGGGAGACGATGATCTTGTCCTCCTCGGAGAGCTCGTCGACACCGAGGATCGCGATGATGTCCTGCAGCTCCTTGTTGCGCTGCAGGATCTGCTTGATCCGGACCGCGGTGTTGTAGTGGTCATCGCCGATGTAGCGCGGGTCGAGGATCCGCGACGTCGAGGTCAGCGGGTCCACGGCCGGGTAGATACCCAGCGACGCGATCTCGCGGGAGAGCTCCGTGGTCGCGTCGAGGTGCGCGAACGTCGTGGCCGGGGCCGGGTCGGTGTAGTCGTCGGCCGGCACGTAGATCGCCTGCATCGAGGTGATCGAGTGACCACGCGTCGAGGTGATCCGCTCCTGGAGCGTGCCCATCTCGTCGGCGAGGTTGGGCTGGTAGCCCACCGCGGACGGCATCCGGCCGAGCAGCGTCGACACCTCGGAACCGGCCTGGGTGAACCGGAAGATGTTGTCGATGAACAGCAGCACGTCCTGGCCCTGCACGTCACGGAAGTACTCCGCCATCGTCAGCGCGGAGAGAGCGACGCGCAGACGCGTGCCCGGCGGCTCGTCCATCTGGCCGAAGACGAGGGCGGTCTGGCCGATGACGCCGGCCTCCTCCATCTCGACGATGAGGTCGTTGCCCTCGCGGGTGCGCTCACCGACGCCGGCGAACACCGACACACCGCCGTGGTCCTTGGCGACACGGGCGATCATCTCCTGGATGAGCACCGTCTTGCCCACGCCCGCACCACCGAACAGCCCGATCTTGCCGCCCTGCACGTAAGGGGTGAGCAGGTCGATGACCTTGATGCCGGTCTCGAACATCTGGGTCTTGGACTCGAGCTGGTCGAACGCCGGCGCCTTGCGGTGGATGCCCCAGCGCTCCTTGATGTCGAGCGTCTCGCCCTCCTCGAGGTTGAGGCAGTCGCCCGTGGCGTTGAACACGTGACCGAGGGTCGCGTCGCCGACCGGCACGCTGATCGGGCCGCCGGTGTCGCGCACCTGGGCACCGCGGACCAGGCCGTCGGTCGGCTTCAGCGAGATCGCGCGGACCATGCCGTCGCCGATGTGCTGGGCCACCTCGAGCGGCAGCGTGCGGGTCTCCCCGCCGAGCTCGAAGTCGACGTGGAGCAGGTTGTAGATCTCGGGCATCGAGTCCGCGGGGAACTCGATGTCGACCACAGGGCCGATGACGCGCGCGATGCGACCGACGCCGCCGCCCGTGCCGGCCTTCTCGGCGGTCTCGTCAAACGTGGCAGTCATTTCTCTCACTCACTCCCGGCAGTCGCATCGGCGAGCGCGTTGACGCCACCGACGATCTCGCTGATTTCCTGGGTAATACCGGCCTGGCGCGCCTGGTTGGCCAACCGGGTGTACTTCTTGATGAGCTCGTCGGCGTTGTCCGTCGCCGCCTTCATCGCCCGCTGGCGCGCGGCCAGCTCGGAGGCCGCGGCCTGCAGCAGCGCGAAGTAGATGCGGCTCTGCACGTAGCGCGGCAGCAGCGAGTCGAGCACCTCGGCGGGGCTCGGCTCGAACTCGTAGAGCGGCAGCACCTCGTCGGCGGCCGGGGGCTCGGAACCCTCGACGACCTCGAGCGGAAGCAGCCGCACCGCGGTCGGCTCCTGGATGAGCATCGACCGGAACCGCGTGTAGACCACGTGGACCTCGTCGACGTCCTTTGCGCCCTCGCGCAGCTCGATCTCGTTGCTGTCGTCGTCGGTGGCGAGGAACGCCTCGATCAACGCGTCGCCGATCTCGCGAGCCACGTCGTAGTTGGGCTGGTCGGAGAAGCCGGTCCACGTCGCCGCGATCGGACGGTTGCGGAACCTGAAGTAGGCCTCGCCCTTCCGGCCGGCGATGTAGGTCTCGACCTCCTTGCCCTCCTCGCGCAGCTTCTCCGCGAGACGCTCGGACTCCTTGAGCACGTTGGACGAGTAGGCCCCCGCCAGACCCCGGTCGCTGGTCACGATCAGGATCGCGGCTCGCTTGGGGTTCTCCGGCTCGGTGGTCAGCGCGTGCTCCACGTTGGAGTACGTCGCGACCGCCGAGACCGCGCGGGTCAGCTCACGGGCGTACGGCGCGGCCGCCTGGGCCCGCTGCTGCGCCTTGATGATCCGGGACGCAGCAATGAGCTCCATGGCGCGCGTGATCTTCTTCATCGACGTGACGGACTTGGTCCGTGCACGCAGCTCACGCACTGAAGTTGCCATGGGTCAGCCCCGCTTCTGCTTGACGATCTGCTCCTGCTCGAGCTCGTCCTCCGGCAGCGCCTCGTGCGTCTTCCTTGCCCGCCTTGATCGACTGGCCGTCGGAGGTCTCGAACTGGTCGAGGAACTTGTTGTAGGCGTCCTCGAGAGCAGTCTCGGTGTCGTCCTCGAACTTGTTCGTCTCGGCGATCGTGTCGAGGATCCCCGAGTGCTCGCGGCGCAGGAAGTCGAGGAACTCTGCCTCGAAGCGCAGCACGTCGTCGGTCGGGACCTTGTCGAGGCGGCCGGTGGTGCCGAGCCACAACGAGCAGGTCATCTCGTTGACCGGGTAGGGCGAGTACTGCGGCTGCTTGAGCAGCGCCATCAGCCGCGCACCGCGGTCGAGCTGCTGACGCGAGGCCGCGTCGAGGTCGGAGGCGAACATCGCGAAGGCCTCCATGGCCCGGAACTGCGCCAGGTCGACCTTCAGCGAGCCGGTGACAGCCTTGATCGCCTTGGTCATCGCCGCGCCGCCGACTCGCGACACCGAGATGCCGACGTCGATGGCGGGACGCTGGTTCGCCGCGAACAGGTCGGACTGGAGGAAGATCTGGCCGTCGGTGATCGAGATGACGTTGGTCGGGATGTAGGCCGACACGTCGTTGGCCTTGGTCTCGATGATCGGCAGACCGGTCATCGAGCCGGCACCCATCTCGTCGGAGAGCTTGGCGCAACGCTCCAGCAGGCGGCTGTGCAGGTAGAACACGTCGCCCGGGTAGGCCTCGCGGCCCGGCGGGCGGCGCAGCAGCAGCGACACGGCGCGGTAGGCCTCGGCCTGCTTGGTCAGGTCGTCGAAGACGATCAGGACGTGCTTGCCGTCGTACATCCAGTGCTGGCCGATGGCCGAGCCGGTGTAGGGCGCGAGGTACTTGAAGCCCGCCGAGTCGGACGCCGGCGAGGCGACGATGGTGGTGTACTCCAGCGCACCTGCCTCCTCGAGCGCGCCGCGCACCGAGGCGATGGTCGAGCCCTTCTGGCCGATCGCGACGTAGATGCAGCGGACCTGCTTCGTCGGGTCGCCGGACTCCCAGTTCTGCTTCTGGTTGATGATCGTGTCGATGGCGATGGTGCTCTTGCCCGTCGCGCGGTCGCCGATGATCAGCTGGCGCTGGCCGCGGCCGATCGGCGTCATCGCGTCGATCGCCTTGATCCCGGTGGCGAGAGGCTCGTGGACGGACTTGCGCGCCATCACGCCGGGCGCCTGGAGCTCGAGCGCGCGGCGGCCCTCGGTCTCGAGCTCGCCGAGGCCGTCGATGGCGTGACCGAGCGGGTCGACGACGCGGCCGAGGTAGCCGTCGCCGACGGGCACCGAGAGGATCTCGCCGGTGCGGCGTACGGTCTGGCCCTCCTCGATCTTCTCGAAGTCACCCAGGATGACGACACCGATCTCACGGGTGTCGAGGTTCAGCGCCAGGCCCTGGGTGCCGTCCTCGAACTCCAAGAGCTCGTTGGCCATGACCGAAGGCAGACCGGTGACGCGCGCGATGCCGTCCCCCGCCTCCGACACGCGGCCGACCTCTTCGCGGCTCGCGGTCTCCGGCTTGTAGTCCGACACGAAGCGCTGGAGCGCGTCCCGGATCTCGTCCGGACGGATCGAAAGCTCCGTCATGTTCTTCCCTGCTCTCTTAGTCGTTCAGTTCTTGGACGTCAGTGCTGGTACGTCGTCAGCCGGCGAGCCGGCGCCGGGCCTCGTCGAGGCGGGCGGCCACGGTGCCGTCGATGACATCGTCACCGATCGCGACCCGCATGCCGCCGATCACCTCGGGGTCGACCACGACGTTGAGGTGCACCGGTCGGCCGTACTGGGCCGCCAGGACACCGGCGAGACGCTGCTGCTCGGCCTCGCCGAGCTCGCTGGCCACCCGGATGGTGGCGACGAGACGGTTGCGGTGCGCCGCAGCGACCTTCTGGTACTCCTGCATCGCCACGGCCACCGTGCGGTGGGTGCCGGCGACGGCCTGCTCGGCCAGGCGTACGGCGGCCGGGGTGAACCGCGTCTCGAGGAGCCCGCGCACCAGGGCGCGCTTGTCCTCGACCGACCGCGCCGGGTCCGAGAGGGCATCGCGCAGCTCGGGGTTCTCCGCGACGATGCGCTCGAACTCGAAGAGCTGGTCCTCGAGCGCGTCCGCCTGCCCGGCCTGGTCGGCGCCCCGGACCACGCCGATCACGCCGAGCAGCTCGAGCGCGTCGCCCAGGTCGCGAGTGGCTGCCCAGCGACGCCCCGCGGCGGCGGCCACCAGGTCCAACGAGGCCCGGTCGAGCTGCTCGCCGAAGACCTCCCGGACCAGGTCGCCCTTGCCCTGCGCGGTCACCGACACGTCGGTGAGCACCCGGCGCAGAGCGGGCTCCCGCCTCAGGATCTCCGAGACCCCGAAGAGGTCGTCGGCGACCCGGCGTGCGTCCGCACCACCGTCGACCGCCGCCTCGAGGGCGTCGGTCAGGGTGGCCAGCGACTCGGCGGAGGCGCCACGCATCAGTTCGCTCCCCCGCGCGCGGCGGACGGCGAACCCTGCTCGAGGTCGGCGAGGAAGCGCTCCACGACGCGGCTCTGCCGGGCCTCGTCCTCCAGCGACTCCCCGACGATGCGCCCGGCGAGCGAGGTGGCCAGCAGGCCGACCTCGTTGCGCAGGGAGGTGACCGCCTGCTGGCGCTCGGCCTCGATCTGGGTGTGCGCGTGCTCGACGATCCGCGCGGCCTCGGTCTGGGCCTGCTCGCGCATCTCGGCGATGATCGTCGCGCCCTGCTCCCGCGCGTCCTCCCGGATGCGGGCAGCCTCGTGGCGGGCGTCGCCGAGCTGCTTCTCGAGCTCGGCGAGCCTGGCGTCGGCCTCGGCCTGCTTGGTCTCGGCAGCCTGGAGCCCGCCTTCGATGGCAGCCGTCCGGTCGGCGAACGTCTTCTCGAAGTTGGGGACCACCCACTTCTTGACCGCAAGGAACAGCAGCCCGAAGACGACCAGCGACAAGATGATCTCGACCGGGTGCGGGATGAGGGGGTTCAGCTTCTCCCCCTCGGCCGCAAACGTGATCACGTACATGGACTCAGGTCCTTCGTCGAGGGGTGGGTCAGAGCACGAACGCGAGGGCGATACCGATGATGGCCAGCGCCTCGGCGAGGGCGAAGCCCAAGATGGCGATCGACTGCAGGCGGCTCTGGGCCTCCGGCTGACGGGCGACACCGTTGATGTAGGCGGCGAAGATCAAGCCGATACCCACGCCCGGGCCGATAGCAGCGAGGCCGTAGCCGATCATGTTTGCGGAGCCGGTCACGATGATTCCTTTCGGTTTTTCTACTGTGTAGAGCTGGTGGGGTGAAGCTGTGTGGTGCGGGTGGAGCTGCTCTCTCAGTGCTCTTCAGCGAGGGCACCGGAGATGTACATGGCGTTCAGCAGGACGAACACGTAGGCCTGCAGGAACTGCACCAGCAGCTCCAGGAACGCGATCGCGATGAACAGCAGCCAGGCCAGGAGGCCGACGGGCCGGACCGCGCCGGCGGCCTCCAGCAGGAGGTACTCGCCGCCGAGGGCGAAGAGGATCAACAGCAGGTGGCCGGCGAGCATGTTCGCGAAGAGTCGCAGGGCCAGCGTGATCGGCCGCACGATGAGGTTCGACATGAACTCCAGCGGGACCAGCAGCAGCAGCATCGGGCCGGTGATCCCGCCGGGAACGGTCTGGTGCTTGAGGTACCCGACGAAGCCGTGCTTCTTGATGCCGACCGCGTTGTAGATGACCCAGCTCATCGCCGCGAGCCCGTAGACCATCCCGGCGCGGGAGAACGTCGGGAACTCGAGGAACGGAATCGTCGCGAAGACGTTGTTGAGCAGGATGAAGAAGAAGAGCGTGAAGAGGTAGGGCACGAACCGCATGAAGTCGTGGCTGCCGATGATGTCGCGCGCCATCGAGTTCCGGACGAAGCCGTACATCGCCTCGCCGGTGTACTGCAGCTTGCTCGGGACCATCGACCGCTTGGCCGACGCGGCGCGGAAGAACACGAACATCAGCACGGCGGCCAGGATCAGCTGCAGGATCGGCTTGGTGACTCCGAGGTACATCTCCTGGCCGAGGAACTCGAAGGTCTTGTCCGGCCCGATCGGCGGCAGGTTGAAGTCACCGGGCCCCGGGGGCGTGAAGCCCTCGGCTCGGACCAGGTGCGTCCCGACAAAACTCACAGCGTCTCCTGTGTCTTCAGCACTAGTACTCTTCCTGCTGCCCGACCGCTCAGCCCGCGGGCCGTGTCGGAGGCTTGTTGTCCTTCGTGGCCCAGGGGCGGTTGAACCGCGCGAACGTCATGTAGATCCCCAGGCCGGCCCCGGCGAGGATCCCGACGACCACCATGAAGGACGTCCCCCACCACCGGTCGACGAGCCACCCGAGGAACCCGTACATCAGCACCCCCGAGACGAGGTACCCGAACGCGTGCCAGGGGTCGCCCTGGGGTTCTTCTCGGGGAGGTTCGCCGTCGGGAGCAGAGGGAGGGTCCTGCTGTGACATCGCGCTCCGGACAATAGCAGCCAAGGGGGTTCATCGCTCATCCGCCTCCTGCCCCTCGGACGGTCCCGCGAGGGGCTCCGAAAGGCGGTTGGAGACACCAAGTTCGTAGACCGGGATCCGGGTCCGCAGGCTCGCCACGACCTGCGCGGTGAGCCAGGTCAGGGTGGCGGCGATGACCGTGCCGCCGAGCCACCGGGGGTCGATCGTCTCCTCGAGCAGGCCGGATCGGCGCAGCCCTACGAAGACCGCGCCGACGAGCACCACCTGCAGCGTGTAGGTCAGGAGCGCGACCAGCAGGGATGCAGCGGGCGCGAGCGCGGCGACCGCGTCGAGGACCACCGCCCCGACGCCGAAGAACAGGCACACCATGGCGGTCGCGATGACCGCGCCGAGGAGGGCGGACGTCCCGGTGAGGAGCGCACCGGCGACGGCGGCCGCCGTACCGACGGCCACGGTGACCACGAGAGCCCGGCGCACCACGGGCCCGACAGCGCCGGCGCGAGGCCCGGGGCTCGTGGGCTGCTGTGCGGTCGTCATGATCGGCGGCCGTTTCTGTGGTGTGGACTCAGTCGGCGTCCCGAAGCCCGCGGCGGGTGTTGCGCTGATGCCCGCGAGGCCGTCGGAGGACGCTTGTGAAAACTAGCACAAAGTCTGACCGTCGACGAAATCATGAACCCGCCGGTCCGGCGGAGCCGCTCAGCGATCGGCGCCGGGCAGGTGTGGGTGCGGCGTCTGCACCCGCGGCACGACGAACGTCAGCACCACGGTGAGCCCCACCCACACGGCCAGCACGATCGTGGTGAGCCGTCCGGCGTAAAGGCTCGCGAGCACTCCCCCGAACGCGATCAGCCCGGCCCACAGCCACATCAAGAGAACCGCACGGCGGTGCGAGTGGCCGATCTCGAGCAGCCGGTGGTGCAGGTGCTGCTTGTCGGGCGCGAACGGGGAGCGGCCGGCGCGGGTACGACGGATCACCGCCAGCACCAGGTCCGCGAACGGCACGATCAGGATCGAGATCGGCAAGATGATCGGCAGCAGCGTCGGCAGCAGGTTCGCCTGGGACTCGCCGGCGCCGCGGCTCATGTCGACGGTCGCGAACTGGCCGGTGAGGGTCAGCGCCGACCCGGCCAGCACCAGGCCGATGAGCATCGAGCCGGAGTCCCCCATGAACAGCCGGGCCGGGAAGAAGTTGTGCGGCAAGAACCCGACGCAAGCCCCGCCGAGCGCGGCGCACAGCAGCGCGGCCGTGATCGCGAGGGTCTCGCCGTTGGCGTCGGCGAGCTTGTAGGAGAACGCGAAGAACGCCACCGCCCCGATCCCGACCACGCCGGCTGCGAGACCGTCGAGCCCGTCGACGAAGTTGACCGCGTTGATGGTCGCGACCACCACCACGACGCTGAGCAGCTGGGCCTGCACCGGGTCGGGAATGAACTGCCCGCCTCCGGGGATCTGGAACGAGTAGTAGTAGACGTCCGAGACGACCAGGAATCCCGCCGCGAGCACCTGGCCGCCGAGCTTGGTGAGCGCGTCGAGCTCGATCAGGTCGTCGACGACGCCGAGCAGACAGATCATCGCGCCGGCGATCAGCACCACGCCGGCGTCGCGGAACACCTGTCCGTTGCTGGCCAGCGAGAGGAACGGGAGCTGCGAGGCGACGAGGTAGGCCGCCACCAGACCGCCGAGCATCGCCACGCCCCCGAAGTAGGGGATCGGAACCGCGTGCACGTCGCGGTCGCGGACCTTCGCCACGGCTCCCGTGCGCAGCGCCACCTCCCGGGCGAGCACCCCCAACAGGTAGGTCACGGTGCCCGCGACGAGGAAGACGGTGAGGTATTCGCGCACGAGCGGCCGGCTACCCCTCGTCCACGATCTCGGCGCCGATCGGCGCCACGATCTGGTTCAGCCGCACCAGCGGGACGGCGCCGAGGCGCAGCACTCGGCCGGTGTCGCCGGTGACGTCGACGATCGTGGACGCCTCGGCGCCCGGCGACTTCCCGGCGTCGAGCAGCACCTCGACGGCGCCACCGAGCATCTCCTCGGCCGCGTCGGCGTCGGTGGCAGCGGGCAGGCCGCTGCGGTTCGCGCTGCTCACCGCCATCGGCCCGGTGCGGCCGAGCAGCTCGAGCGCCACGTCGTGATCAGGCATCCGCACCGCGACCGTGCCTCGGGTGTCGCCGAGGTCCCAGACCAGCGAGGGCTGCTGGCGGCAGACCAGGGTCAGCGGCCCCGGCCAGAGCTCCTCGACGAGCGCGCGCGCGTACGACGGGACGCCCACCGCCAGCGCGTCGAGCGTCGTTGCGGCCGAGATCAGCACCGGCGGGGGCATCTCCCGGCCCCGGCCCTTCGCGGCGAGCAGCCGGCGCACGGCCGCCGGGGTGAACGCGTCGGCGCCGACGCCGTAGACGGTGTCGGTGGGCAGCACCACCAGCTGTCCGCGCTGCACGGCCAAGGCCGCGGCCGCGACGCCGGCCTCGCGCTCGGTCGGCTCGGCGGTGGAGAAGCGGTTGCTCATCGAAGGGACCTCACGACTGATGGCGAAGGGATACTGCTCGGTTCATCGTGCCAGCCGGGCGGTGGTGTAGCGGGAACGGCCCGCCAGATCCCGGTGGTCGCGCACGTCCGCCCAGCGGCCCGTCGCGGCGAACACCGCCGGGGCAGACTCGCCCTGGACGTCCGCGTGCTCCGCGCCGACGACGCCGGCCGGCGCCAGCAGCCGGGCGGCGACCTGCTCCAGGACCCGCATGGCCTCGAGCCCGTCCTCGCCGGAGAACAGCGCCAGGTGCGGGTCGTGCACCCGGGCCTCCTCGGCGACGCTCAGGTAGGCATCGAGCGGGATGTACGGCGGGTTGCACAGCACCACGTCCACGGTTCCGTCCAGGTCCGGGAACGCCTCCGCCATGTCGCCCTGGCGCAGGTCCACGCCGGAACCGGCGAGGTTCTTCGATGCCCACGCGAGCGCGTCCTCGCTGAGCTCGACGGCGTGCACCTGCGCCTCGGGGACCTCGCTGGCCAGCGCCAGGGCGATCGCCCCGGAGCCGGTGCACAGGTCGACCACGACCGGCGAGCGGCCGGAGCCGACCACCTCACGGGCCCGGTCGACGCCCCAGCCGGCGAGCAGCTCTGTCTCCGGGCGTGGGGTGAACACCCCGGGCCCGACGGCGAGCTCCACGTAGCGGAACGCGGCGTTGCCGACGAGGTGCTGGAGCGGCTCGCGCCGCGCGCGCCGGTCCACGAGGGCGTCGTACTCCTCGCGCCGCTCGGCGGGCAGCTCCCCGACCAGCGGCAGCCGGGACCGGGTCGTGCCCAGCACGTGGGCGAGCAGCTCGGCGGCGTCGTGGTCGGGGCTGTCCACCCCCGCCGCCGCGAGGGTGGCGGTGGCGGAGCGCAGCGCGGCCGAGGCGGAGAGGCTCATCGGCTCACCCCTGTCCCGCCGACTCCAGCGCCTCCAGCCGGGCGGTGAGGTCGGCGTCGACGCACGAGCCGATGACCGGCCCGAGATCCCCGTCCAGTACCTGGTCGAGGTTGTAGGACTTGTAGCCGGTGCGGTGGTCGGAGATCCGGTTCTCCGGGTAGTTGTAGGTGCGGATCCGCTCCGACCGGTCCACCGTGCGCACCTGGGAGCGGCGAGCGTCGGAGGCCTCCGCGTCGGCGGCGTCCTGCGCCACCTGCATCAGCCGGGCCCGCAAGATCCGCATCGCCTGCTCGCGGTTCTGCAGCTGGCTCTTCTCGTTCTGGCAGCTCGCCACGATCCCGGTCGGCACGTGGGTGATCCGGACCGCGGAGTCGGTGGTGTTCACCGACTGGCCGCCGGGCCCCGAGGACCGGAACACGTCGATGCGCAGGTCCTTCTCCTCGATGCTCACGTCGACCTGCTCGGCCTCGGGCATCACCAGCACCCCGGCGGCCGAGGTGTGCACCCGGCCCTGGCTCTCGGTGACCGGGACGCGCTGGACCCGGTGCACGCCGCCCTCGAACTTCAGCAGCGCGTACGGCGCCTCCCCCGGCTCGGACACGCCCTTGGCCTTCACGGCCACCGTGACGGACTTGTAGCCGCCCAGGTCGGACTCGGTGGCGTCCAGCACCTCGGTCTTCCAGCCGCGCTGCTCGGCGTAGCGGGTGTACATCCGCAGCAGGTCGCCGGCGAACAGGGCGGACTCCTCGCCGCCCTCACCGGACTTGATCTCGAGCAGGGCGTCCTTGGAGTCGGTCGGGTCGCGCGGCACGAGCAGGTGCCGCAGCCGCTCCTCGGCGACGGCCCGGCGCTCGGTGAGCGCGTCGGCCTCGTCGGCGAACGACGGTTCCTCCGCCGCCAGCTCGCGGGCGGCCCCGACGTCGTCGCCGAGGCGCTGCCACTCGTCGTACGCCCGGATGATCGCGGTGAGCTCGGCGTAGCGCTGGTTCAACCGCTTGGCCAGGCCCTGGTCGGCGTGGATCCCGGGCTCGGCGAGCTTGGCCTCGAGCTCCTGGTGCTCGCTGACCAGCCCTTCCACTGCCTCGAACATCGCGCGCTCCTCTGCGGGCCGTTCCCGGGCGTGCTGACACACGAAGCGCCGGTCACCGCGGTGAGCGGGGACCGGCGCGACGGGAGAGCTACTTCTTCGCGTCCTGCTTCTTGGCGTAGCGAGCCTCGAAGCGGGCGACGCGGCCGCCGGTGTCGAGGATCTTCTGCTTGCCGGTGTAGAACGGGTGGCACTGCGAGCAGACGTCGGCGTGGATCGAGCCGCCGGTGGCCGTGCTGCGCGTGACGAACGTGTTGCCGCAGGTGCAGGTGACCTGGGTGTCCACGTAGTCCGGGTGGATGTCCTTCTTCATGGTGTCCTCTCGTGGTGCAGTCGCCGGGTCGCCCGACGTCGAGTACGGGGCGTGAACCGGAACCAGCCAACTAGTGTGCCAAACAAAGCCGGGCGGGTGGTAATTCCCCTCACGAGAGCTGCCGCACCGACGGGTCGCGCCGCACCACCGTGAACATCAACACGCCGGCCAGGCCGGTCACCACGAGCATGACCGTGCCCATCGGCGCCGCCGTCCGGCTGCCGAGCAGCCCGACGACCGGCGCGACCAGGGCACCGACACCGAACTGCACGCAGCCGAGGAGAGCCGCGGCCGTTCCGGCCGCCTCACCGTGCCGGTTCAGGGCCAGCGCGGGCAGGTTCGGCATGGAGAGCCCGGCCGCGGCGAGCACCAGGGCCAGCGGCACCAGCACGCCGGCCAGCCCCGCCACGCCGGTCAGGCCGGCGAGCAGCAGCAGCACGGAGGAGCTGCTGGCGAGCAGGATCGCGCCGGTCAGCACGTCGACCGGGCCGAAGCGGCGCAGCAGCCCGGAGTTGATCTGGGAGAAGACCGTGAGCGTCGCCGCGTTCAGGCCGAACACCACGCCGAACTGCTGCTCGGAGAGCCCGTAGGCGCCCTGGAGCACGAACGACGCGCCGGACACGTAGACGAACAGGGAGGCGAACATCAACCCGCCCATGAGCACCAGCGCGATGAACGTGCGGTCGGCGAACAGGGACCGGTAGGTGCGCAGCGTGGCCCGGACTCGCGGGGACCGTCGGCGCTCCACCGGCAAGGTCTCGCGCAGTCCCAGGAACGCGACGAGCACGAGTACGACGGCCGCCCCCGCCAGCACGACGAAGATGCCCCGCCAGTCCGTGAGGCGCAGCATGAAGCCACCGATGGACGGCGCGACGATCGGGGCCAGTCCGATCACGAGCATGAGCCGCGACATGGTGCGGGCGACCGCCACCCCCGAGAAGAGGTCGCGCACCGTGGCCAGCGCCACCACCGAGATCGCCGCCCCGGCGAAGCCCTGCAGCACCCGGACGGCGCTGAGCACGTAGATGTTGGGGGCCAGCGCACACAGCAGCGACGCCAGCGCATGCACGACCAGCCCGGTCAGCAGCGGGCGGCGGCGGCCGAACGCGTCTGACAGCGGGCCGATCACCAGCTGCCCGACGGCCAGGCCCCCGAGCATCCCGGTGAGGGTCAGCTGGACCGCCGCGTCCGAGGCCTGCAGGTCGCGTGCCAGCCCGGGGAAGGCCGGGAGATACATGTCGATGGTCAGCGGCCCGAGCGCGATCAGGCTGCCGAGCACCACGATCAGCTGCACGTGGCGGCGCCGCGACAACGGGACGGGCCCCGCGGCCGCGGGGGCGGCGGATTCCGCTGAGGTGGCGTCGGTGGTCGGCAGCTGGGTCACTGGTGGCTCAAGTCGTCGGGGTCCGCGGGTATTCCCCGGGTGTGGCCGCCCGGACGTGACTGGCGGGTCGTCGTCCGACGACCCGCCAGCTCTCCGTGCGTGCGGCTCAGTCCCCGTTGCCCGGCTGCGGGGTGGTCTTCTGCACCTGGGTGAGGAACTCGATGTTGCTCGAGGACTTCTTCAGCCGCTCCAGCAGGAGCTCGAGCGCCTGCTGGCCGTCGAGGCCCGAGAGCACCCGGCGCAGCTTCCAGACGATCGCGAGCTCCTCCTTGCTCATCAGGAGCTCCTCGCGGCGGGTCCCGGACTGGACGGCGTCGATGGCCGGGAAGATCCGCTTGTCGGCGAAGTCGCGGCGCAGCCGGATCTCCATGTTGCCGGTGCCCTTGAACTCCTCGAAGATCACCTCGTCCATCTTCGAGCCGCTCTCGATCAGCGCGGTGGCCAAGATGGTCAACGAGCCGCCGTCCTCGATGTTCCGGGCCGCCCCGAAGAACCGCTTCGGCGGGTACAGCGCCGCCGAGTCGACGCCGCCGGACAGGATCCGGCCGCTGGCCGGTGCCGCCAGGTTGTAGGCCCGGCCGAGCCGGGTGATGCCGTCGAGCAGCACGACCACGTCGTGACCGAGCTCGACCAGACGCTTGGCGCGCTCGATCGCGAGCTCGGCGACCGCGGTGTGGTCGCCGGCCGGCCGGTCGAAGGTCGAGGAGATGACCTCACCCTTCACCGAGCGCTCGAAGTCGGTGACCTCCTCGGGACGCTCGTCCACCAGCACCACCATGAGATGGCACTCAGGGTTGTTGGTGGTGATCGAGTTGGCGATCGACTTCATGATCATCGTCTTGCCGGCCTTGGCCGGGGACACGATCAGGCCGCGCTGGCCCTTGCCGATCGGGGCGGCGATGTCGATCACCCGGCCGATCAGGTTGGTGGCCTCGGTCTCGAGCCGGAGCCGCTCCGAGGCGTAGAGCGGGGTGAGCTTGCCGAAGTCGACCCGGTGCTTGGCCGCCTCGGGGTCGGCGCCGTTGATGCTGTCGATGCGCACCAGCGGGTTGAACTTGGCCTTGCTCTCGCCCTCGCGAGGCTGGCGGACCTGGCCGATGACGGCGTCGCCGCGGCGCAGGCCGTACTTGCGCACCATGGACAGCGAGACGTAGACGTCGTCGGGGCCCGGCAGGTAGCCGCTGGTCCGGACGAACGCATAGTTGTCGAGCACGTCGAGGATGCCGGCCGCCGGTACCAGCACGTCGTCCTCGAGCACGGTGGTGTCCGGCTCGTTGCGACCCCGCCCGCGATCGTTGCGATCGTTGCGGTCGTTGCGGTCGCGGCCCCGGCGCCGGCGGCTGCGGCCGCTGCGGCTGTCGTCGTCGCGGTTGCCGCCCTGGTTGCCGCCCTGGTTGCCGCCCTGGTTGCCGCCCTGGTTGCCGCCCTGGTTGTCCCCGCGGTTGTCGCCCCGGTTGTCGCCCCGGTTGTCGTTCCGGTTGTCGTTCCGGTTCTCGTTCCGGCCGCCCTGATTCCGGTTGTCCTGACGGTGGTCCCCGCCCTGGTTGCGGTTGCCGGACCGGTTCTCCGACCGGTTCTCGGCGTGCTGACCCTGGTCGTCCTGGGCGCGGTCGCTGCCGCCCCGGTCCCGGTCGCTGCCCTGCTCCCGGGTCTGGCTGCGCCCGGACTGCTCGTCGCGGGCCGCGCCGGCGTCGCTGCCGCTGTCGCCCCGGCTCGCGGCGCGGGACCCGCGGTCGCGGCTGTTCTCGCCGGAGGGGCCGGTCGGCTGACCACCCGCCGGCGCAGCGCCGGCATGGCCGGCCTGGGCCGCCTTGATCGCCTCGACGAGCTGGCCCTTGCGCATGGAGCCGGCGCCCTTGATTCCCAGACCACCCGCCATCTGCTTGAGCTCCGACAAGAGCATGCCGTTCAGCCCGGCGGCGCGCTTCTTGGGCGGCGCTGCTTCGGGGGTGGTGGAGGTCGATTCGGTCACGTGAGGTCCTTCCCACGTCAGGCCGCTCGGAGCGTGTCCGGCGGCCGTGTTCTGGTGGTCATCCCGATCGCGGTCCCGCACCGCACGGCGTGGCCGCCCGGCAACTCGGAACACAAGAGTGCGAGGAAGAGTGCGCTGTGTTCGGGGATCGTGTGGGTGCGGATCGAAAGGGAGAACAGATCGGCGAGACCGCACGATCACCTGCGCGATTCAACCCTAGCACCATCGCGGCGACGGAGTGCCATCGCTCACGAATCCGCGCGGGCCGTCTCCGCAGTCACCCGAGGGTGACCTGCGCCCCCTGGTTCTCCACGGCGAGCGCCAGCGCCCGCCACCCCGCGGGAGCCCGGTCCAGGAGACCGTCGGAGGCGGTGTGGTCGGTCAGCACCAGCACGGTGGGTCCGGCTCCCGAGACGACGGCGGCGAGCCCGTCCGCACGCAGCGACCGGACGAGCGCGAGGGAGGCCGGCATCGCCGGCTCGCGGTAGTCCTGGTGCAGCCGGTCCTCGGTGGCGGGCAGCAGCAGCTCGGGACGGCCGCCGAGCGCGGCGACCAGCAGGGCGGCACGGCCCGCGTTGGCGGCCGCATCGGCGTGCGGCACGGTCTGCGGGAGCAGCCCCCGCGCGACCTTGGTCTCCACGGCCTCGGCGGGCACGAACACCACGGCACTCACCCGGGGGTCGACCGACACGGGCGTCGCGTGGAAACGGCCGCCATCTGCGTAGGCCACCGTGAACCCCCCGTAGAACGCGGGCGCCACGTTGTCCGGATGCCCCTCCAGGTCGGCGGCCAGCGCGAAGACCGCGTCGTCGTCCATCAGCAGCGACCCACCGGCGACGAGTGCGCGGGCTGCGCACACCCCCGCGACGATCGCGGCGGACGAGGAACCGAGCCCCCGACCGTGCGGGATCACGTTCTCGCACTCCAGGCGCACCCGCGGCGTCGGGCAGCCCATGTGGTCGAAGGCCGCGGCCATCGACCGATGCACCAGGTGGTCTGGTCCGATCGGTACTGTGCCGGTGCCCTCGCCGGAGACGCTGATATCCGGGGGGCCGTCGCCGTCGAGCACCCCGGCGCTGACCCGGTCCCGCAGGTCGAGGGCGAGACCGAGCGCGTCGTACCCGGGTCCCAGGTTCGCGCTGGTGGCCGGCACGGTGACGCTCACCCCGCCGGAGAGGAAGGTGGGCATCAGCGCAGGCCCGCCGCCTCGGCCGCGGCGTCGACGTCGGCCTCGACCACGGTGTCGACGAGGTCGGTGAACGTGGACAGCGCGGTGTCGATGTCCTTGAGGCCGTGTCCGGTCACGGTGACCACCACCCGCTGGCCGGCGTACGACGTGCCCGCCTCCAGCTCCTTCAGGATGCCGGCCACCCCGGCTGCGGAGGCCGGCTCGACGAACACCCCGTCGCGGGCCGCGAGCTGTCGCTGGGCAGAGAGGATCTCGTCGTCGGTGACCGACTTGAACCAGCCGCCGGACTCGTCCCGCGCGGCGACTGCGAGGTGCCACGAGGCGGGGTTCCCGATCCGGATCGCGGAGGCGACCGTCTCCGGGTCCAGCACCGGCTCGCCGTGCACCAGCGGCGCCGCGCCGGCGGCCTGCCAGCCCTGCATCTGCGGCAGCCGGCTGCTCTCACCGTCCTTCTGCGACTCGACGTAGCCCTTCCAGTACGCCGACACGTTGCCCGCGTTGCCCACCGGCAGCACGTGCACGTCGGGGGCGTCGCCGAGGAAGTCCACGATCTCGAAGGACGCGGTCTTCTGGCCCTCGAGCCGCATCGGGTTGACCGAGTTGACCAGCGCGACCGGGTACTTGTCGGCGAGCTCGCGCGACATCCGCAGGCAGTCGTCGAAGTTTCCGCGGACCATGATGACCTGGGCGCCGTGCACGATCGCCTGGGCCAGCTTGCCGGCGGCGATCTTGCCCTGCGGCACCAGCACCAGCGGCTTGACCCCGGCCTTCGCGGCGTAGGCCGACATCGAGGCGGAGGTGTTCCCGGTCGAGGCGCAGACGACCGCCTCCGCTCCCTCGCCGACCGCGACCGAGAGAGCCACGGTCATCCCGCGGTCCTTGAACGAGCCGGTCGGGTTGTCGCCCTCGACCTTGAGCCACACCTCGGCACCGGTGAGCCCGGAGAGCCAGCGGCTGTCGACCAGCGGCGTGCCGCCCTCGCGCAGCGTGATCGTCGGGGTGCCGGCCGGCAGGTCGAGCCGCTCGCGGTACTCCTCGATCACGCCGCGCCACTGGTGGGCGCCGCGCACGGGGGTCACGAGTCCTCCCCCTCGACCCGCATCACCGAGGACACGTCACGGACGAAGTCGTGCCCGCGCAGTGCCTCGACCGTCGCCGAAAGCGCCTCGTCGGAGGCCCGGTGCGACACCACGACGAGCTGGGCATCGTCGCCGTGCCCCTCTTGGCGGACCGTCTGGATCGACACGCCGTGCTCGGCGAACGTCGTCGCGACCGCGGCCAGCACGCCGGCGCGGTCGGCGACGTCGATCGCCACGTGGTAGCGGGTCTGGGTCTGCCCCATCGGCAGCACGTCGAGATCCGCGTAGGCCGACTCCCCCGCGCCGCGGACGTCGTTGAGCCGGTTGCGCGCCACGGTCACGAGGTCGCCGAGCACGGCGCTCGCCGTCGGAGCGCCACCAGCGCCCGGGCCGTAGAACATCAGCTGCCCGGCGGCGTCGCTCTCGACGAACACCGCGTTGTAGGCGCCCCGCACGCTCGCGAGCGGGTGTGAACGCGGGATCATCGCCGGGTGCACCCGGGCCGAGACGGCCTGGCCGTCCTTGAGCTCGCAGATCGCGAGCAGCTTCACCACCGAGTTCATCTCGCGCGCCGACGCGACGTCGCCCGCGCTCACCTCGGAGATCCCCTCCCGGTGCACGTCGGCCGCAGTCACGCGGGTGTGGAAGGCCAGGCTGGCCAGGATCGCTGCCTTCGCGGCGGCGTCGTACCCCTCCACGTCGGCGGTCGGGTCGGCCTCGGCGTACCCGAGCTCCTGGGCCTCCTCGAGCGCCTCGGCGAACCCGGCGCCGGAGGTGTCCATCTTGTCGAGGATGAAGTTGGTGGTGCCGTTGACGATGCCGAGCACCCGCCGCACCTTGTCACCCGCGAGCGACTCGCGCAGCGGACGCAGGATCGGGATCGCCCCGGCGACGGCGGCCTCGAAGTAGAGGTCCCGGTCCGCCTTCTCGGCAGCGGCGAACAGCGTGCTGCCGTCCTCGGCCAGCAGCGCCTTGTTGGCGGTGACGACCGAGGCGCCGTTCTCCAGCGCGGTGAGGATCAGCCCGCGGGCCGGCTCGATCCCGCCGATCACCTCGATGACCAGGTCGAGGTCTCCTCGGCTGACCAGCCCGACCGCGTCCGTGGTGAGCAGCTCCTGGGGCACCTCGGCGTCCCGCTGCAGCTCGGGACGTCGTACGGCGACCCCGACCAGCTCGATCGGTGCGCCGACCCGGGCGGTCAGGTCGTCGGCCTGCTCCCGGAGCAGCCGCACCACCTGGCTGCCCACCGATCCGCAGCCGAGAAGCGCGAGCTTCAGAGGCCGTGTCATCACGCCACCGCTTCCATTCGTCGTCCGTCGTTCATCTGGTCCGTCCGGCGCCCCATCATGCCCCGACGTCCGTCGCGAGCAGGTCGTCCACCGTCTCGCGGCGGACGACGACCGTGCTGGCGCCGTCCGCGACCGCGACGACCGGAGGCCGCAGGGCGTGGTTGTAGTTGCTGGCCATGGACCGGCAGTAGGCGCCGGTGCCCGGCACGGCCAGCAGGTCGCCCGGTGCGAGGTCACCGGGCACGAACTCGTCCTTGACCACGATGTCGCCTGCCTCGCAGTGCTTCCCGACGACCCGGCCGAGGACCGGCGGCGCGGTGGAGTGGCGCGAGGCGATCGTGCAGCTGTAGTCGGCGTCGTAGAGCGCGGTCCGGATGTTGTCGCTCATCCCACCGTCCACCGAGACGTAGGTGCGGGTGGCGCCGGCGTCGAGCTCGACGGCCTTGACCGTGCCGACCTCGTAGACGGTGCAGACCGCGGGACCGACGATCGCGCGGCCGGGCTCGATCGACAGCCGCGGGACGGGGACGTCGAACCCGCGGCACTCGTGCTCGACGATCTTGGTCAGCTCGGTGGCGAGCTGCGCCGGGTCCGCGGGGTCGTCCTGGGTCGTGTAGGCGATGCCGAAGCCCCCGCCGAGGTCCATCTCCGGCATCGTGACGCCGAGCTCGGTGGAGACCCGGGCGTGCAGGGTCAGCACCCGGCGCGCCGCGACCTCGAAGCCGGAGGTGTCGAAGATCTGCGAGCCGATGTGGGAGTGCAGGCCCATCAGCTCCAGCCCCGGGGCGACCTGGACCTGGCGTACCGCCTCGAACGCGTCGCCGGAGGTGATCGAGAACCCGAACTTCTGGTCCTCGTGCGCGGTGGCGATGTACTCGTGGGTGTGTGCCTCCACCCCGGCGGTGACCCGCACCATCACCCGTGCGGGCCGGCCGAGCTCGGCGGTCACGGATGCCAGCCGCTCGATCTCGGTGAACGAGTCGAGCACGATCCGACCCACACCCACCTCCACGGCGCGGCGCAGGTCCGCGGTCGTCTTGTTGTTGCCGTGGTAGCCGATCCGGGCGGGGTCGAAGCCGGCACGGAGCGCGACGGTCAGCTCGCCGTCGGAGGCGACGTCGAGGCAGAGACCCTCCTCGGCCACCCAGCGCGCGACCGACGTGCACAAGAACGCCTTGCCCGCGTAGTAGACGTCGTAGCCCGTGAACCCCTCCCGGAAGGCGCGGGCGCGGGCGCGGAAGTCACGCTCGTCCAGGACGTACGCCGGAGAGCCGTGCTCGGCGACGAGGCGGCGCAGGTCGACACCACCCACCTCGAGCGCGCCGTCGTCGTTCTTGCGCGCCGAGCCCGACCACAGCAGCGGCACCAGTGCGTTGACGTCGGACGGCTGGCGCAGCCAGGACGGGCCGCGGCCGGACTCGGCGTGCGCCCAGCCCGCTTCATGGGCGTGCATGCGTCACATCCGCTCGGGGGCGGAGACCCCGAGAAGTCGCAGTCCGTTGCCGAAGACCACCTTGGTCGCCTGCACCAGCAGCAGCCGGGCGCGATGCAGGTCGGACGGCTCCTCGTCGCCCATGGGCAGCACCCGGCACGCGTCGTAGAACTTGTGGAAGCTCGACGCGGTGTCCTCCAGGTAGCGCGCCACCCGGTGCGGCTCGCGCAGCTGGGCGGCCGCCATGACGACCCGGGGGAAGTCCGCGAGCGCGCGCAGCAGGTCACCCTCCCTCTCGTGCGCCAGCAGCGCCGGGTCGAAGGGGTGCTCGTCGGCGGTGTCGGTGCCCGCCGGGGCCAGACCGAGATCGGCGGCGTTGCGCAGGATCGAGGCCAGCCGGGCGTGGGCGTACTGGACGTAGAAGACCGGGTTGTCGCTGGTCTGCTTCGCCCACAGCTCGAGGTCGATGTCGATGGTCGTGTCGGAGGTGTAGCGGGCCAGCGCGTAGCGGGCCGCGTCCACGCCGATCGCCTCGACGAGGTCGTCGAGCGTGATCGTCGTGCCGGCGCGCTTCGACATCCGCAGAGGGACGCCGTTGCTGAGCAGGTTGACCATCTGGCCGATGAGGATCTCAAGGTTCTCGCCCGGGGTGTCTCCGAAGGCGGCACACATCGCCATCATCCGGCCGACGTAGCCGTGGTGGTCGGCCCCCAGCATGATCAGGCAACGGTCGAAGCCGCGTTCACGCTTGTCGAGGTAGTAGGCCAGGTCGCCCGACAGGTAGGCGCCCTTCCCGTCGGACTTGACGATCACCCGGTCCTTGTCGTCACCGAACTTCTCGGTGGCCAGCCACAGTGCGCCGTCCTTCTCGTAGGTGTTGCCGAGCTCGGTGAGCCGCTCGATCGCGCGCTTGACCGCACCCGACTCGTGCAGGTTGTTCTCGTGGAAGTAGACGTCGAAGTCCACCCCGAACTCGTGCAGCGTCTTCTTGATCTCGGCGAACATCAGCTCGACACCGACGGCGCGGAAGACCTCCTGGGCCTCGTCGTCGGGCAGCTCGAGCACGTTCGGCTCGGTGGTCATCACCTGCTGGGCGATGTCGGAGATGTAGGCGCCGCCGTAGCCGTCCTCGGGCGCCGGCTCTCCCTTGGCCCGGGCCAGCAGCGACCGGGAGAACCGGTCGATCTGGGCACCGTGGTCGTTGAAGTAGTACTCCCGGGTCACGTCCGCGCCACTGAACGAGAAGATCCTCCCGAGGGCGTCGCCGACCGCGGCCCAGCGGGTGCCCCCGAGGTGGATGGGGCCGGTGGGGTTCGCCGAGACGAACTCGAGGTTGACCTTCTCCCCCGCGAACAGGTCGTTCTCGCCGTACGACGCCCCGGCGGAGACCACCTGCGCCGCGAGCGCGCCCTGCGCACCGGCCTCGACCCGCACGTTGAGGAAGCCCGGGCCGGCGATCTCGACTCCGGCCACTCCGTGAGCCGCACCCAGCTTCCCGGCCAACAGCGTGGCCAGGTCACGGGGCGGCAGCCCGGCCTTCTTGGCGAGCTGGAGCGCCACGTTGGTGGCGTAGTCGCCGTGGTCCTTGCTCTTGGGTCGCTCCACGACGACCTGCGCCGGCACCCCGTCGGGGAGCGCGAGCGCACCCTCGCCCACGAGAGCGGTCAGGGCGTCGACGATGGCGGCCGAGAGCTGTTCAGGAGTCACCGACCCAGGGTATCGGCGCAGCCACCCTGCCCCCACACCGATATCGCCATGGGGACGGCAGGCCTCAGCCGAGGCGCCCGTCCCGGACGAGCCGGCTGACCAGCGCCACCAGCTCGGCCGGCTCGAACGGCTTGGTCAGGTAGCCGTCGACTCCGATCGCCTCCCCGCGGTCGAGGTCCGCCGCAGCGGCCCGCGCGGTCACGATCACGATCGGGATCCCGGCGGTCGCCGGGTCGGCCCGGAGCCGCGTCGCGGTCTCGAAGCCGCCCAGTCGCGGCATCACCACATCGAGGGTGACCAGGTCGGGGCGGTTGCGTCCGACGGCCTCGAGCGCCGCCTGGCCGTCCTCGGCGAGCTCCACCACGAACCCCTCGAGCTCGAGGTTCACCGCGATCAGGTCGCGGATGACCGGGGAGTCGTCGACAACGAGCACCCGCCCGCCCGTGGCGCCGGTCATCGCTGGCCCCTCACATCGGTGTCCGGTGGATGTCATGTACGCTTTCCGCGCAGCCCGAGCCCCCGTAGCTCAGGGGATAGAGCACCGCCCTCCGGAGGCGGGTGCGTAGGTTCGAATCCTACCGGGGGCGCCGATCAGTTCCCCGCGACGCCGAGCGTTCGGCACGTCGCCTCATCGCGCTGCCGGTCCGGCGCCGCGCTGACCACCGCGCGGTCCGGATCGGACCCTTGCTACCAGTCGGTAATTTTTACTTTTGGCCCCATGACGATCCGGGCAGGCTCTCGTTGCATGAATGCCAGGAGGGGGCATCTCGGGGCTAGGACTCCCGGCACGTTCTGTTCGCAACACAACTGGGAGTTCATCGTGCGTACTTTCAAGCGGCTACTGGCGAGCACGGGAGCACTCGCCGTCGCCCTCACAGGGGCGGTGGTCGTCACCGCGGGCCCGGCCTCGGCCAGTCCCGTCGTGACCGACTACGGCTTCCACTCCTTCGCCTACGGCACCCGGGTCAGGTCCAACACGGTCGCGCTGAACACCGGCCGCAGCGCCCACGCCTGGATCGCCTGCACGCGGTACGCCGGCCTGAACGGCAGCAACCGCCCCAACGCCGCCAACTTCCTCACCGAGGCGGCGACCCCGCAGGACAACCCCTTCATCAAGCTCGGCGCGATGCAGACCGCCAACCGCACCTTCCGCAAGAAGGCGAAGCACCTGGTCGGCACCACGTCGGTGAGCAAGCTCGCCTCGGTGACCCTGAGCGGACCGGCCCAAGGCGACCTGCCGGCACCGGTGTTCCGCCTCGAGGGCCTGGTCAGCAAGTCGGTCGTGACGGCCAAGCGGGGGGTCTTCGACGCGCACACGAAGCTGACCAGCGGCGAGCTCACCTTGGACCTGCCCTCGGTCGACCCCAACGTCGACGGCCCGCTCGGCGACCTCATCGACTCGCTCTCGGGCGGCATCGGGACCGTGATCGACACGGTCTCCCAGGCCCAGGGCCAGGAGATCGAGATCCCCGGTCTCGGGGTGGTGCGCCCCGGCTTCGAGCACACGAAGATCACCAAGAACAAGGCGACGGCGTCGGCCCACGCCCTGCTGGTCACGCTGTACGGCCAGGACGGGACGCGCGGCACCGACGACGACTCGACCATCTCGATCGGCCGCAGCCGCGCGCGCATGCTGCGGGGGCTGCCCAGCGGGGTGATGAGCGGCTACGGCTACGGCCTGGACGTGTCCGCGGCCGACGGCCTGCTCAAGATCGGCGAGACCGGCATCGAGCCGCTCCCCTGCCAGGGCACGGGCGGCAAGACCCGCACCAACTCCGCCAAGCCGGCCAACGACCTGCTGGGCGGCATGCTCGCCGTCGGCGCCATCAAGGGCTTGGTCAACGGCCTCCAGCGCCAGGACGGCAGCGGCTACGCCTGGACCCAGGGCGAGGTGAGCCGGGTCGTGCTCGGCTCCGGCGACCAGCGGGTGGAGATCGACGGGATCGTCGGCCGCGCCAACGTCAAGAAGCGCAAGTCGGGCAAGGTCGTTCGCAACATCAAGGGCACCGGGATCGGGTCGCTCACGATCGGCGGGCAGACCTACGCACCCGACCAGCTCCCGTCGGACCCGATCGAGATCCCGGGCCTCGGCACGATCGAGTTCGGCGTGAAGCACATGAGCAAGCGCAGGGTGAAGGTCACCGCGGTGCGGATCACCCTCAACCCGGGTGACGCGGCGCAGACCGTGATCAACCTCGGCAACGCCAGGGCCTCACTCAAGCCGGCCTGACCCGCACGACGCCCGACCGCGGCGCCCTGCTGATCACCAGGGTATGCAGGCAATCTGTTACTTCCCCCGGGATGCTTCCCGGGGGAAGTAACCACTTTCCGGCATCCCCTGGTATTCGGTGGCGGGCTCAGCAGCCGTGGTCGAGGCTCGCATCCCGGCGTACGTCGTTCCCGATCCGCCGGGCCTGGGCCACGTCGGGGAACACGACGCTGGCCGAGCCGGCGTAGCCGACCCCGCCCTGGATCACGCACCCGCGCATCTTGCGGGGGTCGACCCGGGAGGCGGCCTGCGCGAGCCGGTAGAGCTCCGAGGGCCGCAGGTTGGTGTTCATGTGGCGCACCGCCGCCCACACGCCGCGCTCCATGAATCCCGGCCGCTCCTCGCGGCCGCGCACCTGCCGAAGGATCGCCCGCATCACGTCCTGCTGGTTGGCCGAGCGGTCGAAGTCGCCCCTCGGGAACGCGTGCCGGATCCGGGCGAAGATCAGCGCCTGGAAGCCGTTGAGCTTGTTGGGGCCCCGGTGGTATCCGCCGGGCATGACCGGGTCGGAGAAGTTCCACCGCGACTCGACGGTGACGCCTCCGATCGTGTTGATCATCTGGCGGAAGCCCCAGAAGTCCGTGGTGAACACGTAGTCCGGCCGGATCCCGACCAGGTCGCCCACGGATCGAGCCATCAGCTGCGGCCCGCCGAAGTACATCGAGGCGTTGATCTTGTTGCGCCCGTGGCCGGCGATCGACACGTAGGAGTCGCGCGGCACTCCGATCACCGTCGCCGCGCCGGTACGGACGTTGATGCCGGTCAGCTGGATCGCGTCGGCCCGGCTGCGGGTCATGCTCTGGCCGGGCCGCGCATCGGAGCCCAGGAAGAGCACCCAGACCACGTGCCCGGGGTGGTCGACGCCTTGGGCACGGGCGACCTTGACCAGGGACACGGGCGCTTCGCGCACCGTGGCCGGCGGGATCACCAGCGCGGTCAGGCCGAGCAGGAGGGACGCCACGAACGCCCGGCGTCCGACCCTGAGCCGCCGCAGCCAGGGTGCAGCTGGCCACGTCAGCGCCGTCACGACTGCTCCCCGACCGGCGAGGCGGAGCGGCTCAGGTCGTAGCCGAAGACCTGCCACCCGCCGCTCTTCTTGCGGGTCAGGATCAGCCGTCCCTTCACGGTGACCTCCTTGTCCGGTCGGTCGCCACGCTCGGCGAGGTAGCGAAGGTTGACCAGCGCGGTGACGCCGGCAGCGATCTTGTGCGGCGCCAGCACGGACAGGTAGGCCGTCTGCCGACGGGCCACGACCGCCTCGGTCGTCGGCCCGAGGCTGCTGTTGGTCAGCAGCGCCTTGTCCCGGCGCGCGAGCCGGGCCGCACCCGAGGAGAAGGTGTCGAAGGCATCAGCGAAGTCCGAGCGCGGGTAGGGGCCCGCGAGGAAGGCGTCGTCGAAGTAGGCAGAGACCACCCGTCCGACCTTGTGCTCGAGAACCGCGCGGTCCTTCGGCGCGAGGTGCCCGGACACCCGCGTCACCCGGACCCTGGTCGGTGCCGCCTTGGGCTCCAACGTGGCCGTGGAGCCCTCGGTCGGCGAGGCCGACGACGACTGCCGTGCGGGCTGCGGCGTGCTGGAGGGCTCGTCGCCGGTGCACGAGGCCGTCGTGGCCGCGAGGAGCCCACAGACCACAGCGGCCGCGGCACGCCGTACGGAACGCTCGACCCGGCCTCCGGTCGCGTCTGTCACAGGGGTGTTCCTCTCGCTGCTGACGGTGCGGGCGTGAGCCTGGCTACACCCTCGCCCGCCACGGTGATCCCGGCTGCACTTAGTTGCGGCGAAGGTCTAGCCTTGTAGCCGTTCACTCACCTTAGAGATCCCACCCCAGGTTTCATCGGAAGAGGCGATTCAGGCCGTGGCCGAGTCTTCACCAGCCGCATCCACCTCAGGCGCAGCCGCGGACGAGAATCCGCTGGCCACGTTCGGCGCCAACGAGTGGCTCGTCGACGAGATGTACGAGCGCTACAAGCAGGACCCGAACAGTGTGGACAAGGCCTGGTGGGACTTCTTCCGTAACTACCACGAGAAGGTGGAGGCGGCGAGGACGTCGGGCAACGGCGTGGCCGAGCGCGGAGACGCGAAGGTGGCGCAGCCGGCCCGGCGAGCGAGCGGGGAGGCCACGAAGCCCGCCGCCGAGGCCGAGACGAAGCCGAAGCAGGCCGCGGCGGAGTCCCGCTCCGCGGCTCCCGCCCCCAAGCCGGCGAAGACCACTCCCGCCAAGGACGTCCAGCCCAAACCGGACGTCAAGGCCGCCGCTCCCGCCTCCGCACCGGTGCCCAAGGAACCCGAGCCGGCAGCCCCGGCCGAGGCCAGCGACGAACCCACGCTCACCACCCTGCGCGGCGCCCCGGCCCGCACCGTGGCGAACATGGACGTCAGCTTGAGTGTGCCCACCGCGACGAGCGTCCGCTCGGTCCCGGTGAAGCTGCTCATCGACAACCGCACCGTCATCAACAACCACCTCGCCCGCGCCCGGGGCGGCAAGGTGTCGTTCACGCACATCATCGGGTACGCGCTGGTCAAGGCGCTCAAGCAGATGCCGGAGATGAACAACGGCTTCGACGTCGTCGAGGGCAAGCCCACGCTGATCCAGCCGGCCCACATCAACCTGGGGCTGGCCATCGACCTGCCCAAGCCCGACGGCACCCGCCAGCTGCTGGTGCCCTCCATCAAGGCGGCGGAGTCGATGAACTTCGCCGCGTTCTGGACCGCCTACGAGGACCTCGTCCGCAAGGCCCGCGGCAACAAGCTGGCAGTCACGGACTTCCAGGGCACCACGATCAGCCTGACCAACCCCGGCACGATCGGCACCAACCACTCGGTGCCGCGGCTGATGAAGGGCCAGGGCTGCATCATCGGGGTCGGCTCGATGGACTACCCCCCGGAGTACCAGGGGGCCTCGGAGGAGACGCTCACCCGCAACGCGGTCAGCAAGGTGATGACGCTGACCTCGACCTACGACCACCGCGTCATCCAGGGCGCACAGTCGGGCGAGTTCCTCAAGCGCCTGCACGCGCTGCTGCTCGGCGGGGAGGACTTCTACGACGAGATCTTCCGCGCGCTGCGGATCCCCTACGAGCCGATCCGCTGGGCCAAGGACATCTCGGCCAGCCACGACGACGAGATCAGCAAGCAGGCCCGGATCCTCGAGCTGATCCACGCCTACCGGGTCCGCGGCCACATCATGGCCGACACCGACCCGCTCGAGTACCAGCAGCGCAGCCACCCGGACCTCGAGGTGGAGTCCCACGGGCTGACGCTGTGGGACCTCGACCGCGAGTTCGCGACCGGATCGTTCGGCGGCGAGGGCCGCCGGTTCATGAAGCTGCGCAACATCCTCGGCATCCTGCGCGACTCCTACTGCCGCACCGTCGGCATCGAGTACATGCACATCCAGGACCCCGAGCAGCGCCGGTGGATCCAGCAGCGTGTCGAGCAGCCGCACGTGAAGCCACCCCGCGAGGAGCAGCTGCGGATCCTGCTCAAGCTCAACCAGGCCGAGGCGTTCGAGACGTTCCTGCAGACGAAGTTCGTCGGGCAGAAGCGGTTCAGCCTCGAGGGCGGCGAGACCACGATCCCGCTGGTCGACGAGATCTGCGAGGCCGCCGCCGAGGCGGACCTCGACGAGGTCTGCATCGGGATGGCGCACCGCGGCCGACTCAACGTGCTGGCCAACATCGTCGGCAAGAGCTACAGCCAGATCTTCCGCGAGTTCGAGGGCAACATCGACCCGCGGACGGTCCAGGGCTCCGGCGACGTGAAGTACCACCTCGGTGCCGAGGGCGAGTTCACCGCGGGCTCGGGCGACCACATCAAGGTGTCCGTGGCCGCGAACCCGTCGCACCTCGAGGCGGTCGACCCGGTCCTCGAGGGCATCGCGCGCGCCAAGCAGGACGTGCTGAACCGGGGCGCCGAGTTCCCGGTGCTGCCGCTGCTCGTGCACGGCGACGCCGCGTTCGCCGGCCAGGGCGTGGTCGCGGAGACACTCAACCTCTCGCAGCTGCGCGGCTACCGCACCGGCGGCACCATCCACGTCGTCGTCAACAACCAGGTCGGCTTCACCACCTCGCCGGCCTCGTCGCGCTCGTCGCTGTACTGCACCGACGTCGCACGCATGGTCCAGGCGCCGATCTTCCACGTGAACGGGGACGATCCCGAGGCCTGCATCCGCGTGGCCCGGCTCGCCTTCGAGTACCGCCAGGCGTTCAAGAAGGACGTCGTCATCGACCTGGTCTGCTACCGCCGGCGCGGGCACAACGAGGGCGACGACCCGTCCTACACCCAGCCGCTGATGTACGACCTCATCGAGCAGAAGCGCTCGGTCCGCAAGCTCTACACAGAGTCGCTGATCGGCCGCGGGGACATCACCCTCGAGGAGGCCGAGCAGGTCCTGCGTGACTACCAGCAGCAGCTCGAGCGGGTGTTCACCGAGGTGCGGGAGGCGACCAGTACGCCCTCGGAGTGGACCACCGTCCCGGACTACCCGGAGAAGAGCGTCAACGAGATCGCCACGGCGATCTCCAAGGAGACGCTCAAGCGGATCTCGGACGCGCACGTCAACGCGCCGGAGGGCTTCACCGTGCACCCGAAGGTGCTGCCGCAGCTGCAGCGCCGGGCGGCGGCGATCACCGCCGGCCCGATCGACTGGGGCACCGGGGAGATCCTCGCGTTCGGCTCTCTTCTGATGGACGGCCGCCCGGTCCGCCTCGCGGGCCAGGACTCACGCCGTGGCACCTTCGTGCAGCGCTTCGCGACCATCATCGACCGCGAGAACGCCGACGAGTGGACTCCGCTGTCCAACCTCTCCGAGGACCAGGCGCAGTTCTACGTCTACGACTCGTTGCTCTCGGAGTACGCCGCGATGGGCTTCGAGTACGGCTACTCGGTGGCTCGCCCGGACACCCTGGTGCTCTGGGAGGCGCAGTTCGGCGACTTCGTGAACGGCGCGCAGACGATCATCGACGAGTTCATCACCGCCGGCGCGACGAAGTGGCGCCAGCAGTCGGGCGTCGTGCTCCTGCTCCCCCACGGCTACGAGGGTCAGGGCCCGGACCACTCCTCGGCCCGGATCGAGCGGTTCCTGACGATGGGTGCCGACGACGCGTTCGTCATCGCGCAGCCGTCCACGCCGGCGAGCCACTTCCACCTGTTGCGTCAGCACTCGCTGGGCGAGGAGCACCGCCCGCTGGTGGTGTTCACCCCCAAGTCGATGCTCAAGCGCAAGGAGGCCGCCTCCCAGCCCGATGACTTCGCCTCCGGTACGTTCCGCCCGGTCATCGGCGACGACCAGGTCGACCCCGACCGCGTCGAGAAGCTGCTGCTGTGCAGCGGCCGGATCACCTGGGACCTGATGGTGGAGCGCGGCAAGCGCGAGGCCGACGACCTGCGTACGGCGATCGTCCGGCTCGAGCAGCTCTACCCCCGCCCCGTCGCGGAGCTCAAGGCCGAGCTCGCGAAGTACCCGAACCTGCAGGAGATCCGCTGGGTGCAGGACGAGCCGGCCAACATGGGGCCCTGGCCGCACATGGCGCTGAACCTGACCCCGGAGCTGGACGGCATCCCGTTCTACCGGGTGTCGCGGCCCGAGTCGTCCTCCCCGTCGGTCGGCCAGCACTCGCGGCACGTCGAGGAGCAGAAGGTCCTGCTGCAGCAGGCGTTCTCCTGACGGACGGGAGAACCGTGTACTTCACCGACCGCGGGCTCGAGGAGCTCGAGAAGCGCCGGGGTGACGAGGAGGTCACCCTGGCGTGGCTGGCCGACCGGCTGCAGGAGTTCGTCGACATCCATCCCGAGTTCGAGGTGCCCGTCGAGCGGCTGGCCACCTGGCTCGCCCGCCTCGACGACCCCGACGACGAGTAGGTCCCCCGGCCCAGCGGCCCCTCAGCGGGTGAAGACGATCTTGCCGAAGACGTCGCCCTGCGCCATGGCGGCGAAGCCGTCGCGGGCCTGCTCCATGGGCAGTACCCGGTCGACCAGCGGGCGCACGCCGCTGACGTCGAGCAGCTCGGTGAGCGACGCGAGCTCGTCACGCGTACCCATGGTCGAACCGATCACCTTGAGCTGGAGGAAGAAGATCCGGGTCAGCTCGGCGTCGTCGAGCTTGGGACCGCTGGTGGCCCCCGAGATCACGATGGATCCGCCGGGGCGCAGCGACCGGATCGAGTGCGACCAGGTGGCCCGGCCGACCGTCTCCATGACGGCATCGACCTTCTGGGGCAGGCGGGCGTTGCTCTCCAGCACCTCGTGCGCGCCGAGCTCGAGCGCCCGCTTGCGCTTGCCCTCGTCACGGCTGGTGGCGAAGACCCGCAGTCCGCCGGCCCGGGCGAGGCTGATCAGCGCGGTCGCCACGCCACCGCCGGCCCCCTGCACGAGCACCGAGTCGCCCGGCTTGAGCCCGCCCTGGGTGAACAGCATCCGGTACGCCGTCAGCCATGCGGTCGGCAGGCAGGCGGCCTCCTCGAACGACAGCGACGCCGGCTTGGGCACCACGTTGCGCCGCGGCACGACCACGCTGTCGGCGAACGTGCCCTGGTGCCGCTCGGAGAGCAGCGACCGCTTCGGGTCGAGCGTCTCGTCGCCGGACCAGGCCGGGTCACTGACGACCGCGTGCACGACGACCTCGTTGCCGTCCTCGTCGTACCCCGCGGCGTCGCAACCGAGGATCATCGGCAGGGACTCCTCGCGGAGGCCGACGCCGCGCAGCGACCAGAGGTCGTGGTGGTTGAGCGAGGCGGCCTTGACCCGGATCGTCGCCCAGTCGCGGGGCGCCTCGGGATCCGGCCGCTCTCCGACCACCAGGCCGGACAGCGGGTTGTCGGTGCTGAAGCTCTCGGCGTAGAGGGCGAACATGTCCCCGACCCTAGTCAGCGCCGCGCGACACCGTCACGCCGGGCCGCCTCGGCCACGGCCGCAGCGACGGCCGGCCCGACCCGTGGATCGAACGGCGAGGGGATCACGTAGTCCTCGCGCAGGTCGCCGGAGACCAGGTCGGACAGCGCGGTGGCCGCGGCGAGCTTCATCCCCTCGGTGATCGCGGTCGCGTGCGCGTCGAAGGCACCGCGGAAGATGCCCGGGAAGGCCAGCACGTTGTTGATCTGGTTGGGGAAGTCCGAGCGTCCGGTGGCGACCACGCGGGCGTGCCGGTGCGCGACCTCGGGGTGCACCTCGGGATTCGGGTTCGCGAGACCGAAGATGATCGCGTCCGACGCCATCGTGGCGACGACCTCCTCGGGAACCGTGCCGCCCGAGACGCCGATGTAGACGTCGGCGCCCCGCAGCGCGTCGGCGAGGTCGCCGGTCCGGCCGGTGAGGTCCGCGGTGTCCTGTGCCAACGACAGCTTCACCGGGGTGAGGTCACCGCGCGCCGAGTGCAGCACCCCGCGCCGGTCGGTGACGGCGAGGTCGCGCACGCCGGCGGCGAGCAGGATCCTGGCGACGGCCACGCCTGCGGCACCGGCGCCCGAGATGACCACCCGGGTGTCGGAGTGGGTGCGCCCGGTGAGCCGAAGGGCGCTCTCCAGCGCCGCGAGCGCGACCACAGCGGTGCCGTGCTGGTCGTCGTGGAAGACGGGGATGTCGAGGAGGTCCTTGAGCCGCTGCTCGATCTCGAAGCAGCGCGGCGCGGAGATGTCCTCGAGGTTGATCCCGCCGAAGCTGGGAGCCAGCCGAGCGACGGTGTCGACGATCTCGTCGGCGTCCTTGGTGTCGAGGCAGATCGGCACGGCGTCGACGCCGCCGAACTGCTTGAACAGCACCGCCTTGCCCTCCATCACCGGCATCGCGGCCGTGGGACCGATGTCGCCGAGACCGAGCACCGCGGTGCCGTCGGTGACGACCGCGACGGTGTTGGACACCCAGGTGTACTCGTCGGCCAGCGCCGGCTCGGCCGCGATCGCCTCGCAGACCCGCGCGACCCCCGGCGTGTAGGCCATCGAGAGGTCGTTCGGACCGGCGAGCGACACGGTGGAGGCGACCTCCATCTTGCCGCCGCGGTGGAGCTCGAAAACCGGGTCCTGCGCGCGCAGCGCGCGTCCCTCGTCCGGGTCGTGCATCGATGCCGATGCCACCATGACGGCGCCTTCCTTGTCGACTGGTTCGAATCGGCCGTCCGGCAGGCTGCTGCGACGGTGGAGCAGCGCGGACGGCGGCGAGAACGCGGGGGTCACCCGGCCGGGCAAGTCTTTCACACCGGACCGCGGCGCCGAACCCGGCCGCGGCAGGTGTGGCGGACGCTACAGCGGCCGAGGGCGGGGCCAGGCCCGGCCGATCACCCGGGCCACGACGTCGCCGTCTGGGATCGCACCCACGGACCAGGAGTCGACGCCCTCGGCCGGGTTGTCGCGCTCCACCCACCAGCCGTCGGGCTCGCGGCGGGTGGCCCGCTTGACCGCCACCACCCCGTCGGGCAGGCGTACGACGACCAGCCGTCCCCGCCGTGGCCGGGCACCGTGCACGACCAGCAGCCGGTCCCCTTCGCGCAGCGTCGGCAGCATCGAGCGGCCGCGGACCACCGCGAACCCGACGCGCGTGAACGGGGATGTCATGGGTACCGATCCTCCCAGCACGATTGCCCAGTCAGATCCACTCTGCGAGCCCTCGACGACCGGGGGTAGTGTCGCAGGTGGTTTCACTCACCCATGACCCCGAGTCAGAAGAGAAAGGACCACGGATGTTCGCGCGACTGTTCGCACCGACCGTCGAAGTCCACGCCCACTGCGACCTGCCCTGTGGCGTCTACGACCCCGCGCAGGCCCGCATCGAGGCCGAGTCCATCAAGGGCATCATCGGCAAGCTGGCCGACAACGACGATCCCGACTTCCGCACCCGTGCCGTGCTGATCAAGGAGCAGCGCTCCGAGCTGGTCAAGCACCACCTGTGGGTGCTGTGGACCGACTACTTCAAGCCGCCGCACTTCGAGAAGTACCCTCAGCTGCACACGCTCTTCAACGAGGCCACCAAGCTCGCCGGCGCTTCCGGCACGAAGGGCACCATGGACGCTCAGGCCGCCGACGACCTGCTCGCCAAGATCGACGAGATCGCGGAAATCTTCTGGGAGACCAAGAAGTCCTGACAGACTGCGGAAGCGGTCTTCGAAGCATGACGACTTCCAGGGGTCGGGCGCCGGCGGCGCCCGACCCCCTCTTCTCGCGAAGGAGTGGCACGACGTGGCGGACAGCCATCCGGATGTAGAGCTCCGTATTCCTGCGGACAGCGCCTTTCTCGCCGTGCTGCGCACTGCGACTGCCGGGCTTGCCGCACGTCTGGACTTCACCCTCGACGACATCGAGGACCTGCGCATCGCCGTGGACGAGGCGTGCGCGATGGTGCTGCCCCAGGCGCGCGACGGCAGCGACCTGGTCTGCGCCTTCGACCTGGGCGACGGCGAGCTGCGGGTCGCGGTCTCGGCCCGGTGCGACGAGCCACGCCAGCCGAGCCGTGACGGCTTCGCGTGGACGGTGCTCTCCGCCCTGACCACCTCGGTCAGCGCCGACGTGGACGGGGACCAGCTGACCATCACCCTCGCCAGGGCCACGACCGAACCGGCGTGAGCAACCCCATGAGCACCGACGGGGACGGCAGGACCCGGGCGGACGACCTGACCGAGATGCGGGCACGCAGCCATGCGCTGTTCACCGCCCTCTCCGACGAGGGTGTCTCCGAGGCCGAACGGTCCCGCCTGCGCGACGAGCTGGTCAGGCTGCACCTCCCCCTGGTCGAGCACTTCGCGCGCCGGTTCCTCAACCGCGGTGAGCCGTACGACGACCTGCTGCAGGTCGGCACGATCGGTCTGATCAAGGCCGTCGACCGATTCGACCTCGAGCGTGGAGTGGAGTTCTCGACGTACGCCACGCCGACCATCGTCGGGGAGATCAAGCGCCACTTCCGCGACCGCGGCTGGGCGATCCGGGTCCCCCGGCGGCTGCAGGAGCTCCGGATCACGATCACCACCGCCACCGCCGAGTTGACCCAGGAGAACGGGCGTTCCCCCACGGTCGCGGAGCTCGCCGAGCGGATCGGGGTCCCGCAGGAAGAGATCATCGAGGGGCTCGAGTCCTCCAACGCGTACTCGACGCTGTCGCTCGACGCGCCGGACTCGAGCGACGACAGCGCGCTGAGCATGATCGACGTGATCGGCGGTGACGACGAGGCGCTCGAGCACGTCGAGAACCGCGAGACGATCAAGCCGCTGCTCGAGGGGCTCGACCCGCGTGAGAAGCACATCCTCACGCTCCGCTTCTTCAAGGGGATGACCCAGTCCCAGATCGCGGCCGAGATCGGCATCTCGCAGATGCACGTGTCCCGGCTGCTGGCGCGCACCCTGGAGAAGCTGCGCAGCTCGTTGTCCGACGCGGGCGTCGACGAGCTGTGACCGGGGCGCTGGCTGACGATCAGTCGTCGGTCAGCGCGGCCAGGGACGCGGGGTGGAAGACCCCCACGAGCACCAGCAGCGCGACCACACCCAGCGCGGCCGCGGCCGGCGTGGAGCTGCCGCCCCAGAAGCTCCAGGCGACCCCCAGCTGGATCAGCTGGGCCATCACCACCGGGGAGCGGGCCCAGGACTCCCGGCGGTGCATCCGCCACGCGCAGAACACCAGTCCGGCGCCGTACACCAGGAAGAACACCGCCGTACTGACCCCCATCACGGCCTTCTCGGCATCGACCGCGGTGAGCTCGACCAGGCCGTAGAGGACCAGCAGCACACCCTCGACGGCCGCGAGCGAGGCCGCCACGACGAGCGGCGCGGGTACGCCGGAGCGCGCCGCGGGACCGGTGGGCTGGGGGCTCGACGTCACGGGAGCCGATGCTACTGACCGCCTCGATGCACGTTCTCGGTGGTATGGCGCCCGGATTCTCATCGAATCCTCAGCAACCCGTCCAGACCAGGAGTAAATTCGTGGACCTGTGACCAACCCGACCTTGGCAAAGGCTTGATCGGCCTCACATCTCTTGACACTCTTGGTCGAGGTCACCGGTCAGACGGGTCCCCTCGGACCCTGCTCACGGAGCCATCACCGAACCCGTCGGACATCGCGGGTTTCGGGCCTCGTGAAAACGGTCACTCACAGGTGGACGTCGCCGCGAGGCAACGCGCACGGGTAGACCGACTCAACCAGCCGGCCACTCACTGACACGACAAGGAGCTCCCCGCCATGGATTGGCGCCACCGCTCTGCATGCCTCGACGAGGACCCAGAGCTGTTCTTCCCGATCGGCAACACCGGTCCGGCCATCCTCCAGATCGAGGAGGCCAAGCAGGTGTGCCGTCGCTGCGACGTGCGCGAGCAGTGCCTGGCCTGGGCGCTGGAGGCGGGACAGGACCATGGCGTCTGGGGCGGGATGAGCGAGGACGAGCGCCGCGCGCTCAAGCGCCGCAACGCCCGCGCCAAGGTGCGCACTGCCTGAGCCCGAGGCTCAGGGCAACGGGATGTCGAGCTGCACCCTGGTCCCCCCGCTAGGGCCGCTGCCCAGCTCGAGCTGACCGCCCAGCTCGGACTCGACCAGCGTTCGCACGATCGACAGTCCGAGACTCGTCGAGGATTCCGGGTCGAAGCCCTCCGGGAGCCCGGCGCCGTCGTCCTGCACGCTCACGTGCAGCCGCCCCACCAGCCGCTGCGCGCGCACCACGAGCGTCCCGGGCCCTCCTGCAAAGCCGTGCTCGACGGCGTTCTGGAGCAGCTCCGTGAGCACCATCGCCAGCGGAGTGGCCACCTCGGCCGAGATCGTGCCGAAGCTCCCCTCCCGCGTCGAGGAGACCTGTTCGCCCGCGGCCGAGACCTCCGCGACCATCACCCGCAGCCGGTCGGCGACCTCGTCGAACGCCACGCTCTCGTCCAGGGTCTGGCTGAGCGTGTCGTGCACGATCGCGATCGACCCGACCCGTCGTACCGCCTCCTCCAGCGCCGCCTTCCCCTCCGGGCTGTCGATGCGGCGCGCCTGGAGCCGCAGCAGCGCTGCCACGGTCTGCAGGTTGTTCTTCACCCGGTGGTGGATCTCCCGGATGGTCGCGTCCTTGGTGACCAGCTCCCGGTCCCGCACGCGCAGGTCGGTGACGTCGCGCAGCAGCACCAGGGCGCCGATGTGCTCGCCGGCGGGCCGCAGCGGGATGGACCGGACGATGAGCACAGTCTGCCCGTCGCCGATCTCGGTGTCGCGCGGCAGCCGGCCGCCGAGGGCCGCGCTGATCGTCTCCTCGTCGGGCCGCCGGGCCGCCGGAACCAGCCGACGGGTCGTCTCCGCGAGATCGAGGCCGGCCAGGTCCGTCTGGAGGCCGAGCCTGCGGTAGACCGACAGGGCGTTGGGGCTGGCGTAGGTGACCCGTCCCGTCTGGTCCACCCGCACGAACCCGTCGCCGACCCGCGGCGAGTCGGCGTGGTCGGAACGCTGGCCGGGGAACGGGAAGAACCCGTTGCTGATCATCTGGGTCAGGTCGGTCGCGGTCTGCAGGTAGGACAGCTCGAGCCTGCTCGGCGTCCGAACGCCGAGCAGGTTGGTGTTGCGTGCGATCACCCCGAGGATGCGATCGCCGCGTCGGACCGGGATCGCCTCGACCCGGACCGGGATGTCGTCGCGCCACTCCGGGTCGCCCTCACGGGCCACCCGCTGACGCTCGTAGGCGGAGTCCAGCAACGGTCGGCGCCCGGTGGGGACGAACGCTCCGACCAGGTCGTCGACGTAGGCGGTGGGACCGGTGGTGGGGCGCATCTGCGCGCCGGCCCAGAAGCCGCCGCCCTCCCGGTCCGGAAGCCACAGCACCAGGTCCGCGAAGGACAGGTCCGCGATGATCTGCCAGTCCGCGAGCAGCAGGTGCAGCCAGCCGAGGTCCTCGTCGTCGAGGTGGGTGTGGGCTCGCGCGAGCTCGTTCAGGGACGGCACGCACCTCAGCCTAGGGGCGACGCCCGGTTCCCTCGCGTGGGGCCGAGAATGGCAGGATGGCGCCCATGGAGTCGGCGTTCTGGGACCGGGTCGTGGCCGAGGGCCACCGGGTTCCCGACGACCGCTCCCTGGCCGACCTCACGGCCGAGCTCACCTCGATGCTCGGCGATCCGGACCCGCATCGGCGCGACGCGATCGCCTACGGGCTGCTCGCGGCGTGGATCTCCGAGGGTGTCTACGACCACCTGCTCGAGGGGCTCGGCGACGGGATGGCCGCGGGCCTGATGGTCGGCATCGGCCAGACGGGCAGCGACACGGTGTTCCGGCGCAGCTTCTCCGCGCTGATCCTCGCCGTCTGTGTGGGCCGTGACAACGAGCAGCACCTCCTGGCGCCGGAGACCATCCTCGGCTGGGGGGACCGGATCGCCGGCTGGTTCGTCCGGGAGCGCGACCTGCGGGGCTACGTCGACGGCAAGGGCTGGGCACACGCGATCGCTCACGGAGCCGACGCGCTCGGCGAGCTCGCCGGCTCCCGGGCCATGGGCCGCCTGGAGCTGACCGTGCTGCTGGACGTGATCGCCGACCGACTGCTCCACGAGACCGACCAGCGGCTGCTGCACGGCGAGGACGACCGGCTCGCCGCCGCCACGATGGCGATCCTGCGGCGCGACCTGGTGACCGCCGACGTGCTCGAGCCGTGGCTGGCGCGTCTGGCCGCCGCGGCCGCACCCGACGACGAGCGGGCCGGCGACCCCTACGCCGTGTCCGGCAACGTCCAGCCGTTCCTGCGCGCGCTCTATCTCCAGCTCGCGTTCGCGCCCGGTCCCCCGGCCCAACGCGCCGACCTGCTGCTGACCCTCATCGAGCACCTGCGCGCCTCCAACCCGCACTTCCTGGCCTGACCCCGGGGTGTTCGGGACCGGTCCGGGCTGCTCCCCTGCGGCCGAGGATGTCGTCATCCTCACGGGTCGGACCGCCCGCGGCCGGCAGGCTACCCGTTGGTAGCCTGCGGACCATGACCGACGTCACACAGAGCGCAGGCACCGAGAGCACCGACCACGCCGATCCGGCAGCCGAGGCACCCCACGGCGGACAGCACGCCGTGGCGGTCGCCGCCGCGCACGGGGTGGACACCATGTTCACCCTCTCGGGAGCGCACGTCTTCCCGATGTACGACGCTGCGGTGCACGCCGACCCGCCGATGCGGATCCTCGACGTACGCCACGAGCAGACCGCCGTCTTCGCTGCGGAGGCACTCGGCAAGCTGACCCGGGTCCCGGGCCTCGCCGTGCTCACCGCCGGGCCGGGGGTCACCAACGGCGTCAGCCCGATCACCCAGGCCCAGTTCAGCGGGTCGCCCCTCGTGGTGCTCGGCGGCCGGGCCCCGGCGAACCGCTGGGGCATGGGCAGCCTGCAGGAGTTCGACCACCCGCCGCTGCTCGCGCCGGTGACCAAGCTGGCCCGCACCGTCCACGAGGTCGGCGCCATCCCCGCCGCCGTCGACGAGGCCTTCACCGTCGCGGGGTCCTCGCACCGCGGCCCGACCTTCCTCGACGTGCCGATGGACCAGTTCTTCGACAAGGCCGCCGTCGACCGGCCGACGGGCGCCCCGCGCACCCGCATCGAGCCCGACCCCGACGCGCTGACCGAGGTCGGCGCGCTGTTGGGCGGGGCCCGCCGCCCGGTGCTCGTGCTCGGCACCGACGTGTGGGCCGACGGCGCCGAAGAGGCCGCGCTGCGGTTCGTGGAGGCCGTGGGCATCCCCGTCGTCACCAACGGCATGGGGCGCGGGGTCGTCCCGGGCGGGCACCCGCTGCTCGTCACGAAGGCGCGCAGCAAGGCCCTCGGCACCTGTGACCTGGCGATCGTGGTGGGCACCCCGCTCGACTTCCGGCTCGGCTACGGAGTGTTCGGCGGCAAGGACGGCGCCCCGACGGCCAAGGTCGTCCACCTCGCCGACTCCCCCGCCCAGGTGTCCGGCCACGCCGACCTCGCCGCGTCGGCCGCCGGGGACCTGACCCAGGTCATCGACGGGGTCCAGGCCGCGCTCGAGCAGCAGCTCCGCAAGCCCGACTGGAGCGGCTGGGTCACCGAGCTGCATGCCGACGTCGCCGCGGCCGTCGAGCGCGACACCGCCCTGCTCCGCAGCGAGGCGGACCCGATCCACCCGGCGCGCATCTACGGCGAGCTGGTGCCGCGCCTGGAGGAGGACGCCGTGGTGATCGGCGACGGCGGCGACTTCGTCTCCTTCGCCGGCAAGTACGTCGAGCCCAAGCGGCCCGGCGGCTGGCTGGACCCCGGCCCCTACGGCTGCCTCGGCGCCGGGATGGGCGCGGCCATCGCCGCCCGGCTGGCCCGACCGTCCTCCCAGGTCGTGCTGCTGCTCGGCGACGGTGCGGCCGGGATGTCGCTGATGGACGTCGACACGCTGGTGCGCCACGACCTCCCCGTCGTCATCGTCTGCGGCAACAACTCCGCCTGGGGGCTGGAGAAGCAGCCGATGCAGATGCTCTACGGCTACGACGTGGCCGCCGACCTGGCCCCGCGCACCCGCTACGACGAAGTCGTCACCGCACTGGGCGGCGGCGGGGAGATGGTCACCGACCCGACCCAGATCGGCGCCGCCATCGACCGGGCCTTCGCCTCGAACAAGCCCTACCTGGTCAACGTGATCACCGACGTCGACGCGCCTTACCCGCGCAACACGTTCGGGGTGTGACGGGCCTGGTGGTCCGGCCGGCCCGGCCGGCCGAGCACGAGCCCGTGGGGCGACTCACGCTCGAGGCCTACGCCGCCGACGGCTACATCGTCGAGGACGACTTCTACGTCGCCGAACTGCTCGACGCCCGAGCGCGGGCCGAGGCCGCGGAGCTGCTGGTCGCCGAGCTGGACGGGGTGGTGGTCGGCACGGTCACGTTCTGTCCTGAGGGCTCGGTGTTCTCCGAGGTCGCCGGACCGGGCGAGGGCGAGTTCCGGATGCTGGCGGTCGCTCCCGCTGCCCGGCGGCGCGGAGCCGCGCAGGCGCTGGTGCGGGCGTGCCTGCACCGCTCGGCCGAGCTGGGCTACACCGCGGTGGTGCTGAGCAGCCTGCCGGTGCAGGCCCACGCGCACCGGCTCTACGAAGGGCTGGGCTTCCGCCGCAGGCCCGCGCTCGACTGGTCGCCGGCCCCCGGCGTCGACCTGATCGGGTTCCGCCTCCCCCTCTGAGGCCGACCCGGCGCCTCCTCACGCCCAGCACCGCCGACCCGGCGCCTCCTCACAGCCGCGCGAGGAACCGGTCCCGGTCCACCACCACCCGGGTGACCTCACCGTGCCCGACGACCTTGCCGTCGGCGTGCTCGGCCACCACCTCGAAGCGGACCAGCCGACCGTCTGTGTGGGCCACCGTCGCGGTGACCCGCACCACCGCGCCCACCGGGCTGGCCCCGACGTGCTCGAGCTGCACCCGGGTGCCGACGCTGGTGCGCTCCGCGGGCAGCGACGGCGCGATCGCCGCGCAGGTGGCCTGCTCGGCCCAGGCGAGCAGCCTGGGAGTTCCCAGGACGGGGAGGTCTCCGGACCCGAGCGCCTGGGCGGTGTCCTGGTCGGTCACCGTGTGCTCGGTCGACGTGGTCTGGCCGCTGCTGATCTCGTCCACGCCAACATCCTGCCGGATCCGGAAACCACGAAGGACCCCGGGCCGTGGGCCTCGAGGTCCTCCTGTACTGCGCGTGACGCGCAAGAAACGCCGGATCAGGCGTTGGGGCGCTTACCGTGGTTGGCGCCCTTCTTCTTGCGGGCGCGGCGCTTGCGGCCGGTCTTACCCATGGTGTCCTCCTCAACGCTGACAGTCGTCGACCCCTGCCGTGGGCGAGGGGTCAGCACCATTGTCGCAGGTGGGGCCGCGCCCGGCCAATCGGGGAGGGCGCAGCGGGCTACTCGAACCGGATGTCGGTGGTGGTGATGTCGACCCGGACCTGCTGCAGCCGCAAGCAGCACCTTGTCCCGCAGGCCCTCCGGCGCGTGCTCGGAGCAGGACCGCTGGACCAGGGACTTCACCGTGCGCTCGAGGTCGTACTTCTGCAGGCACGGCCCGCACTCGTCGAGGTGCTGCTCGATCTGCGCGCAGTCGGCGTCGGCCAGCTCGTGGTCGATGAAGAAGAACATCCGCTCGAGCACTTCCGAGCAGTCCGTGTCGTGGTGGTTGCCGCAGCTCATGACCCGGCCCCCTTCGTCGTACCTGCTCCGGCGACGCTCAGGCCTCGGTCGCGTGCATAGTCCGAGAGCAGCTCGCGCAGCTGGCGCCGACCACGGTGCAGCCGCGACATCACGGTGCCGATGGGCGTGTCCATGATCTCCGCGATCTCCTTGTAGGGGAATCCCTCCACGTCGGCGAGGTACACCGCAAGCCGGAAGTCCTCCTGGAGCTGCTGGAGGGCGTCCTTGACGTCGCTGTCCGGCAGCCCCTCGAGGGCCTCGGTCTCGGCCGACTTCAAACCGGAGGAGGTGTGCGACTCGGCCCGCGCGAGCTGCCAGTCCTCGACGTCCTCACTCATCGACTGCTGAGGCTCGCGCTGCTTCTTGCGGTAGGTGTTGATGAAGGTGTTGGTGAGGATCCGGTAGAGCCAGGCCTTCAGGTTCGTCCCGGGCCTGAACTGGTGGAACGCGGCGTACGCCTTGGCGAACGTCTCCTGGACGAGGTCCTCGGCGTCCTGCGGGTTGCGAGTCATCCGCATGGCCGCGGAGTACAGCTGGTCGAGGAACGGCATGGCGTCGCGCTCGAAGCGAGCCGAGCGCTCCGCGTCGGTCTCCGTCGCCGGATCCGGGGTCTGCTGGTCAGTCATCGCCTCCCAGCCTACCGGGAGCGTGGGGTACGACCCCCGGTCGCACGCTGCCTCGCCACGATCACAGGTGATGGTGCCGCCCACTCGCTGCTCCTTCGCCTCGTCAGTTCTCCTCGCACGAGGCAGAACACGTCAGGGCAGGTTTCGATTCCCGGCGACTTCCCGCACGATCCACTCCAGCGTCGCCTCGACGATGATCCCGAGCGCGTCCTCCTGCGCGACGTCGCCCCGCTTGGGCACCTTGAAGCCGTGGTCGGCACCGGGCACCACCGTCAGGTCACGGTCGGGAGGGAACTCCTCGGGCGTGCCGAACGGGTCCCGCTCCCCCTGCACCACCAGCACCGGCACCTCCACCGCCTCGAGCTCCTCGAGCCGCGAGCGCTCGGGCCGACCGGGCGGGTGCAGCGGGAACGCGAGCGCCAGGCAGCCGGCCGCGCCGAGCTCTTTGGCGGTGCGGGCCGCCGACCGGGCACCGGCGCTGCGACCGCCAGCCACCAACGGGGTTCGGACCCTGAGCTTGTCGGCCGCCGCGATGAAGCACACGTCGAGCACCGCCGGCCGGGGGGCGATCTTCTTGCCGGCCACGTGCCACGGCTGCTCGACGCGGACCACGGAGATGCCGTGGCGCGGCAGCCCCTCGGCCAACGCAACCAGGTCGGGCGCGTCCACGCCGCCGCCCGCGCCGTGGCCGAGCAGCAACGTCGCCACCGGCGAGCGCGAGCGGTCCTTGTGCAGGCGGGCGTCGCCGTGCGGCGTCGGCACCCTGCTGATCTGCGTGGTCACGGATGGTCCACCGCCTCGGGGTCGTCCTCGGCCCGCGCGGGCGGCTCGGCGGGCAGCGGATCGAGCAGCTGCGCACCGTTGTTGCGCACGCTGTTGACCTCCGTGGACACCGGGTAGGCCTCGAGTCGGCCCGGCGCCGCCGGCACCAGCAGCGTGCGGAGCTGGTCGGGATCGGACACGGTCGGGTCGAGCCAGGCGGCGTAGCGATCGGGCTCCACGAGCAGCGGCATCCGGTCATGGATGTGCCCGACGGCGTCCTCGGCGGTGGTGGTCAGCACCGTGCAGGTCCACCGGAACCGGCCAGGGTCGTCCTCGTCGCGGGACGGGTCGCGCCAGATCTCGTAGAGCCCCGCCATCGCCATCACGCTGCCGTCGGCGGGATGGATGAAGAACGGCTGCTTGAGCGGCTTGCCGGCCTTCGTCTTCAGCTCGGTGGGGTACCACTCGTAGTACCCGTCGGCGGGCAGCAGGCACCGCCGCGAGGCGAACGCCTTCCGGTACGCCGGCTTCTCGTGCACCGTCTCCATGCGCGCGTTGATCATCCGGTTGCCGATCGCCGGGTCCTTCGCCCAGAAGGGCACCAGGCCCCAGCTGAGCACCCGCAGCTGCCGCTGCGGAACGGGGCTCTCCTCACGGGCATCGTCCCCTCCCGAGCCCCGGGGCGGCCGCTCCACCACGGCGTAGACCGGCTTGGTGGGCGCTACGTTGTAGTCGGGCGCGAGCGTCTCCTCGACCTCGACCTTGTCGATCTCGAACTCCTCGACGAGGTCCTCGGGACGGCGGCTCGAGGCGTAGCGACCACACATGCGCCCAGGCTAGCCGTCGGCGCGGACACGGCCGCGGCACGACGTACGACGGTTCAGCGGGCGAGCTCGTCGAGCAGCCGTGAGGCCGACTCCGGCGACGCCGGCAGCCCCTCGATCCACACCCGGACGTCGGACGGGCCGAGATCGAGGTCCTCGAGGTAGTCCGACAGCGTGGCCACCGAGGTGCCCAGATCCGAGGTGCGGTTGACCAGTGCGACGGCCCGGTTCAGCCCGAGCCGTCCGATGGTCTCGCCGCCGGAGAAGACCGTACGGACCGCCTCGGCCACCTGGCACAGCCGCAGGGCACGCGTGAAGTGGTGCTCGAGGATCGCCTCGACGCCGCGAGACCGCAGCGCGACGACCACGAGCGCGTGGCTGTTCTGCACGCTGACGTCGGTGAGGTCGGCGTCGCGGTAGACCTCCGCGAGGCGGGTGCGCACGTGGGCGAGACTGGTCAGCCCGGTCAGCGGGTCCTCGCAGGACAGGTCGTGAAGGTACTCCAGCGTCGCCTCGCTCCACGCCACCGAGAGCGCCTCGGTGGCGTCGAAGTCGGGCGGCGTGCCCCGGACCAGCTCGTAGGTCGTACGCAGCCCGGACAGTGCCTCTCCCAGGGCGGCACCGTCACGGGCCACGTCACCCCCCACGACGCTGCAGGCCGCGATCACGTCCCCCTCCGACGCCAGGGCCTCCCCCACTGCCTCGAACCGCATCGGCAGCTCCTGCCGAAGCGACTCGGGCAGCTCCCCACCCCGGGTCTGCGGAGCCTCGGACTTGCGACGGGTGAACGCGGTGAAGCCGACCACGGCCCACACCTCCATCCGGTCGCCGAGCACCCCCTCAAGCGCCCGTCCTGGCCTTGCACGGGTGAAACGTGCGACTTGCGGACCCATGACGCGGTTTCGGTGACTTTTTTTCATCGCCGCGGGCTTTGGGCACCTTGGTCAACTTTGTCCTTCCGGCCCCCGCGGCGGGCCGGATGGCACTACCGTGGTGCGGAGGAGTATCCGTGTGCGCCCGTGACCGTACGGGAGCCCCGCCCTGAGCTCCGAAGTGAAGAGGCCATGACCGACCTGCTGCACGATGTCGACGCACCCAGTGACGCCGAGCTGATCTCGCGCGTGCGCGGTGGCGACGTCACTGCCTACGGCGACCTCTTCGCGCGGCACGTGGACGCTGCCAAGCGCCTCGCCCGGCAGCTGGTCCGCGGTCCCGACGCCGACGACCTGGTCTCCGACGCATTCGCCAAGGTGCTCTCGGTGCTGCAGGGCGGAGGCGGTCCCGACGTGGCCTTCCGCGCCTACCTGCTCACCGCGGTACGACGCCTCCACGTCGACAAGATCCGGGCCGGCGCCAGGCTGCAGACCTCGGACGACATGGAGGCCTTCGACGCGGGCGTGCCGTTCCAGGACACCGCCGTGGCCGCCTTCGAGAGCGGCGCCGCCGCGAAGGCGTTCGCCAGCCTGCCGGAGCGCTGGCAGCTCGTGCTGTGGCACCTCGAGGTCGAGGGGCAGAAGCCCGCCGACATCGCACCGTTGCTGGGGATGAGCCCGAACTCGGTCTCGGCGCTCGCCTACCGGGCCCGCGAGGGGCTGCGCCAGGCCTTCCTCACCATGCACCTGAGCGACATCTCCGAGACCGACTGCCGCTGGGTCAACGAGCATCTCGGCGCCTACGTCCGCAACGGCCTCGCCAAGCGCGACAGCGCGAAGGTCCAGACGCATCTCGACGGTTGCCGCCGGTGCACCGCGATGTACCTCGAGCTGACCGAGGTCAACTCCAACCTGGCCGGGATCATCGCGCCGTTGCTGCTCGGCGCCGCAGCGACCGGCTACCTCGCCTCCGCGGGCGGCGCGGCCGGCGGGTTCGGCCTGAGCGCGGTCTTCGGTCGGGTCCGCGACGTCGTCTCCGCCAACGCCGGCGTCGCCACCGCGGGAGCAGTGGCCGCCGGTGTGGCCGCCGTCGCAACGGCCGGGATCATGCTGCTGCCGAGCAGCTCGAACCCCGACGCGGTGGTCGGCGCCGACCGTCCCGTCGCGACGGCGTCGACGCCTCCGGCCACCGCCGGTGGCAGCGACAAGACCGCGGGTGAGAAGACGCGGAAGCCCACCGCGGAAGAGACCGTGCCGGGCGCGGTGGCGCTGCTTCCCTCGGAGCTGCCAACCCCTGCGGACTCCCCCGCGGCGCTCGTCGGGCTGGACCCGGGCACGACGGCTTCCGCCGGCGGCACCACGACGGGCGGCGACACGTCGAACGCTCCGGGCGACCAGACGTCGACGCCCACCGACCCGCAGACCACCCCGACGGAGCCGACGCCCAGCGAGCCGGCCCCGAGCGAGACAACCGCGGCTCCGCCGCCTCCCACGACCAGCGCTCCCCCTCCGCCCACGACGTCGGCACCTCCACCTCCGCCGACCACGACCGCGCCGCCGCCTCCTCCACCGATCACCTACACGTTGATTGCCGGTCCCGCCACGATCTCCAACAACCAGGTCAGCTTCGAGGTCACCGGGGACCCCGAGCTTCCGCCGACGGTGTATCTCAAGATCGACTCCGATCCGGCCGGCATCGTGTTCTCCGGTGACGGCACCTGCAAGGTGCGAGCCGGGGACGCGACAGTCGCTGTCTGCGACACCACTCCGGCGACCGCCGTGGCGTCGCTCGCGCGGACACTCCTGGCGGCCTCGAGCACCACCTTCCCGGTGTCCATGCCGCTCGGGGGCGCTCCCACGAGGACCACCGACGTCACCGTCACCTTGTCCGGACCCGGGGAGGAGGACTTCCTCCAGAGCGTCACCACCCAGTACGTCGTCACCACGCCCACCACCGCGGACGTGGGTCTGAGCGGCTTCCCACCTGCCGGCAGCCCGGTGACACCCACAGGTCTGCACGACTACGTGGTCACCGGCCAGCTCGATGTCACCGACTACGCCGGGGACATCCTGCTGACGCTCAGCGACCCGAATGGCCGCGCACGCTTCGGGGACGGCCCGGTGACGGGCTGCGAGAGGACTGGGGACCTCACGGTCCTCTGCCAGGACGCTGCTTCGGCAGCTCTCACGCTTCCCTTGTACGTCCAGGACAACCGCAACGACGTAACCACGGTGACCATCACGGCCACACGTGCCGATGGCGGGCCTGATGCCGTCTCCGCCAACGACGCCGCCACTGTCGTGCTCGCGCGCTACGTCCCGACCCCGGCCGACGTGGGCGTGGTCGCCACCGCTCCGGCACGCGGGAACTCGGGCAAGTCCGATGTGTCCGTGGTCGTCACCTCGAGCGACTCGGATCTGCCGGTCACCCTGACGGCCGTCTACGACCCCGATATCGCCCCGCCGCCCCAGGGCTGCACCGCCACCACGACCGGCGCGGACTGCACCTTCTCCGGGAGCAAAACGCTGACCTTCCCGGTGGAGATCGCCAAGATCAAGAACGAACCGACCGGCGGTGATCTCACCTTCACCGTCACAGTTCCGGAGGAGTACGAGGACACGAATCCTGCCAACGACTCGTCCGCCGTGACCGTGGAGCGCTTCCTGCAGGAGGCCGCTGGCTCTACCACCGACTCCACGTCGCTGCTGCGCACGGCGGCCTCCGGTGGACCGTCCCTGGCTTCCGATCTCGTGGATCAAGGGGAAGGTTCAGGGGCGACGGACTCCGGCAGGCTGCGCAGGACCGCCCCGGAGACCAGCCTGATCCCCGACCCACGGTTCCAGCCCACCAATCAGAACCACGCCGCGGCGAAGAGGCACGACAAGGTCCACGCGGGCAAGCACAAGGCAGCGGGCCACGACCGGACGAAGCCGGCCCCGAACAAGGGCGGCTCCGCAGGGTCGAAGGACGACACGCCCGCGAAGACCTCGAAGGCCCCGAAGGGCGACCCGATGGGGCGGGCCGACGCCCCGGGACAGTCAGCGCCGGCCGGGAAGCCCGGCGACACCAGCGGCGACCGGGGTTCGAGCGCGGACCCCGGCAGCAACGGCCAGGGCAAGGGCAAGAACAAGAAGGACGAGCACAACCCGGTGCAGCAGGTCATCGGGGCCGCGGCCGACCTGCTGCTGTGACCCGTCGCTCCGGAGCGGCCCCGAAGGTGCGAGATGATGAACTGCGACCGATCGGGTAAGAAGGGGCCATGACTCTGATCAGACTCGCCGCTCGTCCGATGCTGGCCTCCATGTTCCTCGTCGGGGGCGTCAACGCCCTGCGCAACTCCGAGAAGATGGCCGAGCGCGCCAAGCCGGTGACGGACCGGTTCACCGCGACCGCCCGGAAGGTCGCGCCGAGCCTGCCCCTCCCGGAGGACGAGAAGAACCTGGTGCGGCTCAACGCCGGGGTGCAGATCCTCGCCGGCCTCGGCCTCGCGACCGGCCGCGCGCCACGCCTCTCCGCGACGGTGCTCGCCGCTTCCCTCGTCCCGACCACGGCCGCCGGCCACCGGTTCTGGGAGGAGTCCGACGCGACCGCTCGCTCCGCGCAGCGTGTGCACTTCACCAAGAACCTCTCGATCATGGGCGGCCTGCTGCTCGCCGCGGTCGACACCGAGGGGAAGCCGGGTGTCGCGTGGCGCGCGAAGCACGCCGTCGGCTCCGCCAAGCACGAGGCGAAGCACCTGCGGCGCGAGGCCAAGGCCCAGGGCAGGCTCGCTGCGAAGTCGATCGGCCGCTGAGCACCGGCGTGGACAGGGCGCCCTCGGCGGTACTCTCGGCGCGATGAACGACCACACCGAGACCGGCTTCTGGCCCGCCCCGCACGCTACGGGGCCGCTGAAGGCCACCGTGTCGCTTCCGGGGTCCAAGTCGCTGACCAACCGGTCCCTGGTCCTGGCGGCGCTCAGTGACGGCCCCAGCGTCGTACGACGTGCCCTCCGCTCGCGCGACACCGAGCTGATGGCCGCCGCCCTCACCGCGCTGGGCTCCTCCGTCGACACCGGCGGCGACGACTGGAAGGTCGCACCGGGCCCGATCAGGGGCGGCGTCACGGTCGACTGCGGCCTGGCCGGCACGGTGATGCGGTTCGTGCCGCCCGTCGCCGCGCTGGCCGACGGGCCGGTCATCTTCGACGGCGACCCGCACGCACGCACCCGTCCGATGGACGAGGTCCTGCGTGGGCTGCGCGGGCTCGGCGCCGAGATCGACGACGAGGGCCGGGGCACCCTGCCGATCACCGTCCAGGGCCACGGCAGCGTGCGCGGCGGACAGGTCACCATCGACGCGTCCGCCTCGAGCCAGTTCATCTCCGCGCTGCTGCTCGCCGGCCCCCGCTACGACGAGGGCGTCGACGTCCGGCACGACGGCAAGCCGGTCCCCTCGCTCCCGCACATCGACATGACCGTCCAACAGCTGCGCCTGCACGGGGTGGTCGTCGACGACAGCGACGCCAACCGCTGGCGTGTCGCGCCCGGGCAGATCCGGGCCGTCGACGTGGCGATCGAGCCCGACCTCTCCAACGCGGCGCCGTTCCTCGCCGCCGGGCTGGTCTCCGGCGGCAGCGTCACCATCCGCGACTGGCCCCGCGAGACCACGCAGGCCGGCGACGCGCTGCGCGAGATCCTGGAGCTGATGGGCGCGCAGGTGTCCTGGTCCGACGAGGGGCTGACCGTGTCGGGGACCGGCACGATCCACGGCCTCGACTACGACCTGCACGATGTCGGGGAGCTCACCCCGGCGGTCGCGGCGCTGTGCGCGCTGGCCGACTCCCCCTCGCACCTGCGCGGCGTCGCGCACATCCGCGGTCACGAGACCGACCGGCTCAGCGCCCTGGCCACCGAGCTCAACGGGCTCGGCGGCCACGTCACCGAGACCCCCGACGGCCTCACCATCCGTCCGGCAGCGCTGGTGGCGGGCCGGTTCGGCACCTATGCCGACCACCGGATGGCGCACGCGGGCGTGATCCTCGGGGCGGCCGTCGACGGCGTGCTCGTCGAGGACATCGGCACCACCGCGAAGACGTTCCCCGGTTTCGCCGAGGCCTGGGCAGGGCTGTTCTAGGTGCCTCGGTACGACGAGTACGACCACGAGAAGTTCGACCGGCCGCGCCGTCACACCCGTCCCCGCACCAAGGACCGCCCCACCTACGACGACGCGGTCGGCGCCGTCGTCGTCACCGTCGACCGGGGTCGCTACACCTGCCTGGTCGACGACCGGCAGGTCACCGCGATGAAGTCTCGGCCGCTGGGCCGCAAGGGAGTCGTGGTCGGAGACCGGGTCCGGCTGGTCGGCGACGTCTCGGGTGACGACGGCTCGCTGGCCCGCATCGTCGAGGTCGACGAGCGGCGCACCGTGCTGCGTCGTACGGCCGACGACGACGACCCCGTCGAGCGCGTCATCGTCGCCAACGCCGACCAGCTCGTCGTGGTCACCGCGCTCGCCGACCCCGAGCCGCGCCCGCGGCTGATCGACCGGGCACTGGTGGCGGCGTACGACGCGGGGCTCGAGCCGCTGCTGTGCCTGACCAAGCCCGACCTCGCCGACCCCGAGACGCTGCTGGGCATCTACCGCCCGCTGGGGGTGCCGTACGTCGTGGCGCAGCGCGGAGGCGACCTGTCGGAGGTCCGGCAGCGCCTGAACGGCAAGGTCAGCGTCCTGGTCGGCCACAGCGGGGTCGGCAAGTCCACCCTGGTCAACGCCCTGGTGCCGGGCACCGACCGCGCGATCGGCCACGTCAACGCGGTGACCGGCCGCGGACGGCACACCTCGACGTCCGCGCTGATGCTCGAGCTCCCCGAGGACGACGGCTGGATCGTCGACACCCCCGGCATCCGCTCGTTCGGGCTCGCACACGTGCAGCCCGGCCAGCTCATCGGCGCCTTCCCCGACCTCGAGGAGCTCACCGACACCTGCCCGCGGGGCTGCAGCCACGGCGAGGGAGAGCCCGAGTGCGGCCTGGACACCGCCGTCGCCGCGGGTCGCACCGAGGCCGACCGGGTGGAGTCCTTCCGGCGGCTGCTGGCCAGCCGCGAGCGCTCCGAGGAGGACTGACCGCAGCCGCGGCGGGCGCCGCGACTGACGCGCCGCCGGCGCCAGCCGCCGTGGACCCGCGCGCCGAGGGGCATAGCCTGTGGCCATGCCCTCGAACCACACCGACGACCTGCGCCTGGCGCACGTACTGGCCGACGACGCCGACTCGCTGACCACCAACCGGTTCAAGGCGCAGGACCTGCACGTCATGACGAAGCCGGACCTGACCCCCGTGACGGACGCCGACCGCTCGGTCGAGGAGGGCATCCGACGCACCCTGTCCCGGGCCCGTCCGCGCGACGCCGTCCTCGGCGAGGAGCAGGGCTCCACCGGGTCCAGCAACCGCCGGTGGATCGTGGACCCGATCGACGGCACCAAGAACTTCGTCCGCGGCGTGCCGGTGTGGGCGACCCTGATCGCGCTGATGGTCGACGACGTGGTCGTGGTGGGCTGCGTGTCAGCCCCGCAGCTCAACCGGCGCTGGTGGGCCTCGGCGGGCGGCGGCGCCTGGACGGGCCGCTCCCTGCTGAACGCGTCGGCGTGCCGGGTCTCCGACGTCGCGCGCCTGGACGACGCCTCGTTGTCCTACTCCTCGCTGGACGGCTGGGACCAGCGCGACCGGCTCGACGACTTCCTGGCACTGTCGCGGCGCTGCTGGCGCACCCGGGCGTACGGCGACTTCTGGTCCTACATGCTGCTCGCCGAGGGGGCCGTCGACCTGGCCGCCGAGCCGGACCTGGAGATCTACGACATGGCGGCGCTCGACGTCATCGTGCGCGAGGCGGGCGGGATGTTCACCTCGCTGGACGGCACGCCGGGCCCGCTGGGCGGCAACGCGCTGGCCAGCAACGGCCGGCTGCACGACCAGGCGCTGGCCTTCCTCGGCGCACTCTCCGACGACGTGACCGACCCCGACGTCCCGCTGCCCGGCGCACGGGTCCGTGCACGACATCAACGCCCGGCGGCGGAACCCGCTGCCCCAGCCGGCTCCCGGCTCGGGTCCGGGCTCCGACTGAACCGCGCCACGAGTCGCGGAGCGAGCAGCAGCGCCGCGAGGTCGAACCAGCCGTAGCCTCCGGCCGCGCCCGAAGGCGGGTTCCCGATCGGGATCCATCCGGTGAAGTCGACCCGGCCCCACTCCCAGGTGCCGAGGTGCGTGCCGAGCAGCTCGAGCCAGCTGACCACCACGAACGCGCCCACGTAGACCGCCTTCGACGGGCCGAAGGCCAAGAAGAGCGCCAGGCACGCGAACCAGAACGCCCCGAGCACGTCGGGACGGTCGGCCAGCGTGACGCCGTACACCGCCCAGGCGCCCCCGCCGACCAGCACCGCGCCCTCCCACCAGCCCAGCCGACGCGAGACGAACGCCGCGTGCCCGAGCGCGAAGGCGGAGAGGTACACCAGGCCGTGCCCCGGCGGGACGTACGTCGGGACGTTGTCGAACCGGTAGGTGTACACGTGCAGCGTGGGGCTGAAGACGTACTCCACGACGGTCGCGAAGCCGACCACCACCAGCGTCTGGGCGCGCACCAGGGGCGACACCCGGCGCAGCGAGGCGACGAGCACCAGCCAGGTCGCCAGGCCGAGCGCCCGCTGCTGCCAGAGCCCTCCGTCGCCGGCCGCGCGGTCCGCCCAGAGCACGACGCTGAGCCAGCCCATCATCAGCAGGCTGGCCCGGGCACCGAGACGGTCCGCGGAGGTCTTCACCGGACTCATCCTCTCAGCCCTCGTCGCGCCTCTGTCGCCGTGGGACGATTGTGGCTAGCCTTCGAACCCCGCCCCGACGCTGGAGGTCGCTGATGCGCATCAAGGAAGTCCTCGCCGGCAAACCGCTCAAGGACGTCATCACCATCCGCCCCGACGCCACCGTGCGTGAGCTGGTCGCGCTCCTGTCCGAGCACAACGTCGGCGCGCTGGTGGTCAGCGAGGACGGCGCCTCGGTGCACGGCATCGTGTCGGAGCGCGACGTGGTGCGCCGGCTCAAGGACGACGAGTCGGTGCTCGAGACGCACGTCGCCACGATCATGACCTCCGACGTGCAGACCTGCACCGGCGACCACACGGTCAACGACCTCATGCAGGTCATGACGCAGGGCCGGTTCCGGCACCTGCCCGTGGTCGAGGACGGCCGACTCACCGGCATCGTCAGCATCGGCGACGTGGTGAAGCACCGGATGAGTGAGCTCGAGTTCGAGAGGGACCAGCTCGACTCCTACGTCCACGGCAGCCAGACCTGATCTTCACGATCTCGGGTGACGCGCACGCGGCCCGGGTGACTCGGGATACATTGCGGCGTGCGCACAGTCTTCGACGACCTGGGGCATCTCGGCCCCGCCTACGAGGCCGTGGACTGGGCGCACACCCCCCTGGGCCCGGTCTCGAGCTGGAGCGACACGCTCGTGAGCACGGTCGGGCTGATGATGCACAGCCAGTTCCCCGTGACGCTGCTGTGGGGCCCGGAGTTCGCGCTGATCTACAACGCGGCCTACGTGGAGCTGATCGGGGACAAGCACCCGACCGCACTCGGCCGACCTGCCCGGGAGGTGTTCCCCGAGGTCTGGGACGTGATCGGCCCGATGCTCCAGACCGCGGCCTCCGGCAAGGCGACATGGGTGGAGGACGCCCACATCCCGCTGTACCGCCGGGGTTTCCTCGAGGAGTGCTACTTCACCTTCTCCTACTCCCCGGTCGCCAACCGCCACAAGGTGGTGGAGGGCGTCATCGACATCGCCACCGAGACGACGGCCACGGTCCTCTCCGCCCGCCGGTTCCGGCTGCTCACCGAGCTCACTGACCGGCTGGCCGACGCCACGACGACAGACGACGTCGCCCACCGGGCGCTGGCGGTGCTCCGCGGCGCCACCCGCGACCTTCGGGCCGTCGACATCTGGATGCACGGTCGAGCCGAGGACTCCGATCCCTCGTTGCCCCAGGAGCTGCCCGCGGTCCTCCCCGGCGACGGCTCGGAGCGGCTCGGCGTCCACGACGACGACCGGGTGGTCGTGTTCCCCTTGTCCTCACCGCCCGAGGGCGTCGCCGGTGCGGTCGACACCGCCTTTGTGGTCCGCCTCAGCCCGGCGCTCGCGGTGGACGAGGACTACCTCGCCTTCCTCCGGCTGGTCGCCGGCACGCTGAGGCAGGCGCTCGACCGGGTGCACGCTGCCGCGGCAGAACGGGAGGTTGCCGAGATCCAGCGGCGCATGTCGGAGGCGTTCCAGCGCAGCCTCCTGCCGGTCCCCATCCGCAGGGCCCGGCCGGAGCTGGCGGTCCGCTACCTTCCCGCCGTCGAGCTCGGCCAGATCGGCGGTGACTGGTACGACTGGTTCGAGATGCCCGACGGTTCCCTGGCGGTCGTGGTGGGCGACGTCGCCGGGCACGACCAGCACGCCGCGGCCGCGATGGCCCAGGTGCGCAACATGCTCCGGGGCGTGGCCAGGGTCCTGCACCCGGCGACGCCCAGCCAGGTGAGGCGCGGACTCGACCTGGCCATGCAGGGCACCACCGGGGCCATCTTCGCCACCGCGGTGATCGCGCAGGTGAGCGGCCAGGGCGAGGCCACCCTCGCCTTCAGCTGGACCAACGCCGGGCATCCCCCGCCCGTGCTCGTCCGCCCGGACGGGACCGCCGAGCTGCTCGAGCGCACCCCCGACCTGCTTCTCGGGCTGGATCCCGACGCCGCCGCCACCGACCACCGGGTCGATCTCCCCGACGGCTCCACCGTGGTGCTCTACACCGACGGGCTGATCGAACGTCGGGGGGTCCAGCTCGCCGCCGGCTTCGACTGGCTGGTCGGCGAGCTGCGCGGGCGCCACGAGATGGACCTCGAGGCGCTGTGCGACCACCTGCTGTCCGGCATCACCGACCCCGACGACGACATCGCCCTGCTGGTCCTGCGCACCTGACGCACCGTCGGCGGCGGCCGTCCGTCTGCCGTCTAGAGTGGTCCGACGGCCCGGGGACGGCCCGGGCCGCCGACCACAGGAGCATGGATGACCCACGAGAAGCCCGAGATCGACTTCCCCGACGCACCGCCCCCCTCGGACCTCGAGGTCACCGACCTCAGCGCCGGTGACGGCGACGAGGCGGTCGCCGGCAAGACCGTGCGGGTGCACTACGTCGGCGTCGCCCACTCCACCGGGGAGGAGTTCGACGCCTCCTACAACCGGGGCGAGCCGCTGTCGTTCCGGCTCGGCGCCGGACAGGTCATCTCAGGCTGGGACCAGGGGGTGCAGGGCATGAAGGTCGGCGGCCGCCGCAAGCTCGTGATCCCGCCGCACCTCGGTTACGGCGACCGCGGCGCCGGCGGCGTGATCAAGCCCGGCGAGACCCTGATCTTCGTGGTGGACCTGCTCGAGGTCCGCTGACGCCGCGGGCCGCGGGTCAGCCGACGCGCACGGCCTCGTCGCCCAGGCTGACCACGTCGCCCTTGATGAGCTGGCGTCCGCGCCGGGTCTCCAACTCGCCGTTGACGAAGACCACACCCTCGGCGAGCAGCGGCCTGGCGTCGGCGCCGCTGTCGATCAGGTCCGCGAGCTTGAGGAACTGCCCGAGCCGGATGCCCTCGTCGCGGATCGGGACCTCGCGTACCACGGGCTCGCCCTTGCCTCGCCGGCGTCCGAATCGCATCGTCACACCACCATGGTGACAGCGTGGATGGCGACGCCGACGAGCCCACCCACGATGGTGCCGTTGATCCGGATGAACTGCAGGTCGCGGCCCACGTGCAGCTCGATCTTGCGCGCGGCCTCCTTGCCGTCCCAGCGGTCGACGGTGTGGGTGATCACCGTGGTCAGCTCGTCGCCGTAGCGCCCGACGACGAACACCGCGAGGTCCGCGGCGTAGCGGTCGAGTTTGCGCCGCACTTCCGCGTCCGCCAGCAGCCGGTCGCCGAACGCGGTCAGCTCGGCGAGACCGCGCGCGCGCACCGGGCCGTCCTCGTCGGCGAGCGCCGCCAGCAGCGCGGCCCTGAAGGCGTTCCACAACGACGTCGCCGTCACCAGGACCTGCGGATGGGCCAGCACCCGCTCCTTGAGCCGCTCGGCGCGCTCCTGGGTGGTGGGGTCGTGCAGCAGGTCCCGGGCGAGCTGCTCGAGGAGGCGGTCCAGGGCGGTGCGAGCGTGGTGGTAGGGGTCGTCGCGGATGTCCGCGATCCAGGCCACCAGCTCCACGTGCAGCCGGTGGGTGACCCGCTCGTTGATCGCCGGTGGCGACCACCACGGCGCCCGCTCCCCCACGATCTCGCTGAATGTCTCCTCGTTGCCCTCCAACCAGCGGTGCGCCTCGTCGAGGACGAGGTCGACGAGGCCGTGATGGGCCTTGTCACGGACGATCTCGGTCAGCAGGCTGCCGGCAAGCGGGCTGATCGGCTCGGCCAGGAACCGCGGCAGCAATGCCTCCTCGACGAGCACCCGCATGTCCTCGTCGCGGACCCTGGACAACCCGATGTGCAGCACCGACGCGGCCTCGTCCACGACGCGCCGGGCGTGCCGCTCGACGGTGAGCCATTCGCCGACCCGGCGGCTGAGCTCGGCGATCTGCATGCGTTCGCGGATCACCGGCTCCTGCAGGAAGTTCTCCCCGACGAACTCCTCGAGGCTGCGACCGAGGTCCTCCTTGCGCCGTGGGATGAGCGCGGTGTGCGGGATCGGCAGGCCCAGCGGGTGCTTGAACAGCGCGGTGACCGCGAACCAGTCGGCGATCGCGCCGACCATCGACGCCTCGGCGCCGGCGTTGACGTAGCCCCAGAACCCGTCCCGGTCGAGCGTGACGAGGTAGACCGCCGCTGCGAACAGCAGCAGCGACACGGCGAGCGAGCGCATCCGGCGCAGCCCGCGGCGTCGTACGGCGTCGAGCTCGGGGTTGGCGGTGATCGGGGCGGACATCGTCGTCGAACGTACCCGGTCAGCCCGGCGGACCCTCGACTGCGTCGTCACCGACGAGCAGGGTCGGCGCGATGCCCGCCACGACGGACACCGACACGGGGCTGTCGACCGGGTAGCGCGTGGAGTGGGTCTGCCAGGAGCGCAGCGTGCGACCCGACGGCAGCCGAACGGTGTGCAGCACGAAGGCGCCGTGGTACTCCACCGCCACCACCCGCGACGCCGAGTCGGCATCGGGCGCGAGCGCGACCTCGTGCGGGCGCAGGACCACGTCGACGTCCACGTCGGTGTGCGCCCAGCCGGGGACGGTCGAGACCACGCCGATCTCGCAGGTCAGCAGCGCGTTCTGCACGTGGGCGGGCAGGAAGTCCGCGTCGCCCATGAACGACGCCACGAAGCGGGTGGCCGGGGCTTCGAACACCCGCTGCGGGGTGTCGGCCTGCTCGATCCGGCCGCCCCGCATCACCACGACCCGGTCGCCGATGGACAGCGCCTCGGTCTGGTCGTGGGTGACCAGCATCGCGGTCGTCCCGGTCTCACGCAGCGCGCTGACGGTCTCCGCGCGGACCTGCGCACGCAACGTCTCGTCGAGGCTGCTGAACGGCTCGTCGAGCAGCACCACGGCAGGGCGCGGCGCCAGCGCCCGCGCCAGCGCGACACGCTGCTGCTCACCGCCGGAGAGCTCGTGCGGGTAGCGCGACGCCAGGTCGCCGAGGCGCACCAGGTCGAGCACCTCGCCCACCCTCGCGCGCTGCTCGGCCCGGGGCAGCCGGTCGATGCCGAACGCCACGTTGCGGGCCACGGTGAGGTGCGGGAACAGCGCGTGGTCCTGGAACACCAGCCCGACCCGTCGCCGCTCCGGCGGCACCCAGCACCGGTGACCGGCGACCTCGTCACCGGCGATCCGGATCGTGCCGCCGTCGGGCCGCTCCAGGCCGGCCACGAGGCGCAGCGTCGTGGACTTCCCGCACCCCGACGGGCCGATCAGAGTCACCAGCTCTCCGGGAGTCGCCTGAAGCGTCACCTCGTCGGCGGCGGTGACCGAGCCGTAGGACTTGGACACGTCCTCGAGCACGAGGGCCGCTTCGGTCGGGGGCATGGTCATCTCAGCCCCTCCCTCCCCCGGCTGTCCGCGGCGCGAACCTGACGGAACAGGAAGAACACCGGGACCACGGCGGCGGCGACGATCACGAGCGCCGGCATCGCCGCCTTCTGCCAGAAGTTCTCTCCGGCGAGCTGGAAGACCCACACCGACACCGTAGTGAAGCCGAACGGGCGTAGCAGCAGCACGATCGGGAGCTCCTTGACCGCGTCGATGGCGACCAGGACGAGGGCGACCGCCACACCCGGCCGGACCAGCGGCAGGTGCACCCGGCGCAGGATGCGCATCGGGCTCGCCCCGAGGCTCATCGCCGACAGCGTCATGCTGGGCTGCACCTTGCTGAAGCTGGCGTCGACCGCCTGGTAGGCCGGGGCCAAGAAGCGCACCAGGTAGGCGTAGAGGATGCCGAGCACCGACCCGGTCACCAGCAGACCGGTGCCGCCCGGGACGCCCACCGCCTCGAGTCCGCGGTCCAGCGTGGCGAAGGCGAGCAGCACCCCGATGCCGATGACCGCACCCGGGACCGCGTAGCCGAACGTCGTCACCTGCGCCGCCGAGCGGACCATCCCGCCACCGCCCAACCGCACGGCGTGGCTCATCACCAGCGACAGCGTCACGCATCCCAGCGCGGCGATCGCGGCCACACCGAGGCTGTTGGCGAGGTATCCGCCGAACCGGGGATCGATGAGCCCGGAGGGGTTCTCACCCGCCTCGGCCACCGCCCAGAGCAGCAGGCGGCCCACCGGCACGAAGAACCCGGCGGCCAGCGCCAGCAGGCACAGCGTGGTCGCGCCCCAGCCGCGCCAGCCGGTGAGCCGGCGTGGCTGCAGGCCCTGGCCGCGACCGCCGCGCTGGTGGTAGCGGGCCCGGCCGCGCAGCGCTCGCTCGCCGACCAGGACCGCGACGGCGAACAGCAGCACCAGGACCGACAGCTGCGTCGCGGAGTGGAAGTCGAAGGTCCCCTTCCACACCAGGTAGACACCCACCGAGACGGTCTTGACCCCGAAGTACTGCACGGTGGCGAAGTCGGTGAGCGTCTCCATCATCACGAGCGCGAGGCCGGCGGCCAGCGACGGCCGCGCCAGCGGGAGCAGCACCCGCCAGAACGCCCGGGCGCGGCTCGCTCCGAGGGTGCGCGCGGCGTCGTACGTCGTCGGGGACTGCTCGACGAGCGCGGCGCGCGCCATCAGGTAGACGTAGGGGAACAGCGACAGCGACATCACCAGCACCGCCCCGGGCAGCGAACGGACGTCCGGGATCCAGACGCCGGCACCGAACAGGTCGCGCAGCGCGCGCTGGACGGGACCCGAGACGTCGAAGGTGGAGAGGAAGACGAAGCCCAGGATGTACGCCGGCATGGCCAGTGGGAGCACGAGCAGCCACACCAGCACGTCACGGAGCGGGAACCGGTAGGCCGTCACCAGCCAGGCGAGGCCGCCCCCGACCACGAGCGTCCCGACGCCGACGCCGAGCATCAGGCCGATGGTCGTGCGGACCATGCCGCCGAGGTTGCGGGGCAGGTTGAGCTGGTCGGCGCTGGTCAGCCCGTCGAGGACGACTGCGACGACCGGGGTGGCGACCAGGACGGCGACCAGCAGCACGAACGTCGACCACGCCGGGCGGCCGGAGCCGGCGACACGGCGTGGTCGGTGCGGACGCGCCCTGCGTGCGAGGGCCACCGGGGAGGTCACTCGTAGCCGGCCTCGGCGAGCAGGTCGACGGCCTGGGCGTTCAGGTCTCCGTAGGCCTCCGCGTTGATCGGCATCGGCGTGAACTCACCGAACCCGCCGATCACGTCGTCGGGCGCCACGTCGGGGTTGACCGGGTACTCGTGGTTGTCGCCGACGAAAGCCTTCTGGCCGTCGGTGGCGAGCCACTCGAGCAGCTGTCGCGCCTTGGCGGGGGCGTCGGACGACTTCACCACGCCGCCGCCGGAGAGGTTCACGTGCGTGCCGGCGCCCTGCTGGCTGGCCCAGAACAGCCTCACGTTGAGGTCCGGCTTGTCGTCCATCTCCCGGGCCAGGTAGTAGTGGTTGACCAGCGCCACGTCGCAGGCTCCACTGTCGACCGCCTCGATGAGCAAGATGTCGTTGCTCATGATCTGCACGTCGTTGGCGACCCAGCCCTTGACGATCGCGAGGGTGCGCGCGCGCCCGTACAGGTCGATCAGGCTGGCCACCAGCGACTGGGTGTAGGCCTCGGTCTCGTCCCGCATGCAGACCCGGCCCTTCCACCTCGGGTCGGCCAGGTCCGCGTAGGTGTCCTTCGGGTCGAACTCCGAGGGGTCCACCGTGTCCGGGTTGTAGACGACCGTGCGGGCCCGCAGCGCCAGGCCGAACCAGCGGTTCTGCGGGTCGCGGTACTCCTTCGGCACCGCCCGGTCGAGGACCGCCGAGTCCAGGGTCGCGAGCTCGCCCTGCCTGGCCGCGTTCCACAGGTTGCCGGCGTCGACGGTCATGTACACGTCGGCCGGGCCGGCGTCGCCCTCCGCCTTGAGCCGCTCGAGCAGCTCCGCGTCGTCACCGTAGATGAAGTCCACCTTCTGGCCGGTCTGCTTCTCGTACTCGACGAACGCGTCCTCGAGGTCGTAGTGCCGCGCGGAGTAGACCTGGACGTCGCCCGGCTCGTCACCGCCGATGCCGAGGAAGCCGCAGCCGGCGAGCAGCGTGGTCAGGGACAGCGAGCCGACGAGGGCGGCAGCGCGGACGGACCTGCGCATCGGGCTCCTTCGGGTGGGGGACTGCTCGCGGGGACGCGAACCGGCGGCTCGGTCCGCCGAAGCGAACTTAGGTAAGGCTAACCTGTCGGCTGCCGCTCTCGCCATGCGGCCCCGGTCACACTGCCGCCGGCGGCCCCGTCCTGCGTGAAAGGATCGGGGCATGAGCCACACCGTGATCACCTTCGGGACGTTCGACGTGTTCCACGTAGGCCACCTGCGGGTGATCGAACGCGCCGCGTCGCTCGGCGACCGGCTGGTCGTCGGCGTCTCTGCCGACGCGCTCAACGAGCGCAAGAAGGGCCGCGCTCCGGTGTTCTCCCAGTCCGAGCGGATGGAGATCGTGGCGGCGCTCAGAGTCGTCGACGCCGTGTTCGTCGAGGAGTCCCTGGAGCAGAAGCGCGACTACATCGTCGAGCACGGCGCGGACGTGCTGGTGATGGGCGACGACTGGAAGGGCAAGTTCGACGAGTTCGAGGACATCTGCGAGGTCCACTACCTCCCGCGGACTCCGGCCATCTCCACCACGGCACTGATCGAGAAGATCTCCTCGGGGACGGAGTAGCCGAGATGAGCCAGTCCGGCCCCACCACGCCGAAGGTCCGCCGGCACCTGATGGACCCGAACAACCCCCGCCCGCAGAACCGCGAGCCGATGAGCCTGGGCACCGTGCAGAAGTGGGTGCTCTCCACGCTGGCAGCGACCACGATCATGCACCTCGCGATGGGCCTCGTCGTGGCAGCTGCCTTCGCCGACGAGCTCGTCTCCAGGATCGGGCTGCTCGTGATCGCGGCCGCCTTCGGGCTGATCGCCATGGTGGCGGCGCTGCTGATCCACCAGCATCGCCTGGTCAGCACCTGGCTGCTGCTCGGGCTCGCCCCCGCCGTCGTCGGCGCGCTGATCATCTTCTGAGCCGGTCATCTTCTGAGCCGGCCGGCGAGCCGGCCGCCGCCGGGCGTGCCGCGCCGCTGCCGCCCGTCGCCCGGTCAAGCCTCGGGCCAGAGCAGCCCCGAGCCGTCGCGACGCAGCATTCCGTCGTCGAGCATCAGGTGGAGCGCGTGCTGGAAGCGCCGCCTCTCCCAGTACGGCGCACCGACCAGCAGAGCCAGCTCCTCCTCGGTGCGCGGACCGTTGGCCTCCAACGCGCGGGCCAGCTGACCGATCTCGTGCAGGAGATGACGGTCAAGGGTGGCGTTGCGGTGCGATCCCCCGACAGATGGCATCGTGCGGCTCCCCTCATGAGCGGTCCGGCCGGGCCTTGACGCCGGCCGATTCCGTGACCGCCGTACCCGACCAGTCCAGCGCGTATGCCCTTGCCTGCCACGGAATTCGTTGCTCCTGCGCACTCTCTTCGCGCCGTCGGAGATTCTTTCTCCGAAGCGTGATATTTGCCGGGCGGTGGGTATGGTGGCCAGTGATCGGCTTCACGGGGGATCACCTCCGGCAGCCATACCCTTGCTGGAGAAGACGGCAAGGCCCGACTCTTGTCGCCGGCCTCTCGGACTACGTGCGCCGGCGCGACACGAGAGCCTGGTGATCAACATGACCGCGCATGTTGTGGCGGACTCGCTCAACGCCCGCCTACCCGCACAGACCGCGAACGGTGCCGGTCCGTCCAGCACGGCGACCACGGCGCCGGACGAACGGGGCTACCGTGCCGACCGCACCGCCGAGCTGCTCGCGCGGCTCGGGGCGACGCAGGACGGCGAGGAGCGCCACCGCCTCGTCGACGAGCTCGTGGTGGTCAACCTCGGGGTCGCCCACGCGATCGCCATGCGGTATCGCAACCGCGGCATCTCCCCCGACGACCTCGAGCAGGTGGCGCGGCTCGGGCTGGTGAAGGCGGCGCGCGCCTTCGACCCGGACCGGCAGAACGATTTCCTCGCCTACGCGGTCCCGACCATCCGAGGCGAGGTGCGCAAGCACTTCCGCGACCACGGCTGGACGGTTCGCCCGCCGCGGCGGATCCAGGAGCTGCAGAGCCGGATCATGGCCGCCGCTACCGAGCTCACCCAGACGCTGGGCCGCTCCCCGAGGCCGTCGGAGATCGCGGCACATCTCGACGCCGACATGGAGGAGGTCCACGAGGCGCTCTCGGCCGACGGCTGCTTCAGCCCGTCCTCCCTGGACCGGAAGGTCTCCGACGACGAGAACTCCGCGGCGCTCGGCGACTTGCTGCCCGCCGACGACAACGACCAGGAAGCCGCCGAGGCCCGCCTGATGCTGGCCCCTGTCGTCCGGCGGCTGAGCGAGCGCGACCAGCTGATCCTGCACCTGCGCTTCTTCAAGGGGTGGACCCAGGACGAGATCGCCAAGGAGATCGGCGTGACCCAGATGCACGTCTCGCGCCTGCTCAGCCGAATCCTCGAGGAGCTGCGGTCCGGGCTATCCTGACGCGTTGACTTCATCGATCTGCCGTTCCTGCTGAGCCAGGCCGTAGATTCGTCGTGCGTGAGTCTGGCTGCGGAGGAGGGACCTGTGAACAGCTCGTCGGAGGTGGCGGCGTACTTCGCGCAGCTCAGCCGGGACCTGATGACCCGGCCAGAGGGCGGCCTGTCGTTCCAGCGCATCGTCCAGCGGGCGGTCGAGATCGTTCCCGCGGTCGACTTCGCCAGCATCACCCTGCGCCGTCGCCATGCGCAGCCCGAGACGGTGGCTTCGACGTCCGCGGTAGCCGACAAGTGCGACGCCTGGCAGTACGAGCTTGACGAGGGCCCGTGCCTGGACGCGGTCTCCGAGGACGAGGCCTACCTGATCCACGACGTGGCCCACGACGAGCGCTGGCCCCGATGGGGGCCTCGCGCGGCGGATGTCGGCGCGGGGTCGATCCTCAGCGTCCGGCTGGCCAACGACCAGGAGACGCTGGGTGCGCTCAACCTCTACGCGCACAGACCCCATGCGTTCGACTCCGACAGCGTCGACCTGGCGCTGGTCTTCGCCTCCCACGCGGCCACGGCGATCAACAACGCCGAGCTGGTCACGGGGCTGCAGACCGCGCTGCAGAGCAGGCACCTGATCGGCGTCGCGCAGGGCATCTTGATGTCGCAGTACGACATGGGGCTGGAGACCTCCTTCGAGGTGCTGCGACGCTACTCCAGCCACGCCAACGTCAAGCTGCGCGACGTGGCTCGCACGGTGGTGGAGCGGCGGGGGCTCCCCGAGAACTACTCGGAGGTCGCGGTGCTCGAGGAGAACCCCCGGCTGGCCGTGCCGCAGGCATCGCCGGAGCCGACTACCGACCAGGACGCCGCCCGGCTCGACGGAGCCGGCTCCTGACCGGCGATCCGGCCCGGGCGTCGAAGCCGTTCCTGCTGCTGAGCACGCGCGACGACGAGGAGGCGGCAGGCAACGAGTACGACGCGTTCTTGACGTTCACCGGCCTGGCCGAGCACGAGCTGCACCGGCTCCGGCTGGAGCGCCGGCCCCTGGGCACGGTGGACGTCGACGCCTGGTCCGGGATCTTCCTCGGTGGCGGCCCGTTCAACTCCAGTGACCCGCCGTCCCGGAAGTCGCCGGTGCAGCGACGCGTCGAAGCCGACCTCGAGCGACTGCTCGACGTGGTCGCGGCGCGAGACGTCCCCTTCCTCGGCGCCTGTTACGGCATCGGCACGTTGGGCACCCACCAGGGCGCCGTCGTCGACTCCACCTACGGCGAGCCGGTGGGCGCGGTCGGGGTCGAGCTCAGCGACGAAGGCCTCCGGGACCCACTGTTCGGCGTGCTGCCACCCCGGTTCCAGGCCTTCGTCGGCCACAAGGAGGCGGTCACGTCGCTGCCCGACCACGCCGTCCACCTGGCACGGTCCGACGGCTGCCCCGTGCAGGGCTTCAGGGTCGGTCACCACGTCTACGCCACCCAGTTCCACCCCGAGCTCGACGCCGATGGGCTGTGCCTGCGCATCGAGGTCTACAAGCACTCCGGGTACTTCGCCCCGCACGAAGCCGACACGCTGAAGGAGATGGCCCGGACCAGCACAGTCAGTGCCCCACCGCTGCTTCTCGCGCGTTTCGTCGAGCTCTACGCGCAGGGCGCCGCGGCCACGCCGGCGTGATCGGCGCCGGCGCCGGTCCGGCCGGGCGAGGTCACTGCTGGAGCTTCTCGGCGACCGTGAGGACCCGCTCCACGAGGTGGTCGAGGGCGTCGAGCTCGACGTTCTCGAGCGGGGCGTCGTTGTCCGGACCGGTCACGTGGCCGACGCCGTACGGGTTGCCGTCCTGGAACTTGACCGCGTCGGTGTAGCCGGGCGGCACGAGGATGCCGCCGAAGTGGTACATCGTGTTGTAGAGCGCCACGAGCGTCGTCTCCTGCCCGCCGTGCTCGGTCTGGCTCGCGGTGAAGCCGGCGTACACCTTGTCCGCGAGCTCGCCCTTGGACCACTGCGGCCCCAGGCTGTCCAGGAAGTTCTTGAGCTGGCTCGACACGTTGCCGAACCGGGTGGGCGTCCCGAGCAGCACGGCGTCGGCCCACACCACGTCGTCCGGGTCGGCCTTCGGCTCGTCGGCAGTCGCGTCCAGGTGCTCTCGCCACGCTCGGTTGCTGTCGATGGCGGCCGGCGGGGCGAGCTCCTCCACCTGACGCAGCCGCACCTCCGCGCCGTGCTTCTCCGCCGCGAGGGCGACGCGACGAGCCATGGAGTCGACCGTCGCGGTGGACGAGTAGTAGATGACGGCGAGCTTGACGGTCATACCGCTCCTCTCGGGTGCAAAGTGACTGTTCGCTGCTCCGTCTTCTACCCGGCACCGGATCGGGTATGCAGTTTGGGAGACTGCGGAGCGGGTACCTCCGCATGTCGCCCGGCCTCGGGTGACGACGAGCTCAGGGAGGTCTTAAGGATGGGTGTGTCGCGAGACGTCGACACCGTTGTGCTGGACGTCGACGGGACGCTGGTGGACTCGGTCTACGTGCACGTCGGGGCCTGGATGCGCGCGTTCCGCGGCATCGGGGTACCTGTCGAGGCATGGCGGTTGCACCGTTCGATCGGCATGGGCGGTGACCGGCTCGTCACCGAGGTCGCCGGTCGGCGTGTCGAGGACGCGATGGGCGACCAGGTGCGTGAGCTCCACGCCCAGGAGTACGACGACATGGCCGCAGGGGTCCTGCCCCTTCCCGGCGCCGACGACCTGCTCGAGACGCTCAAGCAGCGCGGCTTCACGATCGTCCTGGCCAGCTCGGGCACCAAGCAGAACACCGAGCAGGCGCTCAGCCTGCTGGAGAACGCCAACCTCGTCGACGGCTGGGTGTGCAGCGCGGACGTGGACACGAGCAAGCCGGCACCGGACCTCGTCGGCACCGCCATCGAGCGGGTCGGCGGAGGCACCGCCGTCCTGATCGGCGATGCGGTGTGGGACATCAAGGCAGCGATCGCGGCCGACATCCCGGCGATCGGGCTGCTGTGCGGCGGCTTCGGTGAGGCCGAGCTGCGCGAGACCGGCGCGGTCGCCGTGTTCGAGTCACCGCAGGACCTGGTCGAGCACTTCGACGCCTCGGGCCTGCCCGAGCGCGTCGGCTGAGAGCCGCGCCCACCCGACAGCAGTCAGCCCGCGTGTACCGGCGATGCCGGTGCACGCGGGCTGTGGCCCTGCGGTGAGTCGACCGTGCGTCAGACCGGCTGGAGCCTGCCGTCCCCGCCGCGGACCACATGGCCGTCGGCCACGAGCAGTCCGAGCGCCCGGTCGAACCGGTGCTCGTCCCAGTAGTCGGCACCGACCATGCGCGCGAGGTCGCCGGGATACTGCGGCCCGTTCGCCTTCAGAGCCCGCTTGATCTGCGTCATCTCGTGCGCGACCTGCCGGTCGTGCTTGCCCTCGGTGGAGGGCTTCGGTGGCGGCATGGGCATGGCTGCTCCTCCTCGCGTGGTTCGGCGGCTGGTCAGGCCGGCTGGGTCGCCGGGGTACCCCGCTCCGGGCTGTCTTCTGCGGTGAGTGGCTTGGCGATGTTCTCCAGGGCCTGCCCCTCGGCCTTGACACCCAGGAACGCCTCGATCACACCACCCGCGACCATCAGCGCCGCGCCGATGAAGTAGCCGAACGCGATCTGGGTGATGTCCTTGCTCTGCGACGCGTTCTCGATGAGCTTGCCGAACAGCAGCGGTCCGCTGATCCCGCCCACGGCGGTGCCGATGGCGTAGAAGAACGCGATGCACAGCGCCCGCGTCTCCATCGGGAAGATCTCGCTCGCGGTGAGGTAGGCGGCACTGGCACCGGCGGAGGCGAAGAAGAAGATGATCGCGCCCATCAAGGTCAGCGTGACCGCGCTCAGCCCACCCAGCATGAAACCGGTCACCGCGAGAAGCACCCCGGAGAGCACGTAGGTGCCGGTGATCATCTTGACCCGGCCCAGAGAGTCGAACAACGGGCTCAGCACGAGCGCGCCCAGGAAGTTGCTCGCCGCGAAGACCGCGAGGTAGTAGCCGGTCTGTTTGACGTCGAGGAACGTGGTCAGGGTGTCGCCGTAGGTGAAGAAGAAGGCGTTGTAGAGGAACGCCTGGCCGACGAACAGCGAGAAGCAGAGCACCGTCCGCTTCGGGTACATCGTGAAGACGGTCTTGGCGATCAGGCCCATGCCGATGGACTTGCGCTGCCTGATGGTGATCGTGTCGTCGACGTCCGGGAGCGGCTTCCCGCTCTCGCGGTGGACGGTCTCCTCGATGTCGCGGACGATCTGCTCGCCGTCGTCCTCGCGGCCATGGATGAAAAGCCAGCGCGGGCTCTCCGGCACGTTGCGACGTACGAACAGAATGCCGACGGCGAGGATCGCGCCGAGTCCGAACGCCAGCCGCCAACCCCACTGCGGGGAGACCACGTTCGGGTCGAGCAGCGGGATGGTCAGCAGCGAACCACCGGCGGCACCCACCCAGAACGAGCCGTTGATGGCCACGTCGACGCGGCCGCGGTACTTGGCGGGGATGAGCTCGTCGATGGCCGAGTTGATGGCGGCGTACTCACCACCGATTCCCGTGCCGGTGAAGAACCGGGCGATGAAGTACCACATCGGGCTCGGAGCGAACGCCGTGGCGACGGTGGCCAGCGTGTAGACGCCCAACGTGAGCAGGAACAGCTTCTTGCGACCGAACTTGTCGGTCAGCTGCCCGAAGAACAACGCACCCAGACAGGCACCGGCGACGTAGACCGCGCCGGCAAGACCAACGTCGAAGTTGTTCATCCCCAGGCCGGTGTCGGCAGGCTTCAAGGCGGACGACATCGATCCCACGATCGTCACCTCGAGACCGTCGAGGATCCACACCGTGCCGAGCCCGATCACCACCAGCCAGTGCCACCGGGCCCACGGCAACCGGTCCAACCGGGCCGGGATGTCGGTAGTGATCCGACCCGTCTCAACTCCTGACGCCATGGCGCGCCTCCCCTTCTAGAAGTAACCGGGTGAGGGGTACCCCAACTGTTGTGAATCCACAGCCTCGCCGCGCGCGCCCTCCGACTCGGTGTGACTCGTCGCCGCGCAAATCCACCGACCTGCCTACTCCTCGCCGCGCATACCCACCGACCCGGCGATTCCTCGCCGCCCAAACCCACCGACCCGGCGACTCCTCGCGTCAGTCGCCGCGCAGCGCCGGCAGGACCTCATTCTCGAACACCCGGAAGAAGTCCTCGGAGAACCGGCCGATCTCGACACGTAGAGCTCGTCGATGTCCGGACCGCACGGCGTGGACGTCCCGATCATGCCGGGCGTGACGACCTGCCTCGCCTCCTCGAAGTGCTTCGGGCTCGGCAGCACCCGTAGCGGACCTTGGCGCTCGTCGTTCCAGCGAACTGGTCGGAGGTACCAGATGGGCCTCGGCCGGGCGTGGTGCCGGCCGGCAGGTCGTCGTGCGCGCCTGCTCCACCGAGTGATGCGGGCCTTCTCCGCATCGTCCCCGGCGCCAACGCGCGCCGGGTCGCCGGGAAGGCGTCGTCGAGCTTCTCGGCAGGTGCAGGTCGGCGAACCGGGCAGACCGGCTCGTGGCCGCTCGTCGCCGGCCGGCGTCGCCCCCATCCGCACCGACCTGGTCGCGGTCGGCCTGGGCCAGCACCCGCAAGCCCAGCTCCTCGAGCCGGGCCTGCTGGCGGCGCAGCCCCACCAGCACGGCGCGTTCCTCGGTCGGGCTCATCGACCACGTCGGCGTCTCGACCAGCCGGTCCAACGCCCCGGACCCGGGCCCGGCCGGCGGGGAGGTGCGATCGTCGAGGTCATGCCACCACGCTAGAAGCCAGACCGACGATTTCGGCCCTCGTTTTCGACTCGTGGAAAACTCCCACACCCCCCTCCCTGTTGACGAAACCCGGCCCCGGGTCAGCACCCACGCGCGTAAGGACGCGCCGGGTCGACACCCACACGCGCGAGAAGCCGCCGGGTCGGCGGGCACACGCGTGAGAAGCCGCCGGGTCGGCCAAGTCAGTCCAGGTCGCCGACGAGGACGGCCTCCGCCTCCTCCGGGGACCCGTGCACAGGGGCGGCCTCCGCGCCGCGCTCCACGGCCCTCTTGCCGACGACCAGGACCAGCACCGCGACGAGCACCACGCCGGAACCCATCCAGAACGGTGCGTGCACGCTGACGTTCTCGCCGAGCTTGCCAGCCAGCCACGGCGCCACCGCGCCGCCGGAGAACCGAACGAAGGAGTACGCCGAGGAAGCGACCGGACGCTCGACCGGGGCCGCCCCCATGACAGCCTCGGTGATCAGCGTGTTGTTGATGCCGAGGAAGGCGCCCGCCACGATGATGCCGAGCACGAGGACGGTCTTGTCCTCGGTGAACACCGCCATGGCGGCCAGGTCGGCGGCGAACAGCCCCAGAGACCCGAGGATCGTCGGGACGGTCCCGAACATCTTCTGCAGCCACGGCGCGGCGACGACCGAGGTGAACGCCAGGAGCAGGCCCCACCCGAAGAACACCCAGCCGACCTGCGATGCGCTCATGTCCAGCGGGAACGGGGCGAACGCCAGCAGGGTGAAGAAGCCCATGTTGTAGAACAGCGCGGTCAGCGCGATCGTGAGCAGGCCCGGGTAGCGCAAGGCACGAAACGGGTCGGCCAGGGAGGTCTTGCGCGACGCAGGCGGCGTCTTCGGCAGGAAGAACGCAGTCGCGACGAGCGCGATGGTCATCAGCACCGCGACACCGAAGAACGGCCCACGCCAGGAGATGGACCCGAGCTGGCCCCCGACGATCGGTCCGGCGGCGATGCCGAGCCCCAGGGCCGCCTCGAACAGGATGATCGCCTGGGCGACCGAGCCGCGCGCCGAGGAGACGATCGTGGCGAGCGCGGTCGCGATGAAGAGCGCGTTGCCCAGGCCCCAGCCGGCACGGAAGCCGACGATGGCACCGACCGTGTCGGAAGCACCGGCCAGCGCCGAGAAGACGATGATCAGCGCCAGCCCACTGAGCAGGGTGCGCTTGGCCCCGATCCGGCTGGACACCACGCCGGTGATCAGCATGGCCACGCCCATCACCGCCATGTAGCTGGTGAACAGCAGCGACACCTGGCTGGGGGACGCGCCGAGCTCGTCGGCGATCGGCTTGAGGATGGGATCGACGAGGCCGATGCCCATGAAGGCGATCACGCAGGCGAAGGCGACGGCCCAGACCGCGCGCGGCTGCTTGAGGATGGAGGTCTGCTCGGTCACTTGGTTCCTTCTTGCGGTCGGAGGAGATGCTGCAGGAGACGTACGGCGCCCTCGACGTCGGCCACGTCGTGGCACGGGTCCGCGGCCAGCCGTTCGAGGAGGACGTCGCTGATCCGGCGGCGCGACTCGGCCAGCACGGCGGCGCCGGCAGGGGTCAGCTCGACGAGGGACGCGCGAGCGTCGTACGGGTTCGGCGACTTGCCCGCCCAGCCGTTGTCGACGAGGTGGCGCACCGCGCCCGACATGGTCGGCTGGGAGCAGCGGTCGGCCTGCGCCAGCTCGCCGACGCCGGCCGGTCCGACCTCGTCGAGGAGCGAGAGGAGCCGCAGGGTCGCCGCGGGGACGGCGATGTCGCTGACCCGGCTCGTCGCGCGGCCGAGCCGGGCGCTGTAGGTCACCAGCGCCGTCGCTGCCTGGGCGGCGGACGCATCCTTGCTTGATTGGTTCACCCAATCAATTTACATAGGTTCCCTATGCATGTCACGTTCGCGCGGTGCGATCCGGGTCACCCTGGTGACGTTCCCCGAGCCGCGCTCAGGACTTCTTGGGCGCCCGCCCGCCACGCGTCCACTTCCTGAAGGAGGCGGGTCAGATCTCCTCCGGCACCATCTGGATCGCACCCGACGGACACTCCGCGACGCACAGCCCGCAGCCCTTGCAGTAGTCGAGGTCGATGAGGTACTTCTCCCCCGGCAGCCCGAGCTTGATCACCGCATTGTCGGGGCACACGCCGTAGCAGTTGTCGCAGCTGAAGCAGTTCCCGCAGGACATGCAGCGTCGCGACTCCAGCAGTGCGGTGGACTCGTCGAGGCCGAGCACCACCTCGTCGAAGGTCGACTCCCGCCGAGCACGCTCGAGCAACGGCCGGTGGGTGCGCGGCGCGTCCGCGTAGTACCAGGTGTTCAGGGTGTCGAACGTCGCCAGCGCCGGGCGGGTGACCGGCTCCGGGGCGGCCCCGGACAGCCACGCGTCGATGTTGCGGGCGGCCCGCTTGCCGTGCCCGACGGCCACCGTGACCGAGCGTTCGAACGGCACCATGTCTCCGCCGGCGAAGATCCCCGGGCAGCCGGTCATCATGTCCGGCCCGACGGCGACCACGCCGTCCTCGACCTCGAGACCGGGGACGCCGTCGAGCAGCGACAGGTCGGTCTCCTGGCCGAGCGCGAGGACCAGCGAGTCAGCCTCCAGCTCCTCCAGCTCGCCGGTGGGGCGTGGGAAGCCGGTCTCGTCCAGCTCCATGCGCTCAACGACCAGCTTGCCCTCGTCGACCTGCTTGATCGTGGTGAGCCACTTGACCAGCACGCCTTCGTCCTCCGCCTCGGCGAGCTCGGACTCGTGGGCCGGCATCCGGTCCTTGGTGCGGCGGTAGACGATGACGGCTTCCGAGGCCCCGAGCCGCTTGGCCGTCCGGGCCGCGTCGATGGCGGTGTTGCCGCCGCCGTACACGGCGACTCTTCTGCCCAGCAAGGGCTTGTCGCCGGTCTCGAGGTCGCGGAGCATGCTCACCGCGTCGAGCACGTGTGCCGCCGAGCCGGCCGGGATGAAGGCACGCTTGCCGATCTGCGCACCGACGGCGAGGAACACGGCTTCGTACTCGTCCTTCAGCGCCACCAGGTCGGTGACCTTCGCGTCGAGCTCGAGGGTGACGCCCAGGTCCAGGATCCGTTGCACCTCGGCATCGAGGACGTCGCGGGGCAGCCGGTACTTCGGGATGCCGAAGCGCATCATGCCGCCGGCCATCGGGCCGGCCTCCTTGATCGTGACGCTGTGACCCCGGCGCGCCAGGTGGTACGCCGCGGACAGGCCGGAGGGTCCGGCGCCGACGACCAGAACCCTCTTGCCGGTCGGCCGGGACGTCGACCGAGACCGTCCATCCGCGACGCAGCGCCTCGTCGCCGAGGAAGCGCTCGACGGAGTTGATGCCGACCGCCTCGTCGAGCTGCGCACGGTTGCAGGCCGTCTCGCACGGGTGGTAGCAGACCCGGCCCATGATCGCGGGGAACGGGTTGTCCTGCATGATCGTGCGCCAGGCGCGTTCGTAGCCGGCCCCGCCCTCCTCGCCCTCGTAGAGCCAGGACTGGATGTTCTCGCCCGCGGGACAGGCGTCGTTGCAGGGCGGCATCCGGTTCGTGTACACCGCTCGTTCGGTGCGCCAGGACCCCGTCTTGTTCGCCTTGCTCGAGCCGATGTCGAGGGTGATCGCGAAAGGCTTGTCCATCACTCGTCCCCTTCCGGGAGCAGCCCGAACCGGGCGATGTTGCGGTCTGCCTTCTCTTGGAGCCGGGCCACGATCTCGGGCCTGCCGGGGTCGCCGAAGAGATGGGCGTAGCGCCGCTGCGGCCGCAGGTAGTCCTCGACAGGAACCTGCTTGCGGATGCGCGAGACCTCGGTGATCTCGCCGGCCTCGGCCTCGAACACGGGGAAGATCCCGGTCTCCTTGGCGAGCCTGGCCAGCTTGATGGTGTCCGCGGAGGCGGCGCCCCAGCCCAGTGGGCAGGGCACGAAGACGTGCAGGTAGCGGGCGCCGCGGAACGTCATCGCCTTCTCGACCTTGTACTCCAGGTCGCGCAGCTCGGCCACCGTCGCCGTGGCCACGTAGGGGATCTCGTGGGCCATCGCGATCAGCGGGACGTTCTTGCCCTGTCCGAACACGTTGCCGGGCTCGGGTCCGATCGCCTTGGTGTTGGCGGTCCGCGCGGCCGGGGGTGTCGCCCCTGAGCGCTGCACGCCGGTGTTCATGTAGCCCTCGTTGTCGTAGCAGACGAACAACACGTCGTCGTTGCGCTCGAACATCCCCGACAGGGTGCCGAACCCGATGTCGACCGTGCCGCCGTCGCCTGCCTGCCCGACCACGCGGATGTCGTCGCGGCCCATGGCCCGCAGGGCCGCCGCGACACCGGACGCGACGGCGGGACCGTTGCCGAACAGCGAGTGCAGCCACGGGAGCTGCCACGACGACTCGGGGTAGGGGGTGGAGAACACCTCGAGGCAGCCGGTGGAGTTGACCGCGACCATCTTGCCGCCGGTCGCGCGCATCGCCGCGTCGAGGACGTAGCGCGCCCCGAGCGCCTCCCCGCAGCCCTGGCACGCCCGGTGCCCGGACGTGAGCGAGTTGGAGCGACCCATCCGAGCTTGCACCGAACGCTGCTCCGGGTCGAGCAGGCGGTTGCCCGCCACGAACGTGCCGGTCTGGTAGAGCTTGATCTGCTGGAACGCCATCTCCGTCGCCTCCTACTCGTACGCCCCGGAAGCCACGGTCCCGATGGCGCGCAGCATGTGCTCGGCGTGCGGACCCGGCCGCTTGCCGTGGCGCGACCTCTCCAGCTCGCGCTGGACGAGCGCGAAGTCGAGGTCGAGGAAGTGCAGCCGCTTGGGGTCGAGACGCCCCTTGAGCACGTCGTCGAGCAGGCCGCGCAGGGACTCACGGGTGATGGGCCGACCGCCCAGCCCGGCCACGACGTCGTACACCTCGGCGGGGAGACCGCGGGTGGCGTCGCGGGTGTTCTGTCCGACGATCCCGCCGGCGCCGACCGCGAAGGCCTTCTCCAGCACGACCACGCGCTCGGCGTTCTCCAGGGCCTCGCGCACCTCGTCCTTGGGCCAGGGGCGGAAGCAGCCGATGCCCAGCACACCGATCGAGACGCCCTCTTCACGGAGGCCGTCGACGACCTCCTCGATGGTGCCGCGCACCGATCCGAGCGCGACCACGATCGTCTCGGCGTCCTCGCAGCGGTACGGCCGGACCAGGCCCCCCGAGCTCCGGCCGAAGACCTCCTTGAACTCTGCCGCGATCTCCGGGATCGCGTCGAGGGCCATCACCTGCTTGGCGTGCATGAGGTACTTCACCTCGGCGAACGCCTCGGGCCCGACCATCGCGCCGATGGTGACCGGGTCGTCGGGGTCCAGCATCTGTTGCGGGACGAACGACGGCAGGAAGGCATCCACCTGCTCCTGCGTCGGGAGGTCGACCTGCTCGAACGCGTGGGTCAGCACGAAGCCGTCCATGCAGACCATCACCGGGACCGAGAGCGACTCGGCGAGCTTGAAGGCCTGGATGTGCAGGTCGACCGCCTCCTGGTTGGACTCCGCGAAGAGCTGGATCCAGCCGGAGTCGCGCATCGACATGGAGTCGGAGTGGTCGTTCCAGATGTTGATCGGCGCGCCGATGGCCCGGTTCGCCAGCGTCATCACGATCGGCAGACCGAGCCCGGACGCGTTGAACAGCGCCTCGGCCATGAACAGCAGCCCCTGGCTCGACGTGGCGGTGTAGCTGCGGGCGCCGGCGCCCGAGGCGCCGATGCAGGCCGACATGGCTCCGAACTCCGACTCGACCATGAGGTACTCGCACGGTGCCAGCTCGCCGATGCGGACCAGGTCGGACAGCGACTCGACGATGTGCGTCTGGGGTGAGATCGGATAGGCGGCGATCACCTCGGGACGGCACAGCGCGACCGCGCGCGCCACCGCCTGCGACCCCTCGATCTGGCTAAGCATCGGCCAACCTCCTCATCGACGCGGCGACGTGCTCGTAGGCGACCTCGGCGGCGCGCACGTTGCCCTCCCCCACGGCTCCTGGGAAGCGGGCCCGGATCGCACCGCTGACCGCGCGGAGGGAGACCTGCGCGGTGAGGGCGGCGAACCCGCCCAGCAGGGCGGCGTTGGGCAGCGGGCGGCCGAGGTGCTCCCGCGCGATCTCGGTCGCGGGTACGACGATCACGTGCTCGGGCGTCAACCGGGCCACGAGGTCCTCGAGCCCGAGGTCCTCCAGAGAGTGTGAGGTGTTCAGGAGCAGGAACCCGTCGGGCCGCAGGCCGGCGAACAGGTTGACCTGGTGGAGCAGCGTGGGGTCCTGAACGATCAGCGCATCCGGATCGGCGATCGGCTCACGCAGCCGGATCGCTCGGTCGTCGATGCGGCAGAACGACACGACCGGGGCGCCGGTCCGCTCGGACCCGAAGGTGGGGAAGGCCTGCGCGTGACGGCCCTCGTCGAACGCCGCCACTGACAGCATCTCGGCCGCGGTGACGGCCCCTTGGCCACCGCGACCGTGAATCCGCACAGCAAACATTTCGCCTCCTCACGCGGAGGCTATGTCGAGCGCGGGTCCCGAATAAGGGCCCTTCGACCCCTAGCGCCGGGACGTCACGTCTCCCGAACGCCGGCCTGAGGCGCTCGGCAACCACTCGAACGAGCTATTGCAGCACCCCCCGGATGCAGAATTCTCTACTCCCAGTAGGGGATCTTCGGATGAGATATCGAATCCTTTACCTTCTGGCGGATTTGTCCGCCTAGCGTGAGGTCCGCCTCCCGATCGGTTTCAGGTTGCGACGGTCCGCCGCAGGAACCGCGGGGTCCTAGGGGGCAGCCATGGGCGCTCGGTCGGTCGTCAGAAGCATCGCTCTCGTCGCAGCGAGCACGGTCCTCGTCACGGCGACCACGGCCGGCGGCCCGGTCGCGTTCGCAGCGGACCCCGACCCCGGGGTGGCCGACGTCCTCCACTTCCTGGGGGCCGACGGTGGCCCGGGGACGCTGGCCGCGTGGACGTCCACCCTGGGTGGCATCGGGAAGCTGGCGGAGCCCCTTCCCCTGGTCAACGCCAGCCCGGGCGCGCTCATCGGCGCCGACGACCTCGTGGCCAAAGCGATCGCTGACGAGTTCGGCAGCGCGACCACCTGGGGCGGGCTGGTCCTCGACCGAGCCATCACCTTCCCGCCCGGAGACGGCCGCACCGGCCACATCACCACCTCGACGCCCGACGAAGGCGACGGCAAGCGGCTCGACGTCCAGGTCCAGGTCACCAAGCAGGTCACCGGGCAGTCCCTGTCACTCAGCTCCGACAGCCCCAAGGTCGAGCTCTCGATCAAGGACGGCATCACCGTCGAGGTGACGGCCACCCTCTCCCTGAGCGTGGTGTGGACCGGCGAGACGGACGACCGGGTCTACCTCGTCGCCGGTACCGACACCCCCCGGCTGGACGTCGACGCCTCGGCCACGATCGACACGACGGCCGCCAAAGCCGCCATCGGCATCCTCGGAGTCCAGCTCGACGGCTCCACCCTCGACGTCAAGGCCCACCTCGTGGGCCGGGTCAACGACCCCGACAACGACGGCCGCCTCGCGTTCGACGAGGCCGGGACCGGTGACGGGGAGCTCGCTCCCGACGGCTCCCTGGACGGCTTGTTCTCCGTCGGCCTGGACCCCGCCGGGTCGAGCTCGGACCCCGACTCGCCGGGCTCGGTCACCGCCAGCTTCGACCTCGGCGCCGCGGCCGGTGGGATCGCCGGGCTCACCCTGCCCAGCGACATCTCCGCGACCGTCGGAGTCAGCTGGCCCGACATCAGCAGCGGGACGCCCGTCGTGACCGCTCCGGACCTTGCCGCCACGGTGGGCAGGTTCCAGAACATGAGCCTGCGCGACCTCGCCGACGGCCTGGGCCAGGTCGTGACCAGCCTCACCGCGATCCAGAAGGCGAAGTACGACGCCGACGGCAGCGGTGCCGGCACGGACCTCATCGGCGACCTCGACCTTCCGTTCATGAAGGGCACGGTCTCCGACGCGGTGCACGCCAACGCCGCGCTGGTGTCGTTCCTCGACGAGTGGGTCGTCCAGTCCCCCGACCCGGATGCCCCGCTGCCGCCCGGATTCGACCCCGCCACCGTGGGCCAGCCGAAGTTCACCTCGCTGCAGGACTTGCTGACCAAGCTGGGCAACCACGCCGGCATCAGCCTCGGCGCACTCAGCTGGGACTCCTCCTCCAGCAAGCTCGCGTTCGACCTGACGCTGAGCCAGGCGGCTCCTCCCTCCCCCGTCGCCCTCGACGAGGCCAGCGTCAAAGCCTCCGGGCCGAGTGCGACCTACAGCCACGACGGGCTCTCGCTGGGGACCTCGCCGTGGCAGCCCGACCAGTGGGTGGGGATGCGCATCGTCGCCGGCAACTCGGCAGGCGAGATCGCCTCGAACACGCCGAGCTCACTGACCCTGAACGGAGACTGGATCGGCGGACAGCCGGGTAACAACGAGCCCTTCGTGATCGTCGGCCCCCAGCCACACATCGGCGCGGTCACCTTCGCGAACACGCTCGAGGACGCGGGCGGCCACGGCCTGGTCAATGCCAACGCCGACCAGACCTTCGCCAAGGTCAGCCCGTCCTACACGACCAGCCTCACGCTCGTGCTCGACCTTCAGGACCCGAAGACCGGGAGTGCGTGCATCGGCTTCATGGGGAGCACCGAGGCCTGCCCGTTCACCCGTACCGACGGACCCTTCAGCACCCAGGTGGACTCCCTCCCGCTCAACACCGACCGATTGATGATCCGCACCGGCAGCCCGCTGGTGGTCGCGGACTTCCCGATCGAGACCCAGGTCGACCTCACCGCCAACGCAGGGTTCTTCAAGGTGCGGGTCCAGGGCAGCCTCAAGGTCTGCAGCTCCTCGAAGTCCACGACCTGCACCGGGACGGCCACCGGACACATGCTCTCGATCGGCCTCAAGCAGCTCGGCGACGCCGACCACGACCTGAGGTTCAGCGAGCTCTTCGCGATGCTGGTCAAGCCCGACGGCCAGCCGAGCCAGGCCAGCGACCTGCTCGACGAATCCCTCCAGGTGCGGGCCCACGGGTCCCTGTCGGTGTCCGTCCCCGACGCCGGTGACTTCCTGCCCGGTGGCGCCACCGCCGGGTTCACCGCGTCCTGGAACGACCTGACGAAACTGACCGGCGCCGACGGCCCGCAGCTCGACACCAGCGACCTCACGGAGGTCTTCAAGCTGGACTTCGACGCCTCCGACCCGAAGGCGCTGTTCGCCATCGTGATCAAGACCTTGCAGACCCTCTCCGCCCAGCTGGCCGAGGCCAGTCCGGGCGGGGTGTACGACAAGGACATCCCCGGGGTGGGCCGCTCCCTTCGCGACCTGATGCGCAGCGACGAGTCCAACCAGGGCTCGCCGGTGACCTACGGGAACACGACGCTCACCGACTCCAGCAAGGAGTTCGGACCCGAGCACGTGGGCCGTGCCGTCGTGGTCGGCACGCAGGTCGCCCTGGTCCAGTCGATCCAGGCCGGGAGCTCGAAGCACACGCTGGTGCTCACCGACGCCTGGACCCAGAAGCCGGCCGACGGCACGGCGTACTCGTTCCGGTCGCCGCTCGACGACGCCGTCGACCTGTTGCTCGCCAGCCCGCCGGACAACCTCCAGGACCTCGTCGCCATCCTCGACGACCGCCTCGGCAGCAACACGCTCGCGTTCCGCTACCTCGACACCGGCGGCACTCCGAGCCTCGTGCTCGACCTCGACTGGGACCGCAGCTACCGGACCTCGGCGCCGATCAGGCTCGACCTCGGCAACGTCGCCGGAAGCGACCGCACGTTCGCCGGCGCCCAGGCCTCGGGAAACGCCACCGTGGCCGTGGACGGCACGGTCAAGATCGGCCTCGTGGTCCCGCTCGCCCCCGGAGACGGTCCCTCCGACGCCACGTCGCTGAAGGTGCTCGAGGACTCCGCGATCGGCATCAAGGCCGACGCCGCGTTCGCGGGGACGGTCCAGGGCGTCATCGGCCCGCTCTCGCTCGCCCTCGGCAAGCCCGGTGGTGCTGCTGCCGACCAGGCCAGGGCCGCCGCGAACATCAGCCTCGACCTGGCCGCATCGGGGGCAGGCGCCGACACACCGGTCTCCTTCGGCACGTTCGTGTCCGGCCTCTCGGCGACGTTCAACGCCCACAACTCCCCGGTGGAGTGCGGTGAGAGCCTGACCACCCCACTCATGGTCTGCGGCAAGCCTTCCCCTGTTCGTCAACGCGGCCGGCTCCGCCGACACCTGGACGCCGGCGGGCACCATCGCCCTCCGCCTGCCCGACACCACCGACCCGACCGACCTGACCGACCTGAGCGGGAACCTCCCCGCGCCTGACGCCGGCCTGGCCCGGCTCGACATCCCCACGGACCTCGGCACCCGACTCCTGGACGCGGTGCTCGACTTCAACAACCTGGGCACCGGGCTGGACGGCTACCTGGTCCAGATCGAGAAGGCCTTCCGGCTGGCTGCCTTCAACGGAAAGCTCCCCTTGATCGGCGACGACCTGCAACAGGGCGCGGACTTCCTGGGCGGCCTCCGCACCGAGCTCCAGAGCTCCATCTGGAGCCAGCTCCCCGGCGGCGGGCGGCCGCTCGACGCCAAGGAGGTCACCGACTTCATCGACGCGAACCTGGCCTCGGCGCTCGACTCGGCCGGCATGTCCGCGGTCGACCTGAACGTCGGCTTCGTCTGCACGGCCACGCTCGGGCAGGCGGACGCCCCGGCGGTGAGCCCGACCACGGCGACCCCCACCACGACGTGGCAGTACAAGATCGTCGCGCACCAGGGCACCGACACCTCCGGAACGGCCGGCGACTCCATCCCGTCGAACCCCGGGTCGACCGGGACCAACGCCGGCGCCGGCACCCTCGACACCGAGAACTACAACACCCTCACCTGGGCCGCCGTCGACGGTGCCACGGGATACAAGATCCTCAGGAAGAAGCAGGGGGAGTCCGACTTCACCTTCCTGAAGCTCGTCACCACGACGACCTACACCGACAAGGGTCAGGACACGCCCACGGCGTACACGCCGGTGACGGTCGCCCCCGATCGCGTGCCCTGCCCGGCAGACGCGATCGACGGCGTGACCCTCGAGTTCACGGTGCGGCAGGGCAAGGTGAGCCCGGGACAGGGGTGTGAGGCCGATGCCGACCCGTCGATCAAGCCGTGCCTCGAGGCGGACGTCCCGTTGGACATCGGCATCCCCGGCCTGGCGCTCAAGGCCGGGCCGTCCGGCGACCCGGCCAGCGACGGCATCTCGACGAAACTGGGCTTCGCCCTGCACTTCAAGGTCGGGCTGAGCAAGGAGAAGGGCTTCTTCGTCAACACGCACGATGGCTGGGGCTCTGACGACAAGGCGTACCCCGAGCTCCAGGTCGGGCTGGGGTTCGACCTGCCCAGAGACATGCTGGCCGAGCTGGCCTTCCTCAAGATCCACGTGACGAAGCATGCGGGAGCCGGCAAGCTGTTCGCCGGCGCGTTCCAGATCGACCTCAAGGCCAGTTCCGGCGAGGCCAGCTGCTGGACCGGCTCGGGCGCGGCCTGCAACGCGGACGAGACCAAGGTGCTCACCTTCGCCGACCTCGGGGACACCGAGGTCGGAGACCTGTTCGGGATCTCACTCAAGGGTGCCTTCGACCTCGACTGGGACATCGTCGCCGACGCCGACGCGGCGCTGCCGGGCGTACGGGCGAACTTCAAGCTCACCTGGGCGTTCGACAACAACGCACCGAGTGCCTTCGGCACGCCGGACATCGCGTTCAAGCACGTCGGGATCAACGCCGGCTCGTTCTTCCAGGGGCTGCTCGGGCCGATCGTCAAGGAGGTCAAACGGGTCACCGGGCCGATCCAGCCCGTCATGGACACGCTCTACGCCCCCATCCCTGTGCTCTCGGACCTGAGCAAGATGGCCGGCGGCGACGACGTCACCCTGGTGACGCTCGCGAAGACGTTCAACACCCTCGCCGACGGCCCGAGCCTGGACTTCGTCGACACGGTCAAGGCGGTCATCGACTTCATCAACCACCTGCCCACGTGTGGCAGCGGGGAAGACTGCTTCATCGAGATCGGCAGCTTCGACGTGCTCGGCGCCAAGGCGCTCGAGACCAGCGCGTCGCCTTCCGCCGGGACCGGCCTCATCGACAAGGTCAACAACTACTCGGCTGCCACGGCCGAATACATGAAGACCACGATGAACGAAAAGAACGACAACCCCGACGCCGCGGGCAAGCCGGTGTTCGCCACCAGCGGCGGAGCCGACCAAGGGTGACGCGGAGAAGTCGGGCTTCAGCTTCCCGATCCTGGACAACCCCGGCTCGGCGTTCAGCCTGCTGATGGGCGACGACATCACGCTCGTGGAGTTCGACTCCGGTCCGCTGACCCTCGGCTTCAGCTGGCGGCAGTCCTTCGGACCCGTCTACGCCCCGCCGCCGGTCATGGTCACGCTCAGCGGGTCCGCCTCCGTGACGCTGCGGTTCATGGCCGGTCTCGACACGGCCGGCATCAGGCACGCGGTCGAGGCGGCGCAGGAGGGCTCTGCGGTCGACCCGGTCAAGCTCCTCGACGGGCTGTTCTTCAAGACCGTCGACAACGACGGCAAGCCCGTGCCGGTGGTCCGCCTCGACGGCGAGATCGCGGCCGGTGCGGCCGTGAGCGCGCTGGTCATCACCGTGGGGATCGAGGGCGGCCTGCACCTGACGATCGGGTTCTACTGGAACGACCCCAACGACGACGGCAAGTTCCGGGTCAGCGAGTTCCTCCAGGCTGCGATCGTCAACCCCCTCTGCCTGTTCACCACATCGGGCCGGCTCTCGCTGTTCCTTCGCGTCTACATCACGCTGGGCTTCTCGCCGTTCTCCGTGTCGTTCGACTTCACCCTGGCGGACGTGACCCTGCTCGACTTCACCGCCCAGCCGGACTGCTCTCCCCCGCCGCCCAGGCTCGGTGGCACGGTCGACGACACCCTCGTCGTCTACGCCGGCGACTTCGGCAAGGACGCCAACCGCGGCTCTCCGTGGGGCAACACCGGCGCCGACTACGACGGGGACGTCGTCAAGGTCACCGCGCTGCACTTCCTCCAGCGCACCGGCGACCCGCAAGGCGTCAACGGGGACTTCGACGGGTTCGCGGTCGACATGCTGGGCGAGCACCGCGAGTACCCGGACCCTGCCCTCACCCGCGTCGTCGTCGACGGTTCGGGCTATGACAAGCCGATGATCATCACCTTCGTCGGCGACGGCAAGAAGGAAGGCGAGTCCGCCCTGCCCCCAGGAACCGGCGGAGACCTGGCCGTGTTCGACAAGGAAGCGGTCGTGTTCGGCGGGTCCGGCGACGACACCATCCAGACCGGGACCGGCACGTCGTACGTCGACGGCGGAGGCGGCAACGACAAGATCGTCACCGCCGACACGAACGCGGCCGGGTCGCGGGCCTGGGTCGCGGGCGGTCCTGGTGACGACAAGATCAGCACCGGCGACGGCGACGACCACGTGGCCGGCGACGGGTCTCTCGGCACCGCGACGCGCCCCGTGCAGGTGAAGCACAACGCCGTGGACGGTGGCGGCACCGCCGACCTCGCCTCGGTCGTCGACTGGGAGCAGCTGGCCGACCCGACCGGTTCGGGCACTGACACCGGTTCCGGCGACGACACGATCGGCGTCGGGCTGGGCACCAACCGCGTGCGCGGCAACGGTGGCGACGACAAGATCGGCGTGGCGACGGACGCCCCTGACGGTTCCGACACCGCCGGCGACAACACCATCATCGGCGGCACCGGTGGCGACCGGATCACCGGCGGCTCCGGCAACGACACGATCTTCACCGCGGGCGAGCAGACGTTCGGCGTCGACGGCGCCGGCCCGTCTGACACGCCCGGAAAGTCCAACGTGGTCGACACCGGGTCCGGCAACGACACCGTCTGGGGAAGCACGGTCGAGGACCACGTGAGCAGCCACTCCGAGAAGTTCCAGCACGCCAAGCTCGTGGGCGGCGGTGGCGACGACGCCCTGATGGGCGGCTACGGCACCGACAAGATCTACGGCGGACCCGACGACGACTACGTCATCGCGGAGCCCGCCAAGGTGGGCGCGCAAGGTGCGACCGACTCGATCGAGGGCACCTCGTTCGGCAAGAGCCGCCCCGTCGAGAAGCTCCCGCTTCCGGCCGGGACGACTCCCTCGACCAAGACACTCGTGGGTGGGCTCGGCAACGACCACATCCTCGGCGGCGACGGCACCGCCGTGATCTTCGGCGACAAGCTGCGTGACGCCTCGGTGATCCCGGCGGCGGACGAGACCTGCCGCGCGGGCAGCCCCGTGGCCTCCGACCCGGTTCCCGAGGGGACGACCGGTGCCGGCGGCGACGGGAACGACCTGATCCTCGGCGGCGCCGGCGTCGACACCGTCTCGGCCGGCGGCGGCTCGGACCGGGTGCTCGGCTACGGGGAGGACGACCTGCTGTGCGGCCAGGAGGGCACCGACGTCCTCTACGGAGGCGAAGGCGCGGACCACCTCTGGGGTGGCACCGACCACGACCGCGGCTACGGCGAGGGCGGGAACGACCAGGTCTTCGGCAACGACGGCCCCGACACCCTCTACGGCCAGACCGGGGTCGACGTGGTCGAGGGCAACGACGGGTCCGACTGGGCCAGCGGCGGTGGCGGGGACGACTTCGTCTACGGCGGCACCCGGGCACCGGGCAGGGACGACAAGGACCCTGCCGACCACGGCGACGACCTGTACGGCGACAGCGGGAACGACCGGCTCGTCGGCGACAACGGCACCTCCGGCTCTCTGGCGGTCCCCGTCGACCTCGACGGCGTCACCACGGCCGCCGGACGCGGCGACCGGATCCACGGGGGCGACGGCGAGGACACGGCGTACGGCGGTCTCGGCGACGACGTCGTCGACGGCAACCACGACAACGACCACCTCGAGGGCAACAACGGCACCGACACCGTCCACGGGAACGAGGGCGAGGATCAGATCGTCGGCGGCTCCTTCGAGGCGGCGAGCCCGGAGTCGGGCGTCCGGACTCGGGCGACTTCCTCTACGGCGACGCCGGACCCGACCTCCTCACCGGCGACAACGCGGTGATCGCGGTCGTCACCGCCGAGGATCTGGCGACTCCGGTGACCCTGCGGCGCGGTTTCGCGCTGCTCTACCAGGTCACCCTGCTGGACCTCGGCGACTCCCCGACGGCCGGCACATCGGGGCACGACCTGATGATCGGCGGGGACGGCCAGGACGTGCTCTACGGCCAGGGCGGCAACGACCGGGTCAAGGCAGGCGCTGGCGACGACTACGCCGAAGGCGGCCCGGGGACCGACTGGCTCGAGGGCAACCTCGCCGACGACGACCTCGTCGGTGGAAGCTCGACCCCCGGCACAGGGTCCGGCGACAGCGCGACCGGTCAGCCCGACGCCGCGGACGCGATCTTCGGCGGCCCGGGTGACGACGTGGCGGTCGGCGACAACGGCCGGGTGCTACGCCCGGGCACGGTCGCTAGCGCCGACGCGCGCGACCGTCCGGCTGGGAGGCACCCTCGGCCAGGCGATGACCCCACGACTGGTCCAGATGTGGGACCGCTCGGTCGGCTCCGGCTACCTCACGGCGCCGTCGGCGACCCGCTTCGGGAGCGACCAGATGTCCGGAGGCTCCGGCGTCGACGCGCTGTGGGGCCAGGACGGCGGCGACGCGATCTCCGGTGGCGCGGGCGCGGACTACGTCGAGGGCAACGGCGGCGCCGATGTGATCCGCGGGGACAGCGCGCTGGTGGACAGCTCCGCGCGCGGCCTGTCCAGGCCGACGATGACCAACGGCGACTGGCCGGGCACGGGCACCGAGGCCTCCGCCCGCGACGGCGCGACGACGCCGGAAGGCCAGGACGACCTCATCGGCGGCACGGCCACCCCGAGCTTCCGCGACGGAGGCGACGACATCGAGGGCAACGGCGACGACGACGTGATCCTGGGCGACAACGGTTCGCTCGTCCGCACGCTCGAGGGCGGTGCCGGCGGCTGGACCGAGCGGGTCTACACCGACCGCTACCCCGACGGGGCCGTCCCGCCGGGTGCCACGGTGGCACGCACCCACGACCCGGCTCTGGCCGGTCCGAGCACCCGTTTCTGCACGGTCGCACAGGACACCTGTGAACCGGTGTCGGCGTCCGGTGGCGACCACCTGTACGGCGACAGCGGCGACGACGGGATCTGGGGCCAGGACGGCGACGACGTGCTCTACGGAGGCGAGGGCGACGACGACATGTACGGCGAGCTCGGCGACGACACGATGTACGGCGAGGCGGGCGAGGACGCGATGCTCGGCGATCGCGGAGGCGTCGTGAACCAGCTGCTCAGCGCGGACGACTCGCCGGCGGTCCTCACGGTCTCGCTCACCCAGCCGCCGCGGGAGGACTACACCGGGTTCCCGCGTGGCCACTACGACCGCCGGGTCGACCTGCTCCACGACGTCGACGGCGACCAGTGGATCGGCGAGGCGACCGACCCCGCCATGCCGCACGCGGGACTCGCGGAGGGCGGCCGGGACCGGATCCACGGCGGTCCGGACGAGGACAACATCCACGCCGGCTTCGGTGACGACCTCGCCAACGGCGACAGCGGCGGCGACCAGGTCTTCGGCGGCGACGGGGAGGACGTCTTGTGGGGTGGCCGCGGCTGCGACCCCGTCCTGGACGCGAGCGCGTCCGACTGCCTCACCGACGGCGTCTTCGACCCGACGGCGCGAGGTGCGGACGACCGGATGATCGACCACGTGTTCGGTGGCGTCGGCGAGTCCGACCCGGACGAGCAGGACATCCTGGGCTCGGACATCCTCGACTTCAACCCGCGGGGCAGCTTCGTCCCCGGCACCGGCTGCACGACGGACGACTGGCCGGCCACCGTCGGCGGCACGACGGTCGACCCGTGCGAGTGGTTCGTCATGACCGACAAGAACGACTCCGATCCGTCGAACAACAACCACCACCAGGGCGTCGACTGGATCTACGGCGGCTGGGACCGCGACGTCATGCAGGGCGACGTCACGGCCAACGGCCCGAACCACGGCGACCGGCTGATCGACTGGAACGGTGCCTACAACCTCTACACGCACTGCAACGCGGCGTATGGCGGCTTCAACGACATCCGGTTGCACGCGCCCGACCTGCACGACTTCCTCACCGGCCTCGCCTGGGCCTCGGGCGCCGGACGCTCGGCGAGCGACGTCACCACGCCGGGAACCTCGGCCTACCGTGAGCTGGCGTTCACCTACACCCAGGACCAGAGGGAGCACGGCGTCGGCAAGGCCTACCCGCAGTCACCGGGCCACTTCAACGACGTCTCGTGCGTGGACTGAGCGGACCCCCGTCGACGAGGTCGCCGCTCAGCCCCCGCCGGGCGGCGAGGTGACCGGGAGGAGGTCAGGACGCTTGCAGGTCCTGGCCTCCTCCACCGGCCCTCGTCGGACCACCCGTCCCCACAGCCACGGGGCCAGGTGCGTGGCCACCCACCCGACCTCGCGAGCCAGCACCTCGACCCGGGACGGTTCGGCCGCCGGCGGCAGGGGGGCCCGCCAGTCCGGCGCCGGCATCTGGAGGGCCTCGGCGAGCGCGAGCGCCACGCGGCGGTGCCCCTCGGGGTTCGCGTGCAGGCGGTCGTCGTGCCACAGCGCGGGGTCCGAGGCGAGCGGCTCCGCCGCCAGGTCGGCGACCGCCACGCCGTGACGCCGGCCCGCCTCGCGCACGATGTCGTTCAGCGTCCCGATCCGGCCCCGCAGCACGACGGCCAGCGGCGCCGCCTTCGACATGTCGGGCATGGTGAACGACGCGACCCGGGCACCCGTCCCGGCCAGGGCGCCGTACATCGCGAACAGGTCCGCGCGCAGCGCCTCGGCGTCGAACCGCGGCCGCAGCACGTCGTTGACGCCGGCCACGACGACGGCGATGTCGGGTCGCAGCGCGAGGGCACGGTCGAGCTGGGTCGCCCGGACTTCGCCCGCGGTCAGGCCGCGCACGGCCAGGTTGGCGTAGAGCAGGTCGGGGTGGACGCGAGCCAGGTGCTGCGCGAGCCGGTCCGCCCAGCCGACGTACACCCCGTCGGGACCAGGGTCCTCGAGGCCCTCGACCGTGCTGTCGCCGAGCGCGACGTAACGGGTGCTCACGACTGCGCGACGGGGACGTGCCGGCGCAGGAAGGCCAGCTGGGCCTCGACCACCCGCTCGAACTCCTCGCCGGTGTAGATGTCGAAGTGACCGCACGGGCGGCGCAGCACCTCCACGTCAGGAGCGCGGCGCACCATGCGGCTGGTGACGCGCGCCGGCGCCACCGAGTCGTACTGGCACACGGTCACGTGCAAGGGGCACTGGACCAGCGTGGCCCTGCGTCCCGGCCGGTCGCGCAAGATGTCGAAGGCGACGCGCGCGGCCACCTCGTTGCGGAAGCTCACCCCGTCGGGGACGAGCGAGAGGAATCCCGCTACCACGTCGTCCGCGGTCATCAGTGCCGTCGTTCCCGGCTCGCCGGCGAGGTCCACCATCACCGGGTCCCGGTGCCGGAGCGCGGCGACCCGGTCGCGCACCGCACGGATTGCGACGCGTGCCGAGGTGAGCGGCGGTATCGCCAGGGTCGAGGAGATCCCGTCGGTGAACGGGCACTGGGCGATCGCCGCCGCCACCGGGACCTCGGCGGCCGTGCTGAGCACGTGACCACCCCCGAAGGACGAGCCCCACAGCGCCACCCGGTCGGCATCGATCTCGGGCCGGCTCCTGGCGTAGGCAACCGCTGCCTTCCAGTCCTCGCGCTGGCGCGGGACCGACAGCAGTTGCCGAGGCTCGCCCGAGCTGGCGCCGAAGTGGCGGTAGTCGAAGACCAGGCAGGCGTAGCCGGCGGTGACGAAGCGCTCGGCGTACGGCGCCAACCCCATCTCCCGGATCGCGCCGAGCCCGTGCGCCATCACCACCGCCGGGAACGGTCCCTCACCCGCGGGCCGGTAGAACCAGGCACTGCACTCGCCGTCCCCCGACGGGAACCAGACGTCGACGCGCTCGCTCATGGTCAGACGGTATCCATGTCCGGGGCCGTCCCCGGGGCGGGCAGGATCACCGTCACCGTCATCGCGTCGCCGTGCCGGCAACCACCGACAGCGCTGGTGCCGAAACGCTCGTGGTGCCCGCCCGAGCACAGCCGCAGCTCCCCGCCGGCCCCGAGCACGATGCTCTCCACCAGACGAGAGCCCGAGCCCGAACCCCTCGCGAGGTCGCGACTCGGCGGCCCGGGCGAACCGGCGGGTGGCGGTGGCCAGCATCTCCGGCGACATCCCCGGGCCGCCGTCGGTGACGGTGAACCGGCCACATCCCTGTGGCGCGTCGACGTGGACACGGACCGGTGGGGCGCCGTGCCGGGACGCGTTGTCCAGGAGGTTGTTGACCAGCCGGGCGACCTGCACCTCGCCGATCGCCACCGGCGCCGGACCGGACCCGGTCACGGTGGCGCGCGCGCGGGCGGTGCCCTCCGCGCTCGAGGGCCCCGGCGGGCGACCTCTCGCCGCACGACCTCGATCAGGTCGCAGCCGGCGCCGGGACCCTCGGGGCTGCGTCCCCACCTCCAGCAGCTGCTCGGCCAGTGCGGTCAGCCGCACCACGTCGGTCTCGATCTCGGCCAGCACCGCCTCGTGCTCGGCGACGGACCGGGACCGGCGGCGGGCCAGCTGGACCCGGGTGCGCAGCAGCGTCAGCGGAGTGCGCAGCTCGTGGCTCGCATCGTTGACGAAGTGCCGCTCGCGGTCCAGTGCCTCCTCGAGCGCGTCGAGCATCGCATTCAGCGTGTCGCCGAGACGGGTGACCTCGTCGTGCCGCTGCGCCGGGACGTCGAGCCGTACGCCGACGGCCCCGCCGACGATCTCCTCCGCCTGCACCCGATAGGCCTCGACCGGTCGCAGCGCCGCCTTCGCGAGCCGCTCACCCACGAGCGCGGTCACCAGCATGGCGCCGACGCCGGCGGCGGCCAGCTGTCCGAGCAGCTCGAGGAGGGCCTCGTCCCGGTGGTCCCGCCGCGCCGCGACCACGAGGACCGCGGCCGGCTGCGAGCCCGCGTCGGGCAGCGCGACGGCGTAGACGCGGAGCGGACGGCGGGCGATCGGGAGCAGCGCGCCGATGTCGCGGCGCACCGGCGCCTCCAGCGCCGCCCGTGCCGCCGCGGCGGAGAGCACCGGATCGTCACCCAGGGCCGGGCTGCCGCTGAGCACCTCCCCGTCGCCGTCGAGCACCTGGAACAGTTCGTCGGCCACCACCCGCTGGGCGCGGCTGCGCATCGCACCGCTCGGCCTGACCAGGGGCGAGAGCACCCGCGAGACGTCGGCGAGCTCGCTGTTCAGCTGCCGGTCCAGGGCGAACGACACCCGCCAGTAGACGAAGGCCCCTGCCCCGGTCAGCACGACCAGCATGGTCGCGGAGAAGCCGGCCACCAGCCGGACCCGGAGCGGCAGCCGCTGAAGCCGGTCCCGGACGGTCACGAGCCTTCCAGCCGGTAGCCCACGCCGCGCAGCGTGGTGATCGTGTGCGTGCCGAACGGCTTGTCGATCTTGGCGCGCAGGGCGGCGACGTGGACGTCGATGACGTTGCTGCGCAGGTCGGTGTCCCCGTCCCAGACCTCCTCGAGGATCGCGAACCGGGTGACCACCCTTCCGGAGCGGCTCATCAGCAGGGCCAGGATGTCGAACTCCCTCGCGGACAGCTCGATCTCCTCGTCCCCTCGCCAGGTCCGCCTCGACGACGGGTCCAGGACCAGATCGCCGACCCGGAGCGGCTGCTGCTCGTCCTCGGTCGCCCGGCGGTGCAGGGCGCGGAGCCTCGCGAACAGCTCCTCGAGGTCGAACGGCTTCACGAGGTAGTCGTCGGCACCGGCGTCGAGACCGGCGACGCGGTCGGTCACCGCGGTGCGCGCGGTCAGCATCAGCACCGGGGTCCGGACCCCGATGTCACGCAGCCGGCGGCACACGGACACGCCGTCGAGCTCGGGCAGCATCCAGTCGAGCAGCAGCACGTCGTACGGCGGCTCCCCGGACAGCGCGGCCGCCAGGGCGGAGCGGCCGTCGTCCCGGACGTCGACGTCCCAGCCGGCCTCGCTCAGCGACTGGTCGAGGAGCGCGGCGAGACGCGGCTCGTCCTCGGCTACCAGGATGCGCACGCGCCGGACCTCACGCCGACGACGGTAGCGCCCGCCGGGCTGCCACGCCGGGAAGGATCGGCTTGTCCCGCTCACTTGCCGGTTCATGTGGGCTTCACGTCGGCGCTCTAGGCTGGTGTCGCCGCCGGGCAAGGCGCCCGGCGAACGAGGAGGTGCGGCATGAGCGGCCTGGTCGCCCACCTCCTTGCGGTCCCGGGCCCGTGGACGTACGCCGTCATCGGACTGCTCGTGTTCGCCGAGGCCGCGATCTTCGTCGGGTTCGTCGTACCGGGCGAGACCGCCGTGCTCTTCGGCGGCCTGCTCGCCTCGACCGGGCACCTGTCGCTGTGGCTGCTGCTCGGCCTGGTCGTCGGTGCCGGTGTCCTCGGCGACAGCGTCGGTTTCGAGGTCGGCCGCCGGCTGGGGCCGCGGGTCGGCGAGCTCCGGCCCCTGCGCCGGCACCAGGGCCGGATCGAGTCGGCGCGTGGCTACCTGCGCCGCCGCGGCGGCCGCGCGGTCGTGCTCGGGCGGTTCACCGCCTTTCTGCGCGCGATGATGCCCGCACTCGCCGGGGCGAGCGGCATGCGCTACCCCAGGTTCCTGGTCTTCAACGTCCTCGGCGGTCTCGTCTGGGGGGCCGGGGTCACGTTGCTCGGCTACTTCGCCGGCAACTCGATCGACCGGGTGGCGCAGTCGCTCGGCCGGGGATCCGCGGCACTGATTATCCTCGTGGCCGTGACCGGGCTCGTGACGTGGCGACTGCGCCGCCGACGACAGCACCGCCGCACACCCGGCGAGACGGCGGCCGGTGCCTGAGCGCAGCGCGTCCCGGCTGAGCTCCTCGACCACCGCCTGGTCGCCCTGGCGCACGGTGGTGGGCTTCGGTGTCGTCAGCCTGGCCGCGGACATGGTCTACGAGGGCGCCCGCTCGATCACCGGGCCGTTCCTGGCCTCCCTCGGCGCCACCGCCCTCGTCGTGGGGCTGGTCACCGGCGCCGGCGAGGCAGCCGCGCTGGTGCTCCGGCTCGCTTCCGGGCCCTGGGCGGACCGGAGCGGACGCTACTGGGGGCTGACGATCGTCGGCTACGCCATGACGGCCGTGTGCGTCCCGCTGATGGCGGTGGCGCCGTTCGCCGGCGGCGCCGGGCTCGCCCTGGCCTGCACCCTGGTGCTGCTCGAGCGGACCGGCAAGGCGGTGCGGAGCCCCTCGAAGTCCACGTTGCTCGCCCACGCGGCCCGCTCGGTCGGCCGCGGGCGCGGATTCGCCGTGCACAAGGCGCTGGACCAGGTCGGCGCCTTCGCCGGGCCGCTCCTGGTCGCCGGCGTGGTGGCACTGGCCGGCGCGGTCTGGGCGGGGCTGGCGGTCCTGGCGGTTCCCGGCGCGGTCGCCATGGCGCTGCTGTTCTGGTTGCGGGCCCGCACGCCCCACCTCGGCCGCAAGCGAGGCGGAGGCTGAGCCGGATCCGGCGCGGCACGGTGCGGGTACCGACGCCTGCCGAGCCCGTCGACGGCGCCGTTGCCCCGCAGCTTCTACCTGTTCGCGACCGCGAGCGCCGCGTCGACGCTGGGCCTGATGACCTTCGGCGTGATCTCCTTCCACCTCGTCGACGCCCACCTGGTGCGCGCGGCCGCCGTACCCGTGGTCTATGCGAGCGCGATGGCGACCGCCGCGGTCACCGCTCTGGCGACGGGGTTCGCCTACGACCGGGTCGGCGCCCGGGTGCTGCTGACGCTGCCCTTCCTCGTCGGCGCGGTCCCCACCCTCGCGCTGGCCGGGCGGCTGTGGGTGGCCGTCCTGGGCGATCCTCGTCTGGGGCGCTGCGACCGGCGTGCAGGAGTCCACGGTCAAGGCGCTCGTGGCCGACCTGGTGCCGTCGAGCCGGCTCGCTACCGCCTACGGGGTCTTCGCTGCGTTCGAGGGGGGAGCTGCTCTCGCAGGCGGCGGCCTGGCCGGATGGCTCTACGGCGGGACGCGCTGGGACCTCGTCGCGGTGCTGCTGACCGCCCAGGCGCTCTCCCTCGTCCTGCTGGTGACGGTGTTCCGAAGTCGCGGCGTTCCTGCAGCACCGCGTTGACCTCACCACCGATCAGCAGGGCGACGCTGAGCAGGTAGATCCAGATCATGATGATCGCGCCACCGCCGAAGGCGCCCAGGACCGGGTTCCGCTGCCCGACGACGCGCAGGTAGACGGAGAAGCCGCCGGTGGCCAGCAGCCAGGCGACCGCAGTCAACAACGCGCCGGGGATCGAGGCCCGCCACGCCGTCTCCCGGTTCGGCGCGACGTGGTAGACGAACATCAGCCAGCAGTGTCAGCCGACGAAGAGCACGGGAAGGCGCAGCAGTCTCCACCCCACCACGAACGCGCTGGTCCAGCCCGACCAGGCCGGCGACGTCCTCACCCCGGCACCGAGCAGCGGCCCGACCACGACCACGGCCAAGGTGAGCACCACGATCAGGACCGTGGCCATCCCGAGCAGCAGGCCGAGCAGCCGACGGCGAACCCAGCTTCTCAGCTCGACGGTGTCGTAGGCGAGGTTGAGCGCCTCGACCAGCACGGCCCAGGCCCCGGAGAGGGTCACCAGGGCGCCGATGCTCGCGAACGTCAGCAGGCCCGCCGTACCCGCCTTCGAAGAAGGACTGCACCGACTCGATGGCACCCGGCCGACTGGTCGGTGAGGATGGCGTCCAGCGCGTCCGATGACCCGGGTCTGGGTCGCGGGCCGCGACGTCGGCGCCGACGAGCACGTCGAGGACGCTGAGCAGGCTCGTCGCGATCAGCAGCGCCGGGAACAGGCTGAGCACCGCGAAGAACGCCGTCTCGGCGGCGAGACCGAGCACCCGGTCGTCGCGGGTCTCCTCGAGCACCCGGACGACGACGGGTCGGAGTGCGGGCACGGAGGTGCCGCGCCGCCCGGTGCACACGACGAATCGGACCACGGTCCCCGCCTACCCGCGGGCGACGCATCCGACACCGGCGGCGGGCCGACGCAGGTCGTCGGAGCTCATTCGAGCGTGGTTGCCGACGGGGCTGCCACGTCGAGCGCCGCCGGTCCGGCCACCACCCACTCGACCCAGCGAGCGCTCTGTGCCACCGCCGGGTCGTCGTCGTCGCGCCACGCAGCGGCCAGCGCCACGGCCGCCGTCGGCTCGAGGCGACCGGGGAGGGCCCGCAGGGCACAGGCGCGCAACCACGGCTCGCGCCAGTAGCCGTCCGGGTCATCGACCAGCTCCTCGAGCCACGCGGACAGTCCCGCCGGGTGCAGCGACTCGGTGAGGGCACACCGTGCCCTGCGCTCCGCGTCGTCCAGGGTCGGGTCCGCGACTGTGAGCACGGCCGCGAGGGTGCCGCGTCCGAGCGTCACCTCGAGCATCTCCAACGCCGTGCTGCGGTCCCGGTCGGCCGCCCCGAGCCGGTCGAGCCCCGAGCTGACCGCCCGAGGGTCGTGCACGAGGCAGAGCAGCACCTGCACCCGTCGGGCGGATGCTGCGACCTCGTCGCGGAGCGCGTCGCGCAGCTCCTCGCTCCCCCGTTCGTCGTCGAGCAGGGCGAGCATCTCCAGGCACCGGCCGGTCCGGGCGACCGCCGATCCCAGACGCCGGGCCAGGCCGAGGTCCCCGTCCGGGGCGCGGTACCCCTGACCGACCAGGCAGGTCGCCGCCGCATCGACGATGGCGAGGTCCCCGTCGTCGAGGTGCTCGACGAGCAGGTCCCGCGCCGCACGGGCCGTGGAGCGGCCGAGCACGAAGACGATCCGCTCCCGGGTCCGGCGCGGCACGTCGGGATCGGTGAGCAGTCCGGCGACCCCGGGGAGCAGGTGGTCGGCGTGCGCGACGAGCGCGTCGATGAGCTCCCCGGAGGCCGTCTCGGAGGCGGCCAGGCCGACGAGGTAGGGCAGGAAGAAGCGGTGCGGGTAGGCCGCGGCCGCGGCCAGCGCGGTGCGACCCGTCGCCGGATCGGCGGAGGACGCCGCGCGGAGCCAGGCAGACCGGGCGACCTCACGCTCGCCTTTCGGGCGTCGGACCAGCGTCGCCGCGGCGAGCGTGCGCACCCGTTCGTCGGGGTCGTCGAGGAGCGTCGTCACGGCGAGCGGTACCGCCGTGCCGTCGAGGCGGCCCGAGGCCATGGTCACCTCGACACCGAGCCCGCGCCGGGCCGGGTCCGGGTGGCTCAGCAGCGCCACCAGGTGCCCGTCGACCTCCGGGCTGTCCGCGTCGACGAGTGCGTCGAGCGCCGCGTGCACGTCGCGCGGGTCGGCCGAGGAGAGCAGCTCGTCGACCGCGGACCGACTCGCGGCGTCGTCGATCCGCAGCGCCAGTGACTCCCAGGAACGTCGCGACACGACCGCCCGCAGGTCCGCGCCGTACTCCCGGTAGGCACGCACCGCGGCTCCGGCCCAGGCCACGGCCAGCACCAGCGTGACCACGGCGACCGCACGCACGTCGAGGTCGAGAACGGTGTGCGCGATCAGCAGCAGGCCGACCAGACCGAGCGCGAGCGGGACGCCCGCGCCCTCGATCAAGGTCTGCGCACGCAGCCGCAGATCCGGCTGCAGCGCCTGGTAGGTGGCGTTGATCGACGCGCGGGTGGTCCCGTCGGTCAGCGACAGGTCGGTGACCTGCTGGGCGCACACGAACACGAAGAAGACGGACGCGAGCGGGCCGACGGCGTAGCCGAGGACCGTGGTGCCGGCGAGGACCACGAGCACGCCCAGCGGGTTCGCGATCAGGCCCAGGCCGATCCCGAACCGGGTCAGCAGCCAGCCCGCGAGCACGACCACGAAGGCTACGCTGACGATGTTGATGACGGCTCCGAAGACGCCCTGGAACTGCGCGAGGTCGCTGGGGTCCGGATAGCGCGCCGCGGCCCGCTCCCAGACCATGTAGTCCAGCAGCTGGGTCACGGCCGCGGACAGCACCTGGTAGGCGAAGATCAGCACGACCAGTCGGTGCGCCAGCAGGCCCCGGACGCCGGTCGTCGAGGGCTGGTTCGGCCGCGCGGTGACCCGCGGCGCGGGAGCGGTCCGCAGCTCGGAGGGGTAGCGGCGCGCGGTCTCGAGCACCAGGCCCAGCATGGCGAGGGCGACGACCACGTCGAGCGCCAACAGGTTCTCCGGTCCCCCGAGCACCGGCACGGCGGCGGCTGCGGACAGCCCGCCGACGGCGAAACCTACGGAGAAGCCCGCCGCGATGCGCGGGAAGCTTGCCTTCATCTGGCGTACGTCGAGCAGCCGCCCGGCCTGGGAGCCGACCAGCACGAACCCGATCGGGATGGTCAACGGGAACATCACCAGCAGGGGGAACGTGACCCAGCGGCCCTCGGTGGTCACCAGGACCACCCACCCCGCCGCGGCGAGCAGCACGTAGCCGGCCAGCACTCCTGTGGCCAGTCCGGCGAGGGACACCCGGGCTTGGGCCCGGCTCATCGCGGCGGAGACCAGCACCCCCGCGGCGGCCACCGCGATGTAGGCGTAGGGCAGCGCAACGGCGCCGTAGGCGTCGAGGAACAGCGCGCTGACCGGAACCACGAGGTAGGCCATCATCAGGCCCAGTGCGATCGTCTGTCCCCCGAGCAGGACCAGCCTGCTCCTCACCCCGTCCGCTCGTGCGTCTCGCGCAGCTTGGCGATCAGCTCGCCGATCACGCCGAGCGCGATCTCGGGCCGCATCCGGACCGCCTCGTCGAAGGCGTCCCGGCTGAGCCGGAAGGCACGGACCGGCGTGACCGCGGTGATCGTCGCCGAGCGCGGCCGGGCATCGAGGACCTCCATCTCACCCACCACGCTGCCGGCGTACAACCGCAGCCGGCGGTCGGGGCGGACCACCTCGACCTCCCCCTCGACCAGGATGAACAGCCAGTCCTCGACCGCGCCCGCCTCCATGAGGGTGGCTCCGGCGGAGAAGTCGACCTCCTCGAGCACGTGCGCGATTCCCGCCAAGACCCGCCCGGGTGTCCGGGCGAAGATGTCGACGTGCCTGAGGAGCGCGACCCGCTCCACGGCGAGGAGCATGGGCCGAGACTAGACCCGCGCGGGGTCGGTCGACCAGAGCCGTGCTGGCCCTAGCTGCGCGGTCATGCCTCGAGCACGTCGCCGCCCTTCACCTTCACCGCAACCTCGGCGAGCGGTTCGGGCGCCGGGCCGCCGGTGTTCACGCCGGTGGCGAGGTCGTAGGTCGAGCCGTGGCAGGGACACCTGATGATCGACGCCGCCGGGGCAACCGTGCAGCCCTGGTGGGTACAGATCGCCGAGAACGCCACGATCCCTCCGTTGCTCGGCCGGGAGACGATGAGCGGCTTGCCGTCGGCGGTCTCGGCGGAGACGGCCCCTCCGACGGGGATGTCGGACACCTTGGCCAGCGCGGCCGAGGATCCCAGGCCGCCGCCCGCCTTCGTAGATGTGCCGCCTGCGCCGGGCTCCGCGGACGACGTGCCGCCGCCACCGCCCCCGCAGGCAGCCAGAGCGGACGCAGCGGCGGCCGCGCCGGCCCCGGCCACCAGCATCTTGCGGCGCGACAGCCGTGGAATCGAGTCGAGTGGTGGCATCGTCGATCTCCTCGCGGTGCGGGTTTCGTGGTGACCGTGCATACGCACGCCGTCGCCGCCGCGTTCAACCGCCGGTGGTGAACCGCCTGCCGCACCCGGACGTGTCCTTTGGTGGGGCGGAACGCCCGCTCCCGACGAGCAGAGGAGTACGCCATGAGGATGCGCATGCTGGTCGCGGCCGCGGTGCTGGTCGCGGGGATCGTCCACCTGAAGCTGTGGTTCGACGGTTTCCGCGACATCGGCGTCATCGGCCCGTCCTTCATGCTGAACGCGGTCGCCGGTGGTGTGATCGCCGTGCTGCTGCTGGCCTGGCGGCACTGGTTCCCGCTCTTCCTCGCCGTGGGCTTCGGCGCCTCCACGCTCGCCGCCTTCGTCATCTCGGCGACGGTCGGGCTCTTCGGCGTGCACGAGCGCTGGACGGGCGGCTACGTGCTGGCAGCCGGCGCCGCCGAGCTGGTCGCGGTCCTCGGCGGTCTCGCCGCGTGGTGGCAGGAGACGCCGGAACGCTCACGACGTGAGCTTCAGCACCGGCTGGCCCTCAGCCGTCCGCACCTCCACTGAGGCGATGTCGTCGCGCGTCGCTGCCGTCGCTGCGGTCAGGGTCATCGTGCGACCCGGGAGCGCCCGCCACGTCGCCACCTGCTCGGCGCGGCCGTCGCGGGTGCGCACCACCAGCGAGTAGGCGGTGGCCACACCCTCGTGGTCGGGAGTCGCGGCAGCGTAGCTGCACGCGAGGTCGAGGCGGGTGCCCCACGGGACGCCGGTGAGGGCCACCTGGGCCGTCATCCGCGGATAGCCCACCGGCACCATGTCCTGGGCCGACGGTGCGGCGGAGGCGGATGGCGGCGCGGCGGCCTGGGGCCCGCTGCCCTCGCCGCCCCCGAAGGCAGCCAGCGAGGCCACGGTCAGTACGGTCGCGGCCGCGGCGGCGACGGCCCCGGTCACGACCAGGCGGCGCCGCTGCTGCCGGCGTACCTGGTGAACCAATCCCGGCAGGAGCGTGTCGGGCAGCGGTGCCTCGGCCTGCGTGGACTCGATGCTCGCGAGGTCGGTCTTGCCGAGCAGGCCGGGCAGACCGGCCAGCTCCTGGACGGCTCGGGCACAGGTGGGGCAGTCGGCGAAGTGGCGCTCGTACTCCTGGCGCTCCGTGGGCGACAGGGCGCCGAGCACGTAGGAGCCGTCGAGGTGGGCGTACGCGCAGCTGGTGCTCATGCTCCGACTCCCATCTCCTCGAGCGCCAGACGCAGGGCGCGCAGGGCGTAGTGGGTGCGGGACTTGACCGTGCCCTCGGGAATGCCCAGGTGCCTGGCTGCCTCGGCGACCGGCTGACCACGGTAGTAGCACTCCTCGAGGACGGCGCGGTGCTCCGGGGACAGCTTGGTCACCGCGTCCGCGACCACCCACGCGAGGAGCTGCTCGTCCGTGCCGTCGCTCGCGCCGGGCGGCTCCGGGACGTCGGCGAAGGCGACCTCGCTGCGGGCGCGCTTGGTGCGCCACTCGTCGATCACGATGTTGCGCGCCACGGTGTAGAGCCACGCCCGCACCGAGCCCTGCGTCTCGTCGAGCACCGAGAAGTGCCGCCAGGCGCGCAGCAGCGTCTCCTGTACGACGTCCTCGGCCCGGGCGTGGTCGTGACCGGTCAGACGCACGCAGTAGCCCCACAGCGCCGCCGCGTGCTCGTCGTGCAGCTGCTGCATGAGCGTCACCTGGCTGCCGCCCACCCCACCTCCTCGGGACCAGTCTGCGCCTCAGCGGTGCAGGACGCCCTGGATCGCGCCGGCCGGGTAGGTCGGGTTGTGCACGTTGAAGTAGAAGCGACGCGGGTGGGCGAGGATCTTGCGGATGAGTCGGTGGCGCACGCCGGTCGCGCAGTGTGCCCCTCCGGTCACCGAGCCGCTCAGGTCGACCACGACCGCCCCGGTCGAGCGGCGGTGGATGTGGGCCGAGTCGGGCTGCTGGATGTTCCTCCACTCGACGGTGGCGCAGACCTTGCCGGCCGCCTTGCGGATCCGGAAGTGGACCTCGCCGGAGCCGTTCGGGTCGCCGCTGGGTCGTAGGCGGGCTTCGAGCAGCCGGGAGCTCTGCTCGGCGCCGGTGGCGGCCGGAGCGATGAGGGTGGCCGTCGACGCGGTGCCCACCAGGCAGGCGCTGAGCAGCAGGGCGGTGGCGTGCCGGGCTACCGGCTTCGCGGTGTGGGACATGGTCGGTTCCTCCTTGCCGATGACACGGCGCACGGGCCGGCACGGTTCAATCCGGCGTCCGGCCGTCCGTGGCCGTCGCGACCAACGCCCGGAGCTGGGTCCGGGACCAGGTCTCCTCCACGCCGCGGGCGGCGAGCAGGTAGCCGGCCACGCGGTCCGGGCCCCACCCGTGCGTTTCGCGGAGACCCACGCTGATCGTGCGCAGGTAGGCGGCGCTGGGCGGCGCCGGAGCCAGCTGTGCCGGTCGGTGGTGGGTGACGGTGAACATCGGCGCGCCGTCGAGGTCACCCAGTCGGGCGATGGTCTCGTAACGACCGCCACCCAGCGTGCGCACCTCGCCCTCAGCTCCGAGGAGCCCGACCAGCGCCTGGGCGAACTCCCCTCCGGGAGGCCGGTGCATCTCCTGGGCGGCGACGTCGGCGAGCTGCTCGGCGGTGACCAGGTAGGCGCGGCACGCGGCCAGTCCCGGGGCCTGCGGATCCAGGAACGCCATGCCGCCTCCCCACACCGGGACTCCCCTGCGAACACCAGGCCTCCGCGCACCAGGACACCGACGTGCCGGTGGGGGTCGGCGGGATTCCGGCACCCGGTGTAGTCGCGGCTCCCGCCGGCGGGCCGGCCGCCCGCGAGATAGCACCGGAACCGGTCCAGGTCGAGGTTCGACCCGTAGGCGACGTACCAGACCTGGATCACGACGCCCGTCTCACCCGGGGAGCGGCCGGTTCCATCGGCTACAGACCCAGCTCGGCCTGGGTGGCGAGCAGCGCCTGCGCCGATGCGGCCAGCTGACGCTCCTCGTCGGGCTCGAGGTGCATGTCGAGCACCCGCTCCACCCCGTCGGCGGTCAGCACGCTCGGCATCGAGAAGGCGACACCGTGGAACCCGCGGTAGCCGTCGTGCACGGTGCTCACCGGGACGACCAGGTGCTCGTCACGCAGGATCGCCTCGACCAGCCGGGCCCCCGTCAGGCCGATCGCGTAGTTGGTCGCTCCCTTGCCGAGGATCACCCGGTACGCCGCGTTGCGGACGTCGTCGGTGATACCGGAGAGCTCCTCCTCGGTGATCCCCACGCCCGCGGCGTCACGCCACTCGCGCACGGGCACCGGGCCGATCCGGGCCTGTGACCACGGCGCGAACTCGCTGTCGCCGTGCTCGCCGATGATGCTCGCGTGCACGCTGACCGGCGACACCCCCGCACGCCGGGCCAGCAGCAGCCGCAGACGCGAGCTGTCGAGCGTGGTGCCCGAGGAGAGCACCCGGCCGGCCGGCAGGCCGGACAGCC
>CAWDDL010000021.1:0-30578 GCA_963801125.1 uncultured Actinomycetota bacterium
GAGCCCCTGTGGCGGCGGGAATGCTCGCATGCGGCATCCTCCCGTCGTCTCTGGCACCGGACCCGAGAGGGCGTCCGGTGCGGCTCAGCTGCGAAAAAATGCGCGGGACGACATTGGCCCATGCGAATCTGAAACACTACAGCAACCTCGGCCCCGAACACCCGCCAGGCGAGATGCGAAGATCACACTCCGGACCGGTTTGGACCGGTAACCGACCCGCTCGGATCAGCCGATCCCGGACATCCCGACGAGGGCGCCGACCCCGTAGGTGATCGCCGCGGCGATGCCGCCGAGCAGCATCTGCCGGACCCCGCCGTACCACCACGGCCGGGTCGTGACCTGGGTGACCACGGCGCCGGCGCCGAACAGGGCGATCAGTGTGATCACCAGGCCGGGCAGCAGGTTGGTGGCCCCGAGCAGGTAAGGCAGCAGCGGGATCATCGCGCCGATGGCGAACGCCACGAACGACGAGACCGCGGCCAGCATCGGGGAGGCCAGGTCGTGCGGGTCGACGCCGAACTCCTCGCGCGCGTGCACCTTCACGGCCCGGTCCACGTCCTTGTGGATCTGCCGGGCGACCTCGTGCGCCAGTTCCTTGTCGACGCCCTGCGCGATGTACGTCGCCGCCAGCTCGCGGGTCTCCCCCTCGGGGTTGGCGATGATCTCGCGGCGCTCCTTGTCGACCTCGTGGGCCGCGGCCTCGGACTGGCTGGCGACCGAGGTGTACTCCCCCACCGCCATGGAGAACGCGCCGGCGGCCAGTCCCGCGAACCCCGCCAGGACCACGGCCGTCGCGGCGTCCGCGCCCCGCGTGCCGCCGGCCACACCGGCGATCAGCGCGAGGTTGGACACCAGACCGTCGCTGGCGCCGAACACCGCGGGACGCAGCCACCCGCCCGTCACGTCGGGGTGCTCGTGGTCGATCCTGGTTGCGTCCGGGGTGCTCATGGCACGAACTTATCCGCAACGGTGCGCGGATTTCACCGTAGGTGAGGCAAACCTCAGTCGGTGCCGGAGCGCGGCGGGCGGTCGCCCGTCGCGTCGGTCTCGGGCGCGGTCTCGGGTCGCAGTGTCCGGCGCGGTCGTCGCCTCCTCGGCGGCCTCCGGGTCGGCGCCGGCCCAGCCGTCGCGCAGCACGCTCTCCTCGCGGCCGGGGTGGCGTCGCCGCGAGACGAGGAAGTAGCCGAGTGCGAGCAGGAACACGATGATCGAGGTCCACACGTTGAGCCGCAGCCCGAAGACGTCGTTCTCCTGGACGGTGTCGATGCGCAGCGCCTCGATCCAGCCCCGCCCGGCTGTGTAGGCCATCACGTAGAGCGCGAAGGCGCGGCCGAACCCGAGCCGGAACTTCCGGTCGGCCCAGATCACCAGACCGGCGGTGCCGAGGTCCCACAGGCTCTCGTAGAGGAACGTCGGATGGAACGTGGCGTACTGCGCGTACCCGTCGACCCGGTGCGCGGGATCGATCTCGAGCCCCCACGGCAACGTGGTCGGCCGGCCGTAGAGCTCCTGGTTGAACCAGTTCCCCCACCGGCCGAGCGCCTGCGCGATCACGACCCCCGGGGCGAGCGCGTCGGCCAGCGGGGCGAACTTGACGCCGTACCGGCGGCAGGCGAGCCACGCACCGACACCACCGAGGGCGATGGCGCCCCAGATCCCCAGGCCGCCCTGCCACACGTAGAGCGCGGCGACCGGGTCACGGCCCTCGCCGAAGTAGAGCCGCCAGTCGGTCGCCACGTGGTAGAGCCGGCCGCCGACGAGGCCGAACGGCACCGCCCAGAGCGCGATGTCGCCCACCTGGCCGGGCTTGCCGCCGCGCGCGACCCAGCGCCGCTCGCCGAGCCACACCGCGACGACGACGCCGGCGATGATGCACAGCGCATAGGCCCGGATCGGGATCGGGCCGAGGTGCCAGACGCCCTGGCCGGGGCTGGGAATGCCTGCGAGGATCACGGGGTCTCTCCTGGGTTGACGCCCCGGGTGAGGGCGACGTGGATGTCCTGGGCGATCTTGTCCGGGCTGGTGCCCTGGGTCCAGACCAGCGGGGCGGTGCCGTCGGGGAGCGCGGCGATCACCTGGGTGCCGTGGGTGACCTCGTAGCCCCCGGAGGGGAGCTTCGCGCCCTTCTCGATGGCCACACCGACCGAGTCGCCCGCCTTCAGGATCTTCGGCAGCGGCCCGGTGAGGCCTTCGAACGACGGGTCGAACCGGTCGAGGTACGCCCGCAGCGTGGCGGCGTCGTCGCGGGCCGGGTCCGTGGTCACGAAGAGCATGGCCACCTGGGAGCGCTCGTCCGGCTCGAGCCGGGTCAGGGCGGAGGCGATGTCGGCCATCACCACCTGGCAGATGTCGGGGCAGTGCGTGTAGCCGAAGAAGACCAGGGTCAGCGGCTTGTCGGTGTCGCTGCGGAAGCGGTACGGCGACCCGTCGGTGGCCGTCAGGGAGACGTCGGCCAGCCGGTAGGGCTCGGGCAGCACCACGCCGAACATGCCGTCGTCGTCCGAGGTGGAGAAGTTCGCGACCGGTCCGTCGGCGGACGGCGACGACGCGCCGCAGCCGGCGACCAGGCCGCTCATGACCAGGAGCACCACGGCCACCAGCACCGGGCCGCGCGCCCGAGTCGTGCGGTCAGGCACCCCTGACTCCCTGCGCGAGGTCGCGGGTGAGCTCGGCCAGCGAGGCCAGGCCGGCGGCGCGGTCCGTGCCGGCGTCGAGCAGCCGCCGTACGAAGGCGGACCCGACGATGACGCCGTCCGCGTGCCGGGCCACCTCGGCGGCCTGGGCGCCGTTGGAGACGCCGAGCCCGACGCCGATCGGCAGGTCGGTGAACGCGCGGGCCCGCTCGACGAGCGGGGCGGCGAGCTCGCTGGTCGACTCCCGGGCGCCGGTCACGCCCATCACCGCGGTGGCGTAGACGAAGCCCCGGCACGCGGCCGTGGTCATCCGCAGCCGCTCGTCGGTGGACGACGGGGCGACCAGGAAGACCTTGTCGAGGTCGTGGGCGTCGGCCGCGGCGATCCACGCTCCGGCCTCGTCGGGCACCAGGTCGGGAGTGATCAGGCCGGCGCCCCCGGCGGAGGCGAGGTCGGCGGCGAACCGCTCCACGCCGTACCGCTCGACCGGGTTCCAGTAGGTCATCACCACGACCGGCACCCCGGTGGCGGCGACCGCCTCGACGGTGCGCAGCACGTCGGCGGTGCGGGTGCCGTGCTCGAGCGCCCGCTGGGCGGCGGCCTGGATCGTCGGGCCGTCCATCACCGGGTCGCTGTAGGGCAGCCCGACCTCGATCACGTCGCAGCCGTGCTCGACCATCGTGCGCAGCGCCTCGATGCCGCCCTCGACGTCGGGGAAGCCGGCGGGAAGGTAGCCGACGAGGGCGGCGCGGCCCTCGTCCTTCGCCGTCGCGAAGGCCTTGCTCGTGCTCATGCCTGCGGTTCTCCCGCCTTGTCGTCGGGCCGCGCCTCGCCGAGGCCGAACCACTCGATGGCGGTGCCCATGTCCTTGTCGCCCCGGCCGGAGAGGTTCACCAGGATCGTCGACCCCGGCTGTTCCTTCGCCAGCTGCATCGCCCCGGCGATCGCGTGGGCGGACTCGATGGCGGGAATGATCCCCTCGGTGCGCGAGAGCAACGCGAAGGCGTCCATGGCCTCGGCATCGGTGATCGGGCGGTACGACGCGCGCCCGGACTCGGCCAGGTAGGCGTGCTGCGGGCCGACCCCGGGGTAGTCCAGGCCGGCCGAGATCGAGTGCGACTCCTTGGTCTGGCCGTCCTCGTCCTGCAGCACGAACGTCCGGGCGCCGTGCAGGACGCCGAACTCGTGGGCGTAGATCGTCGCGGCGTGGCGCATCGTGTCGACGCCGTCACCGGCCGCCTCGCAGCCGACGAGCTGCACGTCGGGGTCGTCGAGGAAGGCCGCGAACAGCCCGATCGCGTTGGAGCCGCCGCCGACGCAGGCCACCGCGGAGTCGGGCAGCGCGCCGGTGAGCTCCAGGCACTGGGCGCGGGCCTCGTCGCCGATGCCGCGGCAGAAGTCGCGCACCATCGACGGGAACGGGTGCGGACCCGCGGCGGTGCCGAACAGGTAGGCGGTGTGGTCGACGGTCGCCACCCAGTCGCGGATCGCCTCGTTGATCGCGTCCTTGAGCGTGCGCGAGCCGGACTTCACCGCGACGACCTCGGCGCCGAGGAGGTGCATGCGGGCGACGTTGAGCGCCTGCCGCTGGGTGTCGACCTCGCCCATGTAGACCACGCAGTCCAGGCCGAGGTAGGCGGCCGCGGTCGCCGACGCGACGCCGTGCTGGCCGGCCCCGGTCTCGGCGATCACCCGGGTCTTGCCCATCCGCTTGGTGAGCAACGCCTGGCCGAGCACGTTGCGGATCTTGTGCGCCCCGGTGTGGTTGAGGTCCTCGCGCTTGAGCAGGATCCGGGCACCGGCCACCTCGGACAGCTTGGTGGCGTCGTACAGCAGGCTCGGAGTGCCGGCGTACTCCCGCAGCATCCGCTCGAACGCAGCCGTGAACGCCGGGTCGGCCATCGCGTCCTGCCAGGCGACGGTGAGCTCGTCGAGGGCGGCCATCAGCGCCTCGGGCATCATCCGGCCGCCGAACCGGCCGAAGCGGCCCTCGGACGTCGCGTCGTTCCGGGCGGGGGTGGGCTGTGCGGTCACGGTCGGGGCTCTCAGTGCTGGTCGAGGTCGCGCTGCTTCAGGGCCGGGTGGGCGCCCGCGGCGACGAGGTCGGCCACCGCCTCGCGGGGGTTGTCCCCGCGCACGAGGGTCTCGCCGACGAGCACGACGTTGGCGCCCTGCTTGGCGTACTCGAACACGTCGTGCGGGCCGCGTACGCCGGACTCCGCGACCCGGACCACGCTGTCCGGGATACGGGGGGCCAGCCGGGCGAAGGTGTCCCGGTCGACCTCGAGGGTCTTGAGGTTGCGGGCGTTCACGCCGATCAGCTGGGCGCCGGCGTCGAGCGCACGCTGCACCTCCTCCTCGTCGTGCACCTCGACCAGCGGCGTGAGTCCGATCGAGACGGCACGCTCGAGCAGGCCTTCGAGCTCGTGCTGGTCGAGCGCCGCGACGATCAGCAGCGCCAGGTCGGCCCCGGCGGCGCGGGCCTCCCAGAGCTGGTAGGAGGTGACGATGAAGTCCTTGCGCAGGACCGGGATGCGCACCGAGGCCCGCACCGCCCTCAGGTCCGCGAGGCTGCCGCCGAAGCGGCGCTCCTCGGTCAGCACGCTGATGCACGTGGCGCCGCCGGCCTCGTAGTCGCTGGCCAGTGCGGCCGGGTCGGCGATCGGGGCCAGCGCGCCCTTGCTCGGGCTGGAGCGCTTGACCTCGGCGATCACGCTGACGCCGTCGGCACGGAAGCTGGGCATCGGGTCGAGCGCCTCGGAGGCCCGCAGGGCGTGGGCCTTGAGCTCGTCGATGGGGGTCCTGGCCTGCCGTTCGGCGAGGTCGACGCGCACGCCGTCGATGATCTCGTCGAGGACCGACCTGCCCACCTGAGCGCCCCTGTCTGCTCGTCGTCCGCGTCGTGCCGCGGCTGGAGGTCTCTAGACTCTCACGGGACCGGCCTGCGGCTGACCGCGAGGTCCCGCCGCGGTCCCTGTCCGACCAGCACCAGGAGCGCACCGATGAGCCACCCGCCCGGCCCCCCTCCGCCGGACCAGCCCGGCTACGGACCCGTGCCCGGCGGGCCGCCGCCCGGCTACGCGCCGATCCTGCCCACGAACAGCAAGGCGACCGCCGCGTTGATCGCGGGGATCACGACGCTGGTGCTCTCGTGGTGCTGCGGGCTGGGCGTGTTCGGCGTGGTCGCCGTCGTGCTCGGCATCCGGGGCCGCGCCGAGGTCCGCGCCTCACAAGGCACCCAGACCGGCGACGGACTGGCCCTGGCCGGGATCATCACCGGCGCCGTCGCGGTGGTGATCGGCCTCGTCGTGATCGCGCTGATCGTGGTGGTGGTCGCGACCGGCAGCGCGGCGTTCACCGGGACGACGTACGACGCGTGAGGCGGGAGCGGCCCGGGTCCGTCGTGCGACCCGCGCGGCACGTTAGCGTGCAGCTACCGGCGGCCGACCGCGCCGGACGCCGTACGAGCTGGGGAGTGCACCGATGAGCTACACGCCGCCGCCACCGCCCGAGGGCGGGTCCGAGGAGACGCCGGGATCCAACCCGCCTCCGCCGCCCGGCTACGGCACTCCCCCGCCCCCGCCGGGGTACGGCGACGCCGGCTCGGGCTACGGCGCTCCGGGACAACCCGCGCCGGGCTACGGCGGACCGGCGTACGGCCCCCCGCGCAACAGCTCCAAGGCGGTGGCCGCACTCATCGTCGGGATCGTCTCGCCCCTGCTCGGCTTCTGCTGCGCGGTCATCGGCCTGGTCGGGATCGTCGCGGTGTTCCTGGGCCGATCGGCGCAGAAGGAGATCGCGCTGAGCGGCGGCGCGCTGACCGGCGAGGGGATGGCGAAGGCCGGGGTCGTGCTCGGCATCATCGGCTCGGTGATCGGGGTGCTGATGACGATCCTCAACGTGTTCCTGCTGCTCAACGGCGACACCACGTTCGACTTCAACACCGTGAACTGACCCCGTTGAGGCGCCACTGCCCGTCCGTTGAGGCGTCACTCCCCGTCCGGGGTCGCGAGAGGACGGCGCCTCGACGGACGAAAGGTGACGGGTGAAGCGACGGAACCTGGCGGCTCAACGGGCGGAACCTGGCGGCTCAACGGGTCAGGGGGTGAGCCAGCCGGCAAAGGGCAGGTTCCGGACCACCCAGAAGAGCAGCGACGCCCCGACCACCAGCACCGTGAGCCGGAGCGCGACCTGCTCCTCGACGACGCGCCGCACCCCGCGCCAGGCATCGCTCATCCGGCGCAGCCACCACAGCCCGAGCAGCGGGACCGCGCCGACGAACAGCAGGTTGCTCGACGCGGCACCCAGCACGTCGCCGTGCGTCAGGTCGTTGACCGCCCGCAGGCCGCCGCAGCCGGGGCAGTAGGTGCCGGTCAGCGCCAGCCAGGGACAAATCCCCCAGCTTCCGGAGCGGTGCGGGTCCCGCACGTGCAGGGCCAGGCTGGCCAGGAGCAGCCCGCCCGCCACGAGCACCGGCGCCTGCAACCGCCGGGCCCGGCTGCGCGGGTCCGGCTGGGGCGCCAGGGTGAGCGTGGCCATGGCCGTCAGTGTGACGCGGGCTCCGCGCCGAGGCCCATCTTCTGCATGATCTTGCCGACGATCGCACCGACCGGCAGCAGTGCCACCCCGACCCAGAACACGGTCATATTGTCGATCACCAGGCCGATGCCCCCGACGACGAAGCCGACCAGGATGATCATGACGCCGGTCCAGGCGGCGGGGGTGTTGCCGTGGTGAGCCATTGCGGAAGTTCTCCTCGTGACGTGACGCAAGGGGCGATCGGACACATCCTAGGGCCGCGGCGCGTCGTCCTCAGCGGTTGGGTCGTGTCCCTCGTCCAGGGCGCGCCACAGGTCCTGGTCGGTGACGGGCGCGGCGGCCCGGGCGGCAGGGGCGTCGTACCGGCTGCCCAGGGCCGGCCAGGTCCGCGCCCGCCGTACGGCGACGACGAGGGCCAGGGCGGTGAGCAGCGCCCCCACCCCGCTCGCCCAGTACCACCCGGTCAGCGACGCGGCGACGGCCTGCCCGGAACCCCCCGGGCCATCAGGGCCGCGACCGCGGCGTCCTGGGCGCCGTCGAAGGCGTCGCCCAGCGCCACCAGCGCCCCGACCGCTGCGGCGAGCCCCACGCCGGCGACCACCTGCCTGGCCCGGCCGCGCAGCACCAGCACGACGCCCCACGCGGCGAGCGTGACCAGCGCGAGGGCGAGCACGAGCGGTGCGGCCTCCGAGCCGGACACGGACGCGTGCACCTGCACCCCGGCGCCCTCCCCCGCGGCGCGGGCCCAGTCGCGGCTTGCGGCCACCGAGGCGAGCGCGGCGCCGCCCAGACCGCCCAGCACCGTCCGGCCGAAGGAGCGCTCACGCACCGTCGGTCGTCCCGTCGGCGCTCACCGGCAGCTCGTCGGCGTCGAAGCAGGTCCGCTCCCCGGTGTGGCAGGCCGGGCCCTCCTGGTCGACCGCGACCAGCAGGGTGTCGCCGTCGCAGTCGAGGCGGACCGTCTTGACCCACTGCCGGTGCCCGGAGGTCTCGCCCTTGACCCAGTACTCCTGCCGCGAACGGCTCCAGTACGTCGCCCGCCCGGTAGTCAGCGTGCGGTGCAGCGCCTCGTCGTCCATCCAGCCGAGCATCAGCACCTCACCGGTGTCGTGCTGCTGCACCACGGCCGGGACGAGGCCGCTGGCAGTCGCGCTTGAGCCGGGCCGCGATGTCGGGGTCGAGGGAGGTCACGCGCTCCAGTCTCCCATCCGGCCCCCTCCCGATTCGTCCGCGGTCGCCCCGCGCCCCGGCGGCTCGGATCCGCGGACGAATCGGGTCGGGCGGTCAGGTCCAGCGGTCCGGCGTGGGCAGGGTGCGCACGTCGCGGCTGGCGAGCAGCGGTACGACGGCGATCGCCGTGAGCGCCGCCGCGACGAGCATGGTGGTCCGTGCTCCCCACGCCGTGAGCGCCACGCCACCGAGCACCGCGGCGAACGGCATGAACAGCATCGCGGAGAACATCAGCGCCGCGTTGGCCCGCCCCTGGAGCCGGTCCGGCGTCGTGGCCGCCATGTAGGAGAAGATCGCCGCGTTGCCCGCCGGGTTGCCGACCATCGCGAGAGCCAGCAGCGCGCCGATCACCAGGACGTTGTCGGTGAAGGCCATCGGCACCACGGCGCCGGCGAGGAGCAGGCCGATGGCGATGGCGAGGACCCCCGTGGGCACCCGCCGGATCACGGCGGGCGCGAGGAACGACCCGACGATCCCGGCCACCGCACCGATGGTGTCGATGAAGCCGATGGTCGCGGGCGCGACACCGGCCTGCACGAGCTTGAGCGTGAGGACGAGGAACATGCCGTTGACGGCGAAGTTCGCGAGGGCCGCGAAGGCCAGGATCGCGCGCAGGAACCCCCGACCCATGAGGAACCGGAAACCCTCGACGGTGTCACGCCAGACACTGGCGAGGCTCGCCTCCGACGTGCGCGAGGGCGCGGGCAACGGCGCCCGGAGCCGCGTGAGACCGATCGAGGACGCCAGGTAGGTCACCGCGTCCAGCAGGAACGGCGCCCAGACGCGCAGGCCGAACAGGGCACCGCCGACCGGCGGACCGACGAGTGCCGCCACGTGCTGGCGCGCCTCGTTCTGGCTGAAGGCGGCCGGCAGCTGCTCGGCAGGGACCACCGTCCGGATGGCGGCGGTCTCGGCAGGCGAGAAGAAGCTGCCCGCCACCCCGGTCAGGAGCGCGACCACGACCAGGTGAGTCAGCGTCAGGGTGTGGGCGAGCTGCGCGAGGGCGAGGCTGCCGTAGAGGACGCCGCCCACCAGGTTGGACACCACCATGACCCGCCGGCGGTTCCAACGGTCCACCAGCACCCCGGCCGGCAGCCGCGAGGCCACCTGCCCCAGCGAGTAGGCGCCGCCGGCCAGGGCGGCCTGGGTGGTCGATCCGGTCATCGCCAGCCCGATCAGCGGGAAGACGAAGAAGCTCATCGAGCTGCCGAGGGTCGACACGGTCTGCCCGGCCCACAGGAGCATGAAGTCGTGGTTGCGCCACAGGCTCGCTCGGCCTGCGACGTCCGGCTGCGTCACGACCGTCGGCTGGGCCGCGGTCTCCTCGGCGGCGATGTCCGCCGTCCCCGTCGTCGTCATGGCAGTACGGTGACATGTGCAACACAACTTGCGCAATACTCATTGCGCAATTTATGTTGCTAAAGTTTCACCCATGCCTGAGAAGTACGTCGAGGCCGACCCCCGTGTCCTGCGCGCGATCGCCCACCCGCTCCGCACCACCCTGCTCTACGAGCTCTACGCCCGGGGCAGCGCGACGGCGACGGACCTGGCCGAGGCGGTCGGGCAGCCCGTCAACGCGGTGAGCTTCCACCTCCGCTCGCTGGCGAAGTACGGCCTCATCGAGGACGATCCCGATGCCGAGCGCACCGACGCCCGGCAGCGCTGGTGGCGGCCGGCGATGACCGACGGCCTGCGCATCTCGGACCGGGACCTGGCGCAGACCGCGGAGGGGCGCGCCGGGCTCGACGTCTTCCGTCGCAACACGGTCGCGCGGTGGCAGGCGCTCGTCGCCCGGTTCTTCGCGCTGCACGAGGACGACCGCGAGGTGTGGGCGAGCACCGACGTCCCGATGCTGCTCTCCGACGAGGAGGCAGCGGCCTGCAACAGCGAGGTGTTCGCCGTGTTGAAGAAGTGGCTCGAGCACGGTCAGCGCACCGAGCCCGAGCCGGGCCAGCAGCGTCGTACCTATCTCGCCCTGGCCTTGCTGATGCCGCACCAGACCGACCTGGTGGACTGATTCCGCACCGATGCGTCCGCGGTCGCCCCGCGGGCCGGCGGCTCGGATCCGCGGACGAATCGGGGGCGGGGCGGGGCGGTCAGGTGAGGGACTGCTGGGCGACCCAGGAGGCGTGCAGCCGGCCGTACACGCCGCCCTCCTCGACGAGCCGGGCGTGCGGCCCCCGCTGTACGACGCGTCCGGCGTCCACGACGACGACCTCGTCGGCGTTCTCGGCGGTCGACATCCGGTGCGCGATCGTCACGGACGTCCGCCCGCGGGTGAGCCGCTCCAGCGCGCGCCCGATCCGCATCTCGAGCGCGGGGTCGACGGCGCTGGTCGCCTCGTCGAGCACCAGCAGGTCGGGGTCGGCGAGGTGCGCCCGCAACAGCGCGACGAGCTGACGCTCCCCCGCCGACAGCGACTCGCCGCGCTGGCCGACCGGCGTGTCCAGCCCGCGCGGCAACGAGTCGAGCCAGTCGGCGAGCCCGAGCTCCGCGGCACCGGTCCGGATGTCCTCGTCGGTGGCGTCGAGCCTGCCGTAGAGCGCGTTGGCCCGCAGCGTCGAGTCGAACAAGAACCCCTCCTGCGGCACCATCACGACCCGCTCGCGGAGGCTGGAGAACGGCACCCGGCGCAGGTCGATGCCGTCGAGCCGCACCGCCCCGGAGGTCGGGTCCATCAGCCGGGTCAGCAGCTTGGCCAGCGTGGTCTTGCCCGAGCCGGTCTCCCCGACGACCGCCAGACGCGTGTTCGGCGCGATCTCGAGGTCGACGTCGTGCAGCACCGGCCGACCGCCGGGGTAGGCGAACCCGACGTGCTCGAACGCGATCGAGACCGCACCGCGCGGCAGCTCCTGCCCCTCGGGACCGGGGTCGACGACGTCCGCGGGCGTGTCGAGGATCCCGATCACCCGCCGCCAGCCGGCGATCGCGTTCTGGGCGTCGGTGAGCACCTGGGTGCCCATCTGCACCGGCCCGACGAACAGCGTGACGAGGAACGCGAACGCGAGGACCTTGCCGGCGGTGATCTGGTCGTCGACGCCGAGCAGCACGCCGATGATCAGCACCCCGGCGTTGGCCAGTCCCGCGGAGACGCCGCCCAGTGAGAACGTGAACGCGGTCAGCCCCTGGGCCCGCGTGCTGGCCGCCTTGTGCCGGTCGATCGCGGTGTCGATCCGGTCCTGGGTGCGTCCCTCGATCGCGTAGGAGCGGACCACGGCGGCGCCCACGACCGGCTCGGAGACCGCGCTGAGCAGGATCCCGACCTGGCGGCGGACCATCCCGTAGGCCTCGGAGAGCTTGCGCTGGAAGTACCGCAGCGACGCGAACAGCGGCAGGAAGCAGACCCAGACCACCAGCGTGAGCTGCCAGCTGTAGTAGGCCATCACGGCCGTGGCGACCGCGACCTGGCCGACGCTGACGATCGCGATGATGCCGCCGAAGATCAGGAACTGCGAGACCTGGTCGACGTCGGAGGTCACCCGGGACACCAGGGCGCCGCGCCGCTCGGTGTTCTGGGTGAGCAGCGGCAGGTCGTGCACGTGCCGGAACGCCTTGATCCGCAGGGTCGCCAGGCCCCGCTCGGCGGAGGTGAACAGCCGCGACGTCATGAGGTACGACGCTGCTCCGGTCACCACGATCGCCGCAGCGGCGAGCAGCGCCATCCGGGTCATGAAGGAGACGTCCGGGCCGCCGGTGCCGCCTCCGAGCCCGCGGTCGAGGGTCTGCTGCACGGCGATCGGCACCACGACGCGGCCCAGGGTGGCCAGCACGGCGAGCACCAGCGTCCCGCCGATCCCCGTCCTCAGCTCCGGCGAGAGCTCCACGCCGCGACGGATCGTCTGCCAGGCGGAGATCGACTCGCCGGTGTCGAGCAGCGTGCCACTGCGCCCGGCCGTAGGCCCGCCGCCGGGCTGCGTCGTGGGGTCCGTCGTGCTCACGACCCGCTCACCCCTTCGCCGGCGGCCAGCGGGGCGTCGTGCTCGTGCTCGTAGGCGTTGACCAGGTGGGCGTAGCCGGGGCTGCGGGCCAGCAGCTCGCTGTGCGTGCCCTGGTCGGCGACCCGGCCGTCGAGGAGGTAGACCACCTCGTCGGCCAGCGCGATCGTCGCCTTGCGGTAGGCGACCACCAGCACGGTGGCCCCCCGCTCGTCGCCGCGCAGGGCGGCCAGGATCCGGGCCTCGACCTCGGGGTCCACCGCGGAGGTCGCGTCGTCCATGATCAGCAGCCGCGGGTGCCGCACCAGCGCACGCGCGAGCGAGAGCCGCTGGCGCTGGCCGCCGGACAGGGAGGTACCCCGCTCCCCCAGCCGGGTGTCGAGCCCGTCGGGCAGCGCGGCGACGAAACCGTCGGCCTGGGCCGTCCGCAGCGCGGCCCACACCTCCTCGTCCGGCACGTCGGCGCCCAGCGTCACGTTGCCCCGCACGGTGTCGTCGAACAGGAACGTCTGCTGCGGGACCAGGGACACGTGCTCGGCGAGCTGTCCGGCGGCGAGGTCGCGCAGGTCGGTGCCGTCGAGCAGCAGCGCCCCGTGGGCGGGGTCGACGAGCCGGACCAGCAGGCTGGTCAGCGTGCTCTTGCCCGAGGCGGTGGCTCCCACCACCGCCACCGTGCGGCCCGGCTGCACCGTGAAGCTCAGGTCGTCCAGCAGCTGCGGCCCGTCCGCGTAGCGGTAGGCCACGTCGCGGACCTCGAGCCGCGCCCCGAGGGCGTCCTGGTCCGTGGCGGCGGCGACCGCGCGGTCGCCGTACCGCATCTCCCCGGTCGCGGACAGCACCGACGAGACCCGGCGGAACCCGACCACGCTGCGAGGGAACTCGCCGAGCAGCCAGCCCAGCGACCGGATCGGGAAGGCCACGATCGTCAGCAGGTAGCCCACGGTGACGACGTCGCCCGCGTCGGCGTTGCCGTCGAGCACCCGGTTGACCCCGACCGCGAGGACCGCCAGCACGCCCAGGTTGGGGAGCGCCTCCAGCAGCGGGTCGAACGCGGCGCGCACCCGTCCCGCCTTGATGTTGGTGTCGCGCAGCAGGTGCGCCTTGCGGGCGAACCGCTCGGTCTCCTCGGTCTCGCGGCCGAGCGTCTTGACCACCATCGCGCCGTCGAACGACTCGTGGGCGACCTCGCTGACCTCCCCCCGCATCGCCTGCGCGCGGGTCATCAGCGGGGACTGCAGCCGCTGGAACACGATGTTGGCCACGATGACCGCGGGGAACACCAGCAGCCCGACCAGCGCCATCGCCAGGTCGGTGAGGAGCATCTGCACCACCGCGATCACCATCATCGCCACGGTGCCGACGGCCATCGGCAGCGGCGCGATCGGCGCCCAGGCGGCCTCCACGTCGGAGTTGGCGTTCGACAGCAGCTGGCCGGTGGGGTGGCGCTGGTGCCAGGCCATCGGCAGCCGGAGGTACTGACGGGTGACCTCGCGGCGGTGGTGGGCCTGCATGCGGTACTGCATCACCCCGGCGCCGAGGCGGCGCGCGACGATCCCGACCGCCCGCAGGATGGCCACGCCGAGGAACAGCGCGAGTACGGCGAGCAGGCCGCCCCAGCCGTACTCCCCCGTCCTGAACGCCGGGAGCACGACGTGGTCGGTGGACCAGCCCAGCACCCAGGCGTCCGCCACGGTCAGCGCGCCGAACAGCAGCGACCCCAGCGTGGACAGGGTGAAGACCCACGGCTCGCGGCGGATCGCCACGCCGAGCACCCCGAAGCCGTCGCGCAGCGTGCTGCCGTTGGTGACCGACGACAGGTCGTCGTGGCCGGCGTCGGCCGGCTGGCTGCTGGACACCGCACTCCTCACATGACAGGGGCACGCCGGGGCGCATGCCGGGGACCAGCCTACGATCGGCCCATGACCCGGATGGCGAGGACCGAACGCACCGCGCTCTGCGACCTGGCGCTCCAGCTCGGCGAGGACGAGCCGACGCTGAGCGGGGACTGGACCGTGAAGGACCTCGTCGTGCACCTGCTGGTGCGCGAGCGCAGCCCCGCGGCGGCCGGGATCATCCTCTCCCCCTTGTCCCGGCTCACCGACCTGGAGTCGAGGCGGTTCGCGGCCCGGGACTTCGCGGTGCTCGTCGAGAAGCTCCGCAACGGCCCGCCGCACTGGTCGCCGTACGCCCTGCCGAAGCTCGACCGGCTGTTCAACACCTTGGAGTACTACGTCCACCACGAGGACATCCGGCGCGCCCAGGACGACTGGAAGCCCCGCATGCTGTCCGCCGAGGACGAGAAGCTGCTCTGGACGATGATCCGCACCGCCGGCAAGGCCCTGGTCCGCAACGCACCGGTCGGCGTGACGATCCGGAACTCGGTGACCGGTTCGGAGGTCGTGCTGAAGAACGGCGACGAGTCGGTCGCGGTGGTCGGGGCACCGAGCGAGATCGTGCTGTTCGTGTTCGGTCGCAAGCCCCAGGCCCGGGTGGACCTGGACGGCCCCGCGGACGCCGTCGTCGCCGTGCGGGACGCCGCCTTCGGCATCTGATCCCCCGCTGCTGCGCGCGTCCGGAGTGTCCGGATGGGGGACGCGGACGGGGGCGCCCGACGCCCGGCTCCTAGGCTGGCACCATGAGCATCCCGCCCTCCGGAGCCCGCCTCGAGCTGCTGCCCGCCGTCGACATCGCCGACGGCCAGGCGGTGCAGCTGGTGCAGGGGGTCGCCGGCTCCGAGAAGCACTTCGGCGACCCGGTCGAGGCGGCGCTGAACTGGCAGCGCCGCGGCGCCGAGTGGATCCACCTCGTCGACCTCGACGCGGCGTTCGGCCGCGGCGAGAACCGCGAGCTCCTCGCCAAGATCATCGGAACCCTCGACATCGACGTCGAGGTCAGCGGCGGCATCCGCGACGACGAGTCCCTCCACGCCGCCATGACGGCCGGGTGCCGTCGGGTGAACATCGGCACGGCCGCCCTCGAGCACCCGCAGTGGTGCGCGCGGGCGATCGCGGAGCACGGCGACCGCGTGGCCGTCGGGCTCGACGTACGCGGGCGCACGCTCGCGGCACGCGGCTGGACCCGGGACGGCGGCGACCTGTACGACGTGCTCACCCGCCTCGACGACGAGGGGTGCGCGCGCTACGTGGTGACCGACGTGAACAAGGACGGCATGCTGCAGGGCCCCAACCTCGAGCTGCTCCGGTCGGTGTGCGCGGCCACGGACCGGCCGGTGGTCGCTTCGGGCGGGATCACCGAGCTGGCCGACCTCGAGGCGCTGATGGGCCTGGTGCCCGACGGCGTCGAGGGCGCGATCATCGGCACCGCGCTGTACGAGGGCCGGTTCACCCTCGAGGACGCCCTCGCCCTGACCGGAGCAACGACCCCGTGACCCTCGCCGTGCGGGTGATCCCCTGCCTCGACGTCGACGCCGGCCGCGTGGTGAAGGGGATCAACTTCCAGGACCTCCGCGACGCCGGCGACCCGGTCGAGCTGGCCAAGGTCTACGACGCGGAGGGCGCCGACGAGCTGACCTTCCTCGACATCTCCGCCTCCCACGAGGGCCGGGCCACCACGATGGAGATCGTCTCCGCGACGGCCGAGCAGGTGTTCATCCCGCTCACCGTCGGCGGCGGGGTCGGCAGCGTCGCCGACGTCGACCGGCTGCTACGGGCCGGTGCCGACAAGATCGCGGTCAACACCGCCGCGATCAACCGCCCGGAGCTGGTCGCCGAGATCGCGGACCGGTTCGGCAGCCAGGTGCTCGTGCTGTCCGTCGACGCACGGCGCGCACCCGGCACCGACTCCGGCTTCGAGGTCACCACCCATGGCGGTCGCAAGAGCACCGGCCTCGACGCGCTGGCCTGGGCCGCCCGCGGGGCCGAGCTGGGCGCCGGGGAGATCCTGCTGAACTCGATGGACGCCGACGGCACCGAGGACGGCTTCGACCTCGACCTGATCCGGCTGGTCCGCCGCGAGGTGTCGATCCCGGTCATCGCCTCGGGCGGCGCCGGGCGGGTGGAGCACTTCCCGCCGGCCGTCGAGGCCGGGGCGGACGCGGTGCTCGCGGCGACGGTCTTCCACTTCGGCCAGCTGCGGATCGCCGACGTGAAGGGCGCCCTGGCCGGCGCGGGCCACCCCGTCCGCTGACCCGGCGCCTCCTCGCGCCGTTCGGCACGCGCGGAGCACTCAGCGCCGGGGCAGCAGCAGGACGGCGAGCACCGGTGCGGCGAGCACCGACACGACCGCGGCGCCGAGCCGCGCCTCCCAGTCCGGGCGCACCACCCAGACCAGCACGTTGAGGGCGAGCAGCAGCGCGACCAGGAAGCCCCGCTGGATCCGGCGCCGGCGCGCGAGCACCCCGGTGTCGCGGCCGACCGGGCGCAGGCCGGGCAGCCGGTCGGTGGTCACCCGGCGGACCGCCTTGGCACGCGCCGTCCGGCGTTCGCGTCGCTCCTGCTCCGCGGCCCGGGCCGCCGCCTTGAGGGCTGCCTCGTGCTCCCGGACCGCCCGGCGCTGGGCGCGCTCCTTGCTCATCGCCGGCCCCGGACCAGGACCCGGACCAGGACCACGTGCCGGCCGGTCACCGCAGCGACTCGACCCAGTTGCGCAAGATCGCGGCGCCGGCGTCGCCGGACTTCTCCGGGTGGAACTGCGTGGCGGACAGCGGCCCGTTCTCCACCGCGGCCACGAACCGGTCGCCACCGTGCTCGGCCCAGGTCACCAGTGGCGGCGTGGTGCGGCCGTTCGTGCGCAGCACCCAGTCGCGCACGCCGTACGAGTGCACGAAGTAGAACCGCTCCCCCTCCACGCCGGCGAACAGCCGCGAGCCCTCGGGGACCTCGACGGTGTTCCAGCCCATGTGGGGTACGACGGGAGCCTGCAACCGCTCGACCACGCCCGGCCACTCGTCGAGGCCGCCGGTGTCGACGCCGTGCTCGACCCCGCGGGCGAACAGCACCTGCATCCCCACGCAGATCCCGAGCACCGGGCGTCCCCCGGCGAGCCGTCTGCCGATCACCTCGTGGCCGCGGACCCGACGGATCCCCTCGACGCAGGCCGCGAACGCGCCGACGCCGGGCACCACCAGCCCGTCGGCCTCGCGGGCGGCCGGGAGGTCGGCGGTGAGCGTCACGTCCGCGCCGGCCCGCTCGAGCGCGCGCACGGCGGAGCGGAGGTTGCCCGACCCGTAGTCGAGCACGACCACGTTCGGAGCGGTCACAGACTGCCCTTCGTGGAGGGCACGCCCGTCTCGCGCGGGTCGATCGCGACGGCGTCGCGCAGCGCCCGGGCGAACGCCTTGAACTGGGCCTCGACCAGGTGGTGCGGGTCGCGGCTGGAGAGCACCCGCACGTGCAGGGCGATCTGGGCGTGGAAGGCCAGCGTCTCGAAGACGTGCCGGGTCAGCGAGCCGACGTACGGCGCACCGGTGCCGCCGATCTGGACGAACGCCTGCGCGTCCGGTTCTCCCACGTGCACGCAGTAGGGCCGCCCGGAGACGTCGACCGCACACTGCACCAGCGCCTCGTCGAGCGGCACGAGGGCGTCTCCGAAGCGGCGGATGCCGCGCTTGTCACCGAGCGCCTCGCGCAGGGCCTCGCCGAGCACGATCGCGGTGTCCTCGACGGTGTGGTGGGCGTCGATGTGGGTGTCGCCTTCGGTCTGCACGGTCAGGTCGACCAGCGAGTGCCGGGCAACTGCGTCGAGCATGTGGTCGTAGAAGCCGACGCCGGTGGACACGTCGGAGCGGCCCGACCCGTCGAGGTCGACCTCGACGAGGACCTTGGACTCCTTGGTCTGGCGCTCGATGCGGGCTCGGCGCGTCATCTCGGTCCCTCTTTCAGTACGTCGGTCAGGGCGCTCTTGAACGCCGCCATCTCCTCCGGCGTGCCGATCGACACCCGGAGCCAGCCGTCGGGGCCGGTCTCGCGGATCAGCACGCCGCGGTCCAGTAGAGCCTGCCAGACGGCGTGCCGGTCGGCGAACCGCCCGAACAGCGCGAAGTTCGCGTCGCTGTCGGCGACCTCGAGCCCCTGCTCGCGCAGCCACGCGACGGTGTCGTCGCGCTCGACGCGCAGGTCGTCGACCCGGCCCAGCAGCTCGTCGCGGTGCCGCAGCGCCGCCAGCGCGACCGCCTGGGTGACCGCGGACAGGTGGTAGGGCAGCCGGACGACGCGCAGCGCGTCGCAGATCTCCGGCGCGGCCGCGAGGTAGCCGAGGCGGGCGCCGGCCAGCGCGAACGCCTTGCTCATCGTCCGCGACACCACCAGGTTGGGCGTGCCCGGCAGCAGCTCCAGCGCACTGGGCGTGCCGGCGCGGCGGAACTCGCCGTAGGCCTCGTCGATCACCACCACCGCGTCACCGGCCGCCTCGCACACCGCCGCGACGGTGTCGAGGGGCAGCGCCGTGCCGGTCGGGTTGTTCGGCGAGGGCAGCAGTACGACGCTCGGCCGGTGCTCGGCGATCACCGCCCGGGCGTGGTCGACGTCGAGGGAGAAGTCTTCCTCCCGGTGCCCGACCACCCAGCCGGTCATCGCGTCGCGGGCGTACTCGGGGTACATCGAGTACGTCGGCGCGAACGACACCGCGACCCGACCCGGTCCGCCGAAGGCCTGCAGCAGCTGCAGCATCACCTCGTTGGAGCCGTTGGCCGCCCACACCTGCGCGGGCGTCACACCGTGCCCGAGGTAGTCGGCCAGCGCCTTGCGGAGCTCGGTGAACTCCCGGTCCGGGTAGCGGTTTAGCGTGCCGGCCACCGCGGCCACCGAGGCGGCGACGTCGGCCACCACGGCGTCGCTGGGCCCGTAGGGGTTCTCGTTGACGTTCAGGGCCACCGGCACGTCGAGCTGCGGCGCGCCGTACGGCTCGACCCCCCGCAGCTCCTCTCGCAGCGGGAGCGCCATCAGCGGCCCTCGCCCAGCCGCACACGCACCGCGGCGGCGTGGCCGGGGAGATCCTCGGCGTGGGCGAGGTCGACCACGTGGCCGGCCACGTCGCGCAGCGCCTGCTCGTCGTAGTCGATGACGTGCATGGACTTCACGAAGCTGCGCACCGACAATCCGCTGGAGTGGCAGGCCGCGCAGCCGGTGGGCAGCACGTGGTTGGACCCGGCGCAGTAGTCGCCGAGCGAGACGGGCGCGAACGACCCGACGAAGACGGCCCCGGCGTTGAACACGCGCGCGGCCCGGGCCTCGGCGTCGGCGGTCTGGATCGCGGTGTGCTCGGCGGCGTAGCCGTTGATGACCGACAGGCCCTGATCGAGGTCGTCGACGAGCACGATCCCCGACTGCTGTCCGCCGAGCGCGGTCCGGATCCGGTCCACGTGCTTGGTGACCGAGACCTGCTTGTCGAGCTCGGCCTCGACCTCGTCGGCCAGCGCCGTGGAGTCCGTCACCAGCACGGAGGCGGCCATCGGGTCGTGCTCGGCCTGGCTGATCAGGTCGGCCGCGACGAAGGCGGCGTCGGCGGTGTCGTCGGCCAGGATCGCGATCTCGGTCGGACCGGCCTCGGAGTCGATCCCGACGACGCCCTTGAGCAGCCGCTTGGCGGAGACCGTGTAGATGTTGCCCGGACCGGTGACCAGGTCGACCTTGCGGCACGGGCCCGCACCGTAGGCGAACATCGCGATCGCCTGGGCGCCGCCGACGGCGTACACCTCCTCGACCCCGAGCAGCGCGCACGCGGCCAGGATCGTCGGGTGCGGCAGCCCGCCGTGGTCGGCCTGCGGGGACGAGGTGAGCGCGATCGAGGCGACGCCGGCGACCTGGGCCGGTACGACGTTCATCACCACGCTCGACACCAGCGGGGCCACACCGCCGGGGACGTAGAGCCCGACCCGCTGCACCGGCACGATCCGCTGCGTGACCGTGCCGCCCGGCACCACCTGCGTGACGACGTCGGACTCCAGCTCGGCCTGGCACGTCATCCGCAGCCGGCGGATCGACTCCTCCAGGCCGGCGCGGACCGCCGGGTCGAGCTCCTCCAGCGCGCGGCTGAGCGCCTCGGGCGGCACCACGATGTCGGTCTGCTCGACCCGGTCGAACGTGGCGGAGTACTCCCGGATCGCCTCGACCCCGCGATGGCGGACCGCGTCGCAGATCGGGCGGACGACGTCGAGGGCGGCCTCCACGTCGAGCTCGGCGCGCGGCACCACGGCGCTGAAGTCGGGGGACGTCTGTCCCCGCAGGTCGATCCGGCGAATCATGCTCTCCAGTCTAGGTGCGCGCCGGGCGGGGCCCCGCCGGTGGTTCGCGCGGGTGAGACACCCCGGGATCGGTAGGTTGTGGGGCGTGCGCAGCCAACTGCCCATCTTTCCGCTCAACACGGTCGTGTTCCCGGGCGTGACGGTGCCGCTGCACGTGTTCGAGGACCGCTACCGGGCACTGGTGCACCACCTGCTCACCATCGCCGACAAGCCGCAGCGGCTGTTCGGCATCGTGGCGATCCGGGAGGGCTACGAGGTCGGCACGCACGGCGTCCAGTCGGTCCACCGGGTGGGCTGCGTGGTGCAGATGACCTCGGTCGACCCCTACCCCGACGGCCGGTTCGACATCGAGGTGGTGGGCCGGCGCCGGCTGCGCCTCGACGGGCTGGACACCTCGGGCGCCTACCTGGTCGGCGACGTCGAGAGCGTCGAGGAGCCCGAGGACCACAGCCCGGCGGCGCTGGCGGAGGCACGGCGTGCCCAGGAGACGTTCACCCGCTACCGGCGGCAGCTGTCGGACCTGCGGGGCGACGAGGTCCTCGACGGCGGCCTGCCCCAGGACCCGGAGTACCTCTCCTACAGCCTCGCCGCCACCTGCCTGCTCACGCTCTCGGAGCGGCAGGCGCTGCTGGAGGCGCCGACCGCGGTCGAGCGGCTGATCATGCTGCGGCACACGCTGCGCGAGGAGATGCGCGCCATGGCGGCGATCCCGTCCCTACCCGCGACCGAGGTGGCCCGCACCGCCTGGTCCCCCAACTAGCTCCCCGACCACCCCACGGAGGCCTTCTCGGTATGGCGAAGAAGCCCGGCTCCGGCGGCACACCGGCCACGGCGGCGCTGACCCGCGCCCGGGTCACGTTCACGGTCCACACCTACGACCACGACCCGTCGGCGTCCTCGTTCGGCCTCGAGGCCGCCGACGCACTCGGGCTCGACCCGGATCGGGTCTACAAGACTCTGCTCGCCTCCGTCGACCAGCGGCTCGTGGTGGGGATCGTCCCGGTGTCCAGACAGCTGGACCTCAAGGCGCTGGCCGCCGCGGTCGGTGGCAAGAAGGCGACGATGGCCGACCCGGCGGACGCCGAGCGGGTGACCGGATACGTGGTCGGCGGGATCTCGCCGATCGGGCAGAAGAAGGCGCTGCCCACCGTGCTGGACAGCTCCGCCGCGGACCACCCGACGGTGTTCGTGTCCGGCGGCCGCCGCGGCATGGACCTGGAGCTCGCGCCCGCGGACCTGGTCGCCGTCACGCGCGCGTCGTACGCCCCGATCGGTCGCTGAGGACGCGAGGACGCGCCGGCTCGGCGGGTCAGTCGGTGCTCAGCCGGAGCAGGCCGTGCTGCACGCCGCCGGCCTGCCACGCGCTCAGCCCCAGCGCGTGCAGCGGCGCCAGGTTGGCCGCCGCCTGCGCGTCGCCATCGGTGAGCGAGTCCAGCCAGCCGGCCGCGTCGAAGTCGACGTAGAGGGCGGACGAGGCCCGGCCGGCCTCCGGCACCACCTCGGTGAACGTCTCGGAGTCGCCGAGGTCGCCGTCGGCCGCGGCCAGCTCGTCGACGTACCCGGGGTCGAGGCCCACCACCAGCAGGTCCCCGTCGTTGCGCACCGCCACGTCGTCGGGACCGGCGCCGACCAGCGCGAGCACCCGGTCGAGCACCGCCCGGCTCGCCTGCGCTTCCCCGCTGACCCGCAGCGCGACCGGAGCGTCGGGCACGTCGTCGGAGCGCTCCATCGCCGCGAGGTCCGCCGAGGAGTCCACGGACAGGCCGAACCCGTCACCGAGCAGCGTCTCGACGTCCTCCGGCAGGGCCAGCCCGGTGTCGGACTCCACCCCCGACCAGAACTCGTCGACCGTCTCCCCCGCGCTCAGCAGCGCGCCGAGCGAGTCGAGGTAGTTCTGCAGCCATCCCGGCCGCAGCGAGACCGTCATCGCGGCGGCGGTGCTTGCCGGCAGGGTCTCCAGGGACGGTCCGGTCGGGCCGTCCGCGGTCGCGCCGGCCGGCAGCCCAGCAGCGGCGACCTCGGCCTCGACGCTGCCGTCGTGGAACCGGACGACGGCGGCCATCCCCTCGAAGTCCTTCCACAGCGTCCGCATCCGCTCGGCGGCGTTGCCGAGCCCGCCCACCCGCCCCGCACCCGAGGGACCGGCCATCTGCTCGCCCAGGTCCGTCAGCCGCTGGGCGGCCTCCGGGGTCACGTAGGCGGTCAGGAAGCCCGGGTCGCCCACCCGCTGCATCCACTGCCCGAACGCCGGGTCGTCCTCGAGGGGGGCCGCCTGCGCGGCCTTCGCGAGCGCGTCGGCATCGTCCTGGTGCGCGGTGACGAGCATGTAGTCGCCCACGAACGCCACCCCGGCGGGCTCGCCGGTGCCGCCGGTGCCGCCGGTGCCGCCGGACCCCGCGTCGCACGCCTGGAGCGCCTCGACGCCGGCCGCGGCGGCCTCCCGGTCGCTGACCTGCACCGCGAGCAGCGGCGCCAGCGGCGCGGTGTCGTCGGGTACGGCGGCCAGTGCCACCCGGTTGCCCAGCCAGGGCTCGACGTCGCGACCGTAGTCGACGCCGGGGCAGCCGTCCTGCTGCTGGATCTGCTCGAAGACCCAGCGCCGCAGGTCGTCGCGCACGCCCAGGTCGAGCTTGTCGGCGAGTGCGGGGAACTTCTTCAGCGTCCGCAGCGCCTCGATCTTCTGGCCGGCCGACGGGTCGAGGTCGATGCTCACGTAGGCGACCGCGATCGACGGCACGGCGGAGGCCGGGTCGCTGCCGCCCCCGGTCAGCTGGGCCACGCCCCACGCGCCCACGCCCGCGGCAGCCAGCACCGCGGCCGTGCCGGCGGCCACGACGCCCCAGCGGCGGCCCCGCCGGGGCTCAGCGGGCTGCGCCGGCCCACCGAGGTACTCCGGTTCCCCGTCCTGGGGAGCGGGAGGGAACAAGTCGGTCATGGCACACCTTCGTCGACGTCGCGCGGTACGTCCAGGCTAGTGCTGCGCAGTCTCCCCGGGGGCGGGTTCTGCCGAGGTCGCGCTCGGGTCGGCAGGCTCGGGAGGCGGCGACCACAGCACGAACAGCGCGCCGGCCAGCGCGGCGAGCGGCCAGACCAGGTAGCACGCGGTCGCGCTCAGCACGAGCTGGGTCGGCAGCTTCTCCCCGACGGACACGGTGCCCGCGACGCTGCCGGGGTCGGCGGGCCCGAGCCAACGGCCCAGCACGCTCATCAGGCCGGCGGCGAGGCCCGAACCGACCACGAGCAACCCCGCGGTCAGCAGGAAGTCACGCGAGCGCCACCAGATCAGCAGACTGCCCGAGACCACTCCCAGCACGGCCGCGATGACGGCGTACCAGCCGTCGGTGGCGAACCGCCTCGACAGCTGCCCCTCGCCCATCCCGAGCCCGCCGCCGGCCTGCTTGGTGAACAGCGCCGGGTCGACGAGCAGCCACCAGGCCACCGCGCCGACGACGCCGAGCACGACGTACGTCCCGAGAACCCACAGCACGTCGCGCAGCGTCGCGCTGCGCGGCCCGCGCGCGGGCTCGTCCAGGGCGGCCCTCTCCTGGAGGACGGCGCGGTAGCTCATGCCCCCACGAGGCAGTGCGGGCCGAGCAGGGCCTTGAGGTCGGCGAACAGCGCGGGGCTCGGCGTCACCCGAAGGCGGTCGTCGAGCTTCATCACCGTGGTCGTCGTCTTGGTCATCAACCGCAACCGTACTTCGGTGACCCCGGGATGCGTGCCCAGCACGTCCTTGAGCTGTTCCACGACCGGCACGGTGCACCGGGTCGACGGCAGCGAGACCACCACCGGACCGGACGGGCCGTCCGCGAGGTCGGGCAGGCTGACCTCCTGCCCGTGCAGCTCGGGCTGGTCCTTGGACCGCGACAGCCGGCCCCGGACGGTGATGATCGCGTCCTCGGTGAGCAGGGTGCTGGCGAGCTGGTAGGCGCTGGGGAACAGCAGCACGTCGAGCGCGCCCTCGAGGTCCTCCAGGGTCACCATCGCCCAGGCGTCACCGCGCTTGGTGATCTTGCGCTGCACCGAGGTGACCAGCCCCGAGATGGTGACCGTGGAGCCGTCGGGACGGTCCTCGTCGAGGAGCAGCTGGCCGATCGTGCAGTCGCTGCCGTTGGCCAGCACGTGCTCGAGGCCGAGCAGCGGGTGGTCGGAGACGTAGAGGCCGAGCATGTCGCGCTCGTGCCCGAGCAGGGTCATCTTGTCCCACTCGTCGATGTCGGGCAGCGCGATGCTCACCCCGAAGCCGCCGGAGTCGTCGTCGAGGCCGCCGAACAGCGAGTCCTGTCCGATCGCCTCGTTGCGCTTGATGTCCGCGAACTGGTCGACGGCCTGCTCGTGCACGGCGACCAGGACGCGCCGCTTGTGCTTCATGTCGTCGAAGGCGCCGGCCTTGATCAGGGAGTCGATCACCCGCTTGCTGCACACCGGGGCCGGGACCTTCTCGAGGAAGTCGTTGAAGTCGACGTAGCGGCCCTTCTCCTCCCGCGCGCTGATCACCCCGTCGACCACGTTGCCGCCCACGTTGCGGATCGCGCTCAGCCCGAACCGGATGTCACGCCCGACCGGGGTGAAGTTGAAGGCCGACTCGTTGACGTCGGGCGGGAGCACCTGGATCTTCATCCGGCGGCACTCGTTGAGGTAGATCGCCATCTTGTCCTTGTCGTCCTTGACCGAGGTCAACAAGGCGGCCATGTACTCCGGGGCGTAGTGCTGCTTGAGGTAGGCGGTCCAGTAGGAGATCAGGCCGTACGCCGCGGTGTGCGCCTTGTTGAAGGCGTAGTCCGAGAACGGCACCAGCACGTCCCACAGCGCCTTGATCGCCTCGTCGGAGTAGCCGTTGGCGCGCATGCCGTCGGAGAAGGGGACGTACTCGGCGTCGAGCACCTCCTTCTTCTTCTTGCCCATCGCCCGGCGCAGCAGGTCGGCCTGGCCCAGGCTGTAGCCGGCGACCTTCTGGGCGACCTTCTGCACCTGCTCCTGGTAGACGATCAGGCCGTACGTCGTGCCGAGGATCTCCTGCAGCGGCTCCTCGAGCTCGGGGTGGATCGGCTTGATCTCCTGCTTGCCGTTCTTGCGCAGCGCGTAGTTGGTGTGCGAGTCCACGCCCATCGGTCCGGGCCGGTAGAGCGCGAGCACCGCCGAGATGTCCTCGAAGTTGTCCGGGCGCATCAGCCGCAGCAGCCCGCGCATCGGGCCGCCGTCGAGCTGGAACACCCCGAGCGTGTTGCCGGTGCCGAGCAGCTGGTACGACGCCGCGTCGTCGAGCGGCAGGTCCTCGAGGACGAGCTTCTCGCCCCGGTTGGCCTCGATGTTCTTCACCGCGTCGTCGAGGACCGTGAGGTTGCGCAACCCCAGGAAGTCCATCTTGATCAGGCCGAGGGTCTCGCAGGTCGGGTAGTCGAACTGCGTGATCATCGCGCCGTCGGAGGGCCGCTTGAGCAGCGGGATCACGTCGACCAGCGGCTCACTCGACATGATGATGCCGGCGGCGTGCACCCCCCACTGCCGTTTGAGGCCCTCGATGCCGATCGCGGTGTCGACGACCCGCTTCACGTCGTTGTCGCTGTCGTAGAGCGACCGGAACTCGCCGCCCTCGCTGTAGCGCTTGTGCTCGGGGTTGAAGATCTCCTGGAGCGGGACGTCCTTGCCCATCACCGCGGCGGGCATCGCCTTGGTGATCCGGTCCCCCATGGCGAACGGGTAGGCGAGGATCCGCGAGGAGTCCTTGACCGCCTGCTTCGCCTTGATCGTGCCGTAGGTGACGATGTAGGAGACCCGGTCGTCGCCGTACTTCTCGGTGACGTACCTGATGACCTCGCTGCGCCGGCGCTCGTCGAAGTCGATGTCGAAGTCGGGCATCGAGACACGGTCGGGGTTGAGGAAGCGCTCGAAGATCAGGCCGTGCTGGAGCGGGTCGAGGTCGGTGATCCGCATCGCGTAGGCGACCATCGAGCCGGCACCGGAGCCACGTCCGGGGCCGACCCGGATGCCGTTGTCCTTGGCCCAGTTGATGAAGTCGGCGACGACGAGGAAGTAGCCGGGGAAACCCATCTGGGTGATCACGCCGATCTCGAACTCGGCCTGCTTGCGGACCTCGTCCGGGACCCCGCCGGGATAGCGGGCCTGCAGCCCCCGCTCGACCTCCTTCACCAGCCAGGAGTCCTCGTTCTCCCCGGGCGGGCACGGGAAGCGCGGCATGTACGCGCCGGTGCTCTCGGTGAACGAGACGTCGCAGCGCTCGGCGATCAGCAGCGTGTTGTCGCAGGCCTCCCGGAGCTGGTACTTGTCCGCCCAGAGGGCGCGCATCTCCTGGGCGGACTTCAGGTAGTAGCCGTCACCGCTGAACGCGAAGCGCTGCCCCGGCCCGTCCCCGGCGGGGGTGTCCATCGTGCTGCCGGAGTTGATGCACAGCAGGTGCTCCTGCGCGGCCGCGTCCTCGCGGTTGACGTAGTGCGAGTCGTTGGTGGCCAGCAGCGGGATCTGCAGGTCCTTCCCGAGCCGGAGCAGGCCGTCGCGAACCCGGTTCTCGATGTCGAGGCCGTGGTCCATCAGCTCGAGGAAGTAGTTCTCGCGACCGAGGATGTCCTGGAAGTCGCCGGCCGTCTTGCGGGCCGCCTCGTAGTTTCCGTAGCGCAGGTGCACCTGCACCTCGCCCGACGGGCAGCCGGTGGTCCCGATGATCCCGCGGCCGTGCTGGGCCAGCAGCTCGCGGTCCATCCGCGGGTGCTTGAAGAAGCCGTCCCGCCAGGCGCCGGTGGAGAGCCGGAACAGGTTGTGCATCCCCTCGGTGGTCTCCGAGAGCAGCGTCATGTGGGTGTAGGCACCCCGCGCCGAGACGTCGTCGGGGCCGCCGTCGTAGAAGTTCACCCCGCGCTTCTCGAACCGGGAGATGTTCGGCGCGAAGTAGGCCTCGATGCCGATGATCGGCTTCACGCCCGCCTGCTTGGCCAGCTTGTAGAACTCGTAGGCCCCGAACACGTTGCCGTGGTCGGTCATCGCCACCGCGGGCATCCCGAGCTCGGCGGCCCGCTCCGTCAGTGCGCCCAGGCGGGCCGCGCCGTCGAGCATGGAGTACTCGGTGTGGACGTGCAGGTGGGCGAACGAGTCGGCGCCGGGCCCCGGAGACATAGCTGAGATCGGCCCCTTCCGGACACATCGACGCACACTGACTCAGGCCGAGCTGGTGGCACGGCCTGTCCTTCGTGGGGAAGACGCTCAGCCTACGACACCGGGAGCACCCGTCGGCGCAGGCATGCCGAACCTTCACCCGACCCCAGGAGAGCACCGCCCACCGACACTCCCGGCCTCCCACCGGCCCGGCGAGGCCCCGCGGCGTCCTACTCGGCGGCGTCGAGGCTGGCGCCGATCACGGCGTGCATGATCCGGGTCATCGCGACCGGACCCAGGTCGGGGGCCAGCTCGGACATCCGCGCCACGATCTCGGCCTCGCGGGCCACGTCTCGGCCCGCGTGCCCGCCGAGCGGCTTGTGCTCCTGCGCGGCGGCGGTGAGCAGGGCGCGCTCGTTGAGCAGGGCGGCGAGCCGGGCGTCCACCGCGTCGATCCGGCGCCGGATCCCGGCGAGCAGGTCCGGGCCGACCCACGCCATCTCCAGGTCCGGCGCCTGCTCCTCGTTGTCCGACCCGTCGGTGCGTCGTACGACGACCAGGCCGTGGCGCCGGTAGAACGCCTGGGCCGCGACGTTGGTCTCGAACACCCACAACCCGAACCCGTCGGGGCGCAGGCTCTTGGCGAGGTCGAGCAGCACCGAGCCGATCCCCTGGCCGGTGAGGTCGGGTCGGACGTAGAGCGAGTCCAGCCACTCCGGGTCGAGGATCAGGTAGCCGACCAGCTCACCGCCCCGCTCGGCCACCCAGGCCTCCCGCTCGGCGGGCATCGGCACCGTGCGCGGCAGGACGCCGAGCACCTCGCCGAACCAGTGCCGCACCTCGGCCGGCGGGTGCACCGTGGCCGGCATCGCGGGGTACGCGGCGGCGCGGGCGTCGAGGAACAGCCCGGCCAGCCGGTCGGCGTCTTGGGGGATGGCCGGGCGCAGGGTCAGGTCCTCGCCCTCGCCATCGGCGCCGTCCCGGTCCGGCGCCGTGTTGGGGCCAGGCTCAGTGGGCATCACGGATGACGTCCAGCGCGCGCTGGAGGTCGTCGGGGTAGGCAGACTCGAACTCGACGTACTCCCCGCCCTCGGGGTGCTCGAAGCCGAGACGTACGGCGTGCAGCCACTGCCGGTCCAGGCCCACCCGACGGGCGAGCACGGGATCGCCGCCGTAGGTGGGGTCGCCGACGCACGGGTGCTTGAGCGCGGCCATGTGCACCCGGATCTGGTGGGTCCGTCCCGTTTCGAGCTGGATCTCCAGCAAGCTGGCGAACCGGTGCGCCTCGAGCGTCTCGTAGTGGGTGACGCTGTGCTTGCCGTCGCCCATCACCGCGAACTTGTAGTCGTGCTTGGGGTGCCGGCCGATCGGCGCGTCGATGGTGCCGCGCAGCGGGTCGGGATGTCCTTGCACGAGCGCGTGGTAGGTCTTGTCGACCTTCCGGTGCCGGAAGGCGTTCTTCAGCACCGAGTAGCCGAACTCCGACTTGGCGATCACCATCACGCCGGAGGTGCCCACGTCGAGACGCTGCACGATTCCCTGCCGTTCCGAGGCGCCGCTGGTGGCGATCCGGAACCCGGCCGCGGCCAGGTGCCCCACGACGGTCGGCCCTCTCCATCCCGGGCTCGGGTGCACCGCGACGCCGACCGGCTTGTCGATGACCACCAGCGCGTCGTCGTCGTGGATGATCTTGATGCCCTCGACCGTCTCGGGAACCACGGCCACGGGGTCGAGCGAGGAGGGAATGTCCACGTCCAGCATCGATCCAGGGTCGACCCGGTCGGACTTGGCAGACGTCGCGCCGTCGACGCGGACGTGGCCGGCGCTGATCAGCTCGGCGGCCCGGGAGCGCGAGAACCCGAACATCCGGGCGAGGGCGGCGTCGAGGCGCTCGCCGGCGAGACCGTCGGGGACGGTGACGGTTCGGTGCTCCATCCCGCTGACGCCGGTCACGGGGCCACCTCGCCGTGGCCTCGGTCCCGCTCGCGGCGGCCGTCGAGCCGCATCCCTCGCAGGGTCTGCACGATGATCAGCCCCGCGGCGATGTTGATGCAGACGTCGGCGATGTTGAACACCGGGAAGTTCGGGAAGCGCAGGAAGTCCACGACGTGCCCCTGCATCGGCCCGGGCGCCCGGAACACCCGATCGGTGAGGTTGCCGGTGATCCCGGCGAGCAGGAAGCCGAGCGCGAGTGCCCAACCGGTGCTGCCCAGACGCCGCGCGAACCACAGCGTGACCAGGGCGGCGAGGACCGCGATGCAGGACAGGGCGAGCGTGTACGACGTGCCCAGGCTGAAGGCGGCGCCGCTGTTGAAGGTCAGGAACAGCGAGAAGACCTCACCCACGACCGGGACCGGGTCGCCCGGCTGGAGGCGGTGCAGCACGAGCTCCTTGGTGCCGAGGTCTGCGGCGTAGCCGAGCACGGCGACCAGGGCGAACAGCAGCAGGTGCCGCTTTCGCCGGTGGGGGGTGACGGGTGATGGTGCCGGGTCGCTGGACTTCAGCGACGCTCCTCGCGCTGCTTGCATGACAGGCACAGTGTCGCACGGGGGAAAGCCATCAACCGCATCTTGCCGATCGGCTCCCCGCACTGCTCGCACACGCCGTAGGTGCCGTCCTCGATCCTGCCGAGCGCCTTCTCGGTCTGCGTGAGCATGTCGCGGGCGTTCCTCGCCAGACTCATCTCGTGGTCGCGCTCGAACGTCTTGGACCCGACGTCGGCCTGGTCGTTGCCCGCGCCGTCACCGGCGTCACGCATCAGGTCGTGGAGCTCGTGCTCGGCGAGGTTGAGCTCCGAGCGGAGCCGGTCGCGCTCGGCGTTGAGCTCGCCGCGGACCTCGCCCAGCTCGGCCGCGGTCCAGGGCGACTCGTCGGCCTTGACCGCCAGCGTGCGGTGCGAGCCGGCCGTCCTCTTCGCCGTCCGCTTGGTCGACA
>CAWDDL010000022.1:0-229746 GCA_963801125.1 uncultured Actinomycetota bacterium
GTGATCAGCTCGTCGAGCCGCACCTGGCAGGGCGGCAGGGCGGCCCAGTCCCGGGCGTCCAGGTGGTGGTCCGGGTAGGGCCGCCCGGAACCGACGCGCTTGAAGATCACGCAGGCCGGCGTCAGGTGGGTAGGGTCTCGGCCATCACCCAGAGCCCGATCAGCGCCGCGGTGGCCCCGGGCTACGCCTTCGAGGGCGCGGCGCTCGAGCTCGGTGGCCTGATGATCGACCAGAGCACGCTCACCGACGTGCGCGATCCGGATCCCGCTGGCGATGCTGAACCGGCACGGGCTGGTCGCCGGCGCCACCGGCACCGGCAAGACCAAGACGCTGCAGCTGCTCGCCGAACAGCTCTCCGCCGACGGCGTGCCGGTGTTCGCCGCCGACATCAAGGGCGACCTCTCCGGGCTCTCGCGTGCCCGGCGAGGCCAGGATCCGAAGGTCGACGAGCGCGCCGCCTCGGTCGGGCAGCAGTGGAAGGCGACCGGCTTTCCCGGTGGAGTTCTTCGCCCTCGGTGGCGCAAGGCACCGGCATCCCGCTGCGGGTCACGATGACCGCGTTCGGCCCGACGCTGCTGGCCAAGGTGCTCGGGCTCAACGACACCCAGGAGTCCTCGCTGGGCCTGGTCTTCCACTACGCCGACCAGGCCGGCCTGCCGCTGCTCGACCTCGCCGACCTGCGCGCGGTCGTCAAGTACCTCACCTCCGACGAGGGCAAGGCCGACCTCAAGGACCTCGGCGGGCTCTCCTCGGCCACGGCGGGGGTGATCCTGCGCGAGCTGATCGCCTTCTCCGACCAGGGCGCCGACGCCTTCTTCGGCGAGCCCGAGTTCGACGACCGCGACTTCCTGCGGGTCGACGCCGGGCGGCCAGGGGCTGATCTCCCTGGTGGAGCTGCCGAACCTCCAGGACCGGCCGGCGGTCTTCTCGACCTTCCTGATGTGGCTGCTGGCCGACCTGTTCCACGACCTGCCCGAGGTCGGCGACCTCGACAAGCCCAAGCTGGTCTTCTTCTTCGACGAGGCGCACCTGCTCTTCCCGACGCCTCCAAGGCGTTCCTGGACCCGATCGCCCAGACCGTGCGGCTGATCCGCTCCAAGGGGGTGGGGGTCTTCTTCGTGACCCAGTCCCCGACCGACGTCCCCGACGACGTGCTCGCCCAGCTCGGGCTCGCGGATCCAGCACCAGCTGCGGGCGCACACGCCCAACGACGCCAAGGCCCTCAAGCAGACGGTCAACACCTACCCGCACGCGGCGTACGACGACCTCGGCCAGGTGATCACTGTCGCTCGGCATCGGCGAGGCGATCGTCACGGTGATGGGCGAGCGCGGCGCCCCGACCCCGGTGGCGTGGACCAGGCTGCGGGCGCCGGAGTCCCTGATGGGGCCTGCCGACACTGCCGCGATGGAGCCGACGGTGGCCTCCTCCTCGCTGCACGCGAAGTACGCCGTCGATCGACCGGGAGTCCGCCCGCGAGATGCTGGCTGCCAAGCTCGAGGCCGGCGCCGAGAAGGCCAAAGCCGAGGCCAAGGCGGAGGGCGTCCCGGAGTCCACCGGGGCCGACGGCAGGATGAGCTACCCGAAGCCGAGCAGCCGCAGGCCGCCGGTGGAGCGCGACGTGGTCAAGGACATCATCAACTCGCCCGTCGCGAAGGACCTGATGCGCACGGCCGCCCGGGAGATCTTCCGCGGCGTGTTCGGCACCGGCCGTCGCTGAGCCGCAACGCGCGACCGCCCCGGCGATCGAGCGGCCGGGGCGGTCGGGTCGTGCGGTCGGTGTCGGTCAGAGGGGGGTCCGCTCTGCGGCGCTCTTCTCGATCACCGGGACGAGCAGCTCCTCTTCGCGGCGGTGGACCACACGAGGCCGGCGCCGACGAGGATGAAGGTCAGGCCCAGGCCCGCCAGCAGGCCGGCGAGCGCGGTGCCCATCTGCAGGGCGGAGGCGGTGACGGTGCCGACGCCCAGCTCGGCGATCAGACCATGCGCGGTGCCGCTCCAGGCCTGGTCGCGGGCGATGCCCTCGATCGGGTTCTCACGGTTGAAGCCGGTCCAGTAGCGGCCGTTGACGTCGAAGTCGTAGGTGCCGGCCTTGTAGAGCTTGCCGTCGTACTCGGTGTCCTCGGGCAGCACGACGGTCTGGGTGCCGTGCAGCGTGTGGTAGCTGACCGTGGCCATCTGGTACATGTACTCGCTCGCCGTGTTCACCAGCGGGTCGGCCGGGTCGAAGTCGGACTGGACGACCGGGTACTTCCAGTCATCGACGAGCAGGGACATGATCGCGTCCGCGCCGGCGGTCTCGCCGCGGTCGGTGAGCTGGCCGTCCTCGTTGTAGGACAGCTCTACGTTCTGGGCCTTGCTGAACGCGTGGAGGGAGTCGTAGCCGGCCTGCACCTTCGCATAGGCGACACCCCCGCCCACGATGAAGCCGAGTCCGAGGACCGCGAGGACGATCCCTAGAACGCGAAGTCGTTTGGCCATGATCCGTTACACCCCTTGAGTTGGTGGTCTTGGTGTTGCAGTGACTCAAGGTTCGCTGGACCTGCCCTGGGGCCGGAGGGGGCGAAGGTCCCGTCCGGCAAGGCCGTGCGACACCGATTTGTCCTAGGCGAAAGGACCCGAGGGCTCGCGGTGTGTGGGACCGATCACGCGGCCGAGGTGCTGCCGGAGCACCGGCGAACTCGTGAGTTCCGCATCAAGTACGGTGAGGGGACCGGTCAAGCCACGGCCGCACGTTTCTCGAACCCGAGGGGGACGGCTTGTACGCCGAAACCAACGAGCTCGGCCTCGCGGTCAGCGCCCACTCCGAACGGACCGTCGTCACCGTCTCCGGTGAGATCGACCTTGCCACGCAGGGCGCCCTGCGCGCGCAGCTGAACGACCTCGTGGTCGCCGGTCAGGTCCACCTCGTCCTGGATCTGACCGACGTCACCTTCGTCGACTCCACGGGCCTTGGGGCGCTCATCGGCACCCGTCGCCGCGTGCACGCCTTCCACGGCTCGTTGAGCCTGGTGATCCCCAACGAGGCCGTCATGAAGGTCTTCACGATCACCGGGCTGGAGAAGGTGTTCGACATCTACGACACCCTTGACGCGGCGCTGGCGGCTTGAGCGTCCGGTTGCCCCTGTGAGCATGGTCGATCCGGCACGCGTCGCCGCGCAGTACGCGAGCGAGGCCAGGCTCGACACGCGGCGCTCGGTCTGGCGCGAGTCCGCCGACGGCCGCAGCCCGGTGGAGAGCGCGGCCCGCGCCATTCGCGAGGCGCAGCCCTCGAGGGTGCTGGAGGTCGGCTGCGGCGGTGGGCAGTTCGCAGCCCGGATCGCCGCGGAGAACCCGCAGGCGCGCGTGCTGGCCACCGACCTGTCGCCGCGGATGGCCGAGCTGGCCGCCTCGCGCGGCGTGGTGGCGCAGGTGGCCGACGTCCAGGCGTTGCCGTTCGAGGACGGCGCCTTCGACGTGGTCGGGGCGATGTGGATGCTCTACCACGTGCCGGATCTCGAGGCCGGTCTCGCGGAGCTGCGCCGGGTGCTGCGTCCGGGCGGCCTGCTCGTGGCGGTCACCAACGGCGACGAGCACACCGCGGACCTCCGGCGTGCGGCCGGGGGTGCGCCGCTGGTCACCGCGTTCAGCTCCGAGAACGGCGAGCCGGCGCTGCGGCGCCACTTCGCCGAGGTCGCGCGCGAGGACATCGCCACGCGGGCGGTGTTCGACGACCACGCCGCGGCGGCGTCGTACCTCGCGAGCTTCGACGACGGCCTGGCCACCGACCTGCCCTGGTTCGAGGGCCCGCGCACCTACGCCGGCGCGACGACCGTGTTCACCGCCCGCTGAGGTCGGGCCGACCAGCGCGTCGGTTCTGCGCGGCTGCGGTGCGCAGCTCGGTTCGTGACGGCTGGTTGAAATCTGGGTCGAGAAACGGGAGGTGGCGACGTCAGAGGTTGACCGACCATGCGCTGTAGAAGATCGCGAGCCCGGCGGCGACGCAGGTCCCCGCGATGATCCAGAAGCGGATCACCACCGTCACCTGCTCCCAGCCGAGCAGCTCGAAGTGGTGCTGCAGCGGGGTCATCCGGAAGATCCTCCTGCCCACGCCAGTGCGGCGCCTGGTCAGCTTGAACCACGAGACCTGGAGCATCACCGAGCCGGTGACGGCGACGTACAAGCCGCCGAGGACGATCAGCAGCAGCTCGGTCCGCGTCAGCAGTGCGAGCCCGGCCATCGTGGCGCCCAGGGCGAGGGAGCCGGTGTCCCCCATGATGATCTTGGCCGGCGACGCGTTGAACCACAGGAACCCGAAGCAGGCGCCGGTCAGGGCCGCGGCGACGATGGCCAGGTCCAGCGGGGAAGCCACGCGGTAGCACAAGCCGTTCGTCGTGCCGGGGGACGGGCACGCGTGGCCGTTCTGCCAGACGCCGATGACGATGTAGGCGGCGAACACCATGGCAGCACTGCCGGTGAGCAGCCCGTCGAGCCCGTCGATGAGGTTCGTGGCGTTGCTGGTCCCGGTGACCATGAACCAGATGAGGGCCATCACGATCAGCCACGGCAGTACCGGGCCGACGTCGCGTACGACGGAGAGCCGGTGGGAGACGGCGGCTGTCGACCCGTCGCGTGCTGCTGGGTGGAGGGCGAGGACTCCGAACGTGAGGCTGACGACGGTCTGCCCCATGAGCTTGGCCTTGCCGCGCAGGCCGAGACTCCGCTGCATCCTGACCTTGATGAAGTCGTCGAGGAATCCCACGCCGGCCATGCCCACCAGCAAGAAGAGCACCAGGAGCGCGGACCGTGACGGTGGCTCCCAGGTCACCAGCTTGGCGCAGGCGTAGCCGAGCACGACCGAGCCCACGATCGCGGCCCCACCCATCGTGGGAGTGCCCCGCTTCACGTGATGGGTCGTCGGGCCGTCCTCGCGGATCAGCTGCCCGAGGCCCCACGAGGCGAACTGGGAGATCGCCCAGCGGGTGACGAACAACGACACCAGGAGCGCGCAGATGCCGCTGAGCAGGATGGCCTTCATGCTGACTCCGGGCTCGCGAGGACAGAACTGCTGACGAGACCACAGCAGCGGTCGCCCACCAAGCACATCGACGCGTGTCGGCAAGACTGACGCCGGGCGGACTCGAGGAGTCCGCCCGGCGTCAGCGCTGGTCAGCCAGCGATCACGCGGAATGACGTAGGTCGCTGAGGGGAACTCGCGGGTCGCGCATCTGGATGCGATCGAGGAGGGCTTCACGTTGGGCGACTATGTCGAGTTGCGGCAAGACGCCGTCGTTTCCCGTCCGCGCGCCGAGCCGTGAAACCTCTCGAAGATCGACTGGTCACCAGGATTGTGCAGGACGTCAGGACCGTCTAGCCGCGCAGCGGCCACGCCCTTGTTCGCTCTCCTGCTACACGCCGGCGACGTAGGCGGTGAGGAAGTGGACGCCGTTGCGGTCGAGGTTGCCGCGGGCGCGGTCGTAGTGCTCGGTGGTGCGGGGGTCGGCGTGACGGGCGAGGATCTGAGCGTCGCGGAGCGGGACGCCGGCGTCGAGGGCGTTGATGATCGCGGCGTGGCGTAATGAGTGCGGGCTGATGTGCCGCGGGATGGCGGCGGCCTTCGCGATGCGGGTGACCATGCGGTAGCAGTCGCGGCGGTCGATCGGCTTGCCGGAGACCGGACGTAGTACAAGCGGTCCATCGGTGCGTTCGCCGCGACAGGCCTCGAGCACGCGCAGGACCGGCACAGCCAGCGGCATCGTCGCGGGCTTGCTGCCCTTGCCCCTCAGTGGCGGATCGCCGCACGCACGTCGAGGCACCTTGCCTGACGCTAGGCCGTCGACCAGCGCGACGGAATGACGCGGTAAGCGACGCTTCGGTCCATCCGTCGTGGAATCGGCAAAGTCCGAGTCGGTACGGCGATTGGCGGATAGCGTCTCCTCCATGGAGGGGGAGTTGATTCCGGACGAGAAGCGCATGCGGTTGCGATACAGCGGCACGTGTCGCGTGTGCAGCGTCGAGTTGCCCGCGAAGGCCGAAGCGATCTACGAACGTTCAAGCAAGACCGTCCGCTGCATCACGCACGACTCCAGCATCAGACGTATCGCCCGTAGCTGCGACAGAGGTGGACGCCGGCAGCCCGGGAGCGTCCGCGCGCCGGGAGTTCGAGCGCCGCAAGGCCAAGCGTGAAGAGCACACCCGAACCAAGCACCCGAAGCTAGGCGGGCTCATCCTTGCCCTCGGTGACGACCCCCAGTCCACCAAGGCCTGGGACACCGGGGCGCTGGGGGAGGAAAGACTCGGCAACCGCCTCAACGAGCTCGCGTCAGACTCGCTCCGCGTCCTTCACGACCGACGCATCCCAGGCAGCAGGGCGAACATCGACCACATCGCCGTGACCCCGACCGGTGTCTATGTGATCGACGCGAAGAAGTACAAGGGCCGCCCACAGCTCAAGATCGAAGGCGGGTTCCTGCGACCGCGCGTCGAGAAGCTGCTCGTCGGCACCCGGGACTGCACCAAGCTCGTCGACGGGGTGCTCAAACAAGTCGACATCGTGCGCGGCATGGTGGGTGACGATCTACCCATCCACGGGGTGCTTTGTTTCGTCGAGGCCGACTGGCCGCTGATCGGCGGATCGTTCACAACCCGCGGCGTTGAGGCGCTGTGGCCCAGGAAGCTGTATCCGAAGCTGAAATCGGACGGCCCGCTCCTCAACGAGATCGTCGCCGAGATTCACCGGCGTCTCGCGTCATCACTGCCACCGGCGTGACCAAGCGGCGCACGGCACATGCGCCACGTCGCGGCGGTAAGACGTAGGTCATTGAGGGGCACTCGCGGGTCGACCTCGTCTGCCGTCCGCCGGCGCTACGCTGGTTGTATGTCACGGCTGGAGCGGATCACCACCGACGCGTCGGTCTGTCATGGAAAGCCTGTGGTCCGGGGGCTGCGGTATCCCGTGCAGATGTTGCTGGAACTTCTTGCTTCTGGCATGTCGATCGAGGAGGTCCTGGCCGACTACCCGGATCTTGAGCGCGATGACCTGCTCGCGGCATTGGAGTTTGCGGCGTTGACCACGGGTGGTCAAGCGGTCGGACCTCTCGGCGCCGCGTGAGGTTCTTGGTCGACGCTCAGTTGCCGGCCCGGCTGGCGTCCCGGCTCGTCGAATTGGGGCACGACGCGGTGCATACCTCCTCTCTTCCAGACGGAAATCGGAGCACCGATCAGCAGATCGCAGTCATGGCTGACGCCGCGGGTCGGGTAGTGGTCAGCAAGGACGCGGACTTCCGCAACAGCCATCTGTTGACCGGCTCCCCGACCCGGTTGCTCGTGGTCGCCACCGGCAACATTGGCAACGACGACCTGCTGAGCCTGTTCGAGACGCATCTGGAAGCGATCGAGGAGGGCTTCACGTTGGGCGACTATGTCGAGTTGCGGCAAGACGCCGTCGTTTCCCATCCGCGCGCCGAGCCGTAAAGCCTCTCGAAGATCGGTTGATCACCAGGATCGGCAGGACCGCCTAGTCGCGCAGTGGCCACGCCCTTGTTCCCTCTCCTGCTACACGCCGGCGACGTAGGCGGTGAGGAAGTGGACGCCGTGGCGGTCGAGGTTGCCGCGGGCGCGGTCGTAGTGCTCGGTGGTGCGGGGGTCGGCGGGGGGAGGATCTGAAGTCGGTAGCGGAGGGGTGAGGGGGTCGCGGCGTGGCGCAGTGAGTGCGGGCTGATGTGCCGCGGGATGGCGGCGGCCTTCGCGATGCGGGTCACCAACAGCCCTCGACGCCGGTCGATCGGCTTGCCGGAGAGGACGAGACGAGCGGTCCATCGGTGCGTCCCGCTAGCCTCGAGCACGCGCAGGACCGGCACAGTCAGCGGCATCGTCGCGGGCTTGTTGCCCTTGCCCACCAGGTGCAGCACCCTGTGGCCGCGCAGCGTCTCGCGGTAGTCCTCGATCCGAACCGCCGCGGCTTCGGAAGCGCGCAGGGCGTTGATGCCGAGCAGGTACGCCAGCGCTCCGTGGTGCACGGTGAGGGTCTGGGCGACTTGCAGGAACCGGATCAGCTCGAGCCGGTCCAGCCCCTGGGTGCGGGTCTCGTCCTGGTGCACCCTGGGCAAGCGTGCGTAGACGGCCGGGTCCGCCGAGATGAGGCCGTCGATGTGGGCGAAGCGGAAGAACCCGCGGACCCCGTGCATCATCGTGTTGATCGAGGACGGCATCAGGCCGGTCTCGCCGAGGTGACGGATGTACAGCTCGACGTGGGCACGCTGGATTCCGACCAGTGGATCGAGCCGATTCGTCTCACACCAGGCGAACCACCGGCGAAGCTGGTAGGCGTACAGCTGATGGGTGTGGCCCGAGTACCGGGCCAAGTAGGAGACGACCGCCAACTGGGCCGAAGTCATCGCCTCAGGCTGGAACGGCAGCACGATGGTGTTCAACATTGCATGCTCCTGGCGATCTGGCGAACAGGCCTCAGCGGCGGATCGCCGCACGCACGTCGAGGCACCTTGCCTGACGCTAGGCCGTCGACTAGCCCGACTGGCGGCGAAATGCAGCGATCCACTACAGCCCAGAGGTTTTTCGATCCGACCTCAGGTGCATCGAGAGTCGAGCGGAAACGGATACGCGCCATCGGGTGTCATGGGCTCGTCGCCAGCCGGGTGGAGTAAGAGGTTCCGGTGCGGGATCGACCTCCGGGATCTCAGATCAGTCAGCCATCGGTCGACGGCCTTTGGCACCAGTCACGAACCCCGGCGCTCCATCCGCGAGCTGTGCTGCGACGTGGTGATCGGGCAGCGTCTCGGCGCCAATGTCGCCGACCCACACCCTTTCCTGCGTTCTGTCGCGGAAGCTGGTCCCGCGACAGAGACGAGGAAATCGCGGTCCTCGGGCTACGGCAGGGCCCGGTCGCCATCGACGGCGCGCAGGTAGGAGAGGACTGCCGCGACCCGGCGATGCCGGACCGGCTCGTCGGCGAGACCGAGCTTGGTGAAGACCGACGAGATGTGCTTCTCCACCGTCTTGGGGCTCAGCACCAGGTGCTGGGCGATCGCCAGGTTCGACCGGCCCTCGGCCATGGCAGCCAGCACCTCGCGTTCTCGGTCGCTGAGGCACTCCAGCGGGTCGATGCGGCGGCGGCGTCCGAGCAGCGCAGCGACCACGTCGGGATCGATCACGGTGCCGCCCTCGGCGACGTCGCGCACCGCCGAGACGAAGGACCGGGGGTCGCCGACGCGGTCCTTGAGCAGGTAGCCGACCCCCCCGGTCGATCCCTGGATCAGGTCGACGGCGTTCCGGGTCTCCAAGTGATGGGACAGGATCAAGATCCCCACGTCGGGATGGGTCTCCCGGATCCGGCGAGCCGCGTCCAGGCCTTCGACCGTGTGGGTCGGTGGCATCCGGACATCGACCACGACCACATCGGGATCGGTGTCCTGTACGAGCGTAACGAGCTCTACCGGGCCGGCAGCCTCTCCCACGACAGCGAAGTCCGCGTCCTCGAGCAGCCGCGCGAGCCCGGCACGCAGCAGCGCGACGTCGTCGGCGAGCACCACCCGGGGCCGACTCATCGTCGGGCTTCGCCACGAGACAGGTTCACCGCACCGGCCGGCGCCGGCAGCGTGGCCACCAGCCGTGTCCCTACGCCGACGGGCGAGTGGAGCTCGAGGGACCCACCGGCTGCCTCGACGCGGTCCCGCAGGCCCGCCAGACCCGTGCCCCGCCCCCAGTCGGCGCCGCCGCAGCCGTCGTCGGTGACACTCACGACCAGCTGGCCGTCACGGACATCGAGGTCCACCTCAGCGTGGGTGGCGTCGGCGTGCTTGGCCGTGTTGGTCAGGCCCTCGGCGACGACGAAGTACGCGGTCACCTCGACGAGCTCGGCGAGGCGCGGAACCTCTCCCCGGAGCTCGACAGCGATCGCCGCCCGCTCGGCGAGTGCCTCCGTGGCGCCACTGAGGCCCTGCTCGGTGACCACGCTCGGGTGCACCCCCCGGGCCAGGTCCCGGAGCTCAGCGGTGGTCTCCTCCACCAAGGCCCCCGCCTGGGCAACGAGGTCGCAGTCCGCGCCCTGCTCGATGGCCATGGCGAGCATCAGCCGCACCGTCACCAGTCTCTGCTGCGCCCCGTCGTGGAGATCGCGCTCGAGCCGACGGCGCTCCGCCATCTGAGCGGTCACCAGTCGCCGGCGTGACTCGGCAACCTGGTCGAGCTGTGCCCGGGCGAGGGCTCCGAGCCGCTCGTTCTCCAGGGCCAGGCTGGCGGTGGCCAACACTGCCGTGAGCACCTCCGGCTCAGAGGCCAGCTCGGGGTCGTGGTCGAGGACCGCCAGGGTGCGTCCCTTCGAGACGACCGCGGTCCGGATCCGACCGTACGCCTCAGCGGCGGACGCTTCCTCAGGCGTGAGCAGCAGCACCGACGGGTCGCTGAGCGCCCTGGCCAGCAGCGGCTCGAGCCGGTCCCGCGCATCGTCCGAGCGCGGCTCCACGGCGGTCACCAGCGAACCGACGACCCCGGAGCGTGCCTGGCTGCGCAGGATCCCGAGCAGCACCCCCACCGGCAGCAGGCTGAGCACCAGCGGATCCAGCAGCGCGGCAACCCCCCCGAATCGCTGCATCACCTGGAGCAGCCCCGCGACGACGACGATGAGCAACGGAACCGCGGCCAGGTACGGCGCTGCCAGCACGCGGCGGCGCGTCGGCCCTGCTCCCCACCACCGGGCCGTCATCCGGAGCCCGACGAGCGCCACGACCATCGCACCCACCACACCGCACACCCGATCCAGCACGAGGACCAGGTCGGGGTCGTCGCGGACCGCCAACAGATTGCCGGGGCAGCCGAGCCCGAAGGGGTTGGTACATTCGAGGAACAAGTTGGGCAGCACCTTGGACGCCACCGTGACGACGTACGCGACGGCGACCAGAGCCCCGTCCAGCCTCGTCGCCAATCGACCGTCGGGAAGCGCGAGCAACAGGTGCAGGGCGACGGCGTACTGGGTGCCGACCAGGAGGCCGCCGACCGTGAATGGCAGCGCCTCGGTGGAGAAGGACAGCAACGTCAGCATCGTGACGAGCCCCATCGCGACCAGCAACCAGGCGCCACCGTGGCCCGGCCGCCAGCGACCCACGAGGACACCGGCGAGCACCGCGATCCCGCCGGCAAAGAGCACCGGCACGACGTCGTACGCCGGCGGGGGCACCGGCAGATTGTGGGCGGCGACCACCGACATCGCAGTCCCCACCAGCAGGCCGGTGCCCAGGGTGAGCACCTGGACCAGCGGCGTCATCAACGCCTTCGCGCCCGTGATGACTAACGTGCTCATTGGTCCATGCTCATGCAGCCGCGGCGAGGCTGCCAGGGGGTCAACCCCCATCCTCGCCAGAATCTCCGAGCGGCGGAATCATGATCGGCAGACCGCCGCGCCTGCTGGGCCTGCTGGGGGTATACCCCCAACAGAATCCCGCGAGGCGCAGGGGCAGCCTCGATGCGCTGCCAGCCCCACGCTGGTTGTCTCGACGGTGACCAGGAGGTGCGTCATGACCAAGACACATCAGCAACCCGCCAGCCGACCCTGGGCGGCGCTCATCGCCGTCGGGATCCTGCTCACCGGCTGTGGATCGGGGGGCACTGAAGTCGAAGCGCCGGCGGAGCTCGGCTCGCCGGACAACCAGGCGCTGGCCGAGGCGCGGGCAGCGTTCGACAGGGTCGCCGACGGCTTCGCCGTCGGCGAACCCGGCGGCGCTGCGCGATCTGTCCACGGGGCCAGCCGCGGCCTTCTTCGCGCACGCCGACCACCTGCGCCGGGCCTCCGGAGGCACCGTGGACGATGTGTATCCCCACGCGCACGCCGACGCCGGAGAACAGACCGTGGACGGCACAAGCGTCACGTTTCAAGGCCCGGTGACCTGGGGGGATCCCGAAGGCCCCGGTCCCCGGGTGCTGACGGATCTGGTGTTCCGCCAGGACGGCGATGCCTGGATGCTGGACAGGTTTACGCGCAACGACTTCCCGATCGAGCGCTGGGTGACGGCGTCCGCGGACGACAGCGCCGAGGCCGGCCCGGTGACCGCGCACGTCGTCGGCGTGTTCGTCGACGTCACCTGCCTGGAGGGAGTCGATCCCGAGTGTCCGCAGGTGGATGGGGGTGGTCTCGCGGTGGACTTCGACGTGACCAACAACTCGGAGGCGCCCCTCGCGCCCGTCGAGGTGACCCTGCCCGACGACAGCACGGCGCCAGCCTGGCTGGAGACCCCAACGGGAGACGCCCACCCGCTGATCGATGCAGTCTTGCAGGGGCTCCCGCCAGGCGAGACGAGTCCAGTCACAGCCCTGGTCGGCGGGGTCGACCAGATGGGCGAGGGCGGGACCCTCCACATCGCTCTGCAGACGGAGGACGGCACGGTGCACCCGCTGGACCTGCCGGTGCCGGCCTACCCAGCACGCTGGTGACGCCGGCACGGGCAGCGGAGGATCATGAACATCATGCCGTCACCGACCTAGGCCATACCTGAGCCGGGTCCGCGCCCGCACACATGCGGGCATAGGCGTCCTGGGCACGAATGGTCAATCATGAAGTCGCATCTCGATGCGTTCGACGCAGCCTCGGACGTCGTGGTGGGCAGACGTTCTCGCGACGGTTGAGGGTGCGTCTATCTGGGCGCTGTGGGGCACATGGAGGCCCCCAGTCCGGTGGGGGATCGGCCACCGGCACGCTCCGCGTGCCCACGGGCTTTCGAGACGCACGTCTCGAACCAGCATGGGCCGAGATCGACCCATGCTCAGTAGTCGCATGCCGCGGCGAGGCATCATCCGACCACCGCATAGCGGGCACCCCGGTGACGAGTTCGGACGCTTCCGATCGTGCCTGGTTTGTGTGAACCGAGAGTTGACTCGGCCGCCGGTGAGCGTCGGCGATTTCCCCAACTGAGACTGGAACTGAGACAACGACCCCCTGAGACCGCGAACGCCGACCCGGTCCGAATCGGGACCATGGTCGGCGTTCTGCAGGTCAGACACTGCACCTCGGTGGCGGAGGATAGGGGATTCGAACCCCTGAGGGCGTTAACCCAACCCGCTTTCCAAGCGAGCGCCATAGGCCACTAGGCGAATCCTCCGCGGCAGAGGTTACCGGTCGCTGCGTCCGGAGATGAAATCGCGCCCGGGTTGGGGTGCCGCGCAGGGCTGTCCTACACTCGGCGACAACCCCCCGTGCGGCGGCATCTCGCCCAACTCCCCCAGGGCCGGAAGGCAGCAAGGGTCAGTGAGCTCTGTCGGGTGCGCGGGGGGCCTTCTCGTCCCCGGGGCAGGTTAGGGTTCAAGACGTGGAAGCACCCCTCGCCCTCTACCGCCGCTACCGGCCCGAGACGTTCGCCGAGGTCATCGGCCAGGACCACGTCACGACGCCGCTGCGCGCGGCGCTGACCAACAACCGGGTGAACCACGCCTATCTGTTCTCCGGGCCGCGCGGCTGCGGCAAGACCACGAGCGCGCGGATCCTCGCGCGCTGCCTCAACTGCGAGCAGGGTCCCACCGATACCCCCTGTGGGGTCTGCCAGTCCTGCGTGGACCTGGCCCGCGGCGGTCCGGGCTCGATCGACGTGATCGAGATCGACGCAGCCAGCCACGGCGGTGTCGACGACGCCCGAGACCTGCGCGAGAAGGCGTTCTTCGCGCCGGTGAACAGCCGCTACAAGATCTACATCATCGACGAGGCGCACATGGTCTCGCCGGCCGGCTTCAACGCGCTGCTCAAGCTCGTCGAGGAGCCGCCGGAGCACATCAAGTTCGTCTTCGCGACCACCGAGCCCGAGAAGGTCATCGGCACGATCCGGTCGCGGACGCACCACTACCCGTTCCGGCTGATCCCGCCGCGCACGCTCTCGGAGTACCTCCAGCAGATCTGCGACCAGGAGGGCGTGAAGGTCGATCCGGCGGCGCTGCCGCTGGTCGTCCGCGCCGGCGGGGGCTCGGCCCGGGACAGCCTGTCGATCCTCGACCAGCTCCTCGGCGGCGCCGGCACCGAGGGCGTGACCTACGAGCTGGCGACCGGTCTGCTCGGCTTCACCCCCGAGAACCTGCTCGACGAGGTCGTCGACGCGTTCGCCGCGGGCGACGGCGGCACGGTCTTCGGCGTGGTCGACAAGGTGATCGAGACCGGTCAGGACCCGCGCCGGTTCACCGAGGACCTGCTGCGCCGGCTGCGCGACCTGCTGATCATCGCGGCCGTCCCCGATGCTCCCGCCACGGGGCTGATCGACGTCCCCGAGGACCTCGCCGAGCGGCTCGTGGCGCAGGCGTCCCGGTTCGGCCGGGCCGACCTGAGTCGCGCCGCCGACCTGGTCGCCGCAGGGTTGCACGAGCTCAAGGGCGCCACGGCTCCACGGCTGTTGCTCGAGCTGATCTGCGCGCGCGTGCTGCTGCCCGGTGCCGACCACACCACCGAGGGCGTGATGGCCCGGCTGGACCGGCTCGAGCGGCGGGCCCACATCGAGGGCACCCCGTCACCGGCCCAGGCGGCGCAGCCGGTCCAGGCGGCGCAGCCGGTCCGGGCCGCGGAGCCGCCGCGGATGGCCGAGCCATCGTCGGGGGCGGAGCCGCCGCGCGCGGTCGAGACCCCCGAGCCGGCCCCGGTCGAGCGCGTCGAGAGCCCAGCGTCGGCACCGGCCCCGCGCACTGCTCCGACCTCTCCACCCGCTGCTGCCCCGGCCGGATCGTCGGGCGGGCTCGGCCTGGTCGAGGTACGACGGCTCTGGCCCGACATCGTCGACCGGGTGAAGCTGATCCGCCGGGTGACGTGGATGCACCTGAGCCAGCAGGCCCAGGTCGTCGCCGTGGACGACAAGACCCTCACGCTCGGGTTCCGGACCCAGGGCGCGCGCGACAACTTCGCGGCCGGCGGCCACGAGGAGATCCTGCGCCAGGCCGCCATCGACGCGATCGGCCAGGACTGGCGGATCGAGACCATCGTCGACCCGTCGGCGCAGCCCGGCGCCGCGCCGTACTCCGGTGGGCCCGCGGTCTCGACCCCTTCACCGACGCAGCCGGAGGACCGCGCGGCCGAGCCTGCCCCCGCGGCGCCTGTCGAGCCGCAGCCGGAAGCGGGCCCGCAGGCGCCCCCGGCCCCGATCCGGCAGCTACCGGACCCGGCGGCGGTCGCGAGCGCGCGCGAGGCGATCCAGGAGACCCGGGCCCAGGGCGAGGCGCGACGCCAGCAGGAGCACCAGGTGTCGGACGCCGACGCCAGCCCCGACGACCCGGACGCGGACGACGACGTCGCCGGTCCCGAGCTGCTCCAGCGCGAGCTCGGGGCGCACATCATCGAAGAGATCAAGCACGAGTGAGCGAGAGCGAGCACCCCTGATGACCAGCGGTACCCCCGACAACCCGTTCGGCGCGGGCGGCTTCGACATGAACGCCCTGCTCGAGCAGGCCCAGCAGATGCAGGCCCAGATGATGAACGCCCAGCAGGAGCTCGCCGACACCGTCGTCGACGGCACGGTCGGCGACGGCCTGGTCAGCGTCACCGTCAACGGCACCGGAGAGCTGGTCGGCGTGCAGATCCGCCGCGGCTCGTTCGACCCCGACGACACCGAGGACCTCGAGGACCTGATCGTCGCGGCCTACCGTGACGCGAAGGCGAAGGCCGACGCGCTCGCCGCGGAGAAGATGGGGCCGCTCGCGGGCGGCCTGCCCGGCATGGGCTGATGTACGAAGGCGTCGTCCAGGACCTGATCGACGAGCTCGGTCGTCTTCCCGGAGTGGGCCCGAAGAGCGCCCAGCGGATCGCGTTCCACATCCTCTCCGCCGACCCCACCGACATCCGCCGCCTGGCGCAGGTGCTCGTGGAGGTCAAGGAACGGGTGAAGTTCTGCGCGGTGTGTGGCAACGTCGCGGAGGAGGAGACCTGCCGGATCTGCCGCGACCCCCGGCGCGACCCCGCGGTCCTCTGCGTCGTGGAGGAGTCCAAGGACGTGGTGGCGATCGAGCGGACCCGGGAGTACCGCGGCCGCTACCACGTGCTCGGCGGGGCGATCTCGCCGATCGAGGGGATCGGCCCCGACGAGCTGCGCATCCGCGAGCTCATGACCCGGCTGTCCGACGGGGTGGTCACCGAGGTGATCCTCGCCACCGACCCGAACCTCGAGGGCGAGGCCACCGCGACGTACCTCACTCGCCTGCTTCGGCCGATGGGGTTGCGCGTGACGCGTCTAGCGAGTGGACTGCCGGTAGGCGGCGACCTCGAGTACGCCGACGAGGTGACGCTCGGGCGTGCGTTCGAAGGGAGAAGGGCCGTCGATGACTGAACCGGTGACCGAGCCGATGGGTGGGGCGATGACTGAGCCGGCGACCGCGGTGGACAGCGAGCTCGAGGACTTCGCGCAGCAGATCGCCGACCAGGTCGAGAGCTTCCTGCTCGCACTGCAGGCCATCGCGCGCGGGGACGCAGCCGGCGGCCAGGCGATCTCCCTGCTACTGCTCGAGGTCAGCCAGGTCCTGCTCGCGGGCGGCCGGCTCGGGGTCCACGCCGACTTCAGGCCGGCCGAGGAGTACGAGCCGGACGCCGGTCCCGATCCGGACCTCGACGCGATGCGGCTGCGTCTCGCGGTGCTGCTCGAGAGCGTGGACGCCTACACGGAGGTCTTCGACCCCTACGTCGACCCGCCGGAGATGACGCCGTCGCTGCTCTCCGACGACCTGACCAGCATCGCGCACGCGCTGGCGCACGGCTTGCGGCACTACCGGGCCGGCCGGGTCAGCGAGGCGCTGTGGTGGTGGCAGTTCTCCTACGTCTCGACCTGGGGCAACGACGCCAGCGCGGTGCTCCGTGCGCTGCAGTCCGTCGTCGCGCACGACCGGCTCGACGCCGAGTTCGAGTCCGAGCAGGACCAGGTCGAGGCTGCCGACGAGATGCTGGAGTCCGGCGTCTGAACGACGCCGGGCCGCCCCGGGTGCTCTCGGTAGACTGCCCAGCGTCCGTCCGGAGACCAACGAGCGAGCGAGGCAGGTTGTCGTGGGCATTGTCGTGCAGAAGTACGGCGGCTCCTCCGTGGCCGATGCCGAGGGCATCAAGCGGGTCGCCCAGCGCATCCTCGACGCCAAACGCGACGGCAACGACGTGGTGGTCGTGGTCTCGGCGATGGGCGACACCACCGACGAGCTGATCGACCTCGCCCAGAAGGTGTCCCCGCTCCCTGCCGGGCGCGAGCTGGACATGCTGCTCACCGCGGGCGAGCGGATCTCGATGGCGCTGCTCGCGATGGCGATCGGCAACCTCGGGCAGCAGGCCCGGTCGTTCACCGGCAGCCAGGCGGGGGTGATCACCGACGGCGCGCACGGCAAGGCCAAGATCATCGACGTCACGCCCGGCCGGATCGAGAAGGCGCTCGCCGAGGGCGCGGTCGCGATCGTGGCCGGCTTCCAGGGCGTCAGCCAGGACACCAAGGACATCACCACGCTGGGCCGGGGCGGCTCCGACACCACGGCGGTCGCGCTGGCCGCGGCGCTGCACGCGGACGTCTGCGAGATCTACAGCGACGTCGACGGCGTGTTCACCGCCGACCCGCGGATCGTGCCCACCGCCCGCAAGCGCGACCGGGTCTCCTACGAGGAGATGCTCGAGATGGCGGCGTGCGGGGCGAAGATCCTGCACCTGCGGTGCGTGGAGTACGCCCGGAGGTACGAGATGCCCATCCACGTCCGGTCGTCGTTCAGCCAGCGCACCGGCACCTGGATCACCGACGAGGAGAAGGTCGACATGGAACAGGCGATCATCGCGGGCGTCGCGCACGACCGCAGCGAGGCCAAGATCACCGTGGTCGGCGTGCCCGACAAGGTGGGTGAGGCGGCCCGCATCTTCGAGACGCTCGCCGAGGCCCAGGTCAACCTGGACATGATCGTGCAGAACGTCTCGGCGGCGTCGACCAACCTCACCGACATCTCCTTCACGCTGCCCCGCGACGACGGGCAGGACGCGATGACCGCACTCGCGCGGATCCAGGCCGAGGTGGGCTATGACTCGCTGCTGTACGACGACCAGATCGGCAAGGTGTCGCTGATCGGCGCCGGCATGCGCTCGCACCCCGGCGTCACCGCGAAGTTCTTTGCCGCCCTGGCCTCGGCCGGCGTCAACATCGAGATGATCTCCACCTCCGAGATCCGCATCTCCGTGATCGTCGACGAGGCGCAGGTCGACGAGGCCGTGGCCGCCACCCACACCGCGTTCGACCTCGACTCCCACGAGGTCGAGGCCGTGGTCTACGGCGGGACCGGCCGATGACCCGGATCGGCATCGTCGGTGCGACCGGGCAGGTCGGCGCGGTCATGCGCGAGATCCTGCTCGAACGTGGCTTCCCGGCCGAGGAGGTCCGATTCTTCGCATCGGCGCGCTCCGCGGGCACCACGCTGACGTTCGGCGACCGCGAGATCGCCGTGGAGGACGCATCGACCGCGGACCCCTCCGGGCTCGACATCGCGCTGTTCTCGGCCGGGGCCACGACCTCGCGTGCGCTGGCCCCCAAGTTCGCCGACGCCGGGGTGCGGGTCGTGGACAACTCCTCGGCCTGGCGGATGGACCCCGACGTGCCGCTCGTGGTGAGCGAGGTGAACCCCCAGGCGCTGGCCGACGCCCGCAAGGGGATCATCGCCAACCCGAACTGCACCACGATGGCCGCGATGCCGGTCCTCAAGCCCCTGCACGACGAGGCCGGACTGGTTCGGATGGTGGCGAGCACCTACCAGGCGGTGTCCGGCAGTGGCGTCGCCGGCGTCCGGGAGCTGGCCGACCAGGTCGCCGCGGTGGGCGCGCACGGTCCCGAGCTCGCGCACGACGGGTCCGCCGTCGCGCTGCCCGCCCCGGAGAAGTACGTCCGGCCCATCGCGTTCAACGTGCTGCCGATGGCGGGCTCGGTCGTCGACGACGGCAGTGACGAGACCGACGAGGAGCAGAAGCTCCGCAACGAGAGCCGCAAGATCCTCGGGATCCCCGAGCTGCGCGTCTCGGGAACGTGTGTGCGGGTGCCGGTGTTCACCGGCCACTCCCTGTCGCTCAACGTGGAGTTCACGTCGTCGTTGCCCGCCAAGCGCGCGATCGAGCTGCTCTCGTCCGCGGCCGGCGTCGAGCTGAGCGAGGTACCGACCCCGCTGCAGGCGGCGGGTCGGGACCCGAGCTTCGTGGGCCGGATCCGGCAGGACCCGGGCGTCGACGACGAGCGCGGCCTCGCCCTGTTCATCAGCAACGACAACCTGCGCAAGGGTGCGGCGCTCAACACCGTGCAGATCGCGGAGCTGCTCGCCCGAGGATGACGCGCGAGTCTCAGCGCACGTCGACGTGGGGCCGGTCGTCGGTGTCGATCTCGACGAAGCGCGTGGTCACCCACTGCGCGACCAGGTAGGTCACCGCGCAGATCAGCGGTACGACGACGAACATCCACGCGCTGAACAGCTGCTCCATCAAGGTGACCAGCACGACCACGCACATCAGTCCGGTGCCCAGGAAGCTGGTGCCGCGGTGCTCGGAGACACCGAGCAGCTTGAGCAGCACCGCCCCCGCGACCACCATCACGGCAACGACGGCGACCAGCAGTCCCAGCCCCGGACCTCCGCAGGAGTCCGTGCCGCGCACCGCGTCGCAGCCGCGCAGGCCCGCTGCGGTCAGGGCGGTGCCGAGCAGGCCGACGACGAGTCCGGTGAGCACGGCGGCTACCGTCGCCGCCAGCACCGGGCCGGTCCGGCGCGGCTTCTCCGCCCGGCGGCGCGGCTCCGGCTCGTCCACCGCCACCGGTGCGGCGTGGGGCTCCGCCATCCGTGCGGGCTCGGGCTCCGCCGCCGGTGCGGCCTGGGCCTGCGCCGCCGGAGCCGGCTCGGGCTCCGCCGCCGGTGCGGCCTGGGGCTCCGGCTCTGGGTCGGCCGGCCCCTCGCGGCCCCGCTTCTTCCCACGGCCGAACAGCGCCGGCAGCTCCAGCGTGGGCTCCTCCCGGTCGCCGTCGTCGCGCCTCTTCGCCATGGCAGGCAGTGTGCCAGAAGCGGCCTCACCGGGTGTGTCCCTGTTGCCGTGGTGAGGCGGGTCGTCACCGTGCAGATGTCCACAGCCGACATCGCCGCGACTCACGCAGGCTGGCATGGAGCGAGCCAACACCCTCACAGCGCCCCGAAGCCGATCGGTGTCCAGGTCGTCGCCGGCCGGGTACGGTCGGCGTCATGGCGACCCAGGACCCCGGCTCCACGACGATCAAGCCGCTGACCCCGGACACGTGGGACCTCTTCGCAGCGCTGGTGGAGCGGCACAACGGCATCTTCGGCGGGTGCTGGTGCGTCAAGTTCCATGCCGAGCGCGCCGACCGCGTCCCGGGGTACGACGGCAACCGGGCGTTCAAGGAGCGGTTGGTCGAGGAGGGGGTCGCCCACGCGGCGTTGGTCGTGCGTGCCGGTGAGGACGGCGAGGAGGCGGTCGCCTGGGCGGAGTACGGCACCCCGGCGGAGCTACCGGACATCCACCACAGCAAGCAGTACCTCGCGGAGCAGGACCTCGAGCCCGACTACCGGGTCACCTGCATCTTCGTCGACAAGCGGTTCCGCCAGCACGGTCTGGTGACCGTCGCCCTGGAGGGTGCGCTCGCGCTCATCGCGCAGGCGGGCGGCGGCGTCGTCGAGGGTTACCCCCACATTCCGGGAGAGCGGAGGCTGTCCTCGTCGTTCCTCTACAACGGCACGAAGGCCGTCTACGAGCGCGCCGGCTTCGAGTTCATCCGGCCCAAGGGGCTGAAGAACACGGTGATGCGCCGTAGCGTGGCCCCCTCGCGTTAGCCACCGGCCGCCGGCCCACCACGCAAGGAGCACACCCGAGGCGTTCCACGAGGTCTGTCCGGCTCCCGGGGTCCCGTCCCCCGGGGAGACAGCGAACCCCCACCCTGACGGATGGGGGTTGCTGACCCGCGGTTTCTCGGTCGGGCTGACAGGATTTGAACCTGCGGCCTCTTCGTCCCGAACGAAGCGCGCTACCAAGCTGCGCCACAGCCCGAGAGCCCTTGAGGGCGTGCGCGAGTCTAGCCGACGGGGGCGGGACCGGCGAAACCGGGACGGGGGGTGAGCGTGAGAAGGGTCGCCTCGGGCCGGCAGCAGAACCTCACCGGGGCGTAGGGCGAGGTGCCGAGCCCTGCGGACACGTGCAGCCACGCGTCGTGGTGCCGGTGCAGCCCCTTGGCCCGGGCGGGGTCGAGGTCGCAGTTGGTCACCAGGGCGCCCTTGACCGGCAGGCACAGCTGGCCGCCGTGGGTGTGCCCGGCGAGGATGGCGTCGTACCCGTCCGCGGCGAACTGGTCCAGGACCCGCAGGTACGGCGCGTGCGAGACACCCATCCGCAGGTCGGCGGCCGGGTCGCCCGGTCCGGCCACGGCCGCGAGGTCGTCGTACCCGAGGTGCGGGTCGTCGACACCGGCGAACGAAATCGTCGTGCCGGCCACCTCGAGGCCGGTGCGACGGTTCGTCAGGTCGACCCAGCCGCGCTTCTCGAAGCCGTCGCGCAGATCCCGCCAGGGCAGGGCAGGGCTGTGGATCTGCCGCCGACCGTCGTCGGGAAGCAGGTAGCGAACCGGGTTGCGCACCGTGGGCGAGAAGTAGTCGTTGGACCCGAACACGAACACCCCGGGGACGTCGAGCAGCCCTTCGAACGCCTTCAGCACGAACGGCACGGAGTCGGCGTGGGCCAGGTTGTCCCCGGTGTTGACCACCAGGTCGAGCTCGAGGTCGGCAAGCGCGCGGACCCAGTCCAGCTTGCGGTGCTGGCCCGGGGTGATGTGCAGGTCGCTGACGTGCAGGATCCGCAGCGGCCGGTGACCCGGCGGGAGCACCGGCACCTCGGCGGTGCGCAGCGCGAACCAGCGAACCTCGACGCCCGCCGCGTAGGCGAGGCCGGCGGCACCTGCGGCTCCGGTCAGGGCGGCCAGGCCGAGTGCACGTCGCATGGGCACAGGCTACGGGGCCTGACAGAATGGCCGGGTGAGTGACCTCAAGCAACGCCTGCGCACCGACCTGACCACCGCCATCAAGGGCCGAGACGACCTGCGCTCGTCGACGCTGCGCATGGTGCTCACCTCGATCACCAACGCCGAGGTCGCCGGCAAGCAGTCCCGCGAGCTGTCCGACGACGACGTCATCGGCGTGCTCAGCAGTGAGGCGAAGAAGCGCCGGGAGGCCGCCGAGGCGTTCGACGCAGCCGGCCGCACCGAGAGTGCCGCCAAGGAGCGCGCGGAGGCCGAGGTCCTCGCCGACTATCTGCCCGCGCCGTTGAGCGAGGAGGAGATCCGCGACCTGGTCACCTCGACGATCGCCTCGCTGGGCGTGGCCGACGACGGGATGAAGGCGATGGGCAAGGTCATGGGCGCGCTGCAGCCGCAGACCAAGGGCCGCGCGGACGGTGGCGTCGTCTCTGCGGAGGTACGTCGCCAGCTGGCCTAGCGACAGCGGGCCGCTCGTCCTAGTGGTTGCCGCGGCCCCGGCCGTGGCCGGGCTTGTCGTTCCCGCCGCCGCCACCGCCGCCGCCGCCGCCTCCGCCGTTGTTCTTCGGCTTCGGCGCCGGCTCGGGGGTGCCGTTGGAGATGTACATCGTGACGGTGCTGCCGGTGCCGATCTGGCTGCCGGAGCCCGGTGAGGTGAACGCGACCGTGCCGTAGCTGGCCCCGCTGTTCACCTGCGGGCCGACCACTGGGTTCAGGCCGGCGCGACGCAGGATCGCGGCGGCCTGGGACGGGCTGTAGCCGTAGACCGACGGGACGGCGACCATCCGGCCCTGGATCGCGGTCGGGTCCGGGGTGCTGAAGTCGGTGTCGGGCAGCCACTTCTGGATGACCTTCATCGCGTCGCCCCACATCGGGCCCGCGACCGTGCTGCCGAAGGCGGTGGCGACGTAGCCGCCGCCGAGGCTCTGGCCGTTGAGGGTGATCCACTCGCCCTTGGAGTTCGCGCCCGCGATCATCGACGCCGTGACCAGGTTGGGCGTGTAGCCCATGAACCAGACGGCCATGTTGTCGTTGATCGTTCCGGTCTTGCCGGCCGACGGCTGGTTGAGCGCGAGGGCCGGGTAGCCGAAGCCGCCGGGCTCCTGCACGCCGCGCAGGATGTCGTTGACCGCGTCGGCGGTCGCGGTCGGCAGCAGCTGCTCGCAGTTCTTCGGGTAGCTCGCGATCGTCTTGCCGTTGCTGTTGAGCACCTCGGTGACCGGGCGGACATCGCAGTGCACGCCGCGGGCGGCGAAGGTCGCGTAGGCGCCGGCCATCGAGAGCGGGTCGGTGCTGGTGACACCGAGGGTGAACGGCGGCACCACGTCGCGGTCGGGGACGGTGATCCCCATCTTGCGGGCGAGCGTGACCGGCTCGCACAGGCCGGTGCGCTGCTCGAGCTGGGCGAAGAAGGTGTTCACCGACTTCTGGGTGCCGGTGTAGAGGTTGAAGGTGCCCGCGCCGGTGGAGTTCGACGGCGACCACGGCTCGGCGCCCGCGATCGGGCCGTCGCAGCCCTTGAAGCTGGCGCCCGGAAGGCTGATCTTCTGCGGCGAGGGGATCGTCGTCGAGAGCGGGATGCCCTGCTTGATCGCCGAGGCGAGCACGAACACCTTGAACGTCGACCCGGCCTGGAACCCGTTGGCGTCGCCGTACTTCGCCGGCACCACGTAGTTGAGGTAGGTCTCGCCCTTCTTCTTGTTGCGGCCCATCGGTCGCGACTGCGAGAGCGCGCGGACCTCGCCGGTGCCCGGCTCGACGCTGGCCAGCCCGCCGATGGCCTGGTCCGTCGGGTGGACGTGGGACCGCACCGCCCGGTCGGTGGCCCGCTGGAATCGCAGGTCGATCGTGGTCTTGATGGTCAGGCCGCCACTGTTGAGCAGGCGCCGGCGCTCCTCGACGGTCTTGCCGAGCGATCGGTCGGCGAGGAGGTACTGCACGGCGTAGTCGCAGAAGAACGGCGCCGCCGAGGACACGCAGCCGTTGCGGGAGGGGCTCACGTGCAGCCCGAGCTTGGACTCGCTGGCGCGCTTGGCCTCGGAAGCGGAGATCACGTTGAGCTGGAGCATCCGCGCGATCACCGTGTTGCGGCGATCCTTGGCCTGCTTCGGGTCGTTCGTCGGGTCGTAGCCCGTCGGGTTCTTCACCAGACCGGCCAGCAGGGCGGCCTGGCGCAGCGACAGCTTCGAGGCGGGCTTGGAGAAGTAGTGCCGGGAGGCGGCCTCGATGCCGTGCGCGCCGTCACCGAAGTAGGCGATATTCAGGTAGCGCTCGAGGATCCAGTCCTTGGAGTACTTCTCCTCGAAGGCGATCGCGTAGCGCAGCTCGCGGATCTTGCGCTCGTAGGTGTCGGCGGTCGCGGCCGCCTTCTCCGCCTCGGTGTCGGCCTGGTTGAGCAGCGTCATCTTGACCATCTGCTGGGTGATCGAGGAGCCACCCTGCACGGTGCCGTCGTTGACCTCGTTGGTCACGAACGCGCGCAGCGTGCCCTTCAGATCCAGTGCGCCGTGCTGGTAGAAGCGGTAGTCCTCGATCGAGATGATCGCCTTGCGCATGATCGGGGCGACCTTGGCCAGCGGCACGTTGACGCGGTTCTCGTCGTACAGGGTCGCCAGGGTGGCGCCGTTGCGGGCCACCAGCCGGGTGCGCTGCGGCAGCGGCTCGGCCTCCAGATCGGCGGGGATCTTGTCCATGCTGCGGGCGACGTCGCGCGCACCCACGCCGGCGACCCCGGCGAACGGAATGGCCAGGCCGGCGACCAGCACGCCCATCACCGCGGCGACGGCCACCATGACCCCGAGATGCGAGACGATGCTGGCAGGCTTGAGCTTGTCGGTGCGGCGCGCGGACATGCGTCCCAGGGTACGGGACCGGGGCAGGCATGACCCGTTCGGACTAATGCCTGGGCCCTCTCCAGTCACACCCGTCACGGTGGACGCAGGAACCTCCGGTTCGACCCCGGATGGGGCACTTGAGGGCCGAACGGCCTGACCTTCCTAGTCATTTCGGACTAGTGGAAGTTGCTCCCTCTGTGTCTGTTTCGCGCCCTTATCACTCTTTACCTTTGAGGAAGGGGACAAACGCCGGAGCTTGTAGGGAGTGCAGGTCCGGCCCTCTCGGATGGGAGCCGAGCAATGACGTGGAACGAGGACTGGGCGAGCAAGGCGCTGTGCAACGAGGCCCGACCGGACGAGCTGTTCGTCCGCGGGGCCGCACAGAACCGGGCCAAGCAGATGTGCGCCGGCTGCCTCGTGCGCACCGAGTGCCTCGCCGAGGCCCTCGACAACCAGATCGAGTGGGGCGTCTGGGGCGGGATGACCGAGCGTGAGCGCCGGGCCCTGCTGCGGCGCCGGCCGAACGTCAGCTCGTGGCGTCACCTGCTCGAGACCGCGATGGCCGACCACGCCGCGACTGCGACGGCGGCCGACCCGGGCGTCCCCGTCTCCGCCTGAGGAGTGCCGCTCAACCGGCGAGCAACTCGCCGACGAGCCGCAGACCGTCCAGGTCGTGCACGTCGGTGGACAGCGCCGGAACCACGGCGGTCGGCACCCGCGGGTGCGACGCCGCGAACCGCTGGCGCAGGTGCGCCTCGCGGGCGACCATCCGGGTGCGGTCGGCGTGCAGCCGCAGCAGCCCCGCGGCCAGGCCGGTGAGCTTCTCCGCGGCGGCCGCCGCCTGGTCGCCGGAGAGGCCGGCGAGGTTGAGCCTGCTGGCCCGGTTGACCACCAGGCCTGCCAGCGGCATCCGCTCCTGCTCGAGCCGCTCCACGAAGTAGGCCGCCTCGCGAAGCGCGTCGGGCTCGGGGGCGGCGACCACCAGGAACGCCGTACCGTCGGCCTGCAGCAGCTCGAAGGTCTTCTGCGCCCGCTGGCGGAAACCACCGAACAGCGTGTCGAAGGCCGACACGAACGTCGACATGTCCTTGAGCACCTGAGCGCCGATGATCTTGGTCAGCGCGTTCGTCACCAGCCCCAGGCCCGCCGTCATCAGCCGGGCAGGCCCGCGGGCGGGGGCGAGCAGCAGCCGGATGAACCGCCCGTCGAGGAAGCTGGAGAGCCGCTCGGGGGCGTCGAGGAAGTCCAGCGCCGACCGGGACGGCGGCGTGTCCACCACGACGAGATCCCACCGTCCGGTGCGCTGCGCATCCTTGTGCAGCTGCCCGAGCTTCTCCATCGCCATGTACTCCTGGGTGCCGGCGAACGAGCTCGACAGCGCGACGTAGAACGGGTTGTTGAGGATCTGCGCGGCCTTCTCCGGGCTGGCCTGGCTCTCGACGACCTCGTCGAAGGTGCGCTTCATGTCGAGCATCATCGCGTCGAGCGAGCCGCCCGACTCGCGGCTGACCCCAGGCACCGGACGCGGGGTGTTGTCGAGGGCCTCGATGCCCATCGACTGGGCCAGCCGGCGGGCCGGATCGATGGTCAGCACGACGACCTTGCGGCCGTGCTCGGCGGCGCGCAGGGCGAGGGCCGCGGAGGTGGTGGTCTTGCCGACGCCCCCGGAGCCGGTGCACACGATGATGTGGGTGTCCCGGTCGCCGAGGAGCGCGTCCACGTCGAGGACGGGGACGTGCTCGAGGTCGGCGTGGCCCGCGAGTGGACCGGTCCGGCCGGCCTTGCGAGGAGTGTTCATGCGAGGCTCCTGCGGGAGCGCGATCGAAGCGAACGGTTTCGTGCGGTGCTCATGCCATCCCCTGGTCGATCAGGTCGGCGGCGAGCTCGTACAGGCCGCCGAGGTCGATCCCCTCGGCCAGCCGGGGCAGCTCGTAGGTGGTGACGTCCAGCTTGTCGATCCGGCGGCGCTGCTCGTCCTCGAGGGCTCGGCGCTCGGCATGCTCGCGGCCCTCGGCCAACAGCCCGTCGACGACGCGCGGGGACGGGGCGATCCCGGACTCGGCGAGCGCGGCCTCGATCTCGGCCCGGGGGGCCTGACCGGTCAAGACCACGTCGCGGGCCTCGTCGTCGAGCTCGCGGCCGCGGACCAGGTTGACCACCACGCCACCGACCGGCAGCTCGTCCTTGCGCAGCTCCTCGATCCCGTCGGCGGTCTCCTGGACCGGCATGTCCTCCAGGACGGTGACCAGGTGGACGCGGGTGCGGCCGGAGCGCAGCAGGGTCATCACGGTGTCGGCCTGGTTGCGGATCGGGCCGACCTTGGCCAGGCCGGCGAGCTCGTTGTTGACGTTGAGGAACTGGGCGATCCGGCCGGTCGGCGGCGCGTCGAGCACGACCGCGTCGTACTGGCGCTGGTTCTTGCCGCGCCGGTTGCGGTGCACCGCCTCGTAGACCTTGCCGGTCAGCAGCACGTCGCGCACGCCCGGAGCGATCGTGGTGGCGAAGTCGATCACCCCGAAGCGGTCGAGTGCCTTGCCGGCCCGGCCGAGCCGGTAGTACATCGCGAGGTACTCCAGCAGTGCCGACTCCGGGTCGATGGCCAGCGCGTAGACCGCGCCGCCGTCCGTGCCGTCGTGGGCGGCGCCGGCGGCGATCCGGCGCTCCTCGTAGGGGAGCGGGGGTACGTCGAACAGCTGGGCGATGCCCTGGCGACCCTCGACCTCGCACAGCAGCACCTGCTTGCCGCGACTGGCCAGCGCCAGGGCGAGCGCGGCGGCGACCGTGGTCTTGCCGGTTCCGCCCTTGCCCGTGACCACGTGCAGCCGCACGCCGGGCCAGTCGGAGCTTTCCTCGTCACCGGTCACGTCTCGGAGCCTAGCCCGCGATACCGCGTCGGAAACCACGCCGCGATGTGACTAGGGTGACCCTGGCCGGCATCGGACGCCGGGGAGTCGAGGGAGGTCCGAGTGGACAAGGTCGTCACGAGCGCCGCGGAGGCGGTGGCTGACATCGCGAGCGGTTCCACGATCGCGGTCGGCGGGTTCGGTTTGTGCGGGATCCCGTCGGTGCTGATCGACGCGCTGCTGGAGCAGGGCGCCGACGAGCTGGAGGCGGTGTCGAACAACTGCGGGGTCGACGAGTGGGGCCTGGGACGGCTGCTGCTCGCGAAACGCATTCGGCGGATGATCTCCTCCTACGTGGGGGAGAACAAGGAGTTCGCCCGGCAGTACCTGCATGGCGAGCTCGAGGTCGAGCTGACCCCACAGGGCACGCTCGCGGAGCGGATGCGCGCCGGCGGCACCGGGATCCCGGCGTTCTTCACCGCCACCGGCGTGGGGACGCAGGTCGCCGAGGGCGGGCTGCCGTGGAAGTACACCTCGGACGGGGCGGTGGAGATCGCCTCGCCGGCCAAGGAGGTGCGGACCTTCGCCACCCCCGAGGGGGACAAGGAGTTCGTGCTCGAGGAGGCGATCGTGGCCGACTTCGGGCTGGTGCGGGCCTGGAAGGGCGACCGGCACGGCAACCTGGTGTTCCGGCAGAGCGCCCGGAACTTCAACCCGCTGGCGGCGATGTGCGGGCGGACCACGATCGCGGAGGTCGAGCACCTCGTGGAGCCCGGCGAGATCGACGCCGACGACGTGCACACGCCCGGCGTGTTCGTGCAGCGGGTGGTGCCGCTGACCCCGGAGCAGGCGGCGGACAAGCGGATCGAGAAGCGCACCACACGGGAGGCTCCGCCCCCCGTGGATCCCCCGAAGACCGCGACCACCGGACGGGAGGCCTGAGATGGCGTGGACGCGTGAGGAGATGGCGGCCCGGGCGGCCTCGGAGCTGACCGACGGGTCGTACGTGAACCTGGGCATCGGCCTGCCCACGCTGGTGCCGAACTACGTCGAGGACGACGTGGAGCTGGTGCTGCAGAGCGAGAACGGGATCCTCGGGGTGGGGGCCTACCCGACCGAGGACGGGGTCGACGCGGACCTGATCAACGCGGGCAAGGAGACGGTGACGCTGCGCAAGGGGGCGTCGTTCTTCGACTCCGCCACGTCGTTCGGGATGATCCGCGGCGGCAAGATCGACGCGGCCATCCTGGGTGCGATGCAGGTCTCGCGCGCCGGCGACATCGCGAACTGGATGATCCCCGGCAAGATGGTCAAGGGCATGGGTGGCGCGATGGACCTGGTCCACGGCGCCAAGCGGGTGATCGTGCTGATGGAGCACGTGGCCAAGGACGGCTCGTTCAAGATCGTCGAGGAGTGCTCGCTGCCCTACACCGGTCGCGGCGTCGTACAGCGGATCATCACCGACCTCGCGGTGATCGACGTGGTCGACCCGGCGACCGGCGAGCCGGCCCCGCCGGGCACGCACGGCGAGCGCGCGCTGCAGCTCGTCGAGCTCGCGCCGGGCGTCACCGAGGACGAGGTCCGCTCCAAGACGGAGCCCGCGCTGCTCGCCTGATTACCAGGGTATGCCGGAGTTCGGTCACTTCCCCGGGGATGCATCCCCGGGGAAGCCACCGAACTCCACGGGGAGTGGGCCGGCCTGGCCGAGCATCCGTCGGATCCGCGCCCCGGTGGCGGCGGGCTGCGCCAGGTCGGCCCAGACCAGCCGCACCATGCGCCAGCCGGTCTGCTCACGCATCGCGTCCTCGCGGCACTTCTCCCGGAACACGGCGTCGCCGGGCGTCTCGCCGGCCCTGAGCAGACGCCCGTACTTGATTCGCCCGTCGAACTCGCCGAGCAGCTCGTGCGCCGGCCAGGCGAAGTCGCAGATGCCGATCAGCTCCCCGGAGTCGTCCCGCACCTCGAACTGCAGGACCGGTGCGGGAACCCGCTGGCTGTAAAGCAGCCAGCGGGAACGTGACTCCCCGACCGACCCCGCGGCGCCATCCGCGAAGCGGACGACGATCTGCAGCCCCCGGGTGTCCGGCCATTGCTTGAGGAGCAAGAAGGCGTCATCCAGCTCGTCTCGAGGGCAGCCGCTGCGCAGCAAGGAATCGAGGATTACGACGCCGGACTCCGGAGGGCCCAGCGTGCACGTCTCGACCGCGGCGCGGGCGCGACGCATGACCAGCACCCCGTCCTTCTCGATGACGTCGTCCGCCACGCAGAAGCCCTCGTGGTGGACGACACCGGCCTCCGTCCTCCCGCTCGTTGCGTCGAGCCGGGTGACGTGCACGTTCGTGAGGTCGATGCCCCAGACGCTCAGATCGTGCTCGAGCGCGGCGCTCACGTGGCTCAGGGCGACTCGGTCGCCGAGCCGGCGGGCGACGGCGCGTGCCCGCACCAGGTGCTGTGCGGCGGGGTCGGCAGCCAACAGGTCTGAGAAGGTGTATGCGCCTCGACGGATCCGCACCCACAGCTTGAACCGGAGCGCGGCCCTGATCGAGTTGTCGTCGTGCCCGACGGCGAGCGCGTCCGTCCGGCTGAAGAAGCCCTGCGTCTCGGCAAGGGCGCGGAGGGGGTCCATCCGCCGATGGTCGTGCAGAGCCCCGGGGGCGGCGGCGATCGCGACGGTTCCGGGGGACAACGGTGGGGTCGCTGCTCCTGTGGACGGGAGGCGGCCCGTCGTACGCCGCGCCGGGGTGTCGTGGGCGCCGACTTCACCAGGTCTTCTGCCACCTCCCCAGGGATGCTTGCCGGGGGAAGCAACTGATCGCCGACATACCCTGGTAATCAGCAGGCGGGCGGCTCAGAGGTCGGGGTGGCGGGTGGCGACCCGGTAGAAGCCGGAGTGGAACACCAGCGGCTCGCCCCCCGGCGCGTCGTACTCGACGATCTCGCCGAAGAACACCACGTGGTCGCCGGCGTCCACCCGGTCCGTGCGCCGGCAGACGAAGTGCGCCACCGTCCCCTCGATGACCGGCGGCATGTCGCGGGTCATCGGCACACCCTCGAACTTGTCGCTGCCCGACGTGGCGAACTGCCGCGACAGGTGGTGCTGGTCCGAGGCGAGCACGTTGACGACGAAGTGGTCGCTGGCCTCGAACGCGACCAGCGACGGCGACGTCCGCGCCGCGGCCCACAGCACCAGCGGCGGGTTGAGCGACACCGACGTGAACGAGTTCGCCGTCATCGCGAAGCGCCCGCCGTCGTGGACCGTGGTGACCACGGTGACGCCCGTGGCGTACTGGCCCAGCGCCCTGCGCAGGTCGCGCCCGTCGAACCGGCCCCGCTCCGCGGCCAGGTGACGCTCGACGAACCTCTCGGCCTCCTCCGCGTCGAACCACCAGGGGTGGAACAGCCGCGCGTCGTCGAACCCGGACGCCACCGCGGCCGCGAGGTCGGGGTGCTCAGCCGCCTGCTGCAGCACCCGCCACTGGTGCGGCGCGAGCGGTTGCAGCCAGTCGCCGGTCCACGTCGTGGCGTACTGCGCCCAGCCACGCCAGAACCGGTCGAAGGCGCGTTCCATCCAGGCCTCGTCGAGCGGGCCGTCGTGGCCGTCGATCGCCTCGAGGTACGACGCCGCCGACTTGATCGCGTTGTTGGAGCCCTGGCTCGTCACCGGGTCGTTGAGCACCACCACGTCGGCCATGCCCAGCACCGGCGAGCCGTCCGGCAGCCGGCCGACCGGGCGTCGTACGACCGGCCGGAACCGCCCGTGCAGCCACGCCTGGTCGTCGACGAGGGCGGCGGCCTCGGTCCAGCGCGCCGCCTCGTCGGGGAAGTGCTCGGCCAGCACGTCGCGCAGCCGCTCGAGGTGGGCGTCGGGCGTCGTCACGTCGTCCCAGCAGTCGAGCGGCCCGCCCGGTACCCCCTCGACCACGACGATGCGGCACGGTCCGGTGACCGTCACCGCCGGGCAGCTGAAGCACTCGCCGACCCCGTCGACGGCGTGGTAGCGCAGGTCGTCGCCGACCTCGACGCCCTGCAGGTAGCTCAGCGCGGCGACCCGCTGCGGGGCGTCGTACGGCGTGCGCGCGGCATCGATCTCGAACAGCTCGGCCAGCCCGCCCCGCCCGGAGCAGACCACCACCAGGTCGTGCTCGGCGGCGAGCCCGACCAGGTCGTCCGGGGTCGCCGAGCGGACGTCGACCCGGCCGCCGAGCCGGGCGACCTCCTCGAGCAGCAGCGGGAGCCTGACCCGCTGGTCGATCGAGCGCGCGGGCGTCGAGAGGCGGGTCCGGAACGCGGCGGAGCCGTCGGCGCGGCGGCCGTCGTAGGACATCTCGGTGATGGGCGGCGCCTCGGGCAGCAGGTCGCTGACCCCGAGCGTGGCCTCGGCCCCGAGCGCGGACTCGAAGGTGATCTGGCTCGACATCACCCGACCCGCGCGCACCTCCGCGGGCCCGCGGTCCGACACCAGCGTGACCTCGTGGCCGGAGCGGAGCAGCCCGACCGCGAGCGCGGTGCCCGCCGGCCCGGCGCCCACGACGGCGACCCGACGCGGCCGGCTCACCGGGCGAGCCTTTCGAGCAGCACCGGCCACACCGACGACTCCGGGTCGATCACCGCGAAGTGGTCCGCGTCGTCCAGCACGACCAGCTCGACGTGCGGGTGGGCGGCGACCAGGCCGCGGCTGTTGCGCAGCGGGACCACGTCGTCCCGCGCGCCGTGCAGGACGACGAGCTCACAGGGCGTGTCGGTGCTGATCCGGGCCAGCGGGTCGGCGGCGTCGTACCGCTCGGGGACCTCCTCCGGCTCGCCGCCGAGCAGCGCCTGGGTCGCGCACCCGCCGAGCCGGTCGCGGGCCGCGGCACGTAGGTCGCCCACCGGGGCGAGCGCGACGACCCGGTCGACCCGATGCCCCTGGTCGGCCAGCCACAGCACGAGCTGGCCGCCGGCGGAGTGACCGAGGTACGTCGGGCCGGTGGTGGTCACGCCGAGGCCGGCGAGTAGGCCGGGCAGCGCGGCCACGGCGGCGTCGACGTCCTCCAGCGTGGTCGGCCAGCCGCCGCCGCCTCCGACCCGGCGGTACTCCGGCACCGCCACGACGTACCCCTGGGCGGCGAGCGCGGCACAGAACGGCCGGGCGTGGCGCCGGTCCCACTCCTGCTTCCAGAACCCGCCGTGGACGTAGACCACCAGTGGGTGCGGCCCCGGCCGGTCGGGCAGGTGCACGTCGACGAGGCCGTCCTCGTGCGCGGCGTAGCGCACGACAGCATCGGGCATCGGTGAGTCCACGGGGTTCACCGTAGTCAGCCCCCCTCCGCGGCCTGTTGCCCTAGGGTGCGATGCGTTGTCTTTCGAGGGGAGCACCATGCCACTGCGACCATCCTCGCTGCTGCGTGCCGCCGGGCCCGCCGCGGCGATGCTGCTGCCCGCCGGCGCGGGCCGGGGCGGACGCGCGCTCGTCACCGGAGCAAGCTACGCGGCGAGCGCAGCAATTGACCCGAACGGGATCCAGTTCGTGTCCGTCGACGTGCACGACTCCCGCACCCCCGAGTGGGTGGGCCGCGCCAGTGCGCCGGTGACCGCAACGGTGTCGTGGGTGCTCGTGCAGCAGCTGCTGGTTCCCGCGGTACGACGGCTGCCGGTGCCCCGTCCGGTGGCCGCGGCGCTCTACGGCGCGGTGGTCTACGCCGCCGACGATCGGCTCGCGGCGCTGGGTCGGCGCGCTGCTGCACAACGGGCCGCGGCCGGGGCTGTCGTCGAGGCAGCCGCGGAGGCGGCGGCCGACCCGGCCCGGGACCCGGTGCTCTCGGCGACGGACTAGGCTCGCGGGCATGAGCCAGACCAAGTGGGAGTACCTGACCGCCCCCGTCCTCGTGCACGCCACCAAGCAGATCCTGGACAACTTCGGCCAGGACGGCTGGGAGCTGGTCCAGGTGGTGCCGGGGATGAACCCGGAGAACCTCGTCGCCTACTTCAAGCGGCCCATTTCATGAGCACCCCCGAGGAGCGTCTCGCCGCGATGGGGCTCAGCGTGCCTGAGGTGGCCAAGCCGGTGGCTGCCTACATCCCGGCCGTCCGGAGCGGGAACCACGTCTACACCTCAGGCCAGCTGCCGATGCGCGAGGGCCAGCTGATCACCACCGGCAAGGTCGGGGGCGAGGTCAGCCCCGAGGAGGCTGTCGAGTGCGCACAGCAGTGCGCCCTCAACGCCATCGCCGCCGTCCGCGCCGAGGTCGGCGACCTCGCGCAGGTCAAGCGGATCGTCAAGGTCGTCGCGTTCGTCGCGTCCACGCCCGACTTCACCGGGCAGCCGGGCGTCGCCAACGGTGCCTCGGAGCTGTTCGGTGAGGCGTTCGGCGACGCGGGCCGGCACGCACGCTCCGCGGTGGGCGTCCCGGTGCTGCCGCTCGACGCACCGGTCGAGGTCGAGCTGATCGTCGAGGTCTGATGGACCCGTCCACGCGGCTGCCCGACGAGCTGGTGGAGCACGCCCTCGCGTTCAGCGACGGGTCACGCACGCCGGCCGAGGCCAAGCACGCCTCCACCGTCGTGCTGCTGCGTCGTGGGGACGGCACGGCCGGGTCGCTCGAGGTCTACCTGCTACGCCGCCACGTCGACATGGCGTTCGCGGCCGGGATGTGCGTGTTCCCCGGCGGCAGGGTGGACCCGCGCGACTTCGACCACAAGATCAGCTGGGTGGGTCCCCCCGCCGCGCAGTGGGCGGACCGGATGGGCGTCGAGGAGTCCCTGGCGAGGGCGCTCGTCTGCGCCGCCGTACGCGAGACCTTCGAGGAGTCCGGGGTGCTGCTCGCCGGCCCGACGCCTGACTCCGTCGTCTCCGACACGACCGGCGAGGACTGGGAGGAGGACCGCCGGGCGCTGGAGGCCAGGGAGGTCTCGTTCACCGAATTCCTCGACCGGCGCGGCCTGAGCCTGCGCACCGACCTGCTGCAGCTGTGGGGGTCGTGGGTGACCCCGGTCTTCGAGCCGCGGCGCTACGACACCCGGTTCTTCGTTGCGGAGATGCCGGAGGGACAGGTCACCCGCGACGTGTCGTCCGAGTCCGACAAGGTGGTGTGGCTCTCGGTTCGTGACGCGATCCGGGCCGTCGACGACCAGCAGATGCTGATGCTGCCGCCGACGTACTGCACCTGCATGGAGGTCTTCGAGTACGGCGAGCCTGGCGAGGTCCTGGCGTCCGCGACCGGACGTGACCTCACGCCGGTCGAGCCGGAGGCGGTCCGCGAGGGTGACGGCGCCTACCTGTCCATCCCCGACCGGCTCGTCGAGCTCGGTCGGACCGTCGGGGCGCAGCTGCGGTCATGACCGCCTGGGCCGGGGGCAGCTTCGGGGAGCGTGCGCAGTGCGTGCTCGCGCCGAACCCGAACATCATGACCCTGGACGGCACCAACACCTGGATCCTGCGCGAGCCGGATGCCCGCCGCTCGGTGGTCGTCGACCCCGGGCCGGAGATCGTGGTGCATCTCGATGCCGTGGCCGAGGCGGCGGGCGACGTGGCCGTCGTACTGCTCACCCACGGCCACCTCGACCACTCCGAGGCGGCCCGGTCGTTCGCGGAGCGGATGGGTTGCGGGGTGCGGGCGCTCGACCCGGCGCAGCGGCTCGGTTCGGAGGGCCTCGGCGACGGTGACGTGGTCGAGGTCGACGGGCTCGAGATCCGGGTCGTCGGCACGCCCGGCCACTCGTCCGACTCGCTGTCGTTCCTGCTGCCGGCCGATCGCGCGCTGCTGACCGGCGACACGGTGCTGGGCCGCGGTACGACGGTGGTGGCCCACCCGGACGGCAAGCTCGGCGCCTACCTCGACTCGCTGCAGCGGCTGCACGCGCTGGCGCAGGCGCGTGAGGCGGTCGAGGTGTGGCCGGGGCACGGACCGGTGATCGGGGACGCGCTCGGCGTGCTCGATTTCTACCTCGCGCACCGGCAGGAACGGCTCGAGCAGGTGCGGGCGGCGCTGGAGGAGATCGGCTCGCCGCCGCACCCCGTGGGGCTGGCCGCCGACGACCTGGCGGCCGCCGACGACCTGGCGCGGCTGGTCGTGGAGCGGGTCTACGCGGACGTGGACCCGGTGCTGTGGGGTGCTGCGGAGCTCAGCGTCCGCGCCCAGCTCGACTACCTGCGCACCTTCCCACCCCGTTGAGTGCGGGGTTGTTCGCCGTCGAGTGCGGGGTTGTTCGCGGGCGAGTGGGGGTTTGTTCGTCGCGACGTCACGCAGCGAGATGGAGGGCGGCGGTGAGCTCTCCGATCCACAGGTCGACCGCCCCCGGAGCGAAGGAGCCCTGATCGAGGACGATGACGACCCATCCGTGGTCCCGCAGCCATGTGCGTCGGACCGCGTCGGCCTGCTTCTGCGCGTCGCTGTCGTGGAACTCGCGGCCGTCGTACTCCACCGCCACCTTCGCATGGGGATAGGCCAGGTCCAGTCGGTACGTCGGCCGGCCACCCACCAGGATCCAGTGCTGCGGCTCGGGTGCGGGCAGGCCGGCGTCGATGATCGCGAGCCGAGCCCACGACTCGCGTGGTGACTCGGCGCGGGGGTCGGCGAGCATGATCAGCTCACGGAGCTGTACGACGCCCCGCCGGCGGAAGTATCGCGGGAGCAGGGCCAGCATGTCTGTCCGGGTGATGCCGTAGTGGCGCATGAACTCGTCGAGCGCCGCCAGGGCGCGACGCCGGGACAGCTTGCAGCCCAGATCCATGCACGTGCGCAGGGGAGTCGTGACCGGGACGCCGTTCATCCAACAGATGTCCTCAGGGAGCAGGTCGCGTTGACCACCGTTGCACTCGGGGCGGCCCGTTCGCGAGTGCCCGCGCAGTGCGTAGAACTCCACCGGGGGCAGGAGGTCGAGCTCCCGGTAGTCGAGCACGCCGATGTCGTAGACCCAGGCGGCCGACCTGTCGCAGACGACCGTGAACGGGTTCAGGACGAGGGCGAGTGCGGCCACGCGGAGGTCGATGGTGTCGGGGACGTCGGCCCGGATGTAGACGCCTCGGGTCACGCGACGGACGCTGCGACATCGGACCGCCTCGTCGAGGCGACGACGGGTGATCCCGAGCGCCCGGGCCTGCGGCCAGGTGAAAGGGCGGTCGGGGAAGCTGGGTGCAGGCATCATGCATGCCACAGTGCGGATGGAGGAGCGTCCCGACCTCGGTGCGCTGTCCGGCTGGGGACGACGTACCCCCGACATCGCCTGTGGACGGAACGTGGCGCGTTCGCCTCGTTAGTGGGAAGAAACCCTCACTCGAGCGCGAACAACCCCACACTCACGTGAGAACAACCCCGCACTCAACGGCGAACAACCCCGCACTCAACGGCGAGGGGGAGGGGAAGATGGGAGGGGACGGGTCAGCGGGCGCGGCGGGAGAGCCGCTCGATGTCCATGATCACGACCGAGCGGGGCTCGAGGCGCAGCCAGCCCCGCGACGCGAAGTCGGCGAGCGCCTTGTTGACCGTCTCGCGGGAGGCGCCGACCAGCTGCGCGAGCTCCTCCTGCGTCAGGTCGTGGTGCACGTGCACGCCGTCGTCGGCGGTGCGGCCGAAGCGGTCCGCGAGGTCGAGCAGCGCCTTGGCCACCCGGCCCGGCACGTCGGAGAACACCAGGTCGGCGTTGACGTCGTTGGCCTTGCGCAGCCGCGCCGCGATCTGGGCCAGCAGGCCGCGGGCGACCCCCGGCCGACCCTCGAGCCAGCGCAGCAGGTCCTCGTGGGACAGCGACATGAACGTGGTGTCGGTGACGGCGGTGACCGTCGCCGAGCGCGGCCCCGGGTCGAACAGCGAGAGCTCGCCGAACATCTGGCCCGGACCCAGGATCGCCAACAGGTTCTCCCGGCCGTCGGAGGAGGTGCGACCCAGCTTCACCTTGCCGTCGGTGACGATGTAGAGCTTGTCGCCCTCGTCGCCCTCGTGGAACAGCACCTCGCCGCGTCGCAGCCGGGTGTCGGCCATGGAGGCACGCAGGGCTGTCGCCGCCTCGTCGTCCAGGGCGCTGAACAGCGGCGCCTGGCGCAGCACGTCATTGTCCACGGGTTGTCCTCTCGCGGCTCCGCCTCGCCGGGTGCGAGGCGGTTACTCAGGTCACAGTGTGTCGCATGACCGCCTCGGGGTGCCACGAAGGTCCCGTTTAGGCTGGTTGCGTGTCCGCCTCCTCCCCCCTCGCGCGCCCCGACACCAGCCTGGTCCGCCGGGCCCGCAAGATCGACCGTGTGCTCGCCGAGACCTACCCCGATGCCGCGTGCGAGCTGGACTTCGACAACGCCTTCGAGCTGCTCGTGGTCACCGTGCTGTCGGCGCAGACGACCGACCGCCGGGTCAACGCCGTCCGCCCCGCGCTGTTCGCGGCCTACCCCGACGCCGTCGCGATGGCGGCCGCCGACCGGGAGAAGCTCGAGGCGATCATCCAGCCCACCGGCTTCTTCCGGGCCAAGACCGAGTCGTTGCTCAAGCTGTCCCAGGCGCTCGTGGAGCGGTACGACGGGCAGGTGCCGGCACGTCTCGAGGACCTGGTCACCCTGCCCGGGGTCGGCCGCAAGACCGCCAACGTCGTGCTGGGCAACGCGTTCGGCGTCCCCGGGATCACCGTCGACACGCACTTCGGCCGGCTCTCCCGGCGGCTGGGGTTCACCGAGGAGACCGACCCGGTCAAGGCGGAGCATGCGGTGGGCGCGCTGTTCCCCAAGAAGGACTGGACGATGCTGTCCCACCACCTGATCTGGCACGGCCGCCGGGTCTGCCACGCCCGTAACCCCGCCTGCGGGGCCTGCACGGTCGCCACGTGGTGCCCGGCGTACGGAGAGGGCCCGACCGACCCTGAGGTGGCCGCCAAGCTGGTGAAGACCGAAGGCCGGGCATGAGCGGGGCCCCCGCATGAGCCGACCCCGGCTCGGGGGAGTCCTGGCCGCCGTGGCGCTGGTCCTGGTCGCCGGCTGCGGCACGGACGAGCCGGCGCCGGACAGCGCCACCCCCGCCGCCACGCACGTGAAGGTCGACACCCCGGCGTTGCGTGCCCAGAAGGTCGACGCCGGGATCGCCGGCTGCGTGCGCAACGGCGACTCGGGGCCGGTCCGGGGCGGGATGCCCGAGCTGACCCTGCCCTGCCTCGGCGGCGGCCCGGACGTCACCCTGAGCGGCCTGCGCGGACCGTTGGTGGTCAACCTGTTCGCCCAGTGGTGCGGACCGTGCCGCGAGGAGCTGCCGTTCTACCAACAGCTGTACGAGCAGGGCAAGGGCAAGGTCGACGTGCTCGGCATCGACTACCTGGACACCCAGCCGGCCGGTGCTCTCGAGCTGGCCCGGGCGACCGGCGTGACCTACCCGCTCCTCGCCGACCCCGGCGGCCTGCTCCGGGCGCCCTTCCGGGTGCGCGGGCTGCCGGGCGTGCTGTTCATCGACGCACAGGGCCACATCACCAACGACGGGGGCCGGCCGACGTTCACAGTGATCCGCTCCTACGACGAGCTGGCCTCGCTCGTGCGCGAGCACCTCGGCGTGCGTCTGCGACCTGCTGGGTAGGCTCGGCTCGTGCCCGACGACGACCCCGTGCTGCCCGAGTGGCTGGAGCCGGTCCGGCGCGGGGCGCTCCGGATCACTGCCGACGAGCTCACCCGGTTCGTGCCGCCGGAGGACGCGAACACCCGCGAGGGCGCCGTCCTGATGCTGTTCGGCGACGGGGCGACCGGCCCCGACCTGCTGCTCACCGAACGCGCCCACGACATGCGCTCCCACCCGGGCCAGGTGTCGTTCCCCGGCGGCTCGCTCGACCCCGAGGACCCGTCCCCGGTCCATGCGGCGCTGCGCGAGGCGGAGGAGGAGGTCGGGATCGACCCGGCCGGTGTCGACGTGTTCGCCCAGCTCCCGCAGCTGTGGCTGCCGCCGAGCAACTTCGCGGTCACCCCGGTGCTGGCCTGGTGGCGTGACGAGTGCCCGGTCACGGTCGTCGACCCGCGGGAGGTGCACGCGGTCTTCCGGGTACCGATCGAGGAGCTGCTCGACCCCCAGCACCGGATCTCGGTGCGGCACCCGTCAGGCTGGAAGGGGCCCGGATTCCTGATCGGCGACGACAAGGACCTGATCCTGTGGGGCTTCACCGCGGGGATCATCGCCCGGCTCTTCGACTTCCTCGGCTGGTCCCGGCCCTGGGACGCCGACGTCATGCGAGACCTCCCGGACCATATGCTGGGCCTCCGCGACGAAGCCGACCGGTGAGGTAAGCCCTTCGTGAACGTGCTCGACTGGTGCCTGGTCGCACTCGTGCTCGCCTACGCCGTCTCCGGCTACTGGCAGGGCTTCATCTCGGGGGCCTTCGCCACCGGGGGTCTGCTCCTCGGCGGGCTGCTGGGGATCTGGGTCGTGCCGAAGCTCCTCGGCGACGCCGCGCCGGCGCTGTGGGTCTCGCTGGCGGCGCTGTTCGTGGTGCTGATCTGTGCGTCGTTCGGCCAGGCGGTGCTGCAGTACGCCGGCACCCGGCTCCGCGACCGGATCACCTGGCAACCGGCGCGGGCGCTCGACGCCGTGGGCGGGGCAGCCCTGAGCATGGTCGCGGTGCTGGTCGTGTCCTGGGCGCTCGGCGTGGCGGTGAGCGGCGCCAGCCTGCCCTGGGTGAGCAAGCAGGTCCGCGAGTCACGCGTGCTCAGCAGGGTCGACGACGTGATGCCGCCACGGGCGGTGACCGCGCTCAACTCCTTCAACGACGTCGTCGGCTCGAGCTTCTTCCCGCGCTACCTCGAGCCGTTCGCCCGGGAGCGGATCCTCGAGGTCGGCCCACCGCCCGGCAGGATCGGCCGCGACCCCGAGGTCCGGGCCGCGGGCGCCAGCGTGCTCAAGGTCCGCGGTGAGAACTCCTGCAACCGCGGCGTCGAGGGCACCGGCTTCCTCTACGCGCCCAACCGGCTGATGACCAACGCCCACGTCGTCGCCGGGGTCCGCGACCCGGCGGTGATCGTCGACGACCAGGAGGTCCCGGCCACGGTCGTCTACTACAACGAGGACCTCGACGTCGCCGTGCTCGCCGTCGACGGGCTGAACCGGCCGTTCCTGCGCTTCGACACCGGCGGCGAGGAGCGCGACCCCGGTGCAGTGCTCGGTTATCCCCAGGACGGCCCGTACGACGTGCAGGCGGCCAGGATCCGGAACAAGCAGCGGCTGCGCAGCCCGGACATCTACGGCGACGGCACCGTCATCCGCGAGGTGTTCTCGCTGCGCGCGCTGGTCAGACCGGGCAACTCGGGCGGTCCGCTGGTCTCCGCCGACGGTGACGTGCTCGGCGTGATCTTCGCCGCCTCGGTCACCGACGGGGACACCGGCTACGCCCTGACCGCCGAGCAGGTCAAGGAGAGTGCCGCCCAGGGGGCAACCTCGGACCGCGAGGTGTCCACCGGCCGCTGCGCCTAGCTAGCCCGTACGACGCGGCAGCGTGCGGAGCCAGTCCAGGAGCGCGGCGGTGCAGCCGTGCGGGTCCTCCTCGGCCGGGAAGTGCCCGACACCCGGGAGCACCGACTCGGTGAGCGGGCCGACCACGTGCCGCCGGGTCGCGTGCATCCGGTCGAGGGGAAGCGCCCGGTCCTCGTCGCCGGACACGCACAGCACCGGCTGCCCCACCGGCGTGCGCAGCGCCCGGCCGAACGCCCGACCGTCCGCCCGTACCCGCGAGCGCAGCAGCCAGCGGTGGTACTCCAGCGCGCAGTGCGAGGCCGGCCACAGCGAGATCGCGGCCTGGTAGGCGGCCACCGCCTCGTCGTCGGGGAACCCGGAGCCGCTCGCGGACCAGTCGGTCAGGTGCCGGCTCAGGAACCCGCTGGCGGGGTCGGCCAGGCGCCGCTCGGGGAGCCGGGGGACCTGCATGGCCAGGACGTGCCGGACCGCGTCGACCCGGCGCACGTGCCGGACCAGGTCGAGCATCGCGGACGGGTGCGGCGCGGCGACGGCCGCCAGCGCGGACACCTCCCGGGCGTGCAGGACGGCGGTCGCCCAGCCGACGTACCCGCCCCAGCCGTGCCCGACGATGACGGCGCTGCGCTCGCCGAGCGCCTTGACCACCCCGCTGACGTCGCGGGCCAGCGTCATCGGGTCGTAGCCGCGGGGGGTCTTGTCGGAGCCCCCGTAGCCGCGCAGGTCCATCGCCACGGCCCGGTACCCGGCAGCGGCCAGGGCCGGCAGCTGCGCGCGCCAGGCCCACCAGAACTCGGGGAAACCGTGCAGCAGCAGCACCAGCTGCCCGTCCGCCGGTGCGTCGGTGGCCGCGGCGACGTGGAACCGCGCGCCGTTGGCGGCGACGTAGCGGTGCTGCCACGGGCCGGTCAGCTCGACCGCCCGGGCGACGTCACCGGGCGGCGTCATGGCCCCGGGGTCCCGGTCGCGCCTCAGCCCCGCTTCAGCAGGGTCTTGGTCTCCTGCGCCTGGTGCATCGCGCGCTCGGGGGCGCGCACCTTCTTGACCTTCTTGATGCCGAGGAACGCCAGCAGGCCGGCGACCAGGACGTAGACGCCGAACACGATGAGGAAGCACCAGGCCGGGTGCAGCCCGGTCATGGTCAGGAAGTAGGCGAACGCGACCGACAGCATGATCACGGCCAGGACACCCAGGAACGCGGCGCCGCCGAACAGTCCCGCCCCGGTGCCGCCGTTCTTGATGCTGACCTTCAGCTCGGACTTCGCCAGCGCGATCTCGTTGTGCACGATGCTGGAGATGTCCCGGGTCGCGTCGGCGACCAGCCGTCCGATCGTGGGGTCCTCCGCAGAGGGCACCTCGGGCCGGCGGGGGGCGGGTCGGGTGGTCGGTGCGTTGCTCGTCATCGATGACTCCCTTCGGGAGCCGACCCTACCCGTCCGCCGCCGGCTTCACGCCTCGTGGCGTCGTTTGTGGCTACTCCTCGGTGGACGGACCGGAGGCCAGGTTGCTGGTGATGAGGTCCATCACCGAGCTGTCGGCCAGCGTGGTCGCGTCCCCCGGCTCCCGGTGCTCGGCGACGTCGCGAAGCAGCCGACGCATGATCTTGCCCGAGCGGGTCTTGGGCAGCTCCGGGACCACCATGATCGACTTCGGCTTGGCGATCGCGCCGATCTCGTGTGCCACGTGGTCGCGCAGCTCCTTGACGATCTCGGCGTTGTCCCCGTCCTGCACCGCGCTCTCGCGCAGGATCACGAAGGCGTTGACCGCCTGTCCGGTGTCCGCATCGTTCGCGCCCACCACCGCGGCCTCGGCGACCTTGGGGTGCGAGACGAGGGCCGACTCGATCTCCGTCGTGGAGAGCCGGTGGCCGGACACGTTCATGACGTCGTCCACGCGACCGAGCAGCCAGACGTCACCGTCCTCGTCGAGCTTCGCGCCGTCCCCGGCGAAGTAGAGCTTCTCGAACCGCGACCAGTAGGTGTCCTTGAACCGTTGGTCGTCACCGTAGATGGTGCGCAGCATCGCCGGCCACGGCTCGGTGAGCACCAGGTAGCCGCCACCTCCCTTCGCCACGGGGGTGCCGGTGTCGTCGACCACCTCCGCGGAGACCCCGGGCAGCGCCTTCATCGCCGAGCCCGGCTTGCCTGAGGTGACGCCGGGCAGCGGGCTGATCATGATCATCCCGGTCTCGGTCTGCCACCAGGTGTCCACCACGGGGCAGCGGTTTGCGCCGATGTGCTCGCGGTACCACATGTATGCCTCGGGGTTGATCGGCTCGCCGACGGATCCGAGCAGCCGCAGGGAGGACAGGTCCGCCTTGGCGGGCACGTCGGCCCCCCACTTCATGAACGTTCGGATCGCGGTGGGCGCGCAGTACAAGATGTTCACCTTGTACTTCTCCACGATGTCCCACCAGCGGCCCTTGTGCGGGGTGTCCGGGGTGCCCTCGTACATCACCGAGGTCGTGCCGTTGGCCAGCGGCCCGTAGACGATGTAGGAGTGCCCGGTGACCCAACCGATGTCGGCGGCGGTCCAGAACACGTCGGTCTCCGGCTTGATGTCGAACACCGCCCAGTGCGTGTACGACGTGCCCACCAGGTAGCCGCCGGTGGTGTGCAGGATGCCCTTGGGGCTGCCGGTCGTGCCGGAGGTGTACATGACGTAGAGCGGGTGCTCGGCGTCGAAGGCCTGGGGCTCGTGCTCGGGGCTGGCCTGGCCGACGACGTCGTGCCACCACAGGTCCCGGCCCTCCTGCCAGTCGACGTCCTGGCCGGTGCGCCGGACCACGAGCACGTTGCGGACGTCAGGGCACTGTTCCAGCGCCTCGTCGACCGCCGGCTTGAGAGCGGAGGCGGCACCGCGCCGGTAGCCGCCGTCCGCGGTGATCACCACCCGTGCGTCGCAGTCCTGGATCCGGCCGATCAGCGCATGCGCGGAGAAGCCGCCGAACACGACCGTGTGCGGAGCGCCGATCCGGGCGCAGGCCAGCATCGCGACCACCGTCTCGGGGATCATCGGCATGTAGATCGCGACCCGGTCGCCGGTCTTGACCCCGAGCTCGGTGAGCGCGTTGGCGGCCCGGCAGACCTCCTCGGTGAGCTCGGCGTAGGTGATGTCGCGGGTGTCGTTCTCCGGCTCGCCCACCCAGTGGAAGGCCACCTTGTCGCCCTTGCCGGCCTCGACGTGGCGGTCCAGGCAGTTGTAGGCCGCATTCAGCTTGCCGCCTACGAACCACTTGGCGAACGGAGGGTTGCTCCAGTCGAGGACCTCGGTGAACGGCTCTGCCCAGGAGATGCGTTCGGCCTGCTTGGCCCAGAAGGCCAGCCGGTCCTCCTCGGCCTCCTCGTAGGCGTCGGCCTTGAGGTTGGCGTTGGCCGCCAGGTCCGCCGGCGGGTCGAAGTGTCGCGTCTCGTGGAGCAGGTTCGACAGGGACGGGTTGCTCATCTTCTCTCCTGAAGTTGACGAGGCTGGTGGAGTGCGGCCGGGTCTACCAGACCTTCACTCCACCAGCCTCATGATGATTAGGCAAGGGTTCCTCAGCGGGCCCCGGTGGGCACGATCGGCCGCTTGAACGTGAAGGCACTGACGCCGGCGAACGAGGTGTACCAGGCCGCTGCGGCCGTGAGGAGGCCGAGGTAGCCGCCGAGCTTGTGGATGCCGTCCGAGCCGGCGAACTCGCCCCAGGCCAGCACCAGGAAGGTGAGGGTCAGCAGCACGAAGACGGTCAGCACGGCGCTGTTGACCCGGGACGCCGCGACCGTCATGTAGGCAGTGAAGATGCCCCAGGCGAGCAGGTACAGCCCGACCCCCTTGGCGGCGTCGGCGCCGGCGCCGGAGAGATCGGTGTGCCCGGTGAGCCACCAGAACGAGATCCAGAACGCGCCGTACGACGAGAACGCCGTCGCGCCGAACACATTGCCCTTGGCGAACTCCCACATTCCCGCGAGCAGCTGGCCGAGGCCGCCGTAGGCCAGCGCCAGTCCGAAGACCACCGGCTCGACCGTGGCCGGGAACCAGCCGGCGTTGATGGAGCTGAGGACGAACGTGGTGAGCGCGAAGGCGGCGAGCCCGAGTGGCGCTGGGTCGGCCAGGTGCGCTCCCGGGACGACGCCCGTCGCCGGTGCGGTGGGGGTCTGCGTGCTGGACATGGCTACTCCTCTGTGCGGTGGGGTCCCTGTGCGGTGGGGTCCCGGTGCGGTGGGGCTCGGGCCCGGACAACAGGACGTTAGGAGCGGTGCCGGGCCCTCCGGAACCGGTTGCGGAGGGCGCTGAGCCGAGCGCGCAGGGATTCGCGCTGTGTGCGACCTCACATTCGCCCAGCGGTCGGTTTCGCGCGACCAACGGTCAGGGTCGCGCGCGGCGTTCGGGGTGGTAGCTGCCCCGGTCGAGGTCGATGTGCTCGGGGGTGTGCAGCCGCACCATCGTGCGGGCCACGTGCAGGGGCAGCCGGTTGCGGGTCAGCAGGGAGCCCACGATCATCGCAGCGAACGCCAGCGGCACGGTGACCAGGGCGGGCTGGGTGAGCACCGCCCCGGTCCAGCCCGGGGCGCTCACTCCGGCCATCGCGACCCCGACCGCGGCGGCGGCCAGCGAACCGCCGGTGACCAGGCCGGCCACGGTGCCCGCGGCCGTGAGCCCACGCCACCAGATGCCGAGCAGGAGCAGCGGACAGAAGGTCGAGGCGGCCACCGCAAAGGCCAGCTCCACAGCGTGCGCCACCGCGAGACCCGTGGACAGCAGCGTGAGTGCGAGGGTGAGCAGCGCGCCGAGGATGCTGGCGAGCCGGTACGCCCGGACCCCGTCGAACCACCGGCCGAGCAGGTCCTGGGAGACGACCCCGCCGATCGAGGCCACCAGGCCCGAGGACGTGGACAGGAACGCGGCGAACGCACCGGCTCCCAGGAGGGCCGTGAACAGGTCGCCGAGCTGCCCCCCGACGATGCGTCCGGGCAGCGCCAGCACCACCGAGTCGCTGCGGCCCTGTCCGATCAGGTCGAGGGCGTACACGCGGCCCAGCACGCCGTACAGCGGGGGCAGCACGTAGAAGCAGGACAGCAGGCCCAGCACGGCGACGGTGGTACGACGGGCCGAGCGCCCGTCGCGGTTGGTGTAGAACCGCACCACTACGTGCGGAAGTCCCATCGTGCCGAGGAAGGTCGCGAGGATCAGCGAGTAGGTGAGGTACATCGCGTGCTCCCCGGAGAGAGGCTCCACCCAGTCCGCCACCCGCAGTGCTCCGGCGGGCCGTAGGCCCGTGTCGTGGCGCCACCGGACGAGCAGGAAGGCGATGGGGAACGCCATCGCCACGAGCTTCAGCCAGAACTGGAAGGCCTGCGCCAGGGTGATGCTGCGCATACCTCCAGAGGCCACGATCAGCAGGACCACGAGGGCGACGGTGACCGCGCCCACCCAGGTGGGCGCCCCGGTCAGGGCCCGCACGGTCAGCCCTGCTCCCTGGAACTGGGGAACCAGGTACAGCACGCCGACGAGCACGACGAGGCCGGACGCCACGCGGCGGGCCACCTGCGACTCCACCCGCAGCTGTGCGAAGTCGGGCAACGTGTAGGCCCCCGAGCGGCGCAGCGGCGCGGCGACGAAGACCAGCAGCACCAGGTAACCCGCCGTCCAGCCGACCGGGTACCACAGCATGTCGGCGCCTCTGAGCAGGACCAGTCCGGCGACGCCGAGAAACGAGGCCGCGGAGAGGTATTCCCCGCCGATCGCGGAGGCGTTCGTGATCGGGCCGACCAGCCGGGAGGCGACGTAGAAGTCGCTGGTCGTCCGGGCGATCTTGAGCCCGAAGGCGCCCACCGACAGAGTCGCCACGGACACCAGGGTGATCGCCACGATCCCGACGACGGGGTTCATCGCTTGTCGACCAGGTCGCTGAACACCTGCTCGTTGCGCTCGGCGCGCCGGATGTACCACCAGCCCAGCCCCACCAGCCACGGATAGACCCCGGCCCCGAGGAGCAGCCACGGGAGGGGCACCCCGGCGATGGTGGCCGTGCGGCTGGCGGGCACCAGTGCGAAGAGCACCGGCAGCATCCCGACGGTGGCCGCCAGCAGTCCCGTCACGCCGAGGCCCAGCCGCAGCTGGGTGCGCAACAGCGATCGCATGTAGACCTCGCCGAGCTCGGTCTGAGCGTCGATCTCGGAACGGACCGACCGGGCCCGGCTGCGTCCGCCCCCCGGTGGTCGGGTCACTCGGACCCGTCGCGGCGGAGGGGTCCCCGGGGTGCTCACGGGGTGCCCGGTCGGCTACCGCGGACGAGGAGGTCTCGCAGGTGTCGCGTGTGCCGCCGACTGACCCCCAGCTCGCTCCCGCCGACGATGACGCTGCACCTGCCGGCGTCGACCCGCACCTCGACGACGTGCGGAAGGGCGACCAGCAGCGAGCGGTGGATGCGCACGAAGCCCGCGTCGCGCCACTGCTCCTCCAGGGTGGCCAGTGGACTCCGGATCAGGTGGCTCCCGGTGGCGGTGTGCAGCCGGGCGTAGTCGCCCTGCGCCTCGACGTACTGCACCTCCGAGCGGGAGATGAACCGGGTGACCCCGCCGCGCTCGACGGGGATGCTGTCCTCCGTGTCCACGGTGGCGCCGCCGGCCTCGACGACCCGCCGGACGGCCTCGGCGAGCCGGTCCTCGCGGACCGGTTTGAGCACGTAGTCGACGGCGTTGAGCTCGAACGCGTCGACCGCGTGGTCGTCGTGCGCGGTGATGAAGACGACGGGCGGCGGTGACTTGAAGTTCGCGAGCACCTTGGCCAGCTCGAGGCCGGTCAGGCCGGGCATCCGGATGTCGGTGAACACCGCGTCGACCGCGCCCTCCTGGAGGGCGCGCAGCGCCTCGGCGGAGCTGTCGGTGGTGGTCACGCTCCCGATCCGCGGGTCGCGCTCGAGCAGCCAGGCGAGCTCGTCGAGCGCTGGCCGCTCGTCGTCGACGACGAGGACGCGCAGCGGGCTGGGACTCATGCGGGGTCCCCGCGGAAGTGCGAGCGCAGCGAGCAGTTTCGTGGGGTGTTCATGAGTGCACTCCCGGTGCGTACTTGGGCACTCGCACGATAACCCGCGTCCCGGCCCCCGGCGCCGTCTCGACGACGAGTCCGTAGTCGTCGCCGTAGGTCGTCCGCAGCCGGGCGTCCACGTTGCCCAGCCCCACCGAGTCCATCGAGTGGTCTCCGGCCAGCGCGCGAAGGACCTTGTCGGGGTCCTCCCCGACCCCGTCGTCCTCGACGGAGATGACCGCCTCCCGGTCGAAGTCCTCTGCGGTGATGGTGATGTGGCCGCCCCGGTCCCTCTGCTCCAGGCCGTGGCGCACGGCGTTCTCCACGAGCGGCTGCAGGCACAGGAACGGGACGGTCACCGGCAGCACCTCGGGCGCGACTCGCAGCGTGACCTTGAGCCGCTCGCCGAAGCGGGCCTGCTCCAGGACCAGGTAGCGCTCGATCGAGCGCAGCTCCTCGGCCAGCGTGGTGAACTCTCCGTGCCTGCGGAAGGAGTAACGGGTGAAGTCGGCGAACTCCAGCAAGAGCTCGCGGGCCCGCTCGGGGTCGGTCCGGACGAAGGAGGCGATCGCGGTCAACGAGTTGTAGATGAAGTGCGGGCTGATCTGCGCGCGGAGCGCCCGGACCTCCGCCTCCATGAGCCGGGTACGGGCCAGCTCCAGCTCGGCGAGCTCGAGCTGGCCGGAGACCCAGCCGGCCACCTCCTCGGTGGCCCGGACCACCCCGGCGGACGCCGAGGGCACGAAGACCTGCAAGGTCCCGATGACCCGCTCCTCGACGGTCAGCGGCGCGACGATCACCTGCCGGAGCGGGCAGCCGGGGTCGGTGCAGCCGATGGCCTCCCGGCCGCGGACCACGGTCGCGCCCGCATCGACGACGAGCCGCGCCAGCCCGGCCGCCTGGTCGCTGTGGTGGTGCTGCCCGCCGTCCCAGGCGAGCAACCGGGTGTCGTCGGTGAGCGCCACGGCAGGCGCGGCCAGCAGGCTCCGCAGATGCCGCACCGAGCGCTGCGCCGACGCCTCGGTGAGCCCGCCCCGCAGGGCTGGCGTCGCCAGGGCGGCGGTGTGCAGGGTGCGGAAGGTGGCGCGGTCGGCCTCGGTGCCCAGATGTCGTCTGCGGACCCAGCCGAACCAGCCCGCCACCTAGTCACCCCTCACTGGAAGTCGATCAGCAGGGCGGCGGTGTCGTCGTCGGTCGGCGGGTCCAGGGCCGCGCCCGGTGCCGGGTCGGGCTCCTCGTCACGGGGGTGCCGGACGACGGCCCGGTAGCACGTGGTCACGTAGGGCAGCAGCATCCCGTCGTTGCCGCGGCCGTACTCGTCGTACAGCGCGTCGGTGCGGTCCAGCACCTCGTCGCGCTCGCGCTCCGGCAACGTCGCGACGTAGGAACGCGAGAGCGCGAGGTCGCGCAGCCGGTCGCGGTCCAAGGGCTGCCAGAACCGGAACGTCGCGGTGTCGACGAAGCCGAACAGGCCGGAGCCGATCAGTGTGTGGGTGGGGTCGGTGTCCTGCTCCTGGTCGCCGCCGAGGAGCTGACCGAGGCGTCGGACCCACGGGATCCGTTCGTCCCGCCGGTTCCACACCAGCGCGAGCACCCCGCCCGGACGCAGCACCCGGGCGATCTCCGGGAGCGCCCGGTCGAGGTCGAACCAGTGGAAGGCCTGGGCGCTCACCGCGACGTCGACGCCCCGGTCCGGCAGCGGGATCCGCTCGGCGGCGGCCTGTGCGGTCGGTACGTCGGGGAGTCGCCGGTGCAGGTGGGCCAGCATCGGCTCGAGCGGGTCGGTGGCGAGCACCTCGTGGCCGAGCCGGACGAGCTCCTCGGTGAGCCGCCCGGTGCCCGCGCCGAGCTCCACGATCCGCAGCTGTCCTTCGCCCGCCAGCCATCGGGCCGCCGCGGTGGGGTAGCCCGGACGGGCGCGGTCGTAGGCATCCGCGACGGCCCCGAAGGACAGGGCTGCGGTGGGCGGCGGCAGCGGTGGGTGGGGCGGTTCGGTCATTGCCGCGAAGGCTACCAACGCGGCCCTTGCGCGTGGCACCGGTCCGAGTAATCATGATTACATGATTACTGACGAACAGAGAGAGCGGGTGCGGGGCTGGTTCACCGGCCGGTTGCCCGAGGAGTGGCAGGTCGACCCGCTCGAGGTCGCCGTGGACCGCGACGAGATCACGCTGATGGTCGCGGTCGCGGACCTGGAGCTCGGCCCGGAGACGTCCGCGGCGGAGGCGGACGAGGCGCGCGCCGGCCGCGCCAAGGCGTTCCGCGAGGACACCCGGGCCACGCGCATCGCGATAGCCCGCGAGGCCGAGCGGCGTTACGAGCGCAAGGTCTCCTGGGGCGTCCGGGTCGGGCCGCACCAGGAGCTGTTCACGCACCTGTCGGCGCCGGTGATGACCCGACTGCGTCAGCCGCAGCGGCAGGTCCTCGACACTCTGGTGGCCGCCGGCGTGGCGAGGTCGCGGTCGGAGGCCTTGGCCTGGTGCGTGCGCCTCGTGGGACAGCACGAGGAGGACTGGCTCGCCGAGCTCCGGGACGCGATGACCCACGTGGCGCAGGTGCGCGACCGCGGCCCGGCGGCCTGACCCGCCCGACCATTGCGGTTCCGGACGCGTGGCTCGATACTCGCTGGCATGGCCGAGGACCCCGTCGTCAGCAACCCGGACGCCTACTCCGTGATCTTCGAGAACGACCGGGTGCGGGTGCTGGAGTACCGCGACCGCCCCGGCCACCTGACCACGCCGCACGCCCACCCCGACAGCGTGATGTACACGCTGTCGTCGTTCCGGCGGCGGTTGCACGCCGGCGGCGAGCACCGGGACGTGGAGATGGCCGCCGGCCGCGCCGGCTGGCTGCCCGCCCAGGAGCATGCCGGGGAGAACATCGGCGACACCGAGACCCACGTGCTGTTCGTGGAGCTGAAGGAGCCCGCCCCCGGTGGGTCCGACGGCTCGCCGGCCGGGCCACTCGGTCCGCAGTCCTGAACGGGGCCTAGGCTGGCTCACCGTGCCTCCCGCCGACCCCCTCGCCCGTCTCGCCGCGCTGGAAGGGGTCGGCTCGGCGATGGCCGCCACCCGCGACGGAATCGACGCCCTGCTGCGCGACCGCGGCCTGCGCCGCACCACCCCCGACCTGACCGGGGAGTCGCTGCTGCGCGGAGCCCACGCCAGTTCCGTGCTCGAGGGCGAGGACGCCACCCTCGAACAGGTCCGTGCCGGTGAGGGCGGTCCGCTGGCCCGCTCCGCGGTGCGGGTCAGCACCGAGCTGCTCGGACTGCTGCCGACGCTGACCGCCGCGCCGCTGCAGGCGGTGGCGCGCATCCACACGCTCGCGGCGAAGGGAACCGCGGCCGACGACGACCTCGGCCGGCCGCGCAGCCCGGAGGCCGCGGCCCGTCTCCAGGCGCTGGCCGCGACGCTGGGTACCGAGACGTCCGCGCCGGCGCTGGTGGTGGCCGCGGTCGCCCACGCCGAGCTCGCGGCGGCCGCCCCGTTCGTGTCCCACAACGGCATCGTGGCCAGGGCGGTCGAGCGGCTGCTGCTCGTGGCCCGCGGCGTGGACGCCAAGTCCCTCGTCGTACCGGAGTCCGGTCACCTCGCGCTGCGCCGCGAGTACGAGTCCAACCTGCGGGGTTACCGCGACGGCGGCGCGGCGGGGGTGCACGCGTGGCTGCTCTACGCGGCCGAGGCCTACGCGGCCGGTGCGGAGGCGAGCCCCGTCAAGGGCTGAGCCGGTCCGGACATGCGAGCGGCACCCGGCGCCCTGGGGGCGTATGAGGTGCCGCCGCTGACACATGAGTCGTGCTGGCTACCAGGCGTGCACCGGTTAGTTGTTGCTCCGGGTGAACCCGTGAGACAACGCCCATAGGAAGGGTAGGTCGCCGCGTGGGTACCAGGCTCATGTGCGGATCTTGAGTTGTTGGTTCCTTTGTACGCCGACCGGTGCGAACCGGACAAGGGTCCGCGCCGATGGTCTAGGGCCGGCCCGCGAGATCCGGCCCGACTGGTCTAGGAGGCGGTCCCGCCGAGGCGGCGCCGGGCCGCGTAGTACACCGCTCCGCCGACCGCGGCGGCGGTCCCGACCGCCAGCGCGGCGAGGGTCGGTTTGCTCTGCGGCAGCCGCATCCGGCTGCGCAGTCCCACCGGACGGGTGAAGACCAGCACGGGCCAGCCCCGCGTCGTGGCCTGCCGGCGCAGCTCCTTGTCGGGGTTCACCGCGAACGGGTGCCCGACCACCTCGAGCATGTGGATGTCGGTCACCGAGTCGCTGTAGGCGTAGCTGCGGGCCAGGTCGTAGCCGTTGCGCTGCGCCAGGTCGACGATCGCGGTGGCCTTGTTCTCGGCGTAGGCGTAGTAGTCGATCTCGCCGGTGTACTTGCCCTCCGCGATCTGCATCCGGGTCGCGATCACGGCGTCGGCGCCGAGCAGCTCCCCGATCGGTTCGACCACCTCCGCGCCCGACGCCGAGACGATGACGACGTCGCGGCCGGCGAGGTGATGCTCCTCGATGAGGGAGACGGCTTCGTCGTACACCAACGGGTCCACGACGTTGTGCAGCGTCTCGGCGACGATGTCGCGCACGGTCTGCACGTCCCACCCGGCGCAGAGGTCGGAGAGGAACTCGCGCATCTTCTCCATCTGGTCGTGGTCCGCCCCGCCGACCAGGTAGACGAACTGGGCGTAGGCGCTGCGCAGGACGGCTCGGCGGGAGATCAGCCCGCCGGCCTGGAAGGGGCGGCTGAACGCGAGCGTGCTCGACTTGGCGATGATGGTCTTGTCGAGGTCGAAGAACGCGGCCGGGCGACCGGTGGCCCGTGGAGGCATCGATCGGCCCCTTTCGGCAGGTGCTCGTGGATTCGCGACTCGGCTCGGCGACGCGGCGGCGTTGCCCCGCTCGAGCGCCGCCACTGCGTAGCATAGTGAGGGCGGGCGCGGTAAAGAACGCGCTACCATCTCCCCCGAGTCCCGGCGGCATCCCCCCAGCCGTCGGTGATGGTCCGGCTCATCCCCCCCGAGCCGGCCCGGCGGCCCTCGGTCCACGACCGGGGGCCGCCCCTCTCTTGCGGTGGCCCGGAGGGCGTCCGCCGGGTTTCGTCCCCAGCGCGCGGACGGGCGGGTTGTCCCCAGGTGCTCGAACGGCGTCCCGGCGCGGATGCCGGCGCGGGCAGCCTCGGGGCATGACACCGGCCCCGGCACTGCTGCTCACCCGCGACGGCGGACTCGCCGACGACGTGCTGCGGCTCGCGGCCGCCGCCGGTGCTGCCCTGGAGGTCGTACCCGACCCGGCCGCCGCTCTCCCGGGTTGGGACCGGACCTTGCTCGTCCTGGTCGGTGCCGACGTCGCGGACCAGCTCGCCCGATTGCGCCCTCCGCGTCATCCGGAGCTGCACATCGTCGCGGACCGGCCCGTCGCCGACCCGGTCTTCCGCTCCGCCCTGGCGATCGGCGCCCGCGACGTCATGGAGCTGCCCCAGGCCGGGGACTGGCTCGTCGAGCTGCTCACCGACATCCCCGACGGGGCGGCCGGCCCCGCTCGGCTCATCGGCGTGGTGGGTGGCTCCGGAGGGGCGGGCGCGAGCACCCTGGCCGCCGCCGTCGCGCTGACCGCGGCCGGGCTCGGTGACGCGCTGCTGCTCGACCTCGACCCGCGGGGCCCGGGCCTCGACCAGCTGGTCGGCGTCGAGGACCAGTCCGGGATCCGGTGGGACGCCCTCACCGCCAGCGGGCGTCTGGGCTCCCGGTCCCTGCGTGCGGCCCTGCCGCAGCGGGACGGTCTGGCGGTACTCACCTGGTCCGGCGCCGACGTCGCCGAGCCCGAGGGCGAGGTGGTGCGCGAGGTCCTCTCGGCGGCCGTGCGCGGCAACGACGTGGTGGTCGTCGATCTCCCGCGCTCGCTCTCCGGCGTCGCGGGCGAGGTGGCGGGCCGCTGCGACGAGGTCCTGCTCGTCGTCGTCCCCGGCGTCCCGGGAGTGGCCTCCGCCGCCCGGGTCGCCGGGCAGCTGGGCCGGCTCGGTGCTCAGGTCGGCCTGACGGTGCGCTCGGGCGGCGGGGCTCTCGCGCCCGAGGCGGTCACCGACGCCCTCGGCCTCCCCCTGCGCACGAGCTACCCGAGCCGGCGACGGGTCGCCGAGCGGGTCGACCTCGGTCTCGGTCCGCTCGGGCCGAGGCGTTCCCCACTGGCCCGTGCCGCACGTGAGGTGCTCCGGTGACCCGCGCCGGACTGCCCGCGGACGCGGTGGAGGCGGTGCGCGAGGCACTGGCCCGGGACGGGCGCGAGGTCACCGCCGACGCGGTGGCGCGCGCCCTGCGTGAGCAGGGTCGACCGGTCGGGGACGCGGCCGTCCTGGCGCTGCACGAGGAGCTGCGGCGAGACGTCCTCGGTGCGGGGCCGCTGGAGCCGTTGCTGCGGCTGCCCGGCGTGACCGACGTGCTCGTCAACGGGCCGGACGCGGTCTACATCGACCGGGGGGACGGCCTCGAGCGCACCGCGGTCGGGTTCGGCGACGACTCCGCGGTGCGCCGTCTGGCCCAGCGGCTCGCGGCGGCCGGCGGACGCCGGCTCGACGACGCGTCGCCCTACGCCGACCTGCGGCTCGCGGACGGCACCCGGTTCCACGCCGTGCTCGCCCCGATCTCCCGGCCCGGCACCACCATCTCGCTGCGGGTGCCCCGCGCTCGCGGGCTCAGCCTCGACGAGCTCACCGCGGCGGGCACCCTCGCCCCCGAGGCCGACCGGCTGCTCCGCAGCGTGGTCGCCGCGCGCCTGGCCTTCCTCGTCAGTGGCGGCACCGGATCCGGCAAGACGACCTTGCTGGCCGCGCTGCTCGCGCTCGTCCCGGCCGGCGAGCGGATCGTGGTGGTGGAGGATTCGACCGAGCTGCGTCCCGACCACGCGCACGTCGTCGGCCTGGAGGCAAGGACCGCCAACATCGAGGGGGCCGGCGAGGTCCCGCTGCGCACCCTGGTCCGACAGGCCCTGCGGATGCGGCCCGACCGGCTGGTCGTGGGCGAGGTCCGCGGCGACGAGGTGGCGGACCTGCTCGCGGCGATGAACACCGGCCACGAGGGTGGGTGCGGGACGCTTCACGCCAACTCGGCGACCGACGTGCCCGCACGCGTCGAGGCTCTCGCGATGGCCGCCGGGATGTCCCAGGCCGCCTGCCACAGCCAGCTCGCGTCCGCCGTCGATCTCGTGGTCCACCTGGCCCGCGACCGGCAGGGACGCCGGATCCTTGCGGAGGTGGCGCTGCTGAACCGGCGGGGCGACGGGCTGGTGGAGATGGTCCCGGCGGTGCGGTTCGAACGGGGGCGCGCGGTCGAGGGCCCGGCTGCGGGCCGGTTGGCCGAGGTCCTGTCCGGGCGGCTCGGGTCGTGACTGCCTCATTCGTGCTCGCAGTGGCGCTCGCCGGCGCTTCCGCGCTGCTCGCGGCCGGTCCCGGGCGGGCGCGGCTGCCACGGTCCACCGGCTCCGGGCTCCTCTGGCCGCGCCGGCTCCGCATGCCCGGTGTGGCGGCGGCGTTGGCCGCCGCGGTGGTGCTGCTGCTCGATGGCACTGCGCTCGCCCTGGTTCTCATCGGGTTGGGGGCCGCCGGAGGTGTGTTGCGGCTGTGGCGCCGCACCCGGGTGCGCGAGAGGGCCGAGCGGCGCAGGCGGGCGGTGGTGGAGCTCGGCGAAGGCCTCGTCGGGGAGCTGCGGGCCGGTCTGCCCCCGGTGACGGCCCTGCAGCGGGGAGGGGACCGGTGGCCCGCGTTCGCACCGGTCGCGGCCGCGGCCCGGCTGGGCGCCGACGTCCCCGACGCGCTGCGCCGGCTCGCCTCCACGCCGGGCGCGGAGGACCTGCGCTGCCTCGCGGCGGCCTGGCAGGTGTCCGAGCGTTCGGGTGCAGCCTTGGCGGCGACGCTCGGTCAGGTCGTCGAGTCCGCCCGCGAGCGTCGCGCGGCTGCGCACCTCGTGCGGTCCGAGCTCGCCTCCGCGCAGGCCACCGCCCGGCTCGTCGCCCTGCTGCCGGTGGCGACGCTGGCCATGGCGGACGGGGTCGGTGCCGACCCGTGGCACTTCCTGCTCGATCGCCCGGCCGGGCTCGCCTGCCTGGCCGCGGGAACTGCGCTGGTCCTGGCCGGCCTGGAGTGGATCGACCGGATCGCCTGCGCCGTGACCGCGTCATGAGCCCGCTCGTCCCGCCCCTGGTCGCCGCGGTGGCGGTCTGGGTCGCCCTGAGCCGGCCGCTTCCCCGCCGGCGAACCGGTGCCGGCCCGGCGGGACGGGCTGCGGGCGCACCGGGCTGGTTGCTGCCGGTTGCCGCCTCGCTCGGGGCAGGCTGCGCCGCAGCCGTGTTCGTCGGCGGTTCGCGGGGCTTCCTGCTCGGGATCGGCGCCGCCGCCGCCACCGGGGCCTGGGTGCGCAGGATGGAGACGCCGGCGGCCCGCCGTCGGCGGGAACGGCTCGAGGCGGACCTGCCGCACGCGGTCGACCTGCTGGCAGCCTGCCTGGCGGCCGGCCGGGCACCGGAACAGGCGGCGGCGGAGGTGGCTGCCGCGCTCGACGGTCCGTTGCACGACGAGCTGGACCTGATCGCCTCCCGGCTGCGGCTCGGGGCCGACCCGGCGGCCGTCTGGGGGGCACTCGCCTCGCATCCCCAGCTCGGACGGCTCGGCCGCAGCCTGGCGCGGGTGGCCGAGAGCGGCGCCTCCGTGGCCGATGCGACCTCCCGGCTGGCCGAGGACCTCCGTCGCGACGGCCGGGCCCGGGTGGAGGCCCGTGCCCGCGCCGTCGGGGTGAAGGCGGCCCTGCCCCTCGGGGTGTGTCTGCTTCCGGCGTTCGTCCTCGTCGGAGTCGTGCCGCTGGTCGTCGGTTCGCTGTCCGCGCTGCTGTGAGGCGCCCCGTTCCGTCCACAGCGGAGCCGATGCCCGTCTCGTCCCCAGATCCCGACGAGGCCCTCCCCGTCCGGTCCGGTGCGCAGCAGAGTCGGGGCCGTCAACCCAACCGATCCAGGAGGTCTCCTATGACCAAGTCACCCGTCGCCCGTCTCCGCACCCAGCGAGGCGTCGCGAGCGCCGAGTACGCCGTTGCCACCGCGGCGGGCTGCGGCTTCGCGGCCGTGCTCATGAAGCTGCTGCTCAGCGACTGGGGGCAGAGCCTGCTCAAGACGCTCTTCGAGCTGATCATGAAGGTCGTCGGTCTCTGATGCGCGGGCGCGCGGCAGCCGACCGGGAGCGCGGCGCGGTCACAGCCGAGGCGGCCATGGTGCTGCCCGTGCTGGTCGCCACGACCCTCGGCCTGGTCTGGCTGCTGGCGCTCGCGGCGACGCAGGTCCGGGTCACCGACGCCGCACGCGAGGTGGCCCGGGCCGCGGCCCGTGACGAGAGCACCGGCTCGGCGAGGGCGCTCGGCGAGCGCGTCGCGCCTGTGGGCGCGCGCATCGCCGTGCGCGGCGGCGGGTCGACCGTCCGGGTTCGGGTCGAGGCGGACGTCACCGGGCCGGGCGGGCTGTTCCGGTTCGTCCCCGCGGTCACCGTAGACGCCGAGGCCGTGGCCGCCCGGGAGAGCCGGTGACCCGTCGGTCTCGCCGAGACGAACGGGGTGCGGCCACCGTCCTCGCGCTCACCATGCTCGGTGCCGTGGTCGCCACGGCGGTGCTGCTCGCGCCGCTGGGCCGAGCGCTCGTCGCGTCGCGGCGAGCGGCGGCGGCCGCAGACCTCGCGGCGTTGGCCGGAGCCGTCGCGGTCCAGCAGGGCCGGGAGCCGTGCGCGGAAGCCTCGGCGGTGGCCACCGCGAACCACGCCCGGCTCTCGTCGTGCTCGGTGCTCGCCGAGGACGTCCGGGTCGGTGTCGACGTCGACGCGGGACGGGTGCTCGGTCGTCCGTTGTGGGTCAGTGGCCGAGCCCGGGCCGGTCCGTCATAGCCGCTCGTCCTCGCCGCGGCTCTCGCCGCGGGTCTCGCCGCCGGGCTCGGTGCGCCGCAGCTCGGCCTCGCGCTCGTCCAGCTTCGCCGAGCGCCGGGACAGCTCCTTGTGCTCCTTGCGGCGGGTCGCGGCACGCCGGCCGGCGGTGCGCAGCATCGACAGCCCGATGATCAGCAGCAGCAAGGTGAGCGCGCCCAGCAGGAAGACGACCGTCGTGCTCATCGAGGTGTTCAGGCTGCCCACGTCGAAGGTCGCGCGGTCGTCCGCGCCCCAGACCATGGCACCGATGAGGAGGCCGGCGGCGAGCAGGATCAGGATCAGGCCGAGAACGAACATGGGTCTTCCTTCCGGTCCGGGTGAGTCGAGGCTACCCGCAGCGGCCCCGCATCAACCCGTGAGCAGCACGTCGAGCAGCGCTACGGCCCCGGCCTTGTCGAGCGGGTTGTTGCCGTTGCCGCACTTCGGGGACTGCACGCAGGACGGGCAGCCTTCGTCACATCGGCACGACGCGATCGCCTCGCGGGTGGCGGCCCACCACTCGCGGGCGGCCTGGAAGCCCCGCTCGGCGAACCCGGCGCCACCGGGGTGCCCGTCGTAGACGAACACCGTGAGCTGCCCGGTATCGGGGTGCAGAGCCGTGGAGACACCGCCGATGTCCCAGCGGTCGCAGGTGGCGAACAAAGGCAGCAGCCCGATCGCCGCGTGCTCGGCGGCGTGCGCGCTGCCCGGCAGGTCGGCGGTCGCCAGTCCCGCGTCCTCGAGCACGGCCGAGGGCAGCGTCCACCACACCGCGGCCGTCTCGAGCACCCGCTCGGGCAGGTCCAGCGGCTCCTCGCCCAGCACCTCGCCCGAGGGGACCCGCCGGCGCAGGAAGGAGACCACCTGGTGCGTGACCCGCACGCTGCCGAAGCTGATCCGGGCAGGCCCCCACCCGGTGTGCTCCCGCTCGGCCAGGATCGCGATGTCGGTGACCTCGCGGGCCGAGGTGGAGTAGCCCGGGTCGGCCGCCTCGACGACCGCGACGTGCTCGTCGAGGTCGAGCGAGCGGACCAGGTAGGTCTCCCCCTGGTGGAGGTAGACGGCGCCTCGGTGCACGGTCCCGTGCGCCGAGGCCTGGTCGACCGTGCCGAGCATCCGTCCGGTGCCGTCCTCCACGAGCCGCACCGGCGGGCCGCCGGTGGAACGGATGTCGGCGAGGTCACTGGCCCGTCTCCGGTCGGTCCAGAACCAGCCCTGCGCTCGACGGCGGAGCAGCCCGGCCTCGGTCAGCGCGTCGACCCCGGCACGCGCCCCGGGCCCGAACATGTCGAGCTCGTCGGGAGTGAGCGGGATCTCCTCGGCGGCGGCGCACAGGTGCGGCCCGAGCACGTAGGGGTTCTCCGGGTCGAACACGTTGGCCTCGACCGGGGCGCCCAGCAGCGCCTCGGGATGGGTGACCAGGTAGGTGTCCAGCGGGTCGTCGCGCGCCACGAACACGCCCAGCGCGTCCTGGCCGCCTCGTCCTGCCCGGCCGATCTGCTGCCACAGCGCGGCACGGGTCCCGGGGAAACCGGCCATCAGCACGGCGTCGAGCCCCGCCACGTCGATGCCGAGCTCGAGCGCGTTGGTCGCCGCGATCCCGAGCAGCTCGCCGGTGCGCAGGGCCCGCTCGAGGGCGCGCCGGTCCTCGGGCAGGTAGCCGCCCCGGTAGGCCGCGACCCGGTCGGCCAGCCCCGGGGCCACCTCGTCGAGCAGCCGTCTGGTCGTCAGGGCGACGGTCTCGGCGCCGCGACGGGACCGGACGAACGCGAGGGTGCGGACGTCCTCGAGGACCAGGTCGGTGAGCAGGTCGGCCACCTCCGCTCCCGCGGAGCGTCGTACCGGTGCGCCGTTCTCGCCGCCGTAGGAGGTGAACGGCGGCTCCCAGAGCGCGAGGGAGATGCTTCCGCGCGCCGAGGTGTCGGTCCCCACGGCGGTCACGGGGAGACCGGTGAGCCTGCCGGCGGACACCTCCGGCTCGGCCACGGTCGCGGAGGCCAGCACGAACGTCGGCTCCGCGCCGTACGACGCACAGACCCGGCGCAGCCGGCGCAGGATCTGGGCCACGTGCGCCCCGAACACGCCGCGGTAGTGGTGGCACTCGTCGACGACGACGTAGCGCAGCGACCCGAAGAACCGCGCCCAGCGCGCGTGGCCCGGCAGCAGCGAGCGGTGCAGCATGTCGGGGTTGGTCAGGACGTACTCGCCGTGGTCCCGGGCGAAGTCGCGCTGCTCGCGCGGGGAGTCGCCGTCGTGGGTGGTGGCGGCCAGGCCGGGTACGCCGAGGGCGAGCAGCGACGCGAGCTGGTCCTGCGCGAGCGCCTTGGTGGGGGAGAGGTACAGCACGGTGGCGCCGCGTCGCCCGCGTGGTCCGCGCGCCTCCAGGATCGTGGTGAGGGCGGGCATCAGGTAGCCCAGCGACTTGCCCGACGCCGTCCCGGTCGACAGCACGACGTGCTCACCGCGGCGGGCGGCCTCGGCCGCCTCGACCTGGTGCGACCAGGGCCGCTCGATGCCGCGCTCGCGCCAGGACGCCACCAGAGCCGGCGCGGTCCAGGTGGGCCAGTCCACCCGCGTGCCCGCCCGTGCGGGGAGGACCTCGAGGTGGGTGAGCCGGTCGTCGCGGTCCGGTCGGCGGGCCAACCGGCGCAGCACGGCCGACGCGTCGGACGGCTCGGTGCGGGTCCGGGAGGTCACCTTGGGAAGTGTCGCAAACGCCTCCGACCGGCCCCCGCGCGACCGGGCCGATGAGGTGGAGTGACGGCTGCCCTGTGGGGGTGCATGATTGAATGCACCGAGGCGGTGCCCAGCGTCGCCTCGGAAAGCCTGCAGACCGAAGTGAGGGAGTACGGAGTGGACCTGTCACTTGAGACGCGCCACGAGGATGGTCACACCATCATCGAGGTCGGCGGCGAGATCGACGTCTACACCGCCCCCAAGCTGCGCGACAAGATCACCGAGCTCGTGGGCAACGGCGACTACAACCTGGTCATCGACATGGAGAAGGTCGACTTCCTCGACTCGACCGGTCTCGGCGTCCTGGTCGGCGGCCTGAAGAAGGTGCGCGCCCACGACGGCTCGATGCGCCTGATCTGCAACCAGGAGCGCCTGCTCAAGATCTTCCGGATCACGGGCCTCGCGAAGGTCTTCGTCATCCACGGGTCGCAGGCCGACGCCCTCGCCGAGAACTGAGCGTGACCTCCGGCGTGGCTCGGACCGCCACCGGCATCAGTGTCTCCATCGCGCGCGACGCCGCCCTCGTGCGCACGGTGCGGCTGATCGCGGCTGCCGTGGCACGCCGCACCGGCCAGGACGAGGAGTTCGTCGAGGAGGTGCGCCTCGCGGTCGGTGAGGCGTGCGCGCTCATGGTGGGCACCGGCGCCGCCCCGCAGCTGCGCGGTGGCGGGCCGATCACCGTCCGGCTGCGCATCAACGACCGGCTCTTCGCCGACGTCGAGTCCGAGGGGGAGGTCGTCGTCGACGACCGGCCCGACAGCGACGTCGACGGGGTGGAGCCCTGGGCCCTGCTCCGCGGCCTGATCGAGGACTTCTCGATCTCTCGCGACGGCGCCCGCACCACGCTCTCGATGTCCTGGCCGCTGGCCTGACCCACCGGCTCGCGGAAAATGTGGCACACGCCACAGCCCCGGCCCACCCAGAGCCGCTCCGCCTAAGTAGACTCCCCGCACACCAACGCGTGAGTCAGGTCACAGGCCTGGCGCATCCCGTGCAGCAGTGGCGGGATGCAGGCGCAATTCACGAGGGGCACAGGCGCCCAATCGGAGGAGGACTATGTCCGGGCACATCTTTGCTGCCGAGGCAGGCAGCAAGGCTGCGACCGTGGACCTGTCCGGAGGCAACCTCACCTTCGTCGTCATCGTCGGCGTCATCGCGATCATCGCGCTGGCCATGGGGATGATGTTCCGGAGAGAGGTTCTTGCCGCCGGCGAGGGCACGACGAACATGCAGAACATCGCGCAGGCGGTGCAGGAGGGGGCATCCGCCTTCCTCACCCGCCAGTTCAAGACGCTCGGGGTGTTCGCGGTCGTCGCGTTCCTCCTGCTGCTGGTCCTGCCGGCGCAGGGCGGCGCCGACGTCCGGATCGGCCGGTCGATCTTCTTCCTGGTCGGCGCCGGCTTCTCCGCGGGAATCGGCTACATGGGCATGTCGCTGGCGGTGAAGGCCAACGTCCGTGTCGCCGCCGCCGCCCGTGACGAGGGCCGCGACCCCGCGATGCGCGTCGCGTTCCGCACCGGTGGCACCGTGGGCATGGCGACGGTGGGCCTCGGCCTGCTCGGCGCGGCCGCCGTCGTGCTGATCTACAAGAGCGACGCCCCCACCGTCCTGGAGGGCTTCGGCTTCGGCGCCGCGCTGCTCGCGATGTTCATGCGGGTCGGCGGCGGCATCTTCACCAAGGCCGCCGACGTCGGCGCGGACCTGGTCGGCAAGGTCGAGCAGAACATTCCCGAGGACGACCCGCGCAACGCCGCGACCATCGCCGACAACGTCGGCGACAACGTGGGCGACTGCGCCGGCATGGCCGCGGACCTCTTCGAGTCCTACGCGGTGACCCTCGTCGCCGCGCTGATCCTCGGCAAGGCCGCGTTCGGCGCCGAGGGTCTCGTCTACCCGCTGATCGTCCCGGCGATCGGTGCGCTCACCGCGATCCTCGGCGTGTTCATCACCCGCCCGAGGCCGGGCGAGAACGGCCTCACCACGATCAACCGGGCGTTCTACATCTCGGCCGCAGTCTCGGCCGTGCTGTGCACGATCGCCGCGTTCACCTACCTGCCGGGGTCGTTCGGCGACCTGACCGACGCGCCGGGCTACGACGGCGACCCGCGGGTGATCGCCACCGTCGCGGTGCTCATCGGCATCGTGCTCGCGGCCGTGATCTTGTCGCTGACCGGCTACTACACCGGCACCGACCACCGACCCGTCAAGGATGTCGGCAAGACCTCGCTCACCGGCGCGGCGACCGTGATCCTCTCGGGGCTCTCGGTCGGCTTCGAGTCGGCGGTCTTCACCGCGCTGGTCATCGGTGCCGCGGTCTACGGCGCGTTCCTGCTCGGTTCCGGCGTCGTGGCGATCTCGCTGTTCGCGGTGGCGCTGGCCGGGTGCGGCCTGCTGACCACGGTCGGCGTGATCGTCGCGATGGACACCTTCGGCCCGGTCTCCGACAACGCGCAGGGCATCGCGGAGATGTCGGGTGACGTGGATGGCGCGGGCGCGCAGATCCTCACCGAGCTCGACGCGGTGGGCAACACCACCAAGGCGATCACCAAGGGCATCGCGATCGCCACGGCCGTGCTCGCCGCAACCGCGCTGTTCGGCTCCTACACCGGGGCGATCCGCGACGCGCTGGTCGAGGCCGGCGAGAAGGCGCAGTTCACGGCCTCGGTGTTCAGCCCCAACGTGCTGGTCGGCCTGCTGATCGGCGCCGCGGTCGTGTTCTTGTTCTCGGGCCTGGCGATCAGCGCCGTGGGCCGCGCCGCCGGAGCGGTGGTCTACGAGGTGCGTCGCCAGTTCAAGGAGATCCCGGGGATCATGGAGGGCACCGGCCGGCCGGAGTACGGCAAGGTCGTGGACATCTGCACCCGCGACTCGCTGCGCGAGCTGGCCACCCCCGGCCTGCTGGCGATCTTCGCCCCGATCGCCGTGGGCTTCGGGCTCGGCGTCGGTCCGTTGGCCGGCTACCTGGCGGGTGCGATCGGCACCGGCACCCTGATGGCGATCTTCCTCGCGAACTCGGGCGGTGCCTGGGACAACGCGAAGAAGCTCGTCGAGGACGGCAACCACGGTGGCAAGGGGTCGCCCGCCCACGAGGCGACGATCATCGGTGACACCGTCGGCGACCCGTTCAAGGACACCGCGGGCCCGGCGATCAACCCGCTGCTCAAGGTGATGAATCTCGTGTCCCTGCTGATCGCGGCTGCCGTGGTGCAGCTCAGCGTCGGCAAGGACGAGAACGACGTGCTGCGCATCCTGATCGCGGTCGTGTCCGCGGCGATCATCGCCACCGCGGTCTACATCTCCAAGCGCCGTCCCGTCGCCATCGGCGAGGAGGCCCCGGAGACCGCCTCGGTCTGACCCGGTCGCGTGCAGGGCCCGTCGGCTTCGGCCGGCGGGCCCTGTGGCGTCTCGGCGGAGGTTGGTTCAGCGCCCGAGCAGCGACGCGAGCACCTCGGTCTGCGCCCGGACCACCTCGGCGTCGGCCGGCTGCACGGCACCCGGGTCGGCTGCCCAGCCGTCGAGGGCCGGCCGCAGCTCGGTCACGTCGCCCACCACGTCGTACCCGCCGCCCTTGACCGCCGCGACGGCACGCTCCGCCTCCTCGGCCAGCCAGGCGCCGTGCTCCTCGGCGAGCGCCGGGACCGGGCCGCTCACCCCCGCGAGCACTCCGAGGGGCAACCCCGGACGCCCGGCCGCGTTGAGCAGCCGCACCACTTCCGTTGCCGCGGTCGCGTCGAGCCGGCGCCCGGTGTCTGCGCCCGGGCGGAACCGGGAGTGGTCCACGCCCACGGTCCGGGCGAAGCGCTGCCAGAGCACCTGGTCCTGGTCCGGTCCGGCCGGGGCGGTGATCACGTGGACGCGTTCGGGAGCCACGCACTCGCCCCACCGGCCGAGCACGCCGGCCACGTCGTGCGAGCGCCAGAACACCCGTGCCAGCCGGTGGTCGTCGTGGCGGGCGACCCGCTCGACGTAGCCGGCGAAGGTCGCGGTGCCCCCGTTGCGCACCCACTCCTGCCAGGCCAGCGGCAGCTGCCGGGCCAGGTCGCGCGCGACGTAGACGACGTGCACCTGAGCCGAGCCGAAGCTGCCGACGATCCGGGCGACCTGGTCGACGTCGGCGTCGGCGAGCAGCTCGTGGGAGATCGCCACGGTGCCGCGCCGCCAGTCACGGGACGCCTGCGCCAGCCGGTCCCAGGCGCCGGTGGTGACGTGCTCGCCCGGCGCGGAGAGGCCCAGCACGTCGAGCACGGCGTCGCGATGCGCGGTCTCGCCGCCGAGCCCGGCCGGGTAGAGCAAGCCGAACCGGGTCAGCCGGCGCCGGTTGCGGATCAGCGTCTCGCGCAGGTACGTCGTACCGGCCAGCGGGGAGCCCACGTGCAGGACCACCCGGGAGGGACGAGCCGGCCCGGTCGGCCGTGCTGTCGGGGACCTGAACCGCCGCATGCTCTCGATGATGCCCCAGCCTAGAGTCGCTTCCGTGGATCTCCTCGCCCCGGACGCCGTCGCCCGTCTCCGTGCCGCGCTCGCCGAAGTCGGTTTCCGCTACGAGGCGGTGGCCTCTCTGCTCGGGCCCACCGCGCACGCAGCGCTCTCGCGCAACGAGACCACACCGGGACTGCGGGCCAGTGCGGACGGCTCGCCGCTCGCCACGCTGACCAGGCTGTGGCCGCTGCAGGCGACGGTTGCCGCAGCCGACGCCGAGCGTGCCCTGCCGGGCCTGGTCGATCCGCTGTGCGTCGCGGGGCTTCTGGAGCGCTCGCTCAGCGAGGTCCGGGCGCGGGTCGACCTGCGGCCCTACGCCGACGAGGGCCACGACTGGTGGGTGGTCAGCGACCTGACCCCGGGTCTCGACGGCGCCGGCTGCCGGGTCAGCCCGGACCACGTGCTCGGGGTCAGCTCGGCGTCGTCGTCTCTGGCGCAGCTGACCGTCCGCGAGCCGGTCGGCCGGGCGCTGGACCTGGGCACCGGCTGCGGTGTGCAGGCTCTCCACCTGGCCGGGCACGCCCGGACCGTGGTGGCGACCGACGTCAACGAGCGGGCCCTGGCGGTGGCCCGGCTCAACGCGGCACTCAACGACGTTGCGCTCGACGTCCGCGCGGGGAGCCGCTACGCGCCGGTGGCCGGGGAGGAGTTCGACCTGGTGGTGACCAACCCGCCGTTCGTGGTCTCGCCGGCGACGGGCGAGCGCCTGGTCTACCGAGACTCCGGCCTGCCCGGTGACGAGATGGTGCGGCGCGTGGTGACCGAGGCGCCCCGGCACCTCGCCGAGGGGGGCCGTGCGCAGGTCCTGGCCAACTGGGTGCATCGCGCCGGGGAATCGTGGCAGGACCGCGTGGCCGGGTGGCTCGACGCCAGTGGCTGCGACGCCTGGGTGGTGCAGCGCGAGGTGGCCGACCCGGCGGAGTACGTCGAGCTGTGGCTCAAGGACGCCGGCCTGCACGGCGCCCCCGACTACACCCGTCGCTACGACACCTGGCTGAGCTGGTTCGACGAGCAGCGCATCGAGGGCGTCGGCTTCGGCTGGCTGAACCTGCGCCGGGTCGACCGGGAGCCGGTGCTGCGCGTGGAGGAGTGGCCCTACGACGTCGAGCAGCCGCTGGGCGGCGAGGTGGCCGACCGGGACCGTCGTACCGACTTCCTCGCCGCCCACCCGGACCTGGACGGGGTCCGACTCGTCACCCGGGCCGACGTCCGCGAGGAGCGGGCGGGCGCACCGGGCGAGGAGCACCCCGAGACCATCGTGCTGCGCCAGCAGCGGGGGATGCGCCGAGCGCACCGGGCGGACACCGTCGTCGCGGGCCTGGTGGGGGCGTGTGACGGGGATCTCACCGTCGGGCAGATCCTCGACGCGCTCGGGACCCTGCTCGGTCGCGACGGCCTGCGCGAGGACTACGCCGGCGAGGTGCGTGACCTGGTGGCGGACGGGTTTCTCCTGCCCGGCTGAGCAACCGTGTTGACGGCACGCGTTACCGTGTCTGCGCGGACCGGGGGTGGAACCCGTCCGCACCGATCCCGAGGAGCACACCACACGTGGCAGCGAAGAACGACACTGGTCACAAGCTCGTGATCGTCGAGTCGCCCGCCAAGGCGAAGACGATCGCGGGCTACCTGGGCAGCGGCTATGTGGTGGAGTCCTCGATCGGCCACATCCGTGACCTTCCGCAGAGCGCGGCCGACGTGCCCGCCAAGATCAAGGGAGAGTCCTGGGCCCGCCTGGGTGTCGACGTCGACAACGGCTTCACCCCCTACTACGTGGTCTCCCGCGACAAGAAGTCGCACATGACCAAGCTCAAGGGCCTGCTCAAGGACGCCTCCGAGCTCTACCTCGCCACCGATGAGGACCGCGAAGGCGAGGCGATCGCCTGGCACCTGCTCGACGAGCTCAAGCCGAAGGTTCCGGTGCGCCGAATGGTGTTCCACGAGATCACCAAGCCGGCGATCCTCGCGGCGGCCGCGAGCCCCCGCGACATCGACATGGATCTCGTCGAGGCCCAGGAGGCCCGCCGCATCCTGGACCGGCTCTACGGCTACGAGGTCTCGCCGGTGCTGTGGAAGAAGGTCATGTCGGGCCTGTCCGCGGGCCGGGTGCAGTCGGTGGCGACCCGCCTGGTCGTCGACCGGGAGCGCGAGCGGATGGCGTTCCGGACCGCGTCGTACTGGGACCTCGAGGGCACCTTCGACGCCGGGGCCAAGCACGAGGAGCGCATGTTCCCCGCGAAGCTGCACTCGATCGACGGTTCCCGGGTGGCTCGCGGCTCGGACTTCAGCTCGCTGGGCCGGCTCAAGGACGGTGTGGACGTCGTTCACCTCGACCGGGGCCGCGCCGAGACGCTCACCGGGGCGCTCGACGACGCCACGTTCGAGGTCCGCTCGGTCGAGGCCAAGCCCTACACGCGCAAGCCCTACGCGCCGTTCCGCACGACGACGCTGCAGCAGGAGGCCTCCCGCAAGCTGGGCTACGGCGCCTCTCGGACGATGTCGGTGGCGCAGCGGCTCTACGAGAACGGCTTCATCACCTACATGCGCACCGACTCCACGACGCTGTCGGAGTCGGCGGTGGCCGCGGCCCGCGAGCAGGCCCGCGAGCTCTACGGCGCGGAGTACGTCCCGGACCAGCCGCGCACGTACGCCTCCAAGGTCAAGAACGCCCAGGAGGCGCACGAGGCGGTCCGTCCGGCCGGCGACTCGTTCCGAACGCCCGCGCAGACCGGGCTGACCGGCGACGAGTTCCGGCTCTACGAGCTGATCTGGATGCGCACGGTCGCCTCGCAGATGAAGGACGCCGAGGGTCGCTCGGTCACGATCCGCCTCGGCGGCGGCGCGAGCACCGGCGAGGACGTGGTGTTCTCCGCGTCCGGCCGGGTGATCACCTTCCACGGCTTCCTCAAGGCGTACGTCGAGGGGTCGGACGACCCTGAGCGCGAGGCCGACGACCGGGAGACCCGGCTGCCGGCGCTCGCCGAGGGCGACCCCGTCAGCGCGGCGGCGATCAGCGCCTCCGGGCACGAGACCAAGCCGCCCGCGCGCTACACCGAGGCCACGCTGATCCGTGAGCTCGAGGAGCGCGAGATCGGGCGGCCGTCGACGTACGCCTCGATCATCGGCACCATCCTCAACCGCGGCTACGTCTACAAGAAGGGCACCGCGCTGGTGCCCGCGTGGCTGGCGTTCTCGGTGACCCGGCTGCTCGAGGAGCACTTTGCCCGGCTGGTGTCCTATGAGTTCACCGCCGGCATGGAGGACGTGCTCGACGAGATCGCCCGAGGTCACCGCGACCGCAACACCGAGCTGGCGGCGTTCTACTTCGGCAACGGCGACGTCGAGGGGCTCAAGCAGCTGGTCTCCGACCTCGGCGAGATCGACGCCCGCGAGCTGGCGACGTTCCCGGTCGCGGACGGGATCGACCTGCGGGTGGGCCGCTACGGGCCCTACATCGAAAGTGCTGCGACCGAGGACACGCCGTCAGTACGCGCGAACGTGCCCGAGGACCTGCCGCCCGACGAGCTCGACGAGGCCAAGGCCAAGGAGCTGCTGGCGAACCCGGCCGGCGAGGAGATCCACCTCGGCACGCACCCCGACACCGGCCGGACGATCGTGGCGAAGAACGGGCGCTACGGCCCCTACGTGACCGAGCAGCTTCCCGAGGACGCGAAGAAGTCGGAGAAGCCGCGCACCTCCTCGCTGTTCAAGTCGATGACCCTGGACTCGATCACGCTGGACGACGCGGTCAAGCTGCTCACCCTGCCGCGCGTGGTCGGCACCGACCCGGAGTCGGGTGAGGAGATCACCGCGCAGAACGGCCGCTACGGGCCCTACCTGAAGAAGGGCACCGACTCGCGCTCGATCGACGCCGAGGACAAGCTGCTCACGATCACGCTCGAGGAGGCGCTGGCGATCTACGCCCAGCCCAAGCAGCGCGGGCGGGCCGCCGCCGACCCCGGCAAGGAGGTCGGCGTCGACCCGGTGAGCGGCGCCAAGGTGATGCTCAAGTCCGGCCGGTTCGGCAGCTACGTGACCGACGGCGAGTACAACGCCACCCTCCGGCAGGGCGACGACGAGTCCACGCTCACCATCGAGCGCGCGGCCGAGCTGCTGGCCGAGCGGCGCGCGAAGGGCCCGGCGAAGAAGGCCGCGAAGCGCGGTGCGAAGAAGACGGCCAAGAAGACGGCGAAGAAGGCCGCGAAGAAGGCGACGGCGAAGAAGGCCGCCAAGAAGTCCTGAGCCGCGAGACCCCCGCCGTCCCCCGTAGGGTGAGCGCTGTGACCGCGCACGAGGCCCCGCTGGGACCGAACCCGACGATCGAGGAGCTGCGGCACGCGCCGACGCACTCCTTGACCGCGGTGCTGCGCATCCGCGACTTCCGGCACCTGTGGATCGGCCTCGGCCTGTCCAGCCTCGGCGACTGGATGGGCCTGCTGGCGCTCACCGCCATGGCCAACGCCAGCGCGGACTCCTACGCGGCGAAGAACTACGCGATCGCCGGGGTGCTGTTCCTGCGCGTCCTGCCCGCACTGGTGATGGGGCCGGTCGCCGGCTACGTCGCCGACCGGATCGACCGCCGGATCACGCTGATCTGGGGCGACTACGCGCGGGGTGTCCTGTTCTTGACCATCCCGCTGGTCGGCAAGCTGTGGTGGGTCTTCGTGGTCACGGTGCTGGTCGAGCTGGTCAGCCTGGTGTGGGGGCCCGCCAAGGACGCCACCGTGCCCAACCTGGTCCCGCGCCACCGGCTCGAGGCGGCCAACCAGATCAGCCTTGCCACGACGTACGGATCGGCGCTCCCCGCGGCCGCCATCTTCGCCGGCCTGACCCTGGTCGACAAGTTCTACCGCCAGCTGTTCAGCATCTTCCCCGGCGGCCCGGTCGACCTGGCGCTGTACTTCAACGCGGTGACGTTCGTGATCTCCGGCCTCGTCATCGCCACCCTGCACCACATCCCCCGAGGCCCCGCCGACACCGAGGACGAGACCGCCTGGCGCGTGGTCATGGACGGCTGGAGGTACGTCGGCACGACGCCGCTGGTCCGCGGCCTGGTGATCGGCATCGTCGGGGCGTTCGCGGCCGGCGGTGTGGTCATCGGCCTGGCCCGCACGTTCGTGGCCGACCTCGGCGGCGGCGACCCGGGTTACGGCATCCTGTTCGGCGCCGTGTTCCTCGGCCTCGGGCTCGGCATGTGGCGCGGCCCGCGGCTGCTGCACGGACTGTCCCGGCGCCGGCTGTTCGGGCTGTGCCTGACCGTCACCGGTCTGCTGCTGTTCCCGCTCGCCCTGGTGCAGCAGCTCGAGATCGTCACCGGGCTCACCCTCGTGCTCGGGTTCTTCGCGGGCGTCGCGTGGATCACCGGCAACACGCTGCTCGGCCTGGAGGTCCCCGACGAGATCCGCGGTCGGACCTTCGCGTTCCTCGGCTCGATGATCCGGTTGTCCCTGGCGCTGGTGCTCGCCGTCGCGCCGCTCGTCGCGGGGCTGATCGGCACGCCGGAGCTGCCCTTCAAGGACGAGAACGGCGCCCCGTTGCTGGTCTACCACGGCGCCGCGATCACATTCCTGCTCGCCGCGGTCGTGATGACCACTGTCGGCGTCACCTCGTACCGTCAGATGGACGACCGGAAGGGAACCCCGCTGGTGTCGGACCTGCGCAACTCGCTCACCGGGACGCTCGGCGTCTACGCCGCGTCCGGGTGCTTCGTCGCGCTCGAGGGCGGTGAGGGCGCGGGCAAGTCGACCCAGGCGCGGCAGCTGGCCGAGTGGCTGCGGACCGAGGGGTACGACGTGCTGCTCACGCACGAGCCGGGGGACACCGAGGTCGGCCAGAAGCTGCGCCGGATCGTGCTGGACCCCGCGACCGGGGACATCTCCCACCGCACCGAGGCGCTGCTGTACGCCGCCGACAAGGCCGAGCACGTGCATTCCGTGGTGGTCCCGGCGCTCGCCCGCGGAGCCGTGGTGATCACCGACCGCTACGTCGACAGCACGCTCGCCTACCAGGGCGCCGGGCGGGCCCTGGCCGATCGTGAGGTGGAGCGGATCGCCCGGTGGGCCACCGGCGACCTGCGTCCCAACCTCACCGTCGTCCTCGACCTGCCGCCCCAGCAAGGGCTGACCCGGTTCGAGGAGCGCGACCGGATCGAGAGCGAGTCGGTGGACTTCCACGAGCGGGTCCGCGACATGTTCTTGCAGCTCGCGTCCGGGGCGCCGGAGCACTACCTGGTGGTCGACGCCCGCAAGCCCGTCGAAGAGATCGCCGCCGAGATCCGCGAGCGGGTGAGGCCGCTGCTCGAGGCCGCCATCCGGGGCGCGGCCGGCAGCGACGCCCCCACCTCCCCGCAGAGGACCGAGGCATGAGCTCCACCCCACGGACCCCACGCAACAGCTCGCGGCGCTCGCGCTTCCGCGGGGACCCCGCATGAGCGTCCAGACCCCGGCCCTGTCGACGGTGTGGGACACCCTGGTCGGTCAGCGGCATGTGATCGACGCCCTGTCGCGCGCCGTCGCCGGCCACGGGATGACCCACGCGTGGCTGTTCACCGGGCCGCCCGGGTCGGGCCGCTCCAACGCCGCGATCGCCTTCGCGGCGGCGCTGCAGTGCGAGCAGGGCGGCTGCGGCCGATGCCGGGCCTGCCTGACCACGTTGGCCGGGAGCCATCCCGACGTCAGCATCACCCGCGCCGAGCGCGCCCAGATCGCCACCGAGGACATGCGCGAGCTGGTGCACCGCTCCGCCCTCGCGCCGGCCGGCCGGCGGCACCAGGTGATGATCATCGAGGACGCCGACCGGCTCCACGAGCGGGCCGCCAACGCGCTGCTCAAGGCGATCGAGGAGCCGACCCCGAAGACGGTGTGGCTGCTGTGCACGCCCACCGTCGAGGACGTGCTGCCGACGATCCGGTCCCGGTGCCGCAACGTGTCGCTGTCGACGCCGACCGCTGCGGAGGTGTCTCGCTTCCTCGTCGAGCGTGACGGGGTGCCCGAGAGCGTGGCGGCGTTCGCGGCCCGGGCCAGCCAGGGCCACATCGGCCGCGCCCGGGCGCTGGCCCGCGACGAGAGCACCCGCAACCGGCGGCGCGAGGTGGTCGCCCTGCCTGCCCGGCTCACCTCGCTCGCGGCCTGCCTCAACGCCGCGGCCAACCTCGTCGACATCGCCAAGGACGAGACCGAGGCCATCACCGCCGAGTCCAACGCCCGCGAGCTGGCCGAGCTCGGCGCGACCTACGGCGACGACCGCAAGGCCAAGACCTCCCGGTCCTACGTGGCGGCGATGAGGGAGCTCACCTACGACCAGACGCAGCGCGAGAAGCGCCGGGTGATGGACGTGATCGACCGCTGCCTGATGGACGTGATGTCGGTCTACCGCGACGCCATCGCCGTGCAGTGCGGCGCCCCCGGCGATCTGGTCAACGAGGAGCTGCGCGACGAGGTCTCCGACATCGCGCGCCGGTCGACCCCGGAGGAGAACCTGCGCCGGATCGACGCGATCTTCGCCGCCCGTGAGCAGATGATGGAGTTCAACGCCAACCGGCTCACCTCGCTGGAGGCGATGATGGTGAACCTGCACATCCGCTGACCTCCGGCAACGGTGTGGGTTGCACCCCGTTTTCGGTGCGCGGGTCATGCCGATGTCGGTGGGCTCCCTAGAGTGGTGCTGTGGCCCTCCTCGCTCCCGCGCGACGTCAGCGCGTCCGGCTCGTCGCCGCTGTCGCCGTCCTGCCGGTCCTGCTCGGGGGTTGCAGCTCCTTCGGCAGACAGTCCGCACCCGCTCCCACGCTGTCGCCGAGCCCGATCGGCTCGGTGGACCCCTCGGCCGAGCGATCGGGCCAGGGGTCGGCGGCGCCGGACCTGGCCTCCTTCTACGGCCAGAAGGTGACCTGGAAGGCGTGCGGGGAGGACCAGTGCACCCGGATCAAGGTGCCCCTGGACTACGCGGACCCGCAGGGCCGCTCGATCGAGCTGTCCGTGCTCAAGGTGCCGGCGAGCAACAAGAAGCAGCGGATCGGTTCGCTGGTGGTGAACCCGGGCGGCCCCGGCGGCTCCGGTGTGGACTACGCCCGTAACGCCACCGGCTACTTCGGCTCCGAGCTGCTGCAGGCCTTCGACATCGTGGGCTTCGACCCGCGCGGGGTGGGCCGTAGCACCCCGGTGCAGTGCCTGTCCGACCAGCAGCTCGACACCTTCGTCGCCTCCGACCCCGACCCCGACACCCCGGCCGAGGTCCGCCGCTCGGACCGGTTGATCGCGCAGTTCGGGGAGGGCTGCCTCGATGAGAGCGGCCCGCTGGCCGAGCACGTCTCGACCGCCGAGGCGGCCCGAGACATGGACATCCTCAGGGCGGTGCTCGGCGACCAGAAGCTGACCTACTTCGGGGCGTCGTACGGCACGTTCCTCGGCGCGACGTACGCCGAGCAGTTCCCCAAGCGGGTGGGCCGGATGGTCCTCGACGGGGCGCTCGACCCGTCGCTGACCTCGGTGCGGCTCAATCTGGTGCAGGCCAAGGGGTTCGAGACCGCGTTGCGGGCCTACGTGGCTCACTGCGTCGACGGCGGTTCGTGCTTCCTCGGCCGCACCGTCGACGAGGGGACCCGGCGGATCCGACAGCTCCTCGACGACGTGGAGCGCAACCCGCTTCCCGCGGGAAGTCGCACGCTCGAGGCCGGCAACGCCGTGCTCGGCATCTGGGCACCGCTCTACAGCGAGAGCAACTGGGGCTACCTCGACAGCTCGCTGAAGGCGGCTTTCGCCGGCGACGGGTCGCCGCTGCTGTCACTGTCCGACTTCTACGTCTCGCGCGGGCCGAGCGGCTACACCGACAACTCGCTGGAGGCGCTGTACGCGGTGAACTGCCTCGACCACGACGACTCGATCCCGAGCTCAGCGGTGAAGAAGTACATCCCTCGGTTCGAGAAGGTCTCGCCCACGTTCGGCAAGGTCTTCGCCTACAGCCTCTCCAGCTGCGCGCAGTGGCCGATCCACACCGGCCGGGTGCCCGAGGAGATCCATGCCAAGGGCGCCGCGCCGATCCTGGTCATCGGCACCACGCGCGACCCGGCGACGCCGCTGGAGTGGGCCGAGGCGCTCGCGGACCAGCTCGACTCCGGGGTGCTGGTGCGCCGTGACGGCGACGGGCACACCGGCTACCAGGCCGGCAACCAGTGCGTCGACTCCACGGTCGAGTCCTACCTGGTCTCCGGCGAGGTTCCCGACAAGACGGTGGACTGCTGATGGCTCGCTACGGCGCGATGTACGGACCCGACCTGACCTTCCTCGGGATCGACCCCTGCGACCTCGCGGAGCCGGACTCGTTCGCCGGCGCCGACGTCGTGATCGTCGGTGCACCCTTCGACGGCGGTACGTCGCACCGGCCCGGAACCCGGTTCGGCCCGCAGGCGATCCGGCAGGCGTGCTACCTCCCGCACGACGGGTCGCGGCCGCACCTGGCCCTGCGCACCGACGGCCTGCGGGACCTCCGCGTCGTCGACGCCGGCGACGTGGAGATGTACTCCGGCGACGTGGAGCGGTCCATCGCCGACCTCGAGCAGGCGGTGCACACGGTGGCGGCGGCGGGTGCGGTGCCGCTCATCCTGGGCGGCGACCACACCATCGCGCTCCCCGACGCGACCGGTGTGGCCCGACACCACGGGATGGGCCGGGTGTCGATGCTTCACTTCGACGCGCACGCCGACACCGGCGACATCGAGTTCGGCTCGCTCTACGGCCACGGGCAGCCGATGCGGCGGCTGATCGAGTCCGGGGCCCTGCGCGGCGACCGGTTCCTCCAGCTCGGGCTGCGCGGCTACTGGCCGGGCCCGGAGACGCTGTCGTGGATGGCCGAGCAGCGGATGCGGTCCTACGAGATGACCGAGATCGGCGCCCGCGGCCTGGACACCTGCCTCGACGAGGCGTTCGAGATCGCGCTCGACGAGTGCGAGGGCGTGTTCCTCTCCGTCGACGTCGACGTGTGCGACCCCGGGCACGCCCCCGGCACGGGCACCCCGGAGCCGGGTGGCCTGAGCGCCCGACAGCTGCTGGACGCCGTACGACGGATCTGTCTCGAGCTGCCCGTGGTGGGCATGGACGTGGTCGAGGTGTCGCCGCCCTACGACCACGCCGAGATCACCGCCTTCCTCGCGAACCGGGTCGTCCTCGAGGCGCTGTCGGCGATGGCCGCGCGCCGGCACGGGCTGTCCCACGACCCGGCGGGGCCGCTGTTGGAGGGTCGTTAGAAAATCTTCTGGCCGGGCGGTGAACGCGGGGGCCATTCCTGGGTGACAGTAGAGCATGGGTATTCCCAGGGGTGCGAAGCACGAGCTGCTCACCCTGGTCGACCACGACCCGGCGCGGGGCCCGGTCGCAGGCCGGGGACGGGTCGACGAGACCGCGGGCGACTTCGACGCCTTCTACCGCCGCGAGTACCCGGGGCTGGTGGAGCTGGCCCGGGTCCTCGCCGGCCCGGCCGTGGCCGACGTCGTCGCACAGGAGGCGATGCTGGCCGCGTTCCGCAAGTGGGACCAGGTGAAGCTCCTGGAGTCGCCCACGGGCTGGGTGCGGCGGGTCTGCCTGCGCAAGGCCGTCTCGCTCGTCCGTCGACGCAGCGTCCAGCGCCCGGTTCCGCGCGACGCTGTCGGAGCCGGACCCGAGGTGGACGCACGACTGGCGCAGCTGAAGGCGACGTCGCGGCGTCGGGGTGCGGTCCGGGCCGTGGCTGTCGTGGCGGCTGGCGCCGCCGTGGTCGCCGCGCTGGGGCTGCTCGGTGCCGGGCGGGGTCCGGCCGGCGACGGGGAGGCCGTCGACTCGACCGTGACCTGCCGCCAGGCCCTGGCCGACACGCCCCGCGGGCCCGTCCAGTGCCTCGGAAGCCGGGTGGTCATCGTCCGCGGCCCGGTTGACTACACGTTCCGGCTGCCGCGGGGCGTGCCGTGGAAGATCGACGCCTCCGGTGCGCCCTGGGCCGTCGACGCGACGATGGATCCATGGATCGACTCCGCGGGGATCAGCGTGCTGGTCGGGGTACGTGCGCCGGTGGGCGGTCGGGTGGGACCTCCGCTGCCCGCAGCCGAGCTCGCCTCCTGGGTTGCTTCGAGACGGTTCCTGGTGGCGACTCCGGTCACCCACGGGAACCAGGACGGGCTGCGCACCTGGACCGTCGAGGTCCGGTCCCGTCCCGGCGTTCCGCGCGCCGGACCCGGCAGCGCCTGCAGCGGCGTGGCCACGCGCTGCCACGCCCTTCTCACCTGGCGACAGGGCTCCTCGCTCAACGAGGCGGCCAGCCACGACGGTGAGCTGACCCGGCTGACCTTCCTCGACGTGCCCGGAGGTGGCGTCGTGGCGCTCGTGGCGCGGGCGGACTTCGCTGCCGCCGACTCCCTGCGCGGTGCGGCCGAGCTTCTGCGCAGCGTGGACATCATGTTCGCGGTCGGCTAGCGCGGCGCACCGGCTCGGCGATGGCCTGGATCCGCTTCGTGGCCAGCTCGATCATCAACCGTGCGGCCGGCGACAGGGTGGCGTCGGCACGGTGCACGATCGCGAGCACGTCGTACTGGCGCGGCCGCAGCGACACCCACCCGGCACCTGGGGCGAGCCGGGGGAGCAGCTGGTCGGCCGCTCCTCGCGGGACCACGGAGTCGACCAGACCCATGCCCACGAGCTCGACCGCGGTCTCGACGTCCTCGACCTCGATCCGGGTCTGCGGGTTGCGGCCGGTCTCGTGCAGCATCTGGCGCAGCACGATCCGGGTCGAGTCGTTGGCGCGCCAGGTCGTCTCGGGCATCACCAGCGACGCTTCCGAGAGCCGGGCGGCCGTCACCGGGGTGGCCAGCCGTTCGGGGTCGGCGCTGATGTAGACCAGCTCGTCGCGGGCCACCGGGGTCACCGACATGCCCTCGCTGTTCACCGCCGGCACCGCGATCATCGCGGCCTCGATCCGGCCGCGGCGCAGGTCCTCCTGGACGTCGGAGGAGTTCTGGCCGACGAGCTCGACCCGAACGCCCGGGTGGCGGGCGAGCACATCGGCCACGAGGCCGGCGCCGGCGTAGAGGCGGGCGGTCCCGAACATGCCGAACCGGATCGTGCCGGTCTCCAGCGCGGTGACGTTCTGCGCGGCACGGCGGGCCTCCTCGGCCGCCGCGATCGCACGCTCGGCGTACGGGCGCATGTGCTCGGCCGCCGCGGTCGGGATCACCCCGCGCCCGACCCGGGTGAACAGCGGCGTTCCCAGCGAGCGCTCGAGGGTCCGGATCTGCTCGGAGACCGAGGGCTGCGCGTAGCCGAGCAGGTCGGCCGCCGCGGTCAGCGAGCCCTGCTCGTAGGCCGCGAGGAAGCAACGCAGCTGGTGCAGCGAGAGCATAGGCAACCCCTTGGGTATCCGAAGGAATCAGAGGCTACCCCTATGTAGGCGATGCGGTCATGCTGGAGCAGTACACACGCCCATGTCTTCGAGGGAGGTCCCCGTCATGTTCGCCAACACCTGCACGAGCTGCGGCAAGCGTCAGCTCATCTTTCCCAGCCAGGTCACGTCCCTGGCCAACACCGAGCGCGGGATCGAGGTCGCCTACACCTGCTGGTGCGGCGCCGAGCAGACGATCCTGACCGGCAAGACCGCGACCGAACGGCTCGTCGCCGCCGCCTGAGCCGCGACCACTCGGACGGGCAGACGACGCCGATTCCGCCGGATCACCCGGCTCCGATAGTCGTCTGCCCGTTCTTCGGTCCGCCCGGGAGCCGGTTTCGCGCGCCAGGTGCCCGATCCGTATACTTCCTCGGGTTGCCCGGGCCGACCACGTCGGAGTTCCGGGCAGCGCGCCGCCTTAGCTCAGTCGGTAGAGCGTCTCACTCGTAATGAGAAGGTCGTCGGTTCGATTCCGACAGGCGGCTCCATGTGATGTCTCAAGACATCGGCGACACCCGGACCCACGATTCGTGGGTCCGGGTGTTGTCATTTTCGGGGTGGGGCCTTTGGGTGCTCCGGTTGCCTGGTAGTCCTTGGCAGGGTCGATGACGAGTTCGCGGAGGAGTTCGCCGGTGACGGCGTTGACGACTCTGACGTGAAGGTCTTGGACGAGCAGGACCACGTGGGTTCGGGCTTGGGTTCGTCCGATGCCGATGTGGTGCATCTTGCCGTTGACGCGCAGGGTGACGCAGCCGGAGTCGTCGATGCGGTCGTGGCGGATCCGGTCGTGGGTGTCGGCGTCCCTACTGGGGCCGGGTAGGGCCTTGGGGAGCGACTCATAGATCGCGGCGGGGGTGGCCCGGTGTGGCAGGGACCGGTGGGGTCGGCGGTGGTTGTAGTCGGCGACGAACCGGTCCAGGAGCGTCTGGAGCTCGGCGATGGTGCGTGGCTGGACGGGCTGGGCGCGGAGCCATTTCTTCATGGTCTGTTGGAAGCGTTCCACTTTGCCGCAGGTGGTCGGGTGGTTCGGGCGGGAGTTCTTCTGGACCACGTGCAGTCGCCGCAGCTCGTGCTCGAGGCTGGTTCGTCCGCCTCGGCCGCCGGCGAACCGGGTGGTGTAGACCATGCCGTTGTCGGTGAGCGTGGAGGCCGGGATGCCGTGCGTGGTCAGGGTTTTGCGGAACGCGGCCAGCACGATCGGTCCGGTGACCCGCCGGTGGGCGGTCACTTGCAGGGCGTAGCGGGAGCAGTCGTCGAGCCAGGTCAGGATCTCGGTGTCGGTCCCGGGTTGTCCGTCCTGGTCGGTGAGTCGGTAGTGGGTGAAGTCCGACTGCCAGGTCTCGTTCGGCATCTGTGCCTGGAAGCGGATGTAGGACGACTTCGGGCGCTTCTTCGGCTGCGGGGTGACCAGCCCGGCACGGGTGAGACAGCGGCTGATTGTGGCGATCGACACCGTGGTGGCGTGGTGCTGGGCGAGGTGCCAGGCGATGGTGTCCGGGCCGGCGTCGAGCCCGGCGGCGGACAGCTTCTCGCGGAGCTCGACGATCAGGTCGACGGTGGCCTGCGGTAGCGCCGTAGGGCTGGTCTTCGGTCTGCGTGACCGGGGCTCGAAAGCGGCCTCACCCTCGGTCTCGTAGCGGGCCTTGAGCTTGTAGACCCAGGCCCGGTGAACGCCGTACCGAGCAGCGACCTCCGCCGGCGTCTGGTGGTCAACGAACAGGGCGGTCAGGACCAGGCGCGCCTTCGACATGGCTGAGCATCGCCGCCCAACCGGTGTCGCCTATGTCTTGAGAGATGTGTCGCCGATGTCCTGATGGAACACACGACAGGCGGCTCCACCCGAGGCCCCGGGTCAGAGGCCCAGAACCTCGCCACCGCGTCGCACCGCGCGGACCTACTGAGCCCGAGCCCCTATCCTGGAGCGGAGCACGGCCCGGCGTGGGAGATGCCGGGCATGCTGTGGAACCTCGTACCCCTACTGACCGTCATCGGGACGGCGCTCGGCTGGTGGTTCGCAAGGCGGCGGTCTGCATGACCGCAGTGAGGTGAGGTCGGTGTCCGGCGAAGTGCAGCCAAGCCCTCTGGCGATGGTGGCGAAGAAGCTCTACACGGTGCGCCAGACGTACTGGATCACCCACGATGCCGCCCGAATGATCCGGCACTTCACACAACTGCGGGCTGCCGGGGAGAAGTTCACCGAACGCATCATGCTCGCCGTGACCGAGGTAAACGGGTGTGCCCTGTGCGCCTACGGGCACACCCGCTTCGCGCTCGAGGCAGGGCTGAGCGCTGACGAGGTCCGGGAGCTGCTCGGCGGGTCGGCCACCGACGTCCCGGACGACGAGCTTCCCGCGATCGCGTTCGCCCAGCACTATGCCGACACGGGAGGACACCCCGACCCGCTCGCCTGGAGGACGCTCGTCGACGACTGCGGCCAAGAACGGGCGCTCGAGATCTTGGGAGCGGTCCGGATGATGATGTGGGGCAACGCCGCCGGTATCCCGTGGAGCGCGCTGCTGTCCAGACTGCGTGGAGCACCGTACCCCCGAAGCAGCGTCGCCTACGAGATCGGGACGGTAGTGGGAGACGCCGTTGTCATGCCGCTCGCCGTGATTCATGCCGGGATCTCGGGTTTGCGAGGCAAGCCGATCATCTGGTTCGAGGCTGCTCCGCGGAGTGCGACTCGATGCCGCGGGGGCGCACGGCGACAGACGCGTCGAGCTGCCGCCCTGGACCCGGAGAGTCAGCGGAACCAGGCGTCGCTCGTGGCGATGCGCTGCAGCTGCTGGAGGTCGAACGGCGGCTCGTCCGCGGTCGCAGGGCCGTCCTTGCCCGGCCCGTTGTAGGCCACCACCAAGACGTCCCAGCCGTCGGGCCGGAAGACGTTCACCGACCGCACCTGGGTGCCGCCGTCCACTGCGGGATTCGCGAAGCTCGAGGTGCTGACCACCGTCCCGTCGGGACCGGGACGGCACCGGTTCTCAGCCTGCTCTGCGCAACGTAGCGCAGGGTCTTGCACCGAGTGGCCGCTCACGTAGTCGTCAGGCGTGATGCCGACCCGGATCCCGAACCCCTCCCAGGTGAAGTCGACCACGGGGGCGCCGTCGGGTCCGGACTTGGGTGACGGCGCGCTCACCTGGCCGGGCTCGAGCGAGGCGAAGGTCGTCGGCACCTGCTCGGTGGTGACGGCGAGCACGGCCTTGGCGGCGGGTGCGGGGCTTGTCGACTCGCTGGGGGCTGACGGGGATGCTGAGTCGGCCGGTGCGATCTCTCGACTCCTGGTGTTGACCGCGGTGGACAGCTGGATTCCCCCGGCGATGACGAGGAGCGCGGCGGCGCTGGTGGCCACTGCTGCCGCCGTACGGCGACGCCGCTGCCGAACCTGCCCGCGACGCAAGCCCCCGGCCACCAGCGTCCCCACGTCCGGCGACAGGTCGCGGGTCGCCCGCTGCAGCAGGTCGGTCATGTCCTTCTCGTTCATCGCAGGCTCCCTTCGCGCACCCTGGCCAGGGCCCGCAGGCTCCGGTTCTTCACGGCGCCCGGAGACAGCTCCAGGCGCTCGGCCGTCTCGGCCACCGACAGGTCCTCGAGATAGCGCAGCACCAGCACGGCACGGTCCAGCCGGGTCAGCTCCCCCAGGGCGTCACGAAGGCTCATCCGCAGGTCGCTGTGGGCCATCGGATCCGCCACCTCCGCTGTCTCGGGCATCTCCGCCCAGGACTGCTCGCTGCTGCTGCGAAGGCGGCGACGGCTGAGGTAGGTCCGCAACAACGTGCGCTGCGAGTACGCGTACGGCGTGTCGATACGGCGCCACTTCATGAACACCTTCGCCAACGTCTCCTGCACCAGGTCCTCGGCGCGGTGCCGGTCGCCGCACAGCGCCCACGCCTGGCGATAGAGGTCGCCGGAGCGGGCGAGCGCGAAGTCCTCGAAGTCCTGGGTCGCACGTTGGTCCATGTGTCCTCCCGTCGTACTACCTCTGACGCCCTGGACGCCAGGAAGGTCACACCTGCGGCCACGCTGACGATCCCACAATCGCCTGCGCAAGCGCAGCGACAGGCCAGCCTCGTGGTCGGCGCAGCGGGCCGCGAAGAGCATCACCGAGGTATCTGGGGCTCGCTGTGCTAGCCGGCCGCGTCACTGCGACGGAGCCGGCAGGGCCAGTACCAGGTCGCGGACCACGCGCGGGTCGGTGAGCCGGTCGCCGTACAGCTCGCGCACCTGGCCCATCCGGTAGCGCACGGTCTGGGCGTGCACGTGCAGCTCGGCGGCGACGCCCTCGCGGCGGCCTTGGTTCAGCAGCCAGGACCGCAGGGTCTCCTCCAGGCGTGAGCGGGTCGCGGGAGGAAGGTCGGCCAGGGGCGCGAGCACCCGCGCCCGCAGGTCGGTCAACGCATCGGGATCGGCGCCCAGGACCAGCTCTGCGAGATGGTCGTCGCTGTCGACGGGACCTTGTCGAGGGGGTCCGGCGACCAGGCCGAGGGTGCGAACCGCCCGGTCGTACGACGCGCGCGCCTGGGGCCACGGCCGAGCGGGACCGATCACGCCATGACGTCCCTGGAGGACCCGGAGCAGGTGGCGGCGGCCCGGCCCGTCGACGTCGGGGACGAACAGCGCGCTGAGCGGCTGGTCGAGGTCCTCGCCAACCAGGCCGGGGAGGTCCTCGCCGACGTGGAGTGTGTCGGAGGAGAGGGACGCCAGCGCGCCGCGGACCTGCGCGGCCGGGAGCAGGACGGCCGTCAGCGAGTCCGGCGGCCTCCACCCGGCCCGCTCGGCCGCAGCGGTGAGCCGTTCGGGCGAGGCTCCCGCGAGCAGCTGCTGGCCGAGCCGCTCCCGGTAGCGCTCCCGGACCCGGCCGCTCGTCGTCAGCTCGTCGGTGTGCCCGGCGACGCTGGCGGCGGAGAGCTCGTCGATGTAGGCGAAGACCAGCTCGGCGAACTGCGCCATCGTCGCCGCGGGGACCCCGGACCCGGCGGCGGCGCCGGCCAGCTCCCGCCAGGACACCCGGGCACCGACCCGGTAGGCCGCGAGCAGCGCGTCCATCGAGCGGCCGGACCGGGCCTCGCCGCGGCCGAGCGCGTAGGCACCCTCGAGCGTCGGCGCCAGCGGCGTGCTCGGGTCGGTGTCCCCCCGCGGCCCGGCGGCCAGCTTGAGGAACCCGGCGAGGGCCATCTGCACCGCAGCCTCGATGTTGGCTCCCATCGGGCCGCTCAGCGCGCCGGAGTAGCCGGGCACCTCCGCGGTCACCGCCTGCACGGTGTGCGCCGCCACGTCGGGGAGCCGGGCACGCAGCGCCCGCAGCACCGGCTCGTCGAGCTGCAGCTCCGCAGCCCCCCGAGCCGTGGCGCTCGTCACCTCTGCGGCCAAGATCTGTTCCCTCCGAACAATACAGCCGGGCAAATTCACGCCCGGCGGCCATGATCCTACTCCGTGCGGACAGGGAGCCTGGATCCATGAGCACCGCTGCACCCTCCCGTCGCCCCGTGGCGAGCTCGTGGCGCGCCCGGATCACCCGGTTCGCCGAGCGTGCGACGACCCCCCTGCTGCCCGCGGACTACCTCGACCTCTTCGACCCCCTGCGCCCGGGCGCGGACCTGCGGGGGCTCATCGAGGCCGTGCAGCCGGAGACCGCCGACGCCGCGACGCTGGTCATCCGCCCGGGGGCCGACTGGGCCGGGCACGTCCCCGGCCAGTACGTCCGCGTCGGCGTCGACGTCGACGGTGTCCGGCAGTGGCGCGCCTACTCGCTGACCCACGGCCCGCGTGCGGACGGCCGGATCTCCATCACCGTCAAGGCGGTGCCCGACGGCAAGGTCAGCAACCACCTGGTCCGACACGCACGGCCGGGGACGCTGGTCCACCTCGAGCAGGCGGCCGGTGACTTCGTGCTGCCCACCGACGGCGGCAGGTTCCTCTTCGTCACCGCGGGCTCCGGCGTCACCCCGGTCATCGGGATGCTCCGCAACCTGTTCCCGGTCGCCGACTCCGGGGTGATCCGGCTGCCGCGGTCCCAGCCCTACGACATCGTGGTGGTGCACGTCGCGCCCAGCGAGCCGGACTCGATCTTCATCGACAACCTGCGCGCGCTCGACGAGGCGGGGTTGATCCGGCTGGTCGCGCGGTACGACGACCGCCACGGGGTGCTCGACGTCGCCGACCTCGCCGTCCTGGTCCCCGACCTGGCCGACCGGACCACGCTCGCGTGCGGGCCGGCCGGCCTGCTCGACGCGCTCGAGCAGCACCACGAAGCGCTCGGGCTCGACCTGCTCACCGAGCAGTTCCGGGCCGCCAACCTCGTCGTCGGCGAGGGCGGCACGGTGAGCTTCGCGCGCACCCGCACCACGCTCGAGGCCGACGGCGCGACCGCGATCCTCGACGCCGCCGAGGAGGCCGGCGTGCTGATGCCCTCCGGCTGCCGGATGGGCATCTGCTACGGCTGCGTGCTGCCTCTGCGCGAGGGCGCGGTGCGAGACCTCCGCACCGGGGAGGTCACCACCGCCTCGCCCGGAGAGACCGACACCGGCGGCGTCCCGATCCAGACCTGCGTGAACGCCGCGGCGGGCCCCTGCCACATCGACCACTGACCAGCCCCGACGACACAGCCGAGGAGCACCCATGACCGTCCTGCAGAAGAAGACCGACAACCCGATCGCCCACCTGACCCCCGAGGACGTCGAGCAGATCGGGATCGAGCTCGACGCGATCCGGCAGAGCATCATCGACGACCGCGGAGCCGACGACGCGGCGTACATCCGCACGGTCATCGACCGGCAGCGCAAGCTGGAGCTCGGCAGCCGCGCGGTGCTGCTCGTGTCGATGTTCCCCCCGGCGTGGATCCTCGGCACCGCCGGTCTCGCGATCGCCAAGATCGTCGAGAACATGGAGATCGGGCACAACGTGATGCACGGCCAGTGGGACTGGATGCGCGACCCGAAGATCCACTCGACCACCTGGGAGTGGGACAACGCCTCGCCGGCGGACCAGTGGAAGCACTCGCACAACGAGCTGCACCACACCTACACGAACGTGATCGGCAAGGACAACGACCTCGGCTACGGCATCATGCGGGTCGACGAGGACCAGCGATGGGTGCCGTTCTACCTCGCCCAGCCGCTGTGGAACTTCGTCAACGCGTGCCTCTTCGAGTACGGCATCGCCGCCTACGATCTCGAGCTCGGCAAGAACCTGCGCTCGGAGAAGCGCCGCAAGGACCCGGAGTTCAGGGCCCGCGCCAAGCAGACGCTGAAGAAGATCCGCCAGCAGATGACCAAGGACTACGTCGTCCACCCGCTGCTGTCCGGGCCGTCGTTCCTGAGCACGCTCGGCGCGAACGCGACGGCGAACCTGATCCGCAACCTGTGGACCCACTCGGTGATCATGTGCGGCCACTTCCCCGAGGGCGTCGAGACCTTCGAGCGCCGCTCGATCGTCGGCGAGACGCGCGGTGAGTGGTACCTGCGACAGATGCTCGGCTCGGCGAACATCAGCGGCAGCAAGGCCATGCACTTCATGACCGGCAACCTCTCGCACCAGATCGAGCACCACCTCTTCCCGGACCTGCCGAGCAACCGGTACGCCGAGATCGCCCCGCGGGTGCGTGCGCTGTTCGACAAGTACGACCTGACCTACACGACCGGCTCGCTTCCCCGCCAGGTCGCCTCCGCGTGGAAGAAGGTCGTCCGGCTCTCGCTGCCCAACGAATTCGGCGCGAAGGCCCGCGCCACCGTCGTCGCGCTGGCGCCCCGCGGCTCAGCGGCGGCCTGAGCGCGGGTGCGCGGCGGGCCAGATGTAGCGGTGCGGGCTCCGGCCCACCGTCGCCTGCCGGCCCTCGCCGAAGCGGAAGTGGTGCGAGACCACGTGCTGGTGCAGCACGTCGTAGGTGTCCACCAGCAGATAGCCCGGGGCCTCGCGGTCCCAGATCTCGTCCTGACGCATGGCCGCGATCCTGGCAAGCGCGGCGCACCTCGTCCAGCGAGTTGGCCGGCACCGCGCGTAGCCCCGGGCGGCTCCGGTCGTTGGTGGTGCATCGACCCCAGGAGGATCCTTGCGCCGCCGCCACCTCGCCCCTGCCCTCGTCGCGCTCGCCCTGGCGCTGCCGCTCGCCCCGGTGGCGACGGCCGCGCCGTCGCCCGGGAAGTCGCTCGCGATCTCGGTGCTGTCCAACCGGGCGGACCTCGTCTCCGGCGGTGACGCGCTCGTCGCGGTCGAGCTGCCCGACACGGTGAACCCCTCGAAGGTGCGCGTGTTCCTCGGTGACCGTGAGGTGACCCCGCAGTTCGCGCTGCGCCCCGACGGTCAATTCGAGGGGCTGCTGGACGGCCTGGCCGTGGGCGACAACGTCGTCCGTGTGAAGGCGCCCGGGTACGCCGGGGAGCGCGTCGTCACCAACCACCCCAACGGCGGGCCGATCTTCTCCGGGCCCCAGCACGGGCCCTACCGGTGCCAGGCGAGCGCCGTGGACGAGCAGTGCAACGAGCCGGCGCGCTACTCGTTGCTCTACAAGTCGACCGACCCCACCAAGACCGGGCTGCAGCCCTACGACCCGGACAACCCGCCGAGCGACGTGGCGACCACGACGACCGACCAGGGCGTCACCGTGCCGTTCGTCGTCCGGCGCGAGGACGGCTACCAGGCGCGGGACCGCTACACGATCCTCACGCTGTTCCGCCCCGGCCAGGACTGGAAGCCATGGAACCCGCAGGACCAGTGGAACGGCAAGGTCCTCGCCACCCACGGCGGCGGCTGCGGGGCGTCGTACGCGCCGGGCAGCCCGCGGCTGGAGGACTACGCCGGCACCATCCCGGCGTTCCCGGGTGTCGAGAACAGCTACGTGACCGCCCTCGGGCGCGGCTTCGCGGTGATGTCGACCGCGCTGAACAACACCGGCCACAACTGCAGCCTGCCGCGGGAGGCCGAGTCGATGGTGATGGCCAAGGAGCGGCTCGTCGAGCAGTACGGGCCGATCCGCTACACCATCGGCACCGGGTGCTCGGGCGGCTCGATCGCCCAGCACACCATCGCCAACGCCTACCCCGGCGTCTACCAGGGGCTGGTCACCACCTGCTCCTACCCCGACGTGCTCACCGCCGGCGCCCAGTTCGCGGACTACCACCTGCTGCGCCGCTACTTCGAGGACCCGTCGCGGTGGGCGCCCGGCGTGGTGTGGACCGAGACCCAGATGGCCGACGTCGAAGGGCACGCGACCCACATGAACGCGGTCACCGCCGACGAGGGGCTGTTCAAGGACGCGATCAACCCCGAGACCCCCTGCCCGGGCACCGCGGACCCGGTCCCCGGCGACACCAGCACCCGCTTCGACTCCGACACCAACCCGGGCGGCGTGCGCTGCTCGATCCTCGACATGATGGTCAACGCGCTCGGCACCCGGCCGCAGGACGCGTGGAGCCCGCAGGAGCAGGCCGCGGGCCATGGATTCGCGGGGATCCCGTTCGCCAACACCGGCGTGCAGTACGGACTCGGCGTGCTGAGGAAGGGCCTGATCACCCCGGAGCAGTTCGTCGACCTCAACGAGAAGGTCGGCGGTCTCGACATCGACGCCGACCCGGTGCCGGCCCGGATCGCCGGCGACCCGGGCGCGATCGCGAACGCCTACCGAACCGGTCTGATCGACGAGGCCAACCACCTCGACGAGGTGGTGATGGTCAACCACGGTGGACCCGACCCGGGCATCGCGCACGACTACGCCCACGCGTTCTGGACGCAGATCCGGCTGCAGCGCGACCAGGGGCACACCGGCAACCGGGTGATGTGGTTCGGCGACACCCCGCTGATCGGCGACGTGCGATGGGCGACGGAGGCGTTCCTGGCAGTCGACCGGTGGCTCGCTGCCGTGGAGCAGGACGGCCGGGACGTCCCGCTGAGCGCCAAGGTGGTCCAGGACCGTCCCGCCGACGTCACGGACCGCTGCCAGAACGTCCCGGGCGTCGAGATGACCACGCTGCCCGGCGGCGAGCAGGTGTGCAGCCAGCCGACCTTGCAGGCCAGGCTGAGCACGCCTCGGCAGGTCGCCGGGGACGACCAGGCGAACGACCGCGTCGCCTGCGAGCTGCGGCCGCTGGACCGCTCGGAATACGGCTTCATGCTGGTCCCGTTCACCGACGCGCAGTGGGCCCGGCTGCGGGCGGTGTTCCCCCACGGTGTGTGCGACTGGTCGAGGCGCGGCCAGGGACAGGGCCCGTCGCAGACCTGGCTGACCTACTCGGACGACGCCGGCGACGTGGTGTACGGCGGCCGGAACCTGCCGCCCGTGCCGGCCGACTCCGCGACCGGGTGGGCCAGCCCGGCGTTCGCGGAGCTGCTCACCAAGTAGCCCGGCCGGGCAGAGGCCTCGGCCCCGGCCGGTGGGACCAAGGTCCTCGGCGGCGGAGCCGTCCGCCCCTCACCGGCGGCGCTCCGGGGCGGCACCGTGGAGGTATGACAACCAACGCCGCGAGAAACGCTGTCGTCGTCGGCTACGACGGCACGGAGCAGAGTGACGCCGCGCTCGACTGGGCCGTGCGGTACGCGACCGACCACGTGCGTCCCCTGCTGGTCGTGCACGCAGCCGGGATCCCGACCGTCTACGACACGTTCAGCGGGCCGGACGAGAGCCGGAAGGAGCTGCGGATCCAGAGCCGGCGCACCACCGACCGTGCGCTGGTGCGTGTCAAGGAGCGCAACCCCCACCTCGAGGTGGCGGTGCACATGGCGCTCGGCAACGCGCACGAGGTCCTGCTCGACTCGCTCGAGGGAGCGCACCTGCTGGTGGTCGGATCCCGCGGCCGGGGCACCATCGGTTCGCTGCTGCTCGGCTCGGTCAGCGTCGGGTTGAGCGCGCACGCGCCGTGCCCGGTGGCCGTGGTCCGCCCGCAGAACGACCGCGCGAGGTTCGGCCCGTACGTCGGCCGCATCGTGGCCGGCGTGGACGGCAGCGAGGCCTCGATCGGTGCGCTGGACTTCGCCTTCGAGATGGCTTCGACCGAGTTCAAGCCGCTGGCGATCGTGCACGCCTGGGGCAACACGGGTGTCTACCGGGACCTGATGAGCTACGAGGTGCGGCTCGAGACCGCCGAGGAGCACGAGCTCCAGGTCGCCGAGTCCATCGCCGGCTACTCCGAGAAGTACCCCGACGTGCTGGTCACCCAGCACCAGGCCGAGGAGGACCCGTCGCGGGCGCTCGTGTCGGCCTCGCAGGACGCCGACACGCTGATCGTCGGGTCCCGCGGACGCGGTGACGCCGCGTCGGTGGTGTTCGGCTCGGTGAGCCGCTTCGTCGTCGGGCACGCGCACTGCCCCGTGATCGTCGTACGCCGTCACCCCTGACCCGCGGCGCGCGACACGAAACGAGAGCCGGTGGACCACCCACCGGCTCTCGTTGTGCGACGCGCGAGGTCAGACGAACAGCAGCTGCGCACCGCCGGTCAGTTCGATGAAGTCCGAGGCGCTGATGATGCCCTCGACCTCGTCGTAGAGGTCCTCCTCCTCCAGGTGCTGCATGTCCGCGGACATCCGGCACGCCCAGAGGTGGCCGCCGGAGTCGACGATCTGCTGCAGGAACTCGGGGACCTCCGGCACGCCGACATCGGCGATCGACTTCTTCATCTGGTGGGTCGCCATCGCGGTCATGCCGGGCAGGCCGCCGAGGCCCTGGGGCATGTGCGTGGCGGTGTTGCCCAGCATCGTGAACTTCAGGTCGCCCATCGTCTTCTTGTTGATCATGTCGAAGCCCCAGAACGTGAAGAACAGGTGCGTCTCGATGCCCTCGCCCAGCGCGGCGTTCGCGAGGATCAGGCCCGGGTAGGCCATGTCCAAGGTGCCCTTGGAGCAGATGATCGCGAGCTTGCGGTCGGTCTCCGCTGCCCCGAACGAGGGGATCAGCGGGGAGGTCTCGGTGGTGGTCATGGTGTCGGGCTCCTGTCGTCTCACACGCATCCGCGGGGCTTGGGCAGCCCGGCGATGTAGGCCATCTTCTTGGCCGGCTTCTGGGGGAACAGCGCGAAGAGCGACTTGGTGGGGATCCCGCCGACCGTCGACACCCTGCGCAGTGTGGCGGTCTCGCCCTCGTCCGCGTAGTCGGTGCGCAGGAAGCGGATCGCCTTCCAGTGCTCGTCGGTCATCTCGATACCGATCTGGGCGGCCAGGGTCTTGCCCAGCGGCTCGCTCCACTCGGAGTACTCGGTCATGAAGCCCTCGTCGTTGACGTGGACCTCGTGGCCGTCGATGGTCGTGGTGGGCATGATCAGAACTCCTGCTTCTCGGTGGTGGGGTGGTCTTCGGGGACGACCTTCCCGGCCATGGACATCAGTGCCGGGAGGGGGACAGGGCGGCCGGGGAGCAGGACGTTCCAGTAGATCCACCGGAACGCGAGCTTCCCGAGGTGGTTGACCCGGGACTCCTTGAGGAGATCCATCGGGCCGATCTTCGGCACCGGGTACTTGCCGGTCAGGGGCTCGGTGTCGTAGTTGAAGTCGATGAGCAGCGCCTTGTCGTCACCGGACTCGATGAAGCAGTTGGCGTGCCCGTCGAAGGCGCCGGTCATGGGCAGCCCGGCGATGTGCTCGAGGAAGTTGTCGACGAAGATCTCCACCGCGAAGTGCGCCACCGATCCGGCCTTGGACGCCGGGATGTCGCTGGCGTCGCCGACCGCGAAGATGTTTGCGTGGGCCTTGGACTGGAGCGTGCCCTTGTCGACCGGGACGTAGTTGAGCTCGTCGCCGAGCCCGGACCGGGCGACGAAGTCGGCGCCCATGTTGACCGGGATGGTGACCAGCAGGTCGAACGGGATCTCGCGCTCGTCGTACGAGACGAGCATCTTCCGCTCCGGGTCGATTCGCTCGATCATGAAGTCGGTCTCGACGTGGACCTTGCGCTCCTCGAGCATGCCGCCGAGGTGAGCGGAGGCGACGGGCTTGGTGAAGGCGCCGTCGAGCGGGGTCACGTAGACCATCTCCACGCGGTCGCGCAACCCGCGTTCGCGCAGCCAGGCCTCGGCGAGGAAGGTGAACTCCAACGGGGCGACCGGGCACTTGATCGGCATCTCGCTGATGTGCACGACGAGCCGGCCGCTGTCGAACCGGGTCAGCGCATCGGCGAGCGCCTCGGCGCCGTCGAGGCTGTAGAAGTCGAAGATGCTGCGACGCCACTCGGAGTCGAGCATGCCGGGGGTCTGGTCGGGCCGCGGCGAGGTGCCGCTGGCGATGACCAGCTCGTCGTAGTCCAGCCGGCGCCCGTCCTCGAGGAGCACGGAGTTCTGCTCCGGCTCCACCTTGTCGATGCTGCCGATCACGAACTCGACGCCGTCGGTGAGGAAGGCGTGCCGGGATCGCACCACCTGGTCGCGGGTGTAGGAGCCGAACGGCAAGAACAGGTAGCCCGGCTGGTAGTGGTGCTCGTCGTCCCGGTCGACCACGGTGATGCTCCACTCGTGACGGTCCAGCCGGTGACGGAGCTTGTTGGCGATCATGGTCCCGGCAGTCCCGCTGCCGAGAATGACGAGCTTCCTCATGGGTTCCTCCTGGGTGGTCTCAACTCATCTCTCACGATAGGCCGGGGGGTATCCGCGGCCCGAGTGCCGAAGGTCCCCTCTCGGAGTGACCATCGCTACTGACCGCGGCGGTCCGGCCTCCCTAGCGTTCTCGGAAAGGGAAGGGGTTTCGTCATGCGAGCACTGGTGGTGTACGAGTCGATGTTCGGCAACACCGAGAAGGTCGCGCGCCAGGTCGCCGACGGCCTCTCCGCCTACGGGCAGGTCGAGGTCTACGAGGTCTCGGCGGCGCCGCCGCATCCCGACGAGCTCCTCGACCTGGTGGTCGTCGGCGGTCCCACGCACGCGTTCTCGCTCTCCCGGGCGTCGACGCGGGAGGACGCGCACCGCCAGGGAGCGACCGGTGGCGTGGCCGTCGGGCTGCGCGAGTGGATGGAGGGACTGGACAACGGAGCGCACCACCCCCGGCTCGCCGCCTTCGACACCCGCGTCACCAAAGTCCGGTTGATCCCCGGCTCCGCGGCACGGAAGGCGTCGAGGATCGCCGATCACCTGGGCTACGCCCTGGCCGAGCCTCCGGAGTCCTTCTTCGTCGAGGACACGGACGGGCCGTTGTCGCCCGGCGAGCTCGAGCGGGCCCGGGCCTGGGGTGCGCGGATCGGCGCCGACCACGCGGCCCTGGTGGGCTGACCGAGTCACCCGTCGCGGCCTCGCCTCGGGCGGCTGAGAGAATCCGGGGTATGGCCCCGACAAGCCCGACCCCCGGCGTCGGCTCGGCCGCCGCGGACTGGACGGAGCCGGGGGCCTACCCGGTCGCCGACGGAGTGCACCGGATCCCGCTGCCGCTGCCGATGGACGGTTTGCGCGCGGTCAACGTCTACGCGATCGAGACCGAGGAGGGGCTCACCCTCGTCGACGGCGGCTGGGCGGTGGAGGAGTCCCGGGCCCGGCTCGAGGCCTCGCTCGCGCTGATCGACCGCAAGGTCGCCGACATCACCCGGTTCCTCGTCACGCACGTGCACCGCGATCACTACACGCAGGCCGTGACCGTCCGGCGGGAGTTCGGCTGCCACGTCAGCCTCGGCCTCGGGGACAAGCCGACGCTGGACATCATTCGCGACGCGGAGCTGGAGTTCGACCCCACCGTCCCGCCGCTGATGCGGGCGGGCGCACCCGGTATCGCGCAGGAGTGGACACGCGTGTTGGGCGGCCGCCGCCCGGACCTGGACCACTGGTCCGAGCCGGACACCTGGCTCGACGGCGACCTGACCCTCGACGTCGGCACCCGCCGCATCGACGCCGTGTCGACACCCGGGCACACCCAAGGCCACTACGTGTTCGCCGACGCGACGGCCGGTCTGCTCTTCGCGGGCGATCACGTGCTCCCCACGATCACCCCGTCGATCGGCTTCGAGCCGGCGTACGCCGCCCAGCCCCTGGGCGACTTCCTCTCCTCGCTCGCCAAGGTCCGGGCGCTGCCGGACCTCACGCTGCTTCCGGCGCACGGACCGGTCGGCGGCAGCTCGCACGCGCGCGTCGACGAGCTGATCGCCCACCACGAGGTGCGCCTGGACCTGTGCGTGCAGTCGGTGCGGGCGGGCCGGCGCACGGCGTACGACGTCGCCCGCGACCTGCCGTGGACCCGCCACGCCCGCACGATGTCCGAGCTCGATCTGTTCAACGCCGCGCTCGCCACCCTGGAGACGCTGGCCCACCTCGAGCTGCTCGCCGCACGCGGCGACGTGGTCCGCACCGACGCCGCGGGCACCCTGGAGTTCGCCGCGCCGGCCTGACCCGACCCGCGCCGCGCTAGCCGCGCCGCATCGGGACGTGCGGGATGCCGTCCTCCTCGAACTCCGGCCCGCTCGCCTCGTAACCGAACCGGGTGTACCAGTGTGCGAGGTAGCTCTGCGCGTCCAGGTGAGAGGCCCGGTCCCCGACGAGCCCCAGCGCCGCGCGCATCAGCGCCTCGGCGATGCCCCGTCCACGCCGGTCCGCGGCCACCAGCACGCGGCCGATGCGCGTGCCGCGGTCGTCCTCGAGCAGCCGCAGGTAGCCGACCGGCCGCTCGCCGTCGGCCACCCACACGTGCCGGGTGCCGGGCTCGAGGTCGCGACCGTCGAGCTCGGGGTAGGGACAGTCCTGCTCCACGACGAACACCGCCTCGCGCAGCTGCCACAGCAGGTAGGCGGTGCGCGGGTCCAGCTCGTCGAAGGCCGCGACCCGCACGTCGTACTCGCTCACCTGCACGACCCTAGAGCAGCCGCAGCAGGCGATGCTCGCACACCTTCAGGCATCGCCAGAGGCGCCGGCCCCTTGTATTAAATCCAAACAACTTGTAGAAAAAGAAGATCCCGCCGACCTGAGGAGCCCATCATGGTCTCGACCCTCGCCGAACGACCCGACCAGCGCCGAGGCGGCGCCCCCGGAGCCGCCGGAGGCCTCGTGCTCTACGGCGACTTCAACTGTCCGTGGAGCTACCTGGCGTCGCGGCGGGCAGCACTGCTGGAGGCCGACGGAGTGGCCGTGGACTGGCGGGCCGTCGAGCACGACCCGTGGCGGCCGCGCCGGTTCACCGACAGCTCCACCCGGTTCGCGTGCGTGCGCGAGGAGATGGACCGGGTGCTGGCCGCGCTGTTGCCGGGCGAGCAGCTGCCCTTCGCCCTCGCCGGCTTCCTGCCCCACACCATGCCGGCGGTCTCGGGCTACGCCGAGGCCTACCGGGCAGGCGTGGCCGCGCCGGTGCGCCGGCTGCTGTTCCGCGCGTTCTGGATGCACGGCCTGGATCTCGGTACTGCGGAGACCGTGCGCACGCTGCTCGCCGACACCGTGCGCGCCGGGGCCTCACCGAGCGAGCTGGTCCGTGAGTGGGGCTACACGGTCGACATCAGCGGAGCGCCCCTCACGACAGCCGCGTGGCGACTGGTGCACGGCTGGGCCGACGCCTGGGGGGACGCCGAGAAGCGGGTCGTGCCCGCGCTCGTGCTCGGGGACACCACGGTGTACGGCGAGGAGGCGGTCGCCTGGCTGGGTGAGGAGATCTCGCGCCGCGGGCTCGATGCCGGTGCTGTCCCGGCGCCCGTCTCCAGGACCCGTCCTCGGGCCACCGAGCTCGCGTCGCGTTCCTGGGTGTCCCAGCACGGCAACCGGTGGCTGACGGACTACCGGGCCGCCCACAGTCTGCCGGCGCTGCCGTCCACGGCCTGAGCCGCGGCGTGCCAGCATGACCACGATGGCCACCGACCTCCCACCCCACGGCGACGACCCCGCACGCGGCCTGGGCCCCACGCGCACCCGCGTCCTGGCCCTGCTCCAGGACGTGGGCGACCCGATGACCGCCGTCGCAGCAGCGGAGCGCCTCGGCCTGCACCCCAACAGCGCGCGCTTCCACCTCGACGCGCTCGCCGACGAGGGCCTGGTCGCCCGGGAGCCGGATCAGCGCGGCGGGCGGGGCCGGCCGAGGATGCTCTACGGACCCGCCCCCGCCGCACCCCGCGCCGCCCACCGCAGCTACCGGTTCCTGGCCCAGATGCTCAGCAGCGTGATCAGCGAGGCACTGCCCGACCCGGCCGGCTCGGCGCGGGGCGCCGGCGAGGCGTGGGGCCGGATGCTGGTGCCGGCAGGCGGCGGCGTCACCGAGGAGACCGAGGCGGTCGACGCCTTGGTCGCGAGCCTGGACCGGGTCGGCTTCGAGTCGCGCCCGGTCCAGGACGCCGACGGTCGCCGGCTGGAGATCGCGCACTGTCCGTTCCTCGAGGTCGCAGCCGAGCGCCAGGAGGTGGTGTGCGCGTTGCACCTGGGCCTCCTGCGCGGCGCCGTCGAGCAGCTGGGCGCGCCCCTGACCGTGCCGCGGCTCGACCCGCTGGTGGCGCCCGGTCTGTGCGTGGCCCGGCTGGGTCCGGCCGCTCAGAGCAGGAAGTCCGCGACCTCCGCCCGGGCGGCGCGGGCCTCGCGCACCGGCAGCAGCGGGTAGACGTGCAGCAGGCCGGGTTCCTCGCGGTAGGTCACCAGCACCCCGGCGGCCGCGGCCCTGCGGACCGCCTCCCGCACCTGGGGAACCAGGAGGTCGCGAGTCCCGCACAGGACGAGGGTTCGGGGGAGCCCGTCGTACGTACCGTTCAACGGGCTGACCTCCGCACGGGCCGGGTCGTCCTCGCCGGCCCACCAGCGCCCGTAGAGCCGCAGCTTCGACAGGGTCAGCCACGGGTCGTGCGCCGCGGCCTGCTCGGTGCCGGGAGTGGTCCCGGTGAGGTCCACCCACGGCGAGACCAGCACCAGCCGGGTCGGCTGTGGCCCGGGCCGGCGGGCGAGCTGCTGCGCGAGTGCCAGGGCGAGCCCGCCGCCGGCGGAGTCGCCGGCGAGAGCCGCACCGCCCGGTGACTCGATCGCGAGCTGCTCGAACAGGTCGACCAGTGTCGGGAGGCTGTCGCGCCAGGTGTGCAGCGGCGTGAGCGGGTACGACGGCAGCACCACCCGGGCGCCGGTGTCACGCACCAGTCCGGCGACGAACCGCCAGTGCGCCCGGTCCAGGCCGCTGACGAACCCGCCGCCGTGGAGGTACAGCACGGTGCCCTCCGGAGAACGGCCTTCGGGACGGATGTCGTGCACCGGGAAGCCGAGCCCGCCGATCTCGGTGACGACGCAGCCGCGCAGCGGGCGGGTGGGGACAGAGGTGACCGCGCGGGCCTGCCGGTCGAGCACCTCCTGGCGGACCTTCGCCGGGTCGTCGACCTCGCCGGCACGTCGTACGACCGGGATCACGCGCGCCAGCAGGCGGTGGGTGGGACTGGGCACGCGCAGACGCTACCGCCGTTGTAGGCTCGCGGCAGAACGACAGGGGAGCGTCACCAGACGCTGAGAGTGCGGTGAGCCGCAGACCCTCGAACCTGCTCCGGCTAGCACCGGCGAAGGAAGTCGAACTCTCGACCGCCGCGGCGGTTCCCTCCCTTCACCTCAGGGAGTGCACGATGCGCATCAACCTCGGCGGCTCGGCCGCCCTCCTCCTCGGCGTCGGCGTGCTGGCCGGCTGCTCGCTGGGGTCCGCCCCCGACGAGCAGACCACCTCGAAGCAGGTGGTCGTCGCGACCCACGACTCCTGGAGCATGCCCAAGTCGGTGCTGAAGGAGTTCACCGCGGAGTCGGGCTACACCGTCAAGATCGAGTCGAACGGCGACGCCGGCGAGCTCACCAACAAGCTGGTGCTGACCAAGGGCTCGCCGATCGCCGACATGGTCTACGGCATCGACAACACCTTCGTGTCCCGGGCAGCCGACGAGGGGATCCTCGCCGGCTACGCGCCGGCGCAGGCCCCCGGCAGCCGGTTCGAGCCGAAGGACACGGCGCTGGCCGACCTGGTCACACCCGTCGACTACAGCGACGTCTGCGTCAACGTCGACGACACCTGGTTCGACCAGCACGACCTCGCGCCGCCGAAGACGTTCGACGACCTCACCTTGAAGCGCTACCGCGGCCTGGCCGTCTCGCCGGCGCCGACGACGTCCTCGACCGGGCTGGCGTTCATGCTCGCCACGGTCGCGCGGTACGGCGATGACGGCTGGACGGACTACTGGAAGCGTCTCGCCGACAACGGGCTCAAGGTGACCTCCGGCTGGTCGGACGCCTACGAAGTCGACTTCACCGCCGGCGGGGGCGGCGGCGACCGGCCGATCGTGGTCTCCTACGCCAGCTCTCCGCCGTTCACCGTGCCGGAGGGTGGTTCGAGGCCGACCACGAGCGCGCTGCTCGACACCTGCTTCCGCCAGGTCGAGTACGCCGGCCTGCTCGAGGGAGCGGAGAACCCCGAGGGGGCCAAGGCGTTCATCGACTTCATGGTCGGCCGGTCCTTCCAGTCCGCGCTGCCCGAGAACATGTACGTCTACCCGGTCGACGAATCCGTCGACCTGCCCGAGGACTGGGCGAAGTGGGCGCCGACCGCCCAGGACCCGTGGACCGTGCCCGAGGCGTCGGTCGCCGAGCACCGAGACGAGTGGCTGCGTGCGTGGCAGGACGCGGCGCTGTGACGCCGTGGCCGTGACGTCATGAGGGGCAGCTGGCGCGAGCGGCTCTGGGTCGTCCTGCTCGCCGCCGTCCCCCTCGGCGCACTCCTGGTCTTCTTCGCGCTGCCCGTCGGCGGGATGCTGTCTCGCGGGCTGTGGTCCGGCGGCCGGTTCGACCCGGGCGCGGCGCTCGAGGTGCTGACCCGCAGCCGTACTCACGCGGTGGTGTGGTTCACGGTTTGGTCGGCGGCCCTGGCTACCGCCGTGACGGTGCTGCTCGGACTGCCGCTGACCTTCGTGCTGTACCGGCTCCGGTTCCCCGGCCGCCGAACGCTGCGGGCGTTCGTGGTGATGCCGTTCGTGCTCCCGACCGTCGTGGTGGGTGTCGCGTTCCGGACCCTCCTGGCGCCGTCGGGAGCGCTCGGCGGACTGGGTCTGGACGGCACACCGGTCGCGATCATCGCGGCCATGGTGTTCTTCAACCTCGCCGTCGTCGTGCGGACCGTGGGGGGGATGTGGGAGAACCTCGACCCGCGCCGGGAACAGGCGGCCGCGGCGCTCGGTGCGTCGCCGTGGCAGGTGCTGCGCACGGTGACGCTGCCCGCGCTGGCACCCGCGATCATCTCGGCGGCAAGCGTGGTGTTCCTCTTCTGTGCGACCGCGTTCGGCATCGTGCTCACCCTCGGCGGCCTGCACTACGCCACCGTCGAGACCGAGATCTACCTGCTCACCACGCAGTTCCTCGACCTGCAGGCCGCCGCCGCGCTGTCGGTCCTGCAGCTGCTGGTGGTCACCGCCCTGCTCTACGCCGCCCACGCCGGTCGGTCGCGCCGCGAGCACGCCGTCGAGCGGACCGCCGTGCGAACGACGGCACGCGGCCCGCGGCGCGGGGACGTGCCCGTCCTGGTCGCCACCGCCGCCGCACTCGCCCTGGTCGCGGCCCCACTGCTCACCCTCGTCGTCGGGTCGCTGCGGGTGGACGGGCGCTGGGGCCTCGACCACTACCGGGCGCTCGGCACCACCGGCACCGGCAACGCGCTGCTCGTCCCCGTCAGCGAGGCGCTGGCCAACTCGTGGCGGGTGGCGGTCGATGCCACCGTGCTCGCCATGGTGCTCGGCGGCCTGGTCGCCTTCGTGGTCTCGCGCACCGGCCGGTCCCGGCGCGAACGGGGTGCTCTGGCGGTCCTGGACTCGGTGTTCATGCTGCCGCTCGGGGTCTCCGCGGTGACTCTCGGTTTCGGCTTCCTGATCACGTTGGACCGGCCGCCGCTGGACCTGCGCAGCTCGCCGGTGCTGGTGCCCGTGGCCCAGGCGATGGTGGCGCTGCCGCTCGTCGTACGCACGCTCGCTCCCGTGCTGCGCTCGATCGACCCGCGCCAGCGGCAGGTCGCGGCCTCCCTCGGTGCCTCGCCCGCCCGGATCCTCGCGACCGTCGACCTGCCGACCGCCTGGCGGCCGTTGCTGGCGGCGACCGGGTTCGCGTTCGCGGTCTCCCTGGGCGAGTTCGGGGCGACCAGCTTCCTGGCCCGGCCCGACCGGCCGACGCTGCCGGTGGTGATCTACCAGCTGATCTCCCGACCGGGCGCCGACAACTTCGGGATGGCGCTCGCGGCGTCGGTGGTGCTCGGGCTGGTCACCGTCACCGTGCTGGCCGCCGTCGAGCGGCTGCGGCTGGGCTCGATGGGATCCTTCTGAGCATGCTCAGCGTCCAGGACGTGACCGTGCGGTTCGAGGAGACCCTCGCCGTGGACCACGTGTCGCTCACGCTTCCGCGCGGGGAGGTGCTCGCGGTGCTCGGCCCGTCGGGCTGCGGCAAGTCCACGTTGCTGCGCGCGGTCGCGGGGCTCGAGTCGCTGGAGACCGGGTCGGTGTCCTACGACGGTCAGGACCTCGCCAGGGTGCCGACCCACCGGCGGGGTTTCGCTCTGATGTTCCAGGACGGCCAGCTGTTCCCCCACCAGAGTGTCGGCGCGAACGTCGGCTACGCACTGCGGGTCCGGCGCCGGCCGCGCGCCGAGGTCGCTGCGCGCGTCGAGGAGCTGCTCGACCTCGTCGGCCTGCCGGGCCACGCCGACCGCGCACCGGCGACGCTCTCCGGTGGGGAGCGCCAGCGGGTCGCACTGGCCCGGGCGCTCGCGGTCGAGCCGCGGCTGCTGCTGCTCGACGAGCCGCTGAGCGCCCTCGACCGGAGCCTGCGTGAGCGGCTGGCCGGGGACCTCCGGTCGATCCTGGTGAGCGCCGGCACCACCGCCCTGCTGGTCACCCACGACCAGGAGGAGGCGTTCGCCGTTGCCGACCGGATGGCGGTGATGCGCTGCGGACGCGTCGTCCAGTCAGGCACCCTCGACGAGGTGTGGCGGCGTCCGGTGGACGGCGACGTGGCCGGGTTCCTCGGCTACGCCACCGTGCTGGACGGGTCGGCGGCCGACGCGGTGCTGCGCGCGGGCGGCGAGCCCGTCGGTGCCGGCGGTGCCGAGGTGGCGATGCGTCGCTCGGCGCTGCGCGTCGCGGCGGACGGGCCGCTGAGCGGGCGGGTGCTCGAGGCGCGGGTGACCCCCGAGCTGCTCCGGCTCAAGGTGCGGGTAACCGGTGTCGGCGAGGTGCACGCCGTCGCCGAGCAGGACTCCCCGGTGCGGGTCGCCGACGAGGTCCGGCTGTCGGTGGACCTCGGTCGGGTCGCCGTACTGCGCGCGTGACAACCGCACCGGTCTCCTAGACTCACCCCTTGTGAAACGGCGCGCATACGGACTTCTGGTGGGGGTGGCCCTGGTCATGGGCGTGCTCGCCGTCGTCGCGAGCCTCAAGCTCGGCGAGCCGCTGCGCGACCCCGACGGTTTCCTCGGCCCGTCCTGGTTGCGGCTGCCGCTGATGATGATGGGGGCGTTCGTGATCGACGTCCTGCCGCGCTCGCTGTGGCGTTCGCGCACGGCGCCGCGCACGATCGGGACACAGGCGCGCCGGATCATCCGGGAGCACTGGACGCGTGAGCGGATCGGGCTGGTGGTGATCGGGCTGGCCAGCTTCTTCGTCACCTACGTGAGCTACCGCAACCTGAAGAACTTCCTGCCCCGGCTGGCCGGCGACCTGCAGGACCCGACGCTGCACCGCATCGACCAGCTGCTGATGTTCGGCCACGAGCCCGCCGTGCTGCTGCACTCGCTGCTGGGGGAGGGCATCGCCGCGCACGTGCTGGCGTACGTCTACTTGTTGTTCCTGCCGCTCACCCCGCTGTCGCTGATCGTCTGGCTGGTCTGGTCGCGCAACATCAGCTACGGCTACTGGTTCGCGACCTCACACTGCCTGACCTGGGCGCTCGGCACCGCGTCCTACTACCTGGTCCCGTCACTGGGCCCGAACTTCGCCTACGTGTGGCTCTACAGCGATCTCGACCAGACCGGCGTCTCGTCGCTGCAGAACTCGCTGAACTACGCGCGCTACGAGTCGGTGTGGAACCCGATCACCGCGGACTCCGTGCAGAGCGTCGCCGGGTTCGCCTCGCTGCACGTCGGGATCATCCTCACGCTCACGCTGATCACGCAGTACACCGTGCGTCACGCCGCGATCCGCTGGGCGATGTGGGTGTTCCTCTCGTTCACCGTGGTGTCCACGCTCTACTTCGGGTGGCACTACATCGCCGACGACATCGCCGGGGCGTTCATCGCGCTGGTCTCGGTGTGGGTCGGCGGCCTGGCCACGGGGCAGAAGTTCGAGCGGGGTGGCCGGTCCTCCCGGCCCACCACCTCCACCGCGGACGTGCCCGTGGAGGGGCAGCCCCACGCAGGCTCGCGCGCATAGTCCGTCCGCGCGGGGTCGGGTAGCCCGGCCGGCGACGAAATCTTGTCTTCCACAGGCCCGATTTGTCTCTTGTCTGCCGGGTTCGGTGCTCTATCCTTGTCGTAGAGGGAGATCACTCGGGGGAAGCGGACACGTAGTCGGCGGCACCGCCAGGTACCTGTCACCCCAGCCTTCCTTTGCACGGTTCGGAGCTGCCCCAACCTCCCAATGGGACAGCTCCCGGTCCCGTCCCAACTCCCAGTGGGGCGGGACCTTTTACGTGCCTGGCCTGCGTAGCGTCGGTCCTCCCGCCCACCGCTTGCGCCCGTGCGTGAATTTCGCGCGCCGGCCGCCGTGGCCCCGCCCCCGGGATCGTTCCCGTGCGCGGATCTCGCGCGCGGCAGGCGTCAGGTGGTGAATTACATTGCTGTAGTTTGTCAACTCGACACGCCGTGTTGCTGAAGGTTTTTAAGTGAAAAGTGTTCCCTTTGTGACGGATGAGGACTACGGTTCCTGACGTCGGACCCCTCGGAGGTCCGGCACGGTGGGACCGGGCAGCTTGCTTCTGGGAGGGCGAGGAGCCCGGTCCCATCACACGCACGGTCTCGAACCGCCGGGGAAGCGGCTCGAGACACGACGAAGGGACACCGGTGCGTCCAAGCCAGACCCGACTCGGCGTGACTGCGCTGGCGGCGGTCGCCGCACTGACCCTCGGGTCGGTGCCAGCGGCGGTCGCGGACCGGGGCGACACCGGCCCTTCGGGCCCCGGCCGGTCGATGCCCAGCCAGGACCAGGTCGATGCCGCCAAGGCGGACGCGGTCCGCAAGGCCCACGACGTCGCGGAGATCAAGACCCGGCTCCTGCTCGCCAACCGCCGGCTCGATGAGGCCGCGGTGCGGGCCGAGCAGGCGTCGGAGGCCTACAACGGCGCCATGTGGCAGCTCGATCGCGCCACCGAGAAGCTGAAGCAGGCGCGCCGGGAGGCAGCCCGGGCCCGGGCGAACGTCGCCGAGCAGCGGGACGCGATCGGTGCCCTGGTCGCCACGTCGTACCAGCAGGCGAGCGACCTCACCGGGCTCAACGCGATGATGGGCGCCGACGGGCCCGAGGGCGTTCTCGACCAGTACGTCGCCTTCCAGGGCGCGTCGACCTCGCTGCAGGCCGACTACGCGCGGTTCGCCGCCGCTGACTCGCTGGCCCGGGTGTTCGCCCGGGACGCCGCCCAAGCCGCGCGCGAGCAGGCTCGGGTCGCTCGTCGGGCCGACGAAGCGCGCACGCGGGCGCAGGCCGCCGCGGACGCGGCCCAGGCGGCCGCCGCCCGGATCGCGCGGCAGAAGGACACCCTGATCCGCCAGCTCGCCAGGGCCCAGGACATCTCGGTGCACCTCGCCCGCAAGCGGCAGGCCGCGCTCGAGGAGATCGCCCGCAAGCGTGCGGAGGAGCGGGCCCGCCAGGAGGCGCTCGCCGCAGCACGCGCCCAGGCGCGCGAGGAGCGTCGGGCCGAGCGCGCCGCCCAGCGCGAGGCGGACCGGAAGGCCGCCGAGGCTGCGCGCGCCCAGCGGGAGGCCGCGGCTCGCGCCGCGCACGAGAAGGAGAAGGACCCGGCCCCGGCGCCCGCGCCCCAGCCGGCGCCGCAGCCCGCGCCCCAGCCGGACCCCCAGCCGGCGCCCCAGCCGGACCCCCAGCCGGCGCCGCAGCCCGTGGCCGCACCCGCGCCGTCCGGGGGAGTGGCCCAGGTGCTCGCGTTCGCCCGCGCGCAGGTCGGCGACCCCTACCTGTGGGCAGCGGACGGCCCGGACGCGTGGGACTGCTCCGGACTCACCATGCGCGCCTGGCAGCAGGCAGGTGTGTACCTGCCGCACTACACCCGGGCGCAGTACGACGCCGGGACGCCGATCACCGCCGCCGAGCTCCGCCCGGGCGACCTGGTGTTCTGGAGCTCGAGCAGCTCGCCCGCCGGCATCCACCACGTCGCGCTGTACCTCGGCGACGGGATGATCGTGCACGCACCCCGCACCGGCCGGGCGGTGACCGTGGAGAGCATGTACTACTGGCTGCCGCCCACCCACTTCGTGCGCGTGTAGACCGCGTTCCCACCTGACGGTGCCGTGTCCGGTCTGCCACGATGTCGCTCATGACGCTCGATGTCCCGGCTCTGACCGCGCTCCTCGACGGCACCTACGCCGACGTCCGCACGCTCGTCCGGGACAACTTGGCCGAGCACGCCTCCATCCTCCGCGACGCGGAGGAGCTCTCCCGCGACGAGTACCGCCAGCGCGTCCTCGAGGTGGTCCTGATGATGGCCGGCACCGGCCAGACCGGGTTCGGCTTCCCGAAGGAGTACGGCGGCGGGGAGGACATCGGCGCCTCGGTCGCCGCCTTCGAGACCCTCGCTCTCGGTGACCTCTCGGTGGTGACCAAGGTGGGCGTGCAGTTCGGCCTCTTCGGCGGCGCGATCCTGCAGCTCGGGACCAAGTCTCACCACGACGCCTACCTCGAGGACCTGATCTCCGGCCGGCTGCTGGGCTGCTTCGCGATGACCGAGACCGGACACGGGTCGAACGTGCAGGCCCTCGGTACGACGGCCACCTACGACCCGGAGACCCAGGAGTTCGTCATCCACACCCCGGACGACCGGGCGCGCAAGGACTACATCGGCAACGCCGCCGTGCACGCCTCCGCCGCCGTGGTGTTCGCACAGCTGCACGTGGGGGACGAGAACCACGGGGTCCACGCGCTCGTCGTACCGATCCGAGACGCCGAGGGCGACCCGGCACCCGGGGTGCGCATCGAGGACTGCGGCCGCAAGATCGGCCTCAACGGAGTCGACAACGGGCGGCTGTGGTTCGACGACGTGCGGGTGCCGCGCACGAACCTGCTCGACCGCTACGCCGTCGTCACCGACGACGGGCGCTACTTCTCCGACATCGAGAACCAGGACCGGCGGTTCTTCACCATGCTCGGCACCCTGGTCCAGGGCCGGGTGTGCGTCGGCGGCGCCGGCATCAACGCCAGCAAGGTCGCGCTGGCCGTCGCGGTGAAGTACGGCCTGGTGCGCCGGCAGTTCGGCCCGCCCGGCTCCGGCACCGAGGAGGTGCTGCTCGACTACGGACAGCACCAGCGCCGGCTGCTGCCCCTGCTCGCGCGCACCTACGCGTTGCACTTCGCCCAGGAACGGGTAGCCGCCGACCTGCACGCGGTCTTCAACCGCTTCGGCGAGGTCGAGGCGGCCGACGACGAGCACCAGCGGCGCGCCCTCGAGGCGCGCGCCGCGGGGACGAAGGCGCTGGGCACCTGGCACGCCTCGCGAACGATCCAGGAGTGCCGCGAGGCCTGCGGCGGGGCCGGCTACCTCTCCGTGAACCGGTTCGACGCCCTCCGCGCCGACACCGACGTGTTCACCACGTTCGAGGGCGACAACACGATCCTGCTGCAGCTCGTCGCCAAGGGCCTGCTCACCGACTACAAGGACTCCTTCGAGGACATGGACCAGATCGGCATGGTCCGGTTCGTCGCCGGCATGGCGGTCGAGACCGTCCTCGAGCGCACCAACGCGCGCACCATCCTGGACCGGCTGCGCAATGCTGTGCCGGGAAACCGCGACTCCGTCGACGACCCCGACGAGGGGCTGCAGGACGGCGAGTGGCAGCTCGAGATGCTCACCTGGCGCGAGGAGCACCAGCTCGCCGCCGTGGCGCGGCGGCTCAAGCGCGGCATCGACGACGGCCGCGACCCGGCCGAGGTGTTCAGCCTCTGCCAGGACCACGTGATCAGCAGCGCCTGGGCGCACGTCGAGCGCATCGTGCTCGAGGCGTTCCTCGACAAGCTGGCCACCGTCGAGGACGGCCCCGGCAAGGAGGCGCTCAACCTCCTGTGCGACCTCTACGCGCTGAGCTGTATCGAGCACGACCGAGGCTGGTTCCTCGAGCACGGCCGGCTCTCCAAGGAGCGGTCGAAGGCGATCACCCGCCGGGTCAACCAGCTCTGCCGTCGGGTGCGGCCGATCGCCGAGGACCTCGTCGACGCGTTCGCCGTGCCGAAGGAGATGCTCCGCGCCGAGATCCTGGACTTCTCCGGCTCCTGAGGCGGCGGCGTCAGTGGCCGGTGGGGCTCTCCTTGTAGCGCTCGAAGGAGGCGACCACCTCGGCCTCGGCCTCGATGCGGCCGACCCAGTTGGCGCCCTCGACGGACTTGCCGGGCTCGAGGTCCTTGTAGACCTCGAAGAAGTGCTGGATCTCGAGCCGGTCGAACTTCGACACGTGACTGATGTCGCGCAGGTGCTCCAGTCGCGGGTCGGTCGCAGGGACGCAGAGCACCTTGTCGTCGCCGCCGGCCTCGTCGGTCATCCGGAACATGCCGATCGCGCGGCACTTGATCAGGCAGCCGGGGAAGGTCGGCTCCTGCAGGATCACCATGGCGTCGAGCGGATCGCCGTCCAGGCCGAGGGTGTGCTCGATGTAGCCGTAGTCCGCCGGGTACTGCGTGGAGGTGAACAGAGTGCGGTCGAGCCGGATTCGCCCGGACTCGTGGTCGACCTCATACTTGTTGCGCTGCCCCTTGGGGATCTCCACCAGCACGTCGAACTCCACAGCACTTCCTCCGCTTCGGACTCGTCCACGTCGTTCGGTTAGTGTCCCGCACAACCGCCAAAAACGCGCATTCGAGAGGTGCCCATCGTGGCCCAAGGTGACGTACGCCACGCCGGACGCCTGCTCCGGAGCGTGACGGCGTCCCTCGTCGTGCTCGTGCTCCTCCTCGCCGGCGGCGCGTACTGGTTCGACGTCGGTCCGCGCTGGTTCGGGTTCGACTACCCCTCGCCCGTCGACGAGCCGGCCGAGGTGGCACCGCCGGCCGGGCTGGCGCTGCCCGAGGCGGCCCGCGCGCCGGTGGTCGCGGAGCCCGAGACGGAGGCGACCGCCGACCCGGACGCCGTACGTCGTGCCGTCACCCGGCTGCTGCGCGCCAAGCTGCTCGGTCCGGAGGTGGCCGTGGCCGTGATGGACCTTTCCGACGGGCAGGTCGTGCACCGCGCCGGCCCCGACCGGGTCGTGCCGGCCTCGACGATGAAGCTGCTGACCGCCACGGCGGTGCTGGAGCGGCTCGGCGGCGACCACCGGTTCCGGACCTCGGTCGTCACCGGAGCCGGTCGCCGCGGCATCGTGCTCGTCGGCGGCGGGGACCCGTTCCTCGCCCGTAAGCCGGTGGGCGCGGACGAGACCTACCCGGCGCGCGCCGACATCGCCACGTTGGCCCGCTCCACAGCGCGGGCGCTGCACGACCTGGGCCGCAGCAAGGTCCGGCTCGGGTACGACGCCTCCCTGTTCAGCGGCCCGTCGGTCAGCCCCGACTGGCAGCCGTCCTACATCCCCGACAACGTGGTCAGCCCGATCAGCGCGCTGTGGGTCGACGAGGGGCGCCGGCCGGACAGCTACCTGCGCAGTGACGACCCGGCAGCGGCCGCGGCTGAGGCGTTCGCCGCAGCCCTGGAGCGCCGCGGCGTGAAGGTCACCGGCGCGCCCTCGCCGCAACGGGCCGACCCCGAGGCGCCCGAGCTCGCCGCCGTCGAGAGCGCCCCGCTGGCGCAGATCGTGCAGCGGGTGCTGGAGGTCAGCGACAACGAGGGCGCCGAGGTGCTCGCCCGGCAGGCCGCATTGGCCGCGGGCGAACCTGCGTCGTTCCGGGGCGGGGCGCGCGCCGTCGAGGCCACCCTCGACGAGCTGGGCATCCCGACCGGGCGGGACCGGATCCTCGACGGCTCCGGGCTGTCCCGCGCCGACCGGCTGCGTCCCGAGACCCTTCTCCGGGTGATCCGGGCCGTGGCGGGCCCCGACCACCCCGGCCTGCGGACGGTGCTCTCGAGCATGCCGGTGGCCGGGTTCACCGGCTCGCTGAGCAGCCGCTTCGACACCGGGGCGCCTGCCGGCCTGGGCGCCGTGCACGCCAAGACCGGCACCCTCACCGAGGCGGGCGTGCACGGACTGGCCGGGACGGTCACCACCGTCGACGACGCGGTGCTCGCCTTCGTGGTCATCGCCGACGAGGTGCCGGTCTCCAAGGCGCTCGACGCCCGGCAGCGGATCGACGAGGTCGCGGCGGCCCTCGCCGCCTGCTCCTGCGCCTCCTGACCCGATATCGGTGTGGGCCGGGCACAATCGAAGGCCGCGCGGTCGCGGCCGATGCCGGAGGGGGACGTAGGGTCGCCTCATGGTGGGACGTTCGACGATGATCGACTGGGACCTCGCGGTCAGCGCTGCCTCGCGGATGGCCGGGCCGGGGCCGATGATCACCCGCGCCGACGCCGACGAGGCGGTCGCCGAGCTCAAGGCCGGAGCGCACCGCTCCACGCCGCTGGTCCGGGAGTTCACCGGGCTGGTCGCCGAGGAGCGCACCGCCCCGGTGCTGGTCGTGGACCGCCGTGGCTGGATCCAGGCCAACGCCGACGGGTTCGCCCAGGTGCTCTCGCCACTCATCGACCGGCTGCAGGAGAAGAAGGGCGCCCCCTCGCCGATGGCGGAGGCGGTCGGCTCCCGGGTGACCGGCCTCGAGGTGGGCACCCTGCTCGGTTTCATGTCCTCGAAGGTGCTCGGCCAGTTCGACCCGTTCTACGCGCCGGCCGGGTCGCCGGAGGCCGGGCGCCTGCTCCTGGTGGCCCCCAACATCGTGCACGCCGAGGACGAGATGCAGGTCGACCGCGCCGACTTCCGGCTCTGGGTCTGCCTGCACGAGGAGACCCACCGGGTCCAGTTCACCGCGGTGCCGTGGATGCGTGACCACATCCACGGCCAGATCGAGGAGCTCGTCGGCGGGATCGAGGTCGACCCCGGCAAGATGGCACAGATGCTCGGCGAGGGCGTCAAGCGGCTCGGCGACGTGCTCCGCGGCGCGGACGACGTGAGCCTGCTGGAGCTGTTCTCCTCCGCCCGCCAGCGCGAGATCCTCGACCGGGTGACCGCGGTGATGTCGCTGCTCGAGGGGCACGCCGACGTGGTCATGGACGGCGTGGGCCCGGAGGTGATCCCCTCGGTGGACCACATCCGGCGCCGGTTCAACGAGCGCCGCAAGGGCAGCAGCTACGTCGACCGGGTGCTGCGCCGGCTGCTCGGGCTCGACGCCAAGATGGCGCAGTACCGCAACGGCGCCGCCTTCGTCCGCGGCGCGATCGACGAGGTCGGCATGGAGGGCTTCAATGCCGTGTGGGCCGAGCCCGCCAACCTGCCGAGCCGCCCGGAGATCGGCGACCCGGCGGCCTGGGTCCGCCGCGTGCACGGCTGACCCGTGACGCTCGACCCGGCGGTGGCCGCCGTACGCCTCGCGGTGCGGCGCTGCCTGGCCGACGTCGACGACCATCCCGTCCTGGTCGCCTGCTCGGGCGGCGCCGACTCCCTGGCACTGCTGGCGGCCACGGTCTTCGAGGCTCGGCGCCAACCCTGGCGCGTGGTGGCGGTGACCGTCGACCACGGGCTGCAGGAGGGCTCCGCGGAACGGGCCGACGAGCTGGTCGCCCAGATGGCCCGGCTGGGCGCCGACGAGACGGTCTCCGCGCGCGTCGAGGTGCACGCCGCGGGGCAGGGCGTGGAGGCCGCCGCCCGCGAGGCGAGGTACGCCGTCCTCGGCGAGGTCGCACTGCGGTGGGGATCGGGGGTGGTCCTGCTCGGGCACACCCTCGACGACCAGGCCGAGACGGTCCTGCTCGGGCTGACCCGCGGGTCGGGGGGTCGTTCACTCGCGGGGATGCGGCCCACGTTCGAGGTGTTCCGCCGGCCCCTGCTGCAGGTCGCCCGGGCCCAGACCGAGCAGGCCTGCGCCGCGCAGGACGTGGGTTTCTGGCGCGATCCGCACAACGAGGACCCGCGGTTCACCCGGTCCCGGGTCCGGCACCGGGTGCTGCCGGTCCTCGAGCGGGAGCTCGGCCCGGGCGTGGCCCCGGCCCTGGCCCGCACCGCCGAGATGCTCCAGGAGGACATGGCGGCGCTCGACGACCTGGCGCAGGCGTTGGGCGAGGACATGGCGACCGCCGCCGGCCTCCCCGTCGAGCGCCTGACCGCCCTGGCCGCGGCGCTGCGGCGCCGGATCCTGCGGGCCGTGGCGGTCGAGGCCGGCGCGCCGCCCGCGGAGCTGTTCCGCACCCACGTGCTGGCCCTCGACGACCTCGTGCAGGCCCCGCGGGGCCGCCAGGTACAGCTGCCCGGACACCTCACCGCCACCGTCGACGCGGGCCTGTTGGTGTTCGGCCGGACCGGCGCCCCGGCCGGCCCCGGCCCTGTGGCAGGCTGACGCCCATGGACGAAGCGCACATCGAGGGCGACCTGGTCGACGTCCTCTTCACCGAGCAGCAGATCCAGGACCGGCTCGGTGAGCTGGCCGCCCAGATCGAGAAGGACTACGAGGGCCAGGACATCCTGCTCGTCGGCGTCCTGAGGGGCGCGGTCATGGTGATGGCCGACCTCGCGCGGCACTTCGGCCGGCACGTCGAGATGGACTGGATGGCGATCTCGTCGTACGGCTCGGGCACGAAGTCCTCGGGCGTGGTGCGGATCCTCAAGGACCTCGACACCGACATCACCGACCGGCACGTGCTGGTGGTCGAGGACATCATCGACACCGGGCTGACGCTGTCCTGGCTGATTTCGAACCTGTCCTCGCGCGGGCCCGCCTCCGTCGAGATCTGCACGCTGCTGCGCAAGCCGGAGGCACAACGGATGTCGGTGGACGTGAAGTACGTCGGTTACGACATCCCCAACGCGTTCGTGGTGGGCTACGGGCTCGACTACGCCGAGAAGTACCGCAACCTCCGCTGCATCGGCACGCTCGCCCCCCACGTCTACTCTTGACCTGTGAGCCGACGTGTACCGTCGGCAGTTCGTAGCGGTTGAGTCGGTAGGAGGTCGGGGCGAACGCCCCGGATCATGGACGTTAAGCGTATTTTCCGCGGCCCGTGGCTGTGGATCGTCGTCGCGGTCGTGGGCGTGCTCGTGGCCCTGCAGTACCTCGCGCCCAACGGTGGGTTCAACGAGGTGCCCGCCTCCAAGATGGCCACCTACCTGCAGGGCAACCAGGTCAAGACCGTCACGTTCGTCGACGGCGACCAGGAGATCCGGGCCGAGCTCGGCAGCGGTGAGAAGGTGATGACCTCGTGGGTCGCCGGCACCCAGCGTGACCTCTACAACACGGCGGTCCAGAACAAGTCCATCGAGACCGTCAAGGTCGAGGTCCCGAAGCCGAGCCTGCTCGGCTCGATCCTCGCGACGTTCCTGCCGTTCGTGCTGATCATCTTGCTCTTCCTGTTCCTGATGAACCAGGTCCAGGGCGGTGGCGGCCGCGTCATGCAGTTCGCCAAGTCCAAGGCCAAGCTGATCTCCAAGGACATGCCGAAGACGACGTTCTCCGACGTCGCCGGCTGCCAGGAGGCCATCGAGGAGCTCGGCGAGATCAAGGAGTTCCTCCAGGAGCCCGCCAAGTTCCAGGCCGTCGGGGCGAAGATCCCCAAGGGCGTGCTGCTCTACGGTCCGCCCGGCACCGGCAAGACCCTGCTCGCGCGCGCCGTCGCCGGCGAGGCGGGCGTGCCGTTCTACTCGATCTCCGGCTCGGACTTCGTGGAGATGTTCGTCGGCGTCGGCGCCTCCCGGGTGCGGGACCTGTTCGAGCAGGCCAAGGAGAACGCCCCCGCGATCGTGTTCATCGACGAGATCGACGCCGTCGGCCGGCACCGCGGCGCCGGCATGGGCGGCGGGCACGACGAGCGCGAGCAGACCCTGAACCAGCTGCTCGTCGAGATGGACGGCTTCGACGTCCGCGGTGGCGTCATCCTGATCGCCGCGACCAACCGGCCCGACATCCTCGACCCGGCCCTGCTGCGGCCCGGCCGCTTCGACCGGCAGATCGGCGTCGAGGCCCCGGACCTGTCCGGTCGGCACATGATCCTGCAGGTCCACTCCCGCGGGAAGCCGATGGCCCCCGACGTGGACCTGCTGTCGGTGGCGCGTCGTACGCCGGGCTTCACCGGAGCCGACCTGGCCAACGTGCTCAACGAGGCGGCGCTGCTCACCGCCCGCACCAACCAGAAGCTGATCGACGACGCCGCGCTGGACGAGGCCATCGACCGGGTGATCGCCGGTCCGCAGAAGCGCACCCGGCTGATGAGCGAGAAGGAGAAGCTCATCACCGCCTACCACGAGGGCGGCCACGCCCTGGTCGCGGCGGCGCTGCCCGGCACCGACCCGGTGCACAAGGTGACGATCCTGCCGCGCGGGCGCGCGCTCGGCTACACGATGGTGCTGCCCGACGAGGACAAGTACTCCCAGACCCGTTCGGAGATGCTCGACAAGCTCGCCTACATGCTGGGCGGCCGGGCGGCCGAGGAGATGGTCTTCCACGACCCCACCACCGGCGCCGGCAACGACATCGACAAGGCCACGTCGCTGGCCCGGGCGATGGTCACCCAGTACGGCATGACCGAGCGGCTCGGCGCGATCAAGCTCGGGGAGGCGCAGGGGGAGCCGTTCCTCGGCCGCGACATGGGCCACACCCGCAACTACTCCGAGGACGTCGCCGCCGTGGTCGACGAGGAGACCAAGCGGCTGCTCAGCGAGGCGCACCAGGAGGCATTCGACATCCTCGAGGAGAACCGCGACGTGCTGGACGCGCTCGTGACCGAGCTCCTCGAGAAGGAGACCCTCGACAAGGGCGAGGTCGCCGCCGTCTTCGAGCGGCTGCGCCGGCGCCCGGTGCGGCCGGCGTGGACCGGGTCGCCGACCCGGTCGCCGTCCGCCATCCCCCCGGTCGACGTGCCTGCGGCCGTCCGCGAGCGGGCCGCTGCCAACGGCGGCACCGTCGGGGAGAAGCCGGCGGAGGGCGGCGTGATCCTCACCCCGCCCGGTGGCGGCGGGGACGTCCACGGCGACCCGGGTGTGCCCGCCGATGGCAATTGACCCGATCAGCATCCAGCCGCGCGACGAGGTCCCTGTATTCGACCAGCCGCGTGCCGAGGCCGCCGTCCGGGAGCTGCTGGCCGCGGTCGGTGAGGACCCCGACCGGGAGGGGCTGCGCGAGACTCCCGCCCGGGTCGCCCGTGCCTACCAGGAGCTGCTCGGTGGGATGCGGCTGCGCGCCGAGGACGTGCTCACCACCACCTTCGACCTGGGGCACGACGAGATGATCCTGGTCCGCGACATCGAGCTCTGGTCGATGTGCGAGCACCACCTGGTGCCGTTCACCGGCGTGGCCCACATCGGCTACATCCCCAACGAGCAGGGCCGGATCACCGGCCTCTCCAAGCTGGCGCGGCTCGTCGACGTCTATGCCAAGCGGCCCCAGGTCCAAGAGCGGCTGACCACCCAGATCGCCGACTCGCTGATGAGCATCCTCGAGGCGCGCGGTGCGATCGTGGTGATCGAGGCCGAGCACCTGTGCATGACCATGCGCGGGGTGAAGAAGCCCGGCTCCAAGACCATCACGTCGGCGGTGCGCGGCATCATGCACAAGCCGGCGACCCGGTCCGAGGCGATGAGTCTCATCGTGGGCGGCCGCTGAGGCCACGATGAGGATCGGCTCGGGGGGCCGTCCGGGACGGACGGCGGCATTGCGCTCGCGCCTGCGGCGGGTGGCCCGTCGCGGCGACGGACGGCTCGACGGCGGACGCCCCGAGCTCGCGTGGAACACGCCGGCCGACGTGGTCGCCACGCAGCTCGCCGCAGTCGCACGCCCACGCATCGCGGTGCTCGTCGACGGCTCCTCGCCGGGGGCGGCCGAAGCCGTGCGGCGACGGCTGCCGAGTGCCACCGTGACCCGGGTGCCGGTCCAGGGAGGCGGCGAGCGCCTGCACGCCCGGCTGGCCGCCCGCGGCCCGTACGACGCCCTGCTGGACCAGACCCGCGGGTCGAAGCGGGCACGGCTGTTCAAGAACACCTTCTGGCACCTGCGTCCTGGCGGCAGCTACGTGGCCGCCGCCCACTCCGGGGCGCTGGACGGTGCCCTCGATGGGGTCCGACGTGCCCGGACGACCGTCAGGCCCTCCTCCGGCCGCAAGAAGCGGAGCAACGCGGCCCTCGGCGGCGCGGTCGAGCGCGTGATCACCGTCGGTGACCACCTGGTCCTCACCAACCGCACCGCAGCGCTCGCGAAGGTTCCGGAGAAGCAGACCGACCGGGTGCTTGCCATGCGCGGCGGCGACGACCGGGTGCTGCACACCGAGCCGGGGGCGCGCTTCGTCTCGCGGTGCGCTTTCAGCTCCAACCGGGAGCGCCCCGCCAGGATGCCCGAGACGTTGGCCGCGCCGCCGGTGTCCCTGCGGGAGTACCACGGCCCCGTCTGCGTCCCCGGACAGGTGCTCACCACCGACAATCTGCTGCTCCCCGACACCTACCGGCACAACCAGCGCCGACGGCTCACCAACCGGCACACCGAGGAGCTCGGCCGCCGCTTCGCGCGGGTCGATGCGGACCTCGCCGGAGCCCCGACGCTCGAGGGCACCTACCTCTACCTCGACAACGAGAACCGGGGACACTTCGGCCACGCGCTGACCGAGCAGCTGGCCGTGCTGTGGGCGCTGCCCCTCGTGCAGGAGCAGGCCGGACGCGTGAAGGCGGTGCTGGGGGTCAACCGGCGCCGCGAGCTCGAGCCGTTCGAGCACGAGCTGTTCGGCGCGGCCGGCCTGGCCCCCGACGGGCTCGTCCTGCTGGAGGAGCCGACCCGGGTCGAGCGGCTGCTCGCGGCCACACCGATGTTCTCCATGCCCCAGTACGTCCACCCCGGGATCGCGGAGGTCTGGCGACGTACCGGCGACGCCCTGGCAGCCCGGGCGACGACGGACCCGCAGGACGACCGGATCTTCATCTCCCGACGAATCGCCAAGCGGTCCTGCCGCAACGCCTCCGCGGTCGAGGAGCTGTTCGCCCGGCACGGCTTCACCCTGGTCTTCCCCGAGGACCTCCGGCTGCCCGACCAAGTGGCGATGTTCCGCCGTGCCCGGGTCGTCGCCGGGTTCGCCGGGAGCGGGCTGTTCAACACCTGCTTCTCCCCGGAGCGGACGACGGTGATCCAGCTCGGTCACGAGGCCTACACCGCCAACAACGAGTACCTCATCGCCTCGGTCCTCGGTCACGACCTCGTCTCGGTGGTCTCCGACATCGCCCGGACCGAGGACGACGACCGGCGCAACGTGCCGCGCTTCCAGTCCAGCTTCACCGTCGACCTCGAGCGCGAGGGCCGCTTCCTGCGAGAGGTCCTCAGCAGACTGGACGGATAGGGTCGACGCCATGAGCGACCGTCCTCCCGCACAGGTCCCCGGCCTGCCCGCGCCCGGACGCTGCCTGGTGATGGGGGTGGTCAACGTGACCCCCGACTCGTTCTCGGACGGCGGCCGGTTCCTCGACCCCGACACGGCCGTCGAGCACGGCCTGCTGCTCACCGCCCAGGGGGCCGACCTCGTCGACGTGGGCGGCGAGTCGACCCGGCCCGGCGCGGCCCGGCCGCCGCTGGAGGAGGAGCTGGCGCGCGTCGTACCGGTCGTGGCGCGCCTCGCCGCGGACGGTGTCCTGGTCTCCGTCGACACCATGCGCGCGCAGGTGGCCCGGGCCGCGGTCGAGGCCGGTGCGGTCCTCGTCAACGACGTCTCCGGCGGCCAGGCCGACCCCGAGATGCTGGCCACGGTCGCCCGGCTGGGCACGCCGTACGTCCTGATGCACTGGCGTGCGCACTCGGTGGAGATGCAGCAGCGCACCCAGTACGACGACGTGGTGGCCGACGTCTCCCGCGAGCTGGCCGGCCGACTCGAGACCGCCGAGGACGCCGGCATCGAACGGGAGCGGATCGTGCTCGACCCCGGGATCGGCTTCTCCAAGACCGGCGAGCAGAACTGGGAGGTGCTGGCCGGACTGGACCGTCTGCACGAGCTCGGCCGGCCGCTGCTGGTGGCGACCAGCCGCAAGCGGTTCCTGGGCACGCTGCTCGCCGACGAAGACGGTGAGCCCCGCCCTCCGCGCGAGCGCGACGACGCCACGGCCGCGACCTCGGCGCTTGCCGCGGCGGCCGGGGCCTGGTGCGTGCGGGTGCACCGCGTGCCCGCCAGCCTGGACGCGACCCGCGTCGCGGCGCGCTGGACGACCGGGGCGACCGCATGACGGACGCCCCGGGTGAGACGATGCGCGCCGAGGTGGAGGCGGCCAACGCGGCCTTCTACACCGCGTTCGAGACCGCCGACCTCGACGCGATGCTCGACCTCTGGCTCGACGACCCGGAGACGCTGTGCGTGCATCCCGGTGCGCACCCGGTGCGCGGCACACCGGCGATCAACCGTTCCTGGGCGCTGATCATGGCGAACACGCCCTACATCCAGTTCTTCCTCACCGACGTCGAGGTCAGCGTGCTGCGCGCCGGCGACCGGCACGTGGCCTCGGTGACCTGCACGGAGAACGTGCTCACCGCCGACGAGAACACCGACCGGGACTCGTTCGGCGGCGCGAAGGCGGTGGCGACGAACGTGTTCGTTCGCACACCGGACGGCTGGCGGTTGTGGATCCACCACGCCTCCCCGGTACTGTCTCAGACGCATGAAGACCATGAATGACCGTCCCGCGGACGGCCGGCCCGGCACCGACCGGCTGGCCGTGCTCGGCATCGCGGCCGTCGGGCGCCACGGCGTCCTCGACTTCGAGAAGCGGGACGGGCAGTTGTTCAAGGTCGACCTGGCGCTCGGGCTGGACACCCGGCCCGCGGCGCTCAGCGACGACTTGCAGGACACCGTCGACTACGGAAGCCTCGTGGCGTCGGTGAAGAAGGCGATCGAGCACGACCCGGTCGACCTGATCGAGGCGCTGGCGGAACGTATCGCCGGCATCTGCCTCGCTGACAGCCGTGTGGAGTGGGCGGAAGTGACCGTGCACAAGCCGGATGCGCCCATCGAGGCGACGTTCTCGGACGTCGCCCTGACGATTCATCGGAGCCGACCGTGACTGAGACCCCCAACCCCCACATCGTGGACACCGACACGTTGACGGGCGAGATGCACCCCATCCGCAGGTGCGTGATCGCGATCGGGTCGAACCTGGGTGAGCGCCTGAACAACCTCCAGGGCGCAGTGAACTCGCTGATCGACACCCCCGAGGTGTGGGTGACCGCCGTATCGCCCGTCTACGAGACCGACCCCCTCGACGCCCCCGAGGGGTCCAAGGACTTCCTCAACGCGGTGGTCCTCGCCGACACCACCCTGTCCGCCCGCACGCTCCTCGAGCGTGCGCTGGCGATCGAGGACGCCTACAACCGGGAGCGCACCGGGGAGTACGGCGCGCCGCGCACCCTCGACGTCGACCTGATCGTCGTCGGGGACCGCCGGGCCAGCGACCCGGACATGGTGCTGCCGCACCCGAAGGCCCACGAGCGTGCGTTCGTGCTCGCGCCCTGGCACGACGTCGAGGCCGACGCCGAGCTGATCGACCATGGACCGGTCGCCGAGCTGCTGGCCAAGGCCGGTTCCGAGGGCGTGACCCGGCGCGACGACCTGACGCTGACCCAGTAGTGAGCCGGCTGCCGGACCCCGAGCAGGAGCCGTCCCCCGAGCCGCCGGAGCCGACCGGTCGGATCCGCCCGACCGGGCCTGGTCCCCTGGTGGTCCTGGCGGTGCTCGGACTGGTGGCGGGCTGGGCGCTGCGCCCGGTCTCGATCGAGCTGCGCGGGACCGCGCCGGTGGTCAGCTGGCTCCCCGTCGGCGCGCTGTTCCTCGTCGCACTGATCGTGGGTGCCGTGGCCCGGTCCACCCACCGGGCGCTGCATCGTGACAAGGTCCGGATCCCGCCGCACCAGGCCGTCAACCGGCTGGTGCTGGCCAAGTCCTGCGCCCTGGCCGGCGCCGTGGTCGCCGGTGGCTACCTCGGATATGCGCTGAGCTGGGTGGGCATCGCCGAGGGCGAGCTGGCCCAGCAGCGACTCATCCGGTCGGCCCTCGCCGGGGTCGCGGGTGTGCTGCTCGTCGCAGGATCCCTGGCGCTGGAGCGAGCGTGTCGGGTCGGTCCCGACGACGACGAGAACCTACCCTGAGACCCATGGCCAGTCCTTCCCCCCAGGCACGTCCCAACCGCCGTCGTCAGCGCAGCGTCCGGGTCACCGTCGCTGTCGCCCTGCTGAGCCTCGCCACCGTCGCCGTCCTGCTCGCGCTGCCCACCCAGTCCCCGGTGTGGCTGAGCGTCTCGTCCGTGCTGGCGCTCGCCTGCGGCTGGGCCGCGGCGCGGATCGTCTACACCGAGCTCGCCCAGAGCCGCCGCGACAGCGCCGCGGACCGCGCCGCACAGGCTCAGGCCTACCGGTCGCTGTTCTCCGAGCGCGCCACCGAGCACGCCGAGTTCACCACCGCCATGACCGACCGGCTCGCCGTGCGCGACCGCGAGGTCTCCGATCTCCAGGTCAGCCTGGTCGAGGCCCAGCGCCGCGCCGGCGAGGCCGAGGCCCGGGTCCAGCGCGAGGCGCGCCGCGCCAACGACGCGGACGCCCGGGTCGCGGCGCTCACCGAGCGCGTCCAGGAGCTGGAGATCCGCCGCGCCGAGCAGGCCGACCAGCTGGCCACCTGGGAGGGGTTCGAGACCGTGGTCGACCTGATGGCGTGGGAGGAGAAGGTGGGCTCCGCGGTCGCCGGCGGCCCCGAGGCCGAGCAGAAGCACGCCTGAGGGCCCGGCGGGCGCGCCCACGAGCGTGCCGAGGCGCCCGGGTGAGGTTGCTCACGCGCAACCACCCCCGGTCTCCCGGCTTGTGCGCTTGTGCGCCAAACTGGAGGGGTGACTTCGACCGGTAGCCCCCAGGACCACTCGACGAACCACTTCATGCCCGACGAGCTCGCCGCGCGGTTGCCCGCCGGCTGGCTCGTGGCGGCGCCCGACGCCGGCGACGCGCCGGCACTGGCTGAGCTGCTACGCCGCCACGAGGAGAACGCCCGGGGCTGGGCCTCCTCCACCGAGGACGACGTGCTGCTGCACGTCTCCGCCCGCGGCTACCTCACCCGCGACAACGTGATCCTGCGCGACGAGGCCGGCGAGGTGCGGGGCTGGGCGAGCGCCCACGACCGGGCGGCCGGCCGGATGCTGTTCATCGTCATCGTCGACCCGATGCTGCCCACCGAGGTCGCCGACGCGGTCGCGGAGGTGCTGCTCGGCTGGGGGGACCTCGCCGCGGTCCGGGTCGGTCGCGAGCGCGGGCTCGACGTACAGCAGATCGACTCCGGCGCGTTCGCCGACGACGGGCGCCAGCACGCGTGGCTTTCGGGGCACGGCTACACCCAGGTGCGGACCTGGTGGCAGATGAACCGCCCGGTGACCCCCGACGAGGCCGACCTGGACTCCTCGACCGGCGAGGGCGTGCGCATCCGCAAGGTCGAGCGGCAGGGCACCGGGATGCCGTCCGAGGACGACCTGCGGATCGTGCACGACGTGCTCGAGGCCGCCTTCGCCGACCACTTCAACTCCCACGAGGAGAGCTTCGACGAGTTCGTGTTCCGGCTCCGCGAGGATCCCGGGCACCGGTGGGACCACTGGTGGATCGCGGAGCTGGTCGACGACGGCGGCGAGGCTGAGCCCGCGGGCGCCCTCGTCGGAGCCGTGCAGGAGGGGGACGGCGACCAGCCGGCCGGCAGCTACGTGGAGTACATCGGCGTGCTGGCCAACGCCCGCGGCCGCGGCGTCGCCAAGTCGCTGCTGGCCACCGTGATCGCGGACGCCGCCTCCCGCGGCAGGGACCGGGTCGGCCTCGAGGTGGACGCCGACTCCCCGACGGGCGCGGACGGGCTCTACGTGTCGATGGGCTGGCAGACCAAGTACGTCACCCAGTCCTGGCACAAGGACGTGCCGGTCACGGCCTGAACCTGCCGACCCGGCGCGTCCTCACGTCTCCGTGGCCACCGAGCGTCGCAACGCCCGGTGCACCGCGGCGGGGGTGAGCACGCCGAGGATCCGGTCGCCGTCGGTCACCGCGACCGCGCCGTCGTCGGAGCGCATCAACGTCGCCAGGGCGTCCTCGAGCGTCCCGGTCACCGGGACCTTCTCGCGCGGCTCCCGACCCTCCAGCGGGTCGACGTCGTCGGGGCTGATCGGGGTCACCGCCAGGCGCCGCAGGCCGCGCGAGGCCCCCACGAACTCCGCCACGAAGTCGTCGGCCGGGTGGCCGAGCACCCGCGCCGGTACGTCGTACTGCGCCAGCCGGCCGCCGGTCGCGAAGACCGCGACCCGGTCGCCCATCCGCACCGCCTCGTCGATGTCGTGGGTGACCATGACGACGGTCTTGCCGAGGTCGTGCTGCAGGTGCACGAACTCGTCCTGGAGCCGGGTGCGCACGATCGGGTCGACCGCCCCGAACGGCTCGTCCATCAGCAGCACCGGTGGGTCGGCGGCCAGCGCCCGGGCCACCCCGACGCGCTGCTGCTCGCCCCCGGAGAGCTGGTGCGGGTAGCGGGCGGCGTACTGCGCCGGGTCCAGGCCGACCATCGCGAGCAGCTCGTCGGCCCGCTCGGCCGACCTGCGCTTGTCCCAGCCGAGCAAGGACGGCACGGTCGCCACGTTGGCCCGGATGCTCTGGTGCGGGAACAGCCCGACCTGCTGGATCACGTAGCCGATCCGTCGCCGCAGCGCCACCGGGTCGGCGTGGGTGATGTCCTCGCCGTCGAGGAAGATCCGTCCCGACGTCGGCTCGATCAGCCGGTTGACCATCTTCAGGGTCGTGGACTTGCCGCATCCGGAGGGGCCGACGAGCACCACCACCGCGCCGCGCGGGACGTCGAGGTCGAGGTCGTGCACGGCGACCGTGCCGTCGGCGTAGGTCTTGCCCACCCCGGCGAGCCGGATCATCGAGTCCCCGGGGTCCCGTGGGCTACGGTCGCTCATGTGTCTCCTCTGTCGAGCCAGCTGGTCACGGGCCAGACGCCCGAGCCGAACTGCCTGGTGCGCAACGCCTGGATCTGTCCGGAGTACGTGCGCAGCCGCAGCTCGATCCTGACCGACGCCCTCGTCGAGCACATCTGGATCACGGTGGTGTCCGTCCTGATCGGGCTGGTGGTGGCCTTCCCGCTGGCCCTGCTCGCCCGACGCTACCGAAAGCTCGAAGGCTTCGTCGTCGGCACCACGACCGCCATCTACACGATCCCCTCGCTCGCGCTGTTCTCGCTGCTGCTCCCGCTGAGCGGCCTCACCCCCACCACGGTGATCATCGGCCTCGCGCTCTACTCGCTGACGATCCTGGTGCGCAACGTGATCGAGGGCCTCAAGGGCGTGCCCGCGGACGTTCGCGAGTCCGCGCTCGGGATGGGGTACGGCAAGGTCCGGCTGCTGCTCGGCGTGGAGCTGCCGCTCGCGGTGCCCACCATCATGGCGGGGCTGCGGGTCGCGGCGGTCTCGACGGTCGCGCTCACCACGGTCGGGGCGATCGTCGGGTACGGCGGCCTGGGCAACCTGCTGCTGCAGGCCGTGGACAGCCAGTTCAAGGCGCAGGTGCTCGCCGCCGGTGTGCTGTGCGTGCTCCTCGCCGTCTCCTTCGACCTGGTCATCGTCGCCGCCCAGTGGCTGCTGACGCCGTGGACGCGCAAGGGGAGGGCCTGATGCTGCAACAGGTCATCGAGTGGTTCCAGGACCCCACCACCTGGTCGGGCGACAACGGCATCCCCAACCGGCTCCTCGAGCACGTGCTGCTCACCGCGACCGCGACGCTGGTGGCGGCGCTGATCGGCCTGCCGCTCGCGTTGTGGCTCGGACACATCGGCAAGGGCGGGCTGCTCGCGGTCAACGTGTCCAACGTGGGGCGGGCGGTGCCGACGTTCGCGGTGCTGCTCTTCTTGGCGCTCGGCCCGATCGGCACCCGCGATCTCGGCGCCTACGGACGCGCCGGGATGGCCACGCTCGTCGCCCTCGTGCTCTTCGCGTTGCCACCGATCATCACCAACGCCTACGCGGGGATGCGGGAGGTGAACCGCGGCACCGTCGAGGCCGCCCGGGGGATGGGCATGACCGGCCGCCAGCTGCTGCTCTCCGTCGAGCTGCCGCTGGCCCTGCCGCTGGTGCTGACCGGCTTGCGGCTCGCCGTCGTGCAGGTGTGGGCCACCGCCACCATCGCCGCGCTGGTCGCCGGCCCGGGCCTCGGCCGCATCGTCACGCTCGGCTTCGTGCGCCAGGACATCGCCCAGGTCGTCGGGGCCGCTTTCGTGATCGCGCTCATCGCCTTGCTGCTCGAGGTGGCGATGGTGGCCCTGCAGGCGCTGCTCGACCCGGTCGCGCGGGCCCGGCGGGTCGACACCGGTCGGGACCGGGCCTTGGGTTCGGCCGCTGCCGCCCAGTAGTCTCGCCCCATCGGGTGTCAGGCCGACGCCCACCGGACACGCGCGGGCCACGCCCGCGGGACACAGAAGGCGGAGCGTGCGATGACCCCCTCCCTGACCCGACGCATCCTCACCGCGGTCGCGGTGGCCCCCCTGCTGGTGCTCGGCGCCTGCGCCGGCGACGACGCCCTGGACACCAGCTCCGGCGACTCCAGCAGTGGCAGTGGCAGTGCCGGCGGCAAGGTCGTGATCGGCGGCCAGAACTACGCCGAGATGCAGATCATGTCGCAGATGTACGCCGCACTGCTGGAGAACGCCGGCTACCAGCCGACCATCAAGCTGGTGGAGTCGCGCGACGTCTACGCCCCGGAGATGCAGAAGGGCAACGTCGACGTCTCGGCGGACTACCTGTCGTCGATGACGGAGTACCTCAACAAGCAGCAGAACGGGCCCGACGCGGAGCCCGTCGCCTCCCACGACACCCAGGAGACGCTGCAGAAGCTCGAGGAGCTCGCGAAGCCGACCGGGATCGAGCCGCTCGAACCCGCCGAGGCCCAGGACGCCAACGCGTTCGCGGTGACCAAGGAGTTCGCGGACAAGAACAGCCTGCAGACGATGAGTGACCTGGCCGCGCTGGGCAAGCCGGTGAAGCTCGCCGCCGCGGAGGACTGCTCGCAGCGCGACGACTGCAAGCTGGGCCTGGAGAAGGTCTACGGCCTCGACATCAGCAAGGTGGAGCCCCTCGGTTTCGGCACCGCCGGCACCAAGGACGCTCTGAAGAAGGGCGAGGTCACCCTCGGCCAGGTCGGCACCAGCGACGCCACGTTGGACCAGCAGGGACTGGTGCTGCTCGAGGACGACAAGGCGCTGCAGAACGCCGAGAACCTGGTGCCGATGGTCAACAGCGACTTCCTCGGCAAGCACCCCGACATGGCGGACGTGCTCAACAAGATGTCCGAGAACCTGACCACCGACGACCTGGCCACGATGATCGGCAAGGTCGACCTCGAGCGGCAGCTGCCCGAGGACGTCGCACGCCAGTACCTGCAGGACCAGGGACTGATCTGACCCCGCGCCGCCGGAGCTAGCATGGGCGGTTGTCCCCGGCGGCGAAAGGCACCCCTTGCTCTCTGACCCACGACTGCGTCGAGCCGTCCGAGCCGCCGAGAGCAGGCTCCCCTGGCGCGCCCGCCGACTGGTGCGCCAGGCGCGGCGTCCCGAGGAGCGTCGCTCGTCGGCGGTGACGGCCGTGGTTGCCGCCTCCGCCTCGGACGCGCAGTGGCTGGGCGAGTGCCTGGACTCGTTGCGCGCACAGAGCCACCGGAACCTCGAGATCCTGGTGGTGCTGTACGGCGAGCCCGGCGGCTCCGCGGCGGTCGCCGCCGAGCACGCCGCCGAGGACTGGCGGGTCCGGGTGGTCGACGACGGGGGGCCGAGCGCCGGCGCCGCCCGCAACCTCGGTGGCCGGCGTGTCCTGGGGCGCTACACCTGTTTCGTCGACTCCACGGACGTGCTCCCGCCCAACGGGCTGCGCCTGTTGGTCAAGGCGCTCGATCGCAGCGGCTCGGACCTCGCCATCGGTCGCGCCCTCCAGCTCCCGCTCGCCCGCAGTGCCGAGGCCGCGGGCGACCCGGCCCACGACAGCTACCGGGAGGGGGTGACGCTCCAGGAGTTCCCGCTCGCGGTGGCCGATCTGAGCACCGGCAACCGACTGTTCCGCAGCGACTTCTGGCGTCGGTCGGGGCTCGCCTTCCCCGAGCGACCGGCGCCGGGGCAGCGACCGTTGGCCACCGACGCCTTCGTCGCCTCCCGCGCGTTCGACCTGCTGCCGGACGTGACCTACCACGTGATGCGCCGGGCGGGCGGGGTGCCCTTCGGCACCATGCAGGACGTGATGGCCGAGCTCGACGCCTGGCTGGTCGACCACGACGCAACCTGGTCGACGCTGGCCGGCGTCGAGGCGACCGCCGTGCGCGACGCGTGGGCGTTCGTGGTCTGCGACGACTGGGCACAGCGCTTCGTCGACGACGTCGAACGGGCGAGCGAGAAGCAGTGGCAGGACCTGCGCGCCTTCCTCGCCGCCGTGGTGGGACAGGTCGGTCCACGGATGTGGGCGCGGGTGCGCGCCGAGAACCGGGTCAAGCTCCGGCTCGTCGTGGCCGACCGGCGTGCGGAGCTGGAGGAGTTCTTGAGCCGGCGCTGGTTCGAGCTGGGCAACCGGCCCACCCAGGTCGTCGACGGCGAGGTCCGGGCGCTGCTGCCGTTCTGCGACCGGCCCGAGCTCGGCGTCCCGGCGTCCGACTTCGTGATGTCCGAGAGCGAGACCGCGCTCACCTCGGTACTGCGCGGGGTCCGCTGGAACGGCCCGACGGTCGAGCTCGACGTCTTCGCCTGGATCCCGTTCGTCTCGTGTGCCGATGAGCCCCCCGAGGTCGAGGTGGCCGCCGTCTGCGCGGCGTCGGGGCGCCGGGTGGCGTTGCCCGTGCGCCAGCGCGTCGATCCGGAGGTCACCGTGGCTGCGGGGCACCGCTACCAGGACTACCGGCAGGGGGCCCTGACCGTTCGGGTGGACGCGGCCGCTCTGGCCGCCGACGCCCCGCCCAGACCCGAGGACACCGGGCGCGCGTTCGCCCTGCCGGACAGCCTTGCCGAGTGGTGGCTGGAGATCCGGATGGTCGCGCAGGGCGTCGAGCGGCTCGGCACGATCAGCCGTCGCGACGAACGCGGCACCGCCGGCATGCTGTTCGCCCCGGTGCTGGGCGCCCGCCACGAGGCCGGTCATCGGCTCCAGGTGGTCCCCGACCCGCAGTGCGGGATGCGGCTGGCCAGCCTGCCGCCGGTCGAGTCGCGGCTGGTCGCGGTCGCCGTGCAGGGGCGGCGGCTGCGCGGCACCGTCGAGACCACCGAGCAGGGCCTGGTCAACGTGGTCGCCACTCGCGCCGACGGCGTGCAGGCCAAGACGCGGCTGACCCCGGCCGAGGGTGGCGGCCTCGAGTTCTCCCTCGAGCTGCCGTCGCCGCCCGCACCCGAAGGGGTGAACTCGCGGGTGTGGCGGCTGCGCATGCTCGACCGGTCGCGCACGGAGCGCAACCTCGGCTTCGGCCGCGACGGGGCGACGGAGCTCTGGCTCGGTGAGAGCGACTCCGCGGAGGTGGTCGTGGGGCGCACCGGGTCGGGCGGCTGCGAGGTCGTGGAGTGCGACCGCACCGTCGTGCTCGAGTCGCTGGAGATCCTCGACGATCGCTGGCGGCTCACCGCTCGATGGCCGGGCCGGGTCCCCGAAGGCTTCGGCGCGCGAATCCGCAACAAGCGCTTCCTCGTCCCCGGCGATGCTCCCGGGGCCGACGGCCGACGGTTCACCACGACCTTGCCGACGACCTACGACGAGTGGGGGCTCGGCACCACCGGGCTGCCCAACGGCGTCTACTTCCTCGACGTCGTGCACGGGGACGGCCCCGAGCCGGTGCAGGCACGCGTCGTGCTCGACCGGGGCGTGGCCGACGCGCTGCTGCACGACGAGGACCGCCCGGAGCTCCGGGCCCGGCGGGTCTGCCACGGCCGCGACACCGGCGTGCGCATCTCCTCGCCGATGGACGTCGACGAGCGTGGGCCCTACGCACAGAAGCAGCTGCAGGAGTGGTTCCGCACCGGCGAGCACCCGCTCGACGAGAAGGCGGTCTACCTGCAGTCCTACACCGGTGTGGCGGCGACCGACAGCCAACGCGCGATCCACGAGGAGCTGCGTCGCACCCGGCCCGACCTCACGCTCTACTGGGGCGTCGCCGACCGTGCGGCCCAGGTGCCCGAGGGCGGTGTCCCGGTGCTGATCAACAGCCGCCACTACTACCGGGTGCTCGCCACGGCGAAGTACCTGTGCAACAACATCGACTTCGACCGCTGGTTCTTCAAGCGGCCCGGTCAACGGTTCCTGCAGACCTTTCACGGCTACCCCGCGAAGTCGATGGGTATCCGGCTGTGGGAGGCCAAGCTGTTCACCCCGCGCCGGATCGCGCTCGAGCTGGAGCGGACCTCCCACGACTGGGACCTGATCCTCACCCCGGCGCCCGAGATGGACGTGCACTACCGCACCGAGTACTCCTACGAGGGGCCGATCGAGTCCGCGGGCTACCCCCGCGACGACGCCCTGCTCGCCGACTCCGCCGACGACGTACGACGCGCGACGCGGGAGCGGCTCGGGATCGGTCCGGAGACCACCGTGGTGCTCTACGCACCGACCTGGCGCGACGACCTCGCGACCAGCTACCGGTCCGCGACGATGGTGCGCCACCTCGACCTCGAGTCGGCCACCGAGCGGCTCGGCGAGGACTTCGTGTTCCTGATGCGGGGGCACCGGTTCCACGCCAAGGGCTCGCGGCGCAGCGGCCGCACCGCGCGGCTGATCGACGTCACCGACTACCCCGAGGTCAACGACCTGATTCTCGCCGCGGACGCCGCGGTTCTGGACTACTCCTCGCTGCGATTCGACTTCGCGCTCACCGGCCGGCCGATGCTCTTCCTGGTGCCGGACCTGCACACCTACGTGGGTGGCGTGCGCGGCTTCCTCTACCCGTTCGAGGAGAGCGCCCCCGGGCCGCTCATCGAGGACGCGGAGGAGGTCGTGGACCGGCTGCGGGACCTCGACGGCGTGCGCACCGAGTTCGCCGACGCCTACGAGCAGTTCAACGCGCGGTTCAACTACCTGCAGGACGGTCGGGCGGCCGAGCGGGTGGTCAAGCGGTTCTTCAGCTGAGCCGGCGCTCCACCTCGACGAACGCCTCGTCGTCCTGGCTGCCGGCGGCGAGCGGGTCGACCCGGCGCAGGTCGATGACGTGGCCGGTGCCGGACGAGAGCAGCGTCTCGAGCGAGGCCCGGGCGACGACCTCGGACTCGAGCAGGCTCTCCGGCGGCTCCTGGCCGAACGCCTTGGTTCGCATCGGCGTGCCGGTGCGCTCGGGGTTCACGACGTTGACCCGGACGTGGTCGGCGGCCCACTCCTCGGCGAGCGCCTGGGTGAGGTTCACCGTGGCGGCCTTGGCCGACGAGTAGAGGCTGTAGCCGCTGCGGCCGCGGGTGTAGGAGCTCGACGTGAACAGCAGCAGGCTCCCGCGGGTCTCGCGCAGGTAGGGCAGCAGCTCCTGGGCGATCAGGATCGGCGCGACGTAGTTGATCTCCGTCGCGGTCCAGATCGTCTCGTCCGAGGCCTCGTCGAGCCGGCCCCGGGGAAGCACCCCGGCGGTGTTGACGACGAAGTCGATGGACCCGAACCGTTCGACGGTCTCCTTGGCCGCCCGGGCGACGTCCTCACGGCGCTGCACGTTGGTCCCCGTGGTGGACCGGCTGAACGTCGCCACGTTGGCGCCGTACCGACCGGCCAGAGCGGCGATGTCCGCCCCGATGCCGTAGCTGCCACCGAACACCAGCACGGTCTTGCCGCGCAGGCCCTCCAGCGAGCCGTCGGGGTGCGCCTCCTGGCCGCTGGAGCTGGTGAGCTGGAAGAGCTTGTCGGCGAGGTAGACGTCGATCGGCTCGGTCACCTTCATGTTGCGCTCCTCGCCGGCGACGACCCAGATGGGCTCCTCCGGGAGATACCGCAGCACCACCGTGCAGTCGTCGGTGGCCACGAAGTTCTCGTCGCGGCCGGCGATCTCGTACGCCGCCTTGATCACCGAGGCCTTGAACGCCTGCGGGGTCTGGCCGCGGCGCAGGTTCGCGCGGGGCGGGATGTCCCGGATGGTGTTCTCGGCGTCGACCTCGATGATCGTGTCCGCCGACGGGATGGCCACGTCGACGGCGTTGTGGGTCTCGAGGGCGCGGAAGCAGTCGGTGATGATCCGGTGGCTGACCAGCGGGCGCACCGCGTCGTGAAGCAACACGTTGCACTCGCCGTCGGGCAGCGCGGCGAGCGCGCGCAGCGTGGTGTCGTTGCGGGTCTCGGCCCCCTCGAGGATCTGGGACACCTTGGCGTAGTCGCCGGAGCGGACGATCTCGCGGACGGCGTCGAGGTGCCCGGGCGCCATCATGATGATGATCTCGTCGACGTCGTCGTGGGCGTCGAGGATGCTGAGGGTGTGCTCCATGATCGGCCGGCCCGCGATCTTGATGAGCTGCTTGGGGATGTCGAGGCCGACCCGGGTGCCGACTCCTCCCGCCAGCAGGACCGCGATGTTCCTCAGCCGCGCCATGCTCTGACCCTTTCGTTGCGTTCCACGTCCCTGCGAGCAGGGTCAGAGGGAGAGTCTGGCACAGCCGGGGCAACTGGCATGATGAGGTGGCCCGTTGCTCGGCGAGTGGTGAGAGGTGGTCCGAGGGTGCCCGTACGCCGGCTCGTCCTGCCGCGTGAGGTGGCCGGCGTGAACGCCTTCGAGCTGTCCGGGCCGCGGGCGCGCGTCGGGACCGCCGACCCGGCCGACCCCGCTCAGCTGGTCGTGCTCGTCGTGCCGTCGCCCACCCGGCTGCTGCAGGCGGGCTGGCTCGCCTCACTGCGCCGCCGGTCGTGGAGCCGGTTCGCCGACTGGCTGCCCGGCGCTCTGGAGGACCCCGAGGCGGACTGGCGCTACGACCGGCTCGTCGCCCGTTGGGCCGGCTCGGTCGGGGCCGACCGGGTGCACGTGGTGGCCGGGGAGGACCCGGACACGGTGGGCACGGTGCTGACCGGGCTCGCCGGGGAGCCGGCATCCGTCGCGGCCTGGACCCGCACGCTCAGCGGCACCGAGGTGGCCGCGGTGGACGCGCTGGTCGCGGAGCTCCGGAAGCTCGGGCTCGGCGGCCGCAACGCCGCCGACCTCCTCGACGGCGCCGTCGAGGCGATGCTCCGGACGCCTGCCGCGGGAGGCACCGGGCCGGCGGTGGACGCCGTACCGGAGGGGGTGTGGGAGCGGCTCGCCGCAGAGACCGGGCGGATGCTGGCTGCCGTGGAGGCCTCGGGGGCCGGACTGCACGGCGACCGTTCGGCGCTGCGCACACCAGGGACCGGAGCCGCGGCCGGGGACCGGGTCGCGCTGGACGCCGCCGTCGCGCTGTCGGTCGGTGCGCTGGATCGGGTCGTCGGCTGGGCGGCCTCCGAGGAGGGCGCATGACCGAGGCGATCACACCGCTGCCGGGCGGCACCCGGGTGCTGCACATCGGGCCGCACAAGACCGGCACCACCACGATGCAGGCCGCGTTCCACGCCAGCCGGGACGAGCTGGCCGAGCAGGGCGTGCACTACGCCGGCAAGCGCGCCCATTCGATGGCCGCGGCGATGGCCTCGCTGAACCGCGCGCTGCCGACCCGGAGCAGCACGCCGACGCAGCGCTGGGACGACCTCGTCGCGGAGGTGAAGGCGTCGCCTGCGGACAAGGTCGTGGTCAGCAGCGAGTTCTACTCCGACGCGAAGCCAGAACGGATCGGCGGGATCGTCGACGAGCTGGGCCGCGACGAGGTGCACGTCGTGGTCACGCTGCGGGCGGTGCACCGGATCATGCCCTCGCAGTGGCAGCAGTACATCCAGAACCGGTTCGTGATCTCCTACCACGACTGGCTCGAGGAGATGCTGCTCAACACCGAGCACACCGCGGTGACACCGACGTTCTGGAACCGGCACCGCCACGACCGGCTGATCCGGCTGTGGGCCGACGAGGTGGGCACCGACCGGCTCACCGTCGTCGTGGTCGACGAGCAGGACAAGTCCATGCTCGCCGCCTCCTTCGAGCAGCTGCTCTCGGTGCGGCCCGGCACCCTCCGGTCGGCCGAGACCGCGAACCGGTCGCTGACCTTCACCGAGGTCGAGCTGCTGCGCGAGTTCAACCGGCACTGGCGCGAACGCGAGTGGTCCGAGGCCGACTACACCCGGCTGGTCCGCTTCGGCGCGGCCCGGCACCTGCAGCAGCGCACCCCCGGCCCCGACGAGGAGCGGCTGCTCACCCCACGGTGGGCGGTGGACCGGGCGCTGGAGGTGCAGCGCGAGATGGTTGCGGGGATCAGGGAGCTGGGGGTACGGGTGATCGGCGACCTCGACGCGCTGGCCGACCCCGACCTGGTCAAGGACGTCGGCGAGAACGCCCCGGTGACCGCGGTGCCGCCCGACGTCGCGGCCCGGCTGACCGCGGGGCTCGTCAAGGCGGTCACCGACGTGCCGCGGCGCGCCCCCGACGACGGGCGGGTGGTCGGCGACCTCGAGGCCGCCGCCCGCGCGCGGCCGCGAGGTGCGGGGCCGCGCTCGGACAAGCAGCCGGCGAAGGAGGGACCGGCAGAGCGCACGCGCACGCCCCGTCGTTCCGTCGGCGCGCGGCTGCGGGGACTGGCCCGGCGGCGGCGCTGACCTGACCACCGTGGCCATGGTGTGCGCTCCCTGCGCACGTTCGGCTCGTCTTGCCGGCGCCGGAAAGCGTCCACCGCGCGCAGAGAGCTCGCAAGCTCACTTGTCGACGTCGCCGACGACGAAGAACATCGACCCGAGGATCGACACCATGTCGGCGACGACACACCCTGTCAGCACCTCGGGGATCACCGCGACGTTGTTGAACGACGCGCTGCGCAGCTTCAGCCGCCACGGGGTCTTCTCCCCGCGGGAGACCAGGTAGTAGCCGTTGATGCCGAGCGGGTTCTCGGTCCAGGCGTACGTCGCACCCTCGGGCGCCTTGAGGATCTTGGGCAGCCGGACGTTGATCGGGCCGCGGTCCAGCGACCGGAGCCGGTCGATGCAGGCCTCCACCAGGTCGAGCGACACCTGTACCTGGTCCAGCAGCAGCCCGAACCGGGCGTAGCAGTCGCCCTCTTCGGCCGTCATCACCTGCAGCACCCCGTCGGCGGCGAGCTCGCCGTAGGCCAGGTAGGGCTCGTCGCGGCGCAGGTCGAAGTCGACCCCCGAGGCCCGCGCGATCGGGCCGCTGACGCCGTACGCGTCGACCAGCTCGCGCGAGAGCACGCCAACCCCGCGGGTCCGGGCCCGGAAGATCTCGTTGCCGAAGATCAGGTCCTCGATCTGCGGGACCCGGGCGCGCACGGCCGCGGCCGCGGCGCCGGCGCGGTCCAGCCAGCCGGCCGGGAGGTCCTCCTTGAGGCCGCCGACCCGGTTGAACATGTAGTGCATCCGTCCGCCGGAGAGCTCCTCCATCACCGCCTGCAGCGTCTCCCGCTCGCGGAACGCGTAGAAGATCGGCGTGATCGCGCCGAGCTCGATCGGGTAGGAGCCGAGGAACATCAGGTGGTTGAGCACCCGGTTGAGCTCGGCCAGCAGGGTACGCAGCCAGACCGCCCGCGGCGGCACCTCCATGCCGAGCATCCGCTCCACGGCGAGCACCACGCCGAGCTCGTTGGAGAACGCCGAGAGCCAGTCGTGCCGGTTGGCCAGCACGATGATCTGCCGGTAGTCGCGGACCTCGAACAGCTTCTCCACGCCGCGATGCATGTAGCCGATGACCGGCTCGCACTCGGCGATCCGCTCGCCGTCGAGGACCAGCCGCAGCCGGAGCACGCCGTGGGTGGCCGGGTGCTGGGGACCGATGTTGAGCACCATGTCCTGCGTGGCCAGTCCCGGCCCGCCGCCGCGCTCGTGCCCGGCGAAGCCGGCCGCGCCGCTGCCGACCCCGACGACCACCTGCTCCCGCCGATCGCTCACGGCGCCATCCTTGCACGTACGCTCGGCCTCGTGGACGACCTCTTCGCGCCGCCCGGCACCGCGTGGCAGCGCGTCTCACCTGCGCTCGCGCGGCTGCGCCGTGCCGTCGTCGTCGGGGCGGGCGTGCTGGTGGCCGCTGCGGTCGTCGTGGCCGACCTGGTCCTCGACCTGCCGACGTGGCTCGTGGTGACCCTGCTGGTCGCGGTGCTGCTCGGCGTGTCGTGGGGCTGGCTGTGGGTCGGCCGCAACGTACGCCGCTGGGGTTACGCAGAGCGCGACGAGGACCTCTACATCACCCGCGGGGCGATGCTGCGCAGGCTGGTCGTGGTGCCCTACGGCCGGATGCAGTACGTCGACGTCCAGGCCGGCCCGCTCGACCGGGCCTTCGGGATCGCCCGGGTGCAGCTGCACACGGCGAGCCCGGGCACCAGCGCGCACATCCCCGGCCTGCCGGCGGACGAGGCGGCCCGGCTGCGTGACCGGCTCACCTCCCTCGGTGAGGCGCAGGCGGCGGGACTGTGACCGAGCCGGAGCGACCGTTCCGGCGGCTGTCGCCGCTGACTCCACTGGTGCGGGGCGCGATCTTCCTGGTCGCCGTGGTGGCCACCACCTGGGACGACCTGCTCCGCGGCAGCCTCGGCCCGACCGGCCTCGTGCTGCTCGCGGTGCTCGTGGTCGGCGGCGTGCTCGGCTGGGCGTCATGGCTGCGGACGAAGTACTGGGTGGAGTCCGACGAGCTGCGGGTCGACACCGGGGTGATCTACCAGCAGTCGCGACGGATCCGGATCGACCGGCTGCAGGGGATCGACATCGTGCAGCCGTTCGTGGCGCGGCTGTTCGGGCTCGCGGAGCTCAAGATGGACGTCGCCGGCGGGGACCGCGAGGGCTCGCTCGCGTTCCTGCCGCTGGCGGAGGCGCACGAGCTCCGTGAGCTGCTGCTGGCCCGGCGCGACGCGGTACGACGCTCCGCGACGCCTGCGGGCGTGGATGGGCCGGAGGCCGGCGAGGCCGGGCCGGAGCAGTGGGCGCCGCCCGACCACGACATCGCCGCCCTCGACCTCGGGACGCTGCTGATGAGCATGGCGCTGTCCTGGGAGACCGTCGGCCTGGTCTTCAGCGGCGTTCTGCTCGGCGGGCTGTCCCTGCTCGGCGGTCCGCTGGTGCTCACCACCTCGGCGCCCGTCGTCCTCGGGTTCCTGCTGGTCCAGCTGCGCAAGCTCTCGGCGTTCTACGGCTTCACCGTCTCGCAGACGCGGGTGGGACTACAGGTGAGGCGGGGCATGCTCGAGCGCAGCACCCAGACGATCGCGCTCGCGCGCGTGCAGGGCGTGGTGATCAGCGAGCCGCTGCTGTGGCGGCGGCTCGGGTGGGCCCGCCTCGACGTCGCGGTCGCGGGCTACGGCAACGGCGAGTCCTCCGACGGGCGGCCGTCGGCGAGCACGGTGATGCCGGTGGCGCCGCGCGCACTCGTGGTCGAGCTGGCCCAGCACCTGCTGCGCGGCGACGAGCCGGACCTCGTGGTCGACCCGGACACCGTGCGGATGACCGGCCCGCCGCGTGCCGCCCGGTGGCTGGACCCGCTCTCGCGCCGGTGGACCGCCGCGGGGATCGGGGCCGACGTGATGGCCTCCCGGGAGGGCTGGATGGTGCGGCGCACCCACGTGGTCCGGCACGCCCGGGTGCAGTCCCTGCAGGTGCGCCAGGGTGTGGTCCAGCGCCGGCTCGGCCTGGCCGACATGCACGTGGACAGCCCGCCCGGGCCGGTCCGGGTGCGGGCCCGGCACCGCGCCGCCTCCGAGGCGCGTTCGCTGCTCGAGCAGGAGAGCGCGCTGGCCCGTGAGGCGCGGACGCTCAGCCGGTGAGCGGGTGCGAGACGTCGCCGACCGCGCTGAGCAGCCAGGCGAAGTCGCCCAGCCCTCCGGCGGCGGTGAGCTCGGCCGCCTCCGTGGCCGTGGACAGCGCCGCCACGTAGCCGGCCGGGTCCACGGTGGCCAGGTCGAGAGCCGGCCGGGAACCCGACACCCCGAGGCGATGGAGGGCCTCACGCTGGGTCAGCACCTCGCCCTGGACGCGGGCCGCGACGGCGTCGACGGCGACGTGGGCGGTGACGTCGCGGGACCCGTCGGGGAGCAGGTCCACCTCGGCGCCGTCGCGGTAGGAGCGCAGCGAGCCGAACGGAGGGCGCGCGGTGCGGGTGTGGCCGTAGTCGACGGCCAGGGCCAGCCCGCGGGTGACCCGGCCCACGACGTCGGCCCAGGCCGCGTCGCGGGTGGAGCCGACCTCGGCGCGGGTGCCGGGCTCGGCGGCGTCCAGCGGCCACCAGGCCTCGCACCACCGGAGCAGGCCGGGTGCCACGGTGGCGTGGGTCAGCGGCCGGCCGAGGGTCTCCTCGCCGGTGCCGGGCTCGACGTGCACCACGCGTCGTGCGCCGTCGCCGTCCATCTCGACGACGTGGCACGGGATGTTGTCGAGCCACTCGTTGGCGACCACCAGGCCCTCGACGGACTCGGGCAGCGCCGTGGTCCACGCGATCTCGGCGGGCAGCCCGGACGGACGCGGCGCGATCTCGACGCCGAGCAGGTCCAGGCCCGGGTCGGCATCGCGCATCGCCACCAGCAGCTCGCCGCGCCCCGCCCCGACGTCGACCACCGTGTCGAGCCCGGCCGCGCGGACCAACCGGACCAGCGCCTGGGCGAACAGCGGCGACGCGTGCACGGACGTGCGGAAGTGCGCGGCCGGCGACTCCCGGCGGAAGAAGCCGTGGGCGCCGTACAACGCGTCGTCCCACGCGGCCTTCCAGGTCGGCGCCGACGTCGGTGGGGGCACGGCGGGCATCCCGAGCGAGGTGCTGGTCATGCGAGCCAGGTTACGGGTGCCTCACGCGGGGTACAGGTGTGACGGAGCCCACCTCCCGGCGCGGTTCCCGCGGCGCTCGGGCCGCGCGTACGCTTGAAGGGCACACATCTTCCACACCGTCCGGTACCCATCTGGGACTGGAACGAAAGGCCTGATGATGCACAGCTCGAAGACCCGTGTCGGGGTCGTCGGCGCCGGCCGGGTCGGTGCCGTCCTGGCAGCCGCACTGCAGGCGGCAGGCCACGACGTCGTCGCCGTCGCCGGCGAGTCCTCCGCCTCCCGCACCCGCATCGAGACACTGCTGCCCGGTGTCCACGTGGACAAGCCGAGCGCCGTCGCACGTTCCTGCGACCTGCTGCTGCTCACCGTCCCCGACGACATGCTCGGCAACGTCGTGGCCATGCTGTCGGCCAGCGGCGCGATCCGGGACGGCCAGCGGGTGGTGCACACCTCCGGCAAGCACGGCCTCGCGGTGCTCCAGCCGGCCGCCGACCTCGGCGCCGAGGTGCTCGCGATGCACCCCGCGATGACCTTCACCGGCACCGACGTCGACCTCGCCCGGCTGCCCGGGTGCGTCTACGGCGTCACCGCCACCGCCGCCACCGAGCAGGTCGCCCGCGACCTCGCCGCCGACCTCGGCGGCAGCATCGTCTGGGTCCCGGAGGAGCGCCGCGCGCTCTACCACGCCGGGCTCGCCCACGGTGCGAACCACCTCGTCACCCTGGTCACCCAGGCGATGGACCTGCTCCGCGCCTCGGGCGCCGAGGACCCTGCCGGCACGCTGCGCCCGCTGCTCACCGCCGCCCTCGACAACGCGCTGTCCTACGGCGGCGCCGCGCTCACCGGGCCGATCGTGCGGGGAGACGTCGAGACGGTCCGCGCCCACCTCGCCGACATCGCGGTGAGCGCTCCCGAGACGCTGGAGTCCTACGTGGTGATGGCGCGGGCCACCGCCAACCGCGCGGTCCTCGACGGCCGGCTGCTGCCGATCCGTGCCGCCAAGCTGGTGGGCGTGCTCGACGACGCCCTGGTCCGCGCCGAGGCATGAGCCGCTCGGACTCGCCGCCGCTGGTCGCCACCACCCGCGAGGAGCTGGCCGCGGCGCTGAAGGGCGTCCGCGCCGCCGGAGGCCGCGTCGGTCTGGTGCCGACGATGGGGGCGCTGCACGACGGGCACGCCTCGCTGATGGTGGAGGCCCGGACACACCTCGCGCCCGGCGACGCGCTGGTCGTCTCGGTCTTCGTCAACCCCCTGCAGTTCGGGCCCGGCGAGGACCTGGACCGCTACCCCCGCTCCTTCGACGCCGACCTCGAGCGCTGCGCCGCCGAGGGCGTCGACGTGGTGTTCGCGCCGTCGGTCGACGAGGTCTACCCCGGCGGGGAGCCTCAGGTCACCGTCGAGCCGGGCCCGCTCGCCACGGTGCTCGAGGGGAGCACCCGGCCCGGCCACTTTCGGGGGGTGCTGACCGTGGTGGCGAAGCTGTTCGGTCTGGCGCAGCCCGACCTGGCCGTCTTCGGCCAGAAGGACTACCAGCAGCTCGTGCTGATCCGCCGGATGGTCGAGGACCTGTGCCTCCCCGTCGACGTGGTCGGCGCCCCGACGGTCCGCGAGGCCGACGGCCTCGCGCTGTCCTCGCGCAACCGCTACCTGTCCGCGGAGGACCGCAGCCGGGCCCTGGCCCTGTCGCAGGCGCTGCGGGCCGCGGTCGACGCCGGCCCCGGGGGCGGCGAGGCGGCACTTGCCGCCGCGCACGCCGTACTCGACGGCGCGACGGGCGTCGACCTCGACTACCTCGAGCTCACCGCACCCGACCTCGGCCCCGCACCCGCAGCGGGCGAGGCCCGGGTGCTCGTCGCCGCGCGGCTGGGGACCACGCGGCTGATCGACAACCTCCCCCTGCACCTAGGAGCCCCGTGATGCTGCGCACGATGATGAAGAGCAAGATCCACCGCGCCACCGTGACGCAGGCCGACCTGCACTACGTCGGTTCGGTCACCGTCGACGAGGACCTGCTGGAGGCGGCGGACCTGCTGCCCGGCGAGCTGGTGCACATCGTCGACGTCACCAACGGCGCGCGGCTGGAGACCTACACGATCGCCGGCGAGCGTGGGTCCGGGGTGATCGGCATCAACGGTGCCGCCGCGCGCCTGGTGCAGCCGGGCGACATCGTCATCCTGATCGGCTACGGCCAGATGGAGACCGCCGAGGCGAAGCGCTTCCGCCCGCACGTGGTGTTCGTCGACGCGCAGAACCAGGTGGTGGCCACCGGGGACGACGCGGCGCAGGCGTTGCCGGGCTCGGGGCTGGTCCGCGGCGACGCGCTCGCGGGCGCCCGCTAGATTCACCTGGGTGAGCACCCTTCCGGCGCGGCTGTCCGCGCCCAGCCCGGGCTGGACGACGTACGCCGACGTCGTCGTCATCGGCTCCGGCATCGCTGGCCTGACCGCAGCGCTGCAGGCCCGCCAGGTCGGCTCGGTCATGGTGGTCACCAAGGACCTGCTCTCCGCCGGCTCGACCCGGTGGGCGCAGGGCGGGATCGCGGCGGCACTCGGTCCGGGCGACACCCCGGAGCAGCACCTGCAGGACACCCTGGTGGCCGGCGCGGGTCTGTGCGACGAGGAGGCCGTGCGGATCCTGGTCACCGAGGGTCCCGACGCGGTCCGCGAGCTGATCGCACTGGGCACCGAGTTCGACCACACCGCGGCCGGGGAGCTGTCGCTGACCCGCGAGGGCGGCCACCTGAGAGACCGGATCGCGCACGCGGGCGGAGACGCCACCGGGGCCGAGATCCAGCGTGCGCTCGTCGCGGCCGTGCATGCCGCGCCCGACATCGAGGTCACCGAGCACGCGCTCGTGCTCGACCTGGTGCCCGGCGCGGACGGCGGCGTGGCCGGCGTGACGCTGCACGTGATGGGCGAGGGCCAGCGCGACGGCGTCGGCGCCGTGCTCTGCCGCGCCGTGGTGCTGGCCAGCGGTGGGCTCGGCCAGATCTACTCCGCGACCACCAACCCGCCGGTGTCGACCGGCGACGGCATGGCGCTCGCGCTGCGGGCCGGCGCCGTCCTGCGCGACGTGGAGTTCGTGCAGTTCCACCCGACCGTCATGTGGCTGGGGCACCAGAGCCGCGGCCAGCAGCCGCTGGTCTCCGAGGCGGTGCGCGGCGAGGGCGCCTTCCTCGTCGACGACGGCGGCCACAGGTTCATGCAGGGCGTGCACGAGCTCGCCGACCTGGCGCCGCGTGACGTGGTGGCCAAGGCGATCATGCGCCGGATGCGCGAGACCGGCGCCGACCAGATGTGGCTCGACGCCCGGCAGTTCGGGGCGGAGAAGTGGCAGCGCCGGTTCCCCACGATCCTGGCCACCTGCCGGTCCCACGGCGTCGACCCGGTCACCGAGCTGATCCCGGTCGCGCCGGCCTGCCACTACGCGTCCGGCGGCGTCGCCACCGACCTGCACGGACAGTCGTCGGTGCCCGGGTTGTTCGCCTGCGGCGAGGTGGCCTGTTCCGGCGTGCACGGCGCCAACCGGCTCGCGTCGAACTCCCTCCTCGAGGGCCTGGTGTTCTCCCGGCGGATCGCCGCGCGCCTCGCCGAGGGATTGCCGCCGCGGCAGGAACCGGTCGACGACCCGCGCCCGGCCGGGCTGGTGCCGGGCGGCCTGCGTCCGGCCATCCAGGCGGTCATGACCGAGCGCGCCGGGGTGCTCCGGTCCGCCGACGGCCTGTCCAACGCCCTCGGGCAGCTCGACGGGCTCGTCGGGGAGGGCGCCCCGGAGGCGGGCGTGCCGGCGTGGGAGACCACGAACCTGCTCACCGTCAGCCGGGCGCTCGCCGAGGCGGCACTGCTGCGCGAGGAGACCCGCGGCTCGCACTGGCGAGAGGACCACCCGGAGCGCGACGACGCGCACTGGGACCGGCACATCGACATCACGTTGGTCGACGGGTCCCCACGGCTGACAGCCATGCCCCTTCGCCGTCCCGAGACCGCAGGAGACCCGACGTGACCACGCTGACCCGCTACGACGACGTCCCGGCGACGCTGGCGACCCGGATCGCCGCGGCCGGGCTGGAGCCCCGCAAGGTGTACGAGGACGTCGTGGCCGCTCTGGTCGAGGACCTCCCCGGCGAGGACGTCACCAGCGTCGCCACCATCGATCCGAGGGCCGAGGCGACGGCCGACCTCGTGGCCCGTGCGGACGGCGTCGTGGCCGGCCTCGACGTCGCCGAGCTCGCCTTCCACGTGGTGGCGGGTCGCAGCCTCGACGTTGACCGCCCGGTCGCGGACGGACAGTCCGTCGTCCGAGGCGACCTGCTGATGACGGTGACCGGTCCGGTGGTCGCGCTGCTGACCGCCGAGCGGACCGCGTTGAACTACCTGTGCCACCTCTCCGGCGTGGCCTCCAGCGCGCGCCGCTGGGTGGACGCGCTCGCGGGCACCCCTGCGCAGGTCCGCGACACCCGCAAGACCACCCCGCACCTCCGGGCGCTCGAGAAGTACGCCGTGCGCTGCGGCGGCGGCGTGAACCACCGGGCCACCCTGTCCGACCAGGCGCTGGTCAAGGACAACCACGTGCTCGCCGCCGGCGGCGTCGTCCCGGCCTACCGTGCCGTCCGGGAGCGCTATCCCGACCTGCCGGTGCAGGTGGAGGTCACCACGCTGGACCAGCTGCGCGAGCTGCTCGACGTCGGTGCGGACTCGATCCTGCTCGACAACATGTCCACCGAGCAGATGGCCGAAGCGGTCCGGGTCACCGCCGGGCGCGCCAGGCTTGAGGCCTCCGGCGGGCTGAGCATCGACCGGGCCCGCGAGGTCGCCGCCACCGGCGTGGACACCGTCGCGGTGGGGGCGCTGACCCACTCCGCACCCGTGCTGGACATCGCGATGGATCTGCGCACGGAGGCTCGGCCCTGATGTTGCTCTGCGCGGACATCGGCAACAGCCACACCACGATCGGCCTGGTCCAGGACGGCGAGGTCGTCGACCACTGGCGGGTCGCCACCGAGGAGCGTCGTACCGCCGACGAGTGGGGAGTCCTCCTCAAGGCGCTGCTGGCCGACTCGGCGTTCTCCGGGCCCCTCGTCGGCATCTCGGTGTGCTCGACGGTGCCGGCCGTGCTGCACGAGTGGCGCGACATGCTCCGGCAGTACTACGGCGACGTGCACCACGTCTTCGTCGAGCCGGGGGTCCGCACCGGGGTCCCGGTGCTGATGGACAACCCTCGCGAGGTGGGGTCGGACCGGATCATCAACGCGCTCGCCGCCGCGCACTACTTCGACGGGCCCTCCATCGTCGTCGACTTCGGCACCGCGACCACCTTCGACGTGGTGAGCGCCAAGGGGGAGTACATCGGCGGCGCCATCTCGCCCGGGATCGACATCTCCCTGGAGGCGCTCGGCCGGCGCGGGGCACAGCTGCGCAAGGTCGAGCTGCTGCGGCCGCGCACCGTGATCGCCAAGAACACCGTGGAGGCGCTGCAGTCGGGGATCCTCTACGGCTTCGCCAGCCAGGTCGACGGCATCGTCGGCCGGATGCTTGCCGAGCTCCGGCTGGAGCCGGGCGGGGCGAACGTGATCGCCACCGGCGGGCTCGCGCCGCTCGTCGTCGAGGAGTGCGCGTCGTTCACCGCCCACGAGCCGTGGCTCACCCTGCTCGGTCTCGAGCTCGTGTTCACGCGCAACACCTGACCCCGCGATATCGGGAGCGGTTGCGCGAAGAATCCGGCGCCCGACCCATACCGACATCGGGGGAGGGGAGCGGGCGGCCTAGGCTTGGGCGCTATGAACCCGCAGCCCCGCAGCCCCGAAGCCGTGGAGGACGACCTCCCCGAGCAGATGCGGGTGCGCCGGGACAAGCGGGCGCGGCTGATCGACGAGGGCCGCGACGCCTACCCGGTGACCGTCGAGCGCACCCACACGCTCGCCGAGATCCGGGCGACGTACGACGCTCCGCTCGAGCGCGGCGAGCTCGAGCCCGACACCCGCACCGGCCAGCAGGTCGCCGTCGTCGGCCGGGTGGTCTTCCTGCGCAACACCGGCAAGCTCTGCTTCGTGCGGCTGCGCGAGGGTGACGGGACCGAGCTGCAGATGATGCTGTCGCTTGCCGACGTCGGTGAGGAGTCACTGGCCGACTTCAAGCACACCGTCGACATCGGCGACCTGCTCGCGGTCACCGGCGAGGTCGTGACCAGCCGGCGCGGGGAGCTGTCGGTCCAGGCGTCCGGCTGGTCGATGGCGGCCAAGACGCTGCGCCCGCTGCCCAACGAGCACAAGCCGTTGTCCGAGGAGGCCCGGGTCCGGCTGCGCTACGTCGACATGATGCTGCGGCCGGAGCCGCGCGACATGGTGCGCGCGAAGGCCACGGTCCTGCGGTCGTTGCGGCGGACCCTCGACGAGCGCGAGTTCGTCGAGGTCGAGACGCCGATCCTGCAACTCACCAACGGCGGGGCTGCGGCCCGGCCGTTCCGCACCCACCTCAACGCCCTCGACCAGCAGATGCTGCTGCGCATCGCCCTCGAGCTCGACCTGAAGAAGGCGATGATCGGTGGGGTCGACCGGGTCTACGAGATCGGGCGGACCTTCCGCAACGAGGGCCTCGACTCCACGCACGCCGCGGAGTTCTCGATGCTCGAGGCCTACGAGGCCTATGGCGACATCAACACGATGAAGGACCTGGTGCGCTCCCTGGTGCTCGACGCCGCCCGAGCCCTCGGACGCACCGTGGTCCCCGCCCGCGACGGCTCGGAGATCGATCTCGAGCAGGAGTGGACCTCCGCCAGCGTGCTCGACCTGGTCAGCGACAAGCTCGGCGAGCAGGTCGATGCCGACACCTCGCTGGAGACGCTGAAGAAGTACGCCGAACGGCACGACATCGCGCTGCAGCCGCACTGGAACGCCGGCGAGGTCGTCCTCGAGCTCTACGAGCAGCTCGTCGAGGACACCCTGATCACGCCGACGTTCGTCGAGGACTACCCCGAGTCGGTCCGGCCGCTGGCCAAGCCGCACCGCAGCAAGCCCGGTCTGGTCGAGGCCTTCGACCTGATCATCAACGGGGTCGAGCTGTCGCCGGCGTACTCCGAGCTGAACGACCCGGTCATCCAGCGCCAGCGCCTCGTCGAGCAGTCGCTGCTCGCGGCGCAGGGCGACCCGGAGGCGATGGACCTGGACGAGGCGTTCCTCAAGGCGATGGAGTACGGCATGCCGCCTGCCGGCGGGATGGGGATGGGCGTGGACCGGCTCCTGATGCTGCTCACCGGGGCCAGCATCCGCGAGACCATCCTGTTCCCCCTGCTCCGCCCCGAATAGTCGAGTGGGGCCCGCGCACCGACAAGTTGGGCCGCGCGCACCGTCGCCATCGGACGCGGAATATCGGATAGTGGGCGCGACGAAATTTCCGTTTATCGCGACTGCAATTTCATGGTCGCCCGATGGCAGATGAACGAGTACGCCGATTAGCCACGTGATTCCTTCCCGTTATGCGCTAATGTCTGCTCATCGTCAGCGGGGGCATTCTGGCCGACCTATTACATTGAAAAGAGATATCCAATGGCACAGCGCGTGAATGTCATTCTCGTCGACGATCTCGACGGCAGCGACGCCGTCGAGACGGTCTCCTTCGCGCTCGACGGCGTGGACTACGAGATCGACCTCAACGACCAGCACGCCGGCGACCTGCGCAACGCACTGGCGCTCTACGTCGGGCACGCCCGGCGCACGGGCGGCCGCCGTCGCAAGGCGTCGTCCTCCGCCTCGTCGCGAGCCAGCGCGAGCAACGGTCCTTCGGCCGCGGACATCCGTTCCTGGGCCCGCGAGAACGGGTGGGACGTGCCGGAGCGGGGCCGGGTCTCGGCGGACGTCCGCGAGGCCTACGCCGCCGCACACTGACGAGCGCAACGCGCCGCTCCTCACGGCGTCTCACCTGCGTGTTCGCTGACGGCGAAGGCGTTACCCGGCCCCGCGCGGAACACGTAGGGTGGTCGAGGGGTTGATCACCACGTGTCCGGGGCACAACCGGTGCGATCGAGGTGGGACAGCCCCGAACGTGCAGGACTACAGTCAAGCCACGGGCACGTGAGGTGGCTCGCCAGACGCGGCGAGCCGGCAAGGAGCGATGAGACATGTTCGAGCGGTTCACAGACCGAGCCCGCAGGGTGGTCGTCCTGGCCCAGGAAGAGGCCCGGATGCTCAGCCACAACTACATCGGCACCGAGCACATCCTCCTGGGCCTGATCCACGAGGGCGAGGGCGTCGCCGCCAAAGCCCTCGAGAGCCTCGGCATCTCACTGGAGGCCGTGCGCGCACAGGTCGAGGAGATCATCGGGCAGGGCCAGCAGGCCCCGAGCGGGCACATCCCGTTCACGCCCCGGGCCAAGAAGGTCCTCGAGCTGTCGCTGCGCGAGGCGCTGCAGCTCGGCCACAACTACATCGGCACCGAGCACATCCTGCTCGGCCTGATCCGCGAGGGGGAGGGCGTCGCCGCCCAGGTGCTGGTCAAGCTCGGCGCCGACCTCAACCGGGTCCGGCAGCAGGTCATCCAGCTGCTCTCCGGTTTCCAGGGCAAGGAGACCGCGACCGCCGGCACCGCTCCGGAGGGTGCGCCGTCGTCCTCCCTGGTCCTCGACCAGTTCGGCCGCAACTACACGCAGGCCGCGCGCGAGGGCAAGCTCGACCCGGTCATCGGGCGCGAGAAGGAGATCGAGCGCGTGATGCAGGTGCTCTCCAGACGCACCAAGAACAACCCGGTGCTCATCGGAGAGCCCGGCGTGGGCAAGACCGCCTGCGTGGAGGGTCTTGCCCAGGCGATCGTGCGCGGCGACGTGCCCGAGACGCTGAAGGACAAGCAGATCTACAGCCTCGACCTGGGGTCCCTGGTCGCCGGCTCGCGCTACCGCGGTGACTTCGAGGAGCGCCTGAAGAAGGTGCTCAAGGAGATCAAGACCCGCGGGGACATCATCTTGTTCATCGACGAGCTGCACACGCTCGTCGGTGCCGGCGCCGCCGAAGGGGCGATCGACGCCGCCAGCATCCTCAAGCCGATGCTGGCCCGCGGCGAGCTGCAGACCATCGGCGCCACGACGCTCGACGAGTACCGCAAGCACCTCGAGAAGGACGCGGCGCTCGAGCGCCGGTTCCAGCCGATCCAGGTGCAGGAGCCCTCGATCGCGCACACCATCGAGATCCTCAAGGGCCTCCGCGACCGCTACGAGGCGCACCACCGGGTGACGATCACCGACGAGGCGCTGGTCTCGGCCGCGACCCTGGCCGACCGCTACGTCTCCGACCGGTTCCTGCCGGACAAGGCGATCGACCTGATCGACGAGGCGGGCTCGCGGCTGCGCATCCGCCGGATGACCGCGCCGCCGGACCTGCGCGAGTTCGACGACAAAATCGCCGACGTGCGTCGCCGCAAGGAGAGCGCGATCGACAGCCAGGACTTCGAGCTGGCCGCGTCGCTGCGCGACGAGGAGAAGAAGCTGATCCTCGCCAAGGGCGAGCGGGAGAAGCAGTGGAAGGCCGGCGACATGGACGTCGTCGCGGAGGTCGACGAGGAGCTCATCGCCGAGGTTCTCGCGGTCGCCACCGGCATCCCGATCGTGAAGCTCTCCGAGGAGGAGTCGACCCGGCTGCTCAAGATGGAGGACGAGCTGCACAAGCGCGTCATCGGGCAGGAGGAGGCCGTCAAGGCGCTCAGCCGCGCGATCCGCCGTACCCGTGCGGGTCTGAAGGACCCGAAGCGTCCCGGTGGCTCGTTCATCTTCGCCGGTCCCTCGGGTGTCGGTAAGACCTGGCTGTCGAAGTCGCTCGCGGAGTTCCTCTTCGGTGACGAGGACGCGCTGATCCAGCTCGACATGAGCGAGTTCAGCGAGAAGCACACCGTCTCGCGGCTGTTCGGCTCACCCCCGGGCTACGTCGGCTACGAGGAGGGCGGCCAGCTCACCGAGAAGGTGCGCCGCAAGCCGTTCTCGGTCGTGCTGTTCGACGAGGTCGAGAAGGCCCACCCGGACATCTTCAACTCGCTGCTGCAGATCCTGGAGGAGGGGCGGCTGACCGACTCCCAGGGCCGGGTCATCGACTTCAAGAACACCGTGATCATCATGACGACGAACCTCGGCACCCGCGACATCAGCAAGGGTGTCAACCTCGGCTTCCAGCAGGGCAGCGACGTGCAGGGCTCCTACGACCGGATGAAGCAGAAGGTCTCCGAGGAGCTCAAGCAGCACTTCCGCCCCGAGTTCCTCAACCGTGTCGACGAGATCGTCGTGTTCCCGCCGCTCACGCAGGACCAGATCATCTCGATGGTCGACAACATGATCGCGGGAGTGGAGCTGCGGCTGAAGGACCGCGACATGTCGATCGAGCTGACCCAGGCCGCCAAGGACCTGCTGGCGCACCGCGGGTTCGACCCGGTGCTCGGGGCGCGTCCGCTGCGTCGCACGGTCCAGCGCGAGATCGAGGACACGCTCGCCGAGAAGATGCTCTACGGCGAGGTCGGTCCGGGACAGATCGTGCTGGTCGGCGTCGAGGGCGAGGGCGTGGAGGCGAAGTTCACCTTCCAGGGCAACCCGAAGAGCGAGCTTCCCGACCTCCCGCCGATCGAGGAGCCGGCCGCGACCGGCGAGTCCGAGTAACCGCACCACCGCGCAACCGAAGGCGCCCCCCGGGATCCCCCGGGGGGCGCTTTCCGCGTTGAGCCGCCACTTTCGGTCCGTTCACACGTCACGTTCTGCCCGTTCACTCGCCAATTCCCGTCCGCCGCCGGACCCTCTCGGTACGCCGTGCCGCCGACACGGCCACGAACCGGCGGCCGACGGACGGGATGTGACGGCTCGACGGACGGGATGTGACGGCTCGACGGACGGAACTTGGCGGCTCGACTCAGAGGGTGAAGACGCCGGGCGCCGTCTCGGTGACCAGCCCGTCCTGGAGCAGCGAGGCGAGCGCACGGTCGCGCTGCTCGGCCGGTGACCAGACCGCCTCCAACCGGGAGACGTGCACGGGTTCGTGGGCTTCGCGGAGCACGGCGAGCAGCCGTCCCCGACACTGCCGGTCCGTGCCGGCGTAGGTCTGACCGCGCCGCGGTGGCCCGTCGTACGCCGGGTGGCCGGCCGCCCGCCACGCGCACAGCTCGGCGACGGGGCAGCCACGGCACCGCGGGGCCGCGGCCGAGCAGACCAGCGCGCCGAGCTCCATCGCCGCGACCGACCAGGTGACGGCGCTCGCCTCGTCCGCGGGCAGCACCGACGCGGCCAGGTCGCGTTCGGCCCGGTTCACCGACGCGGCCGGGAACTCCACGCCGGCCAGGATCCGCGCCAGCACCCGGCGGACGTTCGTGTCGAGGACGACGTGGCGGCGCGTGTAGCCGAACGCCGCGACCGCTGCGGCGGTGTAGTCGCCCACGCCGGGCAGCGCCAGCAGGTCGTCGTAGGAGTCCGGGACCCGGCCGCCGTGCTCGGCGACGATGACGGTGGCGGCGGCGTGCAGCCGCTGGGCCCGGCGGGGATAGCCGAGCCGGCCCCAGGCGCGGACCGCGTCACCGCTGGACGCGGCCGCCAGGTCAGCCGGCGTGGGCCACGTCTCGAGCCACTGCTCGTAGACCGGCAGCACGCGCGACACGGGGGTCTGCTGCAGCATGAACTCCGAGACCAGCACCGCCCAGGGCGTCGCCTCCTGCCGTCGCCACGGCAGGTCCCGGGCGTTCTGGACGTACCAGTCGACGACGCGCTCGACGATCGCCTCGGCATGCTCGGGTGCAGGGTCGAGGGCGTGGCTGGTCATGGTGGCGCCAGGTTAGCCAGCAGGTGGATGTGGGCTACGCCGGTGTGGCATACCGAGGGACAGGTGGGGCAAAAGTTACGGTTGCGTCATGACCGCCGCGCGCCGACCCCGCCGCCTGCCGGCCCGGGTGTACTGGGTCCGGCGCAGCCTGGTGCTCGCCGTCGCCCTCGGGCTGGTGTTCGGCATCGCCCAGCTCCTCGGCGGCGTGGGCTCCGGCTCGTCGGGTGAGACCGCGCGCGTGGTCGGCGCCGAGGCGGCCTCCTCATCCACGGCCGCCGTTCCGGTCGCCACCGACGACGCCGAACCGCAGGCTTCGGGGACGAAGCGGGCGGAGAAGGACCAGGCGTCGAAGTCCAAGAAGGCCAGGAAGCCGAAGAAGACCAAGACGCCCCTCCCCGAGCCGACCGGGCCGTGCCGGGCCAGCGACATCGTCGCCACCCCGAAGGTGAAGGGGACCGCCTACGCCGGCAATCCGGTCAGGTTCCGGATCAGGCTGACCACACTGGAGACGCCCGCCTGCACCTGGCGGGTCACGCCGGCCACCCTTGCCGTCAAGCTGGTCTCGGGGTCGGACCGGATCTGGTCGAGCCAGGACTGCCCCCGGGCGATCCCCGAGGTCGACGTGATCGTCCGCCAGGAGAAGGCCGCCAAGGTCGATGTCACCTGGCGGGGGCAGCGCTCGGACAGCACCTGCTCACGTACGACGTCCTGGGCGCAGCCAGGCTGGTACCACGTCCAGTCGGCGGCCTTCGGCGCCGAGCCGGCCGACCTGCAGTTCGAGCTGCACACCCCGGTCGCGCAGACCATCACGCCGAAGCCCAAACCGGAGAAGAAGCCCGGCAAGAAGAAGGCCGGCTGACCCCGGCAGCGCACCGTGCCGGTGCCGGTGCCGGTGCCGGGCCGGCGGTGGCGCACTCGCTACGATCGCCGCGTTGCGCCAACTTCGACGGACAGGTGAGCTCATGGGCAAGCCGGCCAGGCACGACGTAGGGGTCGCCGACAGCTACGTCCGCCGTACGGCGGACGACGTCATCCTCACCCTGCACCTGCCCGAGACGACCGACGTCCACGCCGGCGGTGTCCGGCTGACCAGCCTCGGCAAGGGGGCCAAACGCCGCGTGGACGTGACCGCGCAGGCCGCGCCCGCCCGCACCGGCGTGCTCGTCACCGCCTCCGTGCCGCGGGCCGACATCGAGCCCGGCCGCTGGCAGCTGCGGCTGCGCACCGCCGACGGGGCGGGTTACCAGCGCGTCCGGGCCCGGCTGATGGTCCGCCCGGACCAGCCGGTCGCGCTGTTGGTCGGGCCCGCACCGCAGACCCGGATGGTGCCGCCGAAGCCGCGCGGCACGGGGCCGACGGGCGGACCGCCGGCCACCCGGACGCAGGCCGTCCGGCGCCGCCTGCGCGGGGCGGCTCGTCGTGCTCGCCGGCTCATGCCCTCGCGCTGACCAGCCCGGAGCGTTCCAGGGCGGCGCGGACCATCGGCCGGGCCTTGCTGTCGGGAAGACCGCGCGCCGCACGGATCGCCGTCCACACCGGCGCGTTCACCATCCGGTCGGGCGGCACCGCCCGGGTGCGTTCGAGAACCTCGCGCGGGACGTCCTGGGGGTCCGGAGTGACGTAGCGCTGCACGACGTCGTCGTACGCCTCGTGCAGCACGTCCGAGGTGGGGTCGGGCAGGAAGACCACCACGGTGCCGGTCGGCTCGGTGTCGACCTCGACGCAGACCAGGTCGGGTCGCAGGCTGCGCAGCGTGTCGGTGACCTTGTAGACGTCACCGGCCCACGCCGCCCCGAGCCGGCCTGCACCCGCACGGTCGCGGGCGGCCTCCGGCACGTTGCGGGGCAGCATGTCGTCGATCACCAGCACCGTGCCCGCATGGGTGAAGCGCTCGGTGTTGATGAAGTCACGGAACGCGTACTCCGACAGGTGCATGCCGTCGATGAAGGCGAGGTCCACCACCGGCTCGTCCAGGTGGGCGAGCGGGTGCTTGCGGGCGAAGAACTCGTCGCTGGTCGCCCGGACGAGGTGGACGTCGCAGCGCAGCTCCCGGACCACCTTGAAGAACGGGTCGACCGCCACGGAGCGTGCCCGGGAGAGCTCCAGGCTGGCGCCGGTGTTGACCCCGATCTCGAAGTAGGACCGGGGGTGCAGCAGCCTGTGCAGGTGCTTCAGCAGCTCGTGACGTTCCACGTGTCGACCTCTCGTGACGAGTGCGCTCAAGGTGCGGCGACGCTACCAGGCAGTCGTACGGCGAGCCCTCAGCTGCGCAGGTACGACGCCCCGTTCACGTCGATGATCGTGCCGGAGGAGAACCGGGCCCCGGGGGAGGCCAGCCAGACCACCGCGGAGGCGACCTCCTCGGGACGGGCCACCCGGCCGAACGGCGACTGCTCGCGCACGTCGTCCCCGCCCGGCCCGTCCAGGACCTGCCGCGCCATGTCGGTCTCGACGAAACCGGGGGCGACGGTGCCCACCGAGATGCCGCGGGGCGCCAGGGCCAGCGCCAACGACTGCCCGAACGCGTTCATCCCCGCCTTGGACGCGCCGTAGGCCGGGCAGTCCGGCTCGCCCCGGAAGGCACCCCGGCTCGACACGTTCACGATCGCGCCGCCCCCGGCCGCGGTCAGGTGCGGCACCGCGCAGAACGTCGCGTTGGCCGCTCCGACCAGGTTGGTGGCGAGGGTGCGGGACCAGGCGGCCTGCCAGTCCTCGTAGGACGTGGTCAGCGGCGGGTGCGCCAGGAAGACGCCGGCGTTGTTCACGAGGACGTCGAGCCGCCCGAGCTGCTCCGCGGCCGAGTCCACGGCACGGCGTACGGCGTCCGGGTCGGCCAGGTCGGCCCGCACCGTGACGTGGCCGTCGCCGGCGAGGGACTCGACGACCTCCCCGGCCGCGTCCGCCGAGGACCCGAAGTGCACCGCGACCCGCTCGCCCTGCTCCGCGAAGGCCCGTGCCACCGCGGCACCGATCCCGCGCGACCCTCCGGTGACCAGCACGCCGCGACGGGTCATCGGGCGATCTCCGCCACGCCGGCGACGAGCCGGTCGACGTCGTCGGTGTCGGTGTAGGGCGCCAGCCCCGCGCGGACAGCGCCGGCGTCGCCCAGACCGATCCATCGGGAGGCCTCGAGCGCGTAGAAGCTGCTCGCCGGGGCGTTGACGCCGACCGAGGCGAGATGCCGGTGGACGGCCTGGTCCTCGCGGCCCTCCACGGAGAAGAAGACCGTGGGCGTACGCCGCCGCGGCGACCCGTGCAGCCGGACCCGGTCGATGCCGCGCAGGCCCTCCAGCAGCCTGGCCAGCAGCCGGTCCTCGTGGTCCTCGACGACCCGCATCGACTCCCGCACGCGGGCGCGCCGGTCGGACGCATCGGAGGCGTCGGACGCGAGTCCGGCGATGAAGTCCACCGCGGCGGTCGTCCCGGCCAGCAGCTCGTAGGGCAGTGTGCCCAGCTCGAAGCGCTCCGGCACCGCGTCGGTCGACGGCAGCAGCTTGTCCGGGTGGAGCCGCTGCAGCAGCTCGGGGGCCGCGACCACGACGCCGTGGTGCGGGCCGAAGAACTTGTAGGGGGAGCAGGCGTAGAAGTCGGCGCCGAGCTCGCCGACGTCGACGGCGGCGTGCGGGGTCAGGTGCACCCCGTCGACGTAGAGCAGGGCGCCCGCCTCGTGCACGGCCGCCGCGATCGCCGGGACGTCGGGGCGGGTGCCGAGGATGTTCGAGGCGCCGGTGACCGCGACGACCCGGGTCCGCTCGGAGAGCACGGCACGCACGTCGTCGACGGTGAGGTCGGCGGTCTGCCGGTCGAACCCGACCCAGCGCACGTGCGCGCCGACGGCCTCGGCGGCCTGGACCCAGGGTCGGATGTTGGCGTCGTGGTCGAGCCGGGTCACCACCACCTCGTCGCCGGGTGCCCACCCGCGGGCGAGAACGCGCGAGACGTCGTACGTCGCCTGCGTCATCGACCGCGCGAAGACCACCCCACCCGGATCGCACCCGAGCAGGTCGGCGACGGCTCGGCGGGCGGCGACCACGACGTCCTCGGCGCGGCGCTCCGATGCGGTGACCGTGCCGCGGTTCGAGATGCCGCTGGTCATCGCCGCGGCGAGCGCGTCGGCCACCTGGCGCGGGACCTGGGTGCCCCCGGGGCCGTCGAAGTAGGCGACCCCCTCGTCCAGGGCGGGGAAGTCCTTGCGGATGCGCGCGACGTCGAGGCTCATGGCGCCATCCTGCCCGACGTGCGGTCGCCGCTCACGCGGACGGGCTCAGTGGTAGCGGAAGCCGTCCATGAACCGCCGGAACACGCCGCCCTTGCGGGGCAGCGGTGCCGAGGGAGGGGGCGCGGTGCGGCGCTGGGTCGCGATCGGCTTGTCGTAGTCGGTGCGCACGATCGCGTCGACGACCTGCTCCTCGGTGAAGCTGTCGGACCCCTCGATGGAGGGGACGTAGCCGACGAGCACGCCGTTGCGCATCACCTGGGCCTCGAGCGCCGCGGTGCCGTCGGAGTCCCAGGTCGCCTCGCGGCCGTCGGGCAGCCGGATGCTCACCCCGAACTGGTAGACGCCGACGCGGGCCAGGTGGGCATCGGTGCCGCGGTCACGCAGGGTGTCGACGACGCGGCGCGCCTTGTTCTCGTCCATGGTGCTTCGAGCCTACCGGCGGGGGTGGAACCGTCCGGCGGTCAGACGTAGCGCTCGAGGATGCTGGACTCGGCGAGCCGGGACAGCCCCTCGCGGACGCTGCGGGCGCGGAGCTCGCCGACCCCGTCCACCGCCTGCAGGTCGTCGATGCTCGCCGACAGCAGCTTCTGCAGGCTTCCGAAGTGCTCGACCAGGCGCTCGACGACCGTGGCGGGCAGCCGGGGCACCTTGGCCAGCAGCCGGTAGCCGCGCGGGGTGACCGCGCCGTCGAGGTGCTCGCTGGTGCCGAGCCCGAGGGCGCGGGCCACCGCGGCGATGTCGACCAGGTCGGCCGGGCTGAGTCCCTCGATCTCGCTCAGCACGTCCTCGGCGCTGCGCTTGCGCCGGCTGTGCGGGAGGTAGTCGCGGATCACCAGCTCGCGCTCGAGGTCCACGCCGGTGATCAGCTCGTCGAGCTGCAGCGAGAGCAGCCGGCCGTCGGTGCCGAGGTCGAGCACGTAGTCCTCGATCTCTCGGGCGATCCGGGTGACCATCTCGAGCCGCTGGGCAACCACGGCCACGTCGCGGACCGTGACCAGGTCCTCGATCTCCAGCGCCGACAACGTGCTCGAGACCTCGTCGAGGCGCAGCTTGTAGCGCTCCAGCGTGGCCAGCGCCTGGTTGGCGCGCGACAGGATCTGGCCGGAGTCCTCCAGCACGTAGCGGGTGGAGCCGACGTACACGGCGATGATCTGCATCGACTGCGACACCGAGATCACCGGGAAACCGGTCTGCCGGGCCACGCGGTCCGCGGTGCGGTGCCGGGTGCCGGTCTCCTCGGAGTAGATCGACGGGTCCGGCATCAGGTGCACCGCGGCGTTGAGGATCCGGCTCGCGTCCTTGTCGAGGATGATCGCGCCGTCCATCTTGGCCAGCTCGCGCAGTCCCGTGGAGGTGAACGGGACGTCGAGGGTGAAGCCGCCGGTGGAGATCGACTCGACCACCCGGTCGGAGCCGAGCACCAGCAGCCCGCCGGTGCGGCCGCGCAGGATCCGCTCCAGACCGTCGCGAAGGGCGGTGCCGGGGGCGATGCTCGCGAGGGTCGCTCGCAGGCGCAGCGTGTCGTCCGCGCGCTCGTTCGGTGCCACCTGGTGCCGTCCCTCGTCCTGTTGCTGGTGCGGCGTCAGTCTAGGGGCTCGCGGACCGGTGCGTCCGCAGTCGGGCTCACCGCAGCTCGAAAGGGTCGTTGGGTACGGCGACCCGGTGCCGGTTGGGCGGGCCGGCGAGGTCGAGGACCCGCAACGCGTTGACCAGGTCGGTCGCCTCGAACACCTGCATCCCGTCGATGGAGCGGGCCGCCCGCGGACCGGACGCGTGCTCGGCGGGCACGATCGCGAAGGAGAACCCGAGCCGCGCAGCCTCGGCGAGCCGGCGGGGCAGGTCGCGGACCCGGCGTAGCTCCCCGGCCAGCCCGATCTCGCCGATCGCCACCACGTCGGTGGGCACGGCGACCTGCTTCCAGGCGGACGCCACCGACAGCGCGATCGCCAGGTCGCCCGCGGGCTCGGTCACCCGGGCGCCGCCGACGGTGGAGACGAACACGTCACGGCCGTCGACCTTCGCGCCGCCTCGCTGCTGCAGCACCGCCACGATCATCGAGGTCCGGGCGTTGTCGACGCCGGAGGTCGTGCGGCGCGGCCGTTCCGAGGTTCCCGAGGAGACCAGCGCCTGGATCTCGGCCAGCATCGGACGCCGGCCCTCCATCGACACCGAGATGCAGGTGCCCGGGACCGGCTCGTGGTGGCGGGCCACGAACAGCTCGGTCGGGTCGGTGACCGGCACGATGCCCTCGCTGGACAGGTCGAAGCAGCCGACCTCGTCGACGGGGCCGAACCGGTTCTTGACCGCACGCACCATCCGCAACCGCGAGCTGCGCTCGCCCTCGAAGTGCAGCACCACGTCCACGAGGTGCTCGAGCACCCGCGGCCCGGCGATGGAGCCGTCCTTGGTGACGTGCCCGACCATCACCGTGGCGATGTTCTGGGTCTTGGCGACCCGGACCAGCGCGGCCGCCACCTCCTTGACCTGGGTGACGCCGCCGGGGACGCCCTCGACGTCGGCGGCGCCGATCGTCTGTACCGAGTCGACGACCAGCAGCTGGGGCCGGACCGCCTGGACGTGGCTGAGCACGGCGCCGAGGTCGGTCTCGGCGGCGAGGTAGAGCTCCTCGTGCACGCCGCCGGTCCGGTCGGCCCGCAGCCGCACCTGGGACGCGGACTCCTCACCGGTGACGTAGAGGGTGCGCAGGCCCGACCGAGCGGTCTGGGCGGCTACCTCGAGCAGCAGGGTCGACTTGCCGACCCCGGGCTCGCCGGCGAGCAGGACCGCCGCGCCGCGGACCATCCCGCCGCCGAGGACCCGGTCGAGCTCGGGCACCCCGCTGGTGCGTGCGCTGGAGTCCTCCACCGGCACCGTCGCGATCGGCACCGCCGGGGTGGACACCGGTCCCGCGGCGGTCCGACCCACCGGGGCTCCGGCCTCGGCGACACTGCCCCAGGCCTGGCACTCCCCGCAGCGTCCGACCCACTTCGCGGTCTCCCAGCCGCACTCGGCGCATCGGTAGCTGGGTCGGGCCTTCGGCTTCGGTCGGGTGCTCATGCCCGGGACGTTAGGGGAGCCCGCCGACAGTCCGGCGCAGGCGCGGCGGCGCCGCTCGTGGTTATCATTTGATCGTTCCATCCGCCACGAGTGCTGACGATGGGGGAGGCGATGACGGCACGACCGCACGAGAGTGTGCCCACCCTCACGACCGTCGCCGCCGAGGCCCGGGTATCCCGGCAGACCGTCTCCAACGCCCTCAACAGCCCCGAGCTGTTGCGCCCGGAGACGCTCGAACGAGTCCAGGAGGCGATCGAGCGCCTCGGTTACTCGCCCAACCGTGCCGCGCGCAACCTGCGGACCCGCAGCTCGCACCTGATCGGCCTGCGTGTCGAGCCGGCGGTCGAGGACAGCGCCAACGCGCTGATGGACCGGTTCGTGCACTCGCTGGTCGAGAGCACCCGCGACGCCGGCTACCACGTGCTGCTGTTCACCGGCCGCGCCACCGGCGTCGACGCGAGCGAGGACGACGCCAACCCGGTGGACAGCGTCGACGGGTACGACGAGCTGCTGAGGTCGGCGGCCGTCGACGCCTTCATCGTCACCGACACCTACCGGGGCAACCCGCAGGCGTCGTGGCTGCAGCGAAAGGGCGTGCCGTTCGTCGCGTTCGGTCGCCCCTGGGGCCAGGCCGGCGCCCTGCACCCGTGGGTCGACGTCGACGGGCGGGCGGGCGTCATGCTGGCGGTCGACCACCTCGTCGAGCGCGGTCACCGGCGGATCGCGTGGGTGGGCTGGCAGAAGGGCTCCTACATCGGCGAGGACCGTCGCAGCGGCTGGGCGGACCGGATGCACGAGCGCGGCCTGGCCACCAGCAGGCTCAGCGCCCGCGGTGACGACACCCTCGACTTCGGCCGTCGGGCCGCGCACGCCCTGCTCGACTCCGAGGCGGCCCCGACCGCCTTCGCCTGCGTCAGCGACACCGTCGCGATGGGCGTGCTGCGGGCACTGGCCGAGCGCGGCCTGCAGGCGGGTCGTGAGCTCGCGGTCGTCGGCTTCGACGACTCGGTCGCGGCCCAGGTCACCACTCCCGCGCTCACCTCGGTGCGGCAGCCGCTGGAGGAGGTCGCGGTCGAGATCGTGCGCTACCTCGACGACCTGCTGCACCACCGGCCCGTCCTCGAGCTCGGTTGCACGCTCACCCCGACGCTCTCGGTGCGCGCCAGCTCCTGAGCCAGGCTGCCGGACCGACCCGGGTCAGCCGCTGAGCGCGCGGTCGACAGCGGCCGCGTCGAGCACGTGCTCGAGCGCGAGCGCGGCGCAGCCGACGACGCCGGCGCGCGGCCCGTGGGTGGCCGGCACGATCTGCAGCTCGCTGGTCGAGAGGGCGGTCGCCTGGGCGTAGAGGCTCTCGCGCAGTCCGGCCACGAACACGTCGTACGCCTGCGCCATGTCCCCGCCGACCACGACCGCCTCGGGGTTGAGCAGGTTCACGGCGGCGGCGAGCACCTCGCCCACCCGGCGGCCGCTTTCGCGCACGACGGTGCGGGCCTCCGCGTCGCCGGCGAGGACGAGCTCGACGAGGCCACGGACGTGCTCGACCTCGCGTCCCTGCGCCTGCAGGTCGCGCACCAGCGCCCAGCCGCCGGCCACGGCCTCGAGGCAGCCGGTCTCCCCGCACCGGCACGAGAGTCCCGCGGCGGCGGTGGTGCGGGAGTGGCCGATCTCGCCGGCCGCGCCCAGTGCGCCGCGCAGCAGCCGCCCGCCCGCGACGATGCCGGCGCCCAGGCCGGTGGAGGCCTTGACCAGCAGCAGGTCGTCGAACTCCTGGAGGTGGCCGCGTCGCTCGGAGAGCGCCATCACGTTGACGTCGTTGTCGACGTGAACCGGCACCTCGGCCAGCGTGTGGAGGTACGGCGCCAGCGGCACCCCGTCCCACCCGGCCATCACCGGCGACTGCAGGCTCCGGCCGTGCGCCACGTCCACCGTCCCGGGGATGCTCATCCCCACGGCGCGGACCTCGGCCACCTCGCGCTCCGCCTCGTCGAGCAGCCCGGCCAGCGCCTGCACCACCCGCGGCATCAGCTCGCCGGGCCCGACGCCGGTCTCCTGGTCGAACTCCGCGGTGGTCAGTGCCTCGCCCTCCAGGTCGCAGACCGCGAGCTGGGTCCGGCTCCGCCCGACCGCGACCGCGAGGACCACGCCGGCGTTGCGGTTGAAGCGCAGCCGCACGGGGGGTCGACCGCCGCTCGAGGGGCCCTCCTCCGCCTCGACGAGCAGCCCGGAGGTGAGCAGCGGCCCGACCCGCGCGGCCACCGCGGTGCGGGACAGGCCGGTCATCCGGCCGAGCTCGGTGCGTGTGGTGGCGCGACCGGCGCGCACCAGCGCGAGCATCTGCCCGGCGGTCGCCGGGGCGGCAGGGGTCGCGGGCTCGTACGTGGTCGGCACGGAACTCATTGAAGCAACCCCCTTCCCGGCGCACCGGGAGACCCCGGAGCACTACTTTGGTACGATCAATACCTAAGTATGTCTTGCAGAGATGCATAAGTCACCCTAGGGTTTCACCCCGACGTGCCCTCCGCCCCCGTCTGGAGCACCCTGATGGCGCCCTTCCCACCCACCCCCACCGCAGCGCCGCCGCTGGAACCCTGTGACTTCGTGGTCTTCGGCGGCACCGGCGACCTCGCCGTGCGCAAGCTCCTCCCCGCCCTGTTCCTGCGCGACCGCGACGGGCAGGTGCCACCGGAGACGCGCGTGCTCGCGGTGTCCCGGGCGGGGCTCGACGACGCCGGCTACCGGGACAAGGTGCACGGCGAGCTGGCCCGGTTCGTCCCCGCCGCGGAGCTCGACCAGGCCACGCTGGACCGCTTCCTGGCGCGGCTGAGCCACGTCAGCCTCGACATCGAGGACGACGCCGCCTGGCCGGCGCTCGTGGAGCGGATGGCCGGGCCCGACCGGGTCCGGGTGTTCTACCTCGCCTGCGCCCCGAAGCTGTTCGGGCCGATCAGCCACCGCCTGGCCGGGCACGGTCTGGTCACCGAGCACTCGCGCGTCGTGCTGGAGAAGCCGATCGGGCACGACCTCGCCTCCGCCCGCGCGATCAACGACGCGGTCGGGGCGGTGTTCGACGAGTACCAGATCTTCCGGATCGACCACTACCTGGGCAAGGAGAGCGTCCAGAACCTGCTGGTCACCCGGTTCGCGAACACCTTCCTCGAGCCGCTGTGGAACGCCAACTCGATCGACCACGTGCAGATCACCGTCGCCGAGTCGCTGGGAGTCGGTGGCCGCGGCGACTACTACGACCACTCGGGCGCGCTGCGCGACATGGTCCAGAACCACCTTCTCCAGCTGCTCTGCCTGGTGGCGATGGAGCCGCCGACGTACGTCGACCGCGAGACGGTCCGCGACGAGAAGCTCAAGGTGCTGCAGGCGCTGCGGCCGCTGAGCCGCGAGGACGTCGGTCGGCTGACGGTCGCCGGGCAGTACGGCCCCGGACTCGTCGACGGGATGGCGGCGCCGTCGTACCGCGACGAGCTCGAGCGGCCCAGCCGCACCGAGACCTTCGTCGCGATCAAGGCCGAGGTGCAGAACTGGCGCTGGGCGGGCGTGCCCTTCTACCTGCGCACCGGCAAGCGCATGGACCGCCGGTGCTCGGAGATCGTGGTCTCGTTCAAGCCGGTGCCGCACGCGATGTTCCCGCACAGCGAGGGCACCAGCGAGCCGAACCGGCTGGTGATCCGGCTGCAGCCCGACGAGGGCATGCACCTGCACATGACCGCCAAGGAGCCCGGTCCCGGAGGCATCCGGCTGCGTCCGGTCTCGTTGAACCTCAACTACGAGCAGACGTTCCGGCGCCGCTCACCCGACGCCTACGAGCGGTTGCTCATGGACGTGGTGCGCGGCAACCCGACGCTGTTCATGCGCCGCGACGAGGTCGAGGCGGCGTGGACCTGGGTCGAGCCGATCCTCGACGCCTTCGCCCACGCCGAGCACGGCCCGCGGCCCTACCCGGCAGGTACGAGTGGTCCCAGCGCCGCGACCACGTTGATCGAGCGCGACGGACGCGCCTGGCACGAGAGCAGCAACCCATGACACACCGCACCGTCCATCCCGTGGTCGCCGAGGTGACCGACCGCATCGTCGAGCGCAGCCGTCCCGAACGGCTCTCCTACCTCGCGCGGATCGACGAGGCCGCCGACCGGGGCCCCGCCCGCACCCGGCTGGCCTGCGCCAACCTCGCGCACGGCTTCGCCGCGGCGCCCTCCCGCGACAAGGAGTCGCTGCGCGGGACGACCAAGCCGAACATCGCGATCGTGTCGGCCTACAACGACATGCTCTCCGCGCACAAGCCGTTCGAGACCTTCCCGCCGATGCTGAAGAAGGCCGTCCTGCGGGCCGGGGGCATCGCCCAGTTCGCCGGCGGTGTGCCCGCCATGTGCGACGGCATCACCCAGGGCCGCGACGGCATGGAGCTGTCGCTGTTCAGCCGGGACGTGATCGCGATGTCGACCGCGATCGCGCTGTCGCACGACATGTTCGACGGCGCGTTGATGCTCGGCGTCTGCGACAAGATCGTGCCGGGCCTGCTGATCGGCGCGCTGTCGTTCGGCCACCTTCCGACGGTCTTCGTGCCCGCCGGACCGATGGCCTCGGGCCTGCCGAACGGCGAGAAGGCGCGGGTCCGGCAGCTGCACGCCGAGGGGAAGGTGGGCCGCGACGAGCTGCTCGCAGCCGAGTCGGCGTCGTACCACTCCGAGGGCACCTGCACCTTCTTCGGCACCGCGAACTCCAACCAGCTGCTGATGGAGGTCATGGGGCTGCACCTGCCGGGCGCCAGCTTCGTGAACCCCGGCACGCCGCTGCGCGACGCCCTCACCGCCGCGGCCGGTCGTCGTGTCGTCGAGCTCACCGCGCTCGGCGGCGAGCTCACCCCCGTCGGCCGCGTCGTGGACGAGAAGGCCGTGGTCAACGGAGTCGTCGCGCTGCTGTCGACCGGCGGGTCCACCAACCACACGCTGCACCTGGTCGCGATCGCCCGCGCCGCCGGCATCACGCTGACCTGGGACGACCTGTCCGACCTGTCGGCGGCGGTGCCGCTGCTCGCCCGGATCTACCCCAACGGCACCGCGGACGTGAACCACTTCCACGCCGCAGGCGGCCTCGGCTTCGCCGTGCACTCGCTGCTCAAGGCCGGGCTGCTCCACGACGACGTGCAGACCGTGGCCGGCCGCGGGTTGTGGCGCTACACCTCGGAGGCCCGTCTCGACGGCGACACCGTCACCTGGGAGGAGGGCCCCAAGGCCAGTCTCGACCACGAGGTGCTCCGCGGGGCGGACGACCCGTTCGCCAAGGACGGCGGTCTGCGGATGCTCGAGGGCAACCTCGGGCGCAGCGTGGTCAAGGTGTCCGCGGTCAAGCCCGAGCACCGGATCGTCACCGCGCCGGCTCGGGTGTTCGACGACCAGGCGGACTTCCTCGCGGCGTTCGCGGCCGGCGACCTCGACGGCGACCTCGTCGCGGTGCTGCGCTACCAGGGTCCGGCGGCCAACGGGATGCCCGAGCTGCACAAGCTGACCCCCGCACTCGGCGTCCTGCAGGACCGCGGGCACCGCGTCGCGCTCGTCACCGACGGGCGGATGTCCGGCGCCTCGGGCAAGGTCCCGGCGGCGATCCATCTCACCCCCGAGGCCGTCGTCGGCGGCCCGCTCGCCAAGGTCCGCGAGGGTGACCTGGTCACCCTCGACGCTGCGAGCGGCGTGCTCGAGCTGCACGTCGGCGACGAGGAGCTCGACCGGCGCGAGGCCACCGGCAGCGCCCCCGACGACCGCGCCTGGGTGGGCACGGGACGCGACCTGTTCTCGAGCTTCCGCGCCGCCGTCGGGCCGGCGGACCGGGGCGCGAGCGTGTTCCACCGCGACAGCCACGAGAACGACGTCGACGACGAGCGGAGCGCCTGATGACATCGACCCTGACCGACCTCGTCCCGGTGATCCCGGTGGTCGTGCTCGACGACGTCGACGCCGCCGTACCACTGGCGCGTGCGCTCGCCGACGGCGGCGTACCCGTGATCGAGCTGACCCTGCGCACCTCCGGCGCGCTCGAGGCCGTCCGCCGGATCGCCGACGAGGTTCCCGAGGTGCTCGTCGGCGCCGGCACGATCGTGGCACCGGGGCAGGCCAAGCAGGCCGCCGACGCGGGCGCCCGGTTCCTGGTGTCGCCCGGCTGCACGCCGCGGCTGCTCGACGAGATGGCCGACACCGGCCTGCCGCACCTGCCCGGCGTCGCCACGGTGTCGGAGGTGCTGGCGCTGCTCGAGCGCGGGCTCACCGAGATGAAGTTCTTCCCCGCGGAGCCTTCGGGCGGGGTCGGCTTCCTGAGGGCGCTGGCGTCCCCGGTGCCGCAGGCGCGGTTCTGTCCCACCGGCGGCATCAGCGCGGCCAGCGCCCCCAGCTACCTCGCGACGTCCAACGTCGGATGTGTCGGCGGCTCGTGGCTGACTCCCTCGTCGGCGCTCGCCGCCCGCGACTGGGACACCGTGCGCGGCCTCGCCGCGGCGACTCGCGCCCTGCAGCCGGCCTGAGCCGGCCCGCGGGATGGCTCCCCACGTCGTGCCGGCGATCCGCCCGTTGCAGCACCCGGCGGCGCCCTCAGGAGGTGCTCAACGCATCGGCGACGAAGTGGCCGCCGTCGCAGTGCACCTGCGCGGTGATCTCGCCGCCCTTCCACAGCGACCGCTTGACGTCGGCGGGGCCGAGCGCGGGGTGGGTGTGCCGGTCGGCGCGGACCCGCACCCGCGTGTCGACGTACGCCTGCGGGCCGGTGGTCACCCACGCGGAGAGCCGGTACGGCGGCCGGAGGTCGCCGTCGAAGCGGACCTTGCGGTGGGCCTCGACGCCGAGCCACATCCCGGTGAGCGTGAACGGCTGCGGCGTCTCGCAGCGGGTCGGCTCGAACCAGGCCCGCGCCGCCGCGGGGAACGGCAGGTCGTCACGCACGTAGAGCTGACCGTGGCCGAGGAAGGCCCGGTCCAGAGCTAGGTCGCGCAGCTCGGTCACCGCCATGGTTCCGTCCTCGGCAGCGCCGCCGCCGTCGTCGCAGCCGAGCCGGGTCGCGCTGCCGGCGTCCCCCGCGGTGGCCGGCCGGCGCTGCAGCTCGCCATACCCGTGGTACCGGTGGCCCGCGAAGGTCGCCACGTCGGCGCAGGACCCGGACATCTCGGCGCCGCCGCCTGTCTCGGTGCGACTGGTGATCATGCAGCCGGACAGCGAGAGGACCAGCGGGAGCGCGAGCAGCGCGGGCAGCTTCATGCCTCTAGGACGCGCCGCCGCTCGATCCGGTTGCACGAGCTCAGTGGTGGCGCCACCAGAGGTTCACCGCGTAGTCGACCTCGAGCCCGTCGTGCCCGGCCAGGGCCGCTTCGGCGACGTCGGCGGGCAGCTCGATGCGTACGACGGCCACCAGGTCGGCCCGCGACGTGAACGACCACCGGATGTCGAGCGGAGTGCGCGTCCACCCGTGCCGCGACCAGAACCGCTCCACCGCCACCGGGTCGACGCCGGGGTAGCCACGCCGGAACCAGGCCCCGAACGTGCTGCGGGTGGCGTCGTTGTCGATCACGAAGGCGGTGCCGCCGCGGCGAACGACCCGGTCGAGCTCGGCCAGCCCGGGCTCGCAGCCGGGGCCGAGGAAGTAGGCCCATCGGGCGTGCGCCACGTCCACGGAGGCGTCGGGCAGCGGGAGGTCCTGGGCGGCGCCGGTGCGGACGGTGACGTTGTCCAGCCGCCTCGTGCGCCGGGCCGCCACGGCCGCGAGGTCGTGGTGCGGCTCGACGCCCGTGACGTGGCGCGCCGTCGCCGCCCAGCGGGGCAGGTGGAAGCCGGTGCCGCAGCCGATGTCGAGGACGTCGCGGCCGTCCCAGGAGCACACCGACGACATGGCGGACTCGATGAGGCCGTCGGGGTCGACCGCGCGGTTCTCGACCTCGTAGGTCTGGGGGTGGTGCCAGATGTTGGGGCTCGGCACCGCGCCCGCGACGGTCCGGCTCACCGGGTCAGAGCCGGACGACGCCGTTCGCCGTCTTGAACTTGGCCGCGACGATCCCCGGCGTGCCGTGTGGGGCCACCCACTCGACCCGGACGTCGTCCAGCGGCTCCGAGACGTGGTCGCCGAGCCACTCGCTGACCCGGTTCGGGTCGCCGGCGATCTCCAGGCACTCGAGGTGGATCTGCTCGCTCGCGCCTGCCGAGGGATGCAGGTCCGCGGGGGACTCCCACTGCACGAAGAACGGGAGCTGGGGGTCGGACTGCAGGCCCTTGACGCCGATCTGCTTCCAGCGCAGCTCGACGCCGTCGGGGCGGTGCCGGTTGCCGTCGACGGACTCCCGGCCGAGGCGTCGCTCCACGGCGGAGATGTCCGGGACGGAGACGACCCAGCCGAGCCAGCCGCCGCCGGCCTCGGAACGTGCCCGGACGGCCTGTCCGAACGGCGCCTTGTCCGAGGCCGGGTGGTCGAGCACGCCGACCACCTCGAGGTAGGTGCCCTGGCTCAACGGCAGCACCCGGTTGACGGTGCCGAAGCGCGGATGAATGCCCCCGTCGCGGAACTCCTCGCCGAGCAGCTCGCCTAGACGCGCGGCGGTGCTGTCGAGCCCGTCCGGTCCGGCGGCGTAAGAGAGATGGTCCAAGCGCATACGAAGCATTGTCACCGGAGTCCGGACGGCGCCCGACATCGGGGTCGGAAGACCCCTTGTGCGATCCACCGCCCCGGTGAAAGGTGGGCATCCAGGGCCCGGTCCGGGCAACGGTGTCGAGGAGGCGCGTCCACGTGTCAGGGAAGCAGGCGGCAGCTCAAGCAGGCAAGGACGGTGGCCCGGTCGCGGATCGGGCTGATGCGATCCGCAACGTGGCCCTGGTGGGCCCCGCGGGCTCAGGCAAGACGACACTGGTCGAGACGCTCCTCGTCTCGGCCGGTGTGCTGAACAGGGCCGGGTCGACGGTCGACGGCACCACGGTCTCGGACTTCGACGACGCCGAGCACCGGCAGCAGCGTTCGATCGGACTGTCGCTGGCCCCGCTGGTGCACGGCGGTGTGAAGGTCAACCTGCTGGACACGCCGGGTTACGCCGACTTCGTGGGCGAGCTGCGCGCCGGACTGCGCGCGGCGGACTGCGCGTTGTTCGTGCTCGCCGCCAACGAGGGGGTCGACGAGCCGACCCGCACGCTGTGGCGCGAGTGCGCCGAGGTCGGCATGCCTCGGGTCGTCGTGGTCACCAAGCTCGACCACGCCCGCGCCGACTACGACGGTGTCGTCGCGCAGGCGCAGTCCGCCTTCGGCGACAAGGTGGTCCCGGTCTACCTGCGGGAGGGCGACCGGCTCGTCGGGCTGCTGACGGACGACCACGCCCACGACGACCAGCGCGGTGCGCTGATCGAGGCGGTCATCGAGGAGTCCGAGGACGAGACCCTGATGGAGCGCTTCCTCGGCGGCGAGGAGGTGGACCGCGACCTGCTGGTCACCGACCTCGAGCGGGCCGTGGCACGCGGTTCGTTCCACCCGGTGCTCCCGGTGGACTCCTCCAGCGCGGTCGGCGCCACCGAGCTGCTCGACCTGATCGTGGCGGGATTCCCCTCGCCGGCCGAGCACCCGATGCCCGAGGTGTTCACCTCGGAGGGCAAGCCCGGCCCGCAGCTGAGCTGCGACCCGGAGGGGCCGCTGGTCGCGGAGGTCGTGAAGACCACCTCCGACGCGTACGTCGGCCGGGTCAGCCTGGTCCGGGTGTTCTCGGGGACGATCCTCCCCGACGCCACCGTGCACGTCTCGGGTCACTTCTCGTCGTTCTTCGGCGACGCCGAGGAGCAGGCCGGCCACGCCGACGTGCCCGAGGACCACGACGAGGACGAGCGGATCGGCGCGTTGTCCACCCCGCTGGGCAAGAACCTCCGGCCGGCAGATCGGGTCGTCGCCGGAGACATCTGCGCGGTGGGCCGGCTCAGCCGCGCGGAGACCGGCGACACCCTGTCCGACAAGGACAGTCCGCTGGTGCTCAAGCCCTGGACGATGCCGGAGCCGCTGCTGCCGCTGGCGATCCAGGCCCGCGCGAAGGCCGACGAGGACAAGCTCGGCACCGGCCTGCAACGGCTGGCCGCGGAGGACCCGACGCTGCGGATCGAGCACAACGCGGAGACCCACCAGATCGTGCTGTGGTGCATGGGCGAGGCGCACGCCGACGTCGTGCTCGACCGGCTCGAGAACCGGCACGGCGCCGCGGTCGACCAGATCGAGCTGCGGGTGCCGCTGCGCGAGACGTTCGTGACCAAGGGCGAGGGTCACGGACGCCACGTCAAGCAGTCCGGCGGCCACGGGCAGTACGCCGTCTGCGACATCACCGTCGAGCCTCTTCCGCAGGGGTCCGGCTTCGAGTTCGTCGACAAGGTCGTGGGTGGTTCGGTGCCGCGCCAGTTCATCCCCTCGGTGGAGAAGGGGGTCCGCTCGCAGATGGAGAAGGGGCTCCTCGCGGGCTACCCCGCGGTCGACCTGCGCGTCACGCTCACCGACGGGAAGGCGCACAGCGTGGACAGCTCGGACATGGCGTTCCAGACCGCGGGCGCCCTTGCGCTGCGCGAGGCGGCGTCCGCCGCCAAGACGTGCCTGCTCGAGCCGGTCGACGAGATCGCGGTGCTGGTGTCCGACGACCTGGTCGGCACGGTGATGAGCGACCTGTCCGGGCGCCGTGGCCGGGTGCTCGGCAGTGAACCCGTGGGCGAGGACCGCACGCTGGTCCGCGCCGAGGTCCCGCAGATCGAGATCACCCGCTACTCGATCGACCTGCGCGCGTCCTCGCACGGCTCCGCGTCGTTCGACCGGAAGTTCGTGCGCTACGAGCCGATGCCGGAGAACCTCGCCGCGAAGTTCAAGGAGAAGTGACTCAGCGCGGGTCGGCGGGGTGCAGGGCGAGCTGCGAACGGGAGGCCAGGTGGGCCTCGCAGTGCTCGACGAGGGCGTCGTACCCCTCCTGGCCCATCATCTCCACCAGCTCGCGCTCGCTGGAGACGTAGACCGGCTCGGGCGAGACGTGCGCCTCGGTGTTGCCCGAGCAGTACCAGTCGAGGTCGTGACCGCCCGAGCCCCAGCCGCGGCGGTCGTACTCGCCGATCGACACCTCGGTGTACTCGGTGCCGTCCGGGAGCTCGACGTCGCGGAACGACCGGCGTAGCGGCAGCTGCCAGCAGACGTCCGGCTTGGTCTCGACGAAGTGCCGACCTGTGCGCAGTGCGAGCCCGTGCAGGGCGCAGCCCTCGCCGCCGGGGAACCCGGGCCGGTTGAGGAAGATGCAGGCGCCCTCGTGCACGGCGGTCTTGCGGTCCCCCTCGTCGTCGGTCTCGACCCAGTTCTTGCCCTGCCCCTCGGCGTGGAACTGCCAGTGCTCGGGGTCGAGCTCCTTGACGAACCGCTTCACGCGCTTCTCGTCGTCCTTGTCGGAGAAGTGCGCGCCCAGCGTGCAGCAGCCGTCGTCGGGGCGGTCGGCGTAGATGCCGCAGCAGCCCTGGCCGAAGATGCAGGTCCACCGTGAGGTGAGCCAGGTCAGGTCGCAGCGGAACACCTGGGACTCGTCGGCGGGGTCCGGGAACTCCACCCAGGCACGGGGAAAGACGAGGTCGACTTCGGGCACGCGCCCACCCTACGTGGCGCCGAGGCAGCGGCTGAGGGCGATCACCTCCGACGCGCACGTCGCCGGAAGGATAGCCTCGGGTGCCATGAGGCTGGGCGTGCTGGACATCGGCTCGAACACCGGGCACCTGCTCGTGGTGGACGCGCACGGCGGCGCCGCACCGCTGCCCGCGTACTCCCACAAGGAGCCGCTGCGGCTCGCCGAGCACCTCGACGCCGACGGGGCGGTGACCGACAAGGGGATCGAGGCGCTGACCCGCTTCGTCGGGGACGCGCTTCTCGTCGCCGGCGACAAGGGCTGCCAGGAGATCCTCGGCTTCGCCACCTCGGCGGTCCGCGACGCCAGCAACGGTGAGGCGGTGCTCGGGCACGTCGCGAGCGAGACCGGCGTGGCGATCGAGGTGCTGCCCGGCGAGGACGAGGCCCGGCTGACGTTCCTGGCGGTGCGCCGGTGGTTCGGCTGGTCGTCGGGCCGGCTCGCGGTGTTCGACATCGGCGGCGGCTCGCTCGAGATGGCGGTGGGTTCCGACGAGGCGCCCGATGTGGCCACGTCGCTGCCGCTCGGTGCCGGACGCCTGACCCGCGAGCTCGGCGACCAGGGTGGGGACCAGGAGGCGGTGCGCAAGCTGCGGCTGCGGATCCGCTCCGACATCGCCCGCGACGCCGGTTCGGTCCTGCGTGGCGGGCGGCCCGACCACGCCGTCGCGACCTCCAAGACCTTCCGGTCGCTGGCCCGGATCTGCGGAGCCCCACCCTCCGGGGACGGGCCGCTGGTCCGCCGGGTGCTGCCGGCGCGTGAGCTCGCCGACAAGGTGCCCCGGCTGATGTCGATGAGCCCCGACGAGCTCGCCGGCCTGCCCGGGGTCTCCTCGAGCAGGGCGCACCAGGTCGTCGCCGGAGCCCTCGTGGCCGACGCGGTGATGGACATCTTCGACCTCGCGGAGCTGGAGATCTGCCCGTGGGCGCTGCGCGAGGGGATCATCCTCGAGCGGCTCGACCGCATCGGCGTCGTCCGGGGCCGGCCGGCGCACGCTGGGTAGTGTCGTAGCCGTGATCGGTCTGTCCACCGCCTCGGTCTACCCCGAGACCACGGCAACGGCCTTCGAGCTCGCCGCACGCCTGGGGTACGACGCGGTCGAGGTGATGGTCGGTATCGACCCGATCAGCCAGGAGGTGGACGCCGTACGCCACCTCGCCGACTACCACCAGATCCCGGTCTGCGCCGTGCACGCGCCGTGCCTGCTGATCACCCAGCGGGTGTGGGGCACCGAGCCGTGGGGGAAGCTGACCCGAAGCGCCGAGATGGCCCGGGCGGTCGGTGCCGACGTGGTGGTCGTGCACCCGCCGTTTCGCTGGCAGCGCGACTACGCCCGCGGGTTCGTCGAGGGCATCGCCGAGCTCGAGGAGCGCACCGGGATCGCGTTCGCCGTGGAGAACATGTACCCGTGGCGGGCGTCTCGCCGGCAGATGGAGGTCTACGTCCCCGGTTGGGACCCCTCGGCGCAGGACTATGCGAACACCACCATCGACCTGTCGCACTCGGCGACCTCCCACTCGGACCCGGTCGCGATGGCCCGGCGGCTCGGGGACCGGCTGCGACACATCCACCTCACCGACGGCACCGGGTCGGCCAAGGACGAGCACCTCGTCCCCGGGAGGGGGAACCAGCCGGTGGCCGAGCTGCTCGAGCACCTCGCGGAACGGTCCTTCGACGGACACATCGTGGTGGAGATCAACACCCGCAAGGCCGGCGACCGCGAGGCGCGCGAGCTCGACCTGATGGAGTCGCTCGCGTTCACGAAGCTGAACTTCGAACGGGCAGCGGAACCGCAGTGAGCGCCCACCCCCGTTGAGTCGCCAGCTTTCGCCCGTTCAGCCGTCACTCTTCGTCGGCCGGGGCACTGGCGCCCGCGGCTCCCGAGCGCCCTGGCGACAGACCGTGCGCACCGAACGGGCGACAGGTGCGCACTCACCGGACGGAGATTGCGCACTGAACGGACGGGGATTGCGCACTGAACGGGCTGCGGAACCGCAGTGAGTGGGCGATAGTTCGACTCATGGTGGACAACGCCGTCGTCGAGGTACGCGACCTCCACGTCACCCGCGGCCGCAACCGCGCGCTCGCCGGCGTCGGCTTCAGCACCCGGCCCGGCGAGGTCACCGGGCTGCTCGGCCCGTCCGGCTGTGGGAAGAGCACGCTGATGCGCTCGCTCGTCGGGGTGCAGATCATCGAGAGCGGCACCGTGACCGTGCTCGGCCTGCCCGCGGGGCACAAGGACCTGCGGCACCGGATCGGCTACGTGACGCAGGCGCCCAGCGTGTACGACGACCTGACGGTGACCGAGAACCTCCGCTTCTTCGCGCAGGTGCTCGGTGCCGACGACGCCGAGGTCGGCCGGTGCATCGACGCCGTGGCCCTCGGGGACCAGCGCCACGACGTGGTGGCCAACCTGTCCGGCGGGCAGTGGTCCCGGACCTCGCTCGCCGTCGCCCTGCTCGGGCGGCCCGAGCTGCTCGTGCTCGACGAGCCGACCGTCGGGCTCGACCCGGTGCTCAGGCGCGACCTGTGGGCGATGTTCCACGACCTCGCCGACGCCGGAGCCGCCGTGCTCGTCTCGAGCCACGTCATGGACGAGGCCGAGCGCTGTGACCGGCTGCTGCTGATGCGCGAGGGCCGGCTGCTCGCCGACGAGACCCCGGCCGCGCTGCTGCGGGCGACCGGCTGCGACGACATCGAGAGCGCCTTCCTCTCCCTCGTCGAGGGGGCCGATCGCTCGTGATCACCCCGCGCATCCTGCTCGCCGTCACCACGCGGGTGCTGCGCCAGCTGCGCCGCGACCACCGGACGGCGGCGATGCTGCTCGTGCTGCCCTGCGTCATCCTCGCGCTGCTCTGGTGGATGTTCGACGCGGTGCCCGCCGGTGCCGCCGGCTTCGACAAGCTCGGCCCGCCGCTGCTGGCGCTGATCCCCTTCATCGTGATGTTCCTGGTCACGTCCGTGACCACGTTGCGTGAGCGCTCCTCCGGCACGCTCGAGCGGCTGCTCGCGATGCCTACGGGCAAGCTCGACTTCCTGGGCGGCTACGCGCTCGCGTTCGGCCTGGTGGCTGCGGTCCAGTCCACGCTGGCGGTGCTGCTGTGCGTGTGGGCGCTCGGCCTCGACGTCGCCGGCTCGGTCTGGATCCTCGTCGTCGTCGCGGTTGCCGACGCGGTGCTCGGCAGCGCCCTGGGGCTGTTCGTGTCCGCGTTCGCGCGCACGGAGTTCCAGGCGGTGCAGTTCATGCCCGCGATCGTGATCCCGCAGATCCTGCTGTGCGGGCTGTTCGTGCCGCGCGACCAGATGCCCGGCGTGCTCTCGGCGGTCTCGGACGTGCTACCGCTGTCCTACGCCGTCGACGCGATGAGCAGCGTGGCCGGCGCGACCGGATCGGCCTTCGGCAACGTGGACGCCGGGGTATGGGGCGACATCGGCATCGTGGTGCTGTTCGCCGTGGGCGCGCTCGCCCTCGGTGCGGCAACCCTGCGCCGCCGCACGGCGTAGCCTTGGCCCCGTCCGCGGCAACGAGGCCACCGGACGGAACGCCCTCAGGAGGAGCCTGGTGTTACGGCAGCCGCTGCTGATGCTCGCGCGCAGCGACAAGGTCAAGAGCTTCGTCACCGCGATGCCGGTGTCGAGCGGCATCGTCTCGCGCTACGTCCCCGGCGAGAGCACCGACAGCGCCGTCGAGGCGACCCGGGGGCTGATCGAGGCGGGCCTGCACGCGACGCTCGACTTCCTCGGCGAGGACACCCTCGACCGGGAGCAGGCCGACCAGACCGTGGCGGCGTACGTCGACGTGCTCAAGTCCCTCGTGGAGCACGGGCTCTCGCGCAACGCCGAGGTCTCGGTGAAGCTGTCCGCGATCGGCCAGGCGCTGCCCGACCAGGGCGAGAAGATCGCGCTGGAGGGCGCGCGCACGATCTGCCAGGCGGCCCGCAACGCCGGTACGACGGTCACCCTCGACATGGAGGACCACACCACCACCGACTCCACGCTCGGGATCCTGCGCGAGCTGCGCAAGGACTTCCCGGAGACCGGCGCGGTCCTGCAGTCCTACCTGCGCCGCACCGAGGCCGACTGCCGCGACCTTGCCTACGAGGGCTCGCGGGTCCGGCTGTGCAAGGGCGCCTACAACGAGCCCGAGTCGGTGGCCCTCCAGGACAAGCACGAGGTCGACAAGGCCTACGTGCGCTGCCTCAAGGTGCTGATGGCCGGCCAGGGCTACCCGATGGTCGCCTCGCACGACCCGCGCATGGTCGACATCGCCGGCGCGCTCGCCACCCGCTACGGCCGCGCGCAGGGCACCTACGAGTACCAGATGCTCTTCGGGATCCGCCCCGACGAGCAGCGCCGGCTCGCCGAGGCCGGCGAGAAGGTCCGCGTCTACCTGCCCTACGGCCAGGAGTGGTACGGCTACCTGATGCGCCGGCTGGCCGAGCGACCGAGCAACCTGACGTTCTTCCTGCGTTCCCTGGTCTCCAAGAGCTGAAGCGAGGCATCGCGATGACACAAGTGGCGATCATCGGCGCCGGCGTGATGGGGGAGACCCTGCTCTCCGGCCTGATCCGGGCAGGCCGGCGGGTCGATGACCTGCTGGTCGGTGAGAAGCGGCGCGAGCGTGCCGCCGAACTCTCCGAGCGGTACGGCGTCAGCGTGGTCGGCAACGTGGAGGCTGCGCAGAAGGCCGACACCCTCGCCCTCGTCGTCAAGCCGCAGGACATGAGCGACCTGCTCGCCGAGATCGCCGGGGTCGTCCGGCCGGGGCAGCTCGTCGTCTCCCTCGCCGCCGGCATCACCACCGCGTTCATCGAGTCCCGGCTGCCGGACGGCGTCGCCGTCGTCCGGGTCATGCCCAACACGCCAGCGCTGGTCGACGAGGGGATGGCGGCGATCTCGCGCGGCTCGCACTGCGACGAGAAGCACCTGCTCGAGGCCGAGGAGCTGATGGCCTCGACCGGCCGGGTGCTGCGGGTCCCCGAGAAGCAGCAGGACGCCGTGACCGCGATCAGCGGCTCCGGCCCGGCGTACCTGTTCTTCGTCGTCGAGTCGATGATCGAGGCCGGTGTGCACCTCGGCCTGCCGCGCGCCACCGCCTCCGAGCTGGTGGTGCAGACCGTCGTCGGGTCGGCCAAGCTGCTCCGCGAGACCGGCGAGCACCCGGTGGTGCTGCGGGAGCGGGTCACCTCGCCCGGAGGCACGACCGCGGCGGCGATCCGCGAGCTGGAGGACCACAAGGTCCGCGCCGCGTTCCTGACCGCGCTCGAGGCAGCCCGGGACCGTTCCCGCGCGCTCGCCGAGGACCAGACCTGACGGGTCACGCCAGGCCCATCGCCGCCCGGGCCGACTCCAGCACGGGGATCGTCTGCTCCAGGCACCGCTGGGCCCCGGCCGCGAAGACCGCGTCCACGTGCCCGGGATCGGCGGCGAGCTCGGCGTAGCGCTGCTGGACCGGAGTGAGCTCCGCGACGACCGCGTCGGTGACCAGTCTTTTCAGGGCACCGTACGTCGGGGCGGCCTCGGCGACCTGGGCGAGCTCGAGGCCCGTGCAGGCGACCGCGATCTCCAGCAGGTTCGTCACGCCGGGCTTGGCGGACCGGTCCGCGCGCACCGCATCACGGCCGGTGTCGGAGTCGGTCACCGCTCGGGACACCTTGCGACGCACCACGTCGGGCCCGTCGAGCAGGCGCACCACACCGGCGTCGGAGGCAGCGGACTTGCTCATCTTCCGGGTCGGCTCGGCCAGGTCCATCACCCGGGCTCCGGCGGCCGGGCGGACCACCTCGGGCACGACGAACACCGGGCCGTAGCTGCGGTTGAACCGCTGGGCCAGGTCGCGCGCCAGCTCGAGGTGCTGGCGCTGGTCGTCGCCGACCGGCACCAGCGCGGTTCGGTAGAGCAGGATGTCCGCGGCCATCAGCACCGGATAGGTGAACAGCGAAACGCGGGTGGAGCCCGCGGAGCCCGCCCGGCGCTTCTCCTTGTACTGGATCATCCGGCCCAGCTCGCCGACGAAGGCGGTGCACTCCAGCAGGTAGGCCAGCGTGGTGTGGGTCGGTACCCGGCTCTGCAGGAACAGCGTGGAGCGGTCCGGGTCGAGGCCGCAGGCCAGCATCAGGGTCTGCGTCTCCCGCGTGGTGCGCCGCAGGGTGCTCGGCTCGTGCGGGGTGGTCATGGCGTGCAGGTCCGAGACCCCGAAGTAGCAGGTGGCGCCGTCCTGCGCTGAGGCCATGCCGCGCAGCGCGCCGAGGTAGTTGCCCAGGGTCGGGTGGCCGCTGGGCGTGAGCAGGCTGAGCTGCCGGGTGGCCGCGCCGGCGGTGCCGACCGGCGGGGTGATGGTGCTGGTCATGGTCTCTCCTTCGGGTGGAGCCACCCCGGGAGGAGACGTCGCAGATGGTGCACGCACGACCGCCGCCCGTGGGCGGCCGTGGTCAGTGCTGGTGCGCGCTGGAGGGTCCGCCTAGTCGGCGGGCCACCAGAATCCGGTCGAGATGCGCACGAGTTCAGTCTGCCCCAGCCGAGGGCCGCGGGGAAGGCCGGTAGTCTCCGAACATGCCTGGGCCCGCGTGCGTCGTCTTCGACAAGACGCTCACCTCCTACGACTTCGGCCCGACCCACCCGATGTCCCCGCTTCGGGTCGACCTCACCATGCGTCTGGCCGACGAGCTCGGCATCATCGGCGGTGCGGGGCTGCCGACGGTGGCCGCACCGGTGGCGCCGGACGAGCTCGTCGCGACCGTGCACGGCGAGGCGTTCATGGCGGCGGTGCGTCGCGCCGGCCTCGACCCCTACGCGGTCGACGAGAGGCACGGGCTCGGCACCCCCGACAACCCGACGTTCGAGGGCATGCACCAGGCCTCGGCACACGTGGTCGGGGCGAGCGTCGAGGCGGCCCGCCAGGTGTGGACCGGCGAGGTGCTGCACGCCGCCAACGTCTCCGGTGGCCTGCACCATGCGATGCCCGACAACGCGAGCGGGTTCTGCGTCTACAACGACGTCGCGGTCGCGATCCGCTGGCTGCTCGACAACGGCGCCCAGAAGGTCGCGTACGTCGACGTCGACGTCCACCACGGCGACGGGGTGGAGCGGATCTTCTACGACGACCCGCGGGTCCTCACGATCAGCCTGCACGAGACCGGCCAGATGCTCTTTCCCGGCACCGGCTTCCCGCACGACACGGGCGGGCCCGGAGCGGAGGGGAGCGCCGTCAACGTGGCGCTGCCCCCCGGCACGGCCGACGCCGGCTGGCTGCGCGCGTTCCACGCCGTCGTACCCCCGCTGCTGCGCGAGTTCGGCCCCGACGTCCTGGTCACCCAGCACGGCTGCGACTCGCACATCGAGGACCCGCTCGCCCACCTGATGCTGACCGTGGACGGACAGCGCGCGAGCTACGAGGCGCTGCACGACCTCGCCCACGAGCTGTGCGACGGGCGCTGGGTCGCCACGGGCGGCGGCGGCTACGCGATCGTGGACGTGGTGCCGCGCGCGTGGTCGCACCTGTTGGCGATCGTGGGTGGGGTGCCGATCGACCCGAGCACGCCCACCCCGGAGGGGTGGCGGGACCACGTCACGACGCTGCTCGGCCGCACCGCCCCGTTCCGGATGACCGACGGTCGGACCCCGGCCTACCGCGACTGGACGCAGGGCTACGACCCGGGCAGCTGGCTGGACCGGGCGATCCACGCGACGCGCGAGGCCGCCTTCCCGCTGCACGGGCTCGACCCGCTGCCCTGACCCGCCGCGACCGTTCGGACGGGCAAACGGCGCCGCCGACGGCCGCAGGGTCGTCGATCCGCCGCGTTTGCCCGTTCGACGGGTCCCACCGGCGGGACTAGGGCCAACGACGCTTCCCTGAGGGGGTGGCGCGAGGGATGCTGGGAGGCGCGTGCTGCGGCAGTCCATCCGACACGCGGGAGGGAAGGTAAAGAAATGGGACAAAGGTACACCCCTTCCCCATTCGTCACTCTAGGCTCTATTCTCACGGAAGCACATACGCAAGGTCTCCGGTGGGGAAGCCGGGGGCGGAATGTGCTGCGAGAGAGCGGTGCATGATGGCCTCACATACCCCTGGGGATATCTCCGAGGTGAAGTTTCTTACCGTGGCCGAGGTGGCCACGGTGATGCGCGTTTCCAAGATGACGGTCTACCGTCTGGTCCACTCCGGGGAGCTTCCTGCTGTCCGGGTCGGACGATCGTTCCGGGTCCAGGAGGACGCCGTGAACGAGTACCTCCGCAAGAGCTTCTTCCAGACCGGCTGAGCCTCACCGCCGCCGGCCGGAAGGGCCCGACATCACGAGGAGCCGCCCCACGCATCGCGTGGGGCGGCTTCTCGTGTTGCTGACCGGGTTGGTGCTGCCGTGGGTGCGGGTTCCGGGTCAGCAGTGGAGGGAGGACGCGGGGCCGGCCGCCTCGACGTGCGAGGCGGGGCCTGCGTCGTCCGTCAGTACTTGGTGAAGTTGGCCGCGGTGACCCACTGGCCGTGGGAGTCGACGTAGGAGCCGACGCCGATGCGCTTGGCGTACTTGCTGAGCAGCACGTGCCGGTGCGCGGGGGAGTGCATCCACAGGTACACCAGGCGGTGCGGGCTGATCGTGCCGCGGCCGAGCGTCTCGCCTGCGTAGTAGGAGTTGCAGGTGTCGAGGATGTTGCCCATGTCCTGGTGGTAGAAGGAGTCGGTCTGCGCCAGGTGCTTGGCCCAGCGCTCCGCCGTACCGTCGGCGCAGGAGTCGATCCGCAGCTTGCGCAGGCCGTGCTTCGCGCGCTTGCGGTTGACGAAGTACTGCACCTTGGACTCGTAGGTGCCGGAGCTCATGGACATGATCGCGCTGCTCGAGGCGGCGTTGGCGGGGACCGCGCTGACGGCCGTGAGCCCGAAGGCGGCCAGGCTCAGAGCGATTCCGGCGGCGAGGGCCCGCAGCGCAGGGCGCAGTGAAACAGTGTGTGCGTTCATCTCAAAGGCCCCTCCCAAGGCCTCGAGCTGTGGTCGCCCGCTCTTCCAGGAGCGGTGGATGCGGACCACACGGTAGGTGACTACGACTCGATCTTGCGTGGGGGACCTGATGGGGTGCGCTGCCAGGACCCGAACACTGAGAAGATCGGCAGCCCGCAGCGGGCACTTGAGGGTGGCCGGCATCTTTTTTGACGGCACGCAGGGACGTCTCGCGACGGGACCGGTTGATGCCCCCCGCGGGCCTGGCCGTTACGCTTGGCTGTCCGTGCCGCGCTCGGCTCGATACGCGCGGCTTCCCTGAGTTTTCGAAAGTAGAAGGTCCACGTGGGTTCCGTCATCAAGAAGCGCCGAAAGCGCATGGCCAAGAAGAAGCACCGCAAGCTGTTGAAGAAGACGCGCATCCAGCGTCGCCGCGCGGGCAAGTAGACCTGCGGACCGGGACAGGAGCCAGGCGATGGGGCGCGTCGTGCTCGTCACCGGGGTCTCGCGTGACCTCGGCGGTCGTTTCGCGCGCCTGATCGCCGAGGAGCCCTCGGTCGAGCGGGTGATCGGCGTCGACGTCGTGCCTCCTCGCGCCGACCTCGGTCCGGTCGGCTTCGTGCGCGCCGACATCCGCAACCCGGTGATCGCCAAGGTGATCGCGGGCCAGGAGGTGGACACGGTCGTCCACATGAGCGTGCAGGCCAACCCCGGCCCCACGGGCGGCCGGACGTCGATGAAGGAGCACAACGTCATCGGCACCATGCAGCTGCTCGCCGCGTGCCAGAAGGCGCCCGGCCTGGAGCGGCTCGTGGTGCGGTCCGCGACCGCGGTCTACGGTTCCTCGAGCCGCGACCCCGCGATGTTCACCGAGGACATGGCGGCCAAGCAGCTGCCTCGCTCCGGCTACGCCAAGGACGTCCTGGAGGTCGAGGGCTACGTCCGGGGCTTCGCGCGTCGCCGGCCCGACGTCTCGGTCACGATGCTGCGCGCGGCCAACCTGGTCGGTTCACGCGCGTCGTCCCCGCTGATGCAGTACTTCCGCCTGCCGGTGGTGCCGACCGTGCTCGGCTTCGACGCCCGGCTGCAGTTCCTGCACGAGACCGACCTGATCGCTGCCCTGCGGCACGCCACCACCGACGGGGTGCACGGCACCTTCAACCTTGCGGGCAGCGGGATCCTGATGCTGTCGCAGGCGCTGCGCCGGCTCGGCCGTCCCACCGTCCCGGTGCCGGGCTTCGCGCTCAGCGGGCTCGGCAGCGTGCTCAAGCAGGCGGGGGTGGCCTCGATCTCCCAGGAGCTGACCGGCTTCCTCACCTTCGGGCGCGGCGTGGACACAAGCCGCGCGCGCGACGTGCTGGGCTTCGTCCCCGACTACACGACCCCGGCAGCGTTCGAGGACCTCGCGCGGACCATCAGCCCCGGCTTCGTGCCGACGGCCCGGACCGCCGCCGCGATACTCGCGCCCGGAGCCGACCATGCCTGACGCCGAGGTGATCCCGCTGGGCACCCGCGGTCGCCCGGGGCGCGGCAGCGGCAGCGCCAAGCCGTCGTCCGCGGCCCGCAACCTCGCCGGCGGCGCCAAGAAGCCCCCGACGAAGTCCGCCAAGGGCGCGACACCCGCCGGGCAGGCCCAGCCGCCCTCGCCGGGCGAGCGCGACGACGACCCGACGAGCGCGGTCCTGCCGTCCGCCGCCGCACCCGGCGAGGAGGCCGGGACACCGCGCGCCGAGGCCGAGGAACCCGCGACCGGGGCGAGCTTCCCCCGCGCCGAGGCCGTCCGCGAGCGCGAGCCGACCGACGGGATCCCGGTCGGGGACTGGCTTGCGGCGTTCACGCAGGCGGCCCGTGAGGTGTTCGGGGAGAGCTGGGAGCCACGGCTCGCCGAGTTCCTCGCCTTCCTGCGCCGCCGGGTCACCGGCGAGTACTCCGTGGACGAGTACGGCTTCGACGCCGAGGTCACCGAGCGGTTCTTCCTCTCCGCGGTCCGCCCGATCAAGGAGAAGTGGTTCCGCGTCGAGGTGCGTGGGGCGGAGAACATCCCGACCGACGGTGGTGCCCTGCTGGTCTCCAACCACTCGGGCACGGTCCCGGTGGACGGGCTGATGACGATGGTCTCGGTGCACGACCACACCGGCCGCAACCTGCGCCCGTTGGGCGCCGACCTCGTCTTCCGGCTGCCGATCGTCGGCGAGCTGGCCCGCAAGGGCGGCGCGACACTGGCCTGCAACGAGGACGCGCAGCGGATGCTCAGTGGCGGGGAGCTGGTCGGGGTATGGCCCGAGGGGTTCAAGGGCATCGGCAAGCCCTACTCCGAGCGCTACAAGCTGCAGCGGTTCGGCCGCGGCGGATTCGTGTCGGCCGCGATCCGCACCGGGGTCCCGATCGTCCCGTGCTCGGTCGTGGGGGCGGAGGAGATCTACCCGCTGGTCGGCAACGTGCCGGCCCTGGCGCGGCTGCTCGGCATCCCCTACATCCCGATCACGCCGTTCTTCCCGCTGCTCGGCCCGCTGGGTCTGGTGCCGTTGCCCTCGAAGTGGCTGATCGAGTTCGGCGAACCGATCCGCACCGACTCCTACGACGAGGGTGCGGCCGACGACCCGATGCTGGTGTTCAACGTGACCGACCAAGTGCGCGAGACCATCCAGCAGACGCTCTACACGCTGCTGATGCAGCGTCGGTCCGTCTTCTACTGACCGAGCGGGTCGGGCAGGACCGTCTCGACGACGCCGGACAGGCCGTCGGTGAGCTGGCTCGTGGTGCCGTCCACGGTCTTCTCGACCTGGTCGGTCACCTTCTTGGTGACGTCCTTCGTGGTGCTCTTGTCACCGTTCGAGGAGTCGGTGCCGAGCAGCGAGCCCGACGAGGACGAGTCGTCGGTCGATCCGGACGGTTCCGCGCCCGGCGCCGGCTCGTCCTGCTGGTCGGCGGAGCCGGAGAAGTCGCTCAGCGGCGTGGTCGGCTCCTTGACCGAGCGCCTGTCCACGATGAACGGGTGGCTGTTGTCCAGCGCGCCGGCATCGATGGTGGCGAGCGTCCGATCCACCTCGGCGGCGGCGAGGAACGTGTCGGGGACCTTCAGCGCCGGCAGGTCCGAGCTGCACGAGGGGCACAGGTCGGTCGCCGCACGGTCGATGTCGCCGAGCGCCAGGGCCGCCGCGGCGAGCTCGTCCTGCGCCTCGGCCGGAGCCGTCCGCGCCAGGTCCTGCAGCAGCGTGATGCCGTGCGCGGTGAACTCGTGGATCGCGTCCAGGGTCTTGGGGTCCCTGGTCTGGGTGAAGGAGTCCATCAGCAGGGCAGCGCCCTCGCGGGACTGGGCGGTGAAGTCGTCGATGGTCTGCGGCACCAGTGCGTTCGCGGTGAGCGAGCCGCCCGCCAGCATCGAGTCCACCTCGTCGAGACGGTCGTTGGCCTGGTGGAGCAGGTCCTGGCCCTTGCCGGCGCTGCTGACCGAGAGGCCGGCCTCGGCCCGCTCGATCCCGCGCTTGATCGGGTAGAGCGCGTCACCGGGCAGCGACTGCTGAGCCGCCGCCGCCATGCCGGCGGAGCCGCCGAGCAGGACCACGGCGGAGGCAGCGGCCACCAGCCGGCGCTCACGGGGGCCGCGCCGACGTGCCGGGAGGGTCAGGGGCGCGTCGCCGGGGACCAGGGTCCGCTCGGCCTCGGCCATCAGCCGGCTGCGCAGCTCCGCGGCGAAGTCCTCCCGCGGTCGGGCGGCCTCGAGCTTCTCGTGGGAGCGCAGCGCGGTGGCCACCTCGACGAGCTGCTGCAGGTCGTCGGGGAGCGAGGTGTGCCGGCCGTCGACCGCCGCGGCGAACTCCTCGGCACGCCGGCGCGTGCGGAAAAGTGCGGTCATCTCGCGGGCCCCGTCTCTGCTGGTGTCGGCTGCGTCGTCGCTGTCACAAGCCCTAACGACGGACCGGGCACGCAGGTTACGCGGCGAGTCCGGGCGGTCCCTGCGGCCTCGCGCAGCGACGTCTGGCCGCTCATCGCAGGTCCTCGGGGAGGAGCTTGGCGAGGTTGCGCACACCGCGCAGCTGGAGCTGTTTGACCGCGCCGTCGCTGCGGCCGAGGACCTTGGCGGTCTCGGCGATCGACAGCCCCTGCAGGAAGCGCATCACCAGGCACTCCTGCTGCTCGGAGGGCAGCTCCTTGAGGGCGGTCAGCAGGGCGTCGTTGGTCAGCGACGCGAGCACCGACGCCTCCGGCCCCTCGGTGGCCGAGTCGTGCGCGCCCATGTCCTCCGTGGCGTACTCCAACCTGGTGCGGCCCGCCTTGAAGTGGTCGGTGGCCAGGTTGCGGGCGATGGTCATCAGCCAGGCGCCGAAGTCCTTGCCCTGCCAGCGGAACGACCCCATGCTGCGCAGGGCCCGGAAGAACGTCTCGGAGGTGAGGTCCTCGGCGAGGGCGACGGAGCCGACCCGGTAGTAGAGGAAGCGGTACACCGAGGTGTGGTAGTGGTCGTAGAGCATCCCGAAGGCTTCTGCGTCGCCGCCGCGGGCGAGCTCGACCAGTGCGATCAGTCGGCTGGCCACCGCCTCGTCCTCCTCCGAGGAGCAGGCGAGGTCGGCGTCGGCGGGCTCGCCGCCGGCGGAGCGCTCGGTGCCCGGGCGGTAGCCCACCGCCTCGGCGAGCAGCAGGCCCGCCGTACGGTCGGGACGGGCGTGCCCGAGGCTCCCGCCCGCCGGAGCCAGCGCGGTCAAGGAGCCGGGTGCCAGCACGCGCAGGACCGCGAGGCGCAGGGCCTCTACCCCGCGTTCGAAGTCAACCTCGCGTGTGAACACGAACCGCTACTCCCTCCCCGGCAACTGGCCGGGCCCCGACCCCCTCCAGACAATGCGCCCCAGCGTAGTGAGGCCCGCACGGTTTGTGAACCGGTGAGTAACTACGAGTTGCAGCTCTGGAGTGTGGCTCCTGTCACAGATCATGTGACCCGGGGGCCGGTTCTAAACCTGCGTGCCGGCGTCAGCTCGCCGCGGGTCAGCCGACCCGGCGCCGGATCGCCACCGCGGCCGCCGCGGTGCCGGTGACCGCTCCGGCGAGACCGGCGACCACCAGCCCCGCCCGGGCGGCCTTGCGGCCCGTGCGGTAGTCGCGGATCCGCCAGCCCTCCTTGCGGGCGTGGTCGCGCAGCTTGGAGTCCGGGTTGATCGCGCAGGGGTCGCCGACCAGGGTCAGCATCGGCAGGTCGTTGTAGGAGTCGGAGTACGCCGAGCAGCGGCTCAGGTCGAGCCCCTCCCGCTCGGCGAGCGCCCGCACCGCCTCCGCCTTGGCCGGCCCGTGCAGCATGTCGCCGACCAACCGCCCCGTGTAGAGGCCGTCGACGTGCTCCGAGACGGTCCCGAGCGCGCCGGTCAGCCCGAGCCGGCGCGCGATGATCCGCGCGATCTCGACCGGCGCCGCGGTCACCAGCCACACCCGCTGGCCCTGGTCGAGATGCAGCTGGGCCAACGCCCGGGTGCCCGGCCAGATCCGGTGCGCCATCGCCTCGTCGAAGATCTCCTCGCCGAGCTGCTCGAGCTCTGCGACCGAGTGCCCCTTGATGAATGCGAGTGCCGAGGAGCGGGCCTCCGCCACGTGCTCGGGGTCCTCCACACCGACGATCCGGAAGTACGCCTGCTTCCACGCGGCGCCGGCGATCTCCCGGGTGGTGAAGAACTTCCGCCGGTGCAGGCCTCGCGCCAGGTGGAAGATCGACGCACCCTGCATGACGGTGTTGTCCACGTCGAAGAACGCCGCCGCGGCCGGGTCCGGCGGCGTGACCAGCGAGGTCTCGACCTCGGCGGCCGCCGCGGAGGCCTCGCCGGCAAGGACGGAGCGGCTCTGCAGGTCGATGGGACCCGAGCGTGACGCCCTGCGCCTGGACCTCCGTGCCGCCTCCACGCGCCCAGCCTAGTGCCCGGACGGCGCGCCGCTCCGGTGTGCCAGACTCGCCGACGTGACCGTCCACCTGCCGGAGCTGCTGCGCCGGGCCGCCGCGGAGTGGCCCGACCGGGTCGCCCTCGTCGAGACCACGGGCCGGCGGGTGACGTGGGCCGCCCTGGACGCCGAGGTCGACCAGGTGGCCCGCGGCTTCGACGCGCTGGGGATGGTCGCCGGCTACCGGGTGCTGCTGGCGCTGGGCAACCGGGTGGAGTTCGTCACCTGCTACCTCGGTGCGCTGCGCGCACGGCTGGTCGCCGTGCCGGTCAACCCGCGCTCCGCGACCGGCGAGCTGGTGCGCATGATGGCCGACGCGGGGGCGCGCGTGGCGATCGGCGACGCGGCCACCGTGATGACGCTGCGCCAGGCGACGGCCGGCCTGGAGGACGCCCTGGTGGGCGCCGACGAGGAGCTGCGCGCCCGGGCGCCCGTGCCGCGGATCGTCGCGGTCGACACCCCCGCACTGCCGGGGGAGACGACGTACGCCGAGCTGACCTCGGCGCCGGCCGGACCGCAGGACCACGCCCCCGGCGACCCGGACCCGGAGTCGTTGGCGGTGCTGCTCTACACCAGCGGTACGTCGGGAAGCCCACGTGCGGCCATGCTCACCCACCGCGCGCTGGTGGCCAACCTCGAGCAGGTCGGCCAGATCGACCCGCCGATGCTCAGCGGCGACGACGTGCTGCTGGGGGTGCTGCCGCTGTTCCACGTCTACGGGCTCAACGCGGTCCTCGGGCAGGTGCTGCGCACCGGGGCTCGGTTGGTGCTCATGGACGGGTTCGACGTCGAGGACTCGCTCGAGGTCATCGAGGACGAGGCGGTCTCCGTCGTGCCCGTCGCGCCGCCGGTACTGGCCTACTGGGAGGCGGTGCCCGACCTGAGCGAACGGCTCAGCGGGGTGCGGATGGTGCTGTCGGGGTCGGCGCCGCTGTCGCCCCAGCTGGTCACCTCCTTCGTCGCGCGCACCGGCGTGCCGGTGCACCAGGGCTACGGGCTGACCGAGGCCGCACCGGTGGTCACCTCGACGCTGTGCAGCGAGTCCGCCAAGCCGGGATCGGTCGGCGCCGCGCTGCCCGGCATCGAGATCCGGCTCGTCGACGACGCGGGTCATCGGCCCTCCGGGGAGGACCCGGGCGAGATCTGGCTCCGTGGCGCCAACCTGTTCAGCGGCTACTGGCCCGACGGCAGCGACGGCCCTGACCAGGACGGCTGGTACGCCACCGGCGACGTCGGCTTCCTCGACCCCGACGGCGACCTGTTCCTGGTCGACCGGCTCAAGGAGCTCGTGATCGTCTCGGGGTTCAACGTCTACCCGGTCGAGGTCGAGGAGGTCGTCGCCGAGGTCGACGGTGTGGCCGAGGCCGCCGTGATCGGCACCCCGGACGACCGCACCGGTGAGGCCGTGGTCGTCTACGTGAAGCCCTCGCCGACGACCTCGATGACCGACGGCGAGCTCGTCGACGCCGTCCGCGCGCACTGCGCCGCCCGGCTGGCGCGGTTCAAGCAGCCCTCCCACGTGCACGTCGTCGAGGAGCTGCCGCACACCGTGACCGGGAAGGTCGCCAAGGGCGAGCTGCGCGCCGTGCAGCGCCGCCGCAACCTGGGGCTGCTGGAGTGAGCGCGGGGCACCAGGGCCACGACGGTCCGGTCGAGCTCGGCGAGGTCCCGCCGCGGGTGGTGCTCTACTCGCGGCCCGGCTGCCACCTGTGCGACGACGCGCGGGCGGTCGTCGAGGTGGTCTGCGCCGAGCTCGGCGAGTCGTACGACGAGGTCGACATCACCACGTCCGAGGACCTGCTCGCCCGCTTCGGCGAGGAGATCCCGGTGACGTTCGTCGACGGCGAGCAGCACGACTTCTGGCGGGTCGACCCGGCCCGGCTCCGTGCGGCACTGACCGACGAGGGTCCCCGCGGCTGAACGGCCACCCCGGCGCCCCGCCCCGGAGGGGCCGCAGGCAGGCCCCGGATCGGGTGACACGTGTCACGTGTGCTAGGCCTGCCTACCGCCCAGTTTGTTCCCACGTTCACAAACTCCTAAAGTGACTGTGGCTGCCGGCCCTCCGCGGTCCGAAGTACGGTCTCGCAGCCGGGCGGCCATCCCAGGAGAGACGTGACCACACCTCGCAGTGCGCGGAACGGGGCCCCCACGCCGGGCGCTCCCCGACCGACCGCTGCGAAGCCGGCCACCCGGCCCTCCGAGCGGGGCATCCCGGAGGCGACCGTGGCCCGGCTCCCGGTCTACCTGCGCGCACTGATCACGCTGTCGGAGCGCGGGATCGCCACCTGCTCCAGCGAGGAGCTCGCCACCGCCGCCGGCGTGAACAGCGCGAAGCTGCGCAAGGACCTCTCCTACCTCGGCTCCTACGGCACCCGCGGCGTCGGCTACGACGTGGAGTACCTCCGCTACCAGATCGCCCGGGAGATCGGCGTCACCCAGGACTGGCCCGTGGTGATCGTCGGGATCGGAAACCTCGGGCACGCGCTGGCCAACTACTCCGGGTTCAGCTCCCGCGGGTTCCGGATCGCGGCGCTGCTCGACGCCGACGCAGACCGCCAGGGTGAGCGGATCGGGGCGCTGCAGATCCGGGGCTTCGACGAGATCGAGGCCCTGGTCGACGAGCACCGCATCGCGATCGGCGTGATCGCCACGCCCGCGTCGGCGGCGCAGGCGGTGTGCGACCGGCTCGTCGCGGCCGGGGTGAGCAGCATCTTGAACTTCGCCCCCGCCGTGCTCACCGTGCCGCCGGGCGTCGACGTGCGCAAGGTCGACCTGTCCATCGAGCTGCAGATCCTGGCCTACCACGAGCAGCGCAAGGCCCTTGCCGACGGTGCCCTGCCGCTGGACGGCCTGGCTCCCGCGATGCGACCCGAGGTGGTGAAGCCGGCATGAGCATCCTGGTCGTCGGCGTCTCCCACCAGACCGCCCCCGTGTCCGTCCTCGAGCGCCTGGCCCTCGGCCGCGACGCGCTCGCGAAGCTGGTCCACGACGTGTCCTCCAGCGAGCACGTCACCGAGGCGACCGCCCTGGCGACCTGCAACCGGATCGAGATCTACGCCGACGTCGAGCGGTTCCACGGCAGCGTCGAGACGGTGTCGCGGATGCTCTGCGAGCTCGCTCACGAGGCCCCCGAGGACGTCGTACCCCACCTCTACGTGCACTACGACGACGGCGCCGTCTCGCACCTGTTCCACGTTGCGGCAGGGCTGGACTCGATGGTGGTCGGTGAGGGCCAGATCCTCGGCCAGACCCGTGAGGCGCTCCGGGTCGGACAGGAGTCCGGCACGATCGGGCCGGCCCTGAACACGCTGTTCCAGCAGGCGCTGCGTGTCGGCAAGCGCGTGCACGCCGAGACCGACATCGACAAGGCCGCCCCGTCGCTCGTGTCGGTCGCGCTGGAGCGCGCCACCGACCACGTGGGCGACCTGGCCGGCAAACGCGTGCTGGTCGTCGGAGCAGGCTCGATGGCCGGCCTGTCGGTTGCGTCGGTCACCCGTCTCGGTGCCGCCGAGGTCGTGGTGGCCAGCCGCACCCAGGAGCGCGCGGACCGGCTGGCCCAGCAGTACGGAGGGCGCAGCATCGCCCTGGCCGAGGTCGGCGACGAGATCGCCGGCTGCGACGTCCTGGTGTCGTGCACCGGCGCGTCGGGCGTCGTACTGCCGCTGAGCACCGTCGCCGCCGCGCGGACCAATCCCGGCGGTCCGCTCGCCGTCATCGACCTGGCGCTGCCGCACGACGTCGAGCCCTCGGTCGGCGACCTGCCCGACGTCGAGCTGATCGGTCTGGCCCGGCTCGCCGAGGAGCTGCACGAGAGCGTCATCGCGGCCGACATCGCAGCGGTCCGCGAGGTGGTGACCGATGAGGTCACCTCGTTCCTCGCCGCGCGCCGGTCCCAGGAGGTCACCCCGACCGTCGTGGCGCTACGCACCATGGCCACCGGGGTGGTCGACGCCGAGATGGCCCGCCTGCTCGGCCGGCTGCCCGACCTCGACCCCGAGGTGCACGCCGAGGTCGAGCAGACCGTACGCCGGGTCGCCGACAAGCTGTTGCACCAACCGACGGTGCGGGTCAAGGAGCTGGCCAACGAGTCCGGCGCGGTGTCCTACGCCGCCGCACTCGCGGAGCTGTTCTCGCTCGACCCCGACGCCGTCGAGGCCGTCACGCGTCCCGGAGGTGTGGCATGAGCCCCGCTGCGCTCCGGGTCGGCACCCGCGCCTCGCTGCTCGCCCGCACCCAGTCCGGGCATGTCGCCGACGCGCTCGCCTCCGTCCTGGGCCGCGAGGTCGAGCTCGTGGAGGTGACCACCCACGGCGATGTCTCCGCCGCGCCGCTCACGTCGTTCGGCGGGGTCGGGGTGTTCGTCAGCGCCCTGCGCGACGCGCTGCTGGCCGGCCAGGTCGACGTGGCGGTGCACTCGCTCAAGGACCTGCCGACGGCGCCGCACCCGGGGATCGCCCTGGCCGCCACCCCGGTGCGCGAGGACCCGCGCGACGTGGTCGTGGCCCGCGACGGGCTCACCCTCGGCGAGCTCCCGGCCGGCTCGCGGGTCGGCACCGGATCGCCGCGACGCGCCGCGCAGCTGCACGCGCTCGGTCTCGGTTTCGAAGTTCGGCCGATCCGTGGCAACGTGGATACCAGGATCCGCAAGGTCGTCGACGGGGAGTACGACGCGGTCGTCCTCGCGCGTGCCGGCGTAGCCCGTCTGGGCCGGCTCGACGAGGTGACCGAGGTGCTTGACCCGCTGCAGATGCTCCCCGCCCCCGGGCAGGGCGCACTCGCCGTGGAGTGCCGGACCGAGGACACCGCCCTGGTGGCCGAGGTCTCCGGCGCGATCGACGACCACCGGACCCGGGCCGCGGTCACCGCCGAGCGGGCGGTGCTCGCCGCGCTCGAGGCCGGCTGCGCCGCACCGGTGGGGGCCCTGGCCGAGGTGGCCGAGGGCGACGACGGTGAGGAGCTGTGGATCCGGGCCGTGGCGCTGACGCCCGACGGTGCGGTCGCCGTACGGCGCTCCGCGACCGGTGCGCCCGGGGACGCGGAGAAAGTCGGGCTGCGGCTGGCCCAGGAGATGTTGGACGACGGAGCGAGCTCGCTCATCGAGGAGCGTGTGTCGTGACCGTGAAGCGTGAGCCCGGCAAGGCCGGCACCAAGACGGGTTCGGGCGGCAGCCGCCGCTCGCCCATCAACGACAAGAAGGCGACTGTGAGCAAGACCGTTTCGAAGAACGCAGCCACCACCGCGTCCACCCGCAGCAAGGCCGGCAGGGCCGGCAGGGCCGGCAAGGCCACCGGGACCTCCGCGGAGACGAGGCCGTCGGCGCCGATCGGCTTCGTGTCGTTCGTCGGCAGTGGCCCGGGCGACCCGGAGCTGCTCACCGTGCGCGCGGCCGGGCTGCTGCGCCAGGCCGACATCGTGGTGACCGAGGCTCCCGAGCACGTCGCCCTGGTCGCGGACCTCGCCCCCGCGGCCGAGGTGGTCGACGGCGGCTTCGGCACCGACGGGCAGCCGCTGACCCACGCCGGGCGCGCCAAGGTCGTCGTCCGGCAGGCCAAGACCGGCAAGCGCGTGGTCCGGCTGATGGCGGGCGACCCGTTCGTCTACGCCTCCGGCCCCGAGGAGGCGCAGGCCTGCGTCAAGGCCGGCGTCGGCTTCGAGATCGTCCCGGGGGTGAGCTCGGTGACCGCCGTGCCCGCCTACGCCGGGGTGCCGCTCACCGACAAGAAGCACCGCGAGGTCGCGGTGGTGAACTGCTCCGAGGCCAAGATCGACTGGTCCTGCTACGCCGACGACCGGACCCTGGTGCTGCTCTCGGCAGTCAGCTCGATCGACGTCGTGGCGAAGGCGCTCGTCGCCGCCGGCCGCGCCGAGACCACGCCGGTCGCGATGACCCGGGTCGGCACCACCACCGAGCAGGAGACCGTGGTGTCCACGCTCGGCCAGATCGCCGCGGACGCCCGCGCCGCCCGGATGACCGCCCCCGCGGTCACCGTCGTCGGCGACGTCGTCGACCTGCGCACCACGCTGTCGTGGTTCGAGACCAAGCCGCTGTTCGGCTGGCGGGTGCTCGTGCCGCGCACCAAGGAGCAGGCCGGCTCGCTGTCCGCCCGGCTGCGCGGCTTCGGCGCCGTGCCCGAGGAGGTTCCGACGATCTCCGTGGAGCCGCCGCGCAACCCCCAGCAGATGGACAAGGCGATCCGCGGGCTCGTCGAGGGCCGCTACGAGTGGATCGCGTTCACCTCGGTCAACGCCGTGCGGGCGGTCCGGGAGAAGTTCGACGAGTACGGTCTCGACGCGCGCGCGTTCTCCGGCCTGAAGATCGCCGCCGTCGGCGACAAGACCGCCGCCGCCATCGAGGCGTGGGGCCTGCGTGCCGACCTGGTCCCGTCCGGCGAGCAGTCCGCCCGCGGTCTGCTCGAGGACTGGCCTCCGTACGACGACGTCCTCGACCCGATCAACCGGGTGTTCCTCCCGCGCGCCGACATCTCCACCGAGACGCTCGTGGCCGGGCTGCTCGACCTGGGCTGGGAGGTCGACGACGTCACGGCCTACCGGACCGTGCGGGCCACCCCGCCGCCGGCCCCGACCCGCGAGGCGATCAAGTCCGGCAAGTTCGACGCGGTCGTGTTCACCTCGTCCTCGACGGTGCGCAACCTGGTCGGCATAGCGGGCAAGCCGCACGCCTCGACGGTCATCGCGGTGATCGGCCCGGCGACGGCCAAGACCGCCGAGGAGCACGGCCTGCGGGTCGACGTCCTCGCGCCGTCCCCGTCCGTGGAGGAGCTCGTGGACGCGCTCGCCGACTTCGGTGCGGCCCGTCGCTCGTCGTTCCTCGAGCAGGGGCAGCCGGTCACCAAGCCGTCCGAACGCCGGCCCCGTCAGCAGAGCTCCCGTCGCAAGGCGACCTGAGTCCGATGACCGGCTCCTCAGGGTTCGCGGGCTTCCCCCACGTCCGGCCGCGGCGACTGCGTCGTACCCCGGCGCTGCGGCGGCTCGTCGGCGAGACCGCCGTCGAGGCCCGGCGCCTGGTGCTGCCGGCGTTCGTCCGGGAGGGCCTGGCTGAGCCGCACCCGATCGGGAGCATGCCCGGCGTCGTCCAGCACACGCGGGACACGCTGCGCAAGGCGGCTGCCGAGGCGGCCGAGCTCGGGCTGGGCGGGATCATGCTGTTCGGCATCCCCGCGACGAAGGACGCTCGCGGCACCTGCGGCCTGGACCCCGAGGGGATTCTCAACCTCGCGATCGCCGACGTGAAGGCCGAGGTCGGCGACGCCCTCCCCGTGATGGCGGACCTCTGCCTGGACGAGTTCACCGACCACGGGCACTGCGGCGTGCTCACCGGCGACGGCAGCGTCGACAACGACGCGACGCTCGAGGTCTACGCCGAGATGGCGCTCGCGCAGGCGGACGCCGGCGTGGACGTGGTCGGCCCGAGCGGGATGATGGACGGCCAGGTCGGCGTGATCCGTGCCGCGCTGGACGGCGCCGGACGCACCGACGTCGCGATCCTGGCCTACTCCGCGAAGTACGCCTCGTCCTTCTACGGGCCGTTCCGCGAGGCGGTGGACTCCTCGTTGCAGGGTGACCGGCGCACCTACCAGCAGGACGGCGGCAACGTCGTGGAGGGCGTGCGCGAGGCGCTGCTCGACGTCGGCGAGGGCGCCGACATGGTGATGGTGAAGCCGGCCCTGGCCTACCTCGACGTGATCCGTGCGGTCCGCGAGGCGGTGGACGTGCCGGTGGCGGCGTACAACATCTCCGGGGAGTACGCCATGGTCGAGGGGGCCGCCGCGAACGGGTGGATCGACCGGGAGGCGGCGATCCTGGAGACGCTGACGTCGATCCGGCGGGCCGGGGCCGACATCACGCTGACGTACTGGGCCGCCGAGGCGGCCCGCCTGCTCCGCTGACCCGGCGCGTTCTCACGGTGGGGATTGCTGACCCGGCGCGTTCTCACGGTGGGGATCGCTGACCCGGCGCGTTCTCACGCGCGTGGACGTGCCTGTGGACAGCGGACGACGAACTCGCGCGAAATCGTCCACGCTAGGGCAGATGGTCGATCTCCTACCTCTCGTCTCGCAGCCGCTCCTTGGACCGGGCTTCCCCCTGCCGCTTGACCGGCCCTTCACTGCCGCGCAGGCGCGGGCCGCCGGCCTGACCTACCGAGACCTGTCGAGCCTGGTCGACGCCGGGCTGCTTCGCCGCGTGGTGAAGGGTGTGTTGGTCGCGACTCAGCTGCCCGACGGGATCGACCTCCGGCTTCGCGCACTGGCACTCGTTGCCCCACCCGGCTGTGTCGTCGTTGACTGGACGGCCGTGTGGCTGTGGACCGGTCAGCTTCCGCCCGGTCAGCACCGAGCGGTCCCTCCGCTGTGCGTCTTCAAGGTCGCAGGACGCGACCGGCTGCGGAACAGCCTGTGTCACAGCGGAGAGCGCTCTTTCCTCAGCGAGGACCTTGTCGAGATCGGTGGGCTCTGGATCACGAGTCCGCTACGCACCGCGTGGGACATCGGCCGCCTTTCCGCCCGCGATCTCGCCATCGCGGGGTTGGACGCGTTGTTCCGGCTCGACGAGTTCGGTCGGGACGAGTTCCTGGGCGGTTTCCCACGTTTTCGCGGCCAGCGCGGCGTCGTCCAGCTGCGCGAGCTGGGGCCGCTGGCCGACCCTCGCTCACAGTCAGGCCCGGAGTCGGTTCTCAGGCTGCGCTGGGCCGACCTGAGGTCGCTTCCGGCCCCCGTGCCTCAGGTGCCCATCCTGGACGACTCGGGCCGCGAGATCTACTACCTGGATCTTGGGGTTCCCGAGCTTCGTTTCGCCTGTGAGTACGACGGTGCTGAGTTCCACAGCTCCGACGAAGACCGGGAACACGACCGGGCCCGCCGAGCCTGGATCGAGGAGAACCGGGGCTGGATCATCGAGGTCGTCCGCAAGGAGAACGTCTTCGGGCCGACCCGTGACGTCGAGCGGATCCTGTACGACGGCATCGCGCGGGCGAGGCGGCGCATCGGGGAGCTGTGAGGAGGCGCCGGGTCGGCGGTTCTCGCCGTGAGGAGGCGCCGGGTCGGCGGTTCTCGCTGTGAGGAGGCGCCGGGTCGGCGGGGCCGGCGGGGTCAGCCGAGGCCGGGGAGGACGCCGCCCCCGGAGTCGCTGCCGCCGCCCAGCAGGCCGCCGCCGCCCAGCAGGCCGGAGACCAGGTCGCTGAGGCCGGCGACGATGCCGCCGACGGACGACTTCGCCTCCTCGTAGGTCTTGCCCTGGAGCTGGCTGACGCAATGGTCGACCGCCTGCTGCGGAGCCGCGCCGTACTGGCTCTGCAGCGCGTTGGTACACAAGGTGATCGCCTGGCTGGTCGTCACGAGCACCGGCTTGACCGGCTCGGTGACCGTCTTGACCGTGTCGTCGACGGTCTTCTTGACGGTCGTGGTGGGGTCGTTGGTGGCGGGCGTGCCCGGGTCGGTGGTGACCGGGGAGGTGGTGTCGCTGCCGCCGGTCGAGCCGGAGCCGGAGCTGGTCGAGCCACCGGAGGCGGAACCGCCGCCGGACTTCGCGTGGCCGCCGGCCTTCTTGCTGCCGGCCGCGTGGGACTTGAACGGCTTGAAGCCGCGGGTGCCGGAAGTGACGACCGAGTCGCCGAAGTACGGCGTGAAGGTCGCCGGGGCGGCGCTGCCGTTGGGCACCGCGGAGTAGTCGCCGGTGCCGTAGGCGCGCATGATCGACAGCACCAGGTCGACGTACTTCTGACTGTGGTTGTAACGGTAGACCGCGGCCTGCTGGCCGGCGGCCGTGGACAGGTCCTCGTTGCCCGAGCAGAGGTAGACCGCCGTGGCCAGCGCCGCGTCGTCGATGTCCTGCGGGTTACGCACGCCGTCGCCGTCGCCGTCGACGCCGACCACCGACCAGGTGGAAGGGATGAACTGCATCGGCCCGACCGCTCGGTCGACCACCGGGTCGTCGTCGATCTCGCCGGCGTCGGTGTCGCTGATCTTGGCGGTGCCGTTGCTGCCGTCGAGCGGGATCCCGTAGATGCCGGGCTTGCTGACGCCGTTCTCGGTGAGGGTGTTGCCGCCGTAGCGGCCGTGGTCGGACTCGACGCGGCCGATCGCGGCGATCAGGGTCCAGTCGATGTGGCAGCCCGGGTCCGCGGCGTCGATCACCTGCGCGGCGCGCTGGTAGGCGGCCAGGGCGGCCGCCGGGATGCCGTTGGTGGAGGCGCTCGCGATCACCGAGTCCACGGCGCCGGCGGGGACGCCGGGGGCGATGACGCCGGGGGCGGACACGCTCGCCGGGGTCCGCACGGCCTCGGCCGGGATGCTGGTGCCGTCGGGGAGCCTGGCGCCGTCACCGGTGTCCGCGCTCGCGGTGCTGGTCCCCGCGAGGCTGGCCGTCCACGCGCCGGACAGCAGCGCCAGCGGCACCAGAGCGGTGGCCTTCTGCCAGGTCATCAACCGTTGAGACATCTGTCTCTCTCCCCATTTCAGCGACTCGTCGCACCCGAGCTCGCGGGACACATACCCACCGAACCCCCTCTTCCAATCATGTCAACGAGTCGGGGGTGCCGAGGTTACGCACGGGTAGCACGTCTCGCGGGCGGCAGCGGCCGCGTCCCGGGCCGACGTGGCGGGTCTCGCTCCGGCCCCGCGGGGGGCGGGTTCGTGGCCGTTGGGGTCGCTCGGGGAGAATGACCCGGTGACCTCCCAGACCACCGCCGCCTCCGCCGCCCTGTTCGAGCGCGCCCACGCGGTGACGCCCGGCGGGGTGAACTCCCCCGTGCGGGCGTTCAACGCGGTCGGCGGCACGCCCCGGTTCATCGAGAGCGCCTCCGGCGCGCTGCTGCGCGACGTGGACGGCAACGAGTACGTCGACCTGGTGTGCAGCTGGGGGCCGATGCTCCTCGGCCACGCCCACCCCGAGGTGCAGGAGGCCGTGCAGGCCGCCGTCGCCCGCGGTACGTCGTACGGCACGCCCACCCGCCCCGAGGTCGAGCTCGCCGAGGAGATCGTCGCCCGCACGCCGGTCGACAAGGTCCGTTTCGTCTCGTCCGGCACCGAGGCCACCATGTCGGCCATCCGGCTCGCCCGCGGGTTCACCGGCCGCGACCTGGTGGTGAAGTTCGCCGGCTGCTACCACGGGCACGTCGACTCCCTGCTCGCCGCCGCCGGCTCCGGCCTCGCGACGTTCGCCGTGCCGGGCACGCCGGGCGTTCCCGCCGCGTCGACCGCCGCCACCTTGGTGCTGCCCTACAACGACACCGCCGCCGTGGAGCGGACCTTCGCCGAGCACGGCGACCGGATCGCCGCCCTGGTCACCGAGGCGTCGCCCGGCAACATGGGCGTCGTCCCGCCGGCAGCCGGCTTCAACGCGTTCCTGTCCGAGATCTGCGGCCGGCACGGTGCGCTGTTCGTCAGCGACGAGGTGATGACCGGCTTCCGGGTGAGCCGGTCCGGCCAGTACGGCCTCGACGGCGCCCACGAGGGCTGGCGCCCGGACCTCGTCACGTTCGGGAAGGTGATGGGCGGGGGCTTCCCGGCGGCGGCGTTCGGCGGCCGCGCGGACGTGATGGGGATGCTCTCGCCCGAGGGGCCGGTCTACCAGGCCGGCACCCTGTCCGGGAACCCGGTGGCGACCACCGCCGGGCTGGCCACGCTGCGGCTGGCCACCGAGGAGGTGTACGACGGCCTCAACCGGGCCGCCGACCGACTCGTCGACGCGCTGGAGGCCGCTCTGGAGGATGCCGGCGTCCCGCACGTCGTGCAGCGGGGCGGCACCATGTTCAGCGCCTTCCTCTTCGACCGGGCCCCGGCGTCCGTGCCCGACTTCGCCGTGGCGGGCCGGCAGAACGTCGGCCGTTACCAGGCCTTCTTCCACGCCATGCTCGAGCAGGGTGTCTACCTGCCGCCGAGCGCGTTCGAGGCCTGGTTCCTGTCCTCGGCGCACGACGACGCCATCCTCGACCGCGTGGTCGCTGCCCTCCCCGCCGCCGCCCGGGCCGCGGCCGCCGTGCCCGCCGAAGGAGCAGCATGAGCACCGAGACCACCGTCCACCTGCTGCGCCACGGCGAGGTGTTCAACCCCGGCGGGATCCTCTACGGCCGGATGGACGGCTACCACCTCTCCGACCTGGGCCAGCAGATGGCGCAGCGCGTCGCGGACGCGATCGGGGACCGCGACATCACGCACATCGTCGCCTCGCCGCTCGAGCGGGCCCAGGAGACCGTCGCGCCGCTGGCCAAGATCCGGAACGTCCCCGTCGTCACCGATGCGCGCGTGGTCGAGTCGAGCAACGTCTTCGCCGGCAAGCGGTTCGGAGTCAGGCGCAGCATCCTGCTCTCGCCGAAGGCGTGGCCGCACCTGTGGAACCCGTTCAAGCCCTCCTGGGGCGAGCCCTACAAGCAGGTCGCCGCCCGGATGATGGCCGCGGTGCACGACGCGCGGGAGGCGGCCGAGGGCCACGAGGCGGTGATCGTCTCCCACCAGCTGCCGATCTGGGTGACCCGGCTGCACGTCGAGGACCGCTCGTTCCTGCACGACCCGCGCAAGCGGCAGTGCACCCTGTGCAGCCTGACCTCGCTGACCTTCCGCGGCGACGAGGTCACCATCCTGCGGTACTCGGAGCCGGCCGCCGACCTGATCCCGGCCAAGGACAAGTCCGCCCCGTTCTCCGCCGGCGGTGCGCCGCAGGAGAACAAGCCGCCGTCGGGTGACGCCTGAGCCGATGACCCGTCCCCGCCTGACCCGGACCACCCTCGCGACCCTGGCGCTGCTGATGCTGCCGGCCGCGCTGGCGGGCTGCTCCAACGACGTCGGTAGCTCCGGCGACCAGGGGTACGTCGCGGGCCGCGGCATCATCACCACGCTGCCCGTCGCCGAGCGCAAGCAGCCCGGGGAGGTGGCGGGGGAGACGATCGACGGGAAGCCGCTCTCGCTCGCCGACTACGCCGACAAGGTCGTCGTGGTCAACGTGTGGGGCTCCTGGTGCGCGCCGTGCCGGGCGGAGGCGCCGATGCTCGCGAAGGCGGCCCGTGACCTCGCCGACCAGGACGTGGTGTTCCTGGGCATCGACAGCCGCGACCCGAGCAAGACCGCCGCGCGCGCGTTCGTCCGGCGCTTCGACGTCCCCTACCCGAGCATCTACGACCAGCAGGGGCGCACCCTGCTCGCCTTCCGTGGCACGCTGACCCCGAACGCCATCCCGAGCACGGTGATCATCGACCGGCAGGGCCGCGTCGCCGCCAGCGTGCTCGGCGAGATCAGCCGCACCACGCTCTACGACCTGGTCGAGGAGGTCTCCGGCACGTGAACGACCTCGCCGAGATGTTCCGCGACACGGTGCTCTCCGGGTCGCTGGTGCTCGCCCTGCCCGTGGCGGTGGTGGCGGGCGTGGTGTCGTTCTTCTCGCCGTGCGTCGTGCCCCTGCTGCCCGGCTACCTGTCCTACGCCACCGGTCTCTCTGGCGCCGACCTGGCGAACGGGCGGCGCGGCCGGATGGCCCTCGGCAGCCTGCTGTTCGTGCTCGGGTTCTCGTTCGTGTTCGTCGCCCTCGGCACCCTCTCGGGCGCGCTCGGCGACTGGCTGTGGGCCTACATGCGCCCGATCAGCATCGTGCTCGGCGTCGTCACGATCCTGGTGGGGATCGCGTTCCTCGGCGCGCTTCCGTGGCTGCAGCGCGACGTGCGGTTCCACAAGGTTCCCGCCGTCGGCCTGGCCGCGGCCCCGTTGCTCGGCGTCCTGTTCGGCCTCGGCTGGACCCCGTGCATCGGCCCGACGCTCGCCGCTGTCTCCACGCTCGCGATGAACGAGGGAACCGCCGGCCGTGGCGCCCTGCTCAGCGGGGCCTACTCGCTCGGCCTGGGCATCCCGTTCATCCTCGCCGGGCTCGCGTTCCGCAGGATGCTCGGCGCGGTCGCCTGGGTGCGCCGCCACCAGGTCTGGGTGACCCGGATCGGCGGGGTGATGCTGATCGTCGTCGGCCTGCTGCTCGTCACCGGGCTGTGGGACCAGTGGGTCGCCGAGATGCGTGGCTGGGTCGGCGGCTACGAGGTGGTGCTGTGAGCGCCCCGGTGTCGACCGCGCGGGCGGGCGGGGCGGCCGACAACCCGACACCGCCGCCCGGGCCGCCGGCGCTGGGGCCGGTCGAGCTCGGCCGCTGGGCGTGGCGGCAGCTGACCTCGATGCGCACCGCGCTGGTGCTGCTGTTCCTGCTCGCGCTGGCGGCCGTGCCGGGGTCGGTCGTGCCCCAGCGCAACATCGACGCGGTCGCCGTGCGGAACTGGCACGAGCGGCACCCCCAGCTCGCCCCGGTGTACGACGCGCTCGGGCTCTTCGACGTCTACGGGTCGCCGTGGTTCGCGGCCGTCTACATCCTGCTGATGGTCTCGCTGGTCGGCTGCGTCCTTCCGCGGCTGAAGGTCTACTGGCGGGCGATGCGGGCCAGGCCGCCCCGGGCGCCGCGCAACCTCTCCCGGCTGCCGGAGTCCCGTACGTTCACGCTCGCCGGCCCGCCTGACGCCGTACTGGCCAGGGCCGCCGAGGCGCTGCGGCAGCGTCGCTACCGGGTGGACGTCGAGGACGAGGCGGCCGCCGCGGGCGGGAGCCGCAGCGTCGCCGGGGAGCGCGGCTACCTGCGCGAGGCCGGCAACCTGCTGTTCCACTTCTCGATCCTGGTCGTGCTCGTCGGCTTCGCGCTCGGCCAGCTCTACGGCTACAAGGGCGGCGTGATCACCGTCGTCGGGCAGGGCTTCTCCAACTCGCTGAGCCAGTACGACGACTTCGCGCCCGGTTCGCTGTTCTCGCCCGACCAGCTTGCGCCGATGAACCTCACCGTCAAGGACTTCCACGTGAAGTTCCTGACCAGCGGACCCAACATGGGACAGCCGGAGGACTTCGGCGCGCGCCTGACCTACTCCGAGGCGCCCGGCGGCCCGGAGAAGTCCTACGAGCTCGCGGTCAACCACCCGCTCTCCCTCAACGGGGTCAGCATCTTCCTGGTCGGCCACGGCTACGCCCCGGTCGTCACGGTCAAGGACGGCAACGGCGACGTCGCCTACCGCGGCCCGGTGGTGTTCTTGCCGCAGGACAGCTCGTTCGCGTCGTTCGGGGTGATCAAGGTGCCCGACGCCGCGCCGAAGCAGCTCGGCTTCGAGGGCCTGTTCCTGCCGACCTACGGCTTCACGATGACGCGCGGCCCGTTCTCGCAGTTCCCCGACGCGCTGGACCCGGTGCTCTCGCTGGTGCCCTACTCCGGCGACCTCGGGCTCGACGACGGCAGCCCCCAGTCGGTCTACGAGCTCGACAAGTCGGGGCTCGAGCCGTTCGCCAGCACCGACGTGTCCCGCGGCGCCAACGCCCGGGTCAAGCTGTCGCCCGGCGACACGGTGCAGCTTCCCGACGGTGCCGGCTCGATCCGGTTCGACCGGGTCGACCGCTGGGTCAAGCTCCAGGTCAGCAACAGCCCCGGCAAGGGCTGGGCCCTCGGCGGGGTGCTGCTCGGGATCGTCGGCCTGATGGGCTCGTTGTTCATCCGGCCTCGGCGGGCCTGGGTCCGGGTCCGGCGCGACCCCGAGGACGAGCGGCGTACCGTGGTCGAGCTGGCCGGTCTCGACCGCAGCTCCGGGGGCGACCTCGACACCGAGATCGACGAGCTGGAGCGTCGGCTGCGCTCCGGCGGAACGAACGACACCCCTGAGGAGACCTGAGTGAGCACCGCGGACTTCGCCGCCTTCTCCAACAACGCGATCATGTTCGCCTCGATCGTCTACGTGCTGGCCTTCCTCGCGCACGTCGTCGAGTGGAGCGCGGCGCGGTCCGCGGCGCTTGTCCGTCGTACGACGGTGCCCGCGATGGAGAACGCCACCGGCGGCTCCACGACCGTCGACGCACAGGCGGACGGGGCCGTCGCCACCCGGACCGGACCCGAGACCCCGGACGGCACGGACGTGACCGGCGCGGAGGCGGAGAAGGTCGACAAGTGGGGCCGGATCGGGGTCTCGCTCACCGTGGTCGCGGTCCTTCTGCACCTCGCCGGCCTCGTCTCGCGAGGCCTCGGGTCGGACCCGATCCGGGTGCCCTGGGGCAACATGTACGAGTTCACCCTCGCCGGTGCCTTCGGCGTCAGCCTGATGTACCTCGTGCTGGGCCGGCGCCACCACCTGCGCTGGATGGGCCTGCCGGTGACCGGTTTCGAGGTCGTCGTGCTGATGCTCGCCGTGCTGCTGCTCTACGTGCCGGCCGGCCCGCTGGTGCCCGCGCTGCACTCCTACTGGCTGGTGATCCACGTGATGGCGGCCGTCGTCGCTTCCGGGGCGTTCGCGGTGGGGGCGATCGCGTCGCTGCTGTTCCTGGTCAAGGACCGGGCGCTGCAGCGCGGCAGCCTCAGGCCGGGCAGCTACCTCGAGCGGCTGCCCGAGCCGACGGTGCTGGACCGGATCTCCTACCGGCTGCACGCGTTCGGCTTCCCCATCTGGACCTTCGCCGCGCTCGTGGCCGGCCCGATCTGGGCCGAGTACGCCTGGGGCAGCTACTGGAACTGGGACCCCAAGGAGGTGTGGGCGTTCATCACCTGGGTGATCTACGCGGCCTACCTGCACGCCCGGGCCACGGCCGGCTGGCGCGGCAAGGCGGCCGCGGCGATCGCGCTGATCGGTTTCGCCAGCCTGCTGTTCAACTTCGTCGGGATCAACTTCTTCTTCGGCGCCGGGAGCATGCACTCCTACGCCGGGAAGTAGCCCCGGGCCGGCAGCTACTCGGGCGGGTCGTGCGGACCCTCGCGCTGCTCGCGTCGGCGCCGCTGCTCGAGGTCCCGCAGGAAGTCGGGGTCGTCGTCGGGGGCCACGGGTCGCCGCGTGGGCCGGGTCGGTGGCGGCTTGGGAGCCCGGCGTGCCCGGCGGATCTCGAGCAGCCGCAGCACGCCGTACACCACGAGGGCGAACAGTGCGACGACGAGGACGGCCTTACCCACGTCTCCAGGGTAGGCCTCGGAGCCAAGTCGTGCGCGACTAGGCTGGGGACGTGAAGGAGTTTGCCCTCTACACCCTCGCCCGGCTCGGCCTGTTCGTCGCGTCCTACGCCCTCGTGGTGGGGATCTACCTGCTCGTGACCGGTGGGCACCAGGTGCCGGTGCTGTGGCCGCTGCTGCTCGCCGCCGTGATCTCCTCGGTCGCCTCGGCGACCATGCTCAAGGGCCTTCGGGCCCGGTTCGCTGCGGTGATCGACCGGCGAGCCCGGGCCGCCTCGTCGCGGTTCGAGGAGATCCGCGCCAAGGAGGACCAGGACTGACGGCGGGCCGTCGGCGACTCGCCCGCCCCGGCGGCTCAGGTCGAGGAGCCCGCGCCGACCGCCGCCCGCGCCGCGGCGTAGCGGTAGCGCTGCATCCGGCGGTCGCCGCGCGGGAGCGGGTCGAGCGCGACCATCTTCCAACCGCGGTCCTCGAGGACCCGGAACCGGTCGGGCTCGCGCGCGACCGCGTCGAGGACCGGCATCAGGCCGTGCCCGGTGATCGCAGCGGAGGCCACGTCGAGGAGTGCGGTGCCGATCCCCTCGCCGCGCACGCGCGGTCGCACGAAGAACCGCGACACGCAGGCCAGCTCGTCGGCCCCGTGCCCGGTCACCTCGTGCCACCGCATGGCGTCGCCGGACCCCGCCGGCACCCGCGAGATCGCGACGTGCCCGAGGATCTCGCCGAGCTCCTCGGCGACCCAGGCGTCGATCACCGTGTCATCGGCCAGCCACTGGCGGGGCGCGTCCGGCCACTGCTCCGGGTAGCCGTCGGCGTAGAACACCACGTGCATGAGGCGCGCGCAGGCGCCCAGATCCTTCTTGCGCCGTCGTCGGATCTGCATGTAGCCCAAGATAGGAGACACGGCAAGTGCCGGACAGGCCGCGTGCCGACCAGCCGCCCGAAAGTCGGTTGCCCGCAGGGGTCGCGGCCACCACGCTGTGGGGATGGCCATGACGGAACGTCGTTGCTGAACCACCGGGTCGAGGGGTCCGGCCCGGTCGTCGTGCTGCTGCACGCCGGGGTCGCGGACCTGCGGATGTGGGGTGCCCACGCGGCGGCGTTGGCCCGGCAGTACACCGTGGTGCGCTGCGACCTGCGCGGCTTCGGCGGCACGGACCTGGCGCCGGGGGCGTCGTACTCCGACGCCGAGGACGTGCTGGCGCTGCTCGACGAGCTCGGCACGGGGCGGTGCACGCTGGTCGGGTCGTCCTACGGCGGCTGGGTGGCACTCCAGGTCGCGGGCGCCGCCCCGGACCGGGTGACGGGGCTGGTGCTGGCGGCGCCGCCGGCCGGGCTGGTCGAGCCCGACGCCGGCCTGCGGGAGCTGTGGGCGGAGGAGGGCCGGCTGGTGGAGGCGGGTGACCTCGAGGCGGCGACCGAGCTCACCGTGCGGAGCTGGCTCGGACCCGGGGCGGACCAGGACGCTCGTGACCTGGTGCGGACCATGCAGCGCCGCGCCTACGAGCTGCAGGTCCGGGCCGGCGACGTCGGCAACCGGGAGCTGCCCGTGCAGCCGGAGCGGCTCACCGTGCCGACGCGGATCGTCGTGGGAGCCCACGACTACCCGTTCTTCGTCGAGACCGCACGCGAGCTCGCACGCCTGATGCCGCACGCCGAGCTGGTCGAGCTGCCCTGGGCCGGGCACCTGCCGACGCTGGAGCGACCTGCGGAAGGACTCGCGCTCCTCACCGATGCGCTGGCGGCCGTCCGGACGCCCTGAGCGTCGCGTTGTCCGAACCGGCTCCGGACCATCCCCCGGAGAGCTCCAGCACCGCCACCGCCGAGGTCGGCATCGCCACCCAGTCGCCGGTCAGCAGCTCTAGCAGGTCCTCCAGTCCCGGGTTGTGGCCGACCAGCGCGACGGTGCGCAACCGGTCCGGGAGCCCGCGGACGACGGCGAGCAGCTCGTCGGCCGAGGCGGCGTAGACCCGGTCGTCGGTGCGCGTCTGCACGGGTCCGAGCTCCGCGGCGACGAGCTGCCACGTGGTCAGCGCGCGCACCGCGGGGGAGACCACCGCCAGGTCCAGCGGGTCCAGGTGGTCGCGGATCCACCGGCCGGCCTCGGGCGCCTGCCGGCGGCCTCGCGGCGCGAGCGGCCGGTCCCGGTCCGGCAGGCCGTGCGACCAGTCGGACTTGGCGTGGCGGAGGAGTACCAGCGTGCGGGCGGTCATGGTCAGCTGAACGCGATGCCGAGGAACAGGCCGGTGGCGTAGAGGATCTCGGCGACGCCGACCTGCTGCAGCACCGGGATGAGGGCACGGCCGTCGGCGCCGGACAGGACCGCCCGGGTCGCGGGGACGGCCGTGGCCAGGAACGCGAGCCCGAGCAGCGCGAGCAGGCCGGCCTCGAGGGCGACGCCGAGCAGCATGATCACGGCGGCGGCGATCAGGAAGCCGAAGAGGTAGCGGGTGTGCTCCCCGCCGAGCACCACGGCCAGGGTCCGCTTGCCGACCCCGCGGTCGGTGGGGATGTCGCGCAGGTTGTTGGCGACCAGGATCGCGCAGGCCAGGGCGCCGATGCCGGTGGCGGCGTACCACGAGGCGAGCGGCGCGGTGCCGGTCTGGACGTACGTCGTACCGACCACCGCGACCAGGCCGAAGAACACGAACACCATCACCTCGCCGAGCCCGCGGTAGCCGTAGGGCGAGCGGCCGCCGGTGTAGTACCAGGCCGCCGCCACCGCCACCGCCCCGACGAGCACCAGCCACCAGGCCGAGGTCAGCGCGAGGACCAGGCCGGCGACGGCGGCGACTCCGAAGGACGAGAACGCCGCGCGCTTCACCGCCGCGGCGTCCGCGGCGCCGGAACCGACCAGCCGCAGCGGTCCGACCCGGTCGGCGTCGGTGCCGCGCACCCCGTCGGAGTAGTCGTTGGCGTAGTTGACCCCCACCTGCAGCGCGAGGGCGACGACCAGCGCGAGCAGCGCCTTCCACCAGACAGCGGCGCCCTCGTGGGCCGCGACCGCCGTTCCGGCGAGGACCGGGGCCACCGCGGCGGGCAGGGTGCGGGGCCGCGCACCGGCCAGCCACTGGTCAGGGGTTGCCATGGGCACGGATTCTCGCAGGCATAGCGTGGGGCCCCGTGAGCAGCCTCCACCCGGTGCAGGGCACCCCCGCCGAGGTCCTCGACCTGCTGCGGGAATGGAACGAAGCGGACCCCGAGCCGGAACCTCTGGTGATCGCCACCTCGGGGTCCACCGGTGAGCCCAAGCACGTCGTGCTCTCCCGCGCGGCGATGCGCGCCTCCGCCACCGCCACGGCGGCGCGGCTCGGCGGTTCCGGCCAGTGGCTGCTCAACCTCCCGGCGGCCTACGTCGCCGGCGCGCAGGTGCTGTTCCGCTCGGTCCTGGCGGGCACCGAGCCGGTGGTGCTGGACGGGTCGTTCCCCGCCGCGGCAGCAGCGATGACGCACGAGCGGCGCTACCTGTCCGTGGTGCCGACCCAGCTCGCGCGGATGCTCGACGTGCCTGAGGAGGCGGCGGCGCTGCGCACGTTCACCACGGTGCTCGTCGGCGGCGCGCACGTACCGGCCGAGCTGCGCTTACGCGCCGCCGAAGCGGGGGTCCGCGTGGTCGCGACGTACGGGATGAGCGAGACCTGCGGCGGCTGCGTGTACGACGGCTACCCGCTCGACGGGGTCGGGGTGATGATCGGCTCCGACGGGCTGGTCCGGCTGTCCGGGCCGGTGCTGTTCGACGGCTACGAGGGCCGCCCCGACCTGACCGCCCAGGCCGTGCGCGACGGCTGGTTCGTGACCCAGGACCTGGGCCGGCTCGACACGGACGGACGGCTCGAGGTCCTCGGCCGGGTCGACGACGTGATCATCTCGGGCGGCGTCAACGTGCCCGGCCCCGCCGTCGCGGCGCGGCTGCGCGAGCACCCGGCGACCGAGGTGGTGGAGGTGGTGGGCGTCGCCGACCGGGAGTGGGGCCAGCGCGTGGTGGCCTGCGTCGTGGGCACGTTGACGCTCGACGAGGCACGCGCCTGGGTCGCGGCGCAGCACCCGCGTGCCTGGGCCCCCCGACAGCTCGTCCGGGTCGACGCGATCCCGCTGCTCGCCAACGGCAAGGTCGACCGCCGTCGGCTGGAGGAGCTGGCACGATGAGCCCGCGCGCGACCGACGAGCAGTGGCACGTCTATTCCGTGCCCATGCGCACGCGCTTCCGCGGCATCGACCTGCGCGAGGGGATGCTGCTGCGCGGACCCGCCGGCTGGGGGGAGTTCAGCCCGTTCCTGGAGTACGACGCCCGCGTCGCAGCACCGTGGCTGCGCGCCGCCCGCGAGGCGGCCCTCGTCGGCTGGCCCGCGCCGGTCCGCGACACCGTGCCGGTCAACGTGACCGTGCCGGCGGTCGGCCCGGAGGACGCGGCGCGGATCGTGCGGGCCGGCGGATGCCGCACCGCGAAGGTCAAGGTCGCCGAGCCCGGCCAGAGCCGTGCGGAGGAGGAGGCTCGGCTCGAGGCGGTCCGCGACGCCCTCGGTCCCGACGGGCGCATCCGGGTGGACGCCAACGGGCTGTGGTCGGTCGACGAGGCGGTCGCCGCGATCCGGACCCTCGACCGGGCGGCCCGCGGTCTCGAGTACGTCGAGCAGCCGGTGGCATCCGTCGAGGACCTGGCCGTCGTCCGGCGCATGGTCGAGGTGCCGATCGCCGCCGACGAGTCGATCCGCCGGGCCGAGGACCCCTACCGGGTGCGCGACCTGGAGGCCGCCGACGTGGCCGTCCTGAAGGTCCAGCCGCTGGGCGGTGTGGCCGCCTGCCTGCGGATCGCCGCGGACATCGGGCTGCCCGTCGTGGTGTCGAGCGCGCTCGAGACGTCGGTGGGGATCGCCGCCGGGGTGGCCCTCGCGGCCGCGTTGCCCGAGCTGCCCTACGCCTGCGGCCTGGCCACGGTCCAGCTGCTCACCGACGACGTCGCCGAGCAGCCCCTGTTGCCGCTCGACGGTGCGCTGCCCGTCGTACCGGTGCGGGTGGGCCCCGACGCGCTCGCCCGGGTGCGCGCGAGCGACGAGCGGATCGCGCACTGGCGGAGCCGGCTTGAGGAGGTCGATCGGTGGCCGGCGATGGGGCAGGATCGGTCGTCGTGAGCACGATTCCCGCCAACGCGTCCGCCGCGCTGTCCACCGCCCTCGTCGACGAGCTGGTCCGCGGGGGGCTGCAGCACGTGGTGCTGGCGCCGGGCTCGCGCTCGGCGGCGCTGGCGTTCGCGGTGCACGCCGCCGCCCTCGACGGGAGGCTCACCCTGCACACCCGCATCGACGAGCGGTCCGCGGGCTTCCTCGGGCTCGGCCTCGCCACCACCAGCCGGAGTCCGGTCGCCGTGGTCACCACGTCGGGCACCGCGGTCGCGAACCTGCACCCCGCCGTGCTGGAGGCGTCGCACCGGGGCATCCCGCTGCTGCTGCTGACCGCCGACCGGCCCGCCCACCTGCGGGGCACGCAGGCCAACCAGACCACCGACCAGGTGGGGGTGTTCGGCAGCGCGACCCGGTGGGACGCCGACGTGGCTCCCGGCGACCCCGACCACGACCAGGCCGCCCAGGTCGCGTCCTGGCGAGAGCTCGCCTGCCGGGCCCTCGCCGTCGCTCGTGGCCTGAGCGGCGCCGCGCCGGGACCGGTCCAGCTCAACCTGCAGCTCTCCGAGCCGTTGGTCCCGGGCCTCGCCGACGGTTGGGTGGTGCCGGTCGACGGTCGCCCCGGGGGCGTCCCCTGGAACGAGCCCGCGGCCGTCGCCGACCCGGCGCCCGTCGTGCTGGAGCCCGGGCCACGGACCGTCGTGGTGGCCGGCGACGACTCCGGCCCGCCTGCGCGAATTCTCGCCGAGCGGAACGGCTGGCCGCTGTTCGCCGAGCCGACCAGTGGCTCGCGCACGGGGGACAACGCGATCCGCACCTACCGGCTCCTGCTCGGCGACCCGGAGCTCGCCGGCCGGATCGAGCGGGTCGTGGTCTGCGGGCACCCGACCCTCTCTCGTCCGGTGACCCGGTTGATCTCCGGCTCCGACGTGGAGGTCGTCGCGGTCCGCAACGCCACCGGCTTCACCGACCCCGGGCACCGGGTGTCGCGGCTGCTGGACTGGCCGGTGGGGGTCGCGGGCAGCCCGGACGGCTCGCCGCGCTCGACCGACGGGGCCTGGCTGGCGGAGTGGAAGGAACGCGACGCCCGGCGTGGCCGCGAGCTCGACGCGCTACTCGCGGGGCGTCCGGGGCTGACCCCGCACCAGGTTGCCGGTGCCGTCGCGGACGCACTGCCGCCCGAGGGACTGTTGTTCGTCGGCGCCTCCAACCCGGTCCGCGACCTGGACCTGATGGTGCCGAGGTACCGCGTCGGGGACCGCCGCCTGGTGATCGGCAACCGCGGTCTCGCCGGCATCGACGGGTGCGTCTCGACGGCGGTCGGTGCGGCCCTGGGCCGGCCGCGCTCGAGCCGCGCGTTGGCGCTGGTCGGTGACGTGACCTTCCTGCACGACGCCAACGGCCTGGTGCTCGGTCCCGACGAGCCGCGCCCCGACCTGATGATCGTGGTGGTCAACGACGACGGCGGATCGATCTTCGCGCTGCTCGAGCAGGGCGACCCGACGTACGCCGCGTCCTACGAGCGGCTGTTCGGCACGCCCCACCACGTCGACCTGGCGTCGCTGTGCGCGGCCACCCGAACCCCGCACTGGCGGGTCGACTCGCTGGCGGAGCTGCGGCAGGCGCTCGCCTCCCCGAACGGCGGGATCGAGGTCGTGGAGGCCGTGGTCGGCCGGACCGATCGGCGCGAGCTCGACGCGGCCATCCGCGGCCTGGCCGGCTGAGGGCGCGCTTCGTCGTACGACGGGCGACCCGTCGGACGGGCACCCTCACCGGTTCACGGCCGTTCGACCGTTCCAACCCCGAAGGTTGCCCGTTCGAGTGGTCGCATCCCGGCGTCGGTCAGGAATCGAGAAGCGCGCCGGCACCGACCCGCCCTAGCCTTCGAGCAGACGGCCGGCGCCCGCCGGCAGCGTGGACAACAGGGGAGACCATGACCGCGAAGCGCACCGAGACCTCGTCCGACGGCTTCACCGCCGAGGAACGTGCCGCGATGAAGGAGCGCGCCGCCGAGCTGCGCGCCGAAGGCAAGAAGGGCGCCAAGACGGCCGACGGGTTGCAGGCCGTCCTCGACCGGATCGCGGAGATGGCTCCGGACGACCGTGCGCTGGCCGAGCGGGTGCACATGGCCGTCACGCAGACGGCGCCGGAGCTGTTGCCGAAGACCTGGTACGGCATGCCCGCCTACACGAACGCCGACGGCAAGGTCGTCGTCTTCTACCAGGACTCGGGCAAGTTCAACTACCGCTACTCGACGCTGGGCTTCCAGGACGCCGCCCACCTCGACGACGGCGACCTGTGGCCGGTGTCCTACGCGCTGGCGAAGTGGAGTCCCGCCGTCGAGAAGAAGGTCGTCGAGCTGGTGCGGGCCGCGGTCTCCTGAGCCGCCGGTCCCCGGGGTGCGGATCGGGGCACCTGACGAGCGGGACCGCCGCCGGGGTCGCCAGGTGCGCAAGACTGGTCAAGCGTGACCGACCTCCGACCGGCTGAGATGGGGACATGAGCACAGCCGCCGACCACTTCGCGGGATTCGTGGCCGTCCTCGCCGACGCGCTGGACGAACCCGACACCACCAACGAGGACCTGGCCCGTCGGCTCTACCTGTCGCGGTTCCACCTCGACCGGATCGTCTCGTCGGTGGCCGGTGAGCCTCCGGCCGCGTTCCGCCGCCGGATCCTGCTGGAGCGGGCGGCGTACCGCCTCCTCACGACGGACCGCACCCTGCTCGACGTCGCCGTCGAGGCCGGGTACGGCTCGCACGAGGCCTTCACCCGGGCGTTCACCCGTGCGTACGGCGTCAGCCCCGCCCGGTGGCGCGGCCGGCCGACCGCGATCCGGATCGAGGCGCCCAGTGGCGTCCACTTCCATCCCCCGGGAAGCCTGCGCCTTCCCGGCCAGCAGAAGGTGTCCCCGATGAACCTCCTCACCGCCATGGTCGAGCACCACATCTGGCTGACGGGCGAGATGATCGCCCGCGCCGAGCGCCTGAGCGACGAGCAGCTCGACAAGCCGATCGAGCTCTCCGTCGACGAGGACCAGCAGACGATCCGCACGTTGCTGTCGCGCCTGGTCGGTCAGATGGGCATGTGGAACGCCGCCTTGGCCGACCGCGACTACGACTGGTCGGTCGAGCAGCACGAGCCGGTGGAGTCGCTGCGCCGTCGGCTCGCCGAGGAGGGCCCGACGTACCTCGCTCACGTCCGGCAGGTCTGCGAGGAGGGTCGGCTCGACGACACGTTCGTCGACGCGCTCTGCGAGCCCGCCGAGGTGTTCACCTACGGCGGAATGATCGCGCACGTGCTGACGTTCGCCGCTCATCGGCGCACCCTCGTCGCGCTCGCGCTCGACGCGGCCGGGATCACCGACCTGGGCTGGGGCGATCCGATGCGGTGGGTCGCCGAGCCACGCGGTTGACCCGCGACGGTTCAATGGGTGGGTGCATCTCGCCCTGACCGTCGCCGTCCTGGTCGCCGTGGTGACGGCGGTCGCCGCCGGATCCCGCCGCCTCGACCTGCCCACCCCTCTCGTACTGGTCGCGATCGGGGCCGCCGCCTCGTTCGTGCCGTTCATCCCCGGCATCGAGCTGACGGCGGAGCTGGCGCTCGTGGGCTTTCTGCCGCCCCTGTTGTACTCGGCAGCGCTGCAGACCTCGCTCGTGGACTTCAACGCCAACCGGCGGGCGATCCTGCTGCTCTCGATCGGGCTGGTGGCGTTCACGACGCTCTGCGTCGGGTTCGTGGTGCACCTGGTCGTGCCCGGGGTGAGCTGGCCGGCGGCGTTCGCGCTCGGCGCCGTCGTCGCACCCCCGGACGCCGTCGCGGCGACCGCGATCGCCCGCAGGATCGGGATGCCGCGGCGCGTGGTGACGATCCTCGAGGGCGAGTCTCTCCTCAACGACGCCACCGCGCTGGTCGCGCTCCGGACCTCGATCGGCGCGGCCGCCGGCGCGGTCTCGGTGTTCCACGTCGGGTGGGACTTCCTGGTCGCCGCCGGCGGCGGTCTCGGGGTCGGGCTGCTGGCGTACGTCGTCGTCGGCTGGGTCCGCAAGCACGTCACCGACCCGGTGCTGGACACCAGCGTGTCGCTGGTGACTCCGTTCGCGGCGTACGTCGCGGCCGAGTCCTTCCACGCCTCCGGGGTGCTCGCCGTCGTGGTGGCCGGACTGACCCTCGGCCACCGGGCGCCGATCCTGCAGACCCCGTCGTCGCGGATCGCGGAGCGCCTGAACTGGCGGACCGTCTCGTTCCTGCTGGAGAACCTGGTGTTCCTCCTGATCGGGCTGCAGGCGCGGGACATCCTGAGCGTGGTGGTCGAGGGGAAGGTTCCGCTGGACACGGTGGTGTGGGGCTGCGCCGCCACGCTGCTCGCGGTCGTCCTCACCCGCCTGGTGTGGGTGTTCCCGGCCCGGTACCTGTTGGTGCGACCGCACGCCGACGAGCAGACCGGGCAACGGCCGTCGTGGGGGTACACCGCGGTGATCGGCTGGGCCGGGATGCGCGGCGTCGTGACGCTCGCAGCCGCCTTCGTCATCCCCGCGGACTTCCCGCAGCGGGACCTGCTCGTGCTGATCGCGCTCGCGGTGACCGCCGGGACCCTCTTCCTGCAGGGCTCGTCGCTGCCCTGGCTGGTACGCCGGCTGCGGCTGCCCGGCCCGGACCCCCGCGAGGACGCACTCGCCCGGGCCGCCCTGCTCCAGGAGGCCGGCGCCGCGGGTCGGGCCTGGCTCGAGGAGAACACCGGCGACGACGACCCGACCGGGGCGGTGGCCGCAGTCCGGGACCGCGTCGAGCGCCGCGACTTCGCCGCCTGGGAACGGCTCGGCGACGCCAACCCCGACATGGAGACCCCGAGCGAGGCCTACGCCCGGCTGCGCCGCGACATGCTCAACGTCGAGCGCGACCGGGTGCTGGAGATCCGAAGCACCGGCCGGGTGCCGCACGAGGTCGTCGCGGAGGTGCTCGGTGCGCTCGACCTCGAGGAGTCCATGCTCGACGTCCGGTCCGAGCGGGACGCCCGCGCTCGGGCCGTGGCCCGCGCCACCGGCGTCGTCGGCGCGACCGTCGACGCCTGCGAGCACCTGCACCAGGCGCCCGCGGAATCGTGGCCCGAGCCCGCCACGGAGTGCGAGGACTGCGTCGCGGAAGGATTGTCGGTCTGGGTGCACCTGCGCAGGTGTCTCACCTGCGGCCACGTCGGCTGCTGCGACTCCTCGCCGCGGCGGCACGCGACGGCCCACTTCGAGTCCACCCGGCATCCGGTGGTCCGGTCGGCCGAACCGGGCGAGCACTGGCGCTGGTGCTACGTCGACGAGCGCCTCGGCTGACCGTCCGGCCTCGCCGGTGCCACACGGGGGCGGCCCGCGCCTCCACCGTTCGGTTCTGCCGGTCTAGTCGCTAGGAACTAGAGACGGCGGTCCGTTCGGCGTCCCAGAATCGGCCTGCACCCGAACGGGGGGTGTGTGCCACGAGCGCTGCCGTGGACAGCGGGTCGCCCAAGGTGCCGTTGTCCGCGGCAGTCTCGCCGCGGCTCGCACCGGTCTTCCGGCGCGAGCAAGCGCCGGGTCGCCGGGTCGCGGGCATGAGCAGCCGCCGGGTCGCGGGGGGTTGGGCAAGATGGACGTGTGCGCGACTGGCGAGGCAGCTTCTCCCGCGGGATGACCCGGCTGCGCAACGACGGCCGGGCGGCCCTGCTGTGGTCGCTGCGCATCACCGTGGCCGCGACCGCGAGCTACGTGGTGGGCACGCTGTTCTTCCCGGGCACCCAACCCCTGCTGGCGCCGCTGACCGCGATGCTCGTCGTGCAGGTCACGCCCGTGTCCCTGCTCGCCAGCGGGCTCGACCGGGTGCTCGCCGTGGTGTCCGGCGTCTTCGTCGCGGTCGTCTTCGCGGCGATCGTGCCGCTGGAGTGGTGGAGCCTCGGCCTGCTCATCCTGGTCTCCATCTCCATCGGCCAGGCGCTGCGGCTGCGGTCGAACCTGATCGAGGTGGCGATCAGCGGCATGCTCGTGCTGGGGGTCGGTTCGCTGGGCGCGGAGTCGGCCGCCTGGCAGCGCATCGCCGAGACGCTGGTCGGCGCGCTCGTGGGCATCGCCGCCAACCTGGTCTTCCCGCCGAAGGTCGCCAGCGGCCACGCCGGCCGGGCCATCGACGGCCTGGCCGACTCGGTGAGCGAGCTGCTGAACCGTGCCGCCGACGAGCTCACCGAGCTGGCGACGTCGGGCCAGGCGGTCCTGCCGGCGGCCCGGGGCTGGCTCGGGGACGCCCGGCTGATCAACCACGAGATCCCCCGAGTCGGGGCGGCGCTGCTGCACGCCGAGCAGAGCCGTCGGCTCAACGTCCGCGCGGTCGGCACCCCCGACGTGGGTCCGGGCCTGCGGCAGGGGCTGGAGTCGCTCGAGCACTCGGCGGTCGCGATCCGCGGGATGTTCCGCGCGCTGGTCGACGCCGTGGACGACACGGCGTGGCCCCAGGGCGAGCAGGCCGAGCACACCTTCCTCGGCATCGCGCAGACCTTTCGTGAGATGGCCGACGGCGTCGACGCGTTCGGTCAGCTGGTCAAGGACGAGGCGGAGGTCGCCGAGCACCTCGGCGCTGCCGACGTCCAAGGCCTCACCTCGGCGCGCGAGGGCCTCCTCGAGGCACGTGCCCGGCTCGACGAGGCGGTGGTGAGCGGAACCGACCAGGATCTGCTCGAGCTGCATGCCACGCTGCGGTCGACGGTCAAGCGCCTGCTGCGGGAGATGGACCTCGACCAGCGGATCCGGCGGCAGGTGCGGCTGCGCCCGCCGCCCCGCTCCCGGATGTCGCCTCCGGGGGGACGTACGACGCGACCGCGTCCGCCCGAGGCTCCGGAGCCGTCGCCCGACGCGGAGACCCAGGTCCTGCCGGCCGTGCCGGGTGAGCCCCCGGACAAGCGTCGCCGCTGACCGGGCCGGGTGTGACCTAGCCTGTCCACCGTGACGACCGTGCACCAGCTGTCGCGGGTCGAGGCCCGCCGTGTCGCCGTGCGCGCCCAGCTGCTCGACCGCGGGCGCCCCACCGACCTGCTCGAGGTGGTCCGGCACCTGACGCTGCTCCAGCTCGACCAGACGGCCGCCGTCGCCCCCAACGCCGACCTGGTCATGTGGAGCCGGCTCGGCTCGTCGTACGCGCCCCAGGAGCTGCGGGACGCGCTCGACGAGCTGTCCCTGATCGAGCTCCGCGGGATGGCCCGGCCGGCCGAGGACATCGCGCTCTACCGCGACGAGATGGCCCGGTGGCCCGGCCCCGGCGAGCTGCTCCCCTGGCAGGAGGCCCGCCGCGACTGGGTCCGCGCGAACAACGGGTGCCGCCGGGAGATCCTCGAGCTGCTGCGCTCCGACGGCCCGCTTCCCGCCCGAGAGCTGCCCGACACCTGCGAGGTGCCCTGGGCCTCGAGCGGCTGGAACAACAACCGCAACCTCACCATGCTCCTGGACTTCCTCGTGGCCCGCGGCGAGATCGCGGCGGCTGGCGGGCAGGGTCGCGACCGGCTCTGGGACCTCGCGTCGAGGATCTACCCCGATGGCCCGGTGGTCCCCGCCGACGAGGCACTGCGCATCCGCGACGTGCGACGGCTGCGCGCGCTCGGGATCGCCCGGAGCAGGTCGCCGAAGAGCCCGGGCGAGCCGAATGACGTCCGCGAGGCGGGGGAGCCAGCCGAGGTCGAGGGCGTCAAGGGCGCCTGGCGCGTCGACCCCGGGCACCTCGACGGCTCCCGGTTCGAGGGGCGCGCGGCGCTGCTGTCCCCGCTGGACCGGCTCGTCTACGACCGCAAGCGCATGACCGAGCTGTTCGGGTTCGACTACCAGCTCGAGATGTACAAGCCCGCCTCCGAACGCCGGTGGGGCTACTTCGCGCTGCCGGTGCTGTACGGCGACCGGCTAATCGGCAAGCTCGACGCGACCACCGAGCACGACGCCGGGGTGCTGCGGGTCGACGCGTTGCACGAGGACGTCCCCTTCACGAAGGCGATGAGGGCCGCCGTGGAACGCGAGATCGACGACCTGGCCCGCTGGCTCCAGGTCGAGCGGGTCGGGCCGGCGTGACCTGCGGACCAACCCTCGGCACGGCCTGCCGACCAGGCGGCGAGCCTGGCTGAGACGGTGAAGCCCGGGTCGGCGTCTCTCGTGGTGAGGACGCGCCGGGTCAGCGGCCGGTGAGCGCGTCGCGCATCGGCACGAACTTGGCCTGCGCCTCGGCGAGCTCGGACTCGGGGTCGGAGTCGGCCACGATGCCGCAGCCGGCGAACAGCCGGACCCGCGGCCCGGACACCTCGGCCGAGCGCAGCGCGATGCCCCACTCGCCGTCGCCGCTGGCGTCCATCCACCCGACCGGCCCCGCGTAGCGGCCGCGGTCCATCCCCTCGATCTCGGTGATCAGCGCGGTGGCCTCGCGCGTGGGGGTGCCGCCCACCGCGGCGGACGGATGCAGCGCCTCGGCGAGGGTGAGCGAGGAAGCCCGGTCCGAGCTGTCGTCGCCGTCGACCGTCGCGACCCCGGCGACGTCGGTGGCCAGGTGCATCACGTTGGGCAGGTGCAGGACGAACGGTGCCTCGGGCACGTTCATCGAGGTGCAGTGCGGCGCCAGCGCGTCGGCGACCGAGCGGACGGCGTACTCGTGCTCCTCGAGGTCCTTCGACGAACGGGCGAGGGTGGCGGCCAGGGCGAGGTCGCGCTCGTCGTCGCCGGTACGCCGGATCGTCCCGGCCAGCACGCGGGAGGTGACCAGGCCGCGCTCTCGCCGGACCAGCATCTCCGGCGTCGCGCCGAGCAGCCCGTCGACGTGGAACGTCCAGGTCATCGGGTAGTCCTGGGCGAGGCGGCGCAGCGGCCAGCGCACGTCCACCTCGTCCACGGCGGTGGCGACCAGGTCGCGGGCCAGCACCACCTTCTCCAGGTCGCCGGCGCTGATCCGGCCGACCGCCTCGGCCACCACCGACTCCCATGCGGTGCCGCTCAGGGCGCCGTCGGCGAAGGTGACGTCCCGCGGTGCCGGTACGTCGGCGTGGACGGTGAGCGACGGGGGCGCGGTGATCCCCGCCGCGCTGATCGTGGTCACCCAGGACCGGTCCCCGCGGCGGCCCACGACCACCTCGGGGACGACCAGCACGCTGTCGCCGGGCTCGTCGGCGAACGCGAACGAGCCGAAGCAGACCAGCCCGGTGCCCGGCTCGCCGACCTCGTCGCGGACGACGGCGGAGTGCGCGTGCGCCTCCCACCAGGCCCGCGCGTCGGCGAACCGTTCCGGCCCCGAGGTGCGGAGCGCGGCGGCCCGGCCCCAGCCGACCAGCCCGTCGCCGCGTCGTACCCAGGCGGTGCCCGGGTGCTCGGCCGGGTCGGGCAGCAGGTCCAGCAACGGGCCCGGGTCGTCCACGGCGACGGTGCGCACGACGAGCGGTGCCGTCTCGGCGGCCTGACCGGCCGCGGGCGTCGAGGACTGCGTCACGGTGGGCCAGCCTACGACCGCCGCCCGAACGCACCCCCATCCGGTCGGCCTAAGGTTGCCCCGTGACCCGAGCCGACCTGGACAAGAAGCCCGCCGAAGTCGCGGCCATGTTCGACGACGTGGCGCGCCGCTACGACCTGACCAACGACGTGCTGTCGCTGGGCCAGGACCGGCGCTGGCGCACCCAGGTCGTCAAGGCCGTCGACGCCCGACCGGGGGAGCGGGTGCTCGACCTCGCGGCGGGCACCGGCACCTCCAGCCAGCCGTTCTCCGACCGCGGCGCGCTCGTGGTGCCCTGCGACTTCTCGCTCGGCATGCTGCGGGTCGGCAAGCAGGCCCGACCGCACCTGCCGTTCACCGCCGGGGACGGCACCCGGCTGCCGTTCGCCGACGGCACCTTCGACGCGGTGACGATCTCGTTCGGGCTGCGCAACATCGTCGATCCCGACCAGGGGCTGCGCGAGCTGCGGCGGGTCACCCGGCCCGGAGGCCGGCTGGTGGTGTGCGAGTTCAGCCACCCCACGAACGCGGCTTTCCGCACCGTCTACATCGAGTACCTGATGAAGGCGCTGCCCGCGGTCGCGCGGGCCGTCTCCTCCAGCCCGGACGCCTACGTCTACCTCGCCGAGTCGATCCGCGCCTGGCCCGACCAGGAGGGCCTGGGCCACCGGATCACCGCCGCGGGATGGCGCGACACCCAGTGGCGCAACCTGTCCGCAGGCATCGTCGCGCTGCACCGCGCGACCGCCTGAGGGGCCGGCTCGCAGTATGTGACCCGGGCCTCTAGACTGTGCCCGGTCGCCATTAGTGAAGGATTTCACTAAGTCACATGAGGATGCCTGAGGTGCCCCGATGAGCCGGACTTCCGCCGACGAGCGGCAAGCCGACGTCATCGTCGTAGGCGCAGGTCCCGCCGGCGCCAGCACCGCCTTCCACCTCGCGAACGCGGGCGCGGACGTGCTGCTGCTCGAGAAGGCGGCGTTCCCCCGCGACAAGATCTGCGGCGACGGGTTGACCCCGCGCGCGGTGCGCCAGCTGATCGGGATGGGCTTGGACCTCGACGCCCCCGGGTGGCAGCGCAACCGCGGCCTGCGGATCGTCGGCGCGGGCCACACCCTCGAGCTGCCCTGGCCCGAGCTCGGGGCGTTCCCGAACTACGGCCTGGTCCGCACCCGGATGGACCTCGACGAGATCCTGGCCCGGCACGCCGAGAAGGCGGGCGCGCGGCTGATGGAGCGTACGTCGGTCACCGGGCCGGTCCTCGACGAGCGGACCGGACGGGTGGTCGGCGTGACCGCGAAGCCGGTCGACGACCGCGGCCGCCGCACCGGCGACGACGTCACCTACTCCGCGCCGGTGGTCATCGCCTGCGACGGCGTCTCCGCCCGCCTCGCCATCGCGATGGGTCTCGAACGCCGCGAGAACCGGCCGATGGGCGTGGCCGTGCGCGCCTACTACGAGACCCCGCGGCACGACGACGAGTGGATGGAGTCCTGGCTCGAGCTCTGGGACGGCACCCCGGGCAGGAGCAACCTGCTCCCCGGCTACGGCTGGATCTTCGGCGTCGGCGACGGCACGGCCAACGTGGGCCTCGGCATCCTCAACACCTCCAAGGCCTTCCGATCCGTCGACTACAAGGACATCCTGCGGCGCTGGCTGGCGAACACGCCCGCCGAGTGGGGCTTCCGCGACGAGAACCGCGTCGGCACGATCGGTTCGGCCGCGCTGCCGATGGGGTTCAACCGCAAACCGCACTACACCCGGGGCATGCTCCTGGTCGGCGACTCGGGCGGGATGGTCAACCCGTTCAACGGCGAAGGCATCGACTACGCCCTCGAGTCCGGCGAGATGGCGGCGCACACGGTGCTGCAGGCACTGGCCCGTCCGGAGGGCCCCGGACGGGAGCGAGTGCTGGAGGGCTACGCTGCTGCGCTGGACGCGGCGTACGGCGGCTACTTCACGCTCGGCCGGGTCTTCGCCAAGATGATCGGCAACCCGACCTTCATGAAGCAAGCCACGAAGTACGGCCTACCGCGGGAGTCGTTGATGCGGTTCATGCTCAAGCTGATGGCCAACCTGACCGACCCGCACGACGGGGACGTCTCGGACCGGGTCATCAACGGACTGAGCAAGGTGGCACCCCGGGCCTGAGGTCCGCAGACCAGATTTCGACAGGCGCACGACGCAGGACAGGAGGGAACGCAAGCGATGGAGCTCTACACGCCCGTCCTCGCGCTCATGCTGCTCGCAGCAGGGTTCGCGGTGTTCTCGTTGATCATGAGCAGCCTCGTCGGCCCGCGGCGCTACAACCGCGCCAAGGCCGACTCCTACGAGTGCGGCATCGAGCCGACCCCGCAGGCGCTCGGCGGTGGCCGCTTCCCGGTGAAGTACTACATCACCGCGATGCTGTTCATCGTCTTCGACATCGAGATCGTCTTCCTCTACCCGTGGGCGGTGGCCTTCGACTCGATGGCCGTGTTCGGCCTCGTCGAGATGGTGCTGTTCATCCTGACCGTCTTCGTGGCCTACGCCTACGTGTGGAAGCGCGGGGGGCTGGAGTGGGACTGATGACGGTGTCGACAAGCTGTACCGACGGCGAAGGCTGCTGATCTGATGGGTATCGAGGAGAAACTCCCCAGCGGGGTGCTGCTGACCACCGTCGAGGGGGTCGCGGGCTACATGCGCAAGGCGTCGTTCTGGCCGGCCACTTTCGGGCTGGCGTGCTGCGCCATCGAGATGATGACCTCCGGCGGTCCGCGCTACGACTTGGCCCGGTTCGGCATGGAGGTCTTCCGGGCCTCGCCGCGCCAGGCCGACCTGATGATCGTCGCCGGCCGGGTCAGCCAGAAGATGGCCCCGGTGCTGCGCCAGATCTACGACCAGATGCCCGACCCGAAGTGGGTGCTGGCGATGGGCGTGTGCGCCAGCTCGGGCGGCATGTTCAACAACTACGCGATCGTCCAGGGCGTCGACCACGTCGTACCGGTCGACATGTACCTCCCCGGCTGCCCGCCGCGGCCCGAGATGCTCATCGACGCGATCCTCAAGCTGCACGAGCAGGTCCAGGCCACCAAGCTCGGCCCCAACCGGCTCGCGGAGATCGAGACCAACGAGACCGACGCCCTGCGCGCGCTGCCGACGTCCGAGATGCGGGGGATGCTGCGATGAGCGACGAGACGAAGCCCGCGGCCGGTGTGCCGACCGACGGGACGGTGACCCCGGGAACCGAGCCGGACGCGACGGACAACGCCCCGGAGAACACCCTCCCGGCCGACCCCGAACAGCTCCAGCCGGAGATCGTCGGCGTCAAGCACGGCATGTTCGGTGTCAAGGGCAGCGGCGACACCTCGGGCTACGGCCGGCTGGTGCGCCCGGTGGCGATGCCGGGTGGCAGCGCGAGGCCGTACGGCGGCTGGTTCGACGAGGTCGTCGACGGGCTGGAGACGGCTCTGGCCGGTAAGGGCGTCGACACCGCGATCGAGAAGGTCGTCGTCCACCGCGGCGAGCTCACCCTCTACATCCGTCGCGACCACCTGCTCGCGGTCGCGCAGATGCTCCGCGACGACGAGACCCTCCGGTTCGAGTTCTGCTCCGGGGTCTCGGGCGTGCACTACCCCGAGGACGCCGGCCGAGAGCTGCACGCGGTCTACCACCTGCTGTCGATGACCCACAACCGGCGGATCCGGCTCGAGGTCACCTGCCCCGACGCCGACCCGCACATCCCCTCCGTGGTCTCGGTCTACCCGACCAACGACTGGCACGAACGCGAGACCTACGATTTCTTCGGGATCGTGTTCGACGGACACCCGTCGCTGACCCGGATCGAGATGCCCGACGACTGGCCGGGCCACCCGCAGCGCAAGGACTACCCGCTCGGCGGCATCCCCGTCGAGTACAAGGGCGCCACCATCCCACCGCCGGACACGCGGAGGTCCTACACATGAGATCACCCCACGAAACCACTCGCTCCGCTCGCGCTTCCGCAGGGACCCCGACATGACAACCACTGACCCCTACGCGGCGCACGAGTCCGAGACCAGTGCGGGCCGGGTCTTCACGGTCACCGGTCAGGACTGGGACTCGGTCGTCTCCGGGATCGCCGACGAGGGTGACGACCGCATCGTCGTCAACATGGGCCCCCAGCACCCGTCCACGCACGGTGTGCTCCGGCTGATCCTCGAGCTCGAGGGCGAGACGGTGAAGGAGGCCCGCTGCGGTGTCGGCTATCTCCACACCGGCATCGAGAAGAACATGGAGTACCGCTCCTGGGTACAAGGCGTCACGTTCTGCACCCGGATGGACTACCTGGCCCCGTTCTACAACGAGGCCACCTACGTGCTCGGCGTCGAGCGACTGCTCGGCATCGAGGACGAGGTCCCGGAGAAGGCGCAGGTCATGCGCGTCCTCCTGATGGAGCTCAACCGGATCTCCAGCCACCTGGTGGCGATCGCCACCGGCGGCATGGAGATCGGTGCCCTGACCGTGATGACCATCGGGTTCCGCGAGCGCGAGCTCGTGCTGGACCTCTTCGAGCTGATCACGGGTCTGCGGATGAACCACGCGTTCATCCGTCCCGGCGGCGTCGCGCAGCCGATGCCTCCCGGCGCGCTCGACCAGATCCGCGACTTCATCGCGCTGATGAAGAAACGGCTCCCTGAGTACGCCGACCTGTGCAACGCGAACCCGATCTTCAAGGGGCGGCTGCAGGACGTCGGCTACCTCGACCTGGCCGGCTGCCTTGCCCTGGGCCTCACCGGCCCGGTGCTGCGCTCGACCGGCTACGACTGGGACCTGCGCAAGAAGCAGCCCTACTGCGGCTACGAGGACTACGACTTCGACGTCGTCACGTGGGACACCTGCGACTCCTACGGCCGCTTCCGCATCCGCCTCGACGAGATGTGGGAGTCGCTGAAGATCATCGAGCAGGCCGCCGACCGGCTGGCCGACCTCGAGGGCGCCCCGGTGATGGTCGAGGACAAGAAGATCGCCTGGCCGAGCCAGCTCGCCGTCGGCAGCGACGGGATGGGCAACAGCCTCGACCACATCAAGCACATCATGGGCGAGTCCATGGAGGCGCTGATCCATCACTTCAAGCTGGTCACCGAGGGCTTCCGGGTCCCGGCCGGCCAGGCCTACGTGCCGATCGAGTCGCCCCGCGGCGAGCTCGGGGCGCACGTCGTGTCCGACGGCGGGACCAGACCGTTCCGCGCGCACTTCCGCGACCCGTCGTTCACGAACCTGCAAGCGACCTCGGTGATGAGCGAAGGCGGCCAGGTGGCCGACGTCATCGTGGCCATCGCGTCGATCGACCCCGTCATGGGTGGAGTGGACAGGTAGATGACTGAGCAACAGACCGACTCGCTGGACGCGAAGACGCTCGCGGAGCTGCGCGAGATCGCGGCCCGCTACCCGCAGCCCCGGTCCGGGCTGCTGCCGATGCTGCACCTGGTGCAGAGCGTCGAGGGCCGGGTCACGTCGCGGGGGATCGAGGCGTGCGCGGACATCCTCGGGATCTCCGCCGCCGAGGTGTCCGGCGTCGCGACGTTCTACACGATGTACAAGCGTCGCCCGGTCGGCGACTACCACGTCGGCGTCTGCACCAACACGCTGTGCGCGGTGATGGGCGGCGACGCGATCTTCGAGCGGCTCAAGGACCACCTCGACGTCGGCAACGACGAAACGACGGAGGACGGCAAGATCACCCTCGAGCACGTCGAGTGCAACGCCGCCTGCGACTACGCCCCCGTGGTGATGGTGAACTGGGAGTTCATGGACAACCAGACCCCGCAGTCCGCCAGCCAGCTCGTCGACGACCTGCGGGCCGGCAAGGAGGTCCGCTCCACCCGTGGGCCGCGGATCTGCACCTGGCGCGAGGCCGAGCGCGTGCTCGCCGGGTTCCCCGACGACCTCGCCGACGAGGGTCCTGCGGCCGGGCCGGCGACCCTGGTAGGTCTGGAGATCGCCCGGGAGAACGGTTGGCAGGCGCCCTCGGTGCAGCGGCGTGAGGTCGAGGGCGGCACCGCCTCCGGCGAGCAGAAGGGGGAGGCCAAATGACCGTGTTTCGAGGCTCGCTGCGCTCGCACCTCAACAACCGGATGGGGGCACTCCGTGGCTGACACATTGACCCCGGTCCTCTCGGACAACTGGGACGGTGAGCGGCCGTGGACCCTGGAGGCCTACGAGGCCACCGGCGGGTACTCCGCGCTGAAGACCGCCCTGGGCACGGGCCAGGACGACCTGATCCAGCTCGTCAAGGACTCCGGCCTGCGCGGCCGCGGCGGCGCAGGCTTCCCCACCGGCATGAAGTGGGGGTTCATCCCGCAGGACAACCCGAAGCCGAAGTACCTCGTGGTCAACGCCGACGAGTCGGAGCCGGGCACCTGCAAGGACATCCCGCTGATGATGGCCAGCCCGCACACTCTCGTGGAGGGCGTGATCATCACCTCCTACGCGATCCGGGCCAACACCGCCTTCATCTACGTGCGCGGCGAGGTGCTCCACGTGATCCGGCGCGTGCAGCGTGCGGTTCAGGAGGCCTACCTCGCGGGGCATCTCGGCAAGGACATCCACGGCTCGGGCTACGACCTCGACGTCGTCGTCCACGCCGGTGCCGGCGCCTACATCTGCGGCGAGGAGACGGCGCTGCTCGACTCGCTCGAGGGCCGGCGCGGGCAGCCGCGGCTGCGGCCCCCGTTCCCCGCGGTCGCGGGCCTCTACGCCTCGCCCACGGTCATCAACAACGTCGAGTCGATCGCCTCGGTCCCGGTGATCGTGCGCAACGGCGCCGACTGGTTCAGCTCGATGGGCACCGAGAAGAGCAAGGGCATGACGCTCTACTCGCTCTCGGGCCACGTGAACAAACCCGGACAGTACGAAGCGCCGCTCGGCATCACGCTGCGTGAGCTGCTCGAGCTCGCCGGCGGTGTCCGTGAGGGCCACGAGCTGAAGTTCTGGACACCGGGCGGTTCCTCGACGCCGTTGCTGACCGCCGAGCACCTCGACGTGCCGCTCGACTACGAGGGAGTCGGCGCGGCCGGCTCGATGCTGGGCACCAAGGCGCTGCAGATCTTCGACGAGACCACGTGCGCCGTGCGCGCCACGCTGCGCTGGACCGAGTTCTACAAGCACGAGTCCTGCGGCAAGTGCACGCCGTGCCGCGAGGGCACCTGGTGGCTGGTGCAGACCCTGGCCCGCCTCGAGCAGGGCCGCGGCACCGCCGAGGAGCTCGAGCAGGTCCTCGACCAGTGCGACAACATCCTCGGCCGGTCGTTCTGCGCCCTGGCCGACGGCGCGGTCAGCCCGATCATGTCCTCGATCCAGTACTTCCGTGACGAGTACGTCGCGCACCTGGAGCAGGGCGGCTGCCCGTTCGACCACGCCGCCTCCACCCTCTTCGCCACCGCGGGAGCCACGGTATGACGATGACCAGCAAGGAAGGCGAGGTCGCCAAGGAGGACCTCGTCACGTTCACCATCGACGGCGTCGAGGTGAGCGTCCCCAAGGGCACCCTGGTGATCCGCGCCGCCGAGCTGATCGGCGTGCAGATCCCGCGGTTCTGCGACCACCCGCTGCTCGCGCCGGTCGGCGCGTGCCGGCAGTGCCTGGTCGAGGTCGCGATGCCGGGCCCCGACGGCGAACCGCGCACCATGATGGGCCCGCCGGGACGCGTCAAGCCGCAGGCCTCCTGCACGCTGGTCGCCGCGCCCGGCATGGTGGTCAACACCCAGGTCACCTCGCCGATCGCCGACAAGGCCCAGCAAGGTGTGATGGAGCAGCTGCTCATCAACCACCCGCTCGACTGCCCGGTGTGCGACAAGGGCGGCGAGTGCCCGCTGCAGAACCAGGCGATGAGCAACGGCCGCGGCGAGACCAGGTTCGTCGAGACCAAGCGGACCTTCCCCAAGCCGATCAACATCTCCGCGCAGGTGCTGCTCGACCGCGAGCGGTGCGTGCTCTGCGCGCGGTGCACCCGGTTCTCCGAGCAGATCGCCGGTGACCCGTTCATCGCGCTGATCGAGCGCGGCGCCCTCCAGCAGGTGGGGATCTACGAGAAGGAGCCGTTCGAGAGCTACTTCTCCGGCAACACGATCCAGATCTGCCCGGTCGGTGCGCTCACGTCCGCGACGTACCGTTTCCGCGCCCGGCCGTTCGACCTCGTGTCCACGCCCTCGGTCGCCGAGCACGACGCCTGCGGCTCGGCGATCCGCGTCGACCACCGCCGCGGCAAGGTGATGCGTCGCCTCTCCGGGGACGACCCGGAGGTCAACGAGGAGTGGATCACCGACAAGGACCGCTTCGGGTTCGCCTACGCGCGCCAGCCCGACCGGCTGACCCACCCGCTGGTCCGCGACGAGGACACCGGTGAGCACCGGGTCGCCTCGTGGCCGGAGGCCTTCGCGGTCGCCGCTCGCGGCCTGCAGGTGGCCCTTCGAGACGCCTCGCCCCTCAGCTCCTCGGGAACCACCGGCGGCGTCGGGGTGCTGACCGGCGGCCGGCTGACCGCCGAGGACGCCTACGCCTACAGCAAGTTCGCCCGCGTGGCGCTCGGCACCAACGACATCGACTTCCGGACCCGGGCGCACTCCGCCGAGGAGGCCGACTTCCTGGCCGCCCAGGTGGCGGGCAGCGGTCTCGGTGTCACCTTCGCCGAGCTGGAGAAGGTCGCCAAGGTCGTCCTGGTGGGTCTCGAGCCCGAGGACGAGGCCGGGACGATGTTCCTGCGGCTGCGCAAGGCCGCCCGCAACCGCGGCACGAAGGTCTTCAGCATCGCGCCCTACACCTCGCGCGGCCTGCACAAGATGCAGGGCACCCTGATCCGCACCGCCCCCGGCGACGAGGTCGCCGCCCTCGAGGCGCTTGCCCACGACGGCGAGGTCGCCCTCGACGCCGGCGGCGTCATCCTCGTCGGCGAGCGGCTCGCGTCGGTCCCCGGCGGGCTGTCCGCCGCCGCCGCACTGGCCGGTACGACGGGCGCCCGGCTCGCCTGGGTCCCGCGCCGGGCCGGCGACCGCGGAGCGCTCGACGCCGGCTGCCTCCCGACCGTCCTTCCGGGCGGGCGCCCGGTGGCCGACGCCGGGGCCCGGGTCGACATGGGCACGGTCTGGGCCGCCACCATCCCGCACGAGCCGGGCCGGGACGCGGACGGCATCGTCGCCGCGCTCGCGGCCGGTGAGCTCGGCGGTCTCGTCGTCGCGGGTGTCGATCCCGACGACACCGCCGACCCGGCCGCCACCCGGGCCGCGATCGAGGCGGCCGGGTTCGTGGTCGCGCTGGAGATGCGTGAGACCGCGGTGACGCGGGCCGCGGACGTCGTCTTCCCGGTGGCTCCGACCGTGGAGAAGGCCGGCACGTTCGTGACCTGGGAGGGCCGCCCCCGTCCGTTCGAGAAGGTGCTGCGCAGCTCCAACGCGCTTCCCGACCTGCGGGTGCTCGCCGGGATCGCCGAGGAGCTCGGCCACGACCTGGGCTTCCGCACCGTCGAGCAGGCGCGCGCCGAGCTCGCCGAGATCGGTCCGTGGGACGGCGAGCGCGTCGCCATGCCGACGTCGCCGGCACCCGGGGGTCCGGGGGCGGAGCCCCCGGCGGGGGAACATGGGGGCAGCGCCCGGAGCCGGCGGGAACATGGGGGCAGCGCCCCCATGCGTCTGGCGACCTGGAAGCAGATGGTCGACGACGGGTCGATGCTCGACGGCGACGACTACCTCAAGGCGACCGGCCGGGCCGCCGTCGCGCTGGTCTCAGCCGCGACGCTGGAGTCCCTCGGACTGACCGCCGGTGCCTCCGTGACCCTCGCCGGCGAGCGCGGGACGGTCACCCTGCCCGTCGGGGTCGCCGACCTGCCAGACGGCGTGGTGTGGGCCCCGGCCAACACCGACGGGGTCAACCTGAACCGTGACCTGGGCGTCTGCCGGGTCCGCCGTACGAGTCGGAGGAGCGGAATGATCTCGACAGGCTCGATCACCGCGACGGGCTCGCTGGTCCGGGCCGCCGACGACCTGTCGGCGTTCGGTCAGGACCCGTGGTGGCTGGTCATCATCAAGGCCGTGCTGATCTTCTTGGTGCTGGTCCTGCTGACCCTGTTCAACATCTGGCTGGAGCGGCGCGTGGTCGCCCGCATGCAGCACCGCATCGGCCCCAACGTCAACGGCCCGTTCGGCCTGCTGCAGTCCCTCGCCGACGGCGTGAAGCTCGCACTGAAAGAGGACGTGATCCCCAAGGCCGCCGACAAGCTGGTCTTCCTGCTCGCACCGGTGCTCTCGGTGATCCCGGCGTTCCTGGCGTTCGCGGTGATCCCGTTCGGCCCCGAGGTGCACGTGCCGTTCTCCGACCGCACCACGCCGTTGCAGCTGACCGACATGCCGGTCGGCGTGCTGTTCATCCTGGCGATCAGCTCGATCGGGATCTACGGCATCGTGCTCGGCGGCTGGTCGTCGGGCTCGACGTACTCCCTGCTCGGCGGGCTGCGCAGCTCGGCGCAGATGATCTCCTACGAGGTGGCCATGGGCCTCTCGCTGGTGGCGGTCTTCCTGTACGCCGGCTCGCTGTCCACCTCCGAGATCGTCAGCGCCCAGGACCGGCTCTGGTTCGGGGTCATCTTGATCCCGTCCTTCGTGATCTACATGATCTCGATGGTGGGCGAGACCAACCGTGCCCCCTTCGACCTCCCCGAGGCCGAGGGTGAGCTGGTCGGCGGCTTCCACACCGAGTACTCCTCGCTGAAGTTCGCGCTGTTCTTCCTCGCCGAGTACGTCAACATGGTGACCGTCTCGGCCTGGCGACCACGCTGTTCCTCGGCGGCTGGCGTGCCCCGTGGCCGCTGTCGCTGTGGGAGGGCGCCAACCAGGGCTACTGGCCGTTCCTGTGGTTCATCGCCAAGGTGATGATGTTCGTCTTCGTCTTCATCTGGCTGCGCGGGACGCTGCCGCGGCTGCGCTACGACCAGTTCATGAAGTTCGGCTGGAAACGGCTGATCCCGATCTCCCTGGTCTGGATCGTCGCGGTGGCGACCGTCCGCGCGGTGAGCCTCGAGGGCGGCATCGACCGGCAGTACCTCCTCGCCGCGATCGGCGTCGTCGCGGTGCTGTTCCTCGTGCTGTTCTTCGTGGGCGGCAGCGAGGACGCGCGAGGGCGAGCCGGAGGCGGAGCGCGAAGCCGTTCGACGCGTTCGCCGGCGGCTACCCGGTCCCGCCGATGCCAGGACAGAGCCTCCGACCGACCACGACCGTCCCCGCGACCGCAGGGGAGGAGCAGGACTAGATGGCAACGCTCAAGGAACAGTTCTGGGACCCGATCGCAGGGTTCGGCGTCACCTTCCGGACGATGTTCAAGAAGGTGGTCACCGAGCAGTACCCCTTCGAGAAGAAGCCGACCGCCCCGCGCTTCCACGGCCGGCACCAGCTCAACCGCTGGCCCGACGGCCTGGAGAAGTGCATCGGCTGCGAGCTGTGCGCGTGGGCCTGCCCGGCGGACGCGATCTACGTCGAGGGCGCGTCGAACTCCGACGACCCGTCCGGCGAGGGCCGCTTCTCGCCCGGGGAGCGCTACGGCCGCGTCTACCAGATCAACTACCTGCGCTGCATCCTGTGCGGCCTGTGCATCGAGGCGTGCCCGACGCGCGCGCTGACCATGACCAACGAGTACGAGCTCGCGGACAACAACCGTGCCGACCTGATCTACGAGAAGCAGGACCTTCTCGCCCCGCTGCTGCCGGGCATGGAGCAGCCGCCGCACGCGATGCTGCTCGGTGACGACGAGGGCGACTACTACCGCGGCGCGTTCTCCCCGCAGTCGGCCGGGGCCCCGCGCGAGTCCCACGGAAGCGAGGGCTGACGCGGTGGTTGCTTTCTGGATCCTCGCCCCGGTGATGGTGGCGGCCGCGCTCGGCATCCTCTTCACCCGCAAGGCGGTGCACGCCGCGCTGCTCCTCGCGGTCGTGATGATCGGTCTCGCGTTGCTGTACGCCGTCCAGGACGCGCCGTTCCTGTTCGCGGTGCAGATCATCGTCTACACCGGCGCGATCTTGATGCTGTTCCTGTTCGTGCTGATGCTCGTCGGCGTCGACGCCTCGGACTCGGTCGTGGAGACGATCAAGGGCCAGCGGCTGATGGCCGCCGTCGTGGGCATCCTGTTCGGGCGTGCTGCTCGTCGTGGGCATCTCGCAGGTCTCCATCGGCCTGGTCACCGGGCTCGACACCGCCAACGAGGCCGGCAACGTGCCGGGGCTGGCGCAGCTGCTCTTCTCCGACTTCGTGTTCGCCTTCGAGGCCACCAGCGCCCTGCTGATCACCGCCGCGATCGGCGCGATGGTGCTCGCCCACCGCGAGCGGCTCAGCCCGAAGCCGACGCAGGCCGACCTGGCCCTGCAGCGGATGAAGGACTACGCCGAGCACGGCAAGCACCTCGGCCCGCTGCCCTCGCCGGGCGTCTACGCGCGGCACAACGCCGTCGACACCCCGGCGCTGCTGCCCGACGGCAGCCCCGCGCCGAGCTCCGTTTCGCGCGTGCTCACCGCCCGTGGCACGATCCGCTCCGCGCCGGCCCTGGCCGACGACATCGAGGAGCTGCAGCGCTCGATGCGCGAGGACGCGGCCCGAGAGACCACCGAGACCGAGCACGACGGGAAGGACCTGGCATGAGCCCCACCCCGTTCCTCGCCCTGTCCGCGCTGCTGTTCACCATCGGCTGCGTCGGGGTCCTGACCCGCCGCAACGCGATCGTGGTGTTCATGTGCGTCGAGCTGATGCTCAACGCCAGCAACCTGGCGCTCGTCACCTTCGCCCGCGTGCACGGCAACCTCGACGGGCAGGTCGCGGCCTTCTTCGTCATGGTCGTCGCCGCGGCGGAGGTCGTGGTCGGCCTCGCGATCATCATGACCATCTTCCGGACCCGTCGCTCGGCCTCGGTCGACGACGCGAGCCTGCTGAAGTACTAGGGAGTCGTCCGTGTCGATGTTGCTCACCGAAGGCGACCTGGCGCACAGCGTGCCGGTCCTCAACCCGCAGCCCGCGGACGGCGTCTTCTCGCTGCTCTGGCTGATCATCGCGCTGCCCGCGCTCGGTGCGGCGGTGATCCTGCTCGCCGGGAACACCCGCACGAAGGGCTGGGCGCACTGGCTCGGGGTCGGGACCGTCGCGGGGTCGTTCGTGCTCAGCCTGGTGGCGTTCTTCTCGCTGCTGGGCCGCGACGCCGGCGACCGCACGATCGGCCAGCACCTGTACACCTGGGTCGACGCCGGGTCGTTCAAGGTCGAGGCCGCGCTGCTCTACGACCCGCTCTCCGCGCTCTTCCTGCTGCTGATCACCGGCGTCGGCTCGCTGATCCACCTGTACTCCGTCGGCTACATGGAGCACGACGAGCGGCGCGCCCGGTTCTTCGGCTACCTGAACCTGTTCGTCGCCTCGATGCTGGTGCTGGTGCTCGCCGACAACTACCTCGGGGTCTTCCTCGGCTGGGAGGGCGTCGGGTCTCGCGTCCTACCTGCTGATCGGGTTCTGGCAGCACAAGCCGTCCGCCGCGGTCGCCGCGAAGAAGGCGTTCGTGGTGAACCGTGTCGGTGACATCGGGATGGCGCTCGGCACCATGCTGGTCTTCGCCACCTTCGGCACCACCGCGTTCGCGGCCGTCTCCTCCGCCTCGGAGCAGGCCGGCCAGGGCACGATGACCGCGCTCGGCCTGCTCTTCCTGCTCGCCGCCTGCGGCAAGTCGGCCCAGGTGCCGCTGCAGTCCTGGCTGCTCGACGCGATGGAGGGCCCGACCCCGGTGTCGGCGCTGATCCACGCCGCGACGATGGTGACCGCGGGCGTCTACCTGGTGGTCCGCTCGAACTTCATCTTCGACTACACCGACGTCGCGCAGACCGCGGTGATCGTGGTCGGTGCGGTCACGGTGCTGTGGGGTGCGTTCATCGGGTGCGCCAAGGACGACATCAAGAAGGTGCTCGCCGGGTCCACGATGAGCCAGATCGGCTACATGATGCTGGCCGCCGGCCTCGGCCTGGCCGGCTACGCGTTCGCGATCTTCCACCTGCTCACGCACGGCTTCTTCAAGGCCAACATGTTCCTCGGCGCCGGCTCGGTCATGCACGCCATGGACGACGACGTCGACATGCGCCACTACGGCGCCCTGCGCAAGGCCGTCCCGGTCACCTTCCTGACCTTCGCGATGGGCTACCTCGCGATCATCGGGTTCCCGGGCTTCTCCGGGTTCTGGTCCAAGGACAAGATCATCGAGGCGGCCTTCGGGGTGAACCTGGTCGCCGGTCTGGCCGCCCTCGTCGGCGCCGGCGTGACCGGCTTCTACATGACCCGGCTGATGCTGATGACCTTCTTCGGCGAGAAGCGCTGGGAGAAGGGCGTGCACCCGCACGAGTCGCCCAAGGTGATGACGGTGCCGCTGATGGTGCTCGCGGCGCTCTCCGCGCTCGGCGGGCTGCTGCTGCTCGGCGGCTGGATCACCGACTGGCTCTCCACGGTGGTCGGCGAGACGGCCGAGCACGAGCTGGCCGTCGCGCCGCTGGTGATGTCGCTGATCGTCGTACTCGTCGTGGCGGCCGGGATCGGGCTGGCCTGGCTGACCGTGGGCCGCAACCCGGTGCCCCGCACCGCCCCGGCGAGGTCTCGGTGTTCACCCGCGCGGCCCGCGCCGACCTCTACGGCGACGCGATCAACGAGGAGCTGTTCATGCGGCCGGGCGACCGGTTCGTCGGCCGGCTCACCACCTTCGACGACCGCGGGGTCGACGGCGCGGTGAACGGGACCGGCCTCGCGTTCTCCGGGATGTCGCAGCGGTTCCGCCGGATCCAGACGGGCTACGTCCGCTCCTACGCGCTCTCGCTGCTCTTCGGCGCCGTCCTCGTGCTGGCCGCGATGCTGGCGGTGAACCTCGGATGAGCCTCGACACGACCGTCCACCCGGCGCTCCTCGCGACCGCCCCCGACCACCTGAACCGCGTAAGGCTGGTTACCAAGTGACTGACTTTCCCTGGTTGACCGCGTCCCTGCTGGTGCCGATCATCGGCGCCGTGGTCGTGGCCGTGCTCCCCGCGCGGGCGGACGGAGGTGACCTGCACAAGAAGCTGGCGCTCGGGTTCTCCCTGCTCACCCTGGTGCTGGTGGCCGTCGTCGGGCTCGGCTTCGACGTCGGCGGCGACCGCTACCAGTTCGTCGAGAACCACGAGTGGATCCGCGCGTTCGGCGCGCACTACGCCCTGGGCGTCGACGGCATCGGCCTGACCCTGGTGCTGCTGACGGCGATCCTCACCCCGGTGGTCATCCTGGCCTCCTGGAACGACGGCGACGGCGGGCGCTGGGGCGTCGGCTCCTTCTTCGCCTGGATGCTCGCGCTCGAGGGCCTCGCGCTCGGGGTGTTCGCCGCGATGGACGTGTTCTTGTTCTACGTCCTGTTCGAGGCCACGCTGATCCCGATCTACTTCCTGATCGGCGGGTTCGGCGGCGCACGCCGCTCCTACGCCGCGATGAAGTTCCTGCTCTTCTCGTTGCTCGGCGGGCTGCTCATGCTGGCGTCCGTGGTCGGGCTGTACGTCGTCTCGGCGGACTCGGACAAGGGCCCGACGTACCTGCTCACCGACCTCGCCCCGATCACCGCCGGCCTCGACACCAACGTCGGGCGGTGGCTGTTCCTCGGCTTCTTCGTCGCGTTCGCGATCAAGGCCCCGATGTTCCCGGTGCACACCTGGCTGCCGACCGCCACCGGAGAGGCCACCCCGGGCACCTCGGTGCTGCTGGTCAGCATCCTGGACAAGATCGGCACCTTCGGGATGATCCGGTTCTGCCTCGGGCTGTTCCCGGAGGCGTCGAAGTGGGCCACGCCGGTGGTGCTCGTGCTGGCGGTGACCAGCGTGCTGTACGGCGCCCTGCTCGCCATCGGCCAGCGCTCGATCCCACGCCTGATCGCCTACACCTCGGTGTCGCACTTCGGCTTCATCGTGATGGGCATCTTCGTGATGAACAGCTACGGCCAGGCCGGCTCCACGCTCTACATGTTCAACCACGGGCTCTCGACGGCGGCGCTGTTCCTGGTCACCGGCTTCCTGATCAAGCGGCGCGGCTCGCACCTGATCGGTGAGTTCGGCGGCGTCGAGAAGGTCGCGCCGGTGCTCGCCGGGATCTTCCTGGTCGCCGGCCTGTCGTCGCTGTCGCTGCCGGGCCTCTCGCCGTTCATCTCCGAGTTCCTGGTGCTGGTCGGCACGTTCACCTACAACTGGTGGTACGCCGTCTTCGCGGTGCTCGGCATCGTGCTGGCCGCGCTCTACATCCTGCTGATGTACCAGCGCACCATGACCGGCCCGACCCGCCCCGAGGTCGTCGGGATGAAGGACCTGAACCTGCGCGAGGTCGGTGCGCTGGCTCCGCTGCTGCTGCTGATCGTGCTGCTCGGCTTCTTCCCGAAGCCGCTCACCGCGATCATCAACCCCGCGGTCGGCAGCACGCTGGAGCAGGCCGGGGTCACCGACCCCAAGCCTGACGTTCCCGTGGACCTCGCCTCGGACGCTGACAAGGAGTCCCGCCAGTGATCGCCCAGCTCGCCGACTCGGCCCTGGAGTTCTCGAAGCCCAGCATCGAGTACTCCCTGCTGTCGCCGCTGCTCATCATCTTCGGCGTCGCGATCGTGGGAGTGCTGGTCGAGGCGTTCGCGCCGCGCCACCTGCGCTACATGATCCAGTCGCTGCTGGCCATCGTGGGCGTCGTCGGTGCCTTCGTCGCCACGATCGTCGTCGCGGGCGGCCTGAAGCCGCGCGGGGACTCCGCCGGCTACGGCTCGATCGCCGCCGAGGGCGCGATCGCGGTCGACGGGCCGACGATCTTCATCTGGGCCACGCTGCTGATCCTGTCGCTGATCAGCGTGCTCCTGTTCGCGGAGCGGCACCTCGAGGGCGGCATCACCGCCTTCGCCGGTCAGGCTGCGGCGCTGCCGGGCACCGAGGCGGAGCGCGAGGCGTCCACGCGCGGGCTCGAGCACACCGAGGTCTTCCCGCTGATGATGTTCGCGGTCGCCGGGATGATGCTGTTCCCCGCGGCGAACGACCTGATCACGATGTTCGTCGCGCTGGAGATCCTGTCGCTGCCGCTGTACCTGCTCTGCGGCCTGGCCCGGCGCCGTCGCCTGCTGTCCCAGGAGGCCGCGCTGAAGTACTTCATGCTCGGCGCGTTCTCCTCCGGGTTCTTCCTCTACGGCATCGCGCTCGTCTACGGCTACGCAGGCTCGATGCGGTTCGCGGACATCAGCGAGGCGGTCTCGGGCCGGATCGGCTCCGACGTACTCCTGCTCGGCGGCATCGGCCTGCTCGCGGTCGGCCTGCTGTTCAAGGTCAGCGCCGCGCCGTTCCACTCCTGGACCCCCGACGTCTACCAGGGCGCCCCCACCGCGGTGACCGCCTTCATGGCCGCCTGCACCAAGGTCGCCGCGTTCGGTGCGCTGCTGCGGCTGTTCTACGTCGCCTTCGGCGGCGCCCGCTGGGACTGGACCCCGATGATCTGGGTCATCGCGATCCTGACGATGGTGGTGGGCAGCGTGCTGGCGCTGACCCAGTCGGACATCAAACGGATGCTGGCCTACTCCTCGGTCGCCCACGCCGGCTTCCTGCTGGTCGGCTTCGTCGGCCTGCACCAGGTCACCGCCCGCCCCGATAGCGCCGAGATCACCTCGCTGCAGGCCGTGCTGTTCTACCTGGTCACCTACGGGTTCATGACGATCGGCGCCTTCGCGGTGGTCACCATCGTGCGCGACGGCAGCGGCGAGGCGACGCACCTGTCGCGCTGGGCCGGCCTGGGCAAGGAGTCCCCGTTCGTCGCGGGTGTCTTCGCGTTCTTCCTGCTCGGCATGGCCGGCATCCCGCTGACCAGCGGCTTCACCGGCAAGTGGGCGCTGTTCACCTCGGCGGTCGCCGGCGGCGCCTGGCCGCTGGTGGTCATCGCCGTGCTCGCCAGCGCGGTCGCGGCGTTCTTCTACATCCGGGTGATCGTGCTGATGTACTTCTCCGACCCGATCGGCGAGGGCCCCACCGTCGTGATGCCGAGCATCTTGACCACGATCGTGATCGCGGTCGGCTTCGCGGCGACCGCCGCCCTGGGCATCGTGCCCGGGCCGGTGCTCGACCTCGCCGCCACCGCGGGGCAGTTCGTCCGGTGAAGCACGAGCCCGCCTCGCTGGCGCTGCCGATCCTCGACCCCGCGCTCGAGGAGCGGCTGCGCGCCCGGATGGCCCGGGTGGAGGCCGAGCTCGAGGACGCGATCCAGAGCGAGGCCGCCTTCGTCACCGAGGCCGCGCGGCACCTCATGCAGGCCGGCGGCAAGCGTTTCCGGCCGCTGCTGGTGCTGCTCGCCGCCGAGACCGGTGACCCGGAGGCCGACGGCGTGGTCACCTCGGCCTGCGTGGTCGAGCTGACCCACCTCGCCTCGCTGTACCACGACGACGTGATGGACGAGGCGTCCCTGCGCCGCGGCGCCGAGTCGGCGAACGCGCGCTGGGACAACCTGGTCGCGATCCTCACCGGGGACTTCCTGTTCTCGAAGTCCTCGGAGCTGACCGCGCGGCTGGGCGCCGACGCGGTGAAGATCCAGGCCGAGACCTTCACCCGGCTCGTCGAGGGCCAGATCCTCGAGACCCTCGGGCCGGGGGAGGACGCCGACCCGCTCGAGCACTACCTGCGCGTGGTGGCCGGCAAGACCGGCTCGCTGATCGCCACCTCGGCGCGTTACGGCGCCCGGTTCGCCGGTGCGCCCCGCGAGGTCGAGGACGCGCTCACGGCGTACGGCGAGAAGATCGGCTCGGCGTTCCAGCTCTCCGACGACATCCTCGACATCGCCAGCGAGTCCGAGGAGTCCGGCAAGACCCCGGGGACGGACCTGCGCGAGGGCGTGCCGACGCTGCCGGTGCTGCTGGCGAAGCGCTCCACGGATCCGGCAGACACCCGGCTGCTCGAGCTGCTCGACGCCGACCTGTCCGACGACGCGCTGCACGCGGAGGCGCTCGACCTGCTGCGCAAGCACCCCGCCATGGACGAGGCCCGGACCTACGTGCTGGAGCGTGCCGCCGAGGCGCGCCGGCTGCTCACGGTGCTGCCGGAGGGCAGTCCGGTCCGCGACGCGCTCGACGCGTTCGCCGAGGTCGTC
>CAWDDL010000023.1:0-33828 GCA_963801125.1 uncultured Actinomycetota bacterium
CGCGCAGCCGCCTGGCCCGGTCCTCGACCTCGGCGCGCTCGCGCCGTTCCACCCTCGCCAGCTCGGCGGGGTGCACTGCGTGGCGCCTGATGACGTCCTTGTCGGTCACCCGCACCCCGCCCTCGCCGACGGCGCCCATGGCCAGCTCGGGACGGTCGGGCACGCCGAGCTTGCGCACCACCACCACGTCGAGCGGCAGGGCGGCGGCCTCGGCGAATGCCGCCGCCACCGGCACCCCGCCGCGCGGGATCCCGAGCACCACCCGGTCTTCGCCCGGCCGGGCCGGCGCGGCCTTGATCAGCTTCGCCGCCAGCTGCGTCCCCGCGTCCGCGCGGTCCCGGAAGAGCATGCGCCACCTCCACAGCAGGCCCTGGTGACTCCAGTACACGAGTTGCGGGGGCGGCTGACAAGGGTCGGACGTCACTCCACGGGATGGTTCGCCAGGAACACCCGGCCGGGGTCGTGCTGGGCGCGCACCGAGCGCAGTCGCCGCCACGTCCGGTCCGGGTAGCCGGTCGCCGGGTCGACCACGCGCTCGGCCAGGTTCAGGAACGTCCCGCCGGTGGCGTGCGGAGCCAGTGCCGCGAGCACGCGGTCGGTGTCGGCGACTCCCGCAGCAGCCAGCTCCGGGCTCGCGGCGATCCCGACGAAGAACGCGACGTAGCCCGCGTCGATACGGTCCAACGCGCCGCCGTCCGGTGCGGGGCGCCCGAGCGCACCACCGAGCTGCCGCAGCTCCGAGACCAGGAGGGTGGTCGGGGACTGCGGTCCGGCGGCGTCGAGGAACGTCCCCACCGTGGCCGCGTCCAGGTCGGCGAGCAGCACACTCCCGCCGACGGACGGGGTCGGCCCCTCGGGGTCCATGTGCAGTCGCGCCAGGGCCGGTGCCGGAGTCCGGGCGAAGGTGTCCATCTCGGGGTGGAGGTCGCGCAGGGGCGCGATCAGCTCCTGCCCCAGCGCGTCGTCGCCGAGCACGGCACCGTCCACGATGACCAGCCGGCGCCCGCGCAGGAAGTCGGGCAGCTCGGGCATCGGTGGGAAGCGCATGAACCGCAACGAGGTGGTGACCTCGTCGGGTGCCGCGGCGGACCACGTCGCCCAGGTCCGCAGCACCTCTTCGGCGCGCTCGAGGTCCCACACCAGCATCCCGGCGTAGGCGTCGGCGATCGGAAACAGGCGCAGCTCGATCGCGGTCACCACACCGAAGCTTCCACCGCCTCCGCGCACGGCCCAGAACAGGTCGGGATGCGCGGTCGCGTCCACGCGCACGAGCGTTCCGTCGGCGGTGACCAGCTCGACGGCGACGAGGCTGTTCGTGGCCAGGCCGTGCTTGCGCGCGTACCAGCCGATGCCGCCGCCGAGCACGTAGCCGGCGACGCCCACGTCCGGGGACGATCCGTGCAGCGCCGCGAGCCCGTGCGGTGCCGCCGCTTCGACGACGTCGTGCCAGAGAACGCCGCTACCCACGCGGGCCACCTGCCGGACGGGGTCCACGGTGACGCCCTGGAGCTCGGTGGTCCGGACGAGGACCGCTGCCGAGAGGTCGCGCCCACCGAACGCGGCCGCGCCGTGGCCGGAGCCCTGCGGGGGCGAGCTGGAGGCCCAGGCGCGCGGCCGCTCGGACGACGTCGACGACGTCGGCGACGGTGCGGGGAACGGCCACCGCGGCCGGTTGCTGGTCGACGGCGACGTTCCAGGGGACGCGGAGCTCGTCGTACACCGTGCAGCCGGGCAGGTGCACGATCGGGCCGCAGGCAGCCTTGAGCTGCTCGACCGGGGAGGGGGCCGCAGACGCGGTGGTCGGCGGGGTCTGGACGGTCATGCTGGTGGTTCCTCTCGGGTTGGTGTTGCGGTGCAGCCCACGGCGAGGGCGTCGATGCTCACCGTCATGCCGGGGACCGGCAGCCGGGGGACCTCGACGACCGTCGTGGGCGGGGTGGCACCGAGCGACCCGAGATGCTCGGTGAGTACGTCGAAGACCTCACGAAGTGCGTCGAGGTCGGTGGTATAGACACGGAGCCGGGCGACGTCGGTCCAGCTCCTCGCCGCCTCCTCGAGTGCGCCGGCGAGGTTGGCCAGGGACAGCGCCAGCTGCGCAGCCGGGTCGTCCTCGTGGAGCAGCCGGCCGCGGGCGTCGAGCGACCCCTGGGCGGGCACCTCGAGCAGCTCTGGTTCAGGGGAGCCCATGCCACCGAGCCTTCCGGTCCGCGCCGGCGTGCGCCATCCCGTTCCGCGGGGGGCGATCCGATCCGCCGAACCTGGGTCGGAGGGACCCCCACAAACTTGGGATGGCGGCGGTAGGCGTCGCTAGCCCAGACTGTCCTCCGTCGGACGGGAGCTGATGGCGCAGCGGGTGCTGCGCGACGTCGAGGTGGTCGCGCACGCAGGCCTCGACGTCGACACGTTCCTCGAGGAGGCGCTGGCCTCGGTGGCCCGAGCCGTGCCGCACCTCGGCGCCTGCATCGCCACCGTGGACCCCAGCACCCTGCTGCTCACCGGGACCCACAAGACCGGCGACCTGTTCGGCCGCGACGAGCACGACCACGAGTTCGGGCTGATCGAGTACGGGGACGTCGAGCCCACCGCCTTCGCCGAGCTCGCCCGCCGGCCGCTGCCGGCCGCCGCGGTCGGCGTCGCCGGAACGGCCAACCCGTCGCGAAGGGTCACCGACTTCATGGCGCCCCGCTTCGGCTACACCTCGGAGCTGCGCGCGGTTCTCCGCGAACGCGGACAGGTCTGGGGTGGTGTCGCACTCTTCCGGGACTCCTCGGCAGGCGCCTTCTCCGAGGACGAGGTCGACCTGCTGGCCGCGCTGTCCCCGTGGATGTCCGTGGGCGTGCGCAGCGGGCTGCTGGCTCGGACCGCTGCCTGTGCGCCGCTCGGGGTCTCCGGCCCGGCCGTGCTGGTGGTCGACGCCGACGACCACGTCGCGCAGATGAGCGCGGGAGCGGAGAACCGGCTGGCCGACCTGGTCGGCAGCGAGGCGATGGCGGCGCCGGCGGGGGTCGTCGGGGCGTTGGTGGGCGCCGCCCGCCGCTTCGCGCGGGGCGAGACCGCCAGCCCACCCCGCTCGCGCGTGCGGTCCCGCAGCGGAATGTGGCTCGTGCTGCACGCGACCCCGTTGAGCTCGCGCGGCGACCGGCACGGCGACGTGGTCGTCACGATCGACGAGGCACGGCCACCGGAGATCGTCCCGCTGGTGGTGGCGGCCTTCGACCTGACCCAGCGGGAACGGGACGTCACCCAGCTCGTGCTGCAGGGGGTGGGCACCAAGGAGATCGCCGCCACCATCCACGTCTCCGCCTACACCGTGCAGGACCACCTGAAGTCCGTCTTCGACAAGGCCGGCGTGCGCAGCCGCCGTGAGCTGATCGCGCGGATCTACTTCGACCAGTACGTCCCGCGGATGGGCACCGAGATCGGTCCCGGCGGCTGGTTCGCCTCGGTCTAGGCCCCGCTCGCCGCGCACCCGGTAAACTTCGGCGGCATGTCGAAGAATCCGTCGAGGTCTGAGGTGCTCGTCGTCGGCGCCGGGCTGGCCGGCCTGGCCTGTGCCCTCCGGCTGGTGGGTGCCGGGGTTCCGGTCCGGGTGCTGGAGTCCGGCGACGCGGTCGGCGGCCGGATGCGCACGGACCTGGTCGACGGCTTCCGGCTGGACCGCGGCTTCCAGGTGCTCAGCACCGGCTATCCCGAGGCTCGCCGGGTCCTGGATCTCGCGCCCCTGGAGCTGCGCGAGCTCGACAGCGCCGTGACGGTTCGCCGCGGGGGCCGGCTGTACCGGGTCGCCAACCCGCTGGCCGCGCCGGCCGCAGTGCCTGGTCTCCTCACCTCGGCGCTGCTCGACGGGCGTGGCAAGCGGGCTCTCGTGACCTACGCGGGGCGTGCCGCGCTGCTGCCGGCGGGCCGGCTCCGGGCGCGCACCGACGTCAGCGGCCCCGAGGCCTGGCGCGCGGCGGGCATCCCGGATGCCGTCGTGCACGACGTGCTCACCCCGTTCCTGGCCGGGGTGGTCCTCGAGCGTGAGCTCACCGCCTCCCGTCGCTTCCTGGACCTGATGATGCGGATGTTCGCCCGCGGCCGCTCCGCGGTCCCGGCCCACGGGATGCAGCGCGTGCCCGAGCAGCTCGCCGGGCGGCTGCCCGCCGGCGCGGTGCGGCTGGAGACACCGGTGGACGAGGTTCGTGCGGACGGCGTCGTCGCCGCGGGGGAGGCCCTGCCGGCCCGGGCCGTGGTCGTCGCCACCGACGCCTGGACCGCGACCGGGCTCGTGCCCGCGCTCGGCGAGCCGCCCCGGCCCCGCGGCGTCACCACGTACTACCACGCTGCTCCTCCCTGGCCCGGACAGTCCGGGACCCTCCTGGTCGACGCCGACGGATCGGGGGTGGCGAACAGCGTCGTGCTGACCGCCGCCGCCCCGGAGTACTCCGGGGACGGCCGGTCGTTGATCGCGACCTCGGTGGTGCACGACCCGGTCGGTTCCGCTCCCGAGGAGCCCGAGGTACGCCGTACGCTCGCGTCCCTGCACCAGCGCGACACCGACGCCTGGGAGCCGGTCGCGACCTACGACATCCCCCGGGCGCTGCCGGCGATGACCGCGCCGCACCCGTTCCGCCGCCCGGTCCGGTGCGGCGGTCTCTACGTCGCCGGCGACCACCGAGACACCAGCTCCATCCAAGGCGCACTGGTGTCGGGACGACGTGCGGCCGATGCCGTGCTCGCCGACCTCGCCTCGGGACGCGGCGTGTGACGAGGCCGGTGAGGGCGGGTGGTGGAGCCGTCCTCACCGGCCTGCATCACGCAGCGGCTACTGCGTGATGTACATCCGGGCGAACGTCGGCATGCCGCGGATGTTGTCGTTGGCCATGCCGCCGACCTTGGAGCCGTGGATCATCGCCGTGCCCGAGTAGCCGAGGTTGACGGCCGGGTAGTACTCGGTCTCCATGGTCTTGTCGAACTCGCCCCAGGCGCTGATCGCCTGCTCGGGGGTCATCGTGTCGAGGATCTTGTTCTGCAGGTCGTCCATCTTCTTGACCTTGAAGTTGGCCGGGTTGGGCATGCCCTCCAGGCCGACCAGGTCACCGGACCACTGGGCCGGGAACCACGTCGTGCCGGACGGCCAGTCCGAGCACCATCCGCTGGAGCGGACGTTCTGCGGGCTGTCGTAGACGGTGCGGTCGGTGCGGCTGGTCGCCGAGGTGGTCGCGATCGGGGAGACCTTGAACCCGGCGGCCTCGAGGCCCTTGACGATCTGGTCCTTGCCCTCGACCGACTCGGGAACGTCGGTGTTGAACAGGAACTTGATCTCGAAGCCCTCGGCACCGGCCTCCTTGAGCAGCTGCTTGGCCTTCGCGGTGTCGGTGTTCACCCCGCCGATGCCCAGCGGGTCGTAGTCGACCCGGCCGGCGGTGCCCGGGGGCAGGATCGCGGTGCCCGGGACGCGGGTCACGCCCTGGACCTCACCGATGCCCTTCCAGTAGGCCTCGTAGGGGAACGCGTAGCCGATGGCCTGGCGCACCTTGAGGTCCTTGATCTTGGTCATGTCGATGAACCACATGTAGGTGCACGGCGAGGTGCCGGTCACCAGACGGTCCTTGTCGGAGGAGATCTGCCGGTACGACGCCGCGGTGACGTTGTCGTAGGTCAGCGTGGTCTGCGCCGAGCCGTTGTCGTTGATGATCACGTTCTCGAGCTTGGCGGTGTCCTGGCCGAACTTGAAGTCCCAGCCGTCGACGGCCTGGATCCGGCCCGGGTCGGTGTTCGGGTCCCAGTTCTCGTTCTTGACCAGGGTCAGGCTCGAGCCCGCCTTGTAGTCGGCGAACTTGTAGGGACCGGTCGACATCGGGTGCTGGCCGTAGGTCTCCGGGTTGTCCTTGGCCTCCGGGATCGCGGTGAACGCGGGGAAGGAGCCGTAGTAGTCCATGTCGGTGAACGGACGGCGCATCTTGATCGTGATCGAGTTGCCGTTGACCTCGACGCCCTTGTAGTCGCCCTTGTCCTTGAACGGGCCCTTGTACTTGTCGCCGTCCAGGAAGAACGTCGTCTGGTACGTCGGGCCGTCCGGCAGCTCGGCGATCGCGAAGGACCGCTTCACCGCGTAGGCGATGTCCTCGGCCTTCACATCAGAACCGTCCTCGTACTTCAGGCCGTCCTTGAGGGTGAAGGTCCACTCGGTGTTGTCCTCGTTGGGCTGGCCGAGGTCGGTGGCCATGTCCGGCACCAGCTGCATGTCGTCGGTGTCGGGGTTGTAGACGAACTGGGTCAGCGACCGGGTGACCAGGTCCGACAAGATCGCGGTCGAGTCGGTGTAGTAGGCCTGGGTCGGGTCCAGCGTCGACGGCACGTTCGCGGTCAGCACCGTCATCGTGCCGCCCTGCGCCGCGTCCGACGGGATCTCCGCTGGACCCTGCAGGTCGGGGTTCTTGGTGGACCCGGCCTCGCCGCCCTTGCCGGTGCCGGCGCCGACGGTCTCGTCCGCGCCGGGCGAGCCGGAGCCGCTGCCGCCACCGCAGGCGGCGAGGGCGAAGAGCGCGGCCGCGGCGAGGGTTGCCGTGGTCGCGCGACGTCGTGGGATGGTCATCCGCGCTCCTAACCAGTAAACTTGAATTAAGTGGTTAGGAGTTGACCATGCCGGAAGATAACGAATCAAGGCACAATTGCGCCGTGCACTGGATCGAGACCGAAGGCGTGCGCCTGCCCAAGCCGCTCGCGGGTCACCCCGCGCTCGAGCTCTGCAACACCTGGGCGGGTTGGGCCGAGGACCCGCCGCCAGGGTCCGGAGAGGTCCGCCGGGAGTGGCTGGCCGGCTACGACGTCCTCGCGGTGTGGGCCTACCAGCACGGACTGGTCGACCGGGAGCAGCTGCTGGTGCTGCGCGCTCGTGCCGCCGCGGACCCGGAGTCCGCGGCGCGGAGCCTCGACGACGCGCGGGCGCTGCGCAGCGCCGTGCACGACGCGGCGCTCGACCCCGACGACGCCGGGGCGCTCGCGCAGGTCACCGGCTACACGCGCCGGGCCGGGGAGGCGGCGGGCCTGACCCCCGGTGACGGCCACGCCCGCTGGGAGGTCGGAGACGAGGCCGGGCTCGACCTCCCGGTCCTTGCTGCGGCCTGGTCGGCCGCTGGCCTGCTCGCCTCCCCGCAGGTGGCGTTCGTCGCGGCGTGCCCCGGCGACGACTGCGGGTGGCTGTTCCTGGACCCCAGGCGCAGGCGACGGTGGTGCGACATGGCGGCCTGCGGCAATCGGGCCAAGGTCGCAGCGCACGCCCGCCGCCAGGCCGGGGCCCGGGCCGCAGCTCAGCGGCCGAGCCGGTCCACGTAGGCCACGACCCGGTTGAACAGCGTCGTCGCGCCGGCCAGGTCCAGCACGGCCGGTGCCGGGTCGTCGGCCAGCTCGTAGAGCAGGGGTCCCGCCGAGACCGCCCCCGCGGTTCGGGCCACCTGCGCGCAGACCCGCGCGGCGTCGCGGACCGCTCGCGGGTCGAGGGTCCACACCGCCTCGAACAGCCGGTGCCGGTCGGGCACCTCCGTCTGGCCCGGCAGCTCCCAGGCGGTCAGGCACACCGGCAGGTCCACGGCATCGCAGACCAGCGACCACTCGCGTCGCATCGGGGCGTCGTCGCTCAGCGGCACCAGGGTGGGAAGTCCGTCGGCGTCCTCGTCGGACACGTCCGGAAAGTCCGCCAGCACCATGGTCGACCGGGCCACTCGGGCCAGCTCGTTCCATCGGGGCGCCGAGGGTCGGTAGAACCTCTCCTCCTGGAACGCGCCGAACAGGACCGGAGCGTCGGCACGGGCGCAGAACTCGTCCTCGATCGCCCAGGACAGCGCCAGCAGCGTGCTCTTCGCCAGCCGGTGCGGCGCCAGCGCGGGGTGCTTGCGCCGCAGTTCTGCGAAGACCGACGGGGCTGCCGGTGCGGTCGAGGCGGCGGCCTCCGCGATGGCGACTTCGAGGCGGATCCCGGCATCGCGCCGGCGCAACACCTTCTCGACCAGCGCGACATCGCTCTCGGCATAGCGACGGTGCCCGCTGGCCAGCCGCTGCGGGCGGGGGAAGCCGTGCCGGGTCTCCCAGGTGCGCAGCACGGCCGTGGACAGGCCGGTGCGCCGGGCCAGGTCGCCGATCGTCAGCTGCGCCGTCGCGGACTGATCGGTCCGGGTCTCTTGCTTTTCGGTGCGGGTCTGGTTCACTCTGGGATCGTAAACCTAAACATGGTGTTTAGGAAAGTGTAGAAGTTGGAAAGGTGTCGTCATGACGATCAACCCCGAGGCAACGACCGCCCGCTCCGCCGAGGACGAGGTGGTCGACTGGACCGACCTGGGCCGGGAGATGTGGTCCTTCCTGACCGGGCGGCAGGCCGCGATCAACTACCGCTTCATCGACATGGCCGTCGAGGTCCCCCGCGACACCGGCGCGGACGCCCCTCGCGCGACGTGGCGGCTCAACGGCACCCTGCAGGTGACCACCCGCGACAACGGCACCGGGAGCTGAGGGTCGTGCCCAGCCAGCTGGCGGTTCTTGCCGACCTCGACTTCGCTGTCGAGGTGCCGGGGCGCGCGCCCCTCTCCGGCACCCTGCGTGGCCAGGGTCGCCGGCTCGAGCTCCAGGTCAGCGACCCGGGGGCCTTCGCCGGCCGGGCCGACTCGGCGGCGGTCAGGACCGTGGCGGCGGCGCTGGCCGCCCGTGGCCTGGCCGTCACGGTCGTGGCCGGCGACAGCGTGCTGGTCACGCTCGGCCGGGTCCGCACCTCGTGGCTCCAGCGCCGCCTCACCGGGTCGCGGCACATCCGCGTGGGCGGGGCGCTCGGCGCCTGGACCGGGGCCCGCGCGCTGGCCCGCACGGGTGGGGCCGCGCTGCTGCCCGACCGCAGCCTCGCTCCACCCGCCACGCTCCTCCCGCTGGCGCCGACGTTCCTGCGCCGCCGGCGGCCCCCGGTGACCACCACGCACGACCCGCACGGGGGAGGCGACCCTCGGATGGTCCTCGCTCCTCGTGAGGATCTGTGGCCCGGCGACCGGCAGCCCGTCTACCCGTTGCGCCGGCCGGTCACCACGATCGGCAGCGACGAGTCCTGCGACATCCGGCTTCCGGGTCTGGCCTCCCACCAGGCCGAGATCCGGCACGACGCCGACGACGAGTACGTGCTCGTCCATGTCGGCGGCCCGGGCGCTCCCACCCGGGTGCACGGGGAGGCGGTGCGCCAGCGCATCCTGCGCACCGCCTCCCGGGTGGACGTCGGCGGATGGACGCTGACGTTCTACCGCGAGGAGTACGCCGACCACGGTCGTCCCTACGGGGGTCGGGTCGGGGGCGAGTTCGGGCACCAACGTCCGCAGCCGTCCCGCCGCCGGTTGCCGGACGAGGCGGCCGTGCCGCAGGGTGAGGTCCTATGACGACGCTCTCCGGACCAGTCCTCGTCGCGGGCGCCTCCGGCTTCGTGGGCCGCCGGCTCAGCCGTGCCCTCGAGCAGGCGGGGCACACCGTGCGCGCGATGACCCGCCGCCCCGACGACTACGCCGGGCCCGGCCAGCCGGTGTACGGCGACGTCCACGACGCGGCCACGCTGGCCGAGGCCCTGGACGGCTGCGCCGCCGCCTACTACCTCGTGCACTCGCTGGACTCTCCGGACTTCGAGCGGCTGGACGCCGAGGCGGCGCGCGCCTTCGGCACCGCGGCGGCCGGCGCAGGCCTGCAGCAGATCGTCTACCTCGGCGGCCTCGGCCGCGACGCCGACAAGCTGTCGGCGCACCTGCGCAGCCGCCGCGAGGTCGAGCGACTCCTCGGGGAGGCGGGGGTGCCCGTCACCGTCGTCCGCGCCGGGATCATCGTCGGCAACGGCGGGCTGTCCTGGGAGCTCACCCGACAGCTCGTCGAGCACCTGCCCGCGATGGTGACGCCACGCTGGGTACGCACCCGCACCCAGCCGATCGCCGTCGACGACGTGGTGCGCTACCTGGTCGGCGTGCTCGGCCTCCCAGATGCCATCGGTCGGGTCTTCGAGATCGGCGGACCGGAGGTGCTGCAGTACGTCACCATGCTCAAGCGGGTCGCCGCGATCGAGAAGCGGCCGCTGGTGGTGGTGCCGGTGCCGCTGCTCTCGCCGGGCCTGTCGTCGCTGTGGCTCTCCCTGGTCACCGACGTCGACAACCGCTCCGGCCGCAACCTCATCGACTCGATGACCAACGAGGTCATCGTGGAGGACGACTCGATCCTCGAGCTGGTGCCGTTCGAGCGCACGTCGTACGACGACGCTGTGCGCGCAGCCCTCGACGAGCGTCGCCGGGAACGGTCCGGATGAACCCTGTCCAGCAGCGTTGGCGTTCCCTGCGGACCCGGCTGGAGGCCGGTCTCCCCAAGCCGCTGTCCCACGTCGTCCCCGTCGAGCACGCGGAGACCCCGACGGTCGTCGCGCGGCGCCGTCGGGTGGTCGCCGGGGTGTCGGTCGTCGGCGCCGGGCTGCTCGGCGCGTCGCTGTCCACCCGCCCCGGCTCGGCCCGCTTCTACGGCGCCACCCTCGGCGTCGCCGCGGTGTGGACGGCCGGGGGCGTGCTGTCGGGTCCGCTGCACCTCGGCTGGATCCAGCGGCGGGACGACCAGCTGCGCCGCCCGGTCCTCGCCCCGGTCGCCACCGGGGTCGGCGCGTTCGGCTTCTTCTACGCCTGTGCGCTGGCCGCCCGACGGATCCCCCCGCTCGACGACGCCATCTCGCGCGTGCTCGTGTTCGCCGAGCAGGGCGAGGAGCGGCTCGTGCTGCTGACCACGCTGGCCAACGGCCTCGGCGAGGAGGTGTTCTTCCGCGGCGCGCTCTACGCGGCCCTGGGGGAGCGTCACCCGGTGGCTGCCTCGACCGCGGTCTACACGTTGGCGACCACCACCACCCGCAACCCGGCGCTGGTCCTCGCCGCCGGCGTGATGGGCACCCTGTTCGGCCTCCAGCGCCGCGCGTCCAAGGGCCTCCAGGCGCCGGTGCTCACCCATCTGGCCTGGTCGGCGCTGATGGTGCGCTACCTGCCCCCGCTGTTCCGCCGGGCGCGCGACGACGACCCCCGCCGCCCCGACCGTCCCGGCCGTACCCGACGTCTCGCCCCGCCCGACCCGGAAGGCACCCGATGACCAGCCCGCTCGACTCCGCCCTGGACCGTGCCGTCGTGCCCGGCTACTCCAAGATCGGCTACTGGCTGCGCCGACGCGCCTGGCGGGTCGACGACCCGCACCCCGGTGCGCTCGCCGGCAAGCGCGCCCTGGTCACCGGGGCGAACTCCGGCCTCGGCAAGGCCACCGCGCTGGGCCTGGCCCGGCTCGGTGCGAGCGTCCACCTCGTCGTACGCAACGAGGAGCGCGGACGCGCGGCACTCGCCGAGCTCGAGGCGGAGCTGCCGGAGGCGAACCTGTACCTCGAGCGGTGCGACCTCTCCGACCTCGAGGACGTACGACGCTTCGCCGCGGACCTCCTCGACCGGGTCCACCGGGTCGACGTGCTCGTGCACAACGCGGGGGCGCTCCCGGCCGAGCGCGCCGAGTCGCCGGAGGGGCACGAGGTCACGGTGGCCACGCACGTCCTCGGGCCGGTGCTGCTCACCGACCTGCTGCTGCCGGTGCTCGCGGGCCACGACGCCCGCGTCGTGCTGGTCTCCTCCGGGGGGATGTACACCCAGAAGCTGCCGGTGGACGACCCCGACTACGAGCACGGCAAGTACAAGGGCGCGGTCGCGTACGCGCGCTCCAAGCGGATGCAGGTCGCCCTCGCGCCACTGCTCCAGCGGCGCTGGGACGGGAACGGGATTGCCGTGCACGTGATGCACCCCGGCTGGGTGGACACGCCCGGGGTGGCCTCGTCGCTGCCGCTCTTCCGCGCGCTGACCCGGCCGCTGCTGCGGGACGCCGAGTCCGGCGCGGACACCGTTGTCTGGCTCGCCGCGACCCAGCCATCGCCACCGGGCGGCCGGTTCTGGCAGGACCGCGCCGAGCGACCGACGCACTACCGCGGCGCGACCCGGGAGACCGAGCAGGAACGGGCCCGGATGTGGCAGTGGGTGCTCGGCGCGGCCGGGCTGGAGGGCCAGCGGTGAGCGGCCGGCTCGCGCGCCTCGCCCGGGTCTCCGCGGCCGTCGCCGCCACCGCCGGTCTCGGCGGACTGGCCAGCGCCGAGGTCGACGGACCCTGGTACGCCGCCCTCGAGAAGCCGTCCTTCCAGCCGCCGGCTGCGGTGTTCCCGGTCGCCTGGACGATGCTCTACGGGGACGTCGCACTGAGCACGGCGCACGCCCTCGACCGGTTGGAGCGATCCGGCCGCACCGACGAGGCAGCGGCCTACCGGCGCGCGCTGGCGGCCAACCTCGCGGTGAACGCCGCCTGGTCGTGGGTGTTCTTCCGGGGGCACCGGCTGGGCGCGGCCGTCGGGGTCGCCGGCGTCCTGGCGGTGAGCAGCGCCGACCTGGTCCGACGCACCTCGCGGGTGTCGAAGCCGGCCGCGGTGGCGCTCGCGCCCTACCCGGCCTGGTGCACCTTCGCCACCGTGCTGTCCGCGGCCATCTGGCGGCTCAACGGACGTTCCCGATGACGCGGGTGACCTCGACCCGCAGCGCGACCCGCTGAGGGTTCGGCCGCGGCACCTTGTAGCGCTCGGCATAGCGCTGCTCGGCCTCTCGGACAGACTCCGCGTCGTCGAGCACCCGGACGACGCCCTCGACCGTCGACCAGTGCCGGCCCTCGACCTGGCAGGCGGCGAACCTGGCGCCGTCGGCACCGGCGGAGCGGATGTTGCGGACCTTCCACGACGTGCCGGACGTGATCGCCCACGCGACCCCGGCCGCCGGGTCGAGCACCACGCCCATCGGCACGACGTGCGGTGTGCCGTCGGGGCGCAGCGTCGTGACGGTGCAGAGGCGGCGCTCGCGCCAGAAGTCGAGGAACGCGGGTGAGGCCGGGAGCGCGGAGGTGGTCATCCGCTCATCCTGCCGGGTGCACGGTAGGTTGCGCCGGTGACCGTGATCGGAGAAGACGGACTGGCGCGTCCGCAGTGGGCGGCGGGTGACGAGCTGCTGCGCGAGTACTACGACACCGAGTGGGGGATGCCGGTGCGCGACGAACGGGGTCTGTTCGAGCGGATCAGCCTGGAGGCGTTCCAGTCCGGGTTGTCCTGGGCGACGATCCTGCGCAAGCGGCCGGCGTTCCGCGACGCCTTCGGCGGATTCGACCCCGACGTGGTGGCGGGGTACGGCGAGCGCGATGTCGAGGGACTGATGGCCGACGCCGGGATCGTCCGGAACCGGCGCAAGATCGAGGCGACCATCGGCAACGCGCGAGCCACGGTGGCGTTGCGCGCGGAGGGCGGCCTCGTCGAGCTGGTGTGGTCGTTTCGACCCGAACGGACCCCGGCCCCGGCGTCGTACGACGAGGTGCCGACCACCTCGCCGGAGTCCGTCGCGCTGTCGAAAGCGCTGCGGGCCAAGGGGTTCACCTTCGTAGGGCCGACCACGATGTTCGCGCTGATGGAGGCCGTCGGCATCGTGGACACCCACCTCGTCGGCAGCCACCGCCGCGGGTCCTCCGGCGTCTGGAAGGGCTAGCTGCCCGCCGCCCTCAGCGCCTGGTCGAGGTCGCGGCACAGGTCATCGGCGTCCTCGAGGCCGATCGAGAGCCGGAGCACGTCCGCGCCGGGCCGTGCCTCCGGAGCGACGGGCCGGTGGGTCAGTGCGGCAGGGTGCTGGATCAGCGAGTCGACCCCGCCGAGAGAGACCGCGTGCGTGAACAGCCCGACCTCGGAGGTGACCCGCGCAGCCGCCTCGAAGCCGCCCGCCACCTCGATCGCCACCATGGCCCCGGGACCGCGCATCTGGCGGCCGACCAGACCGAGCGGGTCGCACTCGGCCAGCCCGGGGTAGTGCACCCGGTTCACCGCCGGGTGCTCGGTGAGCCAGGCCGCCACCTTCTCTGCTCCGGCCTGCTGGGCGCGCACCCGGACCGGCAGCGTGGCCAGTCCGCGGTGCAGGAGGTAGGCACCGAGCGGGTGCAGCAGCCCGCCGGTGACCGCCCGGACCCGGCGCAGTGCCGCGGCCCAGGACTCGTCGCAGGCCACGACACCGCCCATCGCGTCGCCATGGCCGCCGAGGTACTTCGTCGCGCTGTGCAGGACCAGCGCGACGCCGAGATCGGCCGGGTTCTGCAGCACCGGGGTCGCGAAGGTGTTGTCCACCAGCACCGGCCGGCCCTGCGCCGCGGCGACGACCGCGGCGATGTCGACCAGCTCGAGGGTCGGGTTGCCCGGCGACTCCAGGACCACCAGGCAGGTGTCGTCGCGCAGCGCTGCGGCCACGCCGCCGGGGGTGCAGAACGTGGTCTCCACGTCGAGCAGGCCCGAGGCGAGCAGGTGATCGGTGCCGCCGTACAGGGGACGGACCGCCACCACGTGCCGCCCGCCGCGCTCGGCTTTCGCGGCCAGCACGGACGCGGTCACCGCGGCCATCCCGGTCGCGAACGCGACGGCCTGCGCGGCGTGCTCGAGCCGGGCGAGGGCGTCCTCGAAGCGGGCCACGGTCGGGTTCCACAGCCGCTGGTAGACGAGGCCGCCGGGCCCCGGGTGCCCGCCGGTGGCCATCGCCTCGTAGGACGCGCCGCCGGAGTCGATGTCCGGCAGCGGGTTGGTCGTCGACAGGTCGAGCGGGAGGGCGTGCACGCCCAACCCGGTGAGGTCGTCGCGACCAGCATGGACAGCGAGCGAGTCGAGGGAGAACTCCATACGTCGATCGTGCGAGAATCCTCGGCAAGAAGCAATGAGTGACGAAGAAGACAGGTCCAAGGACCTGCTGTGCCGAAGATCATGGAGGTATTCAGGTGGTGGATCAGGCCCCATCGAAGACTTCTTCGGCCCTCGACGCCACCGACCGGAGGATCGTGGCGGAGCTGATGGCCGACGGTCGGCTGACCAACGCCGCGCTGGCTGCCCGGGTCGGGATCGCGGAGTCGACCTGCATCCACCGGGTGCGGGCGCTGCGCGCCGCGGGGGTGATCACCGGGTTCCACGCCGACGTCGACCTGGCCCGGCTCGGGCTGCCGCTGCAGGCGGTGATCAAGGTGCGGCTGGGCAGCCACAACCGCGACCTGGTGAACGGCTTCCACGCCATCCTGACCGAGATTCCGGGGGCGCTGCGGATCCTCCACGTCGGCGGCGAGGACGACTACCTGGTGCACGTGGCGGTCGGGTCTGCCCAGGAGCTGCGGGACCTGGTCCTCGAGCACATCAACGTCCACCCCGTGGTGCGCCATACCGAGACGCAGCTGGTGTTCGAGGAGATGCCCGGCGCGGGGGTGCTGAGCCCACCCGCCGCGGGAGCTCGGCGCCGGTCGGGGCGGGTTGAGAAGTTTTGACGTCCAAAACCTGGTGCGGGTCGTCCGGATCGCCCTATCCTGGGCGGGTCAGGTGGACACAGCGATCGAGAAGTTTTCGATCCGGCGGGGCCGCACCGTCCACAGGTTGAGACCATCGGACCAGCGCGACGCCTGGGGAGGCAGTGTCGGGCAGGGCCCCCGATGCGACGAAAGGCCAACTGTCGTGGAACGTCCCCGTTGCGTTCACTGCCGCAATCCCATCAAGGAGCACCAGGCCGTCGTCGGTGACGGCGACAACCGCTTCCACGAGGACTGCTGGAACGAAGCCCGCCCGACCGTGATCGCGGAGCAGGCAGACCAGCAGCGTGACTACGAGCGCCGGATCGCCAACGAGGGCCTCGCCGCGTTGCTGTCGCCCTACGTGAAGATCTTCCCCGCCCAGCGCGCGAGCACGGGCGAGCCGACCGACCAGGCCGTCGGCGAGGACCGGCGCGAGCTGGCGGTCTAGGCGCCGCCAGGCACCCCGGTCAGGTTCTGCAGCCGGACCTGGCCGCGCGAGACCATGCGCCCTTCTGCGTCCACGGTCTCGACCAGCCACACCTGCTGCGAGCGCCCTCGGTGGACGGGCGTGGCGGTCGAGGTCAGCATGCCCTCGCGGACCGCCCGGTAGAAGTCGGTGCTGTTGTTCACGCCGACGACCTTGCCCCGCTCGCCGAGCCAGGTGCCCGCCCCGATGCTCGCGAGCGTCTCCACGACGCCGCAGTGCGCGCCCCCGTGCACGATGCCGTAGGGCTGGTGCAGCGGGGGCCCGGCCTGCCAGGTCGCCACCACGCGGTCGCCGGTGACCTCCTCGAACTTCACGCCGAGGTAGTCGGTGAAGGGGCCGCCTCCGAGGCTGTTGGCCACACGCTCGTCGTCCATGGCCCCTGATCCTGCCAGGTCAGGCGCAGCACACCGCGCCGGGGCGGACGCTGGTCCGCTCCGCCCACCGCCGGGCCACCTCGGTCCGGACCCGGCTCGGCAGCCCCGACCACTGGCCGGCCCTGCAGCAGGCAGCCAGCCGGGCCAGGCGCCTGCGCGCGGCGGCGTGCTGCATCTCTCGGGACCGGTCATGAGCGGCCATCACGATCAGGGCGTTCAACATGCGTTCCTCCTGTGGTTCGGCGGGGTTCAGCGGGGTCCGGTGGGTTCGTTGCCGCAGTGCCAGCTGCGGGCTCAGGGCGTGCGGCTCAGGCGCAGCAGACGTCGCCGGACTCGACCGGCGCGGCGTCCGAGGCGCAGCATGCGCCCCCCTCCTGCGCGGGTGCGGCGAACGTGGCGCTGTCCTCCAACACCGTGTAGACCTCCCACCGCTCGCCGTCCGGAGTGCCCTGCACCCAGAACTTGTCCTGCTTGGCGTAGCAGCAGGTGACGTCGCGCTCGTCGACCGAGGCGAGACCTACCTCGGCCAGCCGGGTCTGTCGCGCGTCGACCGCGTCGGTGTCCTCGACCTCGACGCCGAGGTGGTTCAGCGAGCCGCCCCGGCCGGGGTTCTCGATCAGCACGAGCTTGAGCGGCGGCTCGGTGAGCGCGAAGTTCGCGTACCCGGGGCGGCGCTTGGCCGGCTCGGCGTCGAACAGCTTGCTGTAGAAGTCCACGGCGGCCTCGACGTCGTCGACGTTGAGGGCGAGCTGGATGCGGTTCACGGCAACCTCCGGGAGATATTGATGAAGATCTATGGATTGACGAGATTGCCACTGACATCGACATCTGTCAATATAGATGCGTGACTATTTCTCCCTCGCGGCCCGAGGTCGCCCAGGCACTCGCCTGTTGCATCCCGCTGGCTCGTGAGCCGATGAGCGAGCAGGACGCGGCTCAGGTCGCCCCACTGCTCAAGGCGCTCGCCGACCCGGTCCGGCTGCGGCTGCTGTCGATGGTGCTCTGCCACGAGGGCGGTGAGGCCTGCGTCTGCGACCTCAACGACGCCTTCGAGCTCTCCCAGCCGACGATCAGCCACCACCTGAAGGTGCTGCACGAGGCCGGCCTGCTCGACCGCGAGAAGCGGGGCGTGTGGGTCTACTACCAAGCGCGTCCGGAGGCGATGGCGGCGATGGTCTCGCTGTTCGACACGGTCGGCGGCACTCCACGGAGCGCGTGCTGATGGCCGACTCCCTGCATGCCGGGCCGGCGGCGCCGGAGACCGATGTGCTGCACCGGCTCTCCACCCTCGACCGGTTCCTCCCGCTGTGGATCGGCGCGGCGATGGTCCTCGGTCTGGTCCTCGGTCGGCTCGTCCCGGGCCTCGACGACGCGCTCTCGAAGGTCGAGGTCGGCTCGGTCTCGCTGCCGATCGCCGTCGGCCTGCTGGTGATGATGTACCCCGTGCTCGCCAAGGTCCGCTACGACGAGCTCGGACACGTCACCGCGGACCGCAGGCTGCTGGTCTCGTCGATCGTGCTCAACTGGGTGCTCGGCCCGGCGTTGATGTTCGCCCTGGCCTGGCTGCTGCTGCCGGACCTGCCGGAGTACCGCACCGGCCTGATCATCGTCGGGCTCGCCCGGTGCATCGCCATGGTGTTGATCTGGAACGACCTGGCGTGCGGCGACCGCGAGGCGGCGGCGATCCTGGTCGCGCTCAACGCGGTCTTCCAGATCGTCGCGTTCGCCGCGCTGGGCTGGTTCTACCTCGAGCTGCTACCCGGCTGGCTCGGCCTCTCCCAGTCCACGCTGGACGTCTCCGTCTGGGAGATCGCCCGCAGCGTCCTGGTCTTCCTCGGCATCCCGCTGCTCGCCGGCTACCTGACCCGCCGGCTGGGAGAGCGCGCCCGTGGTCGCGAGTGGTACGAGGCAGTGCTGCTGCCGCGGATCGGTCCGGCGGCGCTCTACGGCCTGCTCTTCACCGTGGTCATCCTGTTCGCCCTGCAGGGCGACACGATCGTGGACCGGCCGCTGGACGTCGCCCGGATCGCGCTGCCCCTGCTCGCGTACTTCGCACTGATGTGGGCGGGGTCCTTCATGCTCGGCCACCGGCTCCGGATGTCCTACGAGCGCACCACCACACTCGCGTTCACCGCGGCCGGCAACAACTTCGAGCTGGCGATCGCGGTCGCCATCGCCGTCTTCGGGGTGACCAGCGGACAGGCCCTCGCGGGAGTCGTCGGCCCGCTCATCGAGGTGCCGGTGCTGGTCGGCCTCGTGTACGTCGCCCTCTGGGCGCGCCGTCGCTACTACCCGGAGGTCTCCGCATGACGCACCGCCCGACCGTCCTGTTCGTCTGCGTGCACAACGCCGGGCGCTCCCAGATGGCCGCCGGCTACCTGGCACACCTCGCCGCCGACCGGGTCACCGTGCTGTCCGCCGGCTCGCAGCCCGGCGACCAGGTCAACCCCGTGGCCGTGCAGGCGATGGCCGAGGAGGGCATCGACATCGCGCTCGAGACTCCCAAGCTGCTCAGCGACACCGCCGTGCAGGAATCGGACGTGGTGATCACGATGGGCTGCGGGGACACCTGCCCGATCTACCCGGGCAAACGCTACGAGGACTGGGAGCTCGACGACCCGGCTGGCCAGGGCATCGAGGCGGTCCGCCCGATCCGCGACGAGATCCGGGGCCGCGTGGAGAGGCTCCTGGCCGACCTGCTTGCCTGAACGCGTGGGCAGCATCCTGGTCGCCGGAACGACGTCGGACGCCGGCAAGAGCGTGGTCACCACGGGGCTCTGCCGAGCGCTGAGCCGCCGTGGCCTGCGGGTCACCCCGTTCAAGGCGCAGAACATGTCCAACAACTCGATGGTGACCGCGGACGGGGCCGAGATCGGCCGGGCGCAGTGGGTGCAGGCCCTCGCGGCGCGCGCGGAGCCCGAGTCCGCGATGAACCCGGTGCTGCTCAAGCCCGGCAGCGACCGAGGCAGCCACGTCATCGTGCGGGGACGGCCCGCCGGGACGCTGGACGCGTCGTCGTTCGCGGGTGGTCGGGCCGCTCTGGCGGAGGCGGCGCTCGGCGCGTACGACGAGCTCGCCGCGCGCTACGACGTCGTCGTCTGCGAGGGCGCGGGCAGCCCCGCCGAGGTCAACCTGCGCGCAGGCGACTTCGTCAACATGGGCCTGGCCCGGCACGCAGGCATCCCGACCCTGCTCGTGGGGGACATCGACCGGGGCGGGGTGTTCGCCGCGATGCACGGCACCCTGGCCCTGCTCGACGCCGACGACCAGGCCCTGGTGGCGGGTCTGGTGGTGAACAAGTTCCGGGGGGACCTCGGCCTGCTGCGCCCCGGCCTCGCCACGCTGGAACAGGTGACCGGCCGCCCGGTGCTCGGCGTCGTGCCGTGGCTCCCGGGCCTGTGGCTGGACTCCGAGGACTCACTCGCGCTGCGCGACCGAGCCCGCGAGGACGGCCGGGGCGAGGCAGTGCTGCGGGCGGCCGTCGTCGTGCTGCCCCGGGTCAGCAACTTCACCGACGTCGACGCCCTCTGCCTGGAGCCCGGCGTGCGGGTGAGCTTCGTGGACCATCCGCGCGACCTCGCCACCGCGGACGTGGTGGTGCTTCCGGGCTCGCGGGCCACCGCGGCGGACCTGTCCTGGCTGCGGTCGACCGGTCTCGCCCGCGCGATCGGCGAGCATGCCGCCCGGGGAGGGGTGGTGCTGGGCATCTGTGGCGGCTTGCAGATGCTGGGCACGACCGTGCGGGACCCCGACGGGGTGGAGGGTGAGCCCGGCACGTCGGTGCCGGGCCTCGATCTGCTGGACGTGACGACCACCTTCGGTGCGGATAAGGTGCTCGCGCTACCCCGCGGGGAGGTGCTCGGCGCCGAGGTGCTCGGCTACGAGATCCACCACGGCCGGGTGGCGGTCCACAGCGGCGAGGCGTTCCCGGGCGGCGCGCGCCGCGGTCGGGTCTTCGGCACGATGTGGCACGGCACCCTCGAGGGCGACGCGTTCCGGCGGGCGTGGCTGCACGAAGTGGCCGGGCTGCTGGGTCGCGACGGGTTCCGTCCCGGCGAGGTGTCCTTCCCCGCCGCCCGCGAGGCGCGCCTGGAGAGGCTCGCCGACGCCGTGGAGGAGCACCTCGACCTCGACGCGGTGCTCCGGCTGGTCGAGGACGGGCCGCCGGCCGGGCTGCTGCCCGTGCGCGGCGGTCTCGTCCCGTGACTGCGGGGAGTCAGCCCACCCACACGGTCTTGATGTTGGTGAACTCCCGGATGCCGTGCCCGGCGAGCTCGCGGCCGTGGCCGGACGCCTTCACCCCGCCGAACGGCAGGTCCGGGAACGAGGCGACCATCCCGTTGACGAACGTCTGGCCGGCGGCGAGGTCGCGGATGAACCGCTCCTGCTCCTCGGAGTCCTGGGTCCAGGCGTTCGAGCCGAGCCCGAACCGGGTCGCGTTCGCCAGCCCGATGGCCTCGTCGATGTCGGCCACCTTGTAGACCATCGCCACCGGCCCGAAGACCTCCTCGTGGAACATGTCCATGTCCTCGGTGATGTCGGTGACCAGGGTCGGCGGGTACCACCAGCCGGCCTGGTCGGGACGCTCTCCGCCGAGGTGCACCTTGGCCCCCTTGGCCACGGCGTCGCCGACCAGGTCCTCGACGTCTCGACGGCCCTGTTCGGTGGCCAGTGGGCCCACGTCGGTGCCCTCGTCCATCGGGTCGCCGACCACCAGGCCGGCCAGTTCGGCCTTGAACAGGTCGAGGAACTCGTCGTACACGTCGGCGTGCACGACGAACCGCTTCGCGGAGATGCAGGACTGGCCGTTGTTCTGGCAGCGCGAGGTGGTGGCCACCTTCGCGGCCTTCGGGAGGTCGGCGGAGGGCATCACCACGAAGGCGTCGGACCCGCCGAGCTCGAGCACGACCTTCTTCAGCGACTCCCCGGCGGTGCGCCCGACCGCGACGCCGGCGCCCTCGCTGCCGGTCAGGGTCGCCGCGGCGACCCGGTCGTCCTTGAGGATCTTCTCGATCTTGCCGCTGCCGACCAGGAGCGTCTGGAACACGTCCTCGGGGTATCCCGCCTCGCGGAAGAGCTCCTCCATGAACAGGGCGGTCTGCGGCACGTTGCTCGCGTGCTTGAGCAGCCCCACGTTGCCGGCGGCGAGAGCGGGGGCGGCGAAGCGCATCGCCTGCCAGAGCGGGAAGTTCCACGGCATGATCGCCAGCACCACGCCCAGCGGCAGGTAGCGGGCGTAGGCCCTGCTCGCGTTCACCGACTCCGCATCGACCGGTTCGTCGGCGAGGATCTGCGCAGTGTGCTCGGCGTAGTAGCGCAGCACCGCGGCGCACTTGCCGACCTCGGCGACCGACGCCTTCTTGGTCTTGCCCATCTCCAGGGTCATCATCGCGGCCAGCTCGTCGGTGCGCCGGTCGAGGATGTCCGCGGCGGCCCGCAGCCAGCCGGCACGTTTGGCGTGGTCGGTCAGCCGGTAAGTTGAGGCAGCGGCGGCAGCCCGCGCGAGCCGGTCCTCGACCTGCTCGTCGGTCAGTTCGTCGAAGGTCCGCAGGACCTCCCCTGTGCGCGGATCCGTGGTTGAAATCGCCATGGGACCACCCTTTCACGGTGTGAGGCGGGGGAAAAGAGAAGGAATCCGAAAGGTTCAGCATGCAGCTCTGGCCAGGACGCTCCTACCCCCTGGGAGCGACGTACGACGGCTCGGGGGTGAACTTCGCGCTCTTCTCCGAGGTCGCCGAGCAGGTCGAGCTGTGCCTGATCGGGGACGACGGCGCCGAGACCAGGGTCACCATGGTCGAGGACGACGCCTACGTGCACCATGCCTACCTCCCGGGAATCCAGCCCGGTCAACGGTACGGGTACCGCGTGCACGGCCCCTACGACCCGGACAACGGCCATCGTTGCAACCCGGCCAAGCTGCTGCTCGACCCCTACGCCAAGGCCGTCGAGGGGCAGATCGACGGCGACGAGTCGCTGTTCTCCTACCGGTTCACCAAGCAGACCAAGTTCAACGACCGCGACAGCCTGGGCCACACCATGCTGTCGGTGGTGATCAACCCCTACTTCGACTGGGGCAACGACCGGCACCCCGAGCACGAGTACCACGAGTCGGTGATCTACGAGGCCCACGTCAAGGGACTCACCCAGACCGCGCCGGGCATCCCGGAGGCGATCCGCGGGACGTACGCCGGCATCGCCCACTCCTCGATGATCGAGCACCTGACCTCGCTCGGGGTCACGGCCGTCGAGCTGATGCCGGTGCACCAGTTCGTCCAGGACACCACCCTGGTCGACAAGGGCCTGTCGAACTACTGGGGCTACAACACGATCGGCTTCTTCGCGCCGCACAACGCCTACTCGGCCGGTGGCCAGCGCGGCCAGCAGGTCCAGGAGTTCAAGGCGATGGTCAAGGCGCTGCACGAGGCGGATATCGAGGTGATCCTCGACGTGGTCTACAACCACACCGCGGAGGGCAACCACCTCGGCCCGACGCTGTGCTTCCGGGGGATCGACAATGCCGCCTACTACCGGCTCGTCGACGACGACCGCAAGCACTACTACGACACGACCGGCACCGGAAACACCTTGCTGATGCGGCACCCGCACGTGCTGCAGCTGATCATGGACTCGCTGCGGTACTGGGTCACCGAGATGCACGTCGACGGCTTCCGCTTCGACCTCGCCTCGTCGCTGGCCCGCCAGTTCCACGAGGTCGACCGGCTCTCGGCCTTCTTCGACCTCGTCCAGCAGGACCCGATCGTGAGCCAGGTGAAGCTGATCGCGGAGCCGTGGGACGTCGGCGAAGGGGGCTACCAGGTGGGGAACTTCCCACCGATGTGGACCGAGTGGAACGGGAAGTACCGCGACACCGTGCGCGACTACTGGCGGGGCGAGTCCGCGACGCTCGGCGAGTTCGCGTCCCGGCTCACCGGCTCCTCGGACCTCTACGAGCACTCCGGCCGCAAGCCGATCGCCTCGATCAACTTCGTGACCGCGCACGACGGTTTCACCATGCGCGACCTGGTCTCCTACAGCGAGAAGCACAACGAGGCCAACGGCGAGGGCGGGGCCGACGGCGAGAGCCACAACCGGTCCTGGAACTGCGGCGTCGAGGGGAAGACCGACGACCCGGAGGTCCTCGCGCTGCGGGCCCGGCAGCACCGCAACTTCCTGGTCACGCTGCTCACTTCGCAGGGTGTGCCGATGATCCTCCACGGGGACGAGCTCGGCCGCACCCAGCAGGGCAACAACAACGTCTACTGCCAGGACAACGAGCTCGCCTGGATGGACTGGGAGCTCGAGCCGTGGCAGCAGGAGCTGCTCGCGTTCGCGCAGCGTGTCGTCGCCCTGCGCAAGGACCACCCCGTGTTCCGACGCCGCCGCTTCTTCGCCGGCGAGACCCAGCTCGAGGACGGGTCGACCGTCTCGGAGATCGCCTGGTTCCGCCCCGACGGGACGAGCATGGCCGACGCCGACTGGGCGCACGAGCACGCCCGCTCGATGATGGTCTACTTCAACGGCGACGCGATTCCCGAGCCCGACCGGCGCGGTGAGCGGGTCGTGGACGACTCCTTCCTGGTCGCGTTCAACGCCCACCACGACACACTCACCTTCACGGTGCCGGACGAGGTCTACGGCGACGGCTGGCTGGTGGCTCTCGACACCGCCGACGACCAGGCCGGCATCGTCTCGGTGTTCGACGACGCGACGACGTTGCTGCCCGGCGTCGAGGTCCAGGTCGCCGGACGCTCGGTCGTCGTCCTGCGCCGGCCCCGGCAGAACGGCCGCGCATGAGCTGGAAGGCCGACCGGCTGCCGTCGTACGACGGGCGCACCGTGGTCGTCACCGGGGGGAACTCGGGGATCGGCCGCTGGGTCGCGTCCGCGCTCGCCGTGCGCGGCGCCCGGGTGACCCTGGCCTGCCGCAACGTCGCCGCGGGGGAGGACACCGCCCGGGCGATCCGGGCCGAGGGCGGCGAAACGGTCGACGTGGCCCACCTCGACCTGGCCTCGCTCGACTCGGTGCGTGACTTCGCGGATCGATGGCAGCGGCCGCTGGACCTGCTGGTCGACAACGCCGGGGTGATGACGCCGCCGCGTTACCGGCAGACCGCCGACGGCCACGAGCTGCAGTTCGGCACCAACCACCTGGGCCACTTCGCGCTCACCGGCCGACTGCTCCCGCACCTGCTCGCCGCCGAGGGCCCGAGGGTCGTCACGGTGTCCTCGATCGCGCACCACCGGGGCCGCACGGACGTGCTCGACGCGAACCCGCGCGCCGGCTACCAACCCGAGCGGGCCTACGCCAACTCCAAGCTCGCCAACCTGCTGTTCGCCCTCGAGCTGGCCCGGCAGTCCGCGCTGCACGGGGCCCGCCTGGTCTCCAACGCGGCCCACCCCGGCGTGGCGGCGACGAACCTGGTCGCCAGTGAGCAGGGCCTGGGCTCACTGCCCGGGGTCAAGCACCTGGCGCCGTACTTCATGCCGCTGCTGTTCCAGTCCGCCAGGAGCGGTGCCGATCCGGTGCTCTACGCCGCGGCGGTGGCCGGCCCGGCGACGTACACCGGGCCCCAGCGGCTGCGCGAGAGCCGGGGCCACGCCGGTCCCGCCCGGCTGAGCCGGCTGGCGCGAGACGAGGCGCTGGCCGGCAAGCTCTGGGTGCTGAGCGAGGAGCTCACCGGTGTTGGGTTCGTCTGGGCGTAGCCCCGGGGCGCGCCCGGCAGGTCAGCTGCCGCAGGTGGCGAGGTGGCCACGCACCGCGGACCGGAACTCCCCCGGGCGCGCGAGGTTGGCGAGGTGCGCGGTCCCCTCGACCACCACGAGGTCGGCGTCGCGGATGGCGGCGACCATCGAGCGCCCGACGTCGGGCGTGGTGGCGGGGTCCTCGGCCCCGACGACGACCCGGGTGGGCACCGCGATCCGGTCGAGTCGGTCGGTGACGTCGTACGTCGAGAGCGCCTCGCAGCACCCCGCGTAGCCCGGGCGCGGCGTGGCTACGAACATGTCGCGGACCCGGGCCACCTGCTCGGGGTGCGCCGAGCGGAACTCGTCGGTGAACCAGCGGTCGAAGGTCGGCCCCACCAGCGGCTCGAGACCGTCGCGCCGGACGAGACCGGCCCGCTCGCGCCAGGTGGCGGGCTCGCCGAAGACGGGGGCGGTGCTGGCGAGCACGAGACAGGTCAGCCGCTCGGGGTGCGCCAGCGCCAGCACCTGGCCGATCGCGCCGCCGAGGGACAGCCCGACGTAGGCGAACCGGTCGATCCCGAGGTCGTCGGCGAGCGCGACGACGTCCGCCGCCAGGCCTTCGACGGTGTAGCCGCCCACGGGCGCCGGGGAGCGGCCGTGCCCGCGGGTGTCGAAGCGGACGACGCGGTGGTCGCGGGCGAGGTCCGCGGCGAGGTCGTCCCAGAGGCCGAGGTCGGTGCCCAAGGAGGCTCCGAGCAGGACTGCGGGCCCGGTGTCCCCGTCGACGACGTGGTGCAGGCGAACGGTGTCCGGCATGACTTCTCCTGGAGGGTGGGGGTCAGCGTTCCATGGTGACGGCGAGACCCTGGCCCACGCCGATGCAGAGCGCGGCGACTCCGACGCCGGAGCCGGCCGCGACCAGCTGGTGCGCGACCGCGCCCGCGAGCCGGGCGCCGGAGCAGCCCAGGGGGTGTCCGATGGCGATCGCACCGCCGTGCGGGTTGACCAGGTCGGGGTCGAGCTCGGGCCACTCGGACAGGCAGGCCAGCGACTGGGCGGCGAAGGCCTCGTTGAGCTCCATCGTGGTGATATCGGAGAAGCCGCGCCCCGCTCGGTCGAGGGCACGACGTACGGCCTCGACGGGACCGATCCCGAACAGCTGCGGGTCGACCCCCGACGCTCCGGAGGCGGTGACGCGGGCCATCGGCTCGGCGCCGAGCGTCTTCAGGCCGTCCTCGTCCGCGAGCAGGAGTGCCGCTGCGCCGTCGGACAGCTGGGAGGCGTTGCCGGCCGTGACGGTGCCGTCGGGGCGGAACACCGGACGCAGCTTCGCGAGGGACTCGACGCTGACCCCGTCGCGGATGCCCTCGTCGCGGTCCATCTCTGCGCCGGCGACCGGCGCCACCGCGGCGTCGTAGGCGCCCTCGGCCCAGGCCCGCGCCGCGCGCTCGTGGCTGCGCACGGCGAACGCGTCGGCAGCCTCGCGGGTGATGCCGTACTTCTCGCGCAGGATCTCGGTGCTCTCTCCGAGGCTCACCGTCCACTCGTCCGGCATCGCCGGGTTCACCATCCGCCACCCGAGCGTGGTGGAGTACAGGGTCGCGTCGGTCGCGGGGAACCCCTTGGCCGACTTGGGCAGGACGTACGGCGCGCGCGTCATCGACTCCACGCCGCCGGCCACCATGATCGAGGCCTCGCCGACGGCGATCGCGCGGGTGGCGTCGATGAGCGCGTCCAGGCCCGAGGCACACAGCCGGTTCTTGGTGGATCCGGGCACAGACGTGGGCAACCCGGCGAGCAGGGACGACATCCGGGCCACGTTGCGGTTGTCCTCGCCGGCCTGGTTGGCGGCGCCGAGGTAGACCTCGTCGATCCGCGCGGGGTCGAGGTCGGGATTCCGCTCGAGCAGTGCGCGGATCACCACCGCCCCCAGGTCGTCGGGCCGGAGGCCGGCGAGGGCGCCGCCGAACCTCCCGACAGGGCTGCGGACCGCGTCCACCACGTAGACGTCACGTCCGTGCACGGTGTGCCTCCTTGCGTCGCGCTCTGGGCTACCGGCCCCATCGATGGGCCGTGGCCAGACTAACGAGGGGCTGCTCCGCGAAGCCCCGCGGTCGTAGCCGGGCCGGCGGGTCTGGCCGGCCCGACCGATGCGGAATGGCTGCCGCGAGCTCCTGGTGAGTATGGTCCAGACTGTCGGCATGAGCGATCTCAGACCACCCAAAGGGGCGCTGCACGAGTACCTCCAGTCCGGTCGCGAGGCGCTGCTGTGGAAGCTGGACGGCGTCAGCGAGCGCGACCTACGGCTGCCTCGCACACCCACCGGAACGAACCTCATCGGCATCGTCAAGCACATGGCCAACGTCGAGATCGGCTACTTCGGGGACGTCTTCGGCCAGAGGTGGCGCTCGCCAGAGGAACGCGTCTCCGACGCGGACTTCGACGCCGACCCGCAGGCCGACTGGTACGCGACCGAGAGCGAGTCCTGCGACGGGATCGCCGACCTGTACCGGCGGGTCTGGGCCTTCGCCGACGCGACCATCGAGGAGCTGGATCTCGGTTCCGTCGGCCGGGTCCCGTGGTGGAGCGAGGGCCGCAACGAGGTCACCCTGGCGCAGGTCATGGTGCACGTGCTCGTCGACCTGACCCGACACGTTGGGCACGCGGACATCCTGCGCGAGGAGATCGACGGGGCGGCCGGGGTGCGGGCGCGGAGCAGCGATGTCCCGGACCTGGACTGGCCCGCGTACGTTGCCAAGCTGACCGACCTGGCCGAGCGCTTCTGACTCAGCCGCGGGCACCGGCTCGAGAGGCGGCCGCCACTCGCGCCTGAGCAGCCCGTCGAGTCCGACACGTCGCCGTTGACGGCACAGTCCTCACCGGGTCCCCCGGACGTGCACTTGCCGGCAGTTCTGAGGGCGCTGAGCGTGGGAGGACCGGGACAGCGCTGCGAGTGCACGTCGCTGTGACGGGTCAGCCGGCCGGTGATGTGGGGCGATGCGCTCCTCCCGAGGCGGAGGGGGCGGGTCGGGCTGCGTCAGCGCGCGTTCAGCAGGTCCTCGAAGGGCGTCGGGTTCGCGAACGGGTCGACGGGTCCGGAGGCGCGGTTCCGGACGACGAGGTCGGCGAGCTCGCGGGCCGCCCGGTCCACTCGCTCGGACAACGCGCCGTCGGCGGTGCTGCCGAAGTCCTCGCTCGCCGCGAAGACCCCGGTGGGCACGACGACCGCGCGCAGGTAGGCGAACAGTGGCCGCATCGCGACGTCGACCACCAGCGAGTGGCGCGCGGTGCCGGCCGTGGCGGCCGCGAGGACCGGCTTCCCGGCCAGCGTGTCCTTGTCGAGCACGTCGAGGAAGCTCTTGAACAGGCCGCTGTACGACGCGCTGAACACGGGTGTGACCGCGATCAGCGCGTCGGACTCGGTGACGGTCCGGATCGCCGCCTCCAGGTCCGGCGACGGGAAGCCGGCGAGTAGGTTGTCGACGAGGTCGCGGGCCAGGTCGCGGAGCTCGACGACGTCGACGGTGGTCTGCTCGCCGTGCAGTCGCAGCGAGCGGTCGACGGCCTCGGCCAGCCGGTCGGCGAGCAGCCGGCTCGAGGAGGGCCGGCCGAGCCCGGCGGTGACGACGGCGATCGTGCGCGCACTCATCGGGCGACCTCCCCGCCCCCGCCGGTGACGTCGTCGGCGCCGGCGGGGGCGGCGCTGCCCCTGGGGCCGCCGTCGGCGTCGGCCACGAGCGAGGCGTGAGTCGGCGGGTCGGCGGGGACGTGGGCGGGGCGGCGGGCCCCGAGCTCCTTGCGCAGGACCGGCACGACCTCCTCCCCGAGCAGGTCGAGCTGCTCGAGCACGGTCTTCAGCGGAAGGCCGGCGTGGTCCATCAGGAACAGCTGCCGCTGGAAGTCGCCGACGTACTCGCGGAACCCGAGCGTCTTCTCGATCACCTGCTGCGGGCTGCCGACGGTGAGCGGGGTCTGGGAGGTGAAGTCCTCCATCGACGGGCCGTGGCCGTAGACGGGCGCATTGTCGAAGTAGGGGCGGAACTCGGCGACCGCGTCCTGGCTGTTGCGGCGCATGAACGCCTGGCCGCCGAGCCCCACGATCGCCTGGTCGGCCGAGCCGTGGCCGTAGTGCTCGAAGCGCTGTCGGTACAGGCCGACCATCCGCTCGGTGTGCGAGGCGGGCCAGAAGATGTGGTTGGCGAAGAACCCGTCGCCGTAGTAGGCGGCCTGCTCGGCGATCTCGGGCGAGCGGATCGAGCCGTGCCACACGAACGGCGGGACACCGTCGAGCGGTCGAGGGGTGGAGGTGAAGCCCTGCAGCGGGGTGCGGTACTTGCCCTCCCAGTCGACCACGTCCTCGCGCCAGAGCCGGTGCAGGAGGTGGTAGTTCTCGATCGCGAGCGGGATGCCGTCGCGGATGTCCTTGCCGAACCACGGATAGACGGGTCCGGTGTTGCCGCGGCCCATCATCAGGTCCACGCGGCCGTCGGAGAGGTGCTGGAGCTTGGCGTAGTCCTCGGCGATCAGCACCGGGTCGGTGGTGGTGATCAGCGTCGTCGACGTGGAGAGGATGATCCGCTCGGTCTGCGCGGCGATGTAGGCCAGCGTGGTCGTCGGAGCGGAGGCGATGAACGGCGGGTTGTGGTGCTCACCGGTGGCGAACACGTCCAGCCCGACCTCCTCGGCCTTCGAGGCGATCGCGACCGTCGCCTTGATCCGTTCGTGCTCCGTCGGGGTGCGGCCGGTGGTGGGGTCGGCGGTGACGTCCCCGACGGTGAAGATGCCGAACTGCATGACCACTCCTAGATAGTTTCAAGTTCAACTATACGAACAGGAGGGTCGATCGGGCTATTCCCCGTGGGCCGCGCGACTCGTCCGGGGCTTCTCGGCCACCAAGGTCGTGTCCCCGTCCGGCGGGTCGAGCACCTGGCGGTGGATCTCCGCCGACGCGCTGCCGAGACCGCCGAGCCGGATGTCGTCGTAGGCCCGCAGCTGGTGGGAGGTGCGGTCCACGTAGAGCACCGACAGCAGGATCGGGGCCGGCTCCTCCGGCTCGAGCGCCCGCAGCCCGGAGCCGCCGGTGGATCCCTGCACCATCAGCCAGGTGCCCTGCGGTCCGTGCTCCACGCGCCGGTAGTGCAGGTGCCCGAAGAGCGCGGTCGGCGCGGCGCCGTCGAAGAGCTGCTCGTCGGCGGGGTCGTGGAAGACCACCATGTCGACCGCTCCGTCCTCGCGGGCCGTCGCGGCCAGCTTCTCGGCGGCCTGCGTGACGGCGGTGGCGCTGGCCGGGACCGACTTGTCGGGCGTGAAGGCGGGGTCGCCTGCGCCGAGGAACGTGAGGCCGGCGACCTTGCGCGGCTTGCCCTCCAGCACGACCACGTTGCGCAGCCGGCGCATTGCCCGCTCCGTCACCGCGGAGTCGTGGTTGCCGCGCACCCACACGTAGGGCCGGTCGAGGTGCCGGATCTCCTCGACGTAGCGGTTCTCGGCAGCGGTCCCGTGGTCGGTGATGTCCCCCGAGTCGACGATCACGTCCACGTCGTACTGCCTGGCCACGGTGGCGATGAGGTCCCACGACTGCGGCGCGAGGTGCAGGTCGGAGACGTGCAGGACCTTGATCACGTCGTCGGCCGGTGGCAGCAACGGCAGCGTGGAGGTCGCGGTGTAGAGGCCGCTGACGTTGCGCACGATCTGCGCCAGCTGGTCGCCGTAGCGGGAGAAGTCGGTGACGATGGTCTCCGCGCTGCCGACGACGGACGGGGCACTGCTCAGCAGCCCCTCATAGCGCGGCTCGGCGAGCGCCGCAGGGTTCCAGGTGGTGAAGCCCACTGCCAGGGCGGAGGTGATGGCGACCAGGGCGGTGCCGCCGCCGACCAGGGTCGAGCGGACCCGGCGCGATCCCAGCGCGGACAGCGCCAGCGCGCCGACGACGGTCGCGAGCACCGACCGCAGTGCCGCCATCTCCAGCTCCCAGCGCAGGTCCTCGACCGCCTGCGGCTTGAGGTCGGCCAGCAGCTCGGGCCGGGCCACCAGGGCCCGCGCTTCGTCGACGTCGAATCCCTCGAGCGTGGCGCGGATGCCCAGCGGTCCGCCGTGCGTGGCCAGGTCCAGCTCGCCGAGCGGGGGTACGACGACCCGGGTGCCGCCGCCCCAGGTCGGCAGGACCCGCATCGACGTGGTGAGCGGGCCCACCTCGTGGTGGACGGTGCCGCCCAGGGTCAGGCCGAGCCAGCCACCGAGGAGGCCCAGGACGACGGCCAGGGCGACCCGGGCGGTCCGGGAGCCGGACGGTGCGGGCGGGGGTTGCTCCGGGGAGCGCAGGGGGGAGGACATTGCTCTGCCAAACCACGAGACGTGCAGGGCCTACTTTGTACCTGCCGCATGGGGCTGCTGTCCGGAGAACCCGCGAGTTCCGGCGGCTGCGGCTACTCCGGCTGGTTGCCGGCCTCGCCCCCGACCCGGTAGGGCGTGGTGACGTCGTCGTACATCAGGTGCGCGAGCAGCCCCTCGGCGGCGTGCTGCAGGTTGTGGCAGTGGTCCATCCACACGCCCGGGTTGTCGGCGACGAAGGCGATCTCGAACGTCTCGCCGTCGCGGACGTTGAGCGAGTCCACCCACCAGGGACTGCCGGTGGCGCGCTCGCCGTTGCGCGAGAGGACCACCGCGTGGTGGCCGTGCAGGTGCATCGGGTGCACGTCGCCGCTGTGGTTCTCGATCCGGAACACGACGACGTCGCCCTCGCTGACCATGAACATCGGGACGTCGGGGAAGAGGTGGCCGTTGATCGACCACCACAGGCCGGGCCGGCCCTCGACGAACCCGGGCCGGCGACCGATGGAGTAGTCGAAGGAGCGGTCGGGCCGGGCCGGGTCGAAACCGATCTCGACCGGGCTGCCGTAGTGCAGCAGGTCGAGCTCCTCGCGTGGCTGGGCGACCGCCGCGGCCTCCGCTCCGCTCGGGCCCAGCACCAGGGCGGCGCCGCCGAGCTGGACGCGCAGCGCGCTGCCGTCCTCGGGCACGGTGACCTCGAGGTCGGCGCGGCCGCCCGCGGTCAGGGTCAGCGCCTTGCCGGTCACCGGGGTCGGGGCGTCGAGGTCACGGGCGTCGACTGCCACGACGGTGTACGGCGCCCCGGACCACACCTGGGCCGGGCCGTTGTCGGTGTTGACCAGGCGCACGCGCAGGCGCTCGCCCGGGGTCGCCTCGACGGGGACGTCGCCCTCCCTGCCGTTGATGGTGTGCGCACCGCCGTAGACGTGGGTGACCGCGGTGACGTCGCGGACGCCCGGGTCGGCCTGGCGCGGGTGCACGACGAGACCGCCGAACAGACCTCCCACCACCTGGGCGTGCGAGACCTGGTGCGAGTGGTACCAGTACGTGCCCGGGTCCTCCGCGACGAACCGGTAGACGTGCTCCTGCCCGACCCCGACCGCGTCCTGGGTGACCCCGGCCACGCCGTCCTCGGCGTTGGGAAGGTCCACGCCGTGCCAGTGCAGGGTCATCCCGTCGGGGACGGACTCGTTGCGACGCTCACCTCGACCACGTCTCCCTCGGCCGCCTCGATCAGCGGGCCGGGGGAGCTGCCGTTGAGCGCGTACCCGTCGACTTCGAGGTCCGGAGCCAGGGTGAACCGGTGCTTCTGCGCGACGAGGTCGACCAGCACGTCCGCGGGCAGGCCCGGGTCGGTGTCGAGGTCGGGCACGCTCAGCACGGGCCGGTGCGTGCTGGTGTGCGCCACCAGCCCGTGGTGGTGGATCGTCAGGGCCGGGCCACCGCCGTAGTCGACGTAGCCCATGTCCATGACCGAGTAGGTGCTCGGGGTGTGGCTGCCCTGCCACAGCCAGGCCAGCGGCACGACGATGGCCACGGTGGCGAGGCAGGCGATCAGTCCCCGGAGGTGGATCCTGGTCATCTGCCCCGCCTCGTCCGTGCGCCGTGCGCCGTGCTGCTGGCTCGCGCTGCTGCCCCGTGCGGCGACGGCCGGGTCAGGTCAGACCGCGGCCCGCTGGCCCTCGTAGCTGGCGCCCGTGATCATTGCTGCCTCCGTGCGACGCCCGGCGGTGTAGCCGAGCCAGGCCAGGAACAGTGCGTTGAGCCCGTGGAACATGCCGACCACCGGCGCGCCGAAGGCGCCGAAGGCGAACGCGATCTGGACGATCACGTCGAGCAGGATGAACGCCGCCCACTTCACGCCGCCGGGGATCTTCGCGAAGAACGCGACGATCAGCAGGATCAGCGCGACGAGCGGGATCAGCATCTGCCCGTTGATGCCGTGGATCATGAATCCGACGACGCCGGTGAACGCGAGAGGTTCTCGTCCTCCATCGCCGCCTTGTCCAAGGTGCCGCCGTCCTCGATCCACTTGCCCAGACCGAAGAACGCGAACGCGATGGCCGCCGCCTGCACGGCGACGAGCACCGGGATGGCGTAGGCGAGGTACTTGTACGCAGCCTTCATAGATGTGCCTCCGGAGTAGTTGAGACCCGTGCGATGGGTCTGACTTGTCTTGTGGTGGCCCCCCGAGATGACCCCCCGATCACAGGATGGACCCATCCGCGCCGGTTGTCGTGGCAATTTCGGACTAGTTCTTCTGGGCGTGTCTCGGCGCCCGGGCGGTTGCCGCCGGCCCGGTATCTCGTCGCCCACGTGCTGAAGCTGGGGCGTGGTGAGTTCGCCGACCCACCTTGTGTGGCGATGGCGATCGTCAACCGCACCCGCGACTCCTTCTACGACCCGGCTGTGACGTGGGACGAGGAGCGCGCCCTGGACCGGGTCCGCCAGGTGGTGGCCGAGGGTGCCGACCTCATCGACGTGGGAGGGGTGAAGGCCGGACCGGGCGAGCACGTCGACGTGGCGGAGGAGCTGCGTCGTACGGTCGGGTTCGTCGCGCGCGTCCGTG
>CAWDDL010000024.1:0-14046 GCA_963801125.1 uncultured Actinomycetota bacterium
TCAGAGCACCCGCTCGAACCAGACCTGGTCGAGCAGCGGGATGCCGTCGACCTCGAGGCCGGGCGGGTACCCGTTCGACGGGCTGAACACGTCTCGGACCACGTGGGTCATCCTGAATCCGCAGCGTTGGTAGAAGCGCAGGTTGCCGATGCCCGCGGTCCCCGTCGCGACGATCAACCGGCGCACCCCGGCTGCGCGAGCCTCGTCTGCGGCTCGTTCGAGCAACGCCCGGCCGGCACCGTGCCCGCGCGGGCCTCAGAGGGGGCGGGTCGGGTGCAGGTGGTTCGACATCGCCAGCTGCTCGGTGACCACGGTCCGGTGGTGGTCGGGGTCGATCACACCGGTGGTCTCCAGCGACACCGTGCTGATCGGGTCGATCAGCGCGTTGAGCCGGCGCGCCACCGGGGTGGCGGCCAGCAGCAGCGCGACACCCACCGCAGCGCCGGAGACCAGCAGGAAGGCGGTGACCGGGTCCCGGTCGACCAGGTCCGGCACCCCGGCGTACAGCGCCGTCTTCACGAAGAACCCGTGGAAGAGGTAGACGACCAGGCTCGCCGCGCCGAGCGGGGTGAACCAACGGTGCGACCGCGGGATCAGCGCCAGGACGCTGAGGGCGAGTGCGGCCGCGACGACCATCAGCACGGCTCGGCCGGCCACGCCCTCGACGAACGTGACCCCGAGGTCGGCGTACCCGGTGCGCCAGTAGAGCCACTCCGTGCTGACCACGCCCGACAGTGGCACCGCCGCGACGAACCCGGCGACCAGGAGCGCCGCGGCCGCGACCCGGGCCCGGGGGCGGGCCAGCACGTCGAACTGCTCACGGGTCATGGTCATGCCGAGCACGAAGAACGGCATCAGGCCGAGGAACCGGGGGATGTCCAAGACGCCGGTGGTCACCACCCCGCCGACCAGCGAGACCGCCACGGCGAGGGCCAAGGGGAAGCGGACGCGGGTGAGGACGGGCGTCACCAGCCGCCACAGGAACAGCACGGCGAGGTACCACATCGGCCAGTGCGGCTCGATGTAGAGCGTCGACATGTGCTCCCCGCCGACCACGGTGCGGAAGAGGGCCAGCAGCGTCTCCACCACGAAGTAGGGCACCACCACGGTGGTGAGCAGCTTGCGCAGGTTGGGCCGCGTGAAGGTGAAGCTCCGCGAGAGGTAGCCGGTGACGACCACGAACGCCGGCACGTGCCAGACGTAGAGGAAGTGGTAGACGGGGCTGGCGCCCGGGGTGTCGGGGAACAACGTCCACGCGTGTCCCACCACGACCATCGTGACGAGCAGCATCTTGGCGTTGTCGAAGAAGGGGTCCCGGGACCGCCGCGGTGCGGCGGTCGTGGTCACGGATCGGCTGGTCATCGTCCTCAGGGCGGCTCGGAGTGTGCCGGGATCGTGCCCTCGATCCCGGGCCGGCAAACCGCGCCCGCCCCCGGCCGGTGCCGCCGGTCCCGCCGGTCTCCTAGACTCCGGACATGTCCGAGCCCGAGGACGCCGCACCCCCGCGGCGGCAGCGCATCGCGGCCTACGCCCTGCTCACCAGGGACGAGGAGATCCTGCTCACCCGGATGTCGGACCGGACCCGGATCCCCGGCCGGTGGACGTTGCCCGGCGGAGGCATCGACCACGGCGAGGACCCCCGAGAGGCGTTACGCCGCGAGGTCTACGAGGAAACCGGCCTGCACGTCGAGCCGGGTGCGGTCGTCGACGTGCACAGCACCCACTTCACCGGCCCACGCGCCGACGGGCTGGTGGAGGACTACCACGGCGTCCACCTCATCTTCGAGGCCGAGGTGCTGCCCGGCTCGCTGGGCACGGAGCCGCACGTGGTCGAGCAGGACAGCTCGACCGATCTCGCCGCCTGGGTGCCCCGCGAGGAAGCGGCTGGGCTGGACCTGCTCGCCGCCGCCCGCCACGCCCTCCTCGACCTGCACACCGGAGGCTGACCCGTGCATCCTGCACCCGCGAACCCCGAGAGCGTCTTCACCTACGGTGCGCCGCAGCTGAAGTTCGGCGCCGGCGCCTCCGACGAGATCGGCCACGACCTCGGCCAGTACGGCGTGCGCCGGGTGCTCGTGGTGACCGACCCCGGCGTCGCCGCGACCGGCCACCCGCAGCGCGTGGCCGACCAGATGGCAGCCTTCGGCATCGAGGCCCGGGTCTACGACGGCGTGCACGTCGAGCCGACCGATGCCAGCCTGCGGGCGGCCGTCGACGCGGGCCGGGACTCCGGTCCGTGGGACGCCTTCGTCGCGGTGGGGGGCGGGTCGGCGATCGACACCGCCAAGGCGGTCAACCTGCTGACCACCAACCCGGGCGACCTGATGGACTACGTCAACGCGCCGGTGGGGAAGGGGACCGCCCCCGTCAACCCGCTGGCGCCGCTGGTCGCCGTGCCCACCACCACCGGCACCGGCAGCGAGAGCACCACGATCTGCGTGCTCGACGTGCTCGCCCAGAAGGTGAAGACCGGGATCAGCCATCCCCGGCTGCGCCCGACGCTGGCCGTGGTCGACCCGCGGCTGACCCGCACCCAGCCCGCCGGAGTCACCGCGGCCAGCGGCATGGACATCTTGTGCCACGCCCTGGAGAGCTGGACGGCGCGGCCCTACACGTCTTTCGAGCACAAGACACCCGAGCAACGGGTGCCCTACTGCGGCGCCAACCCGATCGCCGACATGTGGGCCGAGCGGGCGATGCGGCTGCTCGCCGGTTCCTTCCGCACCGCCGTCCGCCACGGGGACGACGAGACGGCCCGCGGGGAGATGGCGCTGGCCGCCACCTTCGCCGGGATGGGCTTCGGCAACGCCGGCGTGCACATCCCGCACGCGAACGCCTACCCGGTGGCGGGCCGGGTCCGCGACTTCCACCCGGATGGCTACCCCGACGACCATCCGATGGTGCCGCACGGCATGGCGGTGGCACTGACCGCACCGGCGGCGTTCCGGTTCACCTTCGAGGCGGACCCGGAGCGGCACGTCCGCGCCGCGGACCTGCTCACCCCCGGCGCCGACCGGCCCAGCGACCTGCGTGACTTCCTGCCGGGCGTGCTCGTCGACCTGATGCGCGACGTCGGACTGCCGAACGGGCTCGCGGCGGTCGGCTACGGACCCGACGACGTGCCTGACCTGGTCGAGGGGACGCTCAAGCAGCAGCGGCTCCTGGCCACGGCCCCCCGCGAGGTCACCCGGGACGACGCGGCGAAGATCCTGGGCGACTCCCTGGAGCTCTGGTGAGCCGGGACGGCGCCGGCCCGGACGTGCTGGCCGAGCTCCGGCGCGCCGGTGTGGGAGACGTCGACGGCTCCTCGCTCGCCCGCGCGCTGTACTCCACCGATGCCTCGCTCTACCGGGTGCCGCCGCAGGTGGTGGTCCGGCCCCGCCACGTCGACGAGGTGCTGGCCGCTCTCGACGTGGCCCGCCGGACCGGCGTGCCGCTGACCATGCGCGGCGCCGGCACGTCGATCGCCGGCAACGCGGTGGGACCCGGCATCGTCGTGGACACCGCCAAGCACCTGAACCGGGTGCTGGAGGTCGACCCGGAGGCGGGCCGCGCCCGGGTCGAGCCCGGGGCGGTGCACGCGACGCTGCAGCGGGCCGCCGCGCCGCACGGCCTGCGGTTCGGGCCCGACCCCTCGACGCACACCCGCTGCACGATCGGCGGGATGATCGGCAACAACGCCTGCGGCTCGCGCGCCCTGGGCTACGGCCGCACCTGCGACAACGTCGTCGACCTCGACGTGGTGACCGGCTCCGGGGAGCGCCTGCAGGCCGGGTCCGCCGGGCCCGGCGGCACGGCGTACGACGCCCTCACGACCCTGGTCGACGCGCACCTGGCGACGGTCCGCACCGAGCTGGGCAGGTTCCCGCGCCAGGTCTCCGGCTACGCGCTCGAGCACCTGCTGCCCGAGAACGACCGTCGGCTCGAGAGGTTCCTCGTCGGCAGCGAGGGGACCCTCGCCGTCGTCCTCGGAGCAGAGGTCCGCCTGGTCCGCGACGCCCCGGTCCGCGTCCTGGCCGTCCTGGGCTACCCGACCATCTTCGAGGCAGCCGACGCGGTCCCCGGCCTGCTGCACCACCCGCTGGTGGCGTGCGAGGGGCTCGACTCCCGCATCGTCGACGTGGTGCGGGAGCGTCGGGGGACCGCGCCCGACCTGCCCCGCGGCGCGGGTTGGTTGTTCGCGGAGGTGACCGGGGAGAGCGAGGCGGAGGCGCTGGCCCGCGCACGGGCCGTCGTGGCCGACTCGGGGGCACTCGACAGCACCGTGGTGACCGACCCCGCTCACGCCGCGGCGCTCTGGCGGATCCGCGAGGACGGCGCCGGTCTCGCGGCGGTCAGCCTCGGCCGCCCGGCGCACGCGGGCTGGGAGGACGCGGCGGTGCCGCCGGACCGGCTCGGCGGCTACCTGCGCGACTTCGACGCGCTGCTGCGCACCCACGAGCTCGACGGGGTGCCCTACGGCCACTTCGGCGACGGCTGCGTGCACGTCCGGATCGACTTCGAGCTCAGGCGGCAGCAGGGCCGCGCCGGGTTCCGCGAGTTCCTGCTCGACGCCGGCCGGCTGGTGGCGTCGTACGGCGGCAGCATGTCCGGCGAGCACGGCGACGGCCGGGCCCGCTCCGAGCTGCTGCCGCTGATGTACTCCCCCGAGGTGCTCGACCTGTTCGGCCGGGTCAAGGCCGTGCTGGACCCCGACGGCCTGCTCAACCCGGGCGTGCTGGTCGATCCCCGCCCCGCCGACGCCGACCTGCGGCTCGCTGCCGCGCTGCGCGAACCCGCACGGGCGCTGCGCTGGGCGCACGACGACGGGTCGGTCGTGGGTGCGGTGCACCGCTGCACCGGGGTCGGCAAGTGCGTCGCCAGTGGCACGGCCGGGGTGATGTGCCCGTCCTACCAGGCCACCCGCGACGAGAAGGACTCCACCCGCGGCCGGGCCCGGGTCCTGCAGGAGATGGTCAACGGCACGCTGGTGCGGGACGGCTGGCGCTCCGAGGAGGTGCACGAGGCGCTCGACCTGTGCCTGTCCTGCAAGGGCTGCGCCTCGGACTGCCCGACCGGCGTCGACATGGCGACCTACAAGGCGGAGGCGCTGCACCAGCGCTACCGGCACCGGGTGCGTCCGCGCAGCCACTACGCCCTGGGCCGACTGCCCCGCTGGTTGCGGCTGGGCCGGCCGGTGGCCGGTCTCTCCGCCCGGGCGCTCGGCGTGCCTGCACTGCAGCGGCTCGCGAAGGCCGCCGCCGGGGTGGACGCCCGGCGCAGCATCCCGGTGCCGGCGGCGGAGTCCCTGCGCTCCTGGGCGCGGAGGACGTCATACGGAAGGAGGGCGACCGGCCTCGAGGCGGATGATGCTCCCGACGTGGTGGTGTGGGGCGACACCTTCACCGACCACTTCACCCCGCAGAGCGCCCAGGCCGCGGTCCGGGTCCTCGAGCGGGCCGGGCTGCGCGTCGGCGTCGTGGACGAGGCCGCCTGCTGCGCACTGACCTGGATCAGCACCGGCCAGCTCGACGCCGCCCGCAGGATCATGCGTGGCACGGTGGCCACGCTGCACCGCTACGCCGAGGCGGGCATCCCCGTGCTGGCGCTCGAGCCGTCCTGCCTCGCCGCGCTGCGCTCCGACGCGGCCGAGCTGGTCGACGACCCTCGGGTCGCCGCAGTGGCGGCGAACACCAGGACCCTCGCCGAGGTGCTCGACGGGCTCCCGGACTGGTCTCCTCCGGACCTGGCCGGCACGCAGGTGCTGGTCCAGCCGCACTGCCACCACGCCAGCGTGCTCGGCTGGGAGGCGGACGCCCGGGTGCTGGCGCACGCCGGCGCAACGGTGACCCGGGTGGACGGGTGCTGCGGGCTGGCCGGAAACTTCGGGGTCGAGCGCGGTCACTACGAGGTGTCCGTCGCGGTGGCCGAGACGCACCTCCTCCCGGCCCTGCGCGCGGCCGCCCCGGGAACCGTGGTGCTCGCTGACGGCTTCTCCTGCCGCACCCAGCTCGACGACCTCGCCGGGGTAGGGTCGCTGCACCTTGCCGAGCTTCTCGACCGGGCTGCCGACGCAGCCGCGCCGGCGGCTCGGACCGGGGTCTCGGCCCCGCGCTGAGCACGCCCGGCTCCCATACCGCATCGAGCGGGGGGCCGTTTTGACCCTGCTCCGGCGAGCCGGTAATCTTTTTCTTCGTGCCTGGGACACCCAGGCCATCATGCGTGCTCCAGCGAGTCGCGCGGCTGCGCGACCAGCGTTCGAAGGCTCTCACCGACGGGTTCGTCCGGTGGTGACCTGCGGGCGGGGCGACACGCCCGACCGCGGGGGAGCGCTCGCGAACAGCACCATCGAACCAAGTCAGTACTCACAAGCGAAGGGGAACCACGCGGTGCCCACCATCCAGCAGTTGGTCCGCAAGGGCCGCCAGGACAAGGTGTCGAAGAACAAGACGCCCGCCCTCAAGGGCTCGCCCCAGCGGCGTGGCGTTTGCACGCGTGTCTACACGACCACCCCGAAGAAGCCGAACTCCGCGCTGCGCAAGGTCGCCCGAGTCCGCCTCTCCAGCGGCATCGAGGTCACCGCCTACATCCCCGGTGTGGGCCACAACCTCCAGGAGCACTCGATCGTGCTCGTCCGCGGCGGTCGGGTGAAGGACCTCCCCGGTGTTCGCTACAAGATCATCCGCGGTTCGCTCGACACTCAGGGTGTGAAGAACCGCAAGCAGGCTCGCAGCCGTTACGGCGCGAAGAAGGAGAAGAGCTGATGCCGCGCAAGGGTCCCGCCCCGAAGCGACCGCTCGACATCGACCCGGTGTACGGAAGCCAGGTCGTCACGCAGCTGGTCAGCAAGGTCCTCAAGGACGGCAAGAAGCAAACCGCACAGCGGATCGTCTACAGCGCCCTCGAGGGTTGCCGCGAGAAGACCGGCACCGACCCGGTCGCCACGCTCAAGCGTGCGCTCGACAACGTCCGGCCCTCGCTGGAGGTCCGGAGCCGCCGCGTCGGTGGTGCCACCTACCAGGTTCCGGTCGAGGTGCGTGCCACCCGGCAGACCACGCTGGCGCTGCGCTGGCTGGTCGGCTTCGCCCAGCAGCGTCGCGAGAAGACGATGACCGAGCGTCTGATGAACGAGATCCTGGACGCGTCCAACGGTCTCGGTGCCGCGGTCAAGCGCCGCGAGGACATGCACAAGATGGCGGAGTCCAACCGCGCCTTCGCCCACTACCGCTGGTGATCTAGCCGGCGCGTCACACGGCCGCACGCCCCGGAGGGCGGGCCGCAGCCGCGCCGAGCGAGCCAGCGGCTTCCACCGCACGAAACCCGAGTCCCGAGGGGAACCCAACCGACGTGGCCGTCGACATCACCACCGACCTCAACAAGGTCCGCAACATCGGCATCATGGCGCACATCGACGCCGGCAAGACCACCACCACCGAGCGGATCCTGTTCTACACCGGCATCAGCTACAAGATCGGTGAGGTCCACGACGGCGCGGCTGTCATGGACTGGATGGAGCAGGAGCAGGAGCGCGGCATCACGATCACGTCCGCCGCGACGACCTGCTGGTGGAAGGACCACCAGATCAACATCATCGACACCCCCGGACACGTCGACTTCACCGTCGAGGTGGAGCGGTCGCTGCGCGTCCTCGACGGGGCGGTCGCGGTGTTCGACGGAGTCGCCGGTGTCGAGCCGCAGTCGATGACCGTGTGGCGCCAGGCCAACAAGTACTCCGTGCCGCGGATGTGCTTCGTCAACAAGCTCGACCGCACGGGAGCAGACTTCTTCCGCTGCGTGGACATGATCGTCGACCGCTTGAACTCCACCCCGTTGGTCCTCCAGCTGCCCATCGGCGCGGAGTCCGACTTCATCGGGGTCGTCGACCTGGTCGGCATGCGGGCGCTCACCTGGCGCGGCGAGACCAAGATCGGCGAGGACTACGAGATCGAGGAGATCCCGGCCGACATGCGCGAGCAGGCCGACGAGTGGCGCGAGAAGCTGCTCGAGACCCTCGCCGAGGCCGACGACGCCGTCATGGAGAAGTACCTCGAGGGCGAAGAGCTCTCCGTCGAGGAGCTCGATGCCGCCATTCGTCGCGCCACCCTGGCCGACAAGCTGAACCCGGTGCTCACCGGCACCGCGTTCAAGAACAAGGGCGTCCAGCCGTTGCTCGACGCGGTCGTGAAGTACCTCCCCTCCCCGCTCGACATCGAGGCCGTCGAGGGCCACAAGGTCGGCGACGAGGAGACGGTGATCAAGCGCCGCCCCAGCGACGAGGAGCCGTTCGCCGGCCTGGCGTACAAGATCGCCGCCGACCCGCACCTCGGCAAGCTGACCTACGTCCGCGTCTACTCCGGGATGCTCGAGGCCGGCGCGACCGTGCTCAACTCGGTCAAGGGCCGCAAGGAGCGGATCGGCAAGATCTACCAGATGCACGCCAACAAGCGTGAGGAGATCGCGTCGGTCGGCGCCGGGCAGATCGTGGCGGTGATGGGCCTCAAGGACACCACCACCGGCGAGACGCTCTGCGCGCAGAGCGACCCGGTCGTGCTCGAGTCGATGACCTTCCCGGCACCGGTGATCGAGGTCGCCATCGAGCCGAAGACCAAGGGTGACCAGGAGAAGCTGAGCATCGCGATCCAGCGTCTCTCCGACGAGGACCCCACCTTCACGGTGAAGACCGACGAGGAGACCGGACAGACCATCATCGCCGGCATGGGCGAGCTCCACCTGGAGATCCTGGTCGACCGGATGAAGCGTGAGTTCCGCGTCGAGGCCACGGTCGGCAAGCCGCAGGTCGCGTACCGCGAGACGATCCGCAAGAAGGTGTCGAGCCACAGCTACACGCACAAGAAGCAGACCGGTGGTTCGGGTCAGTTCGCGAAGGTGGTCATCAGCCTCGAGCCGAACATCGACCCCGAGACCGGCGCCGGTGCCGGCTACGAGTTCGTCAACAACGTGACGGGTGGTCGCGTTCCGCGCGAGTACATCCCGTCCGTCGACCAGGGCGGTCAGGGCGCCATGGAGTTCGGCGTGCTCGCCGGCTACCCGATGGTGGACGTGAAGTTCACCCTCGAGGACGGCGCCTACCACGACGTGGACTCCTCCGAGCTCGCCTTCAAGCTCGCCGGTGGACAGGCCTTCAAGGAGGCCGCACGGATGGCGAAGCCGGTCCTGCTGGAGCCGATGTTCAAGGTGGAGGTCACCACCCCCGAGAACTTCCTCGGTGACGTGATCGGAGACATCAACTCCCGCCGAGGTCAGGTCCAGTCCATGTTCGAGCGCTCGGGTGACCGGGTGGTCGAGGCTCTGGTACCGCTGTCAGAGATGTTCGGGTACGTTGGCGACCTGAGGTCCAAGACCTCCGGCCAGGCGTCGTACTCGATGGAGTTCGACTCGTACGCCGAGGTTCCGCAGAACGTCGCCGACGAGATCATCAAGAAGGTCCGCGGCGAGTAGTTCGTCGGACTTGCAGTCCCCCAGCTAACGAGTCAAGTACTAACGAGGAGGAGCCCCCGTGGCTAAGGCGAAGTTCGAGCGGACTAAGCCGCACGTCAACATCGGAACCATCGGTCACATCGACCACGGCAAGACGACGTTGACCGCAGCGATCACCAAGGTGCTGCACGACAAGTACCCGGACCTGAACCCCTTTACGCCGTTCGACGAGATCGACAAGGCCCCTGAGGAGCGTCAGCGCGGTATCACCATCTCGATCGCGCACGTCGAGTACCAGACCGAGGCGCGCCACTACGCGCACGTCGACTGCCCCGGTCACGCCGACTACATCAAGAACATGATCACCGGCGCGGCCCAGATGGACGGCGCGATCCTGGTGGTCGCCGCCACCGACGGCCCGATGCCGCAGACCCGCGAGCACGTGCTGCTCGCACGCCAGGTCGGTGTGCCGGCGATCGTCGTCGCGCTGAACAAGTGCGACATGGTCGACGACGAGGAGCTCATCGAGCTCGTCGAGATGGAGGTGCGTGAGCTCCTCTCCGAGTACGAGTTCCCGGGCGACGACATCCCCGTGGTCCGCGTCGCGGCCTTCCCGGCGCTGAACGGCGACGAGAAGTGGGCCGAGTCGATCGTCGAGCTCATGAACGCTGTGGACGAGTACATCCCGCAGCCGGAGCGTGACATCGACAAGCCGTTCCTGATGCCCGTCGAGGACGTCTTCACCATCACCGGTCGCGGCACGGTCATCACCGGCCGTATCGAGCGCGGTGTCGTCAAGGTGAACGAGGAGGTCGAGCTCATCGGCATCCGCGAAAAGGCGCAGAAGACGACCGTCACCGGTGTCGAGATGTTCCGCAAGCTCCTCGACGAGGGCCAGGCCGGTGAGAACGTCGGTCTGCTCCTGCGCGGCACCAAGCGCGAGGACGTCGAGCGCGGCATGGTCGTCATCAAGCCGGGCACCACGACACCGCACACGAACTTCGAGGCCTCGGTCTACATCCTCTCGAAGGAGGAGGGCGGCCGTCACACGCCGTTCTTCAACAACTACCGCCCGCAGTTCTACTTCCGGACCACGGACGTGACGGGCGTCGTGACCCTCCCCGAGGGCACCGAGATGGTCATGCCGGGCGACAACACCGACATGTCGGTCGAGCTGATCCAGCCGATCGCCATGGAGGACGGTCTGCGGTTCGCGATCCGGGAGGGTGGCCGCACCGTCGGCGCCGGCCGGGTCACCAAGATCGTCAAGTGACAACGTGAGGGGCCCCCGGAGCCGAACGGCTCCGGGGGCCCCTCTGCGTTGTCACTTGACGGAGCCGACCCGGCACAGACTGGAAGCAGCGTGCACACAGAACCCGCCACACCCCACCACGGCGTCCGCCCGCCTCGACCCCACACCGGCATCACCGCGGACGGCCGCCGGATCCGCCAGGTGCTCACCTACAGCCGCCGCGGGAGCCGGCTGTCCGACGCCCAGGCGCGTGTCTGGGAGCGCCGGGCCGGGCAGTGGTGGATCCCCGACGAGGCCGTCGACGACGCCGACTTCTCCTGGGCGCAGTGTTTCGGTCGGGAGGCCCCGCTGGTGGTCGAGATCGGGTCGGGCATCGGCGAGGCGACGGCAGCGTTGGCCGTCCGCCGGCCCGAGCTCAACGTGCTCGCGTTCGAGGTGTGGCGCCCGGGCGTGGCCGAGACCTTCCTGGCCCTGGAGCAGCAGCAGGTCGACAACGTCCGCCTGGTCAGCGTCGACGCGGTGTGGTCGCTCACGCACCTGTTCGCGCCGCAGAGCATCAGCGAGCTGTGGACCTTCTTCCCCGACCCCTGGCCCAAGCAGCGCCACCACCGCCGCCGGCTGGTCAATCCCGCGTTCGCCGCAGTCGCCGCGTCGCGCCTGGTGAGCGGGGCGCGGTGGCGGCTGGCCACCGACTGGGGGGCGTACGCCGAGCAGATGGTCGATGTGCTGGACGCGGAACCGCTGCTCGTGGGCGGGGTCGACGAGCGCTGGGCGGATCGTCCGCGCACGCGGTTCGAGCGGCGCGGCGTCCGCGCCGGGCGGCCGCCGGTCGACCTGGTCTACCGCCGCGTCTGAGCGCGGCCTCGGGCCAGCGCCCGGATGGCCGGGCGGCTCGCTCCCCAGACGCTGAGCACCACCATGCCGAGGCCGAAGCCGAGTCGCGGTCGCACCGATCGACGTGCCGGCCGCGAGCCAGCCGAAAAGCGGCGTGGCCAGCGGCAGCAGTGTGTAGTCCGACAGCATGGTGAGCGACTGCACCCGACCGAGCTGGTCCTCGCGGATCACCTGCTGGAAGGTCGCCGACAGCAGCACGGACGCGTAGCCGGCCGTGGTGCCGATCACGGCCGCGCCGGCGAGCATCGCCGGCATCCAGCCGATGCCGATCGCCGCGATGCCGATGCCCTGGACGACGAGGGCGAGAAAACCTGACACGGCCGGCCGGCGGGGCCGCAGCCGCATCGCGGCCAGAGCCCCGAGTGCCGCGCACACTCCGACGCAGGCGTTGGCGGAACCGACCGCCCCCGCGCCCCACGCCGACGCGTCCGCACGCAGCGCAACGCCGAGGGACAGCGCCGGCCCCACGAAGACGTTCAGCCCGGACAGCGTGACGGTGAGGGTCCGCACCGTGTGGTCGGCGCGCACGTACCCGATCCCGCTGCGGATGGCGCGGAGCACCGGTTCCGCTGCGCTGCGGGCCAGCGGGAAGCGCGGTCGCAGCACCGCTGCCACGGCGACGCTGATCACCACGAAACCCACCGCGTCGATGACCATCGCCGCCACCAGCCCCTGCGTGGCGGCGATCCACCCGCCGAGCGCGGCGCCGGTGAAGGCTGCGGCACGGCGTACGACCTGGAACAGGCCGGCGAGCGTCGCGAGGTCCTCGGGCGGCACCATCTGGCGGGGCAGCGTCGCGCTCGCGGGCAGGTAGAACGCGTCGGCGGCACCGAAGACGCAGGCCACGGCGACCAGAACGGGGACGCGAGGCGCCCCGGACTGCCACGCAGCAGCCCCGGCGACCAGAGTGACCACCCGCACCGCGTTGGCGCCGAGCATCACCCTCCGGCCGTCGAGCCGGTCCGCGAGGCTGCCGCCGACGAGCAGGAGCAGCGCCTGCGGCGCCATGCCGACAGCGACGACCACACCGGCGACCGCAGGTGATGCGGCGCTGACCGCGGCCCAGGCCAGACCGACCAGCCAGACGCTGTCGCCGACGAACGAGACGAATGCCGCGGCCGCCCACACCCAGATCACCGGGTCGCGCGTCGGGGGGACTGCGCGGCGCTCGGTCGCGGAGGTGGTCACCGTCGTCATCGTGGCTCGGTCCCGGCGACGGGGTGCACGCGGGCGAAGGCGAGCACCAGCCGGCGGGACGCATCCGGGCGTTGGTCGGCATCCGTGCGGCACTCCCGCGCCCACTCGCCCATCACGGTGCCGATCCGCTCGTGCAGGTCCGCCACCTGCGCCGGCGTGGCCGCGACGGTGGTGTCCTGCGACCCGCCGGCGCGCTGCCACTGCGTCGGCAGCGAGGAGCGCTGCGAGCGCCAACCGCGGATCGCGGCCACGTGCCGGTCGTCGTTGGCTCGCTCAGCCGTGGCCACCACGTCGTGTGCGCGCGAGCCCGGCGGGAAGTCGACGGCGTCGTACGACATGCTGACGCGAGCCTCGCGCCACCAGCTCTCCCGGGTGTCGCGACCGAGCTCGGGCGCCGTTTCGACGAAGCCGGCCCGGTGCAGCGGCTTGAGGTGGTGACTGACGCTGCCCGGGGCGAGAGCCAGCCGCTCGGCGAGCCTGCCCACGGTCGCCGGACCGTGCAGCGAGAGGCACTCCAAGATGCGTTGCCGGGTCGGGTGGTGGAACGCGACCAGCTGCTCGACCAGGTCGGCACCCTGGGCGGGGGGAACGGTGTCGCGGTGCCGTTCTGAGGCGGGACGTCGGGGCATGCGGGGAAACTAGGGCGCCTGAGCCCACTTCCACAAGAGATCTTGTATAAGTCTGATCAGGCGGCGTCGTCGAGCCACCGCGGCTCGTCATCGATCCGCAGCCCCGCCAGCCAGAGCAGGTCCTGCACCCGCCGCCGCTCGACGTCGCGCTCGTCGCCCGGGCCCAGCACGCCGAGGAGGTGCTCCACACCCAGGGCCGCGCACGCCTCCGCGAGCACGTGGTCGTAGGCGAAGCGGAGCGCGATGATCTTGGCCCGGGAGGTGCCCCGCGGCGGATTCAGCGCGCGGGGTGCGAGCCGCCGGGCGTCCGCGGCGATCTCTTCCAGGGGGCGGCCAAGCGGTTTCGCGCGGCGCCGCCGCAGCCGGCCGCGCAGGCGCCGGACCAGGTAGGCGTGCAGCCGGGCGGGGACGACCCAGCGCTCGTCGGGGCCGCAGGGCAGCCGCAAGGCCGCCCAGGTCGCCGCCACGTAGGCGACGAGGACGACGCCAAGGTCGAGCTGGTCCGACCCCATCTGGGCACGATAACCCCGACCCCGGGTCGGCGGCTACGGCCCGGACGGGCCGAGGAGACGGCGGCCGCCGCGGCCGCACATTCGCGGGGCGGCCGGCACGCCAGCGGCCTCCCTGATGCCTCGATTTGATATGCCCCCCGGGTCT
>CAWDDL010000025.1:0-37181 GCA_963801125.1 uncultured Actinomycetota bacterium
AAACCGGGTTCGGCCACGGGACAGCGACAAGACCTTTAACCTTTTGTGCCATGTCGAGCTTCATGTCGCGTTCCGGGCGCGGCGCGCAGGTCACCCGTCGACCCCCGCTTCGCAGCATGGCGGTCGTCCTCTGCGCGCTGCTGGCGACCCTGCCCCTCGCCAGCCCGGCGAGCGCCCGCCGTAACGCCGGTCCCAAGGTCGCCGCGGACACCTCCGGTGCACAGGCGCAGCCGATGCGTCTGGGCATCTCCTACGGCAACACGCTGGTCGGAATGTCGCCGGAGCGGCTGGCGTGGGCCCTCGACGACGCCGTGGATCTCGGGGTGCGCTGGATCCGCGCCGACCTGTCGTGGACCGACGTGCAGCCGACGGGCCCGGCGACCTATCGGTGGGATCCCTTCGACCGGGTCGTCACGGCGGCCCGGGCTCGGGGGCTTCAGGTGCTCCCGATCCTCAGCTACACCCCGGCCTGGGCTCGCGACGCCGGCTGCGAGCGCTTCAGCTGCCCACCGCGCAGCGCCAAGGAGTTCGCGACCTTCGCCCGCGCGGCGGTCAGTCGCTACGCCCCGAGGGGGGTGCGGGCCTGGGAGGTCTGGAACGAGCCGAACTTCACGACGTTCTGGCCGAACCCCGACGCGGGCCGGTACGCCGCCCTTCTCGACGCGACCAGCCGCAAGATCCACCGTGCCGACACGTCGGCGACCGTGCTGCTGGGCGGCCTCGCGGCGATCGACCCGGCGTGGGCACCCGGATCGATCGAGCCGGTGGACTTCCTCGACCACGTGTGCGACCTCGGCGCCTGTTCACGTGTTGGCGGGGTCTCCTACCACCCCTACACCTACCCGTATCCGGCCAGCTACGAGGCACCCTGGTTCGACACCGCGTGGGAGAAGATCTCCAGCACCACGCCGTCGCTGCGAAGCGTCCTCGACGCTCACGGCATGTCGACGGTCAAGGTCTGGGCAACAGAGGACGGCGCGCCGACCGGGGGCCAAGGGACCGCCGCCGACGGCACGTGGGCGAGCCTGGGCCCGACCACCGACCACGTGACCGAGGACTGGCAGGCGACGCTGGCCGCCGACGCAGTCGACACCGCGGTCCGCTCCGATGACGTCGTGGCCCTGTTCTGGTACACCAACCAGGACAACCCCCGGGCCGCCGGCAAGGAGGCCTACTTCGGACTGCGTCGAAGTGACGGGGCCAAGAAGCCGGCATGGGCCTCCTTCCAGGCGGCTGTGGCACGCGCCTCCACCCGGTGACCACGAGGTAGCGCCGCCATAACCCCGCGCTCACCGCTTCGTTGAGCACGCTGTCGGGGAGGAGGGGCGCGGTGGGCCCGAGCACAGGTCGGTTCGACTACCTCGACGGCCTGCGGGCGGTTGCCATCGTCGCCGTCCTCACCCTGCACTGGCTCTCGTGGTACTTCCCGGTCTTCCACGGCGGCTCCATCGGCGTGGACGTCTTCTTCGTGCTCAGCGGATTCATCATCACCACGATGCTGTGGCGGACCGCCGGACGGAGCACGATCGGCGGCGACTGGCTGCGCTTCGTCCGCCGCCGGATGGTCCGGCTCTACCCCGCGCTGCTCGGCCTGGTCGTGGTCACGTTGCTCCTTTTCACCGCGGCCCCGTTCGCGCCGGCCCCACCTGGAGTTCTCGTCGAGCGTGGCACCCTCGTGCTCGGCCAGGGGTCCGCCCTCTGGGCCGCCGAGCAGCACGGCAGCCTGTGGCTGCCGGAGCTCCAGCCGTTCGGGCAGACCTGGTCCCTGGCGATCGAGTGGTACTTCTACGTGCTGTGGCCGCTCGTCGTGCTCACCGCACGGGCCCGCGCGGTGAGCCCGGTCAGGCTCGCACAGGCAGCCCTCGCCGCCGGGGCCGCTCTGTACCTGGCGGCGCTCCCCCAGGACGCGTTCTGGTTCTACTTCGGTCCCACGGCGCGGTTCGCCGAGATCCTGGTCGGGGCTGCGCTGGCGCTGTGGTTCCAGGCGGGCAGGATGCCGGACCTCGCCCCCGGCGCCATCAGTGCGCTCTCGATCGTGTCGCTCGGCGCCGTCGTCGCCTACACGCTCTTCGCACCGGCAGCGACGAGTCAGGTCTACCGGTTCGTCGGGATCCCTCTCACGGTGCTGGCGACCGCACTCTTGATCTACGCCGGCTACGCCGGTTCGGCCGGCCCGGTGCACCGGCTGCTGCGCCACCCGTGGGTGTCGGGCGTGGGGCGCGTCAGCTACAGCCTCTACCTGTGGCACGTCGTTCCCCTGCTGCTCCTGGAGAACGCATGGCCGAGCGGGCCGAAGGCGGCCCTGGGGCTGGCCGTGGTCGTCGCGACGGCCGTGCTCACCGCAGGGAGCTACCGCTACCTCGAGCGGCCCTACCTGAGGCCCCGAGCCGACGTGCTGTCCCCGCTCCGCTCGGAGGCCACTCCGCCCGCGGGTCGCAGCGAGACGACTCCCCGCCGCGACAGCTCGTCGAGAAGCTCGTCCGCCGCGCGACGCGTCCGGTTCAACCCGATCCGCTCGATCACCTCGGCGCGCTTCTCCGCACCCAGCGCACCGGCCGCGTCGAGGTCGGCCACGAACTCGGCGAACGGGCTCGCAGCGCCGTCGACGACCTCGCCCGGCACCCAGTCGAGGACGTCGGAGGGAAACAGCTCGCGGTCGTAGCGGTCCCGGTCCGGGACGAGGAACGCGATCGGGCGGTCGAGGAGCAGGTAGTCGACCCAGACGCTCGAGTAGTCGGTGACCAGCGCGCGGGACTTCCCCAACAGCCCGTAGAGCGTCACCCCCGCCCGGGCGAGGTCCTCGTCCGTCACGGTCACGGTTCCGCTGCCCCGGCGCCGGTCGGCGTCCATCGGGTGCGGCTTGACCACCAGCTGGATGCGGCGAGCGTTCAGCTCGGACAGCAGCGGCGCCAGGTCGTCCGCGCAGCCGTCCCCGGCTCGGCCGTCGCGGCCCGCTCGGGTGCGGACCGCCCCGACGGCCCGGGCGTGCCGGAACGTCGGCATCCAGACCACGAAGTCGCCGACGATCCCGAGCCGCGCCAGCGCGGACGTTTGCGCGGGGGCCCACAGCTGGTCGGTCCTGGGGTTGCCGGTCAGCAACAGCCGCTCGGGAGGTACGCCGAGCGCGTCGGCCTGGAACGCGGAGAAAGTGCGGCTCGAGCCGACGAAGTAGGTGCTGGCGATGCGGGCCCCCACGGCACGAGCCGGGCGGATGTCCTTCGGCCCGTCACCGTGCCAGACGTTCACCACCGGCTTGCGGCGACACGGCGGACTGCCGTAGAGGCCGTGGGTGAAGAACACCGCCTCGGCCCGCAGATAGGCCAGAAGACCCCGCGGGCCGGCCTTCGCTACGACGACCAGTCCGTCGCGCACCAGGGCGACGACCTCCTGAGGCAACGGACCCTCGTGCAACCAGACGACCTTGCCGTCGTAGCGGCGCAGGAGCGCCCGCGCGACCTCGACGCCGTTGCCCTCGGTCTGCGGGAACGCCGAGACGACCATCGACCTCGACTGCGGGAACACCGGGCTGAGCAGACGCAGCAGCCCACGCAGCGCGGCCGTCGTCAGCGCGAGGATGCCGTTGCGGACGACTCGAGTCATCCTGCCTCCGCAGTCGCCCTGGCGACGTCCGTGGCCGAGTCCTGGTCCGGCGAGTCCTTGAACGTCGCGACCGTCCTGCTCGCGACGTACCCGACAGCGCCCCCGACGAGATGCCCTACTCCCCAGGCCCCTGCGACCCAGGCTGTGCCCCACGGTGCCACCAGGAAGGCCAGGCCCAGCATCACCGCAGTGCTGGTCGCCTGCACGCCGATCATCGCCCGGAGGTTTCGCGACAGGCGCAGGCCGATCGCCGACCAGTAGTTGAAGGCTGTCGCCAGGGTGGACACGGAGAGGATCCTCAGCGTCGTCGCGCCGCGGTCCGCGTAGTGACTGCCGAACACGTGCAGGAACAACGGCGCCAGCGCGAGCATCACCGCGATACCGACCAGGGATCCGACGAGCATGGTCGCTCCCCCGCGCCGCACCACGTGGTGCCGACCCGTCCTGACCTTCTCCGTCTCGGCGTACGTCGAGTTGGCCACCGCCAGGATCACGGCGTTCTGGAGCATGACGATCTGGAAGCTGATGAAGAACACGCCTCCGGCAGCCGCGCCGACGGCGTTCACGACCAGCAGCGGGAACACCATCTGCGGCAAGACGTGCAAGACGTAGGTGGCGTAACCCGCTCCCGCGAACCCACGGGCGGCGCGCAGCTCCTGCGAGGGCCTGAGCCGCCGCGGCCCGGGGACATGCTTGAAGATGACCAGCACGCTCACCACCGCGCACAGCAGCGTCGCGCCGCTGGCTGCGCCGTACAGGCCGATCGCCCCTCCACCCACGACGGCGAACGGCAGCGCGAGCTTCACGGCGACCAGCAGGACCCCGTTGAGCCTCAGGTAGGACCAGACCCGGTTGATGGCCAGGAAGATGCTGTCGGTCAGCACGTTCACCGCGGTGCCGGCGACCAGGACGCCGAACAGGGCGATGGTCCACCCGGAGGTGAAGACTTCGCTCAACCGCGGCGACACGACCGGGAGCAGCAGGCAATAGCCCAGACCGAGGGCCGCCCCCGCCGTGAACACGACCAGCGTGGCGGTGAGGACGTCTGCGGCTCGCCGTCGGCTGACCGGCATCGTGCGCAGCAGGGCGATGTTCAGCCCCATCTGGGCGAAGAGCGCCAGTGCGTCGCCGGCCGCCACGAGGGAACCTGCGAGCCCGACGTTCTCGGGCGACTGGAGCCTGGCCGCGAGCACCCAGAACACCGCCCCGCCGCCGGCCATGAGCAGCGTGGTGGCGAAGATCAGCGCCGAGTTCGCGAGGACCGGGTCGCTCCTGACCGCCGCCAGCCTCGTCGTCGTTGCCGCCCGCGCGCTCATCGGTAGATCCTCGTGCGCTGGGCGCTGTAGACGAGGTCGAGTCCTCGCTCGACCTGACGAAGCGGGTAGCGGTAGGTGATCAGGTCGCCGGTGTAGAACACCGCAGCCCGTCCGGTCTCGGCCAGCCGCGCGTCGACGAAGACGTAGTCGCCGTGCGCGAGCAACGTCGGGTAGAGCCGGTCCTCGACCCGCGCAGTCGGCCGGGCAGCGAGCAGGCGCACCCCGACGTTGCGGTTCGCGACGACCCGCGGCTCGGCATCCATGCCGCGTGCCGGGTGAGTGAGCCACGCCACCGCGTCCATGTCGGAGTCGGAGGCGTAGTACCGGTCGTAGTAGAGCCCTGAGTTGGCCAGGGCGAGCCTGGGCGGGTACCCGCCCAGGGTGGACGCGAACAACCCGCTGAACACGACGAGCAGTGCCACCGGGAGCGCCACGACCAGCCCCGTCCGCGCTCGGACGAGCGACCCGACGTACCCGAGCCCGAGCGCCGCGGCGGCCGAGACCACGAGCATCGCCTGTTCCATGGCGCGCAGGACTCCGTAGTCGACGGACAGCTGGGGCACCAGGACCACCACCCCGAGCGCCGCCATGCTGCCGAGCGCGACGAACCGCGCCTCCTCCGGAACGCGTGGACGCGACGTGCCCCGGCGCCGACGCAGCATGTGCACGAGCCCGAGGAGCAGCAGCACCTGGAGCACCCCTGCTCCTGCGATCCGCAGTGTCCTGATCACGTTGTCCGGCGCGACGCCCACGACCGAGGTGGCCGCCCCGAGCGCCGTGGGACGAACCTGGCTCGCCTCGACGATCGGCGGTCGCAGCATCGCCTCGCCGGGGTGCCTGACCAGCGGGATGGCCGGGTCGACCTGGCGGCGCACCTCGAGCGTGTCGTCCACGTAGAGGTTCAGTCGCTGCCGGGCCGTGGTCTCGTCCTTGAACCAGAGCAGGTAGGACAAGTCCGAGGAGCCCGGACCGTCGTCCCCCCGGCCCAGGACCGCCGCCACCGCGTCCCGGGCGACCTCGGCGGCATGACCGCCGGTGTGGGTCACCGGTCCCGCCCACGCCCAGCTCGCAACAGCCAGGAAGGCGACCAGCGCCGGGCTGAGCAGGACGAGCCCCGGACGCCCACCCCGCACCTGCGCCTGGTGACGGCCCCTGCGCGCCCGCGAGACTCCACGCCACACCAGCAGGCCGAGCAGCCCCGTCCCGAGGCCGAGCAGCATGACGTACGTCGTCGAGTAGTGAGCGAGCACGACGCCCACACCGAAGAAGCCCACCAACCGGCGTCGGGCCCGAAGTGCGGCCGGCGCCGTGGCTGCGAGCAACATCAACGCCAGGAAGAAGAAGGCCACCTCCTGGCGCACCAGATACGGCATGTCCGTGTAGAAGGTCGGCAGAGCCATCGTGAGGACGGCCGCCACGAGGGACGGCCGGCGGCCGAGGAAGCGTCGGGCCAGCAGGAAGTTGAGTCCCGGCACCACGGCGAACGGGACCTGCATCAGCAGCTTGAAGACGACCACGCCGGGCAGACCCGTGGCCTGGGAGACCATCGTGGGCAGGACGGTCAGGCTCAGGCAGGCGTTGTAGGCGTTGTGCCAGGCCCGCATGTCCCACCGCCCGGCCTCGTCGGTGAGGCGGAACGCCAGGTACTCCGACTGGATGTCATGGCCGGTGATCGTCCACCCGCGGAGCGAGGTCGCCAGCAGCAGGCCGAGCGCGACGAGGAACAGGCACCACAGGTCAGCCGTCGTCGTGGCGCGGCCGCGCACCAGGAGTGCGAGGACGGCGGACACCGCCAGCGCCAGCGACAGCAGGGCCACCGAGCCGCCCGCGCCGTTGTTCAGCCTGATCGCTCCCACCACCGCGAGCACCAGCGACAGCGCGGCCAGCAGCTGCGACGCCTCGAACCTCGCGGCCCACCCGCGGCGGCACAGCTCCGACGCCCGGGGGCGCGGTTCGACCCGCCGGTCGACGGCCGGCAGCAGCGCGAGGTTCGAGACGAACAGCGCGATCCCGATGGTCAGTGGCCGGAGCGGACGATCCGCCCCGACCAGAGGGAGCGCAGTGTTGAGCAGCAGTCCGAGGAGCAGCACCCCGAGCACGGCGCTGCCCGCCGCGTAGAGGAGCCGGGCGGGCGGGTGATCGTCCAGGCCGCCGAACCGGCGGTAGAGCAGCAGCGTCGGGAGCGCGAGGAGCAGTGCGAGACCGGCGGCGAGGCGGACGGCAGGGATCTCGGTGTCGAGGCAGACGATCGCGCCGGCCACGCCGAGCAGGGCCACGGCGCCGGGTGACCGCCTCATGACGCGGTCACCACCGTGGACGTACCCCAGCGGGACAGCGGCAGGTCGGTCGCCTCGGGCCAGGCGAGGACGGCAGTCTCGTGAGCGGCCAGGACAGCCTCGAGGAGCGACCGGGCGGAGTCGAAGTCGCCAGGGTGCAGGGCCGGGTGCAGCCGCACGAACGGTCCCTGCTGGTCCCGGCCCGAGGTCATCAGGACCACCGGGCTGCCGCTCTCCCAGGCGAGACGGCCGGCGCCGAACGAACCGAGCACCTCACGGCCCGCGAACGTCACGGCAGTTCGCCCCGGCACGTCCGAAGCGATGGCCACGACGTCTCCGGCCGTCAGCATGCGCTTGATCGCCTCGGTCCCGACAGCGGCGCTGACCGCCTGACCTCCGCCCATGCAGTTCAGGCGCAGGTGCTGACGGATCCATCGCGGGCTGTCGTCGGCCAGCATGTAGGGGTGGACCAGCATCCGCAGGCCGCTCGTCGTACGCGCCACGGCGGGGAACGCCCGGTCGTAGAGACCGTGGTGCATGAAGCTGAGCACCACTCCTCGGCCGAGGGCCCGGGCCGCCTCGAGGTGCTCGGCGCCCTCCAGCCGCACGCGAGTCGCCACGTCGGGATGCCAGCGGACCTCCGCTCTGACGACCATCTCCTGGACGTACCGGCGGGCGACCTGGCTGACCTGGGCCGGGCAGGACTCCCCGAGCAGGAACAGCATTTGCCTGTGCGCCGTCCGGCGCACCGACGGCAGGCACCAGGCGATCGCGGCGCGGGTGCGGATCAGCAGCGGCAGCGACCGGGCGGGGACGGACCGTCGGACGCGCTCGGCCGTAGCCTCGAGCACTGTCCAGGCGAGGGTTCGGCCTTCAGCCGGCATGTCGGACCTCCTGCTGACCGGCCGCCTGACGGAGCACGGCAACGGTCCGCTCGCGCTGGTTGGACCAGTCCCACCGGGCCAGCGCGGCTTGACGGCCGGCGCTCCCCAGCCGGGCTGCGGTCGCGCGGTCCGTGAGCACCTCCGCCAGCGCGCCGGCGAGCGCGCTCGGGTCACCCGGTCTCACCAGGACACCGTCGACGCCGTCGCGCACGACGTACGGCACGCCGCCAACCGCCGAACCGACCACAGGGCACCCGGTCGCCATGGCCTCGACCAACGCCATGCCGAACGACTCGGACTCGGTCAGGGAGGGCAGCACGGTGACACCGGCCCTGCGGTAGAGCGCGGGCAGGTGGGTCTGCTCGACGCGACCGTGCCAGGTGACGTGGGCACCGAGGCCGAGCCGCCGCGCACGCTCGCGCAGGTCCGCCACGTCATCCCCGTCTCCGACGACGTCGAGCTGCACCGCCGGGACGAGGCGCCGGAGCTCGGCCATCGCGTCCAGCAGGACGTGGAGACCCTTCCAGCGCGAGCTCCTCTCGACCCGACCGACATAGAGGACCCGCTGCTCGCGCGCCTGAACGGGGTCGGGGGAGAACAGGTCGGTGTCGACGCCCGGAGGGATGAGGTGCGCGCGACCGGAGCGGAACGCCATCGACGCCGGGGACACTGCAACCAGCTCCGCGCACCGCCGGAACACGGCCGGGAGCACGTGGCGCTCGTAGGCGCGCAGCACCATGTCGACGTGACCGGTCCCCTTCTCCAGGGAGCCCGAGTGGTAGGTCAGCACGACCGGCACCGGCGAGGTGAACGCCGCGATGTCGGCCAGCCCCGGGACCGGGGCGTGCGCGCTCACCACGTCGACGTCGAGCTCCTCGAGCACCCGACGCAGCCCGCCCCACCACAGCGGGTTGACCGGTGTGTTCGACCACGTCGTCCAGGTGCCCATGCGGAGCACGGGGACGCCGCGGTAGGTCTCACGGTGCGGCCGCCGGGAGGAACCCGTCGTGACGACGGTGGCCTCGCACCCCGACGTGTCGCGCAGGGTCTCCGCGACCCAGCCGACGTAGGACTCCAGGCCGCCGACGTCCGGCGGGAACCGAGGCGTGACGAGCGCGACCTTCATCGACGGCCACCCCCGCAACGCACCACGAGCTGCTCGCCGAGGTCCGGGAGGGTCACCACGACCCGGAAGCCGCCCCGACCGGGCACACGCAGCCGCTCCACGACGTGCCTGGTCTCACCGGGCCGGGTCTCGACCTCACCGGTCCGGCGCACCGGCTTGGTCTCCTGCCGACGCGGGTCCAGCACCACCCGGTAGGCGACCGGCCTCGCGGCGTGGAGGTGGCTCTCGACCGCGAACCGCGCGGTCACCGCACCCCGAGTGCGTGCGCACGCCGCCGGGTCGGCGCGCGCGGCGGGGCCCTCGAAGTACAGAGCCACGTACGGCGAGGTCTGGCGCGTCAGCGAGAGCTCGACCTCATGTCGGAAGGCAGGGACGAGGAGCGTCGCGAGGACCAGCCCGGCCGTGGTCACGGCAGTGACCGGGACCACGCGGGCGTACCACGGAGCGACCGTGTCGACGCCGAGGTCGTGCTCGGAGCGGTCCACCTGCTCCGGGTGGTCCAGGGTCGTGTCCGGGCTTCTCACACATTCCTCGCCAGCTCAGAGGTGGCCCCTCGAGCGGCACTGAGGGGCCCGAGACGAACATCTCCCATAACCTCCGCAGCCGGGAAAAGTTACGGGTACGTGGACGCGAGACACCAGAGGCGGCACGCCGGCGCCCCGACCGCCGTGCGGGTCCTGCACGTCGCCCACCACGCGCTTCCGCACATGGGCGGCCTGGAGGCCGTCGTGGACGCGGAGACCTCCTCCCTGAGCGCGCGCGGCTGGCGCGTCCGCGTCCTCACCAGCGCGACCGGGCATCGCGCCGGTACCGCGTCCCGGCACGGAGTCGAGATGGTGCGCATCCGGGCCTGGAACGGGCTGGAGGACCGTTTCGGTGTCCCGTTCCCGGTCTTCTCCCCGCGCCTGGTGCCGGCACTGTTCCACGAGGTTCGCCGCGCTGACGTCGTGCACGTCCACGACGCGTTGTACCTGACGAGCTGGGTCGCCGCGTTCTGGTGCTGGGTGCTGCGCCGGCCGTACGTCGTGCACAGGCACGTCGGCTTCGTGCAGCACTCGGCGCCGGTCGTCCGGCTCGTGCAGCGGCTCGTGCTGGGCACCATCGGCAGGCTGCTGCTCGAGCGAGCCGCGCTGGTCGTCGCCATCGACCGGTTCGTCGCCGCGGAGCTCACCCGTCGGCTGTCGTCGAGGGCGCGCGTCGAGGTGCTCGGCAACGGTGTCGATGCCGACCTCTTCCGGCCCGCCCGGCCCGGCGAACAGGCGGAGATCCGGCGCGGCCTGGGGCTGTCCGAGGACGAGTCCTTGGTGCTCTTTGCCGGCCGGTTCGTGCCCAAGAAGGGGTTCGGATGGGTGGCCGCGGCTGCCAGCGACCGGTACCGGATCGCCTTCGCAGGCGGGGACAGGCCGCCCTCCGCACCGGATCCGCGCGTGACTTTCCTCGGCGCCGTACCGCCGGAGCGGATGCCTTCTGTGTACCGCGGCGCGGACGTCTTCGTGGCCGCGTCCGTGGGCGAGTGCCCACTGACGGTCCTCGAGGCACTCAGCAGCGGCATCCCGGTCGTGCTGCACGACGACGAAGCGCTGCACTCGGCCTGGACGTCGGGTCCGGGCGCGCACTTCGTCGACATGGCGACGGGAGACCTGCGCGAACGGCTCCACGACCTGCTGGCCGACCCGGCGGCGCTTCGCAACTCCGGACTGGAGGCGCGCGACGTCGTGGCGCGCGCATTCTCCTGGAGCGCCCATGTCGACCGCCTGGAGACGCTCTACCGCTGCGTACTGAGCGATGCCGCGCCACGACGCCCACCGAGCGGTGGGCCTTCGTCTCACGATGCGGACGCGCTCGGGTCGGGGCCGTAACGGGAACGAGTTCTAGTCGTTTGGCGGGGTGCGCGATCGGGGCGCGCTTGTTGTCTTCGTCGAACTCGCTGGGGCCCGCCATGCCGCTGGAGGATCAGTTCCGCATCGCCGCCATCGTGCCCTGCCACAACGAGGAGGCGGCCATCGCCAAGGTCGTCGCCGACCTGCGGCAGAGCGTGCCGACGATGACCGTCTACGTCTACGACAATGCCAGCACCGATCGGACCGCGGAACGCGCCGCCGAGGCCGGGGCCGTCGTACGGTTCGAACCGCTCAAGGGCAAGGGCAATGCGGTCCGCCGGGCATTCGCGGACATCGATGCGGACATCTACCTGCTGATCGACGGGGACGACACCTACGACGCAAGCGCAGCGCCGACCCTGATCCGGACGCTCATCGGCCAGAAGGTCGACCACGTGCTCGGCGTCCGGAGCGAGGTGCCGTCAGCGGGTGCCTCGAGCGCCTACCGCCCGGCCCACGCGGCCGGCAACAAGGTGCTCAACCGGATCGTCAGTGCGATCTTCGGCGACACGCTCGGCGACATGCTCAGCGGCTACCGCGTCTTCTCCAGGCGTTTCGTCAAGAGCTTCCCCGCGCACTCGCGGGGCTTCGAGATCGAGACCGAGCTGACCGTGCACACGCTGGCGCTACGGATCCCCACGACGTGCGTGAAGGTGGGGTTCCGCGACCGTGCCGCGGGGACCGAGTCGAAGCTGCGCACGTTCACTGACGGGCGCAAGATCCTCAACGTCATCGCCGGCCTGGCCCGACACGAACGCCCGGTCGCCAGCTTCGGCATGGTCGCCCTGTTCTCCGCCGTGGGCGCCCTGGTCCTGGGCGTTCCCCTCCTGACGGCGTCACCCCAGGCGAGCCACGTGCGGGACGTACCGGCGCTCTGCGGCGCCGCGTTCTTGCTGCTGAACAGCCTGTTCGTGGTGTGCGCGGGGATCGTGGCGGACGGCATCCGCCGTAGCCGTCACGAGGTCAGCCGACTGACCTACCTGAACCAGCCTCCGCTCGTGATCAGCGAACCCCTCCGGCAGCCCTCGGCGATCAAGCCGCGGCGAGAACTCGTCGAGGAGGACGGGGCGCCGGCTGACAACCCGGTGCCCACCCAACGCGCAATGGGGCTCTCGCCCCAGGTCACCTGAGCAGCCGACCACCGCGCCGAGCGGGGGCCTGACCGGGAACGCGGTGGCTGCGCCGGGGTCCGGTACCGCGCATCGGACGGTCACTCGGCGAGGACCGCCGGCACGGCTAGCCTCGGCTCCATGTTCAACAAGGTGCTGGTGGCCAACCGTGGCGAGATCGCTGTGCGGGCGTTCCGGGCCGCTTACGAGCTGGGTGCCCAGACCGTGGCGGTCTTCCCGTACGAGGACCGCGGCTCCGAGCACCGACTCAAGGCGGACGAGGCCTACGAGATCGGCGAGCGCGGTCACCCGGTCCGCGCCTACCTCGACCCCGACGTGATCGTCGCGGCCGCCCTGCGGGCCGGGGCGGACGCGGTCTACCCCGGCTACGGGTTCCTCTCGGAGAACCCTCGGCTGGCCGAGGCGTGCGCCAACGCCGGCATCACCTTCATCGGCCCGACCTCCGACGTGCTCACGCTCACCGGCAACAAGGCCCGCGCGATCGCAGCGGCCCGCAGCGCGGGCGTCCCGACGCTCGCCTCGGTCGAGCCGTCCACCGACGTGGACGCCCTGGTCGACTCCGCACGGGACATGCCGTTCCCGCTGTTCGTCAAGGCCGTCGCGGGCGGCGGCGGTCGGGGGATGCGGCGCGTCGATGACGCCGCGGACCTGCGTGAGGCGGTCGAGACCTGCATGCGGGAGGCCGACGGCGCCTTCGGCGACCCGACCGTGTTCATCGAGCAGGCCGTGGTCGACCCGCGGCACATCGAGGTGCAGATCCTCAGCGACGGCACCGGCACCGGCACCGACGGCGGCGTGATCCACCTCTTCGAGCGGGACTGCTCGGTGCAGCGCCGGCACCAGAAGGTCGTCGAGATCGCCCCCGCGCCGAACCTCGACCCGCAGCTGCGCGAGCGGATCTGTGCCGACGCGGTCCGGTTCGCCCGGGAGATCGGCTACCGCAACGCCGGCACCGTGGAGTTCCTCCTGGACACGTCCGGAAGGGACATCGGGGGGTCGACGGGGGGCGGAGCCCCCCGCCCGTTCGGGGGGTCGACGGGGGGCGGAGCCCCCCGTCCGTTCGGGGGGTCGACGGGGGGCGGAGCCCCCCGTCCGTATGTGTTCATCGAGATGAACCCGCGCATCCAGGTCGAGCACACCGTGACCGAGGAGGTCACCGACGTCGACCTCGTGCAGGCACAGATGCGGATCGCCTCGGGAGAGACGCTGGCCGACCTCGGCCTGTCCCAGGACCGCATCGTGCTGCGCGGCGCCGCGCTGCAGTGCAGGATCACCACCGAGGACCCCGCCAACGGGTTCCGGCCGGACACCGGCAAGATCACGACGTACCGCTCGCCCGGCGGCGCCGGGGTGCGCCTGGACGGCGGTACGACGTACACCGGAGCGGAGGTGTCCGCGCACTTCGACTCCATGCTGGCGAAGCTGACCTGTCGCGGCCGGGACTTCCCCACGGCGGTCGGCCGGGCCCGCCGCGCGATCGCCGAGTTCCGGATCCGGGGGGTGGCGACGAACATCCCGTTCCTGCAGGCCGTCCTCGATGACCCGGACTTCCAGGCGGGACGGCTGTCCACCTCGTTCATCGAGGACCACCCGCAGCTGCTGACCGCCCGGTCCAGCGCCGACCGCGGCACCAAGCTGCTCAACTACCTGGCCGACGTGACCGTCAACCGGCCGCACGGCGAGGCGCGGGTCTCGGTCGACCCGGTCAGCAAGCTCCCCGACCTCGACCTGGCTGTGCCCGCGCCGGACGGCACCCGCCAGCAGCTGCTGGCACTCGGCCCCGACGAGTTCGCGCGCCGACTGCGCGAGCAGAAGCCCGTCGCGGTCACCGACACCACCTTCCGCGACGCGCACCAGTCGCTGCTCGCGACCCGGGTCCGCACCCGCGACCTGCTCGCCGTGGCCGGCCACGTGTCGCGGATGACGCCGCAGCTGTGGAGCATCGAGGCCTGGGGCGGCGCCACCTACGACGTGGCGCTGCGGTTCCTCGCCGAGGACCCGTGGGAGCGGCTGGCCGCGCTGCGCCAGGCCGTGCCCAACATCTGCCTGCAGATGCTGCTGCGCGGCCGCAACACCGTCGGCTACACGCCCTACCCCACCGACGTGACCGAGGCGTTCGTGCACGAGGCCGCCGCCACGGGCATCGACGTGTTCCGGATCTTCGACGCGCTCAACGACGTCGCGCAGATGCGCCCCGCCGTCGAGGCGGTCCGGGCCACCGGGTCGGCGGTCGCGGAGGTCGCCTTGTGCTACACCGGCGACCTGTCCGACCCGGGCGAGAAGCTCTACACCCTCGACTACTACCTGCGCCTGGCCGAGCAGATCGTCGAGGCGGGAGCGCACGTGCTGGCGATCAAGGACATGGCCGGGCTGCTGCGGGCCCCCGCGGCGAGGACGCTGGTGCGCGCGCTGCGTGAGCGGTTCGACCTGCCGGTGCACCTGCACACCCACGACACCCCCGGCGGCCAGCTGGCCACGCTGCTCGCCGCGATCGACGCGGGCGTGGACGCGGTGGACGCCGCCTGCGCCGCGATGGCGGGGACGACCAGCCAGCCGCCGCTGTCGGCGCTGGTGGCGACCACCGACCAGACCGCGCGGGCCACCGGGCTGGACCTGGGGTCGGTGTGCGACCTCGAGCCCTACTGGGAGGCGACCCGCCGCGTCTACGCGCCGTTCGAGTCCGGGCTGCCGTCGCCGACCGGGCGGGTCTACACCCACGAGATCCCCGGCGGCCAGCTGTCGAACCTGCGCCAGCAGGCGATCGCGCTCGGCCTCGGCGAGAAGTTCGAGCAGATCGAGGACATGTACGCCGCGGCCAACCGGATCCTCGGCAACATCGTCAAGGTGACCCCGTCCTCGAAGGTGGTCGGCGACCTCGCGCTGCACCTGGTGGCGGTCGGCGCCGACCCGGACGAGTTCGAGGCCGAGCCGGGCACGTTCGACGTGCCCGACTCCGTCATCGGCTTCCTCAACGGCGACCTCGGCGACCCGCCGGGCGGCTGGCCCGAGCCGTTCCGCACCAAGGCGCTCGAGGGACGCAGCGCCAAGCCGGTGGCCGCGGACCTCGACGCCGAGCAGAAGCGGGGCCTGCTCGACGACCGCCGCGCCACGCTCAACGAGCTGCTGTTCCCCGGACCCACCAAGGAGTTCCGCGAGTCCCGGGAGAAGTACGGCGACATCTCCGTGCTCCCGACGGCGGACTACCTCTACGGGCTGCGCGCGGGCGAGGAGCACGCGGTGGACCTCGAGGAGGGCAAGCGGCTGCTGCTCGGGGTGCAGTCGGTCAGCGAGCCCGACGAGCGCGGCATCCGCACGGTGATGTGCACGATCAACGGACAGCTCCGGCCGGTCAACGTCCGCGACCGGTCCGTTGCCGCCGACACGCCCACCCAGGAGAAGGCCGACCCGGCGAAGCCCGGACACGTCGGGGCGCCCTTCGACGGCGTGGTGAGCGTCGTGGTGTCCGAGGGCGACCACGTCGAGGCCGGCGCCACGGTGGCGACGATCGAGGCGATGAAGATGGAGGCCGCGATCACCGCGCCGGTCGCCGGCACGGTGGAGCGGGTGGCGCTGGGTGGGGCCCAGCAGGTCGACGGCGGCGACTTGGTGCTCGTGCTCTCCTAGGACCTGATCCGCAGCTTGGTCCTGCCGGTGCGGGAGAACCACTTGATCACGCCGTGCTCGAAGACCACCTTCTCGCCGCGGCGGGTCTCGACGGTGCCGCGGACCGGCCAGCCCAGACCCGAGTGCAGGCCGCCGGACCGGAGGTAGCGGCGGGCGATCTTGCCCAGCAGCGGGACCGTGCCGGTGCGCTCGCTGCTGAAGATCGCGCCCCCGACGAACTTGGCGCGCACCCCCTCGCCACGCGGCTGGACACCGGTGACCGGCAGGCCGAGCCGTCCGCGCGGGCCTCCGGCGTCGCGGTACCCCGCGAGGACGGGGCCGAACAGCTCCCGTGCCCCGGTCGCCTTGGAGTAGAAGATCCGGCCCCTGTCGAACTTCTGCGCCGAGCCGCTGGGCACGGCGTACTCGGGAGAGCGGACGTTGCCGAGCTTCTTCGAGCCGCCGAGCTTGCTGTAGCGGGCCATGATCGGGGTCGGCTCGATGGTGAACCAGGTCGAGCGGAGCCCGAACATCCACCGGAACGCGTCGCCGCTCATGGTCCGGTCGGCCTTGCTGCCGTCCAGCTCGATCTTCCAGATCCGGCCCTCCCAGTCGCCGTTCCCGTCGCGGCTGACCACCCGGATCCGCTGCAGCGTGCCGATCGCCGGGTAGGCCTTCTCCAGCCGCCGCGCGTCGACCGTCGTCTCCCACTCGTGCATCGGGTTGCGGTCGTGGCCGTCGTAGGGGTCGGCCTGCGCCGGAAGGTAGGGCACCGACCCCGCAGCGGTCCAGCCGCCGCTGCTCGAGGAGAACTGGGTGAACGCCGGCCGGCCCTGGTAGGTCAGGATCTGACGCGCGGTCTGCTTGACCGCGGTGTTGCTGCGCGGGTCCTCCCCGTCGACGCCGCCGTAGACCTGACACGAGGTGGTGTCGCAGATCTGGTAGTACCGGCGGTGGTTCTGCGCCCGCGACCAGGCCGCGTAGGTCCGCGCGGCGACGGCCTGGGCCTGGACCGCCTCGGGCGCCCACGAGGCGGGCATCTCGTAGGGGATGACACCGCGGACGTAGGCGTCCATCGGCAGCACGTTGACAGTGTCGCGTTCGGTGGAGCCGGCCTTCGGCGACGCGGCGCGCAGGATCCCGCGGTACTTCCGCGCCCCGCTCGGCGTCCACAGGGTCAACGGCCGCTTGGCGAAGAACTCCCCGTCACCGAGCAGCACCGGCCGCCCCTCGGGCTCGTAGCGTTGCCAGCCGTCCTTGAGGTAGCCGATGACGGTCCTGCCGCCCTGCACGTTGAGCCGCCAGCGCTTCACGCCGTCGAGGTCCGGCAGCGGGTACGTCGTACCGTCGCCCCGGTCGCGCACGGTCAGACCGGTGACCGGGCTGACCACCAGGTCGTTCGTGGTGTCCGCGGTGACGAGCACCCGCACCTTGCCCTTGACCTGCGACCAGGTCGTCCCCGGGTAGTAGAAGTCGAGGATCTCGCGGTGGTCCTTGCCGTCCAGTGCGGCCCCGTAGGCGCCGTACTGCGACATGCCGTGCCCGTGGCCGAACCCGCGTCCGTGCACCACCACCTGCTTGCCCACCGGCACCCAGTACGACTGGTCGGTGGTGACCGCCCCGGCGGAGCCGCCGGTCAGCGCCACGGTGGCGACGGCGAGCGCGGAGGCCACCAGGCCCGCGACACCGGCGGTGACGCGAGACGGCAGCGGTCCGGGCCCCGCCCACGAGCGAGCCCTCATCGTTGTCTTCCCCTTGCGACGACAACCCTCGTCCGCACCGACCGGGGGCTTCCCGACCCACCGGGCGACACGTGTGTGACAAGAGTGAATTCAGTTATCCGAGTGACAGATGATTATCCACGGGAAATGCATTCCACAAGTCGGGATCGGCGATTTTGCTCAATGGCCAAAGAATTACAACGGTGTAATTAAAGTTCGGTCCCGCGGATATTCCGAAACCCGATTCCTCACCGCCGACCCGGCGCGTCCTCAGTCCTTGACCCGGTGCAGCCGGCGCGCGGCCTCGGCGACCGAGCCGCTCATCGACGGGTAGACCGTGAAGGCGGCCGCCACCTGGTCGGCGGTGAGGTTCTGCGAGACCGCCAGGGCGACGGGGTGGATCAGCTCGCTGGCCCGCGGGCCGACGACGACGCCGCCGACAACGATGCCGGTCCCGGGCCGGGCGAAGAGCTTCACGAAGCCGTCCCGGACGCCCTGCATCTTTGCCCGCGCGTTTCCCGACAGCGGCAGCATCACGGTCTCGACCTCGATCTCGCCGGCGTCGACGGCGTTCTGGCTCCAGCCCACGGTGGCGATCTCCGGCGACGTGAAGACGTTGGCCGAGACCTCCTTCATGTCCAGCGGGGCCACCGCGTCCCCGAGGAAGTGCCACATCGCGATGCGGCCCTGCATGGCCGCGACGGAGGCGAGCATGAACACGCCGGTGCAGTCGCCCGCGGCGTACACCCCGCGCGCGGACGTGCGCGAGACCCGGTCGACCTTGACGAAGCCGCCGTCGTCGAGCGTGACCCCGGCCTCCTCGAGGCCCATGTCCGTGGTGTTCGGCACCGAGCCGAGCGCCAGCAGGCAGTGCGAGCCCTCGACCGACCGCCCGTCGGTGAGGGTGACCGTCACGGTCTCGCCCGACCGGGTGACGGACTCCATGCGCGTCTTCGACAGCACCGTCATCCCCCGGCGCTTGAAGACCTCCTCGAGCACCGCGGCGGCGTCCGGGTCCTCGCCGGGAAGCACGTGCTCCCGGCTGGACACCAGGGTCACGTCGATGCCGAGGGCGTTGTAGGCGCTGGCGAACTCCGCGCCGGTCACTCCGGAGCCGACCACGATCAGCTTCTCGGGCGCCTCGTCGAGGTCGTAGACCTGGTCCCAGGACAGGATCCGCTCACCGTCCGGCTGGGCCGAGGGCAGGACGCGCGGCGATGCGCCGGTCGCCACCAGCACTGCGTCGGCCTCGAAGCTCTCCTCACCGCCGTCGGCGAGCTCGGCCACCACGCGCCGAGCGGAGTGCCCGGCACCGCTGCCCGGGTCCAGCCGTCCCCGCCCCTGGACCACCCGGACTCCGTCGCGGGTGAGGCGGCGGCCGATGTCCCCGGACTGCGCGAGCGCGAGCCGCTTCACCCGGGAGTTCACGCGAGCGAGGTCCACCCGGAACGGGCTGCCCGGGGCGCCCGACCCGTCGGACGCGGCGACCGAGAGGCCCAGCTCGTCGGCCTCCTCCATGTCGGCCATCAGCTCGGCGGTCGCGATCAACGTCTTGCTCGGTACGCAGTCGGTGAGGACCGCAGAACCGCCCAGCCCGTCGGTGTCGACGACCGTGACGTCCGCACCGAGCTGCGCCGCCACCAGAGCCGCCTCGTACCCGCCGGGTCCTCCACCGATCACCACGACACGATTCATGCGCGCCATTGTTCCAGTCCGGGCACTAGGCTCTGACCCCGTGCCCCTCTACGCCGCCTACGGGTCCAACATGGACCCCCGCCGCATGGGAGAACGGTGCCCCCACTCGCCACTGCGCACCACGGGCTGGCTGCTCGGCTGGCGGCTGACCTTCGGCGGCGAGGACCTCGGCTGGGACGGCGCGCTGGCCACGCTGGTGGAGGATCCCCTCGAGCAGGTCTTCGTCGCCATCTACGACGTGAGCGAGGAGGACGAGCACCTCCTCGACGGCTGGGAGAGCGCCGACTCCGGCCTCTACCGCAAGACCCGCGTGCGGGTGACCACCCTGCTCGGCGAGGAGGTGGCGTGGACCTACGTCCTCGATGCCTACGAGGGCGGCCTGCCGTCGGCGAGCTACCTCGGCATCCTCGCCGAGGCCGCCCAGGCAGCGGACGCGCCCGACGACTACGTGGCCGCGCTGCGCGCACGTCCTTGCCGCTCCCTCGGCCACTGACCGTCGGATCGTCTGCGCTACCCCAGGGCCGTGCCGCGGGGTCGCGCAGACGAATCGGTGTTCTAGGCTGCCCGCGTGACGAATCAGACGCCCTACGGCGAGGATGCCCAGAAGGCCGCCGACGTCCTGCGTGAGCTGACCGGCGTGGACCACCACGACGCGGTCCTGGTGATGGGCTCCGGCTGGCTGCCCGCCGTGGACGCGCTCGGCGAGGCCACTGCGGAGATCAGCACCACCGAGCTGCCGGGGTTCGCTCCCCCGGCGGTCGCCGGCCACGCCGGCAAGGTCAGGTCGGTGCGGTCCGGGGACCGCAACCTGCTGGTCCTGCTCGGGCGCACGCACCTCTACGAGAACCTCGGCGTCCGCTCCGTCGTGCACGGGGTCCGCACCGCGGCGGCCGCCGGCTGCTCGGTGGCCGTGCTCACCAACGGGTGCGGCGGCCTGAAGGAGACCTGGGCACCAGGAACGCCGGTCCTGATCAGCGACCACATCAACCTCACCGCGACCTCCCCCATCGAGGGCGCGCGGTTCGTCGACCTGACCGACCTCTACAGCAGCCGTCTCCGGGCGCTGTGCCGCGAGGTCGACCCCAGCCTCGACGAGGGCGTGTACTGCCAGTTCCCCGGCCCCCACTACGAGACGCCGGCGGAGATCCGGATGGTGCGAGCCATCGGCGGCGACCTGGTCGGCATGTCGACCACGCTCGAGGCGATCGCCGCGCGTGAGGCCGGGATGGAGGTGCTCGGCATCTCCCTGGTCACCAACCTGGCGGCCGGCATCACCGACGCGCCGCTGAACCACGAGGAGGTGCTCGAAGCCGGTCGGGCCTCAGCCGCCCGGATGGGGCAGCTGCTCGGTTCGGTCGTCCCGCGGATCTGGTCATGAGGGTCCTCGTCACCGGCGCCGCCGGCAGCATCGGCACGGTGCTCGTCCCCGGGCTCACCGACCGCGGCCACGAGGTCGTCGGCCTCGACATGGTGGCGCCCGAGATGTTCACCGGCACCTGGTACACCGTCGACTGCGCCGACCCGGACGCGGTCGAGGCCGTCTTCGCCGACCTGGAGCGCTCCGGCGGCCTGGACGCGGTCGTGCACCTGGCCGGGATGCCGGAGGAGGGCTCGCTGCCCGAGGAGCTCGAGAGTCACGTGACCACGACGGCCGCGCTCCTGGACGCGATGCTCGCCCACGGAGTGCCCCGGATGGTCTACGCCGGCAGCAACCACGCCGTCGGACGGACTCCGCGGACCGACCTGCTCACCACCGACGTACGTCCGCGCCCGGACACTTTCTACGGGGTCGCCAAGGTGGCCGCCGAGGCACTGCTCAGCCTCTACGCGGACCGCTACGGCATCGACGCCGTGGTCGCCCGGATCGGCAGCTTCCTGCCCCAGCCCGAGTCGCGCCGGGGCCTGTCCACGTGGCTGTCGCACGACGACGCCGTACGCATGGTCGACGCGTGCCTGACCGCCACCGATCCCGGCTTCGCGGTCCTCTACGGCGTGTCCGCGAACACGCGCGGCTGGTGGGACCTGGCTGCGGGACACGCCCTCGGCTACCACCCGCGAGACGACGCGGAGGAGTACGCGGACCGGGTGCTCGACGGGCCGGACGACGAGGCCGAGGCGGCGTTCGTCGGCGGCCCCTTCGCAGGCGAGCGCTTCCACCGGCCTGCGTTGTAGCCCGCTAGCCTTCGCAGCATGAGCACTCCCGAGCTGACCGCCCGTGCCCGCGCATGGGCCGCCGAGGACCCCGACGAGCAGACCCGCGCCGAGCTCGAGCGGCTGCTCACCGAGGCGGAGTCGGACCCGGACGGGGCTGCCGCGAGCGACCTGGCGGACCGGTTCGCCGGCCGTCTCGAGTTCGGTACGGCGGGCCTGCGGGGCGCGCTCGGGGCCGGGCCCAACCGGATGAACCGGATCGTGGTCATGCGCGCCGCGGCCGGCCTCGCGGCCTACCTGAAGGACCGCGGCGCCACGGGCGACGACAGCGTGGTGATCGGCTACGACGCCCGGCACAACTCCGACGTCTTCGCCGCCGACACGGCGCGGGTGATGACCGGTGCGGGCCTCCGTGCGCTGCTCCTGCCCCGGCCACTGCCGACCCCGCTGCTCGCCTACGCGATCCGCAAGCTCGGCTGCGTCGCCGGGGTGATGGTCACCGCCTCGCACAACCCGCCGCAGGACAACGGCTACAAGGTCTACCTCGGCGACGGCAGCCAGATCGTGCCGCCCGCCGACGCGGAGATCTCCGAGCGGATCGACGCCGTCGGTGCGCTCGCGGACGTCCCGCTCGGCGACGCCGGCGAGCTCCTCGGCGAGGACGTCGTGACCGCCTACCTCGACGACGTCAGCGCGCTGGTGCGTCCCGGCGGTCCGCGGGACCTCACCCTGGTCTACACCCCGCTGCACGGCGTGGGCGGGGAGTCCGTGGTCGACGCGCTCCAGCGGGCCGGCTTCGCGGCACCGCACGTGACCCCGGCGCAGGCCGACCCGGACCCGGACTTCCCGACCGTGGCGTTCCCGAACCCCGAGGAGCCCGGCGCGATGGACCTGGCGATGCAGCTCGCCGCCGAGGTCGACGCGGACCTGGTGGTCGCCAACGACCCGGACGCGGACCGGTGCGCCGTCGCCGTCCCGGGACCGCACGGCTGGCGGATGCTGCGCGGCGACGAGGTGGGCGCGCTCCTCGGCGACTTCCTGCTCCGTGAAGGTGTCGAGGGCGTCTACGCGAACTCGATCGTGTCCTCCTCGCTGCTGGGCGCGCTCGCACGGGCGCACGGACGGCCGCACGAGGAGACTCTGACCGGCTTCAAGTGGATCGGCCGTGTCGAGGGCCTCGCCTTCGGCTACGAGGAGGCGCTCGGCTACTGCGTCGCCCCCGACCTGGTGAAGGACAAGGACGGCGTCTCCGCGCTGCTGCGCATCGCCGAGCTCGCCGCGCGGCTCAAGGCCGACGGCCGCACGCTGACGGACCGGCTCGACGACATCGCCCGCGAGCACGGGCTCTACGCCACCGACCAGCTCTCCGTGCGAGTCAGCGACCTGGCCAAGATCGCGGAGGCGATGACCCGTCTGCGGACGCACCCGCCCGAGGAGCTCGGCGGACTGCGGGTGGAGCGGGTGGACGACCTCGGCCTCGGCAGCGCGGGCCTGCCGCCGACCGACGGGCTGCGTTATCGGCTCGCCGAGCAGGCGCGGGTCGTCGTGCGCCCGTCCGGGACCGAGCCGAAGCTCAAGTGCTACCTCGAGGTGGTCGTGCCGGTGGAGCACGGCCCCGACGCCACCGAGGGCGGGGTCGATGCGGCGCGGATCTCCGCCGCGGGCCGGCTCGACGCCATCCGCGTCGACATCGCACGGGCGGCCGGGCTCTAGGCCAACAGGCTGACCACGAACACCAGGCCGGTGGCCACCAGGGCGCTCACCTCGGGCCAGGCCAGGACGTGCCGCGCGGGCTGGTGTGGCTCCTGAGGCGCGCGCCGGTGCTCTCGCTTGGCCTGGTCGACCAGCTCCTCCAGCCGGGTGAGCACGAAGGTCTGGTAGCTCATCGCCCGCTCGTCGGTGGAGGCACGCTCGGCCCTCAAGGCGAACTCCGTCAGCCTCCCGCCGCCGCTGGCCTGCTCCTTGCGCCGGCGGGCCTTGATGTCCTCGCGTAGCGACTGGCCGATGCCGATGCACACGAAACGCCGGCCGCCGGACCAGACGTTGAGGGTCTGGCTCATCGAGACCTCGTCGACCAGCACGTAGGGCACGTGCGCGTCGCGGACCGAGTTGCGCAGCACCACGTGGCGCGGGTAGGCAGTCGCCCGCGGCCGAAGCTGCGTCACCCAGATGACGACCGCGAAGAACACCGCGCCGAGGGCGAGTCGCAGACCCGTGAGCGTGTGGACGTCGAGGGCGACGTACCCGAGCGTGACCGCGGCAGCGGCGAGCCCGGCGTACCCCGCGAACATCCCGTTGGTGGGCTTGAACCGCTCCACGGGCCGGAGCTGCTCGGGGGTCGACTGGGGCGGGGCCATACCTCGATTCTGCCTCGCCCGACGTCGATTCTGCGAACACGTCGGGCACACCTATGCTGGGTCGGTGACATCAGCGATGAGCTCGACGGCGAGTTCGTACGGCGTCCCGGCCGGTCTGGCCGAAGCGGCTTCGTCGAACGCGTCGCTACGACGTTTCCTGCACGGACTGCCCGGGGTGGACCAGGTGGGGGCCGAGGCTCGTGCCGCGACCCTCGGCACCCGGTCGATCAAGACCACGGCCAAGGAGTTCGCGCTCGACCTGGCGATCCGGATGGTCGACCTGACCACGCTCGAGGGCCAGGACACCCACGGCAAGGTGCGGGCGCTGGCCGCGAAGGCGATGCGCCCCGATCCCGCCGACCAGACCTGCCCGCCGACCGCGGCGGTGTGCGTCTACCCGGACATGGTCGAGACCGCCAAGGAGGTGCTCGGCGACAGCGGCGTGCACGTCGCGTCGGTGGCGACGGCGTTCCCGTCGGGCCGCGCGGCTCTGGACGTCAAGCTGATGGACACCCGCGACGCCGTCGAGGCCGGCGCCGACGAGATCGACATGGTGATCGACCGGGGCGCGTTCCTGTCGGGCCGCTACCTCGAGGTGTTCGAGGAGATCGTGGCGGTCCGTGAGGCGTGCCGGCGGGCCGACGGCTCCGAGGCGCACCTGAAGGTGATCTTCGAGACCGGTGAGCTGCAGACCTACGACAACGTCCGCCGGGTCTCGTGGCTGGCGATGCTGGCCGGCGCCCACTTCATCAAGACCTCCACCGGCAAGGTGCAGCCGGCGGCGACCCTGCCTGTGACGCTGGTGATGCTCGAGGCGGTGCGCGACTGGCGCGAGGTGACCGGCCGGATGGTCGGGGTGAAGCCCGCGGGCGGCATCCGCACCGCCAAGGACGCGATCAAGTACCTCGTGACGGTCAACGAGGTGGCCGGTCCCGACTGGCTGGACCCGGACTGGTTCCGCTTCGGCGCCTCGACGCTGCTCAACGACCTGCTCATGCAGCGCACCAAGATGCGCACCGGTCGCTACTCCGGCCCCGACTACTTCACCCTGGACTGATCACCATGGCCAAGAAGGTTTCGACAGGCTCGACCCCCGGCGCTGCCGGCTCGGTGTTCGACTACGCCCCCGCCCCCGAGTCGCGGGCGATCGTGGACATCAAGTCGTCCTACGGACTGTTCGTCAACGGCGAGTTCGTCGACCCGGTCGGCGGCAAGTCGTTCAAGACGATCTCCCCGGCCACCGAGGAGGTGCTGGCCGAGGTCAGCGAGGCGTCCGAGGAGGACGTGGACCTCGCCGTGAAGGCGGCCCGCCGTGCCCACAGCCGGGTGTGGTCGAAGATGTCCGGGCGCGAGCGCTCGAAGTACCTGTTCCGCATCGCGCGGATCCTGCAGGAGCGCTCCCGCGAGCTCGCCGTGCTCGAGTCGATCGACAACGGCAAGCCGATCCGCGAGTCACGCGACGTCGACGTGCCGCTGGCGGCGGCGTACTTCTTCTATTACGCGGGCTGGGCCGACAAGCTCGAGCACGCCGGCTTCGGACCCGATCCCCGGAGCCTCGGCGTCGCCGGGCAGGTCATCCCGTGGAACTTCCCGCTGCTGATGCTGTCGTGGAAGATCGCCCCGGCCCTCGCCGCCGGCAACACGGTGGTGCTCAAGCCCGCCGAGACCACCCCGCTGACCGCGCTGCTGTTCGCGGAGATCTGCCAGCAGGCCGACCTCCCGCCCGGCGTGGTCAACATCGTCACCGGTGCCGGCGAGACCGGCCGGGCGGTCGTGGCCCACGACGACGTCGACAAGGTCGCGTTCACCGGCTCCACCGAGGTCGGCCGGCTGATCGCCAAGACCGTCGCCGGCAGCGAGAAGAGGGTGACCCTCGAGCTGGGCGGCAAGGCGGCCAACATCGTCTTCGACGACGCGCCGGTCGACCAGGCGGTCGAGGGCATCGTCAACGGGATCTTCTTCAACCAGGGCCACGTCTGCTGCGCCGGGTCGCGGCTGCTGGTGCAGGAGTCCGTCGCCGAGGAGGTGCTCGAGCGGCTCAAGCGCCGGATGTCGACGCTGCGCGTCGGCGACCCGCTGGACAAGAACACCGACGTCGGTGCGATCAACTCCGCCGAGCAGCTCGCCAAGATCCGCGAGCTGTCCGACATCGGCGAGGCCGAGGGGGCAGGGCGCTGGTCCCCCGCCTGCGAGCTGCCCAGCAACGGGTTCTGGTTCCCGCCGACGGTGTTCACCGGCGTCTCCCAGGCCCACCGGATCGCCCGCGAGGAGATCTTCGGCCCCGTGCTCTCGGTGCTGACCTTCCGCACCCCGGCCGAAGCGGTCGAGAAGGCCAACAACACCCCGTTCGGCCTGTCCGCGGGCGTGTGGACCGACAAGGGCTCGCGGATCCTGTGGATGGCCGACCAGCTGCGCGCCGGCGTGGTCTGGGCCAACACGTTCAACAAGTTCGACCCGACCAGCCCCTTCGGCGGCTACAAGGAGTCGGGCTACGGCCGCGAGGGCGGCCGCCACGGTCTGGAGGCCTACCTTGCCCACTGAGCAGCGCATCGACGTGCGGAAGACCTACAAGCTCTACGTGGGCGGGGCGTTCCCCCGCTCGGAGTCGGGCCGCACCTACGTCGTCTCCGACGCGAAGGGCAGGTTCGTGGCCAACGCCGCGGCGGCCTCACGCAAGGACGCCCGCGACGCCGTGCAAGCGGCCCGCAAGGCCTTCGGCGGCTGGTCCGGCAAGACGCCGTACAACCGCGGCCAGGTGCTCTACCGGGTCGCCGAGGTCCTCGAGGGCCGCCGCGCCCAGTTCGTCGAGGAGGTCCAGGCCGGCGAGGGACTGGCCAAGCGTGCCGCGGAGGCGGCCGTCGACCTCTCGGTCGACCGGCTGGTCTGGTACGCCGGGTGGGCCGACAAGATCGCGCAGGTCGTCGGCGGCACCAACCCCGTCGCCGCGCCGTACTTCAACTTCTCCCTCCCCGAACCGACCGGGGTGGTCGCCGTGATCGCCCCGCAGCGGTCCTCGCTGCTCGGCCTGGTCAGCGTGGTCGCCCCTGTCGTCGTCACCGGCAACACCTGCGTGGTGGCGACCTCGAGCGAGCGGCCGGTGCCGGCGATCACGTTCTCCGAGGTGCTCGCCACCTCCGACGTCCCCGGCGGCGTGGTCAACATCCTCACCGGGGCGCTGGGCGACACCGCCCCGACGCTGGCCTCGCACATGGACGTGAACGCAATCGATCTCACCGGTGTGGCCGGCGATCCGGCGACCGCGACCGCGCTCGAGGTGGCAGCGGCGGAGAACCTCAAGCGGGTACGCCGGGCTTCCGGCGACGGAACCGGACTGGACCGAGGAGCCGGGTCTCGACCGGATGACCGGCTTCCTGGAGACCAAGACGGTCTGGCACCCGGTCGGGATCTGACCCGGTCGCCCTCAGCGGACCACGACGGGCACGTCCACGCCGAGGTCGTGCACGGCTTGCTGCAGCGCCCCGGCGTCCAGCGCCGGCACCGAGGTGCGCAGCTCGCCGGCGTCGGTCCGGTCGGGGTCGGCGGGGCGGCCCTTCATCCACATCGGCATCGCCGCGTCGGCGCGCACCGACACCACGAGCAGGTCGCCGTCGACGACGACCTCTCGCACCGCCTCCCAGGGGATGTACCTGCGTTCCCCCGGACGGAACCGCACCTGCGGGTCGGACACCGAGACGCCGTACCGATCCACGCGCAGGCGTTCGCGGACAGACCGCAGCTGCACCGCGGCCAGGTAGGCGATGATCGCGACGGTGACCACCGTGCTCGCCCAGTTGCGGGTCATCACCGCGAGCAGGAACGCGACGGCCAGGGCGACGACGGTGCCCACGAGCAACAGCGTGATCGCCCGTCGGTCGCGCACGACGTAGGCCGGCATCGGGGTGTGCATGATCCTCGACCCTAGTGCGTGGGACACAATGTCGCGGTGCGCGCTCAGGTGATCGTCCTCGCCGGTCCGTCCGGGTCGGGCAAGTCCCGGCTCTGCCGGCGGCTGGGCCTTCCCTACGTCAACCTCGACGACTTCTACAAGGACGGCGACGACCCGACCCTGCCGCGGGTGTCGATCGGGCCGGGCGCGGACATCGTCGACTGGGACCATCCGGACTCCTGGCTGCGGGACGAGGCGGTGGACACGATCGAGAGGCTGTGCCTCGAGGGCGTCGCCGAGGTGCCGGTCTACGAGCTCGCCCAGGACGGCCGCACCGGCCACCGCAAGCTCGACCTTCAGGGCGTGCGCCACTTCGTCGCCGAGGGGATCTTCGCCCAGGAGGTCGTCTCGCAGTGCCGCTCCCGGGGTCTGCTGGCCGATGCGGTCTGCGTGACGAACCACCCCGCGGTCACCTTCTGGCGACGGTTGACGCGTGACCTGCGCGAGCACCGCAAGCCGCCGCTGGTGCTGCTGCGCCGCGGGATCATGCTGATGCGGGCCGAGCCCGAGGTGGTCGCGCACGCGGTCGAGCTGGGTTGCGTCGCGATGACCCCGGAACGGGCCCACCAGCGGATCCGGGCCCTCGTCGACGGCGCCTGACGCGGCGGGCTGCGGTCCGCCCCGAGTTCGTGGAACATCCCCGGCGCCGTGGTGCCGGGGGGTCATCCGCAAACCCGTTAGGACATCGCGCTGAGCACGGCGTACGCCGGCTTGATCACGTCGTCGATGATCGCCAGCCGCTCGTCGAACGGCACGAACGCCGACTTCATCGCGTTGATCGTGAACCAGCGCAGGTCGTGCATGTCGTAGCCGAACGCGTCCACCAGCAGGCTCATCTCCCGCGACATCGACGTTCCGCTCATCAGTCGGTTGTCGGTGTTGACCGTGACGCGGAACCGCAGGTCGGTCAGCACGCCGATCGGGTGCGTGGCGATGGACGCGGCGGCGCCGGTCTGGATGTTCGACGACGGGCAGAGCTCGAGCGGGATCCGCTTGTCGCGGACGTACGACGCGAGCCGGCCGAGCTGGTGGGTGCCGTCGGGTCGGGCCGTGACGTCGTCGATGATCCGTACGCCGTGCCCGAGCCGGTCGGCGCCGCACCACTGGATCGCCTGCCAGATCGACGGCAGGCCGAACCCCTCGCCGGCGTGGATGGTGAAGTGAGCGTTCTCGCGCTGGAGGTACTCGAACGCGTCGAGGTGCCGGGTCGGCGGGTAGCCCGCCTCGGCGCCGGCGATGTCGAACCCGACCACGCCCTGGTCGCGGTAGGCCACCATCAGCTCGGCGATCTCCATCGAGCGCGCCTGGTGGCGCATGGCCGTCAGCAGCTGGCGTACGACGATCGGGCGGCCCTCCCCACGAGCCTGCTCCTCGCCCTCGGCGAACCCGTCGCGCACCGCCTCGACCACGTCGGTCAGCGCCAAGCCGCCCTCGAGGTGCTGTTCGGGCGCGTAGCGGATCTCGGCGTAGACCACCCCGTCGGCCACGAGGTCCTCGACGCACTCGCGCGCCACGCGGTGCAGGTTGTCGGCGGTCTGCATCGCGGCGACCGTGTGGTCGAACGTCTCGAGGTAGCGCTCCAGCGATCCGGAGTTCGCCGAGTCCTCGAACCACTCGCGCAGCGACTCGGCGTCGTCGGCGGGCAGCGGATGGTCCGCGGGCACCAGGTCGAGGACGGTCTGTGGCCGAAGCCCCCCATCGAGGTGGTCGTGGAGCAGGACCTTCGGGGCCCGCCGGATCGTCTCGGGGATAGGTTCGGACATGCTGCACATCCAAGCATGCGACCCAGGACAGGAGACGCCCAGATGCGCACCTTCACCACGTTCGACGAGCTGGCCGCGGCGGTGGGCGAGGAGCTCGGCACGAGCGACTGGCACGAGATCACCCAGGAACGCGTCGACGCCTTCGCCGACGCCACCGGCGACCACCAGTGGATCCACGTGGACGTCGAGCGCGCCAAGGACGGGCCGTTCGGCGGAACCATCGCCCACGGGTACCTCACGCTGTCGCTCGTGCCGTGGCTCGGCAGCCAGGTGTTCAGCCTGGAGACACCCGGGGCGAAGCTCAACTACGGCGTCAACAAGGTGCGGTTCCCCAGCCCGGTCCCGGTAGGGTCGAAGATCCGGGCCCGCGTGTCCGTCGCGGACGTCAGCGACATCCCGGCCGGCAAGCAGATGCTGCTGAGCTACGTCATCGAGATCGATGGCCAGGACAAGCCGGCCTGCGTCGCCGAGACCGTCGTACTGCTGCTGCCGTGACCGAGCTCCCCGTCCTCGAGCCGGAGGAGCAGCGCGTCCTCGGCAGCCTGATGGAGAAGCAGACGACGGTGCCGGCGTCCTACCCCATGACCGGCAACGCACTGCGCACGGCCTGCAACCAGACGAGCAGCCGGGATCCGGTCGTCGACTACGACCAGCAGACCGTCGACCGCACGGCGCGCGGGCTCAAGGACCGGGGCCTGGTCCGGATCGTGTGGGCAGACACCGGCCGGCGGACGCTGAAGTACCACCAGGCCCTCGATGAGCACCTCGGACTCGACCCGGACGAACGGGCCCTCCTCACGGTGCTGCTGCTGCGTGGTCCGCAGGCCCCGGGCGAACTGCGCACCCGGACCGAGCGGCTCCACCCCTTCACCGACCGCAGCCAGGTCGAGGTCTGCCTGCGCCGGATGGCCGAGCGCTCCGAGCCGCTGGTGCGCGAGCTGGAGCGCCGGCCCGGCCAGCAGGACCGTCGCTGGGTCCACCTGCTCGGCCCCGTTCCGCAGGGGGAGGACGCGCCCGCTGCGGCGCGGGTCGACCGCGACTCGGTGCTCGCCCAGGGCGCCGAGGTCCGCGACACCCGGGTCCGGGCGGCGTACGACGCCATCGCCACGGAGTACGCCGACGCGCTGGTCGACGAGCTCGAAGGCCTGCCGTTCGAGCGGTGGCTGCTCGACCGGGTCGCCGACCACGCCACGGGCCTGCCGGTCATCGAGGTGGGCTCGGGTCCGGGGCACGTGACCGCCTACCTCTCCCGGCGAGGTGCGGCAGCGACCGGGATCGACCTCTCTCCGACGATGGTGGTCGAGGCCCGCCGCCGGTTCCCCGACGTCGCCTTCGAGGTCGGCGACCTGCGCCGGCTGAGCCGCCCGGCGACGAGCGCGGCCTGGGGAGCGGTGCTGGCGTGGTACTCGCTGATCCACCTCGGCGCATCGGAGCTCCCGGACGCGGTGGCGGCCCTGGTCCGACCCCTCTCCCCCGGCGGCCTGCTGGTCGTGGCCCTGCACGCGGGCGACGAGGTCCAGCACGTCGAGGAGTGGTTCGGTCACGACGTGGACCTCGACATCGTGCGCCACGACCCCGAGTCCGTGGTCGGCCTGCTGGAGGCTGCCGGGCTGGTCGACGTCGAGTGGTACCTCCGCGGCCCCGTCGCCGCCCGCGGCGAGACGAGCCGGCGCCTCTACGTCCTCGGCCGAGCGCCGGGATGACACCCACCACACCGGCGAGCAGCCAGTCGAGGTAGGGGTCGGCCCACGCGCCGATGGTGCGGGCCGAACTCGCACCGACGAGCGGTCATGCGTCACCGCGGCGATACCGTGAGATCGGAGGACAAGCAAGCAGGTCCTCTGGCCGGCTACCCCGTCCTGCTTCACACCGTAATCGACGCGCAAGACTGTCGAGGCGCATAGAGGAACACGGCTTGGAGGACCCGCCGCGATCAGACCTCCGGCCGTAATGTCAGCAAGCCCTGCTCGCGTCCGAGCGGCCACCCTGACATGCTTGAGCCAACAGGAGCTTTCGCTATGGACATGAGACTGGAACTCGTCCCACTTCCGACGACGGACGTGGATCGAAGCAAGGCGTTCTACGTCGACCGATTGGGCTTCAACCTCGATCACGACGTTCAGCCGGGCAACGGCATGCGAGTCGTCCAGCTGACCCCACCCGGCTCCGCCTGCTCGATCGTGGTCGGCGTTGGAATCAGTAACCCCGACGCTCCGCGCGTCCTCAACCTGCACTTGGTGGTCGACGACGTCGAGGAGGCCCGAGCGCACCTGTTGAGCAGGCACGTCGACGTGTCCGATGTGAGCGACATGGGCGGAATCAAGTACGCGTTCTTCAGCGACCCCGATGGGAACTCATGGGCGCTCCAGGAGCTCTCGCGATGACCGAGTCCGCGCAAGCAAGGGCGCGCGGGTCAGCGCGCGCGAATCTGCCGTGGACAGTGAAAGGGTGGTCGCGACCGCAGAGCGGCTCAGCTCGTTGGACGCCCGGCGCTTGAAGGGACGCGGAAGGGCGAGTGCCGCCGGCCATCTAGCCGGTTGGCTCGGCCAGGAGCATGAACTGTCCAGGGCATGGGATTGGCACGAAGCCGACGCGGCCGTAGACCTCGTGAGCATCAAGGGTCGAGAGAAGCACCCGCTTGAGCCGCATCGTCCGCAGCTTGGTGACCACGGCCTCCGACAGGCGGGAACCGAGCCCTCGGCCGCGGTGGTCTCGGTCGACGTAAACGTCGCACAGCCAAGCGAACGTCGCATGGTCGGTGGCAACGCGCGCGTAGGCAACTTGAACGCCGTCCGTCGTGAACGCTCCGAAGTTCAAGGAGTGTCGCGCCGCGGTGTCGACGGTCTCGCGGGTGCGCCCCAGCGCCCAGTAGGCATCGGTGGAGAGCCACCGATGGACACGGTCGAGGTCCATACGGGCGAGCGAGCAGTCGATGTCGTAGTCGTCGCTGGCGTGGTCCGTGGTCACCATGCTGGGATGTCCTGTCTTCGTGGCTACGCGACCGCGAGGGTCACGTAGCAGCCTGTGAGGCCGAGGGTGATGGCGGACATCCCCCAACGCTCGATCGGGTGTCGGGCTGCCAGGTTGGCTGCGGTGTTGCCCCCGAAGAGCGCGGCCAGCGTCCAGAGAACCGGATCCGAGCCGCGGTGGAGCGACCAGCCGGCTAGGGCGAGCACCAGGATGGTGAACGCACTCAAGACGCGGTAGCGGACGGAGATCGTGCCGTCCGCGCGCGTAGCGCGACCGCCGTAGGCCATTGCGCCCCACGGTGCACCCAGGGCCAACGCACCCTGGAAGGTGGCCGCCAGTGCGAGCAGGAGGGCCGCCAGGACCGATGCGACACCGACGCTCGTCACTGCGTCACCACACGCATGGAGATGTCCAGCGCCCGCGCAGAGTGGGTCAGCTCGCCCACCGCGACAGAGTCCACACCGGTTGCTGCCACGGCGAGGGCGTCTCGGATGCGAAGCCGACCGGACGCCTCGAGCCGGGCGCGCCCTTCGGTGATGCGTACCGCCTCGCGAAGGTCATCGAGGGACATGTTGTCGAGCAGCACCAGCGGGGCTCCTATGGCGAGCAGCTCTCGGAGTTCGGCCAGGGTCTGCACTTCGACCTCGATCTGCAGCATCGGGTGTCGCGACCGAACGGCCAGGTAGGCGGCTGCGGCGCCTCCCGCGACGGCGATGTGGTTGTCCTTGACCAACGCTTGGTCCGCGAGGGAAAGTCGGTGGTTCTTCCCGCCGCCGCAGCGTACGGCGTATTTCTCCAGCGCGCGCAGACCCGGGGTCGTCTTGCGGGTGTCGCGCACGACGACGCCGGTCCCCGCGAGGGCGTCGACCCAGGCTGCGGTCGCGGTGGCCACGCCGGAGAGGTGGCAGAGCAGGTTGAGGGCGCTGCGCTCCGCGGTGAGCAGTGCGGCGGTGTCACCGCTCACGTTCATCAGCACCTGCTCGGCCTCTACGCGGTGGCCGTCACGGGCCAGCGACATGACCGATGCGGCCTCGCCGAGCACGTGCCTGAAGACGGCCTCGGCGACAGGGACGCCGGCCAGGACGCCTGGCTCCTTGGCGACGAGCTCGGCGCGACCGGTGCGGCCGAGGGGCACGGTGGCTGCCGTGGTCACGTCGCGGGCGGTGTGGTCCTCTGCCAGGGCTGCGATCACCGCGCGGGCAACCGCGTCCTCGTCGAGCCCGACGCGCAGGGCGGCGTGCGACGGGTTCACAGGGCACTCCCGGCCAGGAAGGCGCCGGTCCCGAGCAGTGCGACCGCTCCGGTGGCCTCCAACCGCCGCATCGTCACGGTGGGGAGGGTCCGCGAGAGACCCCCTGCTACGCAGCCGACGGCACCGAGCCACGCCAGGGAGAGGAAGAGGTGGACCGATGCCAGCTCGAGCAGCTGGGCCGGCCCGCGGTGGCCCGGTGGTGCGAACTGCGGCAGCAGGCTGAGATAGAAGGCGCCGACCTTCGGGTTGAGCAGGTTCGTCAGGACCCCGCGCTGGAAGGCGAGCCGCGGTGTGACCGCGACGGCAATCACCGGCGCCTCGTCGCGCACCGCCCGCAGACGCATCAGGCCGCTGACTCCTAGGCGGAGCAGGTACAGCGCGCCGGCCACCTGGAGGCAGTGATAGGCCCAGGGGGAGGCTGTCAGCAGGGCGCTGAGGCCGGCTACGGTCAGCGTCGCCCAGCAGACCAGACCGGTGTTCACCCCCAGGGAGCAGGCGAGTGCCGTGCCGCGGCCGCGGTGCAGGGCCTGGGTCAACACCAGCAGCATGTCTGCGCCCGGGGTGATCGTCAGCAGCGCCGCACACACGGCGAAGGAAGAGAGGCCTACGAGCTCGCTACTCATGCGATCGCCGCCTCGCCGACCCACGTGGCCTCTGCAATCTCGTCGTCCGGGTCGGGCTCGTCCGGGATGGTGCGGACCCCACGCACGGCGGAGAAGAACACGGGCAGGGCGCTCGTCGGCGCGATCACCGCGGCGACCAGGACCGTGTCGGCCAGTCCGATGCTGCTGGCGAGCAAGGCGCCCAGGGCGGCGCCGAGCGGCATGGTCCCCCAGATCAGGAAGCGGTTGCTGGCGTTCATGCGGGCCAGCATCGGGGAGGGGGTGGTCGCCTGGCGCAGGCTGACGGCGTCGACGTTCCAGATGCCCGTGCCGGCAGCACTGATCGCCATCCCCAGGGTGAGCCACAGGACAGGCATGCCGGAGCGGGCGAGCGTAGCCACGACGAAGCCGACCTGCAGAACGGCCCCGAGGGCGATCGAGCGGCCGACGCCCCAGGTCTGGTTGAGCCGGGGGACGAGCAGAGACCCGAGCAGGTAGCCCACGTTGGACCCGGCCAGCACCACGCCGATGGTGGCCGCGGAAAGACCCAGGTCACGCACGGCGTAGGTCACCAGAACGGCGAGGAACGCCTCGACCCAGAGGTTCATCCACGCCGCACCCAGGGCGAGCGGGCGGATGTAGTCGTGCCGCAGGCAGAAGCGCAACCCAGCGGTCACCTGGCGCACGAGGGGTTCGCGCTGCGTCGGACGCACCGGCGCGGGGACAGGTGGCAGCCCGCGCAGGAGCAGGGCTGAGACGAGGTAGCTGGCGGCGTCGAGCGCCACGGCCAGGGGTGCGGTGAGCACCTGTACGAGCACGCCCCCCAAGCCGGGGCCCGAGGTCTGGGCGACGGCCCGGGCTGCCTCGAGGCGTCCGTTGGCGGCCGCGATCTGGCGTCGGGGCACCAGCTCGGGGAGGACGGACAGGGAGGCTACGTCGAACAGCACGCTGAGCGATCCCACCCCGAAGGAGACCAGGTAGAGCTGGGCCAGTGAGAGGTAGCCGGTCAGCCACCCCAGGGGGACGCTGGCCAGCAGGACGCCGCGGGCGACATCGGTGGTGACCATCAGCCCCCGGCGCGACCAGCGATCGACCCAGGCGCCGGCCGGCAGCCCGAGGACGAGGAACGGTGCTGTTCCCGCGGCGACCAGCAACGCGACTTGGCTGGGGGTCGCCTCGAGAGCCACCAACGCGGTCAGGGGCAACGCCAGCAGGGACACCTGGGTGCCCATCAGGCTCACCGCGATCGACCCCCAGAGCCGGCCGAACCCGCCACGCCAGCGCATGGCGCCGACCCTCGTCTCGCTCTCGACCTCCGTGCTCATGTGCCCTCCTCTGGCGAACGCCGACTATTGATACCCTAGATGGGATACAATCCGGGTGTCAATATGAGTATTGCTACCCGGCAGGATGGACGCATGGTGAGTGAGACGCGGTGGCTTCCGGGAGAGCTGCCGACCGACCGACCGACCTACGTCGCGCTGGCGGACGCCATCGCCCGGGACCTGGCCCGGCGGGCCCTTGTGCCTGGCGACCGGTTGCCCACCCACCGCGCTCTCGCCGCCGAACTGGGGGTCACCGTGCGCACGGTGGCGCGGGGGTACGCCGAGGCGGAGCGACGCGGTCTGGTCGGAGGGGAGGTCGGCCGAGGAACCTATGTTCGCGCGGCGTTCGGGCTGGGCGCGTCCGAGCCCACCCTGTTGGACCTGGCGGCGCTGCACCCACCGATCGCGTCCGGTGTGGCGCCGGCGGAACGCCTCGGTTCGACACTACGGGCCCTGGCCGAGGACCCGATATCGCTGCAGGCGGTCACCGACACCGAGCACGGCAGGGACCACCCGGAGCACAGAGAGGCGGCTGCCGCCTGGGTCGCCCACGGCGGGTTCACTCCCGCGGCAGACGACATGCTGCTGACTGCGGGTGCGCAGCACGCGCTGACGCTCTGCCTCCTCGCGCTCGCGCCGGCCGGATCACGGGTCGCCACGACCACGCTGACCAACCCAGGTCTCGTCGCGGCGGCCCGAATGCTGTCGGTACCCCTCGTCGCGGTCGAGGGCGACGACGACGGCATGCTCCCCGGCGCCCTGGACGACGTCTGTGGTCGCGAGAAGGTGTCGGTCGTCCATCTCCAGCCCACCCTGGACAACCCTGGCGGGCGGACGATGCCGCACGCCCGCCGAGAAGAGCTCGCCGCCGTGGCCCGCCGCCGCGACATCTGGATCCTCGAGGACGACCCACTCGGACCGCTGGTCCCCGACCGGCCGGAGCCGGTGGCAGCCCTCGCCCGCGAGCGAACCTGCCACGTCGCCAGCGCCTCCAAAGTCCTGGCCCTCGGACTGCGGGTGGGATTCCTCACCGCCCCCGCGGCCGCCCTGCCCCGGCTCGCGGCCGCGCTGCGCGCATCGACATGGCTGAGCGCCCCCCTGCTCGGGGAGGTGTTCAGCCGCTGGTTCCGCGACGGCACTGCGGAACAGCTGGTCCGGCACCGGGTGGAAGCCTGCCATCAGCGCCACACCCTGGCACGCGCGGTCCTCGCCGGCCTGGACGTCCGCGGCGATGCCGGCTCGCCCCACGTGTGGCTCGAGCTTCCGGCTCCCTGGACAGCCGGGTCCTTCGTCAATGCAGCGAGGGAGGCCGGCGTCCTGGTGGCCCCCGGCGACGACCACGTCGTGGACCGAACCCACGCGGCGTTCGGCGTCCGCATCGGCCTCAACGCCGAGATCCCCGACGACGAACTGCGCTCGGCCCTGCTCACGCTTGCGCGACTGGTGCCCGCCACCCCCAGCTCCTCCTGACCGGCGACAGGTGATTCGTCCTCAACGGCCGCCGGCCCTGCGGCGCGGTTCAGGCCGAGACGCGCTCGATCACGATCGGTGTCGGCTCGTACGGCGCGCCCTGCGGCTCCACCT
>CAWDDL010000026.1:0-4854 GCA_963801125.1 uncultured Actinomycetota bacterium
ATCGACCTGGTCCGCTGAGGGGCCTCAGCCTGACGTCGTCGACCTGTCCGCCGGGCGTCGAGGTCGCACCTGCTTGCGCATCACTACTCGGGTCGGCGAGCGGCGGACCACCTCGCGGAAGCCGGCGCGCTCGAAGAGCGACCGGGACCCGAAGAACATGAAGTCGTCGTGGCTGCGCGTCGGCTTGTCGACCGGGTAGGCCTCGACGATCCGCACGCCGTGGTCGCGGGCGTGGTCAAGGCCCGCGGCGAGCAGCGCGTGCTGCAGGCCCCGTCCGCGATGCGCCTTGGCGACGTAGGTGCACACCACCGACCACACCTCTGCGTCGTCGACGGGCTTCATGATCGGCGAGCGCGCCAGCTTCAGGTAGTCCTCGCGCGGTCCGAGACTGATCCAGCGACCGCGGATCCGTCGAGGAAGCCGACCAGCCCGGGGGCGGTCCCGCCGTCGACCAGGTCCCGCATGGCCGCCTTGTTGTCGGCTCCGGCGCGTGCGCTCACCGCGGCCTTCCCGGTCCGGCGGTAGTACATGCACCAGCAGCCGCGCACGATCGAGCCTCCGGGCAGGTCGAACAGCGCCTCCAGGTCCGCCCAGGTCGCCGGCGTCAGGGGCGGGCCTCGAACCCGTTCACGCGAGCCTTCTCAGGTCGGCCCGGCAGCGCGCCTCCACCTCGTCGAGCTCCGCGAGGGTGTCGGCGATGTCGCGCCGCCGCTGCTCCAGCTCCTCGCGCCGGACCTCGATCTGGTCGAGGAGGTACTGCAGCTGGCCGGCCTCACCCGGCTGCTCGTCGTACATGTTCACGATCGTCGCGATCTCCGGGAGCGTGAAGCCGAGCCGCTTGCCGCGCAGGATCAGCTCCAGCCGGATCCGGTCGCGCACGTGGAACACCCGAGCGGTGCCCCGGCGCTCGGGGAAGAGCAGGCCGACGTCCTCGTAGTGGCGCAGGGTGCGCAGCGTGGTGCCGAACTCGCGGGCGAGCTCGGTGATGGTCCAGGTCCGTTCGGCGGCGGTCAGGGCGGCCTCCTCGGTCCGTCTTGCGCTTCCGTTACGTAAGCGTCCTAAAGTCCTTACGTTCACGTAAGCGTAGGTGAAGGGACCCCTGACCGTGTCGTACGAGCTCTCCGCCGAGCACGAGGCCTTCCGCCGCAGCGTCCGCGAGTTCGCCGAGGCCGAGATCGCGCCCCACGCCGCCGAGTGGGACCGCAAGCACCACTTCCCGACCGACGTCGTGCACAAGATGGGCGACCTCGGGCTGTTCGGGCTCACCGCGCCCGAGGAGTACGGCGGCGCCGGCCTCACCGGCGAGGAGGGCGGCTTCACGTCCCTGTGCCTGGCCATCGAGGAGATCGGCCGCGTCGACCAGTCGATGGGGATCACCCTCGAGGCCGCGGTCGGGCTGGGCATCAACCCGATCCTCACCTTCGGCACCGACGAGCAGAAGCAGACCTGGCTGCCGGACCTGGTGGCCGGCCGCACGCTCGCCGGCTTCGGGCTGACCGAGCCGGGCGCCGGGTCCGACGCCGGCGCCACCAAGACCAAGGCCGAGCTCGTCGAGGGCGAGTGGGTGGTCAACGGCGCCAAGCAGTTCATCACCAACTCCGGCTCGGACATCACCTCGGTGGTCACGGTCACCGCGCGCACCGGCACGACGGAGTCCGGCAAGGCCGAGATCAGCACGATCATCCTCCCGGCGGGCACTCCAGGGTTCGTCGCGGAGCCGGCGTACGACAAGCTCGGCTGGCACGCCTCCGACACCCATCCGCTGACCTTCACCGACGCCCGGGTTCCCGAGGCGAACCTGCTCGGTGAGCGCGGCCGCGGCTTCGCACAGTTCCTCGCCACGCTCGACGACGGCCGGGTCGCGATCGCAGCGCTGGCGGTCGGCTGTATCCAGGCCTGCCTCGACCTGTCGGTGCAGTACGCCGGCGAGCGCACCACCTTCGGGGTGCCGATCGGGTCCAAGCAGGGTGTGGCCTTCCAGGTAGCCGACCTGGAGGTCATGCTCGAGGCGTCGCGGCTGCTGACCTACCGGGCCGCCGCGATGAAGGACGCCGGCCGCCCGATGAAGGAGTTCAAGCAGGCCGCCGCGGTCGCGAAGCTCTACGCCACGGAGTCGGCGGTGACCGCCACCCGGATCGCCACGCAGATCTTCGGCGGCTACGGCTTCATGGAGGAGTACCCGGTCACCCGGTTCTACCGGGACGCGAAGGTCCTCGAGATCGGCGAGGGCACGTCGGAGGTGCAGCGGATGCTGATTGCGCGGGGACGCGGCCTGCCGGTGGAATAACTGACTGGCGCGTGCCATTAACCTTCACATCATGGGCCGCCGTTTCCAGCACTTCCTCGCGGAGGTGACCAAGTTCCTCACCGTCGGTGGGGTCGCCACGCTCGTGGCCCTGGTCATCTTCAACGCGCTGGTGCACGGCTACTTCGGCGGCCCGGGACCGCTGAACCAGCAGCCGTTGGGGGCGTTCGCCATCGCGAACACCGTCGGCATGCTGGTCAGCTACCGGGGGAGCCGCTCCTGGGCGTTCCGGCACCGCGAGACGGTTGGTGCCGCGGGCGGGCGGTGGGCCTACTTCGCGATCAACACCGCCTCGATGGTGATCCCGCTCGGCTGCCTGGCCGTGAGCCGCTACGTGCTCGGGCTCGAAGACCCGCTCTCGGACAACATCGCCGCCAACGGCGTGGGGCTGGTGCTCGGCACCGCGGCGCGGTTCTTCGCCTTCCGCCGGTTCATCTTCTTGCACCCGGACCGCGTGGAGCGCCTCCGCGCCACCGCCCGCGCCCGGGCGAACGCCGAAGCGGCCTGAGCCGGCCGGTCTGCTTTGATGGCTCGTCATGAAGGTCTTGGTGACGGGCGGTGCCGGGTTCATCGGGTCGCACTACGTGCGGTCGGTGCTGGACGGGGCGTGGGGCTCTGGACCGGTGCCCGATCAGGTGGTGGTGCTGGACAAGCTGACCTACGCGGGGAACCTGGCCAACCTGGACCCGGTGCGTGACGACGCCCGGCTGCGGTTCGTGCAGGGCGACATCTGCGACCCGGTGCTGGTCGACGAGCTGGTCGGCCGGGTGGACGCGGTGGTGCACTTCGCGGCCGAGTCGCACGTGGACCGGTCGATCGCCGGGGCCGAGGACTTCGTGCGGACCAACGTGGTCGGCACCCAGACCCTGCTCGACGCGGCGCTGCGGCACGGGCTGGAGAGGTTCGTGCACGTGTCCACCGACGAGGTCTACGGGTCGATCGAGTCGGGGTCGTGGACCGAGGACCAGCCGTTGGAGCCGAACTCGCCGTACTCGGCGTCCAAGGCGGGCAGCGACCTGCTGGCGCGGGCGTTCTTCCGCACCCACGGCCTGGACGTGCGGGTGACCCGGTGCTCGAACAACTACGGGCCCTACCAGTTCCCGGAGAAGGTGATCCCGCTGTTCGTGACGAACCTGGTCGACGGGCTGCACGGTGCCGTTGTACGGCGACGGCGGCAACATCCGCGACTGGCTGCACGTCGACGACCACTGCCGGGCGATCCACCTGGTGCTCGCCGGAGGTCGGGCCGGGGAGGTCTACAACATCGGCGGGCGGCACCGAGCTGACCAACAAGGAGCTCACCGAGCGGCTGCTGGCCGCGACCGGCACCGACTGGGACCGCGTCGAGCAGGTGCCCGACCGGCTCGGGCACGACCGGCGCTACTCGGTCGACTGGTCCAAGATCCGACGGCGAGCTCGGCTACGAGCCGGCCTGGACCCTCGACGACGGCCTGGCCGCGACCGTGCAGTGGTACCTCGAGAACCGCGCCTGGTGGGAGCCCCTCAAGCAGCAGTGACCCGTGTCCCGGTCTCGGTCACAGATCGGCCAGGACCTGCTTCAGCCACTGGCCCTCGCGGTCCGTGGTCGAACGTGAAGGGGGAGTGGAACACCGTTCGGTCGAAGCCCCGGCCGGCGACGCGTTCGCGGTCCGCCCGGCACCAGACGATGTCGAGCCGGTGCCCGGCGGCCGCGGCGATCAGATGCTCGTTCTTGGCGTGGTAGGACTCCGAGGCCACCAGGATCACGTGCTTGGGGCCGCCGCACATGACGGTGGAGATCATGGCGCTACCGGCATAGCCGGCGATCACCTCGGCCTCCCGGAACATCCGCGCCTGCTCGGTGAGCGGGTGGTCCTCCGGGTGGACGATCGCGAACCCGTGATCGGCGAAGAGGGCCTCCACCTCGGCGCCGATGGTGCAGTCCCGCTTGCGGGGGCGCCGCGAGCAGAAGAACCGTCGCGGGTAGTCCCGCTCGGGAGCCTGGGCGGCGAGGTTGCGCGCCACCTCGTCCCAGACGGCGGGCAGGTCCGGGTGCACGTACTGGGGCTGGGAGAACATCGGCGTCGGTGCGACCAGTCGCTCGACGAGGACGGGGTGGTCGAGGACCACCAGGTCGGCAGGGTCGATCCCAGCGGCCGCCCAGAGGACCGACTCGAACTCCTGCACCGGCCGCCGCACCAGCATGAGCGCCTTGAGGTCCGGGTCCGCGACCTTCGCCTCGCGCCAGGCCCAGAGCTTTGCGAGCTGTTCGGTCATGGCATGGCCGTAGTGGCCGCGGATCTCGTTGTCGAGATAGAAGTGGGCACCGGACAGGCGCTCGGCCGGGGCGGCGTCGGGAGTGAGGGCGAACTCCGAGCCCGCCTGCCGGATCTTGTGGTTGTTCAGCGACGACCGCATGTTGTGCCGGAACGTGTCAGGCAGGATCAGGTTGCCGCGAAAGGCCACCTGTCCTGGCGCGCACACCACGTCTCGGTAGACGCGCACGTTGAGGTCGGGCGAGGAGTACGTCTCGACGACCTCGGCGGTGTGGTCCGAGGGTGACTGGTTGA
>CAWDDL010000027.1:0-110377 GCA_963801125.1 uncultured Actinomycetota bacterium
GCGTGAGCACGGGTCTTGATATGCAAGTAGAGGCTTGCATATAGTCGTCCGGTGGTCGACGTGTTCCGGGCTCTGGACGACGACACGCGCCGTCTGATCCTCGACGAGCTGGCCACGAGTGACGGCAAGACCCTGTTCGAGATCTGCTCACTGCTGACGACGCGGCACGGTCTCGGACTGACCCGTCAGGCGATCTCCCAGCACCTCGGTGTGCTGGAGTCGGCCGGTCTCGTCGTGACGGAACGACGCGGCCGCTCCAAGTTCCACTACTTCGACCCGGAGCCGCTTTCCGAGATCACCCGGCGGTGGCCCATTGCAGGAAGGACCGATTGATGAGGATCAACTTGTCGTCCGTGTACGTCGACGACCAGCGTGCTGCACTCGCCTTCTACGTCGACGTGCTCGGCTTCAGCAAGCGTCGCGACGTACCGCTCGGTGAGGCCTCGTGGCTCACCGTCGTCTCACCGGATTCGCCCGGCGGTCCGGAGCTTCTGCTGGAGCCGGCGGGTCATCCTGCCGTCAAGCCCTACCGGGACGCACTCGTCGAGGACGGGATCCCGCTCGCGCAGTTCGCGGTCGACGACGTCGAGGCCGAGTACGAGCGCCTGACCGGTCTGGGCGTGGAGTTCACCCAACCGCCCACGGACATCGGCGCGGCCGTCGTCGCCGTGCTCGACGACACCTGCGGGAACCTGATCCAGCTCATCGCGGAGAAGCCCGACGCCGGCGGTGCCGATCAGGGCTCGGGGATCACGGACGTGCCCTGATGCTCGCTCCGGGGTAGGGAGCGGGGCCGGGTTCAGGCGCCTCCGGCCCACAGGTCGGTCCACCGGTGCCCGAGCTCGTGCACCATCTCGCGCAGCGCCGGCAGGCTGACCCCGATCACGTTGTGCGGGTCGCCCTCCAGGCTTCGGACGAAGGCGCCGCCGAGACCGTCGACGGTGAAGGCTCCGGCCACGTGCAACGGCTCGCCGGTGGCGACGTAGGCCTCGATCTCCTCGTCGCTCAGGTCGGCGAAGTGCACCACGGTGTCGACGGAGCGGATCACCCGCTGCCCGCTGTCCATGTCGCACAGGCAGTGGCCGGTGTGCAGCACTCCGGAACGTCCGCGCATCGCGCGCCAGCGGGCCCGGGCGTCGTCGGCGTCGTCCGGCTTGCCGAGGATCTGGCCGTCAAGGTCCAGCACCGAGTCGCAGCCGAGGACGAGGTGCGCACCCGTCGCCAGCTCCGGTTCCTCGACCAGCCGCGCCACCACCGCTTCGGCCTTGAGCTCCGCGAGCCGGGCGGCCATCGCTGCGGGGTCCGGTCCGGTGACCTGGGACTCGTCGACGCCGGACACCACGACGTGCGGCGCCAGCCCCGCGCTGCGCAGCGTGGCGAGCCGGGCCGGCGACGCCGACGCCAGCACCAAGGGGCTCGACCCGGTCACTGGAGCCGGGCCAGCGCGGCCTGGAGCGGGTCGAGCCCGATCGAGCCGAGGTCGAGCGCGGCACGGTGGAACTCCTTGAGGTCGAACCGCTCGCCCAGCCGCCTCTTCGCGTCGTCGCGCGCGGCCAGCCAGATCCGCTCGCCCACCTTGTACGACGGCGCCTGCCCCGGCCAGCCGAGGTAGCGGTTCACCTCGAACTTGATCAGCTCGTCGTCCATCCGGCAGTGCTGGCGCATGAACTCCAGGCCCAGGTCGTGGTCCCAGGTCGCCCCCGGATGGAACCCGAACGGGTTGTCCCGCGGGATCTCGAGCTCGAGGTGCATGCCGATGTCGACGACGACGCGTGCGGCCCGGAACGCCTGCGCGTCGAGCATCCCGAGCTTGTCGGCCGGGTCGTCGAGGTAGCCGAGGTCGTCCATCAGCCGCTCGGAGTACAGCGCCCAGCCCTCGCCGTGACCGGACACCCAGCACATCAACCGCTGCCAGCGGTTGAGCAGCTCCTTGCGGTACGTCGTCTGGGCGACCTGAAGGTGGTGGCCCGGGACGCCCTCGTGGTAGACGGTCGTGACCTCCCGCCACGTGGAGAAGGTGTCGTGCCCGTCCGGGACCGCCCACCACATCCGTCCCGGACGGTGGAAGTCCTCGCTGGGCCCGGTGTAGTAGATGCCGCCGTCGCTGGTCGGCGCGATCCGGCACTCGATGCGGCGGATCGGCTCGGGGATGTCGAAGTGCACGTCGGCCATCGCCGTGATGGTGCGGTCGGCCAGGTCCTGCATCCAGGCGGCGAAGGCCTCCTTGCCCTGGATGGTCCGGGACGGGTTCGCGTCGAGGGCGGCGACGGCGTCGTCGACGGAACCGCCGGGCACGATCTGGCCGGCCACCTCGGCCATGGCGTTCTCGATCCGGGCCAGCTCCGTCCATCCCCAGGCGTAGGTCTCCTCGGGGTCGATCGTGGTGCCGAGGAAGTAGCGCGAGCCCAGCGAGTAGCGCTCGCGGCCGACCGCGTCGGCGTCCCGTCCGCGCGGCGCGAGCTCGTCGGTGAGGAACCGGCCGAACGCAGCGGTCGCCTCGCTCGCGGCGCGGGCGTGATCGGCGAGGTCGGCGGCCAGCGCGTCGGAGACATCGGCCGCCTCCACCAGGTGGAGGAAGAAGTCACCGCCGGTGCCGACCTGGCCGGTCCAGTGCCGGATCTGGTCGGCGAGCCCGTCGATCTGCCGTTTCGCCGCGACGTGGCCGGCGTCGGCCGAGGTGACCAGGGAGGCGCGGAGACCGGCGAGGGCGCCGTCCCAGCCGGCGAGCCGGGCGTCGATGTTGCCCCAGGCCTCCTCGGTGTCGGTGTCCATCAGGTCGAAGGCGGAGCGCATGTGGTGCAGGGCGCTGGAGAGCACGGAGATCTCCGACTGGGGGACGTGCGCGTCGTACATCTCGAGCTCGAGGCCGAGCCGCTCGAGGAACGCCTCCTTGGCCACCTGCTCGCGCTCGTCGGTCGGGGTCGCCTCCCGGGCCGCCTCGTAGGCCCGCCGGGTCAGCGCCTCGCGGGCGGCGTAGCCGTCGGGGGAGTAGTCGGTCAGCCGGTGGTCGTGGCCGGGGACGCCGAGGTAGGTCGCGGTCACCGGGTCGAGCGCGCAGTAGTCGTCGACGAAGGCGTCGGCGATGGTGTCGACCGGTCGGGCAGAGGAGTCCGGGGGTGGGGTCACAGCTCCACACCTTAGGGCCCGCCGGCCGATAGCGTCGGTCCGGTGAGGACAGCTGGGGTGTCGGTGGCGTGGGTGGCCAGCCGTGCCCTGCTCGCCTGGTTCCTGCTAGGCCCGCAGCATTGGGTGACCGGGGACGTGTCCTACTTCGACCAGAGCCTCGCGGACCTCGGCCGCGTCGGGGTGAGCGGCACTCTGGTGGAGTACCCGGTGCCCGCCCTGGCGGTGCTGGCGCTTCCGTGGCTGCTGGCCCGGGCCGCGACGACGGTGCTCGGGACCGGCGACGTCTACGGCGTGCTGCTGATGCTCGCCGCCGCGGTCACGGACCTGGGGTTCACGCTCGCGCTCGCCCGCCGCAGTGGCCGCAGTCGCATCGGTCTGCTGGCCTGGCTGCTGGCCGTCCCGCTGCTCGGGGTCACCGCCTTCGCGAGGTTCGACCTGTTGCCCGGTGTGCTGTGCGGGCTCGCCGTGCTCGCGTTGCCGGGGCGTCCTCGCACCGCGGCCGCGGCGGTCGCGGTGGCCACCGGCATCAAGCTCTGGCCGGCACTGGTGATCGTGCCGCTGCTGTCGGTCGTCCGACCGCGGCGACCGGCTGCCTCCGTCCTCGCCGGCACCGGGCTTGCGCTCGGGCTGGTCAGCGTGGCCCTGGGCGGGTGGGGCCGGCTGGCCTCGCCGCTGACCTACCAGGCCGACCGCGGGCTGCAGATCGAGTCCGTGCTCGCCACTCCGGCGATGCTCGGCTGGTTGTCCGACCACGAGCGTTGGCAGGTGGCCTACGCGTCGAGCAAGGCCTACGAGGTGACCGGGCCCGGGGTCGGCGCGCTGCTGACGCTGAGCTCGCTGCTCACCGTGGCGTACGTCGGGGGGCTGGGTGCGGCGTGGTGGCGCCTGTGGGTCCTGCGGGACCGGGTCCGCGGCACGACCGTGCTCTGGCTGGCGATCACCGCCGTCACCGGCTTCGTCGTCGTCGGCAAGGTGCTGAGCCCGCAGTACCTGCTCTGGCTGCTGCCGCTCGCGGCCGCCGGGCTCGCCGTGGAGGACCACCGCCGGCTGCGCTGGTGGACGGCGGGGCTGCTCGTCGCGACCGGGCTGACCCAGGTGGTCTTCCCGGCGAACTACGGGCAGATCACGCTGGTCGGCGACCGGGCCTGGTTACCCGTGGCCGCGCTCGCCGCGCGCAACGCGGTGATGGTGATGCTGCTGGTCGCCGCCGCCGCGGCCGTCGTGGTCGGGCTGCGCCGGGACGCTCAGCGCGGCATCGCGCTCGAGCGCCAGCCTCCGGGGCCGGAGGGGAACGTGGGTCGCGCCTTGCGGTGATGCGCCGACCACTCCGAGCGCGGCTCCTTCTCCCGGCTCGCGGAGCCGGCCCCTGCTGCCGCGATGCCCTGGAGCACCGCGGTCAGCGCCGCCACCTCCTCGGGCGTCGCGTCGCCCTTGATGACGAAGAGCGGTGGGCGGTCTCGCGTCTCGGCGTCGGTGGCCTGGGGGTGGGGAGGCTCGCTGCCTGACCTGCGGTCAGGCGGTGGGGTCGCCGACACGGCAACTCCTCTCGGTCGTCGCTGCGCTCCTCCGCAAGGAGTGGCCGGGTCGGCTCCGCATCCCGCTGTGACGGGGACGCTCCGCGCCCCGCCTCACAGCGGGATGTTCCCGTGCTTCTTGGGGGGAGGGTCTCGCGCTTGGAGCGCAGCAGCCGCAGCGCCCGGACGACCTCGCCGCGGGTCTCGTGCGGATGGATGACCGCGTCGACGTAGCCCCGCTCGGCCGCGAGGTAGGGGTTGGCCAGGCGGTCCTCGTACTCCGTGATCAGCTCGGCCCGCTTCGCCTCCGCGTCGTCGGCGTCCTTGAGGTCGTTGCGGTAGAGGATGTTGACCGCCCCCTGCGCGCCCATCACGGCGATCTGCGCGGTCGGCCAGGCCAGGTTGATGTCGGCGCCGAGGTGCTTGGACCCCATGACGTCGTACGCCCCGCCGTAGGCCTTGCGGGTGATGATCGTGACCAACGGGACCGTCGCCTCGGAGTAGGCGTAGATCAGCTTCGCGCCGCGACGGATGATGCCGTTCCACTCCTGGTCGGTGCCCGGCAGGAAACCGGGCACGTCGACGAACGTCAGCACCGGCAGGTTGAACGCGTCGCAGGTGCGTACGAAGCGCGCCGCCTTCTCGGAGGCGTCGATGTCGAGGGTGCCCGCGAACTGCATCGGCTGGTTGGCGACGACGCCGACCGGGCGGCCCTCGACGCGGCCGAATCCGATCACCATGTTCGGGGCGAACAGCGCCTGGACCTCGAGGAACTCTTCGTCGTCGAGGACCGACTCGATCACCGTGTGCATGTCGTAGGGCTGGTTGGGCGAGTCCGGGATCAGTGAGTCCAGCGCCAGGTCGGTGTCGGAGATCTCGAGGTCGGCGACCTCGTCGTACACGACCGGCTCGTCGAGGTTGTTCTGCGGCAGGAAGGAGATCAGCGCCTTGACGTAGTCGATCGCGTCGGACTCGTCGGAGCCCATGTAGTGCGCGTTGCCCGACTTCGTGTTGTGCGACCGGGCGCCGCCGAGCTCCTCCATCGACACGTCCTCACCGGTGACGGTCTTGATCACGTCGGGTCCGGTGATGAACATGTGCGAGGTCTGGTCGACCATCACGGTGAAGTCGGTGACCGCGGGGGAGTACACCGCCCCGCCCGCGCAGGGACCCATGATCAGCGAGATCTGCGGGATGACCCCGGAGGCGTGCACGTTGCGGCGGAAGATCTCGCCGTACAGGCCGAGGGAGACCACGCCCTCCTGGATGCGCGCACCGCCGGAGTCGTTGATCCCGATGATCGGGCAGCCCGTCTTCATCGCCAGGTCCATCACCTTGACGATCTTCTCGCCGAACACCTGGCCGAGGGAGCCGCCGAAGACGGTGAAGTCCTGGGCGAACACGCACACCTGGCGGCCGTCGATGGTGCCGTAGCCGGTGACCACGCCGTCGCCGTAGGGGCGGTTCTTCTCCATCCCGAACGCCGTCGACCGGTGTCGCGCCAGCTCGTCGAGCTCGATGAACGAGTCCTCGTCGAGGAGCTCGAGCACGCGCTCGCGGGCGGTCTTCTTGCCCTTCGCGTGCTGCTTCTCGATCGCCCGCTCGGAGCCGGCGTGCACGGCGGCCTCGAGCCGACGCGAGAGGTCGGCGGCCTTGCCGGCGCTGGTGTGGATGTCGATGTCGTCGGGGACCTCGGTGCCCTGGCCGGGCTTCTGGGCTGCTTCGCTCACGGGGTGCATCGCCTCTCTCGTGCTCGTTGCGTCAATGTAGTGCCTGTGACCCGCCCGGGGCCCAGCCGCCCACCTCTCGAACCGTCCGCCGTCGCCGACCGGCTGGCCGGCTCGCGGTGGTCCGTCGAGCTTCTCGCCACTTCGCCGTCGACGAACGCGGAGGCCTCCGCGCGTGTCCGCGCCGGTGCCGTCGAGGGTCTCGTCGTGGTGGCCGACCACCAGACGGCGGGCCGAGGGCGGCTTGACCGGACCTGGGTCACGGCGCCGCGCTCGGCGCTGACGATGAGCGTGGTGCTCACTCCCGACGACGTGCCGGTGGCCCGGTGGCCGTGGCTCCCGCTGCTGACCGGCGTCGCCGTGGTCGAGGGAGTACGGCGTGCCTGCGGCCAGCGCTGTGCGTTGAAGTGGCCCAACGACGTCCTGCTCGACGGCGCGAAGCTCGCCGGCATCCTCGTCGAGCGCGTGGAGGGCGCCGCCGGCGCGGCCGCCGTGGTCGGCGTGGGGGTCAACGTGTCCACCACCCGCGACGAGCTTCCCGTCGGCACCGCGACGTCGCTGCGCCTCGCCGGTGCCGCGGAGATCGACCGCGCGGACCTGCTCGCCCACGTGCTGGCGGCACTCGGTGAGGAGTACGACGCGTGGCGGGCCGCCGCCGGCGACGTCCGCGACCTGCGCGCGTCGTACCTCGGCGTCTGCGACACGGTCGGCCGGGACGTGCGGGTGCACCTGCCCGACGGCCGGGACCTCACCGGCCGCGCCACCGGCATCGACCCGGACGGCCGGCTCGTGGTCGACACCCGGGCAGCCGGGACGGTGGTGCTCGGGGCCGGCGACGTCGTCCACGTGCGCCCGCGCCCGTGACATGATCGGCGCGTGACGTTCCCCTCGAGGCTTCTCAACGACGGCGAGGTCGTCGTCGTGTCCACGCGCACGCACGGCAAGGCGTTGCTGCTGCCGGCGGTGTGGCTGATCCTCGTCGCTGCGGTGGCCGGCTACGTCGCCTCCGTGGTGCCGGTGACCGGGGCCCAGTGGGTCGTCCAGGCGGTGATCTGGGGGCTGGCGTTCCTGGCGATCGCGTGGCTGGTGCTGCGACCGTTCCTGGAGTGGCTGACCACCTCGTACACGTTCACCAACCGGCGGTTCATGATGCGCAGCGGCGTGCTGGCCAAGCACGGCCGCACCATCCCGCTCAACCGGATCAGCGGCGTGGACTTCGAGATCGGGATCGTCGACCGGCTGTTCGGCTGCGGAACGCTCGTGGTGTCCGACGCCAGTGAGAGCGGGACCGTGCTGCTGCACGACATCCCGCAGGTGGAGCACGTGCAGATGCAGATCGCCGAGGAGCTGCACCGGCTGTCCTCCCCCGGGGCGAACGCGGCCGATGACGGAACCTGATCCCGACCTGCCTTACTCCCGCGAGCAGCTGGAGCGCGCGCTGCTCGGAGACGAGCCTCGCCACACCAGTGACCGGGTGGCCGACGCAGCCGGAGTCAGCCTCGACGAGGCGCGCCGGCTCTGGCGCGCCCTGGGCTTCCCCGACGCCGGCGAGCAGGCAGCGTTCACCGACTCGGACCTGTCCGCGCTCACCACGCTGGTGCACGCCGTGCGGCAGGGCGCCATCGACTTCGACACGGCGGTGCGGCTGACCCGAGCCGTGGGCCAGACCATGGCCCGCCTCGCCGACTGGCAGGTCGCCACACTGGCCGGACGTGTGGAACAGCTCGAGGCCGGCGAGGAGGCGACCGGGAGCCGGATCGGCTCGGCGCTTCGGCTCGCGGAGCAGGTCGGGGTGCCGTTCGAGCAGCTGATCGTGTACGCCTGGCGGCGCCACCTCTCCGCCGCGGTCACCCGGGTCGAGGCCCTCGGTGCCAACGACGAGGACTTGCACACGGTGCAGGTCACCGTCGGGTTCGCCGACCTGGTCAGCTTCACTGCGTTGTCCAACGAGATGGACGAGGACCGGATCGGCGACCTTGTGGAGATCTTCGAGTCCCGCTGCGCCGACGTGGTCGCCGGTCGGCACGGTCGGGTGATCAAGACCCTGGGCGACTCCGTGCTCTTCGTCTCCGAGGACCCCGTCCGCGCGATGGAGATCGCGCTCTCGATCGTCGATGTGATCGGCAACGACAAGCGGCTGCCCGACGTCCGTCTGGGCCTGGCCACCGGCGCGGTCGTGATGCGTCTCGGCGACGTGTTCGGCCCGCCGGTCAACCTCGCCGCACGGCTCACCGGAGTCGCCCGGCGCAACCGGGTGATCACCGACGAGGAGACCGCGAGCCGTCTCCCCGCCCGCGAGTTCGAGACCCGGCCGCTGCCGCCCCGGCCGCTGCGGGGGTTCGGCGTCGTCGAGCCGGTCGCGGTGCGCAGGCACTGACCGGACGAGGTCCGGCGCCGCGCCATGACTAGGAACGTCTAGTCATTCCGGGCCATTCTCGAAGAACGTCGAATGCTGTCCGTTTTGTCCCTTTAGCCTAAGGGTCATGATGACTGTGCAGGGGGTGGACGTCGATCCGGCGTCACGTCGCGTGTGGCGCGACGGCGTGGAGATCCGGATGTCGAACAAGGAGTTCGACCTGGTCCATGCGCTGATCAGCCGGGCCGGGGAGATCGTGACGCGCGAGGAGCTGATGCGCGACGTCTGGCAGACGAACTTCTGGACGTCGGCCAAGACCATCGACGTGCACCTGGGGTGGGTTCGCAAGAAGCTCGGCGACGACACTCGCAAACCGACCCTGATCACCACGATCCGCGGCCGCGGCCTGCGCTTCGAGACGACCCCGCCCGCCTACTCCGACCAGGTGGCCTCCGCCTCCTGAGCCGTCGGTAGGGTCGGGGCCGTGACCCCACCCCGCTCGCAGCCGGCGACCCAGCCGACACCCAGGGTCGCCGTGATCGGCGGCGGTCAGCTCGCCCGGATGATGGCGCAGTCCGCCGTCGCGCTCGGCGTACCGCTGCACCTGCTCGCCGAGGGACCGGACGTCTCCGCCGCCCAGGTCGTGCCCGACGCCGTCGTCGGCGACTACCGCGACCTCGCCACGTTGCGTCGGGTCGCCGAGGACTGCACCGTGGTCACCTTCGACCACGAGCACGTCCCGACCGAGCACCTGCACGCGCTGACCGACGAGGGGCACGCCTGCCGGCCCGGCCCCGAGGCGCTCGTGCACGCCCAGGACAAGGCGGTGATGCGCGCCCGACTCACCGCGCTCGGCGTGCCCTGCCCGCGACACGGCGTGGTCACCGACGAGGAACAGGTGGCCGCGTTCGCCGAGCGGGTCGGTGGCTTCCCGGTGGTGCTCAAGACCACCCGCGGCGGGTACGACGGCAAGGGGGTCTGGGTGGTCGCGTCCGCCGACGAGGCCGGGCCGGCCTTCGAGGTGGCCCGCTCCAGCGGCGTGGGGATCCTCGCCGAGGAGCTCGTCGACTTCCGCCGTGAGCTCTCCGCTCTGGTGGCGCGGTCGCCGTCGGGACAGGTGGCCGCGTACCCCGTCGTGGAGTCCGTGCAGCAGGACGGCATCTGCTGGGAGGTCGTGGCCCCGGCCCCCGGCCTCGACCCCGACCTCGCCGTCGAGGCGCAGCAGATCGCGATGAAGGTCGCCGCCGACCTCGACGTCACCGGCATCCTCGCCGTGGAGCTGTTCGAGACCTCCGACGGCCGCGTCCTGGTCAACGAGCTGGCGATGCGCCCGCACAACACCGGGCACTGGAGCATGGACGGGGCGGTCACCGGCCAGTTCGAGAACCACCTGCGCGCCGTGCTCGACCTGCCGCTCGGGTCCCCGGACGCCCGCGCGCCGTGGACGGTGATGGTCAACATCCTCGGCGGTGACAACGGCCCGCTGTCGGAGAACCTCTACGGCGGCTACCCGCACGTGCTCGCCCGCGACCCGCGGATCAAGGTGCACCTCTACGGCAAGTCGGTGAAGCCGGGACGCAAGGTCGGGCACGTCACCGCCTACGGTGAGGACCTGGAGGAGGTCCGCGAGCGGGCCCTGCACGCGGCCGCCTGGTTCCGCGGCGACCTCGGCAACGAGAGCGAGTGAGCATGACGAGCAGCGAGCAGACGCCGGCGCCCCGGGTCGGCATCGTGATGGGGTCGGACTCCGACTGGCCGACCATGAAGGCCGCGGCGGACGCGCTCGAGGAGTTCGGCGTGCCCTACGAGGCCGACGTGGTCTCTGCGCACCGGATGCCGGAGGAGATGCTCGCCTACGGCAAGCAGGCGGCGGGCCGCGGCCTGCAGGTGATCATCGCCGGTGCGGGCGGAGCCGCCCACCTGCCGGGCATGCTGGCCGCCGTCACCCCGCTTCCGGTGGTGGGAGTCCCGGTCGCGCTGAAGTATCTCGACGGCATGGACTCGCTGCTGTCCATCGTGCAGATGCCGGCCGGGGTCCCGGTCGCGACGGTGGCGGTCGGCAACGCCCGCAACGCGGGCCTGCTCGCCGTCCGCATCCTCGCCGCCTCCGACGACGCGCTGCGCACCAAGATGGTCGAGTTCCAGGACGAGCTCGGCGCCTCGGCCCGCGAGAAGGGCAAGGTCGTCCGCGGCGAGGCCGGTCACAAGCTCGGCTTCTGAGCCGATGGCGGCTTCGGTACGACGCTGCCGCATCCGCGCGTAGCGGACGGTCCCGCGGACGTGCACTCGCCGACTCGGCACCAGCCCGGTGTGCTCGGCCGCGAACGCGAGGATGTCCGCCGTCTCGGCGGCCACCACGGCCGACGCCTTGCCCACCCCGTGCCCGGCGGCGGTCTCGATCCGGGCCAGCACGGGGGCCTCTCCGCCCTGCCCGCGCTGCAGCGTGGCGGCGAACTTGAAGCTGTGTGCCGGCACGACCCGGTCGTCGTGGTCGCCGGTGAGCACCAGCGTCGCCGGGTAGGACCGGCCATCCTCGACGTTGTGCAGCGGCGAGTAGGCGCGCAGCACCTCGAACATCTCCGGGTCGTCGGGGGACCCGTAGTCGGAGATCCAGGCTGCGCCGATCGTGAACAGGTGGAAGCGCAACATGTCGAGGACGCCCACCGCGGGCATCGCCGCGGCGGCGAGGTCGGGCCGCTGCAGCAGCGTCGCGGCGACGAGCAGGCCGCCGTTGCTGCCGCCGTGGACGGCCAGCTGCTCGTGGGTGGTGACGCCCTGCTCGACGAGGTGGTCACCGACGGCCGCGAAGTCGTCGAACACATTCTGCTTCTGACGGAGCCGGCCGGCGTCGTGCCAGGTGGCGCCGTACTCGCTGCCGCCGCGCAGGTTCGCGATCGCGAGCACGCCACCGGCTGCCAGCCACCCGGCGAACACCGGCCGGAAGTCGGCGAGGATCGAGATGTTGAATCCTCCGTAGCCGTAGAGCAGCGTCGGCCGGGGCTCGGCGAGGTCCACGTCGGTGCGCCGGGCCACGAAGTAGGGCACCTCGGTCCCGTCCTCGCTGGTCGCGCGACGGCGCTCGACCACGATCTCTGGCGGGGTCCAGGCATCGGCGCCCTCGGGGGCCAGCCCGTCGACGGCGGTGACCGACCCCGCGGGAAGCTCCAGGCGGTACGGCGTCACGCGCGCGGTGAGCGAGGACATCCCGATGAACGCCTCGGCGCGCTCCGCCTCGGCGTGCACGACCACCACCGAGCCACCGTCGACGCCGACGGTGCCGAGCCGGGTGCCGTCGAGCGCGAAGCGGGTGACCCGTGGCTGCGCGTCGACGAGATGAACCGTGAGCAGCTCGTCCCCGGCCGCCACGGCCGACTCGAGCGCGGCGTCCTCCTCGGCGACGACGTCGCGCAGTGCGGAGGCCGCCCCGGCGGCGATCGGCGCGCGGACGACGCGTCCCGACGGCGCCGCCTCGTCTGTGTGGAGGAGCAGGTCGTCGCCGTCGGTGCGCACGAGGCGGAACATCGCCCGGACCTCGTCGACGACCTTGACCGGCTCGCCGAGGCAGCTGCCGTCGTCGTCGGTGCGGACCGGGTAGACCCACAGCCGGTTCTTCTCCGAGGTCCCCTCCGAGAAGTGCACCGCGAGCCAGCGGCCGTCGTGGGAGAGCTCGGGCTCCGGGATCACCCGGGGTTCGTCCGGCAGTTCCCACACGACCGGGTCGACGTCCTGCGGCGTGCCGAGCACGTGCCTGCGCAGGTGAGCCGCGGGCAGCGCGCCGGCCTCCGTGCCGCGCCCCTGGCCCTCGGTGGGGAAGTGCAGGTAGAGGAAGGAACCGTCGGGCAGCCAGGTCGCCTCGCTGAACTTCACCTTGGTCAGCACGTCGGCGAGGTCGTCGCCGGTCGCGATGTCCTTGACGTGCAGCGTCGTCCAGTCGCTCCCGCCGTCGCTGACCTGGTAGGCGAGGTAACGCCCGTCGCGGCTGACGTCGTACCCGGCGAGGGACGACGTGCCGTCCGCGGAGAAGGTGTTCGGGTCGACCAGCAACCGGCCGCCGCCGCGGAGCTGGTCGAGGCTGTCGGCAATCAACCACTGGTCCTGGGGCAGGGTGCCGTCGTTGCGGCTGACGACGTACCTGTCACCGGCGAAGTCGGGGGTCCCCGCGCGCGGCGTACCGACCACCTGCCGCAGGGTGCTGTGGAACCAGGCGCGCGAGGGCAGCGCGTCGAGGTAGCCGCGGCTGTGGAGGTTCTGCGCGGCGACCCACGCCCGGGTCTCCTCGGAGTCGGGGTCCTCCAGCCAGCGGTAGGGGTCGGCCACCTCGTGGCCGTGCAGCGTCTCGACGGTCCCGTCGCGACGGGACTCCGGGTAGGGGCGCGCCATCAGGCGGTCCGGGCGAGTCGGGGCCACTCGATGGCCGGGCACGTGTCCATCACCATGCGCACCCCGGCCGCCACGGTGCGGTCGAAGGCCTCGGTGTCGACGACCCCGAGCTGGAACCAGACGGCCTGGGCGCCGACGTCCACGGCCTGGTCGGCGAACTCACCCGCCGCCTCGGAACGGCGGAAGACGTCGACGACGTCGACGGGGAACGGCACGTCCGCCAGTGTCGGGTAGCCCTGCTCGCCGAGGACGGTCGGGGCGCTCGGGTGCACCGGCACGATCCGTTTGCCGCGCTGTCGCAGGTAGCGGGCGATCTCGAAGGCGGCGCGCGAGGGATCGCCGGACAATCCGACGACGGCCCAGGTGTCGCACTCCTCGAGCATGAAACGGACGTCGGCGAGGTCGGCCCAGGTGCGTCGGGTCATGTCTGTGAACCTACCCGGGCGTGACGAACCGCATGCTCCGGGGCGGCCTACCCGGCAGTAGGATTCGGCTCATGAGCGAGTACCCGATGTACGCCCTGTCCGAGGAGCACCAGGCGGTCCGCGAGGCCGTACGGGCGGTGTGCGACGCGAAGGTCGCTCCGCACGCGACCGAGGTCGACGAGGCCGGTGCGTTCCCCCAGGCGGCGTACGACGCGCTCGCTGCCTCGGACTTCGCGGCACCGCACGTGGCCGAGGAGTTCGGCGGCGCCGGGGCGGACGCGCTCGCGACGTGCATCGTGATCGAGGAGGTCGCCCGGGCGTGCGCGTCGTCGTCGCTGATCCCGGCCGTGAACAAGCTCGGGTCGATGCCGCTGATCATCTCCGGCTCGCAGGAGCTGAAGAAGAAGTACCTGTCCGCGTTGGCCGCCAACCAGGGGATGTTCTCCTACTGCCTGTCCGAGCCGGAGGCCGGCTCGGACGCGGCGGCGATGAAGACCCGCGCGGTGCGCGACGGCGACCACTGGGTGCTCAACGGGGTCAAGCGCTGGATCACCAACGCGGGCGTCTCGGAGTACTACACCGTCTTCGCGGTCTCCGACCCGGACGCCAAGAAGGGCACAGGCATCTCGGCGTTCGTCGTGGAGAAGTCCGACGAGGGGGTCTCCTTCGGCGCCCCGGAGAAGAAGCTCGGGATCAAGGGCTCGCCGACCCGCGAGGTCTACCTCGACAACGTGCGCATCCCGGCCGACCGGATGATCGGTGAGGAGGGCACGGGCTTCGCGACCGCGATGAAGGTGCTCGACCACACCCGGGTCACCATCGCCGCGCAGGCCGTCGGCATCGCGCAGGGGGCGCTGGACTACGCGCTGGACTACGCCAAGGAGCGCCAGCAGTTCGGCAAGCCGATCGCCGACTTCCAGGGGCTGCAGTTCCTGCTCGCCGACATGGGAATGAAGGTCGAGGCGGCGCGGCAGCTCACCTACGCCGCGGCCGGTCGCTCCGAGCGCGGGGACAAGGACCTCACGTTCTTCGGTGCTGCCGCCAAGTGCTTCGCCTCCGACACCGCCATGCAGGTGACCACCGACGCGGTGCAGGTGCTCGGCGGCTACGGCTACACCCGCGACTACCCGGTCGAGCGGATGATGCGGGACGCGAAGATCACCCAGATCTACGAGGGCACCAACCAGGTCCAGCGGATCGTGATGGCACGTCAGCTCCTTGCGGGGGTCCAGTCCGAGCTCTGACACGGAACGGGGCGGCCCCCCGGGGCGGTCGCGTCACTGGCAGCCGGCGGCGCGGGGCATGGGCAGGCCGGGCATCGCCGCGGCGGGGAGCCGGTGCAGCAGCGCGTGGATCTCGTCGGCCGGAACCGGCCGCGAGAACAGGTAGCCCTGCAGCTCGTCGCACCCGTGCTGGGCCAAGAAGTCGGCCTGCTCACGGGTCTCGACTCCCTCGGCCACCACCACGTTTCCGACGCCGTGCGCCATCGCGATGATCGACGCCAGCAGGGGAGCCGCGCGCTGCTCGCTCTCGAGCCCGGAGACGAACGACTTGTCGATCTTGAGCCGGTGCACGGGAAGGCGGCGGAGCCGGTGCAACGAGGAGTGACCGGTGCCGAAGTCGTCGAGGGAGCAAGCGACCCCGGCGGCGGTCAACGGCTCGAGGGCGGCCGAGATCGTCTCCTCGGCGACGGCGACCGTCTCGGTGACCTCGAGGTGGAGCGCTGACGTCGGCAGGCCGAACCGGCTCAGCGTCGCCAGCACGTGGTCGGGGAAGCCGGGGTGACGCAGCTCCTGCTCGGAGACGTTGACGGCCACGGCGAGGTCGGGGCTGCGTCGGCGCCACTCGGCGAGCTGTCCGCAGGCGAGCTCCAACACGTGACGACCGATGTCCACCATCAGACCGGCCTGCTCCGCCGCTCCCAGGAACTGGGGCGGGGTCAGCAGCCCGAGGGTCGGGTGGTTCCAGCGGACCAGTGCCTCGACCGAGCGCACCCGGCCCGACCGGGTGTCCACGATCGGCTGGAAGTACGCGCAGAGCTGGCCGACCGCGACCGCTTCGCGCAGGTCGCGCTCGATACTGAGCCGTTGGCGTGCGCCGTGGAGCAGCTGGTGCGAGTACATGCGGACGCGGTCGCCGCCCTCGCTCATCGCCTGGTGCATGGCCAGCTTGGCGCTGCGGAGCAGCTCGTCGAAACCGGTGGCGTCCGTGGCCACGCCGATGCTGGCGGAGGGCACCACCGACACCCCGGCGACGGTCATCGGCTCGCGCAGCCGCAGCCGGATCTGCTCGGCGATCTCCGCGCCCTGCTCGGGACCACTTTGCGGAAGCAGTACGGCGAACTCGTCCGAGTCCAACCGGGCAGCGACGTCCGTGTTCCCCAGGAACCCGCTGATCCGGCGGCCGGCTTCGGCGAGCAGCGCTCGACGAGCCGGGTGCCCGAGGGTGTCTCCCACGTCGTCGAGTCCGACCAGTCGCACGGAGAGCAACGTCGGCGAACTGCCTGCGCGAAGCGCCTGTCGCGCCCGGGACGCAAGCAGCGCCGCGTCTCCGACCTCGCCCGACTCGGACCGCCGGCCCGGGCCGCGACGAAACAGCGAAGCCTTCCGGGACCGGCTCAGCGACATCGTGCCCCAGAGGAAGGCCGCCGTGACGGGGGGTGCCGTGAAGGCCACCGGGACCGACGCGTGGGCAACAGCGAGGGAGACGATGCCGCAGCCGAGGCCGACCGCGAGGACACCGCGCCACACCAGCATCGCCATCTCCGTCCTAGCCGCCCCGGCGGGGCAGCGAGCGAACAAACGCCGGCCCTCGATGCGGGCCGCTGTCTGATTCAGAGTAGGAGCACATGGGCGGTCCGCGGGTGCCAGTTTGTCCAAATTTGACCATTCGGTGACCAGGTTGACCGCCTGAGTTCGGGGCCCGGGCGATCTGGGCTATTTTCCGATTTGCCAAGATTCGGCATTCACGGCGTGCACAATGGCCGACGTGGACGCGCACCAGGTATCGCTGCTGCAGTCAGTCTCGTTGACCGAGCTGGGTGCTCGAATCAAGGCGGCTCGACTCGCTGCGGGGATGACGCAGACCCAGCTCGGAGCTCCCGAGGTGACGGTCAGCTACGTCTCCCGCATCGAGGCCGGCCGTCGCCGCCCCGACCCCAGGGTGCTCGATGCCTTCTCGGTGCGCCTCGGCGTGCCGGTCGGCGAGCTGCTCGACGGTCCCCCCGCCGTGGACTCGCAGGAGACCCGCCTGTCGGTCGACTTCGTCGCCCTGTCGCTCGAGCTCGGCGATGCCGCCGACGCCCTCGCCCAGGCCGAGCGACTGCTTGCCGACCCGGACGTGGCCGCGACCTTCCAGGAGCGACTGCAGTTCCTGCGCGGCCGAGCGCTCGAAGCGCTCGGCCAGCTCGAGGACGCGGTCGAGGCCTACGAAGGTCTCCTGGCCTCGAGCCCCACAGGGGAGTTTGCCCTGGGCTGCGGAATCGCATTGAGCCGCTGCTACCGCGAGTGGGGTGATCTCGGGCGCGCCATAAGTGTGGGCGAGCAGTTGCTCAAGGCTGTAACCGATCAGGGGCTGGCCGGCGGAGATGAGGCCATCCAGCTCACCGTCACGATTGCGGCGGCCTATCACGAGCGGGGCGACATCGCGGCATGCTACACACCTCTGTCGCAGGAAGCGATCGAGGTGGCCGAGACGTCAGGCTCTCCCCGGAGCCGGGCGTCGGCCTACTGGAACGCCTCGATGATGGAGCTCGAGGCCGGCGCAGGTGGACGGCGCGGTGGCCCTTGCTTCCAAGGCCTTGTCTCTTCTGGGAGAGAAGTGCGGATGGCCGCAATCTGGCACGTCTCCGGTCACAGCTCGGGATCATGCAAATGCAACTCGACCCGCCCGAACTCGCGGAGGCGGTGGCCAATCTCTCGGCGGCGCGCGAACAGATGGCCTACTCCGGGCGCGGGCCGGATCGACCAGCTTCGGAACGAACTCGCGCTCGGCCGAGGCTGCACTCATGTACGGGAGATCTGGACGAGCGCCGCACGATGGCGCGGAAGCGGTGTTCGAGCGAGCGCCGGCGGACGCGCCCATGCTTGCGGCGGACGCACGCGAATCTGCAGGGCCAGGCGGCGGCTGCAGCGGCGACACGCGTACTGCAGCCGGACCTGTTCAAGCAGGCAGTCCACATCATGACCGGAGTCGGGTGCAGACCGCGAAGCGGCGCAGCTCTGGCTCGAACTGGCCACACTGCTCGAGTCGGTGGGTGAGGATCGATGCCGCCCGTCAGGCCTACCGCAGGTGCCGCTGCCTCGGCCGGTTCGGGTGCGTGCGCGAGCGGTCACTCGTCCAGGGTGCACTGCCGGCAATGACGTCGGCGCGGAGCGAATCTCGCATCGACGCTTGGTCAGCAGCACCAGTGGCCGTTGCCGGCGACGACACTGCCCGAAGAGGCGTCCGCCTGGGTGGTGACCGCGACGGCGGTGGTCAGGCCGGCGGCGACGATCAGGGCGGTGAGAGCGCGAGCAATGCGGTTCATGGGGGGTCCCCTCCTGGAAACGTGACGGCGGTGTCCGCCGTTGACAGGAGGTAGTCAAATCCAGGCAAGTCGGTCTTCGTAGTCAAATGTTGCCGCGTGTCGTGCCGCCGTCCCGGTATGGGCCGGTTTCGACGCTTTTGAAGGACGTAACTGGTCTAGACCGGAACGGTCAAATCGGCCCGTGCGGAACGGTGGCGGGGGGCGAGAAGCTCAACTCTTCGCGTAGCGCAGGGACCACCAGTGCCGTCCTCGCTCCGGCACGTGGTGCCATCCCGCGGTCGTCAGCGCGGTGTCCATCTCCCCGAGCCGTACGCGTGCGTCGACGTCGGCGTCTGAATCGTCGGCCAGCCCCGCCACCGAGGTTCTGGGCATGGGGAACGGCGACCCCGTGAACGACGCGTCGGGGTCGTCGGGGAGCCGGGCGACCAGCCGGTACCGGCCGGAGCCGGACGCGGTGGCGAACGGATCGGCGAGCGCTGGGCGCCAGAAGCCCTCGTCGAACTCCTCGAGCGCGATCTCGATCTCGGCGGTTCTCGGCGTCGTCTCCATCTCCCCAGGGTGGAGTGATCGCGCCGATAGCGGATGGGCCGTTGGACCTAGTTCACCGGGTCGACGCCGCGCCGTCGACCCGGTGGCCGCGGCTCAGGGAATGACCTCGACCAGGGCGCCGAGCAGGGCGTCGAGGAGGTAGTCGATGTCGGACTCCTCGGCCACCAACGGCGGCGCGAGCCGGATCGTCGACCCGTGCGTGTCCTTGGCCAGCACGCCGCGCGCCATCAGCCGCTCGCACAGCTCTCGCCCGCTCGCCACCTCCGGGTCCACGTCCACGCCGGCCCACAGGCCTCGGGTGCGGACCGTGACCACACCGTGCCGTTCGAGTGCGGCGATGCCCTCGTGCAGGTGCGTCCCCAGCTTTGCGGCGCGCTCCTGGAACTCGCCGGTGCCGAGCATGGCGACCACTTCGCGGCCGATCGCGGCGGCCAGCGGGTTGCCGCCGAAGGTGGAGCCGTGCGAGCCGGGGGTCACCACGTCGAGGACCCGGTGGTCGGCGGCGATCGCGGAGACCGGGTAGATCCCGCCGCCGAGTGCCTTGCCCAGGATGTAGATGTCGGGGACCACGTTCTCGTGGTCGCAGGCGAACGTTCGTCCCGTCCGGGCGAGGCCGGACTGGATCTCGTCGGCCACCATGAGTACGTCGTGCTCGTCGCAGACCGCGCGAACGTCGCGCAGGAAGCCCTCGGGCGGGATGATCACGCCGCCCTCACCCTGGATCGGCTCGAGCAGCACGGCCACCGTGGTGTCGTCGATCGCCTCGCGGATCGCGGCCGCGTCGCCGTACGGCACGACCTTGAAGCCGGGCGTGAACGGCCCGAAGAAGCGGCGGGCGGTCTCGTCGGTGGAGAAGCTCACGATCGTCGTGGTCCGGCCGTGGAAGTTGCCGTCCATCACGATGATCGTGGCGGAGTCGTCGGGGACGCCCTTGACCTCGTATCCCCAGCGGCGGCTGACCTTGATCGCGGTCTCGACGGCCTCGGCGCCGGTGTTCATCGGCAGCACCATGTCCTTGCCGGTCAGCGCGGCGAGGTCACGGCCGAACATGCCGAGCTGGTCGTTGTAGAACGCCCGGCTGGTCAGCGTCAGCTTGTCGAGCTGGCGGTGCGCCACCTCGAGCAGCCTGGGGTGCCCGTGACCGAAGTTCAGCGCGGAGTAGCCGGCCAGGCAGTCCAGGTAACGCTTGCCATCGGCGTCGGTGACCCAGGCGCCCTTCCCGGAGCTGATCACCACCGGGAGGGGGTGGTAGTTGTGCGCTGCCCAGCGCTCAGTGACGTCGAGGTGCTCGGCGGAAGCGTTGCCGGAGGTCGTGCCGGAGAAGGTCTGGTCGGTCATGGTGGACATGGTGCCACCCGCACCTGACGTCCGCCGATTCACGGTTCCCAGCGCGTTCCCCTAGACTTGACCAGGACGGCCCCATCAGTTCTGCCTCGGGCCGATCTTCTCGTCATCCGACCGAGCGCCGCGGAGCAACCTCCGCGCCGGGCAGGACGACCCACCACGAGTTTTCGGAGTTACCCCCATGGCGGCTGACCGCGCCCGTTCCACCTCCCCTGCCCCCGCGACGACGTTCGCCGGCCTCGGCCTTCCCGCCGCCGTCGTCGACGTCCTGGCGGCGCAAGGAGTGACCACCCCCTTCCCGATCCAGGCCGCCACGCTGCCCGACTCGCTGGCCGGCCGGGACGTGCTCGGCCGCGGCCGCACCGGCTCGGGCAAGACCTACGCCTTCCTGCTGCCGATGGTGGCCCGGCTCTCGGCCAGCGGCACCCCGCGCCGGCCCAAGCAGCCGCGTGGCCTGGTGCTCGCCCCGACTCGCGAGCTCGCCACCCAGATCGAGGCGGCGCTCGCGCCGCTGGCCAAGGCGGTGGGCCTGCGCACGCTGACCGTCTTCGGCGGGGTGCGGCCCAACCCGCAGATCCAGGGCCTGCGCAACGGCGTCGACATCCTGATCGCCTGCCCCGGCCGGCTCGCCGACCACCTGCAGAGCGGGCACGCCGACCTCGGCGCGGTGGAGATCACCGTGCTCGACGAGGCGGACCACATGGCCGACCTGGGCTTCCTGCCCGTCGTACGACGCCTCCTGGACAAGACCCCGGCCCGTGGCCAGCGGATGCTGTTCTCCGCCACCCTCGACGCCGGCGTGGACGTGCTGGTGAAGCGCTACCTGACCGAGCCGGTGGTGCACAGCGTCGACTCGGCGAAGTCGCCCGTGGTGAAGATGGCCCACCACGTGCTGCACGTCGACGGCAAGGACTCACGCCTGAAGGTGATCGCCGACCTCACCGCGGCCCCCGGCCGCACGCTGGTGTTCACCCGCACCAAGCACGGCGCCAAGAACATGGCCCGCCAGCTCAACGCGCTCGGCGTGTCCGCGGTGGAGCTGCACGGCAACCTCGCGCAGAACGCCCGCACCCGCAACCTCGCAGCGTTCTCCGAGGGCCAGGCCACCACGCTGGTCGCCACCGACATCGCCGCCCGCGGCATCCACGTCGACGACGTCACCCTCGTGGTGCACGCCGACCCGCCGGTGGAGCACAAGGCCTACCTGCACCGTTCCGGCCGCACCGCCCGCGCCGGCGCCGAGGGCACCGTCGTCACCGTGATGCTCGACGCCCAGGTCTCCGACGTCCGCGACCTGACGCGCAAGGCCGGCATCAAGCCGACCATCACCCGCGCGGGGCACGGCCACCCGGTGCTGACCGAGATCGCCCCCGGCGAGCGGACCTACGGCGAGCCGGTGCTCGTCTCGCGCCAGGGCGGCAACGGTACCGGCGGTGGCGGCGGCGACGGCCGCAGCGCCGGCCGCAGTCGTGGCAGGTCGGGTCGCGGCGGCGCGAACAGCCAGCCGTCCGGTGCTCGCGGAGGCTCGTCTCGGTCCGGCGGTCAGGGCGGCGCAGCGTCGAAGTCCCGCGGCAAGGCGCAGGGCGGCGACCGCTCGCGGCGTTCCTCCGGCGGGTCGGTGCAGGTGCACTCGAGCACCAGTCACAGCGCCGCGTCGTTCTCGTCGCGGACCCGCGGGCGCTGACGTCTCCAGCGCGGGACCTTGGTCCCGCGCACCGGTGACGTCGTCCCCGGGTGGGGCGGCGTGCGCGGTGCGAAGGTGGTCGCGACCTGATCGCACCTCGTCGAAAGCTTCGGCATGCCCTTCTCGCAGCTGCCCCTCGTCCCCGCCCACGAACGCTGGTTCGTGCCGTCCTCGGGAGGCGGCGACTGGAGCTTCTTCCTGTCCTGGCTCCCCCTGACCCTCGTCGGCGCCGTCGTGGCCGTCACCGTCGTCTGGCGACTGGTCGCGCTGCGGCTGGACCGCCCCGAGCTGGGGGTGCTGGAGCCGATCGGCCGGCTGGCGCCCTGGGTGCCGCGGATCCTCGGCATCCACCTCGGCGTCGCCCTGCTGGCGCTGGCGTCCACCGGATCGTTCGTGACGCCGGCGGTCGCCCTGGAGGGGCCGCTCGGGTCGGCGCTGCTGCTCGGTGAGGCTGCCCTCGGCGTGTGGCTGGTGACCGGAGTGCGGCTCCGGCCGGCGGCGGCCCTGGTGCTCGCGCTCGGGCCGGTGCTCGGCGTGGTAAGCGGACCGATGGCGCTGCTGGAGTGCGCGAATCTCGCGGCGGTCGCCGCGTTCCTGGTCGTGCTGCCTCCTGGTGCCGACCGCTTCGGCGCGGTCGCCCACGACGCGGCACGCACCCGGCAGGCCTTGCTGCTGCTCAGGGTCGGCGTCGGGGTCGCGCTGATCGCGCTGGCGTTCACCGAGAAGTTCACCAACCCGGTGATGGCGGTGCACACGCTGGAGGAGTTCCCGGCCCTGGACGTGTTCGGGATGGCCGGGATCCACCTGGCCCCGGAGACCTTCGTGGTCGTCGCCGGCTCCATCGAGCTGCTCTTCGGGCTGCTCGTCCTCTCCGGGGCGCTCCCGCAGGTCGCCGTTCTGGTCGCGATGGTGCCGTTCAACGCCACGCTGGCGCTCTTCGGCCAGGCGGAGCTGGTCGGGCACCTGCCGGTGTACGGGGTGTTCCTGGCGCTGCTGGCCTACGGCTCGAACACCGAGACCTTCGCGCTGGTCCGCTGGCTGCCCCGGATCAGTCCTGCCAGGGGTGGAACGGCGGTAGCTGCGACGCCCGCCCCGTGAAGTCCGGGTCGCGCTTCTCGCGGAACGCCGCGACGCCCTCCTTGCCGTCGCCGGTGCTGGTGTAGAACATCGCGAGCGAGTCGACCCGGTGCGCCTCGAGCGGGTGCGGCTGTGCCGAGTTGCGGTACATCATCTGCCGCGCCAGCGCGGTGGCGACGGGGGAGCGGCCGGCGACGAACGTGCGGGCCAGCTGCCGGGCGGCGTCCAGCAGGTCGTCGTCGGGGTGCACCGAGCGGACCAGCCCGCCCTCGTGGGCCTCCTGTGCGCTCATGATGTCCGCCGAGTAGACCCACTCGAGCGCCCGGGAGATGCCGACGATCCGCGGCAGGAACCAGGTCGAGCAGGCCTCGGGCACGATGCCGAGACGGCCGAACACGAAGCCGATCCGTGCCCGTTCCGAGGCCATCCGGACGTCCATCGGCAACGTCATGGTCGCGCCGATGCCGACGGCCGCACCGTTGATCGCGGCGATGACCGGCTTGGTGCAGGCATAGATCGCCAGGGCGACCCGGCCTCCCGTGTCGCGGACGCCGGCGACGATCTCGGGGTCGTCGAGCCGCTCGTGCAGGTCCGCCAGCGTGGGCTCGAGCGACTCGTCGAGACCGAACACGTTGCCGTCCGCGGAGAGATCCATCCCGGCGCAGAACGCCCGGCCCCGGCCCGTGACCACGATGGCGGCCACGTCGTCGTCGGTCGAGGCCCGCTCGAACGCGGCCACGAGCTCCTCGGCCATGGTGACCGTGAAGGCGTTCAGCTGGTCGGGCCGGTCCAGGGTCAGGGTCAGCACGCGGTCCTCGACCGTCCAGTCCAAGGTCTCGTACGACGGGCTCACTGGTTCCTCAGGCCCGAAGCCCCGCAGAGGTTCTTCGAGACCTCTCCGGTCCGGTCCTCCTGGATCAGGTTGAACAGCTTCTTCGCCCGCTCGGTGTCCCAGTGCACGGCCAGGTCGGCGATGGGCACCCCGCAGGTGAGCCCGGCCTTGCCGTCGACGCGGGTCATCGCCCACGCGAACCGCAGGGTCGCGAACATGGAGGTGTCCTTGCCCACCCGGAGCGAGTCCTTGCCGGCGCTGGCCAGGCGGAAGTAGCGCACCGGGTTGACCACCGACCACGGCGAGGCCGCCTTGTGCCCGACCGCGCTGACCACCTCGCGCTGATGGCGGGCCCGGTCGATGTCGCCGAGTCCCGACGTGTGGCGCGAGCGTGCGTAGCCGAGGGCGACCTTGCCGTCGACGTCCTGGCAGCCCTTCTTGATGTCGAGGTTGGCCAGCGGGTCCTTCATCGCCGTCTTGGGGCAGATCTCGATCCCGCCGACGGCGTCGACCACGTTGACGAAGCCACCGAACCCGATCTCGACGTAGTCGTCGACGCGGATGCCCGTGGCGTCCTCGATCGTCTGCACGAGCAGCTTCGGGCCGCCGTACGCGAAGGCCGCGTTGATCTTCGTGGTGCCGTGCCCGGGCACCGGCACCAGGCTGTCGCGGGGGATGGACATCAGCAGGTTCGGCCCGTCGCCGGTGTGCAGCAGCATGATCGTGTCCGTGCGCCGGCCCTCGCCCTTGCCGGTGCCGAGGTCGAGCTGCTGCTTGCGGGTGAGCCCTTCGCGGCTGTCGCTGCCGACGAGGAGGTACGTCGTGCCCGGCTGGTTCCCGGGCCGGTCGCCACCGGGATCGGCCTTCACCTTGTCGATCTGCGACCAGGCCCACATCGGCACGGCGACCAGGAACACGACCCACAGCAGTAGCGCCAGCTTCACCCAGCCCCAGCGGAACCGGCGGCCCGGGCGCGCCGGCGGCGGGGTCGGCACCGGCCGGCGCGGGGAGGACGGACCACCCGGGCCCCCGGGCGCCGGGTCGCGGCGCGGCGCAGTGGCGGAGCCGGCCCGGTCCGCCTCCGACGGCCGCTTCATCGTCGGCAGGACCCGGGTGGGCTCGGGGTCGCCGGTGCCGCGGTCGGGGCGCTCCCCCCGGGAGCCCTTGCCGCCGTAGAGCCAGTTGTAGTCGGGCTCGTCCGAGCGACCCGAGGGACGGTCTGCCATGCCAAAACGCTACCGTGCGGCGCATGACCCCAGAGCGGCTCCCCGTCGCCCACGCCCGGACCTCGCTCTCGCTGCTCGCCGACCAGGGCCACGTCAACCTGCTCGGCAACGTCCACGGCGGCACGGTCATGCGGCTGGTCGACTCGACCGCCGGCGCGGTCGCGCAGCGGCACAGCGGCGGCCCGGCGGTGACCGCCGCGATGGACGAGATGGCGTTCCTGCACCCGGTGCACGTCGGGGACATCATCCGGGCGATGGGCCAGGTCAACTGGGCCGGCCGCACCTCGATGGAGATCGGGGTGCGGGTGGAGTCCGAGCGCTGGAACGAGGTCGGCCGTGAGCCGGTGCACGTGGCCTCGGCGTACCTGGTCTTCGTCGCGATCGACGAGGGGGGCCGCCCGCGGGAGATCCCCGGGCTGCTCACCGAGACGCCCGACGAGATCCGCCGCGAACGCGAGGCGAAGATCCGCCGCGCCCACCGGCTCGCCCGCAGGGCCGAGATCGAGCAGGGCCGAGGCGACTCACCCTCCTGACCCCTCGCCGGCGGGTCGCCCGGCGCGGCGTCACGGCTGTGGCAGGTGTGACTGGTGATACTGGGACGTCGTCGCCGTCCCGAAAGGCCTGAACACGTATGTCCCCGCAGCCCCACGCGCCGCGATTCGGTGACCACGACGCCGCCCGGGTCCGGTTCCGCCGTGCGGTCGCGCTCTTGCTGATGACGCTGGTGCTCCCCGGCTCCGCGCAGCTGGTCGCCGGGAACCGCAAGCTGGGCCGGATCGCCCTGCGCGCCTGGTTCGGCCTGGTCGCCGCAGCCGTGCTCGTGGTGCTGGCCGGGCTGATGTGGCACGGGCTCATCTTCTTCCTGGCGAGCAGCACCTTCATGCTGGGCGTGCTGCGGCTGGCGCTGTGCGCGGTCGCCGTCGGCTGGGCCGTGCTGTTCTTCGACGCCTGGCGGCTCGGGCAGCCGCTCGAGCTGCTGCAGAAGCAGCGGCTCGCGGTGGTCGGCCTCAACTCCGTGCTGGCCTTCTCCGTCGCCGGGTCGCTGCTGTTCGCCTCGCACGTGGTGGCCGTGCAGCGCACGTTCATCGCCACGATGTTCGGCGACGGCCAGGCGACGGCGGCCACCCACGGCCGCTACAACGTGCTGCTGCTCGGCGGTGACTCCGGCGCGGACCGCTGGGGCCTGCGTCCCGACAGCCTCTCCGTCGCGAGCATCGACCAGGAGACCGGCCGGGCCATCCTGTTCGGTCTGCCCCGCAACATGACGAACTTCCCGTTCGAGGAGGGCTCGGTGATGGCCGGGCAGTTCCCCGACGGCTACGACTGCGAGGGTTGCGAGCTCAACAGCCTCGCGACCTGGGCGGCGGACCACGAGGACCTGTTCGCGGGCGACGCGAACCCCGGCGTCGAGGCGACGATCGAGGGCGTCGAGGGGATCACCGGCCTGAAGATCAACTACTACGCCATGGTGAACCTGCAGGGCTTCCGCAGCCTGGTGCAGGCCGTCGGCGGTCTCGAGCTCAACGTGCGCGACCGGATCCCGATCGGCGGTGTCGGCGGGCCGGTGACCGGCTACATCGAGCCCGGCGTGCAGCGGCTCAACGGCTTCCAGACGCTCTGGTTCGCCCGCTCGCGGGAGAGCGCCGACGACTACTCGCGGATGGCCCGGCAGAAGTGCGTGATGAACGCGATGCTGCAGCAGCTCTCCCCGCGCACCGTGATCACCAAGTTCGAGAAGATCGCCGCCGCGAGCACCGAGCTGATCACCACCGACCTCCCGGCCTCCGAGCTCGGCCGCTTCGCGGAGCTGGCCCTGAAGGCGCGGGCCAAGCCGCTCGCCACCGTCTCGTTCGTGCCGCCGGCGATCAACACCGGCGCCCCCGACATCGACAAGATCCACCGCATGGTGGACAAGGCGATCGAGCGGTCCGAGAGCAAGGACGACGGGAGCGCCCCGGCTCAGGCCAAGAAGCGCAAGGGCTTCACCAAGGCGGCACACGACTCCACGGTCGGTGGCTCGATCGGCAACATCTCCGATGGCTACGCCGCCAACGCCGCAGACGACCTCTCCTCGGCCTGCTGAGTGCGGCGGAGGTCACCGTTCCCCGTCCGGCGGGGATGGGTAGGGTCGCTCGGGTGAACGTCCGGGTGGTCGCTGTCGTGGTGACGTGGAACCGGCGCGACCTCCTCGAGGAGTCCCTCGCCGCGCTCGCCGCCCAGACCCATCCGGCCACCGAGGTGGTGGTGGTCGACAACGCCTCCACCGACGGTACGACGGACCTGCTCGCGGACCGTTACGGACACCTCGACGTGCTGCACCTGACCGAGAACACCGGCGGTGCCGGGGGGTTCGCGGTCGGGGTGGAGCGTGCCCTCACGCACGACCCGGACCTGGTCTGGCTGCTCGACGACGACACGGTGCCGACGCCGACCGCGGCCGAGGGGCTCGTGCGGGCGTGGGAGACGTACGGTGCCGACCGCCGGCCGGCGGTGCTGGCGAGCCGGGTGGTCTGGACCGACGGGCGCGACCATCCGATGAACACTCCGCGTCGCAAGCCCGGCGCGTCCCGGCGCGAGATCGACGCCGCGGAGGAGGTGGGCTGTGTCCCGATCCGCTCCGCGTCGTTCGTCTCGATCATGTGCGACGCCGACGTGGTGCGTGAGCGCGGACTGCCCGTCGCGGACTATTTCTTGTGGAACGACGACTTCGAGTACTCCACCCGGCTGATCCGCGGCAACGTCGGCCTGTACTGCCCCGACAGCGTGGTGGTGCACAAGACCAAGGTGTTCGGCTCGACCGACGCCGACCCGGGGGAGCGGTTCTTCTTCGAGGTCCGCAACAAGACCTGGCTGTTCACCCGCAGCCACGGGCTCACGCCGACGGAGAAGGCCCTCTACGGCGCCTCGACCCTGCGCCGCTGGGCGCGGACGTTCCGGGCCTCCTCCGACAGGTCCACCCTGCGTCGTGCGCTGCGCCGCGGGCTGGCGAGCGGGCTGCGGGCCGCGCCCCGCGACAACGCCGCCGTGCTCGCCGACGCCGGCTGGCTGCCCGGCCCGGCCGGCTCGACCGGCGAGGTGCTCGCGCCCGGCCAGCCGTTCAGCGTGCTGATCTCGACCTACGCCGGCGACGACCCCGACTTCCTGCGCGAGGCGTTCACCTCGACCGTGGACGCGCAGACCCGCCCACCGGCGGAGGTGGTGCTCGTCCAGGACGGCCCGGTGCCGCCCGAGCTCGCCGACACCATCGCCGACCTCGCTGCCACCAGCCCGGTTCCGGTCCGGCACGTGGTGATGGACGCCAACGTCGGCCTCGGTCCGGCGCTCGACCGCGGACTCGAGACCTGCAGCCACGAGATCGTGGCGCGGATGGACGCCGACGACGTCAGCCTGCCCGACCGCTTCGAGAAACAGCTCCCGGTCATCGAGGCCGGCGCGGACATCGTCGGGTCCGGACTGCTGGAGTTCCACGCCTCGGCCGAGGACGTGGTCGGCCGGCGCACCCCGCCGACCGACCCCGACGAGATCCGCCGGGTGATCCGCTTCCGCGACCCGTTCAACCACCCCACGGTCGTGTACCGGCGCTCGGCGGTGCACGCGGCCGGCGGCTACACCGACATGGCGCTGATGGAGGACTACCTGCTCTTCACCCGGATGGTGGAGGGGGGAGCGCGGCCGGCCAACCTCGCGGATCCCCTGGTCTGCTACCGGGTCGGGGCCGGGGCCTATGCCCGCCGCGGCGGGAGGCGGCTGCTGCGGTCCGAGCTCGCCCTCCAGCGCCGGTTCCGCGACCTCGGCATCACCACGCGCGCGCAGTACCTGCGCAACGTCACGGTCCGCGGCGGCTACCGCCTGGTGCCCGAAGGTCTGCGCCGGGTGGCCTACCGTGCGCTCATCGCCAACCACCGGGGCCGCGGGACGAACGGGTCCGGTCGATAGACTGTGCAGCCGCCCCACGCCACGGGAGCCCACCATCGAGGAGCCCCAATCATCAGGAGCCTGAGTTGAACGCTGACCTCGTAGTCGTCGGATCCGGCTTCTTCGGGCTGACGATCGCCGAACGCTGTGCCAACGAGCTGGGGCTCAAGGTGCTGGTGATCGAGCGGCGGCACCACCTCGGCGGCAACGCCTACAGCGAGGTGGACCCGGAGACCGGGATCGAGGTGCACGTCTACGGCGCCCACCTGTTCCACACCTCGAACAAGAAGGTGTGGGACTACGTCACGCGGTTCACCGAGTTCACCGGCTATCAGCACCGGGTGTTCGCGAAGTACCAGGACCAGGTCTACTCGTTCCCGATGAACCTCGGGCTGATCAACCAGTTCTTCGGTCGCTCCCACACGCCGGCGGAGGCGCGCGCGCTGATCGCCGAGCAGGCCAGTGAGATCGAGACCTCCGAGGCGTCGAACCTCGAGGAGAAGGCCATCTCGCTGATCGGCCGCCCGCTCTACGAGGCGTTCGTCAAGGGCTACACCGCCAAGCAGTGGCAGACCGACCCCAAGCAGCTGAGCCCGGACATCATCACCCGGCTCCCGGTCCGCTACGACTTCAACAACCGCTACTTCAACGACACCTACGAGGGTCTGCCGGTCGACGGCTACACCGCCTGGCTGGAGCGGATGGCAGACCACCCCCACATCGAGGTGCGCCTCGACACCGACTTCTTCGACATCGCCGACGAGTTCAAGGGCAAGGTGCCGATCGTCTACACCGGGCCGGTCGACGAGTACTTCGGCAACTGCGAGGGCAAGCTCTCGTGGCGCACCGTCGACCTGGAACGCGAGGTCGTCGACGTCGACGACTTCCAGGGCACGTCGGTGATGAACTACAACGACGAGGACGTCCCCTACACGCGGATCCACGAGTTCAAGCACTTCCACCCCGAGCGCACCTACCTGCCCGGCAAGTCGGTGATCGTGCACGAGTACTCGCGGTTCGCGGAGGAGGGCGACGAGCCCTACTACCCGATCAACACCGCCGAGGACCGCGAGAAGCTGCTGAAGTACCGCGAGCTGGCCAGATCAGAGCCCGACGTGCTGTTCGGCGGCCGGCTCGGCACCTACAAGTACCTCGACATGCACATGGCCATCGGCTCGGCACTGAGCATGTTCGAGAACAAGCTGAAGCCCCACTTCGAGTCGGGTACGGCCCTGGAGAGCGGAGGCGTCGACGAGTGAGCACCAACCCAGCGACCCACGGTGAGCCGACGGTACGACGCGTCCTGCAGCGCGTCGTGCTCCCGGTCGACCGGGACACCGACGTGCTGCCGCTCTACGTCGACCCGGACCGACCCGTGCTCGACGTCGACAAGTCCGGGCTGACCCCCGCCGCCCGCGGGAAGATCCCGCCGTCCGACCCGGTCGCGGAGATCGAGCCGGACCCGCACGCCGTGCTCGGCCGGCACCGCTACGCCGTGCCGCAGAACCAACGGATCTCGTTCGGCACCTACTTCAACGGCTTCGCGGCGAGCTACTGGCGGAGGTGGACCGTCGTCGAGGAGGTCACCCTCAACGTCCGGGTGACCGGCGCCGACGCCACCGTCATCGTCTACCGCTCGATGCCGAACGGCCGTGCGCAGCGCGTCGATGCGGCCAGCACGTCCGGGGAAGCCGCCGAGGACTTCCGCTTCGACCTGTCGCTCACTCCGTTCGGAGACGGCGGCTGGTACTGGTTCGACATCGTCGCCGGTCCCACGGGCGCCGTGCTGGAGGAGGCGACCTGGGTCGCCGACGTGCCGGCCGAACGGGCCGCGACCGGATCGGTCACGATCGGCATCACCACGATGAACCGCCCCGACTTCTGCGCGAAGCTGCTCACCCAGATCGGCTCCGACGAGGACGTGCACGCGGTCCTCGACGAGGTGATCGTGGTCGACCAGGGCAAGCAGCTCGTCTCCGACGATCCGGGCTTCGTCCGGGCCGAGGGAGCCCTGGGCGACAAGCTCCGAGTGATCACGCAGGACAACATGGGGGGCTCCGGCGGCTACGCCCGCTCCCAGTACGAGACGCTCGAAGCCGGGCGCTCGACGTACATGATGTGCATGGACGACGACGTGGTCTGCGAGCCGGAGAGCATCGTGCGCGCGGTGACCTTCGGGGACCTGTGCCGCAAGCCGACCATCGTCGGCGGGCACATGTTCAGCCTCTACTCCAAGGCGCGGCTGCACAGCTTCGGCGAGATCATCAACCAGTACCGGTTCTGGTGGCAGTCGCCGCCGACGGTCGAGAACGACTGGGACTTCGCCGGCCGCAACCTGCGCAGCTCGCGCTGGCTGCACCGGCGCATCGACGTCGACTTCAACGGCTGGTTCATGTGCCTGATCCCGACCGAGGCGCTGCGCACCGTCGGGCTCAGCCTGCCGATCTTCATCAAGTGGGACGACTCGGAGTTCGGCGTGCGGGCCGGCCGCCACGGGTTCCCCACCGTGACCCTGCCCGGCGCGGCGGTCTGGCACGTGCCGTGGACGGACAAGAACGACGCTCTCGACTGGCAGTCCTACTTCCACCAGCGGAACCGCACGATCGCTGCGCTGCTGCACTCGCCCTACGAGCACGGGGGACGGGTGGTGCGCGAGAGCTTCAACCACCAGATCAAGCACCTGTTCGCGCTGCAGTACTCCACCGCGGAGCTGCGTCACCTGGCCCTCGAGGACGTCCTGGCCGGGCCCGACCAGCTGCACGGCGAGCTGCGCACGAAGCTCCCCGAGCTGCAGGCGAAGCGCAAGCAGTACGCCGACGCCCAGACCTCGCCGGACCCCGAGGCGTTCCCGCCGGTGCGCCGCGAGAAGCCGCCCAAACGCGGTCAGGACCCGACCACGCCGAAGGGCAGGATCGGACAGCTGGTGGCCGCCGCCACCAGCGCGGTGCGGCAGACGCTGCCGATCCGCGACCTGGCCGAGCGTCACCCCGAGGCATGGCTGGCCGCGATGGACGCCAAGTGGTGGATGATCGCGCAGTTCGACTCGGTCGTCGTCTCGATGCCCGACGGCACCAGCGCGGCGTGGCACAAGCGTGACAAGGAGGAGTTCCGCGACCTGCTCAAGCGCACCGTGGAGATCCACCAGCGGCTCTACCGCGAGTGGCCGCAGCTCGCCCAGACCTACCGGGACTCGCTCGACGACATCACCTCGCCGGAGCGCTGGAGCAAGACGTTCGCGTCGGACGGTGGCGGAACCCGATGACCGGGCCTGCCACGGCGACCGCCGGCCCCCCCGACGTGCCGGAAGCCCCGCTGGCGCCCCCGGCGCCCAGCGGCGGACTGCTCGACGTCTTCAAGAAGCGCTACGTCCTGAAGCTGCTCGTCAAGCGCGAGCTCAGCGCGCGCTACCAGGGCTCCTTCCTCGGCCTGATCTGGTCCTACGTCCAGCCCGGCGTGCGCTTCCTCATGTACTACTTCGTGATCGGCATGGTGCTGGGACTGGACCGCGGCATCGAGTACTTCGGCATCCACCTGTTCGCCGGCATGGTCGTCGTCCACTACTTCACCGAGACGTTCACCGCCGGCACCCGGTCGATCGTGCGCAACCGCGCGATCGTCAAGAAGATGGCGATGCCGCGGGAGATGTTCCCGGTCGCCTCGATGCTGGTGTCCGCCTACCACACCATCCCGCAGATGCTGATCCTCGTCGTCGCGGCGCTGTTCATCGGCTGGCACCCCGACGCCACCGGCTTCGCCGCCGGGGCGCTGGGGCTGGCCATCATCACGGTGATGGGCACCGCGCTCGCCCTGCTGTTCAGCGCCGCGAACGTGTTCTTCCGCGACTTCTCCAACGTCGTGCAGACGCTCACCGCGTTCATCCACTTCGGTGTGCCGATGCTCTACCCGTTCACCAGGGTCGCGGACCGGTTCGGCGAGAACTTCGTCGGTCTCTACCTGGCCAACCCGATCGCCGAGGGCGTGCTGCTGCTGCAGCGGTGCTTCTGGACGACCGTGACCACGGACCCCGCGGCCACCGCGCGGGAGCAAATGCCCGACCACCTGTTCACGCGCGGGCTGATCCAGCTCGGGGCCTGCCTGGTGTTCCTCGTCTTCGCGCAGATGGTGTTCACCCGGCTCGAGAACAAGTTCCCGGAGCGTCTGTAGTGGCTGATTCGATCGTCGTCGAGAACGTCTCCAAAGAGTTCACGATGCGCTACCACCGGACGCTGAAGCAGATGTCCATCGCGATGCTGCGAGGTCACGACCTGAGCGACCGCTTCCTCGCAGTCAACGACGTCTCCTTCAAGGTCGAGCAGGGCGAGTCGATCGGGCTGATGGGTCTCAACGGCTCCGGCAAGAGCACCCTGCTCAAGCTGGTCAACGGGGTGATGCGGCCCGACTCCGGCAAGGTCCTCACCCGCGGCCGGATCGCGGGGCTGATCGCCACCGGAGCCGGGTTCCACCCGCAGCTCACCGGGCGCGAGAACGTCTACCTCAATGCGGCGATCCTCGGGATGACCGAGAAGGAGACCAAGCGGAAGTTCGACGCGATCGTGGAGTTCGCCGACATCGGCAAGTTCCTCGACATCGCCGTGGGTCACTACTCCTCGGGCATGTTCGCCCGGCTCGGGTTCGCGGTGGCCGTGCACACCGACTCCGACATCTTCCTCGTCGACGAGGTGCTCGCGGTCGGGGACCGGCCGTTCAAGAAGAAGTGCCTGGCGCGGATGCAAGAGATCAAGGACGACGGGCGGACGCTGTTCTACGTCAGCCACGCGCCGGCCTCCGTACGCAAGATGTGCGACCGCGTGCTGGTGCTCGAGAAGGGCCACCTCGGGTTCGACGGCCCCACCGACGAGGGCATCAAGTACCTGCACTACGACGAGGACGAGGACGACGTCAACTCGGAGGACGCGGACGACGAGCAGGACGACGACGAGCTCGGCGCCGACATCTGACCTCCTCGGGGGCACGTCGACGAAAACCCTTGCAGGCTTGGGGAATCGCTCCCGAACGAATTACAAGTTTGTAGTTAAACCGAACCTATTGCGGCGCCCTGTGGCGGATGTGACATTTGGTACGCCTGTGACATGTCAGCCTGGGAGTCGCACCAACAATGAGCCACCGACGCAGCCGTTTCGTCCTGCTCTGTCAGCAGGCTCTGGCGTGCGCGGTGGTCGTGGCCGTGGCGGCTCCTGCGGCGGGGGTCATCGACCTGGAGATCGTGGCTCCGCCCGCGCAGGCGCCGGCTCGACAGGCGAGTGGCGCCTCGGGTCCGGACCGGTCCACGGGCTCGCTGGTGGCTGCCGAGCCCGTCGTACCGACCGTCACCGAGGTGCCGATCACCGACGACCATGGGGTGCCGGTCCAGCGTGCCACCAAGACGGCAGCCGCGCAGCGAGTCGGCCGGACTGCCGGCACGGTGCGCACCGTGCCGAAGCCGGTGCACGGCTACGCGACGGTCGGGGTCACCTGGGACCACCGTGACCGGGTCGCCGAGGACGACATCACGGTGTCGGTGCGCAGCCTGCAGGACGGCGCCTGGTCGGACTGGCAGGAGCTGCCGTACGACGCCGACCACGGTCCCGACCCGGGCAGCGACGAGGCCCGGCACGCCCGCAACGGCACCGACCCCGTTGTCGTGGGAGCCGTGGACGACGTCCAGGTCCGGGCCGTGACCTCCGACGGTCAGCCGCTCCCGGACGGGATGAGCCTGGCGCTCGTCGACCCCGGCGCGACGGTGCAGGCCCGTCGCGAGGAACCGGCGATCGACACCGCGCGGCTTGCCTCGGCGAACACCGCCGACGACGCCTCGGACCCGACGCCCACGACCCGACGCCCACGACCCGACGCCCACGACCCGAGCCCACGACCCCCCGACAGCCCGGCGCTGCCCTCGTCGGCACCCCGGCCGACGTGACCCCGCGCCCGCAGATCTACTCACGCGCCCAGTGGGGCGCCGACGAGCGGATGCGCGACAAGAGCTCGCTGCGCTACAGCGAGGTCCACGCCGGCTTCGTGCACCACACGGTGAACGCCAACGGCTACACCGCGACCCAGGTGCCCTCGATCATCCGCGGCATCTACGCCTACCACACCGAGTCCCGCCACTGGAGCGACATCGGCTACAACTTCCTCGTCGACCGGTTCGGCCGGATCTGGGAGGGCCGGTACGGCGGCGTGGACCGCCCCGTCGTGGGGGCGCACACGCTCAACTACAACGAGGTCTCGTTCGCGATGTCCTCGATCGGCAACTTCGAGACCGCCCGACCGACCCAGGCGCTGCTCGACGCCTACGGGCGGCTGTTCGCCTGGAAGCTCGGCCTGCACGGCGTCGCCGCCGGGTCGACACGTCAGTGGGTGCACGACCGCTGGCTTCCCGCCATCAACGGGCACCGCGACGTCGGGAAGACCGCCTGCCCCGGCAAGTACCTCTATGCGCAGATCCCCGCCATCCGCCGGCTGGCCGCGTCCGACCAGCGGCCGTTCACCAGCCGGGCCAAGAGCACCGACGTCTCGGGCAGCCGCTGGCCGGACCTGGTGGTGCGTGACTCGACGACCGGAAACGCCGTGGTGGTCCGCACCGGCGGACAGGTCGGCTTCGCCGGGTCGAGGGTCGCCGCGACGGGCTGGCAGGGCAACGACCTGCTGGCCGCCACGCCTGACGTCACCGGCGACTCCGTCCCCGACATGCTCGGCCGGTCGTCGACCACCGGGATCACCGGTGTCCACCCCGGCGACGGCGCCGGCCACTACGGCGCCGCGGTGAAGTCGCTGCGCGAAGTTCTCCCGCCTCGACCAGCTCGTCGCCGTCGGCGACATGACCGGCGACGGCCGCAACGACGTGGTCGGACGGCGCGCGGACAACCAGGTCCTCAAGCTCTACCCCGGCAAGGGGAACGGCGGCTTCGCCAAGGGGCGCAGGCTCGCCGGCCAGTGGGCCTACTCCGCGACCTCGGGTGCGGGCGACTTCGACGGTGACGGAAACGCGGACCTCCTGGTGCGCGACGGCAGCCGGCTGCTGCTGGTGCCGGGCACCGGCCGGGGGTCCCTGGGCACGCCGGTCACGCTGCCGCGCTCGTGGGCCGGCTACGACCTCGTCACCGGGCTGGGGGACGTCACCAACGACGGCGTCCCCGACCTGGTCGGACGGGTACGCAGCAACCACCGCGTCTACATCTATCCCGGGGACGGGCGCGGCGGCCTGACCCGGCGGTTCGGACCGTTCCCCGGTCTGGGCAAGGTGAACTTCCTCGGCGCCGGCGGCCCGGTCGCCGGCACCGGCGCCAACGACCTCGTCGGCCGCCGGGCCAACGGCCGTCTGGTGGTCTTCGCCAACCGTGGCGGCACGCCGGTCGAGGGGATCGTGCCGACCGGCACCAGCTTCGCCGACACCGACCTGGTGCTCAACGTGGGGGACTGGAACGGCGACGGCTCCGGCGACGTGATGACACGCCAGGCCTCGACCGGCTCGATGCTGTTCCGGGCCGGCAACGGCAACGACGGCTTCGCCGCCCCGGTCGTCGCAGGCACCGGCTGGGCCTCGGTGCGGCTCGTCGCCGCGGTCGGCGACATCACCGGCGACGGCTACCCGGACCTGATGGGCCAGCCGTCCGGCGGCGCGATGCGGATCTACCCGAGCAACGGTGCCAACGGGTTCCGGGCCAGCTACGTGGCGCACCGCGCGATCACCTCGGTGGGGCAGGCCGGCCTGGGCCTGTTCGACCGCGACGGGTCGCCGGACAGCCTGCTCGAGCGCTCCGACGGCGTGCTGCTGCTCTACCCGGGAAACGGCCCCGGGGGGCTCACGAACCCCCAGCAGGTCGCCACCGGCGCCACGAGGTACGACTGGATGGTCGGCACCGGCGACCTGGACGGGGACGGCCGTGCGGACGTCCTGGTCCGCGCCCGGGCCAACGGCCGGCTGTGGATGCTGCCCGGGACGAAGACCGGCTTCGGTCCCCGGCGATTCGTGGCCGACGGCTTCGGCCGCTTCGACCTCGCCGGCTGAGCAGTCAGGCGCGCAGCTCGACGCTCGCCCGCTCGGCGTCGTACCTGCGTGCCCACGAGTCCTCGTCGGGGTGGCGGACCCAGACCGCGCCGCCACCGGCGGCGAGCGGGGCCACGAGCGTGGCCAGCCCGTCGTGGCCGCACGGGTTCACGTCGGTGAGCAGCCTGCCGCCCTCGCCGAGCCCCGGCACCCCGGCGCCGAGCAGCTCGGCCTGGTCGACGTCCCCGTCGGGGCCGGACCACGCCGCGTCGTCCCCCTCCGGCGGGTCGAACGGCACGAACGTGTCCGGCTGGCCGAGCACCACCGCGCCGTAGTCGACCACCCCCGTCGGCAGCGGTACGTCGAACCGTGCGCCCAGCGGACGCAAGGACAGCGCCACGACGGGGACCCGTGCCGCGGCCGGCGCGAGCCCCTCGACGGAGTCCGGCCCGCACACCACCAGGTCCGCCTCGTCGACGCGCGCACGGTCGTCGGTGACGCGCAGCCCCAGCGTCCAGGCGGCCCCGAGCCACACCGCTCCGAGCCAGTGGGTCGGCAGGTCCACGAGCACCAGTGCGCCGCGCTCCACGTCGAGCTCGTCCTGCGCGAGCCCCGCTGTCTTGGCGACCCAGTTGGCGTAGGTGGTGACCGACAGCTCGACCCGCTCGCCCGTGGCGTCGTCGTAGAACGTCACCAGCGGTCGGGCCGCGTCGCGGCGCAGCTGGTCGGCGAGCAAGGCGGGGAACGTCGAGGGGGAGGCCATGGCGGCACTGTACGGAAGTGGCAGGATGCCGCCCATGTCCGCTCCGGGGTCCCCGCGTCCGCTCGAGGCCGTCATCGTCGCGGGCGGGTTCGGCACCCGGCTGCTGCCGCTGACCACGCACCGCCCCAAGCACCTGCTCGAGGTCGGCGGAGTGCCGTTCCTGGAGCACCAGATCAGCCGGCTCGCCGCCGCAGGGGTCGGACACGTCGTGCTCGCCACGTCGTACCGCGCGGAGCTGTTCGAGCCGGTGCTCGGCGACGGCAGCCGGTGGGGGATCCGGCTGGACTACGTGCAGGAGAGCGACCCGCTCGGCACCGGCGGCGCCATCCGCAACGTGTCGGCGGTGCTGGGAGACGACCCCGACGGCGCCGTCGTGGTGCTGAACGGTGACGTGCTGTCGGGCCACGACCTCGGCGCACAGCTCGCGGACTTCGACACACCCCGCGGCGGCCGGCAGGTCGAGGTGTCCCTGCACCTGGTGGAGGTCGAGGACGCCCGGCCGTTCGGCTGCGTCCCCACCGACGCCGCCGGGCGGGTGACGGCGTTCGTGGAGAAGTCCGACCAGCCGGTGACCAGGCAGGTCAACGCCGGGTGCTACGTGTTCCGGCGTTCCGTCGTGGACCGCATCCCGGCCGGACGCGTGGTGTCCGTGGAACGCGAGACGTTCCCTGGCCTGGTGGCCGCCGACGCGGTGGTCGTCGGCTACGTGGAGAACGCCTACTGGCGTGACGTCGGCACGCCCGCAGCGCTCGTGGCCGCCTCGCGCGACCTGGTCCTCGGCACGACCACCAGCCCCGCCGTACGGCGTGCCGCCGGCCCCGCGTGGGTGGACGACGCGGCGGAGGTGTCCGCCGACGCACGCGTCGACGGGGGGTCGAGCATCGCGCCGGGTGCCAGCGTCGGGGCCGGCGCGGTCGTCTCCGGGTCGGTGCTGATGGCCGGCGCGGAGGTGGCCGAGGGCGCCGAGGTGGTCGACTCGGTGGTCGGCCCGGGCGCCAGCGTCGCCGCGGGTGTCCGGCTGCGGGAGGTGACCGTCGGCGACGAGGCCCGGGTCGCGGGCGCGGTCGAGTCCGGCAGCCGGGTCGGGTGCGGGGAGACCGTCCCGGTCAGCGCAACGCGTCGCTGAGCCAGGCCGCGCCGCCGAGGACCGCCGCGAAGCGTAGCCACCGGCCGGCCAGGCCGAGCCCGAGGAACAGCGTGAGGCTCATCCGGAGCTGACCGGCGAGCACGGAGAGCACCGCGAACGGCGGGAAGCCGGTGAACGCGGAGACGAACACGAGAGACCCCGCGACGGCCGGCCGCTCGTGCGTCCGGGCCCGCCAGAGCTCGAGCCGGGCGGCGTTCTTGGGCTGCTCGGCGCGCCGGCGCACCCAGCCCCAGCTCAGCGCGCTGGCCCCCAGGTAGTACCAGACCACCTTGCCCAGCATCTGCCCGAGGGCGGCGACCATCGACAGCACCCAGATCCCCGACACCGAGGCGACGGCCGCGCGCACGCCCAAGTAGGCCTCGATGTTGACCAGGGGGATCAGGGCCGAGGCGATCCCGATCAGGAAGAGCGAGACCAGGTCACGCATGCACGGCCGACGTCACATCGCTCCGGGCTCGGGCGAGTCGGTGTAGGGGTAGTCCTTCACGAACTGGCTGACCACCTCGCCGCTGGGCGCGTCGCAGTACTTCCAGATCCCGATCTGCTTGTTGTCCTGGGGGTTCTCGCCCATCGACCAGTGGGTCAGGGCCACGTGGGCGCCGCCGGGGAACGCCTTGCCGTCCTTGTCGGTCCACGGGGCGGCGATGAACTTGTCGGTGAGCTTCTTGCCCTCGAACTTCGCGGCGATCGCCTTCACGGCCCCGAGCTGGTCGGTGTCGTCGGCCACCGTCTGGTCGTACCAGAGGATGTTGTAGCCGTGCTCCAGGTTGTGCACGAGGTAGGAGACGCTCGGACGGTCGCCGGCGGTGTAGTAGTGGCGGCTGAAGCTGGCCGGCTGGGGGTAGTGCGGCCCGAACGCCGGCGGCGCCTCCGGGTAGACGATCGTGCTGCCCTCCTGCCGGTGGTCGTTGTTGCCCTCGGCGGACTTGGTGACGATGTCCTGGCAGCCGGCCTGGTCGGCGGACACGCCGATCGAGGTGAGCTCGCCCGCGGCGGCCTTCTCCTGCTTGAACACCTGATAACCGGGGACGGCGATGATCGCGAGCGCCACCACGGCGCAGACCACGACGATGGTCATGGTGCGCCGCTTCTCGGTGCGCCGCTGCTCGCGGCGCATCTCCTCGACGACCGCGCGGCGGTCCTTGTCCTTGGGCTTGGCCATGGGGGCGTTCTTCTCCGGCTCGGAAGGCGGTGGGCGGGTGCGGGGATGAGTCTACGGAGTGGTGGGCGCGAACCTGAGCACTGTGGCCAGATCGGAGGCGTCCTGCGACCAGCCGAGGGCGTACGCGGCCATCGCCACCCGCGCCTCCCAGGCGCCCAGCGCCCGCGGCTCCAGGGCAGGGACCGGTACGACGAGCCGCCCGTCGGAGACCGTGACCTCCGCGGCCGCCACCGCCCGCAGGAGCTCGGCCGCCTCCCCGGCAGGTGCGATCGCCCCGAACCCGCGGCGCAGCGACGGGTCCGCCGACGCGGCGGCCAGCACCGCCTCCCGGGCACCCAGCCCGAACATGTCACCCGACTCGTCGCGGACGAGCGCCGCGGCACCCCGCCCGTGGTCGCCGGCGACCCGGACCAGCTCGCCGAGACCTCGCAGCACCGCGGCTGGCCGGCGGGCGAGCTTCGCCTTCACCAGGTCGCCCGCGGCGGCGATCTCGTCGGCCACGGCCGGCGCGGTCACCGCGAGCTCGTTGCCGTAGCCGTCCTCGCGTCCCGCGTAGTCGTGGAGCACGTCCAGCCCGGCGGCGCCGATCGCCAGGTCGGTCTGGCCGTTGCGCCAGGCCCGGCCGGCCGTGTCGCTCACCACCACCGCGACGTTGTGCCCGGTACGTGTGAGCAGCTCCTCGCGCAGCCGGCGGGCGGAGCCGTCGGGATCCACCGGGAGGAGCAGCACCGTGCCCGCCTCGGTGTTGGAGGCGTCGATCCCGGCCCCGGCGAGCACCAGCCCGTGCCGGGTGCGAACGATCGAGGTGGGTCCCCGGCGGGCCAGCACCCGGTCGGTCTCCCCGGTCAGCAGGTCCGCCTTGTCGCCGCTGGTGCGCCGGCCCTCGGCCTTGCTCACCACCTTGCTGGTCACCACCAGGATGTCGCCGTCGCGAAGGCCGTCCTCACCGAGGGCGTCGACGAGAAGCGCGGCGAGGTCGTCGCCCTCGGTGACCTCACCGACGCCCTCGACGGGGAGCAGCGTGACGGCCCCGCTCATGCCAGCCCGGCGAGCTCGTAGGCCGCGTCGACCATGGCGGCGGTGGCGTCGTGGTCGGTCATCATCAGCGGTACGGCGCGGCAACGGATCCCGGCCCGCTCCACCCGGTCCACTGCGTCGGCGTCCGCCTCGTCGACGAGCCAGCCGTCGAGCACCCCGCCGGAGGAGCGTGCGCCGTACAGCTCGGCGACGGCAGCGGCGGAGACCTCGACGCCCACCGCCTCCAACAGCTGGGCCGCCATGCCGCGGACGTGGCTGCCGGCGACGATCGGGGAGAGCCCGACGACCGGCGCGGAGGTGGCGCGCACGGCGTCCCCGATGCCGGCCACACCGAGGATCGTGCCCACGGACACGATCGGGTTCGACGGCGGCACCAGCACCAGGTCGGCCTCGGTCAGCGCCTCGACGACGCCCGGCGCCGGGGTCGCCTTGTCGATCCCGACCGGCACCACGGCCCGGGCCGCGACCTCGGCGTGCAGCCGCACCCAGTACTCCTGGAAGTGCACCGCGCGCCGGCCGGACGGCTCGCTCTCGTCGTCGATGGCGACGTGCGTCTCGACCCGGTCGTCGGTCATCGGCAGCAGCCGCACCCCCGGTTCCCAGCGGCGGCACAGCGCCTCGGTCACCGCGGACAGCGGGTAGCCGGCGTCCAGCATCTGGGTGCGGACCAGATGGGTGGCCAGGTCACGGTCGCCGAGGCCGAACCAGGTGGGCTCCACGCCGTACGCCGCGAGCTCCTCCTTGGCGTGCCAGGTCTCGTCGGTGCGCCCCCACCCGCGCTCGGTGTCGATGCCGCCACCTAGGGTGTACATGACGGTGTCGAGGTCGGGACAGACCTTGAGGCCGTGCAGCCAGATGTCGTCCGCGGTGTTGGCCACGACGGTCACGTCCGTGGCCCGTCCGGAGCGTTCGATCCTGCGCAGCAGGCCTTGCAGGAAGCGGGCGCCGCCCACCCCACCGGAGAGCACGGTGACGCGGTCGGGGGACGGGGCGGTGGCGGAGGAGCTCATCAGGGTTTCCTTCGTGGGGATGGCCCGTTCGGGCCACATTCGTCGGGCGGGCGGACCTATAGCAGACTTCCGCTTGACTTCCGGTGTACGACAGGCGTGTAATTCCCACAGTGTTGTTCGTTTTGGTCACACTCCGGACGGTTCGGCACTAGCGTGAGGGAACAGTAAGGGAGCGGGGCCCTCGGGGGTCTCACGGGTCGAAAGGGCGAAGACCGTGCGAGAGCTTTATGTACTCGACGGAAGCGCCGAGGAGTTCGGTTGGCAGGAGCGCGCCCTGTGCGCGCAGACCGACCCCGAAGCGTTCTTTCCGGAAAAAGGTGGCTCCACCAGGGAAGCCAAACGGGTCTGCCTGACCTGCGACGTGCGTGACGAGTGCCTGGAGTACGCACTCGCCAACGACGAGCGGTTCGGCATCTGGGGTGGCCTCTCCGAGCGCGAGCGCCGCAAAGTCAAGAAGCAGGCGGTCTGACCCGCGCCCCGCGCTCGACGCGGGGCGCCGGCCGGACCGTGTGGGCAACCTGACGTCTCGCGGATTCTTCGCCACCGTCACCGGGTGACTAGGGTGGTTCGCCGTGACGGCAAGGGTGACGGCGCTCCTGGTGAGCCACGAGGGGGCGCGGTGGCTCCCGGCCGTCCTCGACGGCCTCGCGGAGCAGACGCGCACCCCTGACCGGGTGCTGGCGGTCGACACCGGCAGCACCGACGGCAGCACCGACCTGCTGGCCGAGCGCCTCGGCGCGGACGCCGTCCGCGAGCTGGCGCCGCGCACGCCGTACGGCGGCGCCGTGACCGCCGCACTGGAGGCGCTCGCGTCCACCGACGGCCCGGCCGGCGACGGGTCCGACGACTGGGTCTGGCTGCTGCACGACGACAGCGCCCCCACCCCGCGGGCCCTCGAGACGCTCCTCGCCGCCGCCGAGACCGACCCGGGGGTCGACGTGCTCGGGCCCAAGCTGCGCGAGTGGCCCTCGCTGCGCCGGCTGCTCGAGGTCGGCGTCACGATCAGCGGCACCGGCCGACGCGAGACCGGCCTGGAGCGCGGGGAGTACGACCAGGGCCAGCACGACCAGGTGCGCGAGGTGCTGGCGGTCAACACCGCCGGCATGCTGGTGCGCCGCTCGGTGCTGGAGTCGCTCGGCTTCGACCGCCGGCTGCCGCTGTTCGGCAACGACCTCGACTTCGGCTGGCGGGCCGCCCGCGCCGGGCACCGCACCCTCGTCGTCCCCGACGCCGTCCTCTTCCACGTGGAGGCCGCACACCGAGGCGTCCGCAAGGCTCCGCTGACGGGACCGCACTTCCGCCGCGGCGAGCGGGAGGCCGCGCTCTACACCATTCTCGTGAACGGCTCCGCGGCACTGCTGCCGTTCACGCTGGTGCGGCTCGTGCTCGGCAGCCTGGTGCGTGCCCTCGGATTCCTGCTGGTCCGCTCGCCCGGCGAGGCGCTCGACGAGCTGGTCGCCGTCGTGCGGGTCTACGGACGGCCCTGGCGGGTCTGGTCCGGACGCCGCCGACGTCGCCAGGCCGCCACGCTCTCCCACCGTGAAGTGCGGCACCTGCTCGCGCCGCCGTGGCTGCCCTACCGGCACGGCCTGGACTTCGTCGGCGACCTGGCCACCGCCGTCGCCCACCAGGCCACCGACATGAGCGCCGCGCGCCGGGCCTCCCGTGGCGGCACGGCCGAGACCGGCCCGGTCCCCGCGGAGGCAGAGAACCTCCCCGAGGACACCGGCCTGCTCGCCCGCGCGCTGTCCAGCCCCGTGTTCGGCGTCTTCGCGGTACTCGTGGTCGCCGCGTTCGTCGCGGCCCGCGGCCTCGTCGGCTCGGGCATGCTGTCCGGCGGAGCGCTGCTCCCCGCGCCCGGCAGTGCGATGGACTGGTGGCGCACCTACGTCGCCTCGGTCCACGACCTCGGCACCGGGTCGTCCGCTCCGGCGGCGCCCTACCTGCTGCCCCTGGCACTTGCCGGAACGGTGCTGCTGGCCAAGGCGTGGGTCGTGGTGGACCTGCTGTTCCTGCTCGCCGTCCCGGTCTCGGCGTACGGCGGCTTCCGTTTCCTGCGCCGCACCACCGGGTCGCTGCCGGCGGCCGTCTGGGGCGGCGCGGCCTACGGGCTGCTGCCGGTGCTCACCGGCGCGGTGCAGCAGGGCCGCCTCGGCACGGTCGTGGCCGCGCTGGTGCTGCCCTGGCTGGCCCACGCCGCGCTGTTCCTGGCGCCCTCCGAGGACCAGGACCGGCGGGTCCGTGCGGCGTGGCGGACCGCGCTGTGGCTCGCTCTGCTCGCGGCCTTCGCGCCCCTGGGCCTCCTGCTCGCCGCTGCGCTGACGGTCGTGGTGCTCGCCGCGGGGCTGGTCAAGGAGCGCGGCCGCTGGGCCCGGCGTGCGGTCTGGGGCCCGGTCGTGGTGCCGGTGGCCGTCGCGTTCGTGCTGCTGCTGCCGTGGAGCGCGGCCGTGTGGGGCGACCGCGGGCTCGCCGCCTGGTTGCTCGAGGCGGGGCTCCCCGCCCGCGGGCTGACCCGGTCCGTCGGCCCGCTCGACGTGCTCTTCGGCCGGCCCGCTGCGCAGGGCGGCCCATGGTGGCTCGGGCTGGGTGTGCTGGTGGCGGCGGTCGCTGCCCTGCTCCGCCCCGACACCCGGGCTCCTGTCGTGCGAGCCTGGCTCGTCGCGGTGCTCGGGCTGGTCGCGGCCTCGGCGCTCAGCGGCGTCGCGGTGACGCCGGCGACGTCCGAGATCTCCCAGCCGGTCTGGCTCGGGCTGCCGCTGCTGCTCGCCCAGGCGGCCCTGGTCGCCGCGGTGGCGATCGCCGGGGCGGGGGTGCGCACCCTCCTCACCGGGGTGTCGTTCGGCTGGCGCCAGCCGGTCGGGGCGGCGCTGGTCGTGCTGGCCCTCCTCACCCCGGTCGCCGGTCTCGGCTGGTGGGTCGTCACCGGCTCGGCAGGCCCCATCGACCGTGGTCCCGCCGCCACGGTGCCGCCCTACATGTCCGAGGCGGCCCTTGCCGAGCCGGATCGTGGGGTGCTCGTCGTGCGCGGGGACCGGGCACGCGGGTTCGACCACCTGTTGCTGCGCGGCCGGTGGTTGTCGATCGGCGACGAGAGCGTGCTGCCGACGGCCGAGGACCAGTCCCGGCTCACCGATCTCGTGGGTGCCCTGGTCACGGCCCCGACGGCCGACGACGTCGACCGGCTCGCCGCGTTCGGGGTGGGGTTCGTCTACGCGCCCGCTCCCGCGGACGGGCTGCTGGCAGGCAACCTGGACACGCTGAGCGGCACCACCCGGGCCAGCGCGCCCCGCGGCGCGCGCGCCTGGCAGCTGCAGGTGCCAGGTGGGCACGAGGCGGTGGACGCCGAGGGCTCCGCCGCGCGTCCCTGGCTGCTCGGCGTCCAGGCCCTCGCGCTGGTGGTGGCCGGGGCACAGGCCGCACCGACCCGGCGGGTGGCCCGATGAGCGCCGCGACCCCACGACCGGGCGGCCGGCGCGTCGCCGAGTCCTCCCGGCACCGCCCCGACCCCACGGTCGTCACCGCCCTGGCGCTGCTGGTCGTGGCCGCGCTCGCCGTGCTGCTCACCCGCAGCCCGGAGCCTGCCGCGATGCCGGTCGGGTCGGCAGGCTCCGTGGTCGACCGCTCGCTGCTCGCCTGCCCGGGGCCGCCCCAGGACGTCGGCCGCGGGCTCCGCGGGCGCACCGAGGTCGGGCTCGCCTCGGCGAGCGGCCCGCGCGGGCCGCTCGGCTCGGGCGGCAGCGTGGCCGTCGGTCCCTCGGGCGAGACGTCGTCGTTCCGCCTGGCCCGCGGGGAGCTGCGCGAGGTCGACGCCGACCGGGCAGTGGTCGTCGCCGCGGCCGGTGACGCCGCCGCGGGAGTGTTCGGCGAGCGCGTGGACCGGGTCGGCAAGGCTACGGCGGCCGGCCGCTGCGTCGCCCCGCGCGCCGAGTGGTGGTTCATCGGGGCCGGCGCCGGGCTCGACCACACCTCCACCCTGGAGCTGACGAACGCGGACCCGGGCCCGGCGGTCGTGGACGTGCGGGTCCTCGGCGAGGACGGCCCCATCGAGACCGTCGGCACCCGGGGGATCACCGTCGCCCCCGGCGAGACCAGGAGCATCGCGCTCGTGGACGTCGCCCCCCAGAACGACGAGGTGGCCGTGCACGTGCAGGCCTCGCGCGGTCGGGTGGCCGCGACGGTCACCGACAGCTTCGCCGCACGCGCCGGGGCACCGGTCGGCCTGGAGCGGGTGCCGCCCGGGGAGCTCGCCGTGCGGCGGGTCCGGCTGGCGGGGGTGCCGGCGCGGGCCGCCTCGCGGACGCTGGTGGTGGGCAACCCCTCCGACAGCGAGGCGCTCGTCGACCTCGAGGTGGTCGGGTCACGCGGTAGCTTCGTGCCGAGTGGCTTCGAGACGCTGAGCGTGCCGCCGGGATCGGTGCGCGTGGTGGACGCCGCCGACCTGCTCGCCGGCAAGGAGGCCAGCGCGGTGCGGCTGTCGTCGCAGGTGCCGATCGTCGCGGCGCTGCGCTCGGTCCGCGAGGGTGACCACTCCTACGCCGCGCCGGTGCTGCCGCTGACCGACCCGGCCGCGGTGACCGTGGTCGACGCAGCCAAGGCCGTCGTGCAGGTCAGTGCCGGCAACGGCGGCGCCACCGTCCAGGTCGAGGGCTTCGCGGCCGACGGGCGGCGCACGGAGCAGGAGCAGGTCGTGGTGGACCCCGGTGCCACGGCGACGTGGAGCCCGGGCAAGGACACCGACTACGTGCTGGTCACGCCGGTGCGCGGCAACGCCTACGGCGCGACGACGTACTCGGGCCGGTCGGGGACGACCACCGTGCCGCTGGTCGCCATCCCCCTGCGCGTCCTGCTCCCGGGGGTCGTTCCGGCTCCGCGCTGACCTCTCGCCTCAGTCCTCCGGGTCGTAGCGCGGATCGATCTCCTCGGGCGGGCGGCCGAGCAGCTCCGATACCTGCTCCACGAGCACGGTCAGCACCATCGCCGAGAGGTCTGCCCGGGTCTCCGCACGCAGCTCGATCGGCCGGCGGAACAGCACCAGCCGGGTCGGTGTGCTGCCGGTCCCGCGCACCAAGGTGGCCAACGGCACCGTGTCCGCGGCCCAGTCGTCGGGGACCATCGGGGTCTCCTCGACGGCGAACTCGACCAGCCCGAGCTCGTCGTGCCAGCGCTCCTCGAGCTCGTGCACCACGTCGAGGACCAGCGAGTCGAACGCCTCCCGCGGGCTCATCGTGCGGGGGACCCCGAAAGGGGAGTGCGGACCCGGAAGCACGGCCGGACCACGCATCCCGCGATCGCGCCGGTCCCGGCGCCGGCTGGCGCGTCGGCCGACGGGTGCTCCTGGTGAACTCACACCGCGAGCCTAGTCGTGGCGCCGTGGGGGAGCGGGTACCGTCTGCTTCGTGAGTCCGACCCGCCGCTGCTCGAAGACCGCCTGCGGGCGGGCGGCGGTGGCCACCCTCACCTACGTCTACTCCGACCAGACCGCCGTGCTCGGCCCGCTGGCGACCTATGCCGAACCGCACGCCTACGACCTGTGCGACGCGCACAGCGAGCGGCTCAGCGCACCGCGAGGCTGGGAGATCCTGCGGCTGGCGCCGGACCCGGACGCGCTCGGCCCGTCGACGGACGACCTGCTCGCGCTGGCCGACGCGGTGCGTGAGGCGGCCCGGCCCGTCCCGGAGCCGGAACCGGTCGCCGCACCGGTGGGGGTTCCCTTCCGCCCCGAGAGCCAGGCCGGGCGGCGCGGTCACCTGCGGTCGGTCCCGACCGGGGAGTGAGCGGCACCGCCGCTTGCCGGGCGTAGTAGAACTGCGTGCATGGACGCACGCATGCCCACGGTCGACATCCCCACCGGCGACGGCATCGCCGACGCGATCCTCGCGGTGCCCGACGGCAGCGGGCCCTGGCCGGGCGTGCTGGTCTACATGGACGCGTTCGGACCGCGGCCGCGGCTGGAGGAGATGGCAGCCCGGATCGCGTCCGAGGGGTACGTCGTGGTGGTGCCGAACCTCTTCTACCGGCACGGCCGCGTCCCGGTCGTCGACCTGCCCGACCTCACCGTGCCGGAGAACCGCTCGGCGATCTTCGACAAGCTCGGACCGCTGATGCAGTCGCTGACGCCCGAGCTCGCCATGCGCGACGCCGGGGCGTACCTCGACTTCCTCGCCGCGGACGAACGCGTGACCGACGGCCCGGCCGGGACGGTGGGCTACTGCATGGGCGGTGCGCTGGCGCTGCGGACCGCGGCGCGGTTCCCCGACCGGGTCGCCGCGGCGGCCAGCTTCCACGGCGGGCGACTCGCGACCGACGCTCCCGACAGTCCGCACCGCGAGTTCGGGAACATCCGCGCCGCGGTCTACATCGCGCACGCGGACAACGACGGGTCGATGCCGCCCGAGCAGCAGCGTCTCGTGGCCGAGACTCTCGCCGCGGCCGGCGTCACCTACCGCGCCGAGCTGTACGACGGCGCCTCGCACGGGTTCACCATGGCCGACACCGCGGTGTACGACGAGGCCGCGACCGAACGGCACTGGGACAACCTGCTCGACCTGTTCCGCCGCACCCTGACCCGCTGACGGCGGGGCGCGTGGCGTCACTCGGAACCATGGGAGCGTCGGCGCGGAGCTGGCTGGCCGCCTGCTGGAAGCCTTCGGCGGTGGTCTTGCTTCTGCTTGTGCACAAGGGATTCGTGACCGCGGAAACCGTCGGTGGCGTCTCGTAGGTTCGGTTCATGGAGCTGGACTGGATCGCTGAGACCGACGGGCAGGCGGCGGCTGATGCTTTGGTGGCGAACCGTGCCCGGTTGGTGGAGGCGGAGGTGGCGGAGTTCTTGTTGGCTGCGCACTGGGCGGACCTGCATGACGGGGAGGCGGTTCAGCGGGGGGAGGGGTCGGGTCGGGTGCTGGCGGGGTCGGAGCGGGCGCTGCGGCTGGGTGGGGACGGGACGCCGTCGGTGGGGGAGTTCGCGGCCGCGGAGCTGGGCGCTCTGATCGGGCGGGGTGCGGTGGCGGCTCGGTCGTTGATCGCTGATGCGCTCGATGTGCGGCATCGGCATCCGTTGTTGTGGGCGGCGGTGTCGGCCGGTGAGGTGTTGGTGTGGCAGGCGCGGAAGGTCGCGGCGCGGACCCGGTCGTTGTCGCTGACCTGGGCGCAGACGTTGTGGGTCGATGGCCAGGTGGCGCCGTATGCGCGGTCGTTGCCGTGGACCCGGTTCTGGGACCTGGTGGAGGCCAAGATCGTCGAGGTGGATCCGGAGGCGGCGCAGGCGCGTGCGGATGCGGCGGCGATGGAGCGGTTCGTGGTCACGGGGCAGTGCAACGAGTACGGGTTGAAGACGGTGATCGCGAAGGCGTCGGCCGGGGATGCTGTCTTCTTCGTGGGGATGTGTGACCGGATCGCGCAGTGCCTGGCGCAGGACGGTGACCCCGACCCGGTGGACGTGCGCCGTTCCAAGGCACTGGGGATCCTCGCCGACCCCGTCCGCGCCCTCGAGCTGCTCCTGAGCCACGCCACCCACCCCGACCCCGAGGACCCCGACGAGGCAGACGACGCGCAGGATGCTGAGGATCCGCAGGTGGTGTCGGCTGGTGATGTGCCGGCAGCCGAGGACGACTCCGACGATGCAGCCGAGGCGGGCTGCCCGACCTGTGGCGGGCCTGGTTCCGGCGATCGTGTGCCGGGTGGTTCCGGCGGTGCGGACCTGGCGACGGTGTTGGGTGACCCGTCCGGGTTCGTGGCGGCGTTGCGCAGTGTGGATCCGGGCCGGGTGGGTCCGGCGGCGACGTTGTACGTGCACATGTCACGGGAGTCGTTCGACGCGGCCCGCGCCGGGGTCGCGACCGGGGTGGCGCGGGTCGAGGGCGTCGGCCCGGTCACGGTCGAGCAGGCAGCACAGTTCCTGGGTCATGCCCGGGTGCGGATGCAGCCGGTGATCGACCTGGCCGAGGACTGCCCGGTCAACGGCTATGAGGTGCCGGACCGGATGAGCGAGGCGGTGCACCTGCGGACCCCGGCGGGGGTGTTCCCGTTCGGCTCGAACCGGTCACGGGGCAAGGACCGAGACCACACCCAGCGGTATGTCCCGCCGGACCGGGGCGGGCCGCCGGGCCAGACCCGGATCGGCAATCTCGGGCCGATGGGGCGTTACGCGCATCGGGTGAAGACCCACGGCCGGGGCTGGCGGCACTACCAGCCGGTGCCCGGGGTGTTCTTGTGGCGCACCCCGCACGGCTACTGGTTCCGCACCGACTGCATCGGAACCCACCGGCTCGGCAAGCACCCGAGCCGCTGGGAACGCGCCGGCCTGGGCGGCCTCGCCGCCCGACTCGGCGACGCCGACTCACCGGCCGAGCAGCACTACGCCGACCTCCTCACCCACGCCGCCTGAGCGGTTGCGTGGTGTGTGGGGCGGCATGCGCCGGTTGACGGAGGAGCGTTCGCAACTGCGCCGGTAGGGTGCGAGCCATGTCAGCCACCTCCGACCCGTCGAACCTGTCTGCCGTGTTCAAGGCCTACGACGTGCGCGGAGTCGTGCCGGACCAGGTCGACGAAGACCTCGCCCGGGCGGTCGGCGCCGCCTTCGTTGCGGTGACGGGGGCGGAGCCCACCGGAGTCGTGGTCGGGTACGACATGCGTCCCTCCTCGCCGGGGATGGCCCGGGCCTTCGCCGAAGGCGCGGCCGGTGCCGGCGCCGACGTGACCCTGATCGGGATCGCCTCGACCGACGAGCTCTACTTCGCCTCCGGCGCGCTCGGCCTCCCGGGCGCGATGTTCACCGCGAGCCACAACCCCGCGCAGTACAACGGGATCAAGATGTGCCGGGCACACGCCGTCCCCGTGGGCATGGACACCGGTCTCGCCGACATCCGCGACCGGGTCGCGACGGACGACCTGCCGCACAGCGAGACCCCCGGGTCGATCACCGAGCGGGACGTGCTCGACGCCTACGCAGCCCACCTGCTCGCCCTGGCGCCGGTGTCCGGGCGGCGGCTCAAGGTCGCCGTCGACGCCGGCAACGGGATGGCCGGACACACCGCCCCGGCGGTGCTCGGCAGGCTCGACCTCGACGTGGTGCCGATGTACTACGAGCTCGACGGCACCTTCCCGAACCACGAGGCCAACCCGATCGACCCGGCGAACCTCGCCGACCTCCAGGCGAAGGTCAGGGAGACCGGCGCCGACATCGGCCTGGCCTTCGACGGCGACGCCGATCGTTGCTTCCTGGTCGACGAACGCGGCGAGCTCGTCAACCCGTCGGTGCTCACGGCGCTCATCGCCGCGCGGGAACTGGCGAAGGAGCCGGGCGCCACGGTGATCCACAACCTGATCACCTCGCGCGCGGTTCCTGAGCTCGTCACCGAGCTCGGTGGCGTGCCGGTGCGCACCCGGGTCGGCCATTCCTTCATCAAGGCGACGATGGCGGAGACCGACGCGATCTTCGGCGGCGAGCACTCCGGGCACTTCTACTTCCGCGACTTCTGGCGCGCCGACTCGGGCATGCTCGCGGCGCTCCACGCGCTGGCGGCGCTCGCCGAGTCGGAGGGAACCCTCTCGCAGCTTCTGGCCGAGTACGAACGCTTCCACAGCACCGGCGAGATCAACTCGACCGTCGACGACCAGGCCAGCGTGCTCCACACGCTCGAGCGCGAGTACGACGGGGCCGCCGGCGTGACGATCGACCACCTCGACGGGCTCACCGTCACCCACGCGGACTGGTGGTTCAACGTGCGTCCGTCCAACACCGAGCCGTTGCTCCGGCTCAACGCGGAGGCGGCCGATCCGGAGGTGCTGGAGAAGCTCCGAGACGGAGTCCTGGTCACCATCCGGTCGGGATCGTGAACAATGCAGGCATGAACCTCGATCCTGCGCTGCTGGAGATCATCGTCTGCCCCGACTGCCACGGCGACCTGGCCGTCGACGAGGCCGCTTCCGAGCTGGTCTGCACGGCGTGCGGTCTGGCCTACCCGGTCAAGGACGACATCCCCGTCCTGCTCGTCGACGAGGCCCGTCGGCCCCGTCCGGCCGCGGGAGCCTAGGCCCGCCGTGGCACAGGCCTTCGACGACTCGCGGCTCGACGACGAGACCGCGCTCGCGTCCGCCGATGCGGTGCTGCGCCGGCTGGCGGAGGCCGGCTCGCGGGTGCGGCGCGAGGCCGTCAACGCCGCGGAGGCGCTCGAGCAGGCGGTCGCGTCGTACTCCGACGAGCGCCGTCCTCGCGCGGTGGTCGCCGCCGGACCCGACTCCCGCCTGCTGCGCGCGGTGCTCGAGCCATCGTGCCCGGTTCCGTTCGTCGCGTGGCCGGGGCCGAGCCTGCCGGGCTGGGCGGGGACCTTGGACCTGGTCGTCGTGCTCGCCCCCGACGGCAGCGACACCGGGGCCGCCTCGGCGGTCGCCGAGGGAGTACGACGCGGCTGCCGGCTGGCCGTCGCCTGCGACCCCGACTCACTGGTGGCGCGTCACGCCGTGGGCCGCGACTGCACGGTCTTCCCCACCTCGGCCGGCGACCAGCTGGCGATGGCGGTGGTCCTCCTGGAGTTCCTCGACCGCCTGCACCTCGGTCCGGAGACCGATCCGGAAGCGGTGGCGACGGCCCTCGACGAGGTGGCGATGGCCTGCTCGCCGTACCGGGACCTCGCGGTGAACCCCGCGAAGATCCTGGCGCTCGGCCTGGCCGACGTGACCCCGCTGGTGTGGGGTGGCTCGGTCCTGGCCGCCCGCGCGGCCCGCCGGGTCGCCGAGTCGCTGCGCCGCACCAGCGGCCGCGCCGCGCTGGCCGGCGACTCCGAGCACCTGCTGCCGGTGATCCGCGGCGCGCGGGCGCGAGACGTGTTCGCCGACCCCTTCGCGGACGCCGAGGAGGGCGAGCCCCGGCCGGTGCTGGTCGTGCTCGACGACGGTGCGGACGACCCGGTGATCCTCGAGCAGCGCGACCGGCTGCTCGAGGCGGCACGCGAGCACGACGTCCGCGTCGAGACCGTGCAGGCGCCGCCGGGGGAGGAGCTCGCCCGTTACGCGAGCCTGATGGCGACGGGGATGTACGCGGTGGCGTACCTCGGCGTCGGCCTGGGCCACTAGGGTTCGTCGGACCATCTGACCCAGGCACGAAGGAGCACCCATGGCCGCCGACGGAGGCACCAAGGCCGTCATCGCCGCGCTGCTCGCGAACACCGGCATCGCGATCACGAAGTTCATCGCGTTCCTGCTGACCGGGTTCAGCTCGATGCTCGCCGAGTCGATCCACTCCGTGGCCGACGCCGGCAACCAGGGCCTGCTGCTGGTCGGCGGACGGCAGGCGAAGAAGGAACCGACCGAGGAGCACCCGTTCGGCTACGGCCGGGAGCGCTACATCTACTCGTTCATCGTCGCCATCGTGCTGTTCTCGGTGGGCGGCCTGTTCGCGCTCTACGAGGCCTACCACAAGTACGAGGAGATCCACGCCGGTCACGCCGAGACCGTCGACGACTGGCGCCGCTTCGCGCCCATCGTGGTGCTGCTCGCGGCGATCGTGATGGAGGGCCTGTCCTTCCGCACGGCGATCCGCGAGAGCGCCAAGATCAAGGGCGACGCCTCCTTCCCGGAGTTCATCCGCCGGGCGAAGTCGCCGGAGCTGCCGGTGATCCTGCTCGAGGACTTCGCTGCCCTGCTCGGCCTGTCGTTCGCGCTCGCCGGGGTCGGGCTGAGCCTCGCCACCGGAAACCAGTACTGGGACGTCGCCGGCACCGCGTTGATCGGTGTGCTGCTCGTCGCGGTCGCGATCGTGCTCGCGCTCGAGACCAAGTCGTTGCTTCTCGGCGAGTCGGCGACGAAGGAGGCGCAGCGGCGGATCCGCTCCGCGCTGACGGCGACGGACGGCGTCGAGCGGGTGATCCACATGAAGACCTCGCACCTGGGCCCCGACGAGCTGCTCGTGGCGGCCAAGATCGGCGTACGGCGGGGAGTGTCGTCCGAGCAGGTCGCGGCCACCATCGACGCGGCGGAGCGTGCCGTCCGCGAGGCCGAGCCCGTCGCGCAGCAGATCTACCTCGAGCCGGACATCTACGTCGAGGGCCACGAACCCGCCCGGCGCCCGGGGCCTCCGGCCTCCGGCAGCCACTGAGTCCGGGCCGGCCGGCGCGGCGAGGCTTTGGGGCCGCCACCCCCGGTTGAGTACGATGGACGAGCGCCTTTCGCACGAGATCGTGGTCTGACGCCCGCCGCACGTGCCCGTGCGCCGACCACCAGCTCTTCGAACGAGAAGGAACCTTTCGACAATGGACTTCAAGGTCGCCGACCTGAGCCTGGCCGACTACGGCCGCGCCGAGATCGAGCTCGCCGAGCACGAGATGCCCGGCCTGATGGCGATGCGCGAGCGCTACGGGGACGCCAAGCCGCTGGCCGGCGCCCGCATCGCCGGGTCGCTGCACATGACCATCCAGACCGCCGTGCTGATCGAGACACTGACGGCGCTGGGCGCGGAGGTCCGCTGGGCGTCCTGCAACATCTTCTCCACCCAGGACCACGCCGCGGCCGCGGTCGTGGTCGGTCGCCCCGAGGACGGCGGCACCCCCGACGACCCGAAGGGCGTCCCGGTCTTCGCCTGGAAGGGCGAGAGCCTGGAGGAGTACTGGTGGTGCACCCAGCAGATCCTCGACTGGCCCGGGGACCAGCACGCCAACATGATCCTCGACGACGGCGGTGACGCCACGCTGCTGGTCCACCTGGGCGTCGAGGCGGAGAAGGCCGGGAGGGCACCCGCCGTCGAGTCGGCGACGAGCACCGAGCAGCGCGTCGTCTTCGGCGTGCTCAACGAGTCGCTGAAGGCCGACACCAACCGGTGGACCGCGGTCGCCAACGAGATCAAGGGCGTCACCGAGGAGACCACCACCGGCGTGCTCCGCCTCTACGACATGATGAAGGAAGGCTCGCTGCTCTTCCCCGGGATCAACGTCAACGACTCGGTCACCAAGTCGAAGTTCGACAACAAGTACGGCTGCCGGCACTCGCTGGTCGACGGGCTCAACCGCGCCACCGACGTGCTGATCGGCGGCAAGGTCGCCGTGGTCTGCGGCTACGGCGACGTGGGCAAGGGCTGTGCCGAGTCGCTGCGCGGCCAGGGCGCGCGGGTGATCGTCACCGAGATCGACCCGATCTGCGCGCTGCAGGCGGCGATGGACGGCTACCAGGTCTCCACCCTCGACGAGGTGCTGCCGACCGCGGACATCGTGATCACCGCGACCGGCAACAAGAACGTCGTCACGGTCGAGCAGATGCAGCGGATGAAGTTCCAGGCGATCGTGGCGAACATCGGCCACTTCGACAACGAGATCGACATGGCCGGCCTCGAGACCTTCCCCGGCGTGCAGCGCAAGACGGTCAAGCCGCAGGTCGACGTGTGGACCTTCCCCGACGGCGGTACCACGATCATCGTGCTCTCCGAGGGCCGGCTGATGAACCTCGGCAACGCGACCGGGCACCCGTCGTTCGTGATGTCGAACTCGTTCACCAACCAGGTCCTGGCCCAGATCGAGCTGTTCACCAAGACCGACGAGTACCCGGTCGGTGTCTACGTCCTGCCCAAGCACCTCGACGAGGAGGTGGCCCGCCTGCACCTCGGCGCGCTCGGCGTGAAGCTGACCGAGCTGACCAAGGAGCAGGCCGACTACCTCGGCGTCTCGGTGAACGGGCCCTACAAGTCCGACCACTACCGCTACTGAGCCGAGCGGCGGTGTTTGAGGAGGGGTGCCGGTGTCGAACGCCGACGCAGGACGGGGCAAGGTGCTGGTCGTCGACGACGACGCGGCGCTCGCAGAGATGCTCACCATCGTGCTGCGCAACGAGGGGTTCGACTCCCGGGTGTGCGCGACCGGTGACCGGGCGCTCGCCGAGATGCGCGACTACCGGCCCGACGTGGTCCTGCTCGACCTGATGCTGCCCGGCAAGGACGGCATCGACGTCTGCCGGGAGATCCGCGCCGAGTCCGGCGTACCCATCGTCATGCTCACCGCGAAGAGCGACACCATCGACGTCGTCGTCGGCCTCGAGTCCGGGGCCGACGACTACGTCGTGAAGCCGTTCAAGCCCAAGGAGCTGGTCGCCCGGATCCGTGCCCGGGTGCGCCGCCTCGACGACCCGGCTCCCGAGGCGCTCAGCGTCGGCGACCTCTCCATCGACGTCGCCGGGCACAGCGTCACCCGCAACGGCAGCCCGATCTCGCTGACCCCGCTCGAGTTCGACCTGCTGGTGTGCTTGGCACGCAAGCCGTGGCAGGTCTTCACCCGCGAGGTGCTGCTCGAGCAGGTGTGGGGCTACCGGCACGCCGCCGACACCCGCCTGGTCAACGTGCACGTGCAGCGGCTGCGCTCCAAGGTGGAGCACGATCCGGAGAACCCGGAGATCGTGCTGACCGTGCGCGGCGTCGGCTACAAGGCCGGAACGTCGTAGGTTCCCCATGACGATGCGCGCCGCCCGCCGGCCGCTGCGGCGGGCCCCCTCCGCCTGGGCGTTCTGGCGCAGGTCGATCCAGGCGCGCGTGGTGGTCAGCACGCTGCTGCTCTCGACGGTGGTGGTCGGGATCGTCGGCTGGGTGCTGCTGCGTCAGGTCACCGACGGCCTGGTCGATGCGAAGACCCAGTCGTCGGTCGCCGAGGCCACCCGTGGGGCGCTCGACGCGCAGCGGCGGCTGTCGGGCGCACCGGGCACCGAGTTCGACGCCAGCTCGCAGCTCACCCAGCTGGTGGCCAGCATCGTCCAGCGCGGCTCCGTGCAGGGCTACGACGTGGTGCTCACCGGTCCGGTGGCGGGCTCCAGCGCGGCGATCGCGGCCGGCAGCGGAACCCGCAGCACCCAGGGTGTCCGCAGCGACAGCATCCCCGCCCCGCTGCGTCGCACCGTGGAGTCCCCGTCGGCCGCCGGGGTGTCGTGGACCTACACGACGATCCGCTACGACAACCGCACCGGGCACCCGCCCACCCCCGGCGTGGTCACCGGAGCGCCGATCACGCTGCCGTCCGACGGCGGCACCTACACCCTCTACTACCTGTTCCCGATGACCGAGCAGGAACGGACCCTCACGCTCGTGCGGCGCGCCCTGCTCACCGGCGGCGCCCTGCTGCTCCTGCTCGTCGGGGGCCTGACCTGGCTGGTGACTCGCCAGGTGGTCACCCCGGTCCGGCTGGCCCGCCGCGTGGCGGAGCGGCTGTCCTCGGGCCGGCTCGAGGAACGGATGCACGTGCGCGGCGAGGACGACATCGCCCGGCTCGGCACGTCGTTCAACCAGATGGCCGCCAGCCTGCAGAAGCAGATCCGCCAGCTCGAGGAGCTCTCCAGGGTGCAGCGCCGGTTCGTCTCCGACGTCTCGCACGAGCTGCGCACCCCGCTGACCACGGTCCGGATGGCCGGCGACGTGCTGTACGACGCCCGCGGGCGGTTCGACCCGGCGACGGCCCGGTCGGCCGAGCTGCTGCAGAACGAGCTCGACCGGTTCGAGCTGCTGCTCACCGACCTGCTCGAGATCAGCCGCTTCGACGCCGGTGCCGCCGTGCTCGACCTCGAGGACGTCAACCTCGCCGACGTGGTGCACCGCGTCGTCGAGTCGACCCGACCGCTCGCCGAGGCGCGCGGCACCCACGTGGTGGTCCGGTCCGAGGCGCAGCCGTGCGTCGCCGAGGTGGACGTGCGCCGGGTCGAGCGGATCATGCGCAACCTGGTCACCAACGCGATCGACTACGCCGACAGCGCCGACGTGGTGGTCTCGCTCGGCAGCAACGAGCAGGCCACCGCGGTGACGGTCCGCGACCACGGGATCGGCCTCAAGCCGGGTGAGTCGGTGCTCGTCTTCAACCGGTTCTGGCGGGCCGACCCGGCCCGGGCCCGGACCAGCGGCGGCACCGGCCTCGGCCTGTCCATCTCGCTCGAGGACGCCCACCTGCACGGCGGCTGGCTGCAGGCCTGGGGGGAGCCCGGGCACGGCACGCAGTTCCGGCTCACCCTGCCGCGCCGGGCCGGCGACGCGATCGAGCGCAGCCCGCTGCCGCTGGTCCCCGAGGACGCCGCCGCGGCGAACGTCGGTGGCGACTACGCCCGCGTCGACGAGGCGGCGCAGCCGTGACCCGCGTCCGCGCCCTGGCGGCGCTGCTGCTCGGCCTGGCCCTGCTCGCCGGCTGCGCGGGCCTGCCGTCCTCGGGGCCGGTGCGCTCCGAGCCGGCCGGCCAGCAGGCGGAGGACGAGGCCCCGGTCGACTTCGCACCCGGCGGTCCCCGCCCGGGCGCGGCGCCGATCGAGATCGTCCGCGGCTTCCTGGTCGCCATGACCGCGACGCCGCTCAACACCTCCGTGGCACGGCGCTTCCTCACCACCGAGGCGAGCAGCCGGTGGGTCCCGGAGCGGGGCACGGTGGTCTACACCGACGAGACCCGGACCGCCCGCGGCGACGACGTGAAGCTCGAGCTCACCGACACGGTGCGGCTCGACGGGCGCGGCTCGTGGCTCGGGAGAAAGGGTGACGCGTCGTACACACTCACGCTGGTCCGAGTCGACGGTCAGTGGCGGATCACCGACCCGCCGAACCGGCTGATCATCCCGAGCGGTCACTTCGAGACCCGCTTCACCCAGTACTTCTTGTACTTCTTCGACAAGTCCGGCGAGGTGCTGGTCCCCGAGCCGGTCTACGTGCCGACCGGCGCGCAGGCCACCACCTCGCTGATCAGCGGGCTGCTCCGCGGGCCCGATCGCGACCTGCTGGGCGTCGAGAGGACCTTCCTGCCGGCGCGCACGGTGCTCGACGACATCTCGGTGCCGGTGTCCCAGGAAGGCACGGCGGAGGTCCCGCTGAGCGACCAGGTGCTCAGCCTCGACGACGAGGGGCTCTCGCTGGCCTTCGCCCAGATGGCCTGGACGCTGGCCCAGGTTCCCGGGGTCGAACGGCTCCGGGTCACCGTCGACGGGAGCCCCCTCGACCTCCCGGGGTCGGGCGCCGACGCCGACGTGTCCGGGTGGTCGGAGTACACCCCGGCGGTGGCGTGGGCCTCCCAGTCGCTGTTCGGGGTCCGCGACGACCGCGTCGTCTCGCTCACCTCCGGCGAGGAGCGCCGGATCTCGGGCCCGATGGGCTCGCTCGACCTGGGGATCCGCAAGATCGCCGTCGACCTGCCCGGGGAGCGGGTCGCCGCCACCACGGACGACGGCACGGTCCTGGTCGGACCCCGGTCGCGGGCGGCCGGGACCGAGCCGCGGCCCGACGACGTGGAGGTGGTGTACGACGGCGGCACGGACCTGCTCGCGCCCGCCTGGGACCTGTTCGGACAGCTGTGGGTGCTGGACAACCGCCCCTCGGGCGCGCGGCTCAGCGTCGTGGGCAAGGGCGGCGCCGAGGAGGTCGCCGTCGACGGGATGAGCGGTGAGCACGTGCGTGCGTTCGTGCTGTCACGCGACGGCACCCGGCTCGCGGCGGTGGTCGACGACGGTGAGCAGGACCGACTGCTGCTCTCCCGGGTCGAGCGGGCCGCCTCGGGGCGCGTCCGTGCGGTGGGCCCGGCCACCCGGATCCCGCTCGACGCCCTCGGCGTGACCCGGGTGCGCGACCTCGCCTGGCGGACTCCGGGGAGCCTCGCGCTGCTGACGGCTCCGGCGGCGGACACCAGCCAGGTCGTGGTGGTCAAGGTCGACGGGTCCTCGACCACGAGCGAGTCGACCACCGACGCCGAGACCTACCGGGGTCGGGCCGCCCGCCTGGTCACCTCCCCGGTCCTCGGCGCCCCGCTGTACATCCGGGCGGCGACCGGGCAGATGTTCGCCCTCGCCGCGAACGGTCGCTGGGTGGGTGCCGGCGTGGAGCCCGGCCTGCGCTCACCGACCTTCGTCGGCTGAGCGGCCGGTTCCGGTCCACCGCGGCCAGGTAACCCAGCGGGTCCACAGGCCGCGGAGCCGCCCGGCGGCCGGGCCGCTCGAGCGCCACCCTGGGGCGGTGTGGGACGTGCCGGCCGACCTCTTCCTGGGCTCCACGTGCGCCGTGTGCGAGACGCCCGGCCGGGCGCTGTGCCCGGCCTGCCGGGACTGGTTGCCCCGCGCCGGCGCCCCCGCCTGGCCGACGCCCTGCCCGTCCGGGCTGGTCCTGCCGATGGCCGCGGGGGAGTACACCGGCCCCCTGAAGGCGCTTGTGGTGGCGCACAAGGAGCGTCGGGCCCTGGCACTGGCCCGACCGCTCGGTGAGGTGCTCGCGTGCGTGGTGCGCGACCTCGTCGACGTCCTGGCCGCACCCGGCACGCCGGTCGGCCTGGTGCCGGTGCCGTCGCGGCCGGCGGTGGTCCGGCAACGCGGCCACGACCCGATGCTGCGCACGGCACGGGTGGCGGCCGCGCGGCTGCGCCGTACCGGCACCCCGGCCTCGGTGCGCCGGTTGCTGGCGCCGGCCGGACGGGTCGCCGACCAGGCCGGCCTCGGTGCCGAGGCCCGGGCGGCCAACCTGGCGGGCGCCTTCCGGGCCCGCCGGGCGGGTACGGTCGGCCCCGTGCTCGTGGTCGTCGACGACGTGATCACCACCGGCGCCACCGCCCGCGAGTCGCAGCGTGCACTCGAGGCGGCGGGCCACGTGGTGGCCGGCGTGGCCGCGGTGGCGGCGACGCGCCGGCGTGTTGGTGACCGTTCCCTACCGGTTTCGGCGCCGGGCGACTAGCGTCTGTGTATGGAGTCCGTCCGGGTCCGTGGTTGCGTCGGCGGTGATCTGGGCGACCAGACCGTCCGTCGGCAAGCCGATGCCAGTCGCAGGCGAAGCGGCCCACGTAAGGCAACACACGGGGGCTCCGCCCCCGTGGACCCCCGAACCGGTGGTCCCGACCGTGGGCACGCCCCCGTGGACCCCCGAACCGGTGGTCCCGACCGTGGGCACGCCCCCGTGGACCCCCGAACCGGTGGTCCCGACCGTGGGCACGCCCCCGTGGACCCCCGAACCGGTGGTCCCGACCGTGGGCACGCCCCCGTGGACCCCCGCAACGGGGAGTGCCGATCACGGTGCGGCTTAGAGGTAAGTCCTGCCCTCCACACGCCGTCGGATACGGCGTGCCCGGGGGAGAAGACGGGTAGTGGCAGACAAGCTGCGAGAGTCTCAGCAGGCGGTTGTGGGGTCGAAGACCAGGTCGGCCGGACGGGCTTCATCTTGTCGCCACTAGGGTGGGCGGCTCGTAGCGGGGAAACAGTCACCGAAGCAATCGGGAGGTTGTCGTGGACATCGTGCTCAACAGTCGCCACGTGGAGCTCACAGAACGGTTCCGCAGTCATGCCGAGGAGAAGCTGGCACGGCTCGAGAAGCACGATCACCGCGTCATCCGGGTCGAGGTCGAGGTCGACAAGGAGCGCAACCCCCGCCTGCAGGACCGCGCCATCCGGGTCGAGCTGACGGCGTTCTCGAAGGGTCCGGTGGTCCGCGCCGAGGCGGCTGCCGAGGACAAGATGACCGCGCTCGACCTCGCGGTCGACCGGATGGCTGCCCAGATGCGACGCGCCGCGGACCGCAAGCGCGTCCACCGCGGCCGGCACACGCCGGTCTCGGTCGCCCAGGCGATGGCCGGGATCGAGCCCGCGCCCAACGGCACCGCCCTTGAGTCCGAGGACGAGGAGCGTGAGCGGCACGTCGGGCCGATCGCGGTGCTCGGCGACGGCCCGCTCGTCGTGCGCGAGAAGAGCCACAAGACCTCGCCGATGACCCTGGACCAGGCGCTCTACGAGATGGAGCTCGTCGGGCACGACTTCTTCTTGTTCGTGGACAAGGAGAGCGAACGGCCCTCGGTGGTCTACCGGCGCCGCGGCTACGACTACGGCGTGATCAGCCTCGACATGTCCTGACCTGGGGGGCTCCGGTCGGAGAGGCGTTGTTGGGCAATAGCCACCGACCGGAGCCGCGAGCGTGCCATGATTCACCCGTGGCTGGACCAGAGACGCGCTCGCGACCCGGTGGGGAACCCATCCGGGTTGCCGTCGTGGACGACCAGGAGCTGTTCCGGCGCGGCCTGACCATGCTGCTGGGCGTCGAGGACGACATCGAGGTCGTGGGTGAGGCCGGAGACGGCGTCGCCGCCACCGAGCTCGCGGCCGCGGCGGTGCCCGACGTCATCTTGATGGACGTGCGGATGCCGAAGCGCTCGGGCATCGAGGCCTGCGTGGCGATCAAGGAGGTCGCCCCGACGGCCAGGATCATCATGCTCACGGTCAGCGACGAGGAGGTCGACCTCTACGACGCGGTGAAGAACGGCGCGTCCGGCTACCTGCTCAAGGACTCCTCCATCGACGAGGTCGCCCAGGCGATCCGGGTGGTGGCGGACGGGCAGTCGCTGATCAGCCCGTCGATGGCGATCAAGCTGCTCGACGAGTTCAAGCAGATGTCGCGCACCGACCGCCAGCAGGTCCCGAGCCCACGGCTCACCGACCGCGAGCTCGAGGTGCTCAAGCTCGTTGCGCAGGGGCTGAACAACCGCGAGATCGCCAAGCGGCTGTTCATCAGCGAGAACACCGTGAAGAACCACGTCCGCAACATCTTGGAGAAGCTGCAGCTGCACTCCCGGATGGAGGCCGTCATGTACGCCGTCCGCGAGAAGCTGCTCGACATCCCCTGACGGTGCAGACCCTCTCCTCGGCACAAGCACGGCGCATCGCCCTGGCCGCGCAGGGCTTCCGCGACCCCCGGCACACCGTGCCGACGATGCGGACGTTCAGCCGGACCCTGGCCCGTACCGGCGTGCTCCAGGTCGACTCGGTCAACGTGCTCGCCCGAGCGCACTACATGCCGCTGTTCTCCCGGATGGGCCCCTACGACCGCGAGATGCTGACCCGCGCCGCGGAGCGGCGGCCCCGGCGCATCGTCGAGTACTGGGCGCACGTCCAGGCCTACATGCCCGTCGAGCTGTGGCCGGTGATGCAGCACCGGATGGCCTCCTACCGCGACCAGCGGGGCAAGTGGAAGGTGATGGCCGCCCGGCCCGACCTCGAGGAGTCCGTGCTCGCCGAGATCCGGGAGCGCGGCGCGTCGACCGCGCGTGAGCTCGACGACGGCGGGCCGGTCAGCAAGCAGCACTGGGGCTGGAACTGGTCGGACACCCGCAAGGTCCTCGACTACCTGTTCCTCGTCGGAGAGCTCGCCATCGCGGGGCGCAACGGCTCCTTCGAGGTGCGCTACGACCTGCCGGAACGCGTGCTGCCGCCGCACGTCCTGGCGCTGCCCGTCCCCTCCGAGGCCGAGGCGGACCGGGAGCTGGTACGCCGTGCCGCCGCTTCCCACGGGGTCGCCACGGTCCAGTGCCTGCGCGACTACTACCGGATGCCCGCCGCGGCCGTACGACCCGCGGTCCAGGACCTCGTGGAGGCCGGCGAGCTCGAACCGGTGCGGGTGGAGGGATGGGACCGGCCGGCGTTCCTGCACCAGGGCGCCTCCCGCGTCAGGGCGGTGCACGCCCGCGCGATCCTCAGCCCCTTCGACCCGCTGGTCTGGGAGCGGGAGCGCACGGAGCGGCTGTTCGGGTTCCGCTACCGCATCGAGATCTACACCCCGGCGCACAAGCGGGTGCACGGCTACTACGTGCTGCCGTTCCTGCTCGACGAGCGGCTGGTCGGCCGGGTCGACCTGAAGGCCGACCGCAAGGCCGGCGCGCTGGTGGTCAAGGGGGCGTTCGCCGAGCCGGACGCGCCCGAGGAGACGGCCGACGAGCTCGCCGAGGAGCTGCGCAGCCTGGCCGTCTGGCTCGGGCTGGACGACATCACCGTCGAGCCGCGCGGTGACCTCGCCGCCCGCCTGGACCCGGCGCTGCGGGTGGCCGGCGGTGCTTGAGCGCATCCTGGCCGGTGTCGCCGCGCTGCTGCTGTCCGTGCCGGTCCCGGCGGCCTCCGACGCGACCGCGGCGGCGCCCCGCCGGGCGTTCCCGGTCACCGGGTCGGTGAGCTACGGCCGGGCACACCACGACTACCCGGCCACCGACGTCTTCGCGGCCTGCGGGCGGCGCGTGGTGGCGCCCGTCGACGGCCGGGTGCTGGAGCTGCGCCGCCGTGACCGCTGGGATCCCTCGAGTGACCGGGGCGGGGACCGCGGCGGCAAGTTCGTCTCGATCCGCGGGCGAGACGGCGTGCGGTACTACCTGAGCCACTTCTCCGGGATCCGCCGCGAGGTGCACCGCGGCCTCCGGGTCCGGGCCGGTCAGCCGCTGGCCTGGGTCGGACACACCGGGAGCGCGCGCTTCACGTCCTGCCACGTGCACTTCGGGCTGAGCCCGGTGTGCCGGGGGACGGGTCAGTGGTGGGTCCGGCGTGGCGTGGTCGCGCCGTACCGCTTCCTGCGGAGCTGGCAGGACGGCGGGAACCGGTCGCCGGCCGTGGCGGTGCAGACCTGGAAGCAGCGGCACGGCTGCCCCTGAGCGGCCGATTCACCCGCAGGCTTGCCACCTCGGTACCATGGCCGGTACGCGGTCCAAGGCACACCCGCGCGCCGTGGCGGCGCGCCGCCGGGGCCGACATCCGCGACAACAGGAGTCCACGCTCGTGCCTGCCATCCTCGACAAGATCCTCCGCATCGGCGAGGGCAAGATCCTCCGGCAGCTGGAGGCCATCACCCGCGCGGTGAACGCGATCGAGGACGCCTACGTCGCGATGTCCGACGACGAGCTGCGCGCGCAGACCGACGAGTTCCGCAAGCGGCTGGAGGAGGGCGAGTCCCTCGACGACCTGATGCCCGAGGCCTTCGCCACGGTGCGCGAGGCGTCCAAGCGAGTCACCGGGATGCGCCCGTTCGACGTCCAGATCATGGGCGCCGCGGCGCTGCACCTCGGCAACATCGCCGAGATGAAGACCGGTGAGGGCAAGACCCTGGTCGCCGTGCTGCCGTCGTACCTCAACGGGCTCGGCGGCAAGGGCGTCCACGTGGTCACGGTCAACGACTACCTCGCGAAGTACCAGTCCGAGATGATGGGCCGCATCCACCACTTCCTCGGCCTCACCGTCGGGGTGATCCTGCCCGAGATGCGCCCGGACGAGCGCCGGCAGGCCTACGGCTGCGACGTCACCTACGGCACCAACAACGAGCTCGGGTTCGACTACCTGCGCGACAACATGGCCAACTCGATCGAGGACTGCGTCCAGCGCGGGCACAACTTCTCGATCGTGGACGAGGTCGACTCGATCCTCATCGACGAGGCCCGCACGCCGCTGATCATCTCCGGTCCCACCCAGGACGAGGTGAAGTGGTACTCCGAGTTCGCCAAGATCGCGCGCTCGATGACCAAGGACGTCGACTACGAGGTCGACGAGAAGAAGCGCACCATCTCCGTGCTCGAGCCCGGCATCACCGTCGTCGAGGACCACCTCGGCATCGACAACCTCTACGACTCGGTCAACACCCCGCTGATCTCGTTCATGAACAACGCGATCAAGGCCAAGGAGCTGTTCCGCAACGACAAGGAGTACGTCGTCATGAACGGCGAGGTGCTCATCGTGGACGAGCACACCGGCCGCATGTTGGCGGGCCGCCGCTACAACGAGGGCCTGCACCAGGCGATCGAGGCCAAGGAGGGAGTGACGATCCGCGAGGAGTACCAGACCCTCGCCACGATCACCCTGCAGAACTACTTCCGCCTCTACGACAAGCTCTCCGGCATGACCGGCACGGCGATGACCGAGGCGTCCGAGTTCGACAAGATCTACAAGCTCGGCGTGGTCCCGATCCCGACCAACATGCCGATGGCGCGCATCGACCAGCCGGACCTCGTCTACCGCACCGAGGAGGCGAAGTACGAAGCGGTCGTCAACGACATCGCCGAGCGCCACAAGAAGGGCCAGCCGGTCCTCGTCGGCACGGTCTCGGTCGAGAAGTCCGAGCTGCTCTCGGACCTGATGAAGCGCAAGGGCATCCCGCACTCGGTCCTCAACGCCAAGCACCACGAGGACGAGGCCAAGATCGTCGCGCTCGCGGGTCACGCCGGCGCCGTCACCGTCGCCACCAACATGGCCGGTCGAGGCACCGACATCATGCTCGGTGGCTCGACGGACTTCCTCGCCGACCAAGAGCTGCGCAGGCAGGGCCTCGACCCGGTGGAGAACATCGAGGAGTACGACGCCGCCTGGCCGGAGATGGTCGAGCGGATCAAGCACCAGGTGGCCGCCGAGCACGAGCAGGTCAAGGACGCCGGGGGTCTCTACGTCGTCGGCACCGAGCGGCACGAGTCGCGCCGCATCGACAACCAGCTCCGCGGTCGTTCGGGCCGGCAGGGCGACCCGGGCGAGTCCCGGTTCTACCTGTCCCTGCAGGACGAGCTGATGCGGCTGTTCAAGTCCGACTGGGTGGACTGGGTGCTCACCACGCTCAAGGTCCCCGACGACGTCCCGATCGAGAACAAGCGGGTCACCGGGGCGATCGCGTCGGCCCAGGCCCAGGTCGAGTCGCAGAACTTCGACTCCCGCAAGAACGTCCTGAAGTACGACGACGTGATGAATCGGCAGCGCGAGGTCATCTACGCCGAGCGGCGCGCCGTGCTGGAGGGCGCGGACCTGCACGACCAGGTGCAGTCCATGATCGACGACGTCGTCACCGGTTACGTCACCGCCGCCACCGAGGGCTTCCCGGAGGAGTGGGACCTCGAGGCGCTGTGGGCGGCGCTCAAGACGCTCTACCCGGTCCGGCTGGACCTCGCCGCCCTCGAGGCCGAGGCCGGCGGCCGCGACGGGATCAGCCGTGAGCAGCTGATCGACGACATCGTCGCCGACGCCAAGCAGGCCTACGCCGACCGCGAGATCCAGTTCGGCTCGGAGGTCATGCGTGAGCTGGAGCGCCGGGTGGTGCTCTCGGTGCTGGACCGCAAGTGGCGCGAGCACCTCTACGAGATGGACTACCTGCGCGAGGGCATCGGCCTGCGTGCCTACTCCCAGCGGGACCCGCTGGTGGAGTACCAGCGCGAGGGCTTCGACATGTTCGCCGCGATGATGGACGGGATCAAGGAGGAGTCGGTCGGCTACCTGTTCAACCTCGAGGTGCAGCTGGAGGCCGAGCCCGAGGGCGAGGAGATCGAGGTCGAGGCCGGTTCCGCGCTGGGCCAGGCCGCGGCCGCCGGCCAGGTCGCGCCGGCGATCAACGCCCGCGGTCTCGACCAGCCCAAGGCACCCACCGCGCTCGCCTACTCCGCCCCGTCGGAGTCCGGTGACGCCGAGGTGCGGGGCTCCGCGGCGTCGGACGCGGCGGACGACATCTTCGTGGGGGTCAGCCGCAATGCTGACTGCCCCTGCGGGTCGGGCAAGAAGTACAAGAAGTGCCACGGCGCACCGGGCGGTCCGACCGGGCTGACCACGCGCGTCAACGGCTGAGGCGACCGCGCCGGGGGCGGTGCCGGCACGGCGCTCAGCCGATCACCAACGCGGTGCACGTCCAGTGCCCCTGCCGGTGCTCGAGCCGCGCGGCCAGTGCGCGGGAGCGCTGTCCGTAGCGCACGTGCACGCTGACCTCCGCGCTCGCCGCGGTGGGCCGGCACAGGTGCACGCTGCGCACCTGCGGCCGGACCACCCGCGTGCGCGGCGCGACCGGCCGGTGCTGTGCCATGATCCGCGTCCGGCGGCCGAGCTCGGCGTAGACCCGCGCCGAGGTCCAGCGCAGCAGCTGGGTGAGCGGACGGTCGCCCCCGGTCACCTCGACGACCGCCTGCGCGAACCGGGCCGACCACGCCCGTAGCTCGGCGTCGTCGGGTGCCTCCGGCTCGGGCACGGCGTACAGCGCGGGCTGCGCCGGCTGGGCGGGGACCGTGGAGCGCAGGTCGAGCGCCAAGGTGCCCTGGACCGCGCTGACCGGGACGTCGCCCCGCTCGGGGCCGGTCGCGAGCCGGGTCAGTCCGGCGGACGAGGCGCGCGGCGCGGGAGGCCGGCGCAGGGCGCGGCCCGGGGCGGAGGTGGGTTCGGTCATCGGTCGTCCTTTCCGAGGGCGCGGCCCGCCTCGGGCACGCGCAGGAGGGTTCCGGGGAAGATCAGGTCGGGGTCCGGCCCGAGCCGGTCCCGGTTGGCCGCGGCGATGCGCCGCCACGCCCGGTCGACGGCGGCGTCCGGCGCGCCGTCGGGTAGCGCACGCTCGGCGACCCGCCACAGGGAGTCGCCCGGCCGGACGCGGACCACTCGCCGTCGCGCGACCGCTGCGTGCACCCGGTCCGGCACCGCCAGCCCGGTGAGGCCGGGCCCCCGCTCGCCGGTGCCGGTCCCCACGGGAGCGGGGGCGGCGTGCGCGGGCGTGCTCGCCGTGGCGCCGAGCACGACGAGCACGAGGACCCGCACGAGCCGCGGGCAGCCCTGCAGGCGCCGGTCCCGGGCACCGGCGGCGCCCTCGTGCAGGACCTGTCCGGCGACGAGCCAGGCGCAGGAGGCGAGCCACAGCCAGCACGCGGTCAGCGCCGCGGCACAGCCGGCGGTGACCAGCTGGTCCAGGGGCAGCGCGGCGAGGACGTCGGAGTCCGTGGGCCGGCGGGCGAGGAGCGCGCGCAGCGGCGGGGCGGCCAGCGCCCGGACGGCGACGCCGCTGCCGGCCGTGCCGGCGAGCAGCAGGAGCAGGCCCCGGCGACGACGCCGCGGCAGCCCTGGTGTGCGCCGACCCCGCATCTCCACCCCGCTCGACTCGTGCGTTTGATATCGTTTGACTTATTCAGCGTGAGTTAGCAGCCGATGTCAACTGTTTGTCCACAGATGTTGACAGCGCCGGGGAAACCGAGAACGGTTCAGCTCATGCGGTGGGAGGAGATGCTCGTCGACCTGTTCGACGACCTCGAGCAGCAGGCCGAGGGGCTTGCGCTGGCCGAGCGCGACACGGAGGTGGCCGAGCTCGGCCGGGCGGAGTACGCCCACGTCGACTTCGCGGCGCGGCTGCACGCATCGGTCGGTCACCGGGTCGTGCTGGTGGTGGCCGGGCTCGGCCACGTCGAGGCCACCCTCGCCCGAGTGGGGACCGACTGGCTGCTGGCGGAGGGGGACCAGCACGAGTGGATCCTGCGGATCGGCGCGCTGGGGCACGTGCGCGGGCTCTCCGAGCGGGCGGTGGACGAGCGGGATCGGCCGGTGCCGGCGCGGGTGGGGCTCGGCTCGGCGCTACGCAACGTGGCCGAGGGCCGGGGAGCGGTCGTGCTGCACCGGACCGACGGGGGCTCGGTGCGGGGTCAGCTGCGCCGGGTCGGCGCGGACTTCGTCGAGCTCTGGGTCAGTGAGCACGCCGAGTCCTGGCGTTCCGACACCGCCGGCCACGTCGAGGTGGTGCCGTTCGGCGCACTGGCGGCGGTCCGCCGGACGTGAGCCTCAGTCGATCCCTGCGGACTGGTCGGCGTCGCGGGCCCGCGCCGTCTCGGCCTCGGTCTGCTCGTACATCCGGGCGATGAACGCCTCGAGCTCCACCGCCTCGACGCGCCACTGCCCCCGGCCGCCGATCTTCAGCGCGCGGAGGTCGCCGCGGCGGACGAGCGCGTAGACCTGCGCGGTCGAGGTGGCCAGGATCTCGGCCACGTCGGCGAGGGTCAGGAAGCGCGGCTCCCGGTCGGTGGCTGCCATGTTGCTCACTATGCCAGCGTTTGGCGCCGATGGTGCCACCTGGGTGCGGTTTGGCTGTGGACGACCACGCGACCATTCGCCGCATTCGGGGCATGATGGCCCGGTGAGCCTCTCGAACGACTCCCGTGCTCCGGAGGCCGGGGTGCCCGCATCACCGGCGGCGACCCGGCACCGGACCTCGGCCTGGAAGGACCCGCGGCTCGTGGTCGGGGTGGCGCTGGTGGCGGTGTCGGCGCTCTTCGGCGCCGTCCTGCTCGGCGGCGGCCAGGCCACCTCGGCGGTGTGGGCGGCGCGCGGCGCGATGGCCGAGGGGCAGCCGGTCGCGGCCGCAGACCTGGTACGTCGTGAGGTGCGGTTCGTCGACCCGGCGCAGCGGGACCGCTACCTGAGCGCCGAGACGCCCGTGCCGGATGCGGCCGTGCTCGCCCGCGACGTCGGCGCCGGCGAGCTGCTGCCCGTGGCCGCCCTGGCCGCCGGGCCGCCGCAGCAGGTCGTCGAGGTCCCGCTCGACGTGCCGGCCGACGCCGTCCCCGCCACCGTCCGGCGGGGCTCGGTGGTGGACGTCTGGGTGACCCCCGACCCGGCGCTGGACCCGGGAGGTGACGGGTCGGCGGACCCGGTGCGGTCGGCCCTGGTGTTCGGCCGCGTCCGGGTGCTCGCCGTGAGCCGGGGCGGCGGCGCGCTCGGTCCCCGGGCCACCTCGCAGGTGATCGTCGGGGTGGTGCCCGCGCAGGAGAAGGGGCTCCCGGAGGCGTTGGCCCGGCTGGCCCGCGGATCCGTGGTCCTGGTCCGGAGGCCCTGATGCCGGACGGCGTCGTACCGGTGCTTGTCGCCGCCGGCGGCGAGCCGTGGGAGGCCGCCGCCCTCGACGTCGTCGCGCGCCGCGGAACCGGCTTCGCGGTGCACCGGCGCTGCGTCGACCTGACCGACCTGCTGGCGGCGGCCGCGACCGGCATGGCGCGCACGGCGCTGGTCGCCGCGGACCTGGCCGGGCTCGACGCGGACAGCGTGGCCTCCCTGGGCCGCGCCGGGGTGGGCGTGGTGGCTGTGCTGGGCGACCGGGCCGACCCGGCCGCCGCCGACCGGGTTCGCAGGCTCGGTGTCGCCACGGTGCTCGGCCCGGGGCTGGACGGGTTGCCGGAGGCACTGCGCGAGGCGGGGCACGAGACGCCGCAGCCGGGGTCCGACGCGCCGGCCGGTCTCTCCGGTGGTGACCCCCGGCACGGTCGGCTCCTGACGGTCTGGGGACCGGCGGGTGCGCCCGGCCGGACGACGGTCGCGGTGGCGCTTGCGGGGGAGCTGGCGCACCGGGGCCGGTCGGTACTGCTCGTCGACGCCGATCCCTACGGTGGCGCGGTGGCCCAGCACCTCGGCGTGCTCGACGGGGTCTCCGGCCTGCTGGCAGCGGCGCGGTCGGCCAACGCGGGACGGCTCGACGCCGCGACGCTGGCTCGCGCGGCGAGGACGGTGGGCGACACGCCGCTGCGCGTGCTCACCGGGCTGCCGCGACCCGACCGCTGGTCGGAGGTGCGTCCCGCGGCCTTCGACGAGGTGCTCGACGTCGCCGGCGCGCTCGTCGAGGAGGTCGTCCTCGACGTGGGCTTCAGCCTCGAGAGCGACGCCGGCGACCCGTTCGGGACCGCGCCGCAGCGCAACACGATGACGCTGACCGCTCTCGGGCGAGCCGACCGGGTGCTGGTCGTCGGGACCGCGGACCCGGTGGGCCTGGCGCGGCTCGCCCGCGGCCTGGTCGACCTGCGCGAGGCACATCCCGACGCCCAGGTGTCGGTGGTGGTGAACCGGACGCGGTCGTCGTTGGGCTGGTCCGAGCAGGAGGTGCGCGGCATGGTCGAGGGGTTCGTCGGACCGGTGCCGGTGGCGTTCCTGCCCGACGACCGGGCGGCTGCCGACCGGGCCCTGATGGCGGGCCGCGGGCTGGTCGAGCTGGGTGAGTCGGCCCTGCGCCGGGCGGTGGCCGCGTGGGCCGCGACACTGACCGGCGACGCCGCGCCGCCACGTCCCCGGGGTCGGCGCCGGCCCGTCAGGCGCCGAAGAGCAGGTACAGACCGGTGACGGTGTAGAACACCATCACGAACAGCAGCGGCAGCTGGCCGGTGAGCTGGTGCCGTCGCGGCAGCAGCCGCATCGCCCGGTCGTGGGCCGCGACGACACCGAGCACGTGCCCGGTGACCACGGCCAGCACCTTGACCACGGCGAGCGTGGTCGGGTGGGAGGACAACCAGTAGCTGACCTGCCAGCCCCCGGTGCCGAGCAGGTCGTCGCCGCGGGCCAGCGGGTCGCTGAGCAGGACCAGGGTCTGTTGGCCGACCTCGACGAAGTAGCTCAGGTAGTGAGCGACGATGTAGCCGACGATGATCGGGACGACCGAGTGCGCGAACAGCCCCGGGAGGTCGCGGCGGTCGGTGCCCTCCTCGACGCCGGTGGCCATCGTCGCGACCGCGAAGGTGACTGCGACGACGAGGCAGAACCCCAGCAGCGCGCCGGTGTCGAGCAGCATCGGGGGGACCGACGACGACTGGGTCAGGCGCACCCAGAACGGCGAGTCCGAGAAGCTGTCGAAGGCAGTGCTGCCGAACAGCACGGCGACGGTGGCGACGAGCCCGGGCGTCGGAGGCGTGCCGTCGAGGTTCGCCATCGGGCTGCGCAGCACGAGCGCCCCGTCCTGGCGCCGCCCGAACACGGACAGCCGTCCGACCAGGGTGGAGTAGACCTCGAACGGGTCCGTCGCGGAGATCCACCGACTGCCGAACACCGCGGCGCCGAGCACCACGATCGCGACGTACGCCGCGACCCAGAGCCGCACCACCGCGAGGTACGTCGACTGCGGGTAGACCAGCTCCAGCCACACGAACGCGAACAGGCCCAGCGATGCGGGCCACAGGCCGACACCCCGCGGCAGCTCGAGGACGCCCCGGTCCTCGTCGCCGCCGGTGATCTTGGAGAACAGCAGGTGCAGCGTCCGGACCGGGTTCACCGCGCGGTAGAACGCCCCGAACAGGAGCGAGGCCGGGACCAGTCCCACCCAGAGGATCACGTAGAAGACGCCGAAGGTCGGGTTGACCAGCAGGTCCGGCCCCGCGACGGCCGCCCAGCCGACGTAGAGGAAGAACGCCAGGCCGAGGCTGCGCAGCACCCAGGCGAACCCCGGGCTCTCCACGACGGACACGAAGCCGGCCGGGAGGGCGACACCTCCGGACGCGGCATCGAACCGTGGCCGCCGCCAGGCGAGCGTGAGCACGATGAACGAGATGGCCAGGGCTGCCGATCCGCCCGCGAGGAAGTACTCGACCGGGATCGGCAGGTCCTTGGCGCCGCCGATGCCGTGGGCGAAGACCATCTGCGGCTTCTCCTTCTGCGGGGCTGGGACCGGGGTCCTGGTCGACTCTGCCAGAATCGCATAGCGCCCTGCCTGGCCGGGCGCTGACCCCGGCGACTGGCCCAGCGACACGAGAGGTGGATGCAGTGAGCGAGCGGTTGCGGTCCGACGACCTGGCCTTCCTGGTCGCGGAGTCAGCGAGCGCTCCCATGCACAACGCCACGCTCGAGGTGTTCCAGCCGCCCCCGGACGGCTTCGACTACGACCGGCTGGTGGCGTTGATCGCCGACCGGATCGCGTTCGTGCCGCGCTACCGGCAGCGCATCCGGACCGTCCCGGGCTGGCTGGCGAACCCGGTGTGGGTCGACGACGACGACTTCGACCTCACCTTCCACGTGCGACGCTCGGCGCTGCCGCGACCCGGGTCGATGGGCCAGCTGCGCGACCTGGTCGGGCGGATCATGTCCCGACAGCTCGACCGGAACCGGCCGTTGTGGGAGGTCTACCTGATCGAGGGACTGGAGCACGGCCGGTTCGCGATCTTGTCCAAGTCCCACCAGGTGCTCGTGGACGGGGTCTCGACGGTCGACCTCGGGCAGGTGATCCTCGACGTCGACCCCAAGCCGCGGGACACCGTCCCCGACGGCTGGCGGCCGATGCCCGAGCCGAGCCAGCCTTCCCTGGTCGCCCAGGCGGTCACCGATTCGCTGCGCCACCCGCTGGTGGCCGCGGGCACGGTGCGCGAGAACGCAGAGGGCGCGCTGCGGTCCGCGGCCGCGGTCGGGACCCACCTCTGGGACCAGGTCGGCGCCCTCGCGGGTCGGCGGTCCGGTGCGGACAGCCCGCTCGCGACCGCACTGTCCGAGCAGCGCCGCTTCGTCACCGTCGCCACCGAGCTCGAGGATTACCGCCGGGTGCGGCGCGTGCACGGCGGCACGGTCAACGACGTCGTGCTTGCGACGGTCACCGGCGGTCTGCGCTCGTGGCTGATGACGCGCGCCGAGTCCGTGCACGGCAGCCGGAGCCTGCGGGCGATGGTGCCGATGAGCGTGATCGACAGCGACCTGGAGCCCACCTCCCTGGGCAGCCAGGTCGCCGGCCACCTGCTGAGCCTGCCGATCGGCGAGTCCAGCCCGGTGGTCCGGCTGCACCAGGTGTCCTACGCCCTCAAGGCGCACAAGGAGACCGGGCGCGCGGTGGCCGCGGACCGGCTGGCCGGGGTAGCGGGGTTCGCCCCCACCACGTTCCACGCCCTGGGGTCGCGGGTCGCGGCCGCGGAGACCCGTCGGGTGTTCAACCTGGTGATCACCAACGTCCCCGGTCCGCAGTTCCCGCTCTACGCCGCGGGCGCGCAGATGCTGGAGAGCTACCCGGTCCCGCCGCTGCTGCCTGGCCACGCGCTGGCCATCGGCGTCACGTCGTACGACGGGCACGTCTACTACGGGCTCAACGGGGACCGGGACGCGCTCCCGGACCTCGACGTGCTCGGGCAGTGTCTGCGCGAGGCGCTCGAGGAGCTCGTGGACAGCGCCAGCGACACCCGGCCGCGCGCGCCGCGAGGCCGCAAGAAGGCGGCCCCGACCCGGAAGGGATCCCGTTGACGAGCTCGACCCGCGCCTACGTCCCGAGCTCCTGGACCGGCCTGCGCGCCCTGGTCACCAACGACGGGCTCGGCCCGGCGCCGTTCGTCGCGCACGCCGTGACCGAGGCGCTGCGCGCGGCCTATCCCGAGGGCGGCGAGGAGGAGCTCGAGTACGCGGCGATGACGGCGGCCGCCCGGACCTCGCTGGGCCTGGTCGCCGAGGGCGATCCGGTCCGGCGCGTCGTAGTCGCCGTGGACGTCGGCACGGTGACTCCGGCGGGCGACGACGACCCGACGGTGGTCGAGGTGCTCGAGGTGGTGCCGTTCCGCAACGTCGCCTCGGTGCTCGTCGACGACGAGGGGGCAGCGGGGGACGTGGCCGCCGCCGTCGAGCGCTGGGCCGCGGCCGAGGCCGGGGACCCCGACGCCGAGGCCGCGGTGGACCGGTGCCTGGACCGGGAGCTGTCGTGGTACGCGTCCCAGGAGATCGGCGATCTGCTCTCGGACTGAGCAGTGACTTGGGAGTAGCCGGGCCGGTCTGACAACATCGGTGCCATGGACGCCATCACGACCCCTCCCGCCCCGGTCAACGAGCCGAACCTCACCTACGCGCCGGGCAGCGCCGAGCGTGCCGCGCTCGAGCTCGAGCTGAAGCGGCAGGAGGACGTCCAGGTCGATTTCACCGCCACCATCGGTGGCGCGAAGAAGATGGGCGGCGGCGAGGAGATCCCGGTGGTCCAGCCGCACGACCACGCGCACGTCCTCGGCGTGCTGCGCGATGCCACGCAGGCCGACGCGAAGGCAGCGATCAAGGCGTCGCAGGAGGCTGCTCCCGGGTGGCGCGCGCTGTCGCTGGACGACCGGGCGGCGATCCTGCTCAAGGCAGCGGACCTGCTCGCCGGCCCCTGGCGGCAGCGGCTGAACGCCGCCACCATGCTGGGGCAGTCCAAGGCCGCGTTCCAGGCGGAGATCGACTCCGCCTGCGAGCTGATCGACTTCTGGCGCTTCAACGTCCACTACGCCCGCCAGATCGCCGCGGAGCAGCCGATCGCGAACTCGCGGGGCGTGTGGAACCGCAGCGACCACCGGCCGCTCGAGGGCTTCGTCTACGCGATCACGCCGTTCAACTTCACCGCGATCGCCGGCAACCTGCCCACCGCTCCGGCGCTGATGGGCAATACGGTGATCTGGAAGCCGTCGCCCACCCAGCAGCTCGCCGCGCACGTCACGATGGAGCTGCTCGAGGAGGCGGGGATGCCGCCCGGCGTGATCAACATGCTTCCGGGCCACGGCCGCAGCGTCTCCGACGTGGCGCTGAACCACCCCGACCTCGCCGGCATCCACTTCACCGGCTCGACCCCCGTGTTCCAGCACCTGTGGTCCGCCGTCGGGGAGAACATCGCGAAGTACCGGTCCTACCCGCGCATCGTCGGCGAGACGGGCGGCAAGGACTTCGTGGTGGCGCACCCCTCCGCCGACCCGGACGTCGTGCGGGTCGCCTTGCTGCGCGGTGCCTTCGAGTACCAGGGCCAGAAGTGCTCCGCCGCCTCGCGGGCCTATGTCGCCCGGTCGGTGTGGAAGAAGATGCGCGACGAGCTCCTCGCGGAGGTCGAGGCGATCCAGGTCGGCGACGTCACGGACCTGTCCAACTTCATGGGCGCGGTCATCGACGGCAAGGCGTTCGACAAGCACAAGAAGGCGATCGCCCGGGCAAAGCGCTCCAAGACCCTCGACGTCCTCGCCGGCGGGACGGTCGACGACTCCGTGGGGTGGTTCGTCCGCCCGACCGTCGTCGAGGGCGGCGACCCCACCGACCAGATGTTCAGCACCGAGTACTTCGGCCCGATCCTGGCCGTGCACGTGTACGAGGACGGCGACTTCGAGAAGGTCGTCACCCAGATGGAGTCGTTCGCGCCCTACGCGCTGACCGGGTCGATCATCGCCCGGGACCGGCACGCGATCGCCTGGGCGCAGGAGGCACTGCGCTTCGCGGCGGGCAACTTCTACATCAACGACAAGCCCACCGGAGCGGTCGTGGGCCAGCAGCCGTTCGGCGGCTCGCGGGCCTCGGGCACCAACGACAAGGCCGGCGCGCCGTCCAACCTGCTGCGCTGGACCTCGCCGCGCTCCATCAAGGAGACCTTCGACCCGCCGAAGGACTACCGCTACCCCTACATGCTGTGAGCCCGGCGATGACAGCTGCCCTGGTCACCCTGCTGCACCTCGGTGCGCTGCACGCCCACGAGAAGCTCCTCGTGGCGCTGGTCGCGTTCGGCCCGTTCGTCGTGCTCTTCGCGGTGGTGTTCTACGTCCGGCGGCGCGACGCCCGCGACGACGGCTGACTAGCGCTCACCGCGCAGCCACTTCTCGCCCACCCGCTGCTCGCTGTCGAGGGCGGCCTCGAGCAGGTTGGCGATCAGCTTCTCGAGCTTGCCTGCGACGAGCGGGACGTGCACCTTGATGTCGGCGTCGACCGCCTCCACGGTGCCGTCGCCGTGGTCGGCCAGCTCGATGGTGCCCTTCATGTGGCCCGGCTTGCCCGGGATCGTGACGTCGAGCGACGCGTACGTGCTGTCGCTCCACTGCTCCCGCTGGACGATGTGGATGGTGTCGCCGACGACCTTCTTCGCGAACGAAGGGATGTTGTGGTCGTGCTGCTTCTGGTCGACGACGACGGTCATGCCCGCGCCGTGCGGCTCGATCCGCACGTGCCGCTCGAACGCGCCGCCGGCTTCGGCGACCTTCTCCCGGAACGTCGGATCGGCGAGCATCGCGTGCACGTCGGCCGGGGGAGCGTCGTACCGCATCCGGTGTGAGAACCGCATCAGCGCTCACCTGCCAGCCACGCCACTCCCGCGGAGTGCTCCTTGTCCATGCCCTTGCGGAACAGCTCGGCCATCAGGCCCTCGAGCTTCCCGCCGATCAGCGGCACCGACACCTTGACCTCGCCCTCGAACGCCTCGACGGTCCGGGCGCCGTCACCGGTGAGCGACAGCGTGCCGGTGATCCGGGTCGGCTTCCCCGGCGTGGTGACCGTCATGGTCGCCGAGCGCTGGTCCGACCACTCCTCGACCTGGATCGCCTCGGTGGTGTCGCCGGCGAACTTCTTGGCGAAGGACGGGATGCCCGCGGTCTGCTGCTCCTGCTCGATGCGCACCCGCATGCCGTCCCCGTCCGGGTCGACGGAGATCGTCGCGGACACCACCCCCATCGCCTCGCAGCTTTTCTGACGGAACGCTGGGTCGGAGAGCATCGCCCACACGTCCTGCGCCGGGGCGTCGTAGGCGATCTCGTGTCGGAACATCATGGCGCACATCATGACGGATGCCCCTCATGGTGGCTACGGTGGCCGACGTGACCCGCCACGACGCCCCCAGCTCCGAAGAGGCCCAGAGCTCGTCCGCAGCCGAGACCCCGTGGGCCGGTGAGTGGGGCGGCACCGACGTCCAGTTCGGCGAGCAGGGAGCCCGGCTCACCTACGGCAGCTACCTGCAGCTCGAGCGGCTACTGGGCTCGCAGCAGCTCGAGTCGGACCCGGCCGCGCACGACGAGCTGCTGTTCATCACCATCCACCAGGTCTACGAGCTGTGGTTCAAGCAGCTGCTCCACGAGGCCACCGCGGCCCGCGACGCGATGCTCGACGCGGAGGCGGAGGGCGACCGGATCTGGTGGGCCCAGCACCTGCTCCAGCGGATGCACGTGGTCGAGCGGGTGCTCGTGCAGCAGGTCGACGTGCTGGAGACGATGACGCCGCAGGACTTCCTGCAGTTCCGCCAGCAGCTCGCCCCGGCGAGCGGCTTCCAGTCCGTGCAGTACCGCGAGCTCGAGTTCCTCTCCGGGGCCAAGGACCCGTCGTTCGTCGAGCGGTTCAAGGGCCTCACCCCGGCGGAGACCGACCGGCTGCGCCGGAGGCTCGAGGAGCCGACGCTGTGGGACGCCTTCCTCCAGGTGCTGCAGCGGCGCGGCCTCGACGTGGGCGACGAGCAGGCGATCACCGAGTCGGTCCGGCGGGCGGCGCACGACCGCGCCGCGTACGCCGACGTGTGGGCGCTCGCCGAGGCGCTGCTCCAGCACGACGAGCTCGCCGCGGCTTGGCGGGCCCGCCACGTGGTGATGGTCGAGCGGATGATCGGGGCCAAGACCGGCACCGGCGGCTCGACCGGGGTGTCCTACCTGCGCAGCCGGCAGAACCTGCGCTACTACCCCCTGCTGTGGGACCTCCGCTCGCATCTGTGACCGGACCGGATCCGACGCGCCGCGCGTCCGGGTTGGTGGCCGACCGCGGTCGGGAATAGTGTCGGATCCGTCGGCACAACGGCGTGCCGGCGACTCGAGGGACGAAGGTTTGGTGCGCGTGCGTACGACGCTGGAAGAGACCAAGGACGACCTGATCGAGAAGGCCGCCTCTCTCGCCGCGAGCCGCAAGGGTAGCGGCTCCCTCCCCGCCGACGGTGCCGCCTCGCTCCTGCGGGCCTACTACCGGCATGTGGCCGCCGAGGACGTGGTCGACCGCAGCGAGGTCGACCTCTACGGCGGCGCGATGAGCCAGTACAAGCTGGCCGGCCACCGCCCCCAGGGCACCGCGAAGATCCGGGTGTTCACGCCCTCGGAGTCCGAGCACGGCTGGTCCGCCGACGGCCACACCGTGGTCGAGGTGGTCACCGACGACATGCCGTTCCTGGTCGACTCGGTGACCATGGAGCTCACCGACGAGAGCCGCGACGTCCACATGGTCGTCCATCCCCAGCTGCTGGTGCGCCGCGACATGGCCGGCGAGCTGCAGGAGATCCTCGGCGACGACGAGCTGGGCAGCTCGGGGCACCTGCCGCACGACGTGTTCCGCGAGTCGTGGATGCACATCGAGGTCGACCGCGAGACCGCTGCCGAGGACCTCCAGGAGATTGAGCAGAACCTCGCCAAGGTGCTGCTCGACGTGCGCGAGGCCGTCGAGGACTGGGCGAAGATGTGCACCCAGGCGCGGGAGATCGTCGACGACCTCACCGAGCAACCGCCGCCGCTGCCCGAGGGGGAGGTGGAGGAGGGCAAGGCCCTGCTCCGCTGGCTGGCCGACGACCACTTCACGTTCCTGGGCTACCGGGAGTACCTCCTCGACCGCGAGGGGGACGACGAGGTGCTGCGGGCCGTCCCCGGCACCGGCTTCGGCATCCTGCGCTCGGACCAGGACATGTCGGCCTCCTTCGGCAAGCTGCCCCCTCTGGTGCGGGCGAAGGCCCGGGAGAAGACCCTCCTGGTGCTGGCCAAGGCCAACTCCAAGGCGACGGTGCACCGCCCCGTCTACCTCGACTACGTCGGGGTCAAGAAGTTCGACGACAACGGTGAGGTGTGCGGTGAGCGCCGGTTCCTCGGGTTGTTCTCCTCGGCTGCCTACACCGAGTCGCTGACCCGGATCCCGGTGATCCGCGAGAAGGCGCGTGCGGTGATCAAGCAGGCCGGCTTCGACCCGCTGAGCCACACCGGCAAGGCGCTCATGGACGTCTTGGAGAACTACCCGCGCGACGAGCTCTTCCAGACCCCGGTCGAGGAGCTGGCCGACATCGCGCTCGCCGTGCTGCACACGCGGGAGCGCCGGCAGGTGCGGCTGTTCATCCGGCGCGACGTCTACGGCCGGTTCCTGTCCTGCCTGGTCTACCTGCCCCGGGACCGCTACACCACGGCGGTCCGGGAGAAGATCGCGCACATCCTCAAGGTGCAGCTGCACGGGGAGTCGCTGGAGTACACCGCGCGGGTCAGCGAGTCGCTGCTGGCTCGGCTGCACTTCGTGGTGCGGCCCAAGCGCGGCGAGCTGGCGGGGGACTTCGACGTCGAGGACCTCGAGCGCCGACTCGCCGAAGCCGCCCGGTCCTGGCGCGACGACTTCCTCTCCGCGGTGCACGCCGAGTACGGCGAAGAGGACGGCGCGCAGCTCGGCCGGGCCTACGCGGACTCGTTCCCCGAGGCCTACAAGGAGGACTACCCGCCGCGTACCGGAGCGGTCGACCTCGGCCGGCTCGAGGCGATCACCGGCGACGAGGGCGTCTCGCTGTCCCTGTACCAGCTTCCCGACTCCGGTCCCAACGAGGCGCGCCTCAAGGTGTTCCGGATCGGGTCCCCGTTGTCGCTGAGCCACGTGCTGCCGGTGCTGTCCTCGATGGGCGTCGAGGTCGTCGACGAGCGGCCCTACAACCTCGACGACCTTCCCCGGGAGTCGTGCATCTACGACTTCGGGCTGCGCTACAACCGGTCGCTCCCCGCGGCCGGCCGCGAGCTGTTCCAGGACGCGGTCGCGGCGGTGTGGGACGACCGCAACGAGGTCGACGGCTTCAACGCGCTGGTGCTCGGCGCCGGGCTCACCTGGCGGCAGGCGACGGTCCTGCGCGCCTACGCGAAGTACATGCGTCAGGGGGGAACCCCCTTCGCCCAGGACTACATCGAGGACGCCCTGCGGCAGAACGTCGACATCACCCGGCTCCTCGTCGACTTCTTCGAGGCGCGGTTCAGCCCCGGCCGCAGCGGCGACCTGCCCAGCGACGCGGAGTCGCGCGTCGCGCGCACCAGCGAGCTCGAGCACCGGGTCAACCGTGCCCTCGACGACGTGGTGAGCCTCGACCACGACCGGATCCTGAGGTCCTACCTCACCGTGATCAACGCGACGCTGCGCACCAACTACTTCCAGGAGGACACCGAGGGCCGGCCCAAGCCCTACATGTCGTTCAAGATCCGGCCCGACGCCATCCCGGACCTGCCCGAGCCTCGGCCGAAGTTCGAGATCTTCGTCTACTCCCCGCGGGTCGAGGGCGTGCACCTGCGCTTCGGCGCGGTCGCCCGCGGCGGTCTGCGCTGGTCCGACCGACGCGACGACTTCCGCACCGAGGTGCTCGGCCTGGTCAAGGCGCAGATGGTCAAGAACGCCGTGATCGTGCCAGTGGGCGCCAAGGGCGGCTTCTTCTGCAAGCAGCTCCCGGACCCGGGCGACCGGGAGGCCTGGATGGCCGAGGGCATCGCCTGCTACAAGACGTTCATCTCCGGTCTGCTCGACATCACCGACAACCTGGTCGCCGACGAGACGGTCCCGCCGCCGCGGGTGGTGCGCCACGACGGTGACGACTCCTACCTGGTCGTGGCGGCGGACAAGGGCACCGCGACGTTCTCCGACATCGCCAACAGCGTTGCGAAGGACTACGGCTTCTGGCTCGGCGACGCGTTCGCCTCCGGCGGCTCGGTGGGCTACGACCACAAGGCGATGGGGATCACCGCGCGCGGCGCGTGGGAGTCGGTCCGCCGGCACTTCCGCGAGCGGGGCATCGACTGCCAGTCCGAGGACTTCACCTGCGTGGGTATCGGCGACATGTCCGGGGACGTCTTCGGCAACGGCATGCTGCTGTCCGAGCACACCCGTCTGGTGGCCGCCTTCGACCACCGCGACATCTTCTTGGACCCCGAGCCCGACGCGGCCGCGTCCTTCGCCGAGCGCCGGCGGCTCTTCGAGCTGCCCCGCTCCAGCTGGCAGGACTACGACCGCTCCCTGATCTCGGAGGGCGGCGGCGTCTTCTCGCGAGCGGCCAAGTCGATCTCGCTGACCCCGCAGGTCCGGGGCGCGCTCGGTATCGCCGGCGACGTCGGCTCGATGACGCCCGCCGAGCTGATGCGGGCGATCCTGACCGCCGACGTGGACCTGCTCTGGAACGGCGGCATCGGCACCTACGTGAAGGCGGCCGGCGAGTCGGACGCGGAGGTCGGTGACAAGGCCAACGACGCCATCCGGGTCAACGGCGCCGAACTACGCGCCAGGTGCGTGGGGGAGGGCGGCAATCTGGGGCTCACCCAGAGGGGCCGGATCGAGTACGCCATGGTGGGCGGCCGGATCAACACCGACTTCATCGACAACTCGGCCGGAGTCGACACCTCCGACCACGAGGTGAACATCAAGATCCTGCTCGACCAGGTCGTCCGCAACGGCGACCTCACCGAGAAGCAGCGCAACGACTTCCTGGCGTCGATGACCGACGAGGTGGGCCGTCTGGTCCTGGCCGACAACTACGACCAGAACATCGCGCTCGCTTCGGCCGCCCACCAGGCGCCGGCCCTGCTGCACGTGCACGAGGACTGGATCCGGCGACTGGAGCGGCAGAACCTGCTCGACCGCGAGCTCGAGTCGCTGCCGAGCCGCAAGGCCGTGGCGGAGCGCCGCGAGGCGCGTCAGGGCCTCACCATGCCCGAGCTGTCGGTGCTGCTGGCCTACACCAAGATCGTGCTGGCCGACGCGCTGCTCGACAGCGACCTTCCGGACGACCCGTTCCTGCGCACCGACCTGTTCAGCTACTTCCCCTCGCCGATGCGGCAGACCTACCGCCAGCAGATGGAGTCGCACCCGCTGCGCCGCGAGATCATCGTGACCCAGGTCGTGAACGACCTGGTCAACGGCGCCGGGATCACGTTCTTCCACCGGCTGTCGGAGGAGACCGGTGCCGCGCCCGAGGAGCTGGTGCGGGCGAACTTCGTCGCGCGCGAGATCTTCGCCTCGCGCGCTCTGCTCGACGAGATCGACGCCCTCGACAACGAGCTGCCGGCGGCCGTGCAGACGCACATGCGGCTGCAGATGCGCACGCTGGTGGAGCGGGCGTCGCGGTGGCTGATCAACAACCGCAGGCCGCCGATCGACAGCGACGCGGTCGTGGACTTCTTCGACGTGCTCGCCCAGAAGGTGCTCGCGGCGATTCCGGACCTGCTCGACGGGCGCGAGCTGCAGGCGCTGCACGCGCGCCGGGACGCGCTCGTCCAGCAGGGGGTCGCCGAGGACCTCGCGACCCGGGTGGCCGCGCTGCCGCCGGCCTACGCTGCCCTGAACATCGTCGAGACCGCCAAGCGCGGCGACCTCGATGCCCTCGAGGTCGCCCGGGTGCACTTCGCCCTCGGGGAGCGGCTGGGCCTCTCGGCCCTGGTCGACCGGATCCTGGGGTTGCCCCGTCTGGACCGTTGGCAGTCGATGGCGCGCGCCGCGCTGCGCGACGACCTGCACGCCGTGCATGCCCAGCTCACCGCCCAGGTGCTCGCCGAGACCGATTCGGCACAGCCGGCCACCGTGCGGATCGCCGACTGGGAGGACGACGACCAGGTCGTGGTCTCGCGCGCGGTGGCGACCCTGGACGAGATCTGCGCTGACGAGAACGCCGACCTCGCGCGGCTCTCGGTCGGGCTGCGCGTCGTACGGACACTGCTCGCGACGCCGTGACGGCGGCCATCGAGGTCACCGGCCTGGTCAAGCGGTATGGCGAGCTGACCGCGGTCGACGACCTGACCTTCACCGTCGAACGGGGGGAGATCTTCGGGATCCTGGGGCCCAACGGCGCGGGCAAGACCACCACGCTCGAGATGGTCGAGGGGCTCCGCAAGCCCGACGCGGGCACGGTCCGTCTCCTCGGCGAGCCGTCGTGGCCGCGCAATCCCGCGCTGCTTCCGCGCATCGGGGTGCAGCTGCAGGCCTCCGCGTTCTTCGACCTGCTCACCGCGCGCGAGCAGATCCACACCTTCGCCGCCCTCTACGGGGTGGGCAAGGAGGACGCCGACGGGTGGCTGGAACGGGTGGGGCTCACCGACAAGGCCGGCACCCGGATCGGCAAGCTCTCCGGCGGCCAGCTGCAGCGGTTGGCCATCGCCTGCGCCCTGGTCCACGACCCGGAGATCGTCTTCCTCGACGAGCCCACCGCGGGTGTCGACCCGCAGGCGCGCCGCAACCTGTGGGACCTGCTGCGCTCGCTCAACGGGCAGGGCCGCACCCTGGTGCTCACCACGCACTACCTCGAGGAGGCGGAGAGCGTGTGCGACCGGGTCGCGATCATGGACCGCGGCACGGTCCTGCGCCTCGACACTCCCGCCGCCCTGGTCCGCGGCCTCGACGCACCGGTCCACATCAGGGTGGCTCCGCTCCAGCTCTCGGCGGTCGACGCGCGAGCGCTGCCGGGGGTGGAGAGCGTCCACGAGGAGGACGAGTGGCTGGTGCTGGCCACCCGGACGCCGTCGCCGGTCCTCACCCGGCTCGCCGAGCGCGGCGCGCTGGAGGGCCTGCAGGTGCGGGCACCCACCCTCGAGGACGTCTTCCTCGACCTCACCGGACGGGAGTACCGGGCATGAACGCGGTCTCCTCGGTCACGGCCTTCCGCGCCCTCGCCCTCGCCATCGTCAAGGGCTTCGTCCGCGACCGGGCGTCGGTGTTCTTCGCGGTCGTCTTCCCGCTGATGTTCCTGGTGCTGTTCGGCGGGATCTTCAACTTCGACCAGAGCCCGCGCATCGAGCTCGTCGAGGTCGGCGACGTCGCCCTCGTGGACACCCTGCCGCCGGGGGCGCGCGCGGCGTTCGACCAGACCTTCGAGGTGCAGCACCGCGACGACCTGTCCACCGCCCTCGAGATGGTCCGCAAGGGCGACGCCGACGCGGCGGTGGAGATGCGCGGCGACACCCTGGTCGCCCACTACACCCAGACCGACCAGACCAAGGCGGCGGTCACCCAGGGCACGCTCCAGGCCTTCGTCAACGCGGCCAACGTGGCCGCGTCGGGGCAGCCGCCGGCCTACCGGTTCGAGGCGAAGCGGGTCGAGGACGAGTCGCTGCAGACCATCCAGTTCGTCACCCCCGGGCTGCTCGGCTGGGCGGTCGCGATGGGTGCCTCCTTCGGCGCCGCCGCCACGCTCCAGGGCTGGCGCAACAGCAAGCTGCTGCGGCGCCTGCAGCTCGCCCCCGTCCCGACCGGCAGCGTGGTCGCGGCCCGGGTGGTCGTCACGATCGGGGTGGCGCTGACCCAGATGGCGATCTTCCTCGGACTCGGCGTCGCCGCGTTCGGGCTGCGGCTGACCGGCTGGTGGTGGGTCGCCATTCCGCTGCTGGTGGCCGGGACGCTGACCTTCATGTCGCTGGGACTGCTGGCCGGGGCGATCGCGAGGACGCAGGAGGGTGCGGTCAACCTGGCCAACTTCATGGTGCTGCCGATGGCGTTCCTGAGCGGCTCGTTCTTCCCGCTCGACGGCGCGCCCGGCTGGCTGCAGACGCTGTCGTGGCTGCTGCCGCTGCGGCACCTCAACGAGGGGATGCTCGATCTGATGGTCCGCGGGCAGGGCCCCTCCGCGGCGGTGGCCCCGATGGCGATCCTGCTCGCGTTCACCGTGGTGCTCACCGCGCTGGCGGCGCGGCTGTTCCGCTGGGACGACGCCTAGCTGACGCATAGACTCAGCACCCATGAGCGCTGACTCCCTGTCCGGCCCCGAGCGGTCCGTCCTCGAGCACCTCGACGAGGACGTCCTCGTCGAGAGTCTGATCGAGCTGGTGCGCATTCCCAGTGTCGGAGGCAGCGACGCGGAGGTCGAGATCCAGGAGCACATGGCCGACGTGCTCCGCGAGCTCGACACCGACGTCGACCGGTGGGACATCGACCTCGACGAGCTCCGGGACGACCCATGGTTCCCCGGCGACGAGGTCGAGCGGTCCGCCGCCGTCGGTGTCGTCGGCACGACCGACGGGGAGGGCTCGCCGGGCCTCGTGCTCTCCGGCCACGTGGACGTCGTACCGACGGGCGACTTCGAGACCTGGCTGGGCACCGACCCGTTCTCGGCGGAGATCCGTGACGGCTCGCTCTACGGCCGCGGCGCCTGCGACATGAAGGCCGGGGTCGCGGCGAACCTCGCCGTCGTGCGCACCCTGCGCGATGCCGGGATCCAGCTCGAGCGCCCGCTGGCGGTGCACTCCGTGGCCGGCGAGGAGGACGGCGGCCTCGGGGCGTTCGCCACCCTGCGCCGCGGCCACCGCGGCGACGCCGCGGTCATCACCGAGCCCACCTCGGCCACGATGATCACCGCCACCGCGGGTGCGCTGACGTTCCGGATCGAGATCACCGGCAGGTCCGCCCACGGGTCGATGCGCAAGGAGGGGCACAGCGCCTTCGAGTCGTTCCTTCCCGTGCATGCCGCCCTCGTCGAGCTCGAGAACGAGCGCAACAGCCGCATCGACCGCGAGTTCGTCGGCAGTGTCCCTTATGCCCTCTCCTTCGGAATCGTCCGCACCGGGGAGTGGTCCAGCAGCGTCCCGGACAAGCTCGTGGCGGAGGGGCGCTACGGCGTCAAGATCGACGAGGACCCGCGGCTGGCCCGCACCGCCTTCGAGGACGCGGTCACCGAGGCCGCGATCAAGGACCCGTGGCTGCACGACAACCGTCCGGTGGTCACCTGGCCGGGCGGGCAGTTCGCCAGCGGCTGGCTCGACCACGACCACCCGCTCATCGACGAGATGAGCCATGCGGTGGCCGCGGCCGGCGGCGCCCACCCCCAACAGACCGCGGGGGTCTACGGCAGCGATCTGCGGCTCTACACCGGCATCGGCGGCGTGCCGTCGCTGCACTACGGACCCGGCGACCTGCGGCTCGCCCACGCGCCGTTGGAGAAGGTCGACCTCCACGAGCTGGTCCAGGTCACTCGCTCGCTCGTGGTGCTGACCCTGCGCCGGTGCGGCGTCCGCCACTGACCGGCGACGTAGCGGCTACCTGGCGGTAGCGTCTGCGGCGTGGACGACGACATCTTCTTCGCCGGCGTGACCGGCCAGGCCCAGGCGATCCGCGACGGGGCGGTGTCCTCGCGCGAGCTGGTCGAGGCGGTGCTGGCGCGGATCCAGCGCTACGACGGACGGCTCAACGCGTTCACCAACGTGCTGCACGACGCCGCCCTGGCGGAGGCCGCCGAGCGAGACGCGGCCCCTGTCGAGGACCGCGGCCCGCTGCACGGGGTGCCGGTGGCGATCAAGGAGGAGATCGACGTCGCCGGTGCGGTGACCACCTTCGGCGGGCGCGCGAACCTCACCCCGGCCGCCGCCGACTCCGAGGTGGTGCGCCGGCTGCGCGTCGCGGGGGCGGTGGTGGTCGGCAAGACGAACATGCCGGAGTTCGGCCAGGTGCCGTTGACCGACTCGGGGGCCCACGGGCTGACCCGCAACCCGTGGGACCCGACCCGTTCGCCGGGCGGCTCCAGCGGCGGGTCCGCCGTCGCGGTCGCGACCGGGATGGTGCCGGTCGCGATCGGCGGCGACGGGGGCGGGTCGATCCGCGTGCCGGCGTCTTACTGCGGGCTGTTCGGGCTCAAGCCGCAGCGGGGCCGGGTCACCGACGCGCCGTACCCCTACCCGTGGTGGGCGCTGGCCACCACCGGACCGCTCACCCGGTCGGTGATGGACAGCGCCGTGGTGTACGACGCGATCCGCGGCGCGCTTCCCACCGACCGGTTCCGGGCCGGTGAGCCGCGGACGTCGTTCGTCGAGGCGGCCGGCTCCGAGCCCGGTCCGCTGCGCATCGCCTGGTCCACCAGGTCCCCCGTCGCCGGCGTCCGGCCCGACCCGGAGCACGTGCAGGCCGTCGTCGGCGTCGCGGAGCTGCTCGGCGGCCTCGGCCACCGCGTCGAGGAGGTCGACCCGCACTACCCCGACATCACGGTGCCGTTCCTCACGCAGTACTTCGGTGCCATCCGGCGAGAGGCCGGGATGGTCGAGCGCCCCGAGCTGCTCGAGCGCCGGACCCGCGAGACGGCCCGGCTCGGCGCCTGGGCGCGGCCGGCCGCGGCCGAGTGGGCGATCCGCCAGGGCGAGAAGGTCGCGGTCAAGGCCAACCGGGTGTTCGAGCGCCACGACCTGCTGCTCACCCCGTCGCTGGGGCCGCGGCCACCGCTGGCGGGGGCGGTGCAGGGGCTCGGCACGGTGCGGAGCCTGCTGACGTCGCTGCCGATCTCGGCCTACGCGGGGCTGTGGAACGTCACCGGCAACCCGGCCGCCTCGGTGCCGGCCGGGTTCGCCCGCGACGGCATCCCGCTCTCGGTGCAGCTCGTCGGGCGCGTCGACGACGAGCCGACGATCCTCTCGGTCGCCGCCCAGGTCGAGCGCGTCCAGCCGTGGGCGGGTCGGCGGCCCGAGCTGTGAGGCGAGTGTCGCTGACCACCACGTCGCGGGCCTGGGTCGACCGGCACGTCCGGTCCCGGCTGCCGGGCGCCGGGCCGCGCAGCCCGCTGGCCGGCCGGCGGGTCCTCGTCACCGGTGCCTCGTCGGGGATCGGTGAGGCGACCGCTCGAGCGTGTGCGGCGCGGGGCGCCACGGTGCTGCTGGTGGCCCGGCGCGCCGACGCGCTCGACCGGGTCCGCTCCGAGATCGAGGCGACCGGCGGCACGGCCTCGTCGTACCCCTGCGACCTCACCGACGCCGCCCGGACCGAGCGCCTGGTCGCGCAGGTCATCGAGGAGCACGGCGGCGTCGACCTGCTGGTGAACAACGCGGGCCGCTCGATCCGGCGCTCGATCGCACTTTCCTACGACCGGATGCACGACTTCGAGCGCACCATGGCGATCAACTACTTCGCGCCGGTGCGGCTGATGCTCGGCCTGCTGCCGGGGATGGTCGAGCGCGGAGACGCTCACGTGGTCAACATCCTCACCTGGGGCGTGCAGGTGAAGGCGCCGAAGTTCGCGGCCTACATCGCCTCGAAGTCCGCGCTGGACGTGTGGAGCCGGATCGCGGGCCGCGAGCTGTACGGCGACGGGGTGACGTTCACCAACATCCGGATGTCGCTGGTGCGCACCGCCATGATCGGGCCGACCGACGCCTACCGGCGCGCCCCCGCGTTGACCTCGGAGCAGGCCGCGGCCAAGGTCGTGCGGGCCCTGGAGGACCGGCCGGTCACGGCGAACGTGCTCGCCGGCAACGTCGCCGAGGTCTTCAACCTCCTCGCGCCGCGGCTCTCGGACGCGTTCTTCCACCGGGTGTCGCAGCGGTTCCCCGACTCCCGCGCGGCGGCCCGTCATGTCGCGGCGGGCTCGGGCAGGGCCGACCCGGCCGCGTCCTGAGGCCGCACGCCGCTCAGCTGGCCTTCTTCGCCGCCTTCTTCGCGGCGGTCTTCTTCGCGGGGGTCTTCTTGGCAGCAGCCTTCTTGGCCGGCGCCTTCTTGGTGGTCTTCTTCGCGGGGGTCTTCTTGGCAGCCGCCTTCTTGGCCGGCGCCTTGTCGGTGGTCTTCGCGGCGGACTCGCCGGTCGTGCTCTCGCCCCGACCCAGCTTCGCCGCGTCCACCGACTTCTGCAGCGCGGCCAGCAGGTCGACGACCTCGCCGCCCGACGGCTTCTCCCGCTCGGTGTGGGTGACCTCGCCGCCCTCGAGCTTGGCCCGCACGATCGCCTCGACGGCGTGGGCGTAGTCGTCCTCGAACTCCTCGGGGTCGTAGTCGCCGGCCAGGGTATCGACGAGCATCCGTGCCATCTTCAGCTCCTGCGGCTTGACGTCCAGGTCCGCCGCGTCGAGCCCTGAGAAGTTCGGCTCGCGGATCTCGTCGGGCCACATCATCGTCTGCATGACGATCACGTCGTCGTGCACGCGCAGCACGGCCGTGGTCATCCGGGTCCGCAGCGACACCGTCACCACGGCCATCCGGTCGGCCTCCTTGATCGCCTCGCGCAGCAGCGCGTAGGGCTTGGCCGCGGACTTGTCCGGCTCGAGGTAGTAGGACTTCTCCAGCCACATCGGGTCGATCTGATCGCGCGGGACGAACTTCTCCACCGAGATCTCGCGGCTGCTGCTGGCCGGTAGCTCGGCCATGTCCTCGTCGTCGAGGACGACCATCTGGCCGTCGTCGGTCTCGTACCCTTTGGCGATGTCGGCGTAGGGGACCTCCTCGCCGTCGATGCTGCACACGCGCTGGTACTTGATCCGGCCACCGTCCTTGGCGTGCACCTGACGGAACGAGATGTCGTGGCTCTCGGTGGCGGCGTAGAGCTTCACCGGCACGCTGACCAGGCCGAACGAGACGGCGCCCTTCCAGATGGCTCGCACGACACGGCTCCTCTCCGCCACGTCGGCCATCGACGTGGTCCCCTCACGGTATCCGCCAAGATGTATCGCATGCGTCCGATGCTGGCCACCCGCGGCACGTCCGTGCCGAGCGGGCCCGAGTGGCTCCACGAGGTGAAGTGGGACGGGATGCGGGTGCTCGTCGAGGTGCGCGACGGCCGGCTGCGGATCTTTTCCCGCAACGAGAACGACGTCACGGTCTCCTTCCCCGAGCTGCACGGCCTGGCGCAGGCGCTCGGCCACGACGTCATCCTCGACGGCGAGGTGGTGGCGTTCGCGGACGGCGTCCCCTCCTTCGGGGCGCTCGCGGAGCGCATGCACGTGAGCAGTGCCCGGAAGGCGGCGGCGCTCGTGGGGTCGTGCCCGGTCACGCTGCTCGTGTTCGACCTGCTGTCCGTGGACGGGACGGACCTGACCGGCCGGCCGCTGTCGGAGCGGCGGGCCCGGCTGGAGTCTCTCGGTCTCGCCGGGGTGCACTGGCAGGTCCCCGCCGCCTACGACGACGGCGCGATGCTGATGCGTGCCACCGAGGAGCAGCGGCTCGAGGGGGTGGTGTCGAAGCGGCGCTCGTCGGTCTACGTGCCGGGGCGTCGTACCGCCGACTGGTTGAAGTTCCCGCACCGCGCGACCGCCTCCTACGTCGTGGGCGGCTGGCGGCGCGAGACCGGCAGCAGCAGCCGGCTCGGCGCCGTCCTGGTCGGTGAGCCGGGCCCGGACGGTCTGGCCTACCTGGGTCGGGTCGGCAGCGGCATCGCCGGCAAGGCCGGCCAGCGGCTGCTGGAGCGGCTCGCACCGCTCGAGACCGGCGTCTCGCCGTTCGCCACCGTTGTGCCGAAGGTCGACGCCCAGGGCACCACCTGGGTCCGGCCCGAGGTGGTGGTCGACATCGCCGCGCTGGGCGTGACCACGGCGGGACGGTTGCGTCAACCGTCGTTCCTCGGGGTACGCCACGACCTGAGCGCCGAGGACCTGGGGGTGTAGTGGCAGACGAACGCACTGACGTGATGGTCGAGGTCGACGGGCGGACCCTGAAGCTGTCCAACCTCGACAAGGTGCTCTACCCGGAGACCGGGACCACCAAGGGCGAGGTGCTGCACTACTACGCCCAGGTGGCACCGGTCCTGCTGCCGCACGTCGCCGACCGGGCGGTGACCCGGATCCGCTGGCCGAACGGCACCGCCAACGGCCAGTTCTTCGAGAAGAACCTCCCGGCCGGCGCCCCGGCGTGGCTGCGCACCGTCACCGTCCCCTCCACCGGGTCCCGCGGCGGGGGCGACTCGATCACGTTCCCGATCATCGAGGACACCGCGACGCTGACCTACCTGGCCAACCTCGCCTCGCTCGAGCTGCACGTGCACCAGTGGCGCGTCGGCCTCAACGGTCAGCCGAAGAATCCCGACCGGATGGTGATCGACCTCGATCCGGGCGAGCCGGCCGGTCTGCACGAGTGCTGCCGGGTGGCGCTGCTGGTCCGCGACAAGCTCGCCGACCTCGGGCTGACGTCGGCCCCGGTCACCAGCGGCAGCAAGGGGCTGCACCTGTACGCCGCGCTGCCCGGCCGCAAGAACTCCGACGAGGTGCGCGACCTCGCCCAGCGCATCGGCCGGGACCTGACCGCCGAGCACCCCGACCTCGTGCTGTGGAAGATGACCAAGTCGCTGCGGCCGGGCAAGGTGTTCCTCGACTGGTCCCAGAACACCGCCGCGAAGACGACCATCACGCCGTACTCCTTGCGGGGGCGGGGCCGACCGTACGTCGCCGCGCCGCGCACCTGGGAGGAGATCGAGGCCGGTGCGGAGGACCCCGACGAGATCGGGCACCTGGCCCTGGACGAGGTGCTCGGCCGCGTCGCGGACCTCGGCGACGTCTTCGGCGATCTGCTCCGGACATGAGAAACCCGCCGTTCCCGAGAGACGGCGGGGCTTCACATGGAGGAGGTCTTGAGACCGGTAGGTGAAAGGTTCCCCGGCTGACGAGGTGCAAACCTGTCGCTCGGCATGACCTGGCCCACATCGGGGTAGTGGGGCACGGCAGGGGTTCACCCTGGTGTAAACGTGAGTTACATTCGGAGTTCGGAACTGCCGGACACACCACGGGGAGTGCGCATGGCGAGCATCAGCAGCGCGGCCGAGCGGCTGGACTGGCACCGCGTGCGCGGCCTGGCGAGCCGGCTGACCACGCCGCTGCACCCCGACGACTACCTGTCGCTGATCAACCCGCTGTGGACCGCTCGCGAGCTGCGCGGCCGCGTCGAGGAGGTCGTCCCCGAGACCGACGACGCCGCGACCCTGGTGATCCGGCCCGGCTGGGGCTGGCGCTTCGCGCACGAGGCGGGTCAGTACGTCGGCATCGGGGTCGAGGTCGACGGCCGGTTCCACTGGCGCTCCTACTCCCTGAGCTCGCCGCCGCTGCTGGACCGCCGGGCCATCACGATCACGGTCCGGGCGATGCCGGAGGGCTTCCTCTCCGACCACCTGGTCAACCAGCTGCGGCCCGGGGCGATCGTCCGGCTGGCGGCGCCGACCGGGGACTTCGTGCTGCCCGACCCGCCGCCGGAGAAGATGCTGTTCCTGGTCGGCGGCAGCGGGATCACGCCGGTGATGGCGATGCTGCGCACCCTCGACCGGCGCGGCACGCTGCCCGACGTGCTGATGGTCTACTCCTCGCCCACCGAGGACCGGATGATCTTCCGCGACGAGGTGCGCAGGATGGCCCGGGAGCACGAGGACTTCCGGCTGCACGAGCAGCACACCGACAGCCAGGGCATGTTCGAGCTCGACTCGCTCGACCAGCTCTGCACCGACTGGCGTGAGCGCGGCACCTGGGCGTGCGGACCGGCGCCCATGCTCGACGCGGCCGAGGAGTTCTGGGAGCAGGCGGGACTGCGCGACCGGCTGCACCTCGAGCGGTTCTCCCTCGCGCTGGGCGACGCCTCGTCCGAGGGCGGGGTGATCACCTTCCTCAACTCCGGCAAGAAGATCGAGGTCGACGGCGCCACCACCCTGCTCGAGGCGGGGGAGCAGGCGGGCGTCGGGATGCCGTACGGCTGCCGGATGGGCATCTGCCACACCTGCACGCTCACGCTCGCGGCCGGGCGGATCAAGGACCTGCGCAACGGCGACGAGTTCTACGAGCCCAACGAGCAGGTGCAGACCTGCGTGACCGCCGCCTGCGGCGACGTGGTCCTGAACATCTGAGCCCACGGGTACGACGCCGTGCCCACCACGACCCATGACTGTCCACCACCAACGACGGGGAGAGGCCGATGGCCATCAGCGACGTCAAGGAGTACACCCACCTCACCGAGGAGCAGGTCGACGAGCTCGGCCGGGAGCTCGACGACCTGCGCGCGCGGATCGAGGAGTCGCGCGGAGCGGCGGATGCGGCGTACATCAACCGGATGATCACCATCCAGCGCCGTCTCGCCGCGGCAGGGCGGGTGACCCTGCTGGCGAGCAAGTACAAGCCCGCGTTCTTCGCCGGGGCGGCCATGCTCGGGATCGCCAAGATCCTCGAGAACATGGAGATCGGCCACAACGTGATGCACGGCCAGTGGGACTGGATGAACGACCCGGAGATCCATTCCAGCAACTGGGAGTGGGACACCGCGCAGCCCGCCGAGCAGTGGAAGCACTCGCACAACTACATCCACCACCAGTTCACCAACGTGCTCGGCCACGACAACGACATCGGCTACGGCGTGCTGCGGATGGCGCGGGAGCAGAAGTGGCACCCGGCCAACCTCGGCCAGCCGGTCTACAACACCCTGCTCGCGATGCTGTTCCAGTGGGGGGTGGCGCTGCACGACCTCGACCTCGAGGCGATCCGCAAGGGCCGCAAGGACCCCCGGGAGATGAAGCGGCAGCTCAAGCAGATCGGCCGCAAGGTCCGCCGGCAGATCGGGAAGGACTACGTCGTCTACCCGCTGCTGAGCGGTCCGGCGTGGCTGTCGACGATGAAGGCCAACGCGCTGGCGAACCTGACCCGCAACCTGTGGTCCTACATGATCATCTTCTGCGGGCACTTCCCCGACGGCGCGCTGCACTTCACCGAGGAGGAGCTCGAGGACGAGACCCGTTCCGAGTGGTACCTGCGCCAGGTCCTCGGTGCGGCGAACTTCACCGGCAGCCCGCTGCTGCACATCCTGTCGGGCAACCTCGGCTACCAGATCGAGCACCACCTGTTCCCCGACCTGCCGAGCAACCGCTACGCAGAGATCTCGGTCACCGTGCGGGAGCTGTGCGAGAAGTACGACATCCCCTACACCACCGGGCCGCTGCACAAGCAGTACGGCCAGGCGCTCCGGACCATCTGGAAGCTCTCCCTGCCCAACCGGATGAGCACCAGCGACCAGCCCGAGCCGCCCACGCCGATCCGCGACCGGCGCCGACTCACCGACGCCGAGCGCCCGGCACGCCGACCGGAGACGGGGGCCTACACCAAGCGCGCGTCGGCATGAGCGCGCCGGTCCCTGCCGACCTGGCCGAGCGCGGCCACGGGCGGCACGGGGTGCCGGTGCCCTTCGCCTGTGAGGACGACGACGGCACGGTGGACCTCGGCGCGGTGGTGAAGAAGCGCGCGATCCAGTGCGCCCTGAGCAGGATCTGCGGGCTGTGCGGCCGCTCGCTCACCTGGGGCGTGACGTTCCTCGGGTCGCCGCAGGAGGCGGACGAGGCGCTGTTCCACTTCCCGCCGCTGCACCGGGCCTGCGCAGAGGCCGCGTTGGACCTCTACCCGCCGCTGCGCACACCCGTGCTGGGACAGCAGCTGGTCCTGGAGGAGTGGGCCATGGTGGTCACCGGGGGTTTCGAGCTGATCCGCCCGGCCAGCCGCGGCGGGGACATGCGGGTGGTGTTCCGCCCCAACTCGCCGACGGAGGACCGGCGGGTCGCGGTGTGAGACCGGGCGGGCGCCGTCCTGCGGCAGGAGGATCGTGCGGCAGCTCGTTCGTCACACTGTCCCCTCCGGTCGCTGCTGTCACGGCCTGTCCACAGATCCTCGGCCAGGGGTTCCGTGACCTCCGGAGCCTCGGCAATACTCCCCGAAACGGACATCCGGCCAGCAGGCCGTGAGTGGACTTTCGGGGGAGCATGAGTCTGACGTTCGCCGATCCGGGCGGAGAACTGGTCGAGGAGTTCGACGCGCAGCTGCGCGCGGTCGTCCGCAGCGAGGGCGTCGACCCGCAGCGCGACACCGGCCGGGTCCGGGCCCTCGCGGCGCGCGTGGTGGGCGAGCACGACCAGCGCAGTCTCACCGGAGTCGTGTCGCCGGTCGCCGACCCCGACCAGGTCGTCGACGAGCTCGTTGCTCGGGTCGCCGGGTTCGGTCCGCTCCAGCGCTATCTCGATGATCCCGAGGTCGAGGAAGTCTGGATCAACGACCCGAGCCGCGTGTTCGTGGCCCGGGGCGGCGTCCCCGAGCTGACTTCGACCATCCTCACTGCCGCGCAGGTGCAGGAGCTGGTCGAGCGGATGTTGAAGTCCAGCGGGAGACGCGTGGACGTCTCCCAGCCGTTCGTCGACGCGATGCTGCCCGACGGTCATCGGTTGCACGTGGTGCTCGAAGGCATCTCACGGGGCTTCTGCGCGGTCAACATCCGCAAGTTCGTCGTCAGGGCGACCCGGCTCGCCGACCTGGTCGCGCTCGAGAGCTTGTCGGAACAGGCCGCCCGCTTCCTCGAGGCGTCGGTCGCCGCCGGCCTCAACATCCTGGTCTCCGGAGCCACGCAGGCCGGCAAGACCACCGCCCTGAACTGTCTGGCGGCCGCCATCCCCGGTCGCGAGCGCGTGGTGTCGGTGGAGGAGGTCTTCGAGCTTCGTTTCGGCCACCCGGACTGGGTGGCGCTTCAGACGCGACAGCGCGGGCTCGAGGGGACCGGCGAGATCCGGCTCCGCGACCTGGTCAAGGAGAGCCTGCGAATGCGCCCGTCGCGGATCATCGTCGGCGAGGTCCGCGCCGAGGAGTGTCTCGACCTGCTGCTCGCCCTCAACGCCGGTTTGCCCGGCATGGCGTCGCTGCACGCGAACAGCGCCCGCGAGGCGCTCGTGAAGATGTGCACGCTGCCACTCCTGGCAGGGGAGAACATCTCCCCGAAGTTCGTCGTACCGACCGTGGCGTCGTCCGTCGACCTGGTCGTGCACCTCGACCTCGACCACCAGGGAGTACGACGGGTGCGCGAGATCGTCGCGGTTCCGGGCCGGGTCGAGAACGACGTGATCGAGACCGAGCCGCTGTTCGTCCGGCGCGACGGCCGACTGCGCCGGAGCCAGGGCATGCCTCCGCGCCAGGAGAGCTTCGAGCGCCTGGGCCTCGACCTCGGCGCGCTGCTGGCCGGGGAGCGCTGAGATGGGACTCGTCCTCGGGCTGCTGGCCGGCGTCGGACTGCTGCTGGTCTGGCTCGCCGTGAGCGCCCCTCCTCGCCAGGAGCGAGCAGCTCGCCCCGGGCGGGCCCGGCAGCTGCTGGACCGGGCCGGGCTGGCCGGTACCTCCTCCGCCGGCCTGCTCGGCCTCTGCGCGGCGTGCGCGATCGTCGCCTTCGTGGCGATCGAGCTGCTCTCGCGCACCGCGACCGTTTCAGGGGCGTTCGCTCTGCTCGCGGGCTACCTTCCGGTCGCTGTGGTGTCCGGCCGGGCCCGGCGGCGCCAGCGGGAGCTGGCGGAGGTGTGGCCGGAGGCCGTGGACAACCTGGCGTCGGCGGTCCGTGCGGGGCTGTCCCTGGCGGAGGCCCTCACCGGGCTGGGGGAGCGCGGCCCCGAGCCGCTGCGGGCGGACTTCCGGGCGTTCGGCACCGACTACCAGGTCACCGGCCGGTTCGGGGAGTCCCTGGACCGGCTGAAGGACCGGCTCGCCGACCCGGTGGGCGACCGCGTCGTGGAGGGCCTGCGCGTGGCCCGGGAGGTCGGCGGGGGAGAGCTCGGCACCCTGCTGCGCAACCTGTCGACGTACCTGCGCGACGACGCGCGGACCCGTTCCGAGCTCGAGTCGCGACAGACCTGGACCGTCGCCGGGGCCCGGCTGGCTGTGGCGGCACCGTGGCTGGTCCTGCTGATGCTGAGCCTGCAGCGCGACGTCATCACCCGCTACGCCTCACCCGCCGGGGCTGCCGTCCTGGCGATCGGTGGGGGCATGTCGCTGGTCGCCTACCGGCTGATGGTGCGGATCGGGCGACTGCCGGTGGAGCGGCGGGTGCTCTCGTGACGGCGACGACGTGGGGCGGACTGCTCGGGGCGCTGGGCGGCGTCGGGGTGGTCCTCGTGCTGAGTCGCGTGCTGACCTACCGGCGGGCCGAGCTGTCGGTGCGCGTGCTGCCGTTCGTGCGCGACCTGCCCTCGACCGGCCGGCGCGAGATCGGACCGACCGGCCGCGGGCCGTTCCGTGCCGTGTTCGGACCGCTCGTGGAATCGGCCGCGGGCGGGGTCGAGCGGGTGCTCGGCGGGTCCGCCTCCGTGCGCCGGCGGATCGAGCGGGCCCGGCTGCCGATGAGTGTGCACGACTTCCGCGTCGAGCAGGTGCTGTGGGGACTGGCCGCGATGACGACGTTCGCCGTACCGGCCGTCGCGGTGTCCCTCCGGGCCCCCGATCGGACCCTCCCTCTTCTGGTCCTCTGCGCAGTCGCCTTTGTCGCGGGAGTGCTGCTGCGCGAGAACCGGCTCACCGCCCAGGTCACCGCCTACGAGCGCGCCGTGATGGCGGAGTTCCCGACGCTCGCCGAGCTCTTGGCACTCGCCGTGGGGGCGGGTGAGGGCCCGGTCGCCGCGATCGACCGCGTCGCGTCCCGGTCGCACGGCACCATGTCGACCGAGCTCCGGGCGGTGCTGGCCGAGATTCGCACCGGCTCCGGGCTGGCGGTCGCCCTCGACCGGCTGGCCGCACGAACCGGACTGCCGGCGGTGGCCAGGTTCGCCGAAGCGATGGCCGTCGCCGTCGACCGGGGCACTCCGCTGACCGGTGTCCTCCACGCCCAGGCTGCCGACGCGCGCGAGGCCGGCCGGCGCGCCCTGATCGAGTCGGGTGCGCGACGCGAGGTGCTGATGATGGTGCCGGTGGTCTTCCTGATCCTCCCGGTGACCGTGCTCTTCGCGTTCTGGCCGGGTGTCGTCGGCCTGCACCTGGTCACTCCATGAACCCGCCCCTTCGAGAAGGCAAGGAAACCGTCATGCCCACCACCGTGATGATCATCTTGACCAGCGTGCTCCTGCAGCGGCGCGACCGACGCAGCGAGCGAGGGGACGTGCCCGGATGGGTGCTGATCACGGTGATGTCCGCGGGGCTCGTCGCAGCGTTGTGGGCGGTGGCCGGACCGCAGCTGTCCGCGATGCTGCGCGAGGCGCTCGGCTCGGTACGCGGCTGAGCGTGTGCCCCAGGCCCACCCGGGCAGGCGACGAGCGGGGAGCCGCGGTCGTCGACTTCGTCCTGGTCCTCGTTGTCCTGGTGCCGCTCTTCCTCGGCATCCTCCAGGTCGCCCTGGTGCTGCACGTGCGCAACACCCTGACCGCCGCCGCCTCCGAGGGCGCCCGGTACGCCGCCGCCGCGGACCGCCCGCTCGAGGCGGGAGCAGACCGGACCCGTCAGCAGATCGCCGGCGCGCTGGCGGCGCGGTTTGCACAGGACGTCGAGGTGGCGCGCGCCACGGTCGGCGGCGCCCCGGGCGTCGAGGTTCGGGTCACCGCCGAGGTGCCGCCCCTGGGCCTGTGGGGACCGGCGGTGCGCCTCGTGGCCACCGGCCACGCGATCGAGGAGGTGCCTCCCGGTGGGCCGTGACCGACGTGAGCGAGGCACCGCGCTGGTGGAGGTGGTCTGGCTCGCGATCTTGCTGCTGGTGCCGCTGGTCTACCTCGTGCTCGCGGTGTTCGAGGTCCAGCGGTCCGCGTTCGCCGCGACCGCGGCGTCCCGGGCAGCCGCCCGCGCCTACGTCTTGGCGCCGTCGGTCGCCGAGGCGGAGCAGCGGGCCAGGACGGCCGGTGCGGTCGCCCTCGCCGACCAGCACGTCGACCCGGCGGACACCCGCCTGACGATCAGCTGCACGCCGGCCTGCCTGACCCCTGGCTCCGTGGTGCGCGTGGTCGTCCGCGGGCAGGTGAGGCTCCCGCTGCTCCCGCCCGTCTTCGGTGACCAGCCTCCGAGCATCCGGGTCGAGGCCGAGCACACGGTGCCGTACGGCACGTTCCGGGAGGGCCGCTCGTGACCGCCCAGAGTCGCCGCGGAGAGGGCGGCCAGACGACGGTGCTGATCGTCGGCTTCGCAGTCGTGGCGCTGCTGATGGTGGCAGTCGTCGTGGACGCGTCGGCGGCCTACCTGCGACGGCAGGGCCTGGACAACCTGGCCGACGGCGCGGCGCTGGCGGCAGCCGACGGGGTCCAGGGCCGCCAGGTCTACGAGGGCGGCCTGGGGGAGCGGGCGCGCATCGACCCCGAGGTCGCGCGGGAGCATGTCGTCGACTACCTGGCCGCCACGGGGGCGGCCGCCCGCTACCCCGGCTTGCGCTGCTCATTGGTGGCCGCGACGGACCGGGTCGTCGTGCACGTCGTCGCGCCGCTCGACCTGCCGCTGACGCTGCCGGGGCTGGAGCGTCGTACGACGGTCTCGGCGACGGCGGCCTCCTACGTCGTGGTCAGCGACTGAGCCTGGGCCGCGCGAGGCCGCCCTCGAGCGGGTGGTGAGCTCGCTGGCGACGATGGTCGGCACCCTGGTCGTGGTCGTCTCGGCGTTCCTCGCGCCGCTGGTGGTCTTCGGGATCTGGCAGGTGGTCAGTCGCTGCGCTTGGCGAACGGGAAGACCGCCCACAGGGCCGCGAAGAACACCAGTGCGACGACTCCCGCGGTGACGCTGAAGGTGCGGTTCGTCACCACGTCGAACACCAGCCAGACGACGCCCGACATGGTCAGCGCGAGTGCGGCGAGCCCGGCCCGCGCGGACCAGTTCGCTGCGTGGACCAGCCACGCCTTCTCGCCCTGGCGGAACAGGATCCGGTGGAAGGCCACCGGGGCGATGATCAGCCCGGTCGCGAGAACCGCCCCGACGAGGACCGCGAGGTAGCCGTCCTTCTGCACCGTCGAGAGGTCCGTGAACCGCTGGGTGAACGGCACGGTCAGCAGGAAGCCGGTGAGGATCTGTACGCCGGTCTGGGTGACGCGGAGCTCCTGGAGGAGCTCGTTGTAGTTGCGGGTGAGCCGCTCCTGCTCGTCCTCCTCCTCACCCTCGCCCGAGCCGAGGGATCGCCCGGGCGCGCCCGAGCCGCTCAGCGTCCGGCCACTTTCGGGAGCTGCTGCTTCGACATCGTCGACCGTCCTTCGATCCAGCGTGCGGCGTCGTTGTGGGGCGCGTCCAGGGGCGGTCCGGCCCACCACCGGGGGGAGCGGCCCGCCACCCCGGCGCGACGAGGATAGGCCCTGGGTCTGGGTCGCGCACCCCCTGTGGCGGCGGCCATGCGTGGCGTGGCGCCCGTCGCGTAACCTGCGTGTTGTGGCAGGCCCCGACTTCGACACCCAGATCAAGCACCTCCAGGCGACGATGCACACCATCGAGCAGGTGCTCGACGTCGATGCGATGCGCAAGGAGATCGCCGACCTCGCCGACCAGGTGTCGGCGCCAGACCTGTGGGACGACCAGGCCAACGCCCAGCGCGTGACAGGTCGGCTGTCGACCCTCCAGGGCGAGCTGGACCGCTTCACCTCCCTACAGACCCGGCTCGAGGACCTCGGCCTGATGGTCGAGATGGCCAAGGAGGAGGGCGACGCCGACTCGCTCGTGGATTCGGAGAAGGAGCTGGAGCGGATCCGCAAGTCCGTCGAGATCCTCGAGGTGCGCACGCTGCTGTCGGGGGAGTACGACGCGCGCGAGGCGCTGATCACCATCCGGTCCGGCGCCGGAGGGGTCGACGCGGCCGACTTCGCCGAGATGCTGATGCGGATGTACACCCGGTGGGCCGAGCGCAACAACTACCCCGTCGAGGTCTTCGACACCTCCTACGCGGAGGAGGCCGGGCTGAAGTCGGCGACCTTCGCGGTGCACGCGCCCTACGCCTTCGGCACGCTCTCGGTCGAGGCCGGCACGCATCGGCTGGTCCGGATCAGCCCGTTCGACAACCAGGGCCGCCGGCAGACGTCGTTCGCCGCGGTCGAGGTGGTCCCGGTGCTCGAGCAGACCGACGAGATCGACGTCCCCGACGAGGAGATCCGGGTCGACGTCTACCGGTCCTCCGGCCCGGGCGGCCAGTCGGTGAACACCACGGACTCGGCGGTGCGGCTGACCCACATCCCCACCGGCACCGTGGTGTCCTGCCAGAACGAGAAGAGCCAGCTGCAGAACAAGGCCAGCGCGATGGTGATCCTCAAGGCGAAGCTGCTCGCGCTCAAGAAGGCCGAGGAGCGGGCCCACCTCGACGAGCTGCGCGGCGACGTGCAGGCGTCGTGGGGCGAGCAGATCCGCAACTACGTGCTGAACCCCTACCAGATGGTCAAGGACCTGCGGACCGAGTACGAGTCCGGCAACCCCCAGTCGATCCTCGACGGCGACATCGACGCCTTCCTCGAGTCCGGCATCCGGTGGCGCCGGGGTGCCGACAAGGCCGCCGCGAACTGAGGCAGGCTCAGGGCACCGCGCCGAGCGTGGTGGCCACGTGCACGCACCAGCGGTCGGCCCGGGCGACGACGGCATCGGGGATCGGGGCGCCCCGCTGGGACAGCCGGCAGCTGACCCATGCGTCCCCGAACAGGCCGCTCAGCGTCGCGCTCACCGAGCGGTCCCGGCCGGTGCCGGTGCAGACCGAGACCAGGCCGGGCGTCCCGAAGCCCGTGGACAGGTCGGGGAATGTGCAGCCGCGCTGCCGGCGGCGGTCCCGGACCAGGTCCCGTGCACCCGCCGTACTCACTGGAGCGGTGAACACCCACACCCGTGCTTCGGCCTCGTCGGTGGCGAAGCCGCACGAAGTCTCATGGGCGACGTCGGTCAGCCCCGGGGCCAGCTCCACCCGATCGCCGTCGGTGTAGGCGTCGCGCGCGGTGACCGCGCCGCCGAGCGCGGCGGCCACGGCCGGGTCGTCGAGGGCGTCGCAGCTCAGGTCCCGGGCGATCGGGAGGTCGCTGAGGTCGATCGGTGCGTCGCCCCGGCTGGGGGAGGGAGCCGAGGAGGAGGGGCCCGAATCGCCGGACTGCTCCGAGCCGTCCGGCCACCAGAAGCTGGCGGCGACGGTCACCGCGGCCGCCACGACCGCCACGAGCAGCAGAAGCATCGGGGCACGGCTGCGCTGCTGCTCGGCTCGTCGTCGACCCGCGGCTGCCATGGCCGGCATTATGTCCGCCGCACCAAACGGCCTGCCGTGCGAGGTCCGCCGCCGGTCGTCGCCTAGACTGGTATGTCGGTCGGATGCCGCCTGCGGCATGCTCCCCCTGTCCCCCAGCCCGGCCGCCACCCCCGCCTGTGATCCGCTTCGAGAATGTCACCAAGACGTACGCCGGCCAGAGCCGCGCGGCGCTCGACGACGTCACCGTCGAGGTCGAGAAGGGCGAGTTCGTCTTCCTGGTCGGGGCCTCCGGCTCCGGCAAGTCGACGTTCCTGCGCCTGGTGCTGCGTGAGGCCCGGCCCACCCACGGCAAGGTCTACGTCGCGGGCAAGGAGATCAACCGGCTCGCGTCCTGGAAGGTGCCGAACCTGCGCCGCCAGATCGGCACGGTCTTCCAGGACTTCCGGCTCCTGCCGAACAAGACCGTCTCCGAGAACGTCGCGTTCGCGCTGCAGGTGATCGGCAAGCCACGCTCGCACATCAACAAGGTGGTGCCCGAGACGCTGGAGCTGGTCGGGCTGGAGGGCAAGGGCAACCGGATGCCCGACGAGCTCTCCGGCGGCGAGCAGCAGCGCGTGGCGATCGCCCGGGCGTTCGTGAACCGTCCGATGATCCTGATCGCCGACGAGCCCACCGGAAACCTGGACCCGAACACCTCCGTCGGGATCATGAAGCTCCTCGACCGGATCAACCGGACCGGGACCACCGTGATGATGGCGACCCACGACGCGGGCATCGTCGACCAGATGCGCAAGCGCGTCATCGAACTGTCCAATGGCCACATCGTCCGCGACCAGTCGCGCGGCGTCTACGGCTACCAGCACTGAGTCGAGTCTCCGGCCTCGTGCCGCAGGGAGGGTCCCACACCGATGCAGCTGACCTACGTCTTCTCCGAGCTCGGCAACGGGCTGAAGCGCAACGTGTCGATGACCATCGCGGTCATCGTCACGATCTTCGTGTCCCTGACCCTGGTCGGGATGGGGCTGCTGCTCAACGCCCAGGCTCAGAAGGCCCAGGAGTACTGGGGCAGCAAGCTGCAGATCACCGTCTTCTTGTGCAACCAGAACTCCGCGACCGCCAACTGTGTGAACGGAGAGGTCACCGACGCGCAGAAGAAGGAGATCCAGCAGGTCCTCGACACCAACAACGAGGTGGCCTCCTGGCGCCTGCAGACCAAGCAGGAGGCCTACAACAAGTGGCGTGACGCCTACGTCTCGAACGACGAGACCGAGCGGCGCGTCTACGAGTCGATCCGGCCCTCCGACATGCAGGAGTCCTACTGGGTGCAGCTGAAGGACCCGGAGAAGTTCATGGGCATCAAGAGCGCCGTTCAGGGCCTTCCCGGGGTGAACAGCGTCCGCGACCTCCGCGAGGTGCTCAAGCCGATCTACTTCTGGATGAACGTGATGAAGTGGGGAGCGATCGGCATCGCGCTGTTCCTCGTGATCGCGGCCGTGCTCCAGGTCGGCAACACGATCCGGCTCGCCGCCTTCGCGCGGCGGCGCGAGATCGGGATCATGCGCCTCGTCGGTGCGTCAAGCCTCTACATCCAGCTGCCGTTCCTGATGGAGTCCCTGGTCGCCGCGCTCATCGGCGTGTCGCTCGCGGCGGGGGCGATCCTGGTCTTCATGTGGCTGGTGATCTATCGCACGCTGCGACCGACCTCCAACATCGTGGCCTGGGTGGACTGGGGCGACGGGTTATGGGCGCTGGGCTGGATCGCGCTGATCGGTCTGGGGCTCACTTTGGTGCCGACCCTGGTAATGACGCGGAAATACCTCAAAGTGTGACGTAGGTCCGCTACCGTCGAAGCGGCTCTCACTTCGAACGACAGCTAAGGCAGACCGGTGGTTCGCAACTTCCCCCGTACTACCCGTCGCCGCGCGATAGCCGCTCTGGCGGCGTGCAGCATGCTCATGGGTGTTGCGGTCCCGCTGGCTTCGGCTGACGACCTGAAGGACAAGAAGCACAAGGTCGAGCGCAAGCTCACCGGTGCGCACGACGACCTCAACGAGACGAGCGCGCAGCTGCGCGCCGCCGCGGCCGCGCTGACCGCTGCCCAGGGGCAGCTCTCCCAGGCGCGTGCTCACCTCAGCAAGACCCGCGGTGAGCTCGCCGCTGCGGAGGCCCTCGACCGGCAGATGCAGGCCAAGCTCGACGCGGCGATCGCCCGGCTGCGCAAGGCCCGCGCCGACCTCGACGCCGGCCGCGAGCAGGTGGCCTCGCAGGAGCACGAGCTGGGCCAGATCATCGTCGCGAACTACCAGAGCGGCGACCCCGCGCTGATGGGCCTCTCCATGGTGCTCACCACCCAGGACCCGGCCGAGCTGACCGGCCAGCTGAACTCGGTGCGCAACGTCATCGACAAGGAGGCGGTCACCCTCTCGCGGCTCGAGGCGTCGAAGGTGCTGCTCACCGTCCAGGAGACCGAGGTCGCGGAGGCCAAGGCGGAGGTGGCCAAGGAGCGCAAGGCGGCGGCGGAGAACCTGGTCCGCAAGCAGAGGCTCGAGGCACAGGCCGAGTCCCAGGAGCAGCAGGTCGCCAACCTGGTCACGCTGCGCGCGAATGCGCGGAGCGAGGCCGAGAAGGCCCGCAGCGCCGATCTGGCCACCTTGAAGAGCCTGGAGAAGGAGCGCGACCGGATCGCCGAGATCCTCAAGAAGCGGGCCGAGGAGGCGCGTCGGCGCGCGGCCGCTGCCGCGGCCGCCGCGGCAGCCGCCGGCCAGGCCGCGTCCGGCCCGGTGAAGTCCAACGGTTACCTCGACTACCCGGTCCCCGGGGACATCACCTCGCCCTTCGGCTGGCGCATCCACCCCATCTACGGGTACCGCTCGCTGCACGACGGCATCGACTTCCGCGCCGCCTGCGGCAGCCCGATCTACGCCCCGGCGCCGGGCAAGGTGCTCGACGAGTACTACCAGACCGCCTGGGGAAACCGGATCATCATCGACCACGGCTGGGTGCGCGGGGTCGGCCTGGCGACGATCTCCAACCACCTCAGCAGCTACGCGGTGGGCGTGGGGGAGCGCGTGAAGCGCGGCCAGATCATCGGCTACGCCGGAACCACCGGCTGGTCGACGGGCTGCCACCTGCACTTCACCGTGCTCCAGAACGGCGAGGCCGTGGACCCGATGCGCTGGTTCTGACCCCCGTCTGCAGGATCGCCCCGAGCCGGGGAAACGCCCTTGCCGCGACCTGAGAGAATCGCCGGCATGGCCACGCAGGAGGGACGCAAGCTCGTCGCGCAGAACAAGAAGGCGCGGCACGACTACCACATCGAGGACACCTTCGAGGCCGGGCTGGTCCTCCAGGGCACCGAGGTGAAGTCCCTGCGCGCCGGCCGGGCGTCGCTCGTGGACGGGTTCGGCGAGGTGGACGGCCACGAGATGTGGCTGCACGGCGTACACATCCCGGAGTACGCCCAGGGCACCTGGACCAACCACGCCGCCCGGCGCAAGCGCAAGCTGCTGCTGCACCGCGCCGAGATCGACAAGATCGAGCGCCGGGTGAACGAGAAGGGCCTCACCATCGTCCCGCTGTCGCTCTACTTCAAGGACGGCCGCGCCAAGGTCGAGATCGCGCTCGCCCGGGGCAAGAAGTCCTGGGACAAGCGACACACGCTGGCCGAGAAGCAGGCCAACCGCGAGGCGCAGCAGGCCCTTGGCCGTCGCCTGAAGGGAATCCAGGACTGAGCCGGTGGCTGCGCTGAGGGACCAGGACGTCCCCGCCTGGTGGCACGCGTTGGGGGTCCCCGGCTTGTACGACGTGCACGTGCACTTCCTGCCGCCGCGCGTGATGGCCAAGGTCCGCGCCCAGTTCGACAGCGCGGGTCCTCTGATCGGCCGGCCGTGGCCGCTGGAGTACCGCGACGACGACGAGCAGCTCGTCGCCCGGCTGCGCGCGCTCGGCGTACGACGTTTCTCCGCGCTGCCCTACGCCCACCGGCCGGGGATCGCGGAGTACCTCAACGACTGGGCCGCCGGCTTCGCCGCCGCGGTCCCCGAGGCGCTGCGGTCCGCCACGCTCTACCCGGAGGATGGAGTGGAGGGGTACGTCGGGCAGCGGATCGAGTGCGGAACCGAGATCTTCAAGGTGCACGTCCAGGTAGGTGACTTCGACCTGACCGACCCGCTGCTCGACCGCGCCTGGGGCCTGCTCGAGGACGCCGGGACCCCGGTGGTGATCCACGCGAACTCCGGGCCGGTCGCCAACGAGCACACCGGGCCGGACCCGATGCGCGCGCTCCTGGGGCGCCACCCGCGGCTGACCGCGGTGCTCGCGCACATGGGCGCGCCGGAGTACGCGGAGTTCCTGGAACTCGCCGAGGAGCACGAGCGCGTGCACCTCGACACCACGATGGCGTTCACCGACTTCTTCGAGGAGATGGCGGCGTTCCCACGCGACCTGATCCCTCGTCTGCACGACCTCGAGGGCAAGGTCTTGCTCGGGTCGGACTTCCCCAACATCCCCTACTCGTACGCCCATCAGCTCGAGTCGCTGGACCGGCTCGGGCTCGGGGCTGACTGGCTGCGGGCGGTGTGCTGGGACAACGCGGCGGCATTGTTCGGTGGCGAGCCCGGTGGATCGGGCGGTCGGGAGACGTAGCTGTGGCCGGTGGGCGTCGTGGTGACCACCGTGTGCGGGCTTCCCGGAGGTCTGGAGGCCCGGGCAGTCCACCCGGGCGCCTGCTTGGCGTAGTTGCAGGCCGCGCAGAACCCCTGCCCCTCCTCCTCGGTGGTGGCACCGCCGTCGACGACCGGCAGGACGTGGTCGGCGTGCCTGATCGGCGCATCGCACCAAGGGGTCCGGCACACGTCGTCGCGCAGGATGATGAAATGTCGGAGCTCACCGTCGAAGAGTCGGCGTCGGGAGTCCATCGCGACGAGCTCTCGGGTCGTCGGTGAGGTGTAGAGACGTCGCACCCAGGCGCGGGCCCTGCCCGCCACGCCGCCGGCTTCCCTCACGAGTGCCCGGCCCAGCGACGCCGGGATGACCCCGTAACCCACCAAACGGGCAGGGGTGTCGTCCTCGCCGAACAACGCCTTGTCGGTCATCATCAGCTGCACCTCGACGGGCACCTCGGGTGCGGCCGCCTGGCCCGTCACGCGCTCCACGAGCGTGTCGGCCATGATCTGGCCGCGGCTCCGCTGGTCGCCGCGGGCGCGCAGCGAGTCGGCGTGGCGGGTCAGCGCCGCGTGCACCGCGACGCCTTGCGCGACGGGCAAGAAGCCGGTGAGGTACGCCATCGTGTCCGGGGCTGGACGGACGGTGACCCGGCGATCCTTCACAGCACCGCGGATCCGACGCAGCGCGGAGGCCGGATCGAGCCGGTAGGCCAGCTTCTTGGCCTCGGCGACGAGCCCCCGGTCGCTCATCCCGGCGAGCCGTCCGGACAACGCGTCGTCGACGGCGGCGCGGTGCTCTGGCGCCAGCGTGGCCGTCTCCCGCACCAGGAGGGTCGCGCCCCACTCATTGATGTCCCCACGCGACAGCGCCTCGAGAGTCCTCGGCATCTCGGTGACGAGCGCTCGGGCGAGACCGACGTGGCGCCCACCCTTGTGGGGGGACTCGTGGCGGGCCAGGGCGACCTGGCTCGCGATACCTCGCCCTTGGTGCTGGGCGGGGACACCTCGCGCGGCCTGGTCGGACCGTTGGGAGGCGTCGAAGCTCAGCGTGATCCGGGCCTGGGCCGCTGCGATAGCGCTCTTGAGGATCTCGAGCTGGGAGAGAAGCTCGATCCGCTCGGCATCCTCGACGGACGACTCGACGCCCCCGACACGCGCGATGAACGCGGCGATCTCGGAAACGGTCGGCATCGCCTGCTGCACTGGAGTACCTCTCGGTCACCGGTGGCAGACGGATAATCGAATATGCGTTCGAATCCTAGCTTCGGACAGAAGCCGAGTCAAGCCGGTCCTCCAGGGATGTGGAAGTCGCTCCCTGGAACCTCCGGGGGAATAGGGTGTGCGGTCCGGTCGTTATGACCCGTACAGTGGCAACACTGTTTGACAACTCAAGAGGGGCTGATCGGTTTCGACTTGGGACGTTAGTTCCAGGGGAAGCGGGTCGAGGATCCAAGGTCATCTCGTAAACGATCCTTGGAAACCAATAACTGCCAACACAACGCGCAGTAACGTCGCTCTCGCCGCCTGACGGCGACCAGTGACGGGTCGGTCTGAGGGCGCCTCCGCCTCGGTTTCCGGCCTCATCTAGGAGGCTTGCTGGTGAGCTCGGGCCACGAGGGCTCATCGGGACTTTTCTGTGGCTGAGTCTGTCGGCGACCTGTTCGTGGGAGCGCCGGGACTGAGAAGACGACACCACGAACTGCACCCGGAGAAGCCCTGGAGCGGCGCCGAAGGACGCGGGTTCGATTCCCGCCAGCTCCACTGACTGACCGAGGGGTCTTCGCAGAATTGGCGGAGATTCTTCGCAGAACAAGCCGGGCCGGTGGAGACACCGGCTCCAGCCCTCTTGAACCAAGGCCTCTCCGGGCATCTGCCCGGGGAGGCCTTGGTGCGTCAGCCCAGGTGGCGGAGGAAGAAGCGGCCCGCGTCCTCCGCGGCATGCGGCGGGATGCCGGTGTGGCCGCCCATGTTGGCTTGGAGCGTCTTCTCCGTGGAACCGAAGGCATCGAAGAGGTCGAGGGCCCTCTGCCTGTCGTTGCCCCGGTCGTCCCACTGCAGCAGGACGTGGATCGGGACGGTGACTCGACGTGCCTCCTCGATGATGGAACGAGGGACGTAGCTACCGGCGAAGAGGCCGGCTGCGGCGATGCGGGGTTCGACCAGGGCCAACCGGACGCCGATCGCAGTGACTCCTCCTGAGATGGCCACGGGGCCGCCGATCTCGGGGAGCGCGAGAACCTCGTCGAGGGCCTCGCGCCACTCCGGAACGGCCTGTTCGACAAGGGGAAGAACCAGTCGCTCGACGACGTCGTCGCCAGGCCGCTCTCCATCCTGGATCGCCTGGCGCAGTTCAGCGCGAGCCTGCTCGACGCCGGCAATCCTCGACCGCTCGCCGCTCCCGGGGAGCTCGACGGTCGCTGTGGCAAATCCCAGCCCGGCTGCGCTACGGGCGCGAGCCACCACGCGGGGGTACATCGTGCTCAGACCACCTGGGTGACCCAGGAGAATCAGGGGAGCAGGTGCCGACGGCGTGGCGGACGCAGGGGTCCACACGATGCCTGGAACCACGCCGAGGGTGAACTCGCGTTCGATGAGGCTGCCGTCGAGGGTGTGCTCGGAAGTGATGCGCATGGTCGTGCCTTTCGGGAGTGCTCAAGAACGGCGCTCCCGGACGACCTACCGCCCGGCCGCGATCCCGAAGGAGAGCGCCCATGTCGATGCGTTCACGGGTCCCACCTCCTCGTCTCCAGATCCGGCATCCGAACGCTAGCAACGATCGTCCGACGTGCCTACCGGGTTTCGTGCTCGACGAGGCAAGCGCATGGGTGCTGATCTCGATGGCTCAGCGCGCTTGGGCCGGCAGCTCCAGCCGCAGCCGCAGGTAGTCGATGTCGGCTGGTCCTGGTCGCCGTCCCCCGTCGGCGCGCCAGCCTCTTCGTGCATAGAAGCCCCGCGCCCGCCCGTTGGCCCCCCACACCTCCAGGACGGCGCCTGTGAAGCCGCCTGCCCGTAGGCGGGCGGTGAACGCAGCGTGCAGGGCGGTGCCCGTGCCGCATCCCCACCCGGCCGGTTCGACGTGGATGTGGAAGAGCTGTCGGTACGTCGCGGCATCCACGTCGTCGTCGTGCGGGGACCCCATCGCGAGCAGGCCCACGACCGTGTCGTTCGCGTCCACCGCGCAGAGCACCGCCGCGTCCGGCGCCGCGATCGCCTCGGTCCAGGCGTCCTTGCGGCGGGCCACCGCATCGGGGTCGATGAGCGACCCGGCCTCGACGCCGCCTGCCACGTAGTACGCCGTGCGCGCCCGGGTGTGGACCTCGGTGATCGCGTCGAGGTCGGCGACGACGGCCTGCCGGACCCGTACAGGAGACTGCATGGTGTCGACGCTGCCACCACACGCC
>CAWDDL010000028.1:0-72496 GCA_963801125.1 uncultured Actinomycetota bacterium
CCGGGCGTCACGGCGGTCGACCCCGCGGTCGAGCAGGTCCTGCCGTTTCACCCGCAGCGCCGGACCGCCGTGGGAGCGAACCTCGGCCATCTCCTTGCGCCCCATCGGGGTGCGCCGGGTGAGCAGGTGCCGGAACGCGAACACGACGAGCGGCAGCACGACGTGGGCGTTCCAGGAGTCCAGCCGGACCGGGATCTCACCGCAGTCCCGCCCGCTGAGCGTGGTCGGGTGGGTCGGGGCCACCTCGTAGGCGATGTCGCAGCCGGAGTGGGAGGCGCCCACCACGAGGACCCGGCCGGGTCGCAGCTGCTCGGGCCGGCGGTAGGCGCTGGAGTGCAGCTGCAGGATCCCCGGGTCCAGGTCGACGGCGAGGTCCGGCACGTACGGCGTGCGGCCGAACGAGCCGGTGGCCACCACGACGTTGTCGCAGGTGATCGTGCCGTCGTCCAGGTCGGCCACGAAGCCGCCGGACTCGTTCCGGGACAACCGGCGCACCCGCGTGCTCATCCGCACCGGGAGGTCGAAGGTCAGTGCGTAGCGCTCGAGGTAGTCGGCGACCTCGTCCTTGCCGGGGTAGTGCCATGGGTCGGCGGGGAACGGAAGTCCGGGCAGCCCGTCGTACTTCGCCGGCGTGTACAGGCGGAGGGTGTCCCACTGCTGGCGCCAGTTGTCACCGACGCGCTCGTGGGCGTCGATGATCAGGAACGGGCGGTCGCGGCGTTGCAGGTGATAGCCGGTGGTCAGCCCCGCCTGGCCGGCGCCGATGATCAGGGTCTCGATGTGCTGGGTGTCCATGTCAGGCCTCCTGGGGTCCGTGTGCCGCCGACGCTAGGAGCTCCGTGCGGCCGGTCGCGTCGGCCGGCCTGCGCATCCGGTCCGGGGCCGGATGGGTCAACCCACCCATGCGGTAGCGCAGGAACCAGACGAGCATCAGCGCGGTGCTGGCCAGGTAGAACCCGTGCAGCGCCCAGATCGGTCCGGGCGGCAGGCTGAACACGTAGACGGAGTGGATTGCGTTGCCGGTGTTGGCGAGCAGCAGGTTGCCCAGGCTGTAGGACGACAGGTCCCGGGTGCGCCGCGCCTTCGCGAGCATCGGCAGCGTGCTGGCGACGAACAACGCCGTGGAGGCCAGGCCTGCCAGGACGGGGATCTCGTGTCCGGTCATGTCCGCGACGTTAGGAGTGCGCCGCAGTCCGCCGCGTCGGGCGGTTCACCCAGTTCGCGGTGCACCCTGATGGGTGAACCGCGCCACGCTCAGGGTGTCGCCGGCAGGACCGTCCCGGTGACCTCGCCGAGCGCGATCCGGCCGCCGTTGGCGCCGGGGGCGGTGGCCCGGATCGTGACGGTGTCGCCGTCCTCGAGGAAGGTGTGGTCGGTGCCGCCGGCGGTGAACGGCTCCTGGCCGCCCCAGCTCAGCTCGAGGAACGACCCGCGCTGCTCGCGCTCGGCACCGCTGACCGTCCCGGAGGCGAACAGGTCGCCGGCGCGTAGCGAGGCACCGTTGACGGTCAGGTGCGCGAGCATCTGGGCGGGGGACCAGTACATCGAGGCGTACGGCGGCCGCGCCACCGTCTCGCCGTTGAGCTCGACCTCGAAGTCGATGTCGTAGCCGGCGCCCGGGCCGACCTGCAGGTAGTCCATCGGTTCGGGGTCCTGGCCCGGGAGGTCCACCCGGGCCGCGTCGAGGGCCTCGAGCGGGGTCACCCACCCGGCGACGGAGGTGGCGAAGGACTTCCCGAGGAACGGCCCGAGGGGGACGTACTCCCAGGCCTGGATGTCGCGCGCGGACCAGTCGTTGAGGGCGACGACGCCGAACACGTGCTCGGCGAACGCGTCCGTGCCGACCCGCTCGCCGATCCGGGTCGGTGCGCCGACCACAAAGCCGAGCTCGGTCTCGATGTCGAGGCGGCCGCTGGCGCCGTACGTCGGGGCATCCGCGTCAGGTGCCTTCCGCTGGCCGCACGGGCGGCGCACGTCCGTCCCGGAGACCACCACCGTCCCGGCGCGTCCGTGGTAGCCGACGGGCAGGTGCCGCCAGTTGGGCTTGAGCGGCTCGTCGTCGGGACGGAACATCGCGCCGACGTTGCTGGCGTGGTCGAGCGAGCAGTAGAAGTCGACGTAGTCGGCCACCTCGAAGGGCAGCTGCAACGTCACCTCGCCGACCGGCACGAGGTGCGGCTCGACCAGGTCGCGCTCGGCCTCGTCGGTGAGCAGCGAGACGACCCAGCGACGCACGCCGGACCAGGTCTGCCGGCCCTGCTCGAGCAGCGGGTTGAGCGAGGCGGCCTCGAAGACGTGGGCGACCTCGAGCATCTCGCCGGCCGCCACCGGTGCCAGGTCGAGCACGTGGTCGCCGATCCGCACCCCGACCCGGGGCGGCTCGTCGCCGACGGAGAAGACGCCGTAGGGCAGGTTGTCGACGTCGAACAGCGATCCGGCCGCGCCGTCGACCCAGCTGGTGGGGTGGTCGGTCATCGGGACTCCTCGGAGGTGGTGGGCGGGGACGCCGGGAGCTCGACCAGCCGCAGGGCCACGAGGTCGTCCAGGGGCTCGCGCACGCTGCACGAGCCGAAGGAGGTGAACCAGCGCCGGGTCCGGGCGAGGGCGTCGTCGCCGTGCTCGCGCAACGCTCCGACGACGGCGTCCGGGTCGGTGGTCTCGAGCAACGCCGCGACGTCGTCGACGGGGGCGGAGTCGAAGGTCGCGCGGGTCGCGAGCAGCACGTTGAGGAAGCCGTGGTGCTCGAACCCGGTGTCCGCGGCGTGGTGCCGGATGGCGTGGTGCAGGCCGGCCGTGCACTTGAACGGTGCCTCCCGGTCGAGGGCGGCCTCGAGACAGGCGGCGAGTTCATGGGCGGCGGGGAACGCGTCGGGGTCGGGCCCGCCGGTGCGGAACTTCAGCCGGTGGCCGGCGGCGGCGATCTCGTCGAGGGCGCCGAGCCAGCCGGGGGTCGGGGGCGCGCCGTACAGACGCGGCGGCTCGACGTACACCGGGGTCTCGTCGTCGAGCTCGCCGGCGGAGACGAGCTGGTCGAGCGCGGTGAGGATGCGGCGCGCGTTGTGCTCGATGGCGCCGGTGGCGTCGTCACGCAGGGCGATCTCGAGCGAGCGCAGCTCCAGGTTCTCCGCGCGGGCCGCCCACCGGACCGCGCCCTCGATCGCGCCGGCGCCGCCGGAGACGACGACGCTCACCGGGAGCGGGTCGGCGCGACCGCCCGCTCCGGGTTGCCGGGAAAGCTCCGCCAGGTGCTGGTCGCCGACCACGAGTGGACCCACCAGGTCCGAGTGCCAGGACGAGGCGGATGCCCGGTGGCCGGTCACCGCCTCCGGGAGGTGGGCGTTGCCGGGCGGGAACACGGCGGCGTCGTCGACCAGCCGCGCGAGCCAGTCCGGCACCGCGGAGGTCTGGGGGACGGGGGCAGCGCTGCTTGACACGATGCCGACCCTAACGCATCGTGGCGTTGACAATCGGACGGATCTGTTCGGATATAGGACGGGTGAGATGGCCTTCTACCGCCAGGTCGGCGAGGTGCCGGGCAAGCGGCACACGGTGTTCCGCGACGACGGCGGCGCGCTGCGCTACGAGGAGCTGATGGGCGAGGAGGGGTTCTCCTCGGACTCCTCGCTGCTCTACCACCGCGGGGTGCCCTCGGCGATCGTGGACAGCCAGGTCTGGGAGCTCCCGGACCTCGCCACGACCCCCAACCACCCGCTGAAGCCGCGCCACCTGCGGCTGCACACCCTCTTCGAGGACGCAGCGGGCACCGGGGACGCGGGCGTTGCCGGAGCCAACGCGGTCGAGCACCGCCGGCTGGTGCTGGGCAACGCGGACGTACGGATCTCGTACGTCGTGACCGGCGCAGACCTGGCGCCCTCGCCGTACTACCGCAACGCGATCGGCGACGAGTGCGTCTACGTGCAGGACGGGGCGGGGGTCGTGGAGACGGTGTTCGGGGCGCTGCCCTACCGCACCGGCGACTACGTGATCGTGCCGCGTGCCACGACGCACCGCTGGTTGCCGGCCGAGCCGTCTCGGCTCTACGCCGTCGAGGCGAGCAGCCACATCGCGCCGCCGAAGCGCTACCTGTCCCGCTACGGCCAGCTGCTCGAGCACGCGCCGTACTGCGAGCGCGACCTCTACGGCCCGGTGGAGCCACTGCTCGCGGACGGCACCGACGTCGAGGTGCTGGTGAAGCATCGCGGCAACGGACCGTCGGGCATCGTCGGGTCGCGGATGACCTACGCGACGCACCCGTTCGACGTGGTGGGCTGGGATGGCTGTCTGTACCCCTACACGTTCAACGTCGAGGACTTCATGCCGATCACCGGCAAGGTGCACCAGCCGCCGCCGGTGCACCAGGTCTTCGAGGGCTGGAACTTCGTGATCTGCAACTTCGTGCCGCGCAAGGTCGACTACCACCCGGACGCGGTGCCGGTGCCCTACTACCACTCCAACGTCGACAGCGACGAGGTGATGTTCTACGTCGGAGGCGACTACGAGGCACGCAAGGGGTCGGGCATCAACATCGGGTCGATCTCGCTGCACCCGGGCGGCTACGCGCACGGTCCGCAGCCGTCGGCGATCGAGGCCTCGCTGGGGGCGGAGTACTTCGACGAGCTCGCGGTGATGGTGGACACCTTCAAGCCGCTCGAGCTCGGTGAGGGCGGCCTGGCGGCGGAGGACCCCGCGTACGCGTGGACCTGGGCGGGACGCTCGAGAGCGAGCGAAGCGAGCGGGTCGAGCGGAGCGCCCGATCCGGGGCAGACGGGATGCTCGAGAGCGAGCGAAGCGAGCGGGTCGAGCGGAGCGCCCGATCCGGGGCAGACGGGACGGGGCCCGGACCGCGCCGAGGACGACGGGGGACCGGCGGTCTACTCCAACTCCTGACCCTCCCGTTGAGTGTGGGGTTGTGCGCGGATGAGTGTGGGGTTGTTCTCGTCGGCGCGCGAACAACAACACACTCGATGGGGATCAACCCCACACTCAACGGATGGGGGAGGATGGCGGCGTGGCTGACTACGTGGCGTTCCTGCGGGCGATCAACCTCGGCAAGAACCGGAAGTTCCCGATGGCGGAGCTGCGCTCGTGCCTCGCCGGTGCCGGCTTCGACGATGTCGACACCTACATCCAGACGGGGAACGTCAGGCTGCAGTCGTCGCTGCGCTCGCCGGCCCGGCTGGCCGAGCGGCTCGAGCAGCTCTTCGAGGCCGACCGCGGGTTCGCCGTACCCACCGTGGTGCTCACGGCTCCGGAGCTCCGGACGGTGTACGACGACGCAACCGGGCTGGACGCCCCGGTCGCGGGACCCGCCGACGGGGTGCGCCGCTACGTCACCCTGCTCAAGGAGCCGCCCGAACCGGCCGCGGTGGAGGAGATCGAGGGGCTGGCCTACGACGACGAGGCCGCGCGGGTCCGCGGCAGAGCCGTGCACGTCTGGGTGCGACAGGGCTACCAGAACGCCCGGATCAGCAACGCCCGGATCGAGAAGCTCTGCGGGGTCGCCACCACCCGCGACCTCAAGGTGATCACCACGCTGGCGCAGAGGTGGGGAGCATGAAGGCGTTCCGGGAGGCCATCGAGGCCCGCGACGTCGAGGCGCTCGAGGCCCTGCTCGCCGACGACGTGGTCTTCCGCAGTCCGGCGGTGCACAAGCCCTACGAGGGCAAGCTCGCCACCTCGGTGGTGCTGCGCGCGGTGATGCGGGTGTTCGAGGACTTCCGCTACACCCGCGAGATCGGCGCCGCAGACAGCCCGGACTCGGTGCTGGTCTTCGAGGCCCGCGTCGGCGACCGGACGGTCGAGGGCGCCGACTTCCTGCACGTGGGGGACGACGGTCTCATCGACGACTTCCGGGTGATGATCCGGCCGCTCTCGGGTCTGAACGCCTTGGTCGCGGCGATGCAGGCGGCGCTGCCCGACGTGATGCGGGAGATGGGGCTCGGCGACGGCGCAGGGTGACGCGCTCCCGGTACTTGTCCGCGGACACGAGGAGCGCCGCGCCGGCAGCGACGGCGAGGATGCGCAGCCACACGTCGAGACCGATCGGTGCGGTCTGGAAGAGCCGGTTGAACGCCGGGAGGTAGGTCAACGCCGCCTGCCCGAGCGCCTGCAGCGCCAGTCCGAGCAGCAACCACGGGTTGCTCAGCAACCCGATCCGGCGGATCGAGGAGGTGAGCGACCGGCACCCGACGAGGTAGAACGCCTCCACCATGACGAACAGGTTGACGGCCGCGGTCCGGCTGGACTCGACCGATGCGCCACGTCCGAGCTCGTACTCGAACAGCCACCAGGCGCCGATCACGAGCAGTGCGGAGACCAGCAGCGTTCGCAGGGCCAGGGCGCCGGTCAGCAGCGACTTGCGTGGGTCGCGCGGTGGCCGGGTCATCACCCCGGGTTCCTTGGGCTCCCACGCGAGCGTCATTCCGAGCGCCACGGCCGTGGTCATGTTGATCCACAGGATCTGCGTCGGCAGGATCGGCAGCGTCGAGCCGAGGAGCACGGCCACCAGGATGACCAGCGCCTCGCCTGCGTTGGTGGGCAGCGTCCACACGATGAACTTGGTCAGGTTGTCGAAGACTCCGCGGCCCTCCTCGACCGCTGCCTCGATCGTGGCGAAGTCGTCGTCGGTCAGCACCATGTCGCCGGCCTCGGCCGCCACCTCGGTGCCGTTGCGTCCCATCGCCACCCCGATGTCCGCCTGCCGGAGCGCCGGGGCGTCGTTCACGCCGTCCCCGGTCATGGCCACGATGTGGCCGTGCTGCTGGAGGGCCACGACGAGCCGGAGCTTCTGCTCCGGGCTCACCCGGGCGAAGACCGAGACGCGTTCGGCGACGTCCGGCAGCTCCTCGTCGTCCAGCAGCTCGAGCTCGGCACCGGTCAGCACGGCGCCGTCCCCGTCGAGCAGTCCGATGGTCTCGGCGATGGTCCGTGCGGTGGTGGCGTGGTCGCCGGTGATCATCTTGACCGACAGGCCGGCCCCGCGGCAGGTGGCTACCGCTGCTGCCGCGGTGGGTCTCGGTGGGTCGAGCATCCCCTGGAGCCCGGTGAACGTGAGCTCCGCGGGGTTGTCGAGGAGCTCCCTGTCGTCGTTCGGCTCATGCCTGCCGACCGCGGTCGCGAGCACCCGGAGGCCGCGCGAAGCGAGGCGCTCGGAAGCGGCGAGAACGGTGGCCGGGTCCAGGGCTCGTACGGTGCCGTCGGCTGACAGCTGGCTGCCGCACAGGCCGATCACCCGCTCGGTCCCGCCCTTGACGAGGACGATCTCAGCGCCGGTGGCGGGGTCGACGTGCGAGGTCGCCATGTACTGACGCTCGGAGCTGAACGGGACTGTGTCGAGACGCGGGAGCCCCTGCAGATCCACCCCGTGCCGCCGGGCGACGACGAGCATCGCCGTCTCGGTGGGGTCGCCGATCCCGTCGCCCGAGTCGGAGAGCAGGGAGTCGTTGCAGTTGGCGCCGGCGAGCAGGCACCAGTGCAGTGCCGAGTCCTCCTCGAGGACGCCGCTGAGGTCCTCGCCGGACGCATCGGTACTCACCGAGGTCTCGCGGCCGTCGGCCCACACGGTGGTGACGCGCATCCGGTTCTCGGTGAGCGTCCCGGTCTTGTCGGCGCAGATGACGGTGGCGCTGCCCAGCGTCTCGGCCGCCGGCAGGCGGCGGATGACGGCGCGGCGCCGGGCCATCCTGGCCACGCCGATCGCCAACGTGATCGTGACCGCGGCGGGCAGGCCCTCGGGGATCGCACCGACGGCCAGCGCCACCGCGGCGGTGAACATCTCGGTGGCGCTCTCGCCGCGTACGACGCCCACGGCGAAGGTGAACCCCGCGAGGACCAGGATGGCCGCGGTCAGCATCGCACTGAACCGCGCGAGCTTGCGGGTCAGCGGGGTGGCGAGCGGGCGGGTGCCGCCCACCAGGCGGTGGATCTGGCCGAGCTCGGTCGCCGCGCCCGTGGCGACCACGATGCCCGCCCCGGATCCGGCCGTCACCAGCGTGCCGGCGTGCACCATGTTGCGCCGGTCGGCCACCGGTGTGGCCACGGGCAGCGCCACCTCGTCCTTGGCCACGGGGAGGGACTCGCCCGTCAGGGGGGACTCGTCGATGCGCAGCTGCACCTGACGGACCACCCGGATGTCCGCGGGTACCTTGTCACCGGCCTCCAGCACGACGAGGTCACCGGGCACCAGCGACTCGGAGGGCATCCGCGCGTGGCGGGCGTCGCGGACCACACGTGCGCTCGTCGACACCATCGACATCAGTGCTTCCAGCGCGGACTCCGCCTTCGACTCCTGGACGAAACCGACCACCGTGTTGACGACCACGACCCCCAGGATCACCGAGGTGTCGACCACCTCGCCGAGCAGTGCGGTGACCGTCGCGGCCGTCAGGAGCACGTAGACGAGCGGGTTGTGCATCTGGCGCATCAGGCGGCGTAGCGGCCCCGCCGAGGGGAAGCGAGGCAGCTTGTTGGGGCCATAGCGAAGCAGCCGGGAGGCCGCCTCTTCCTCCGACAGGCCCTCGCCGGGGTCCGTGCCGAGCAGCAGGAGCAGCTCGGGCACTGGCAATTCGTGGTGCGTGCGACCGGCGTGCGGAGGGGCTGAGGGCATGCCCTCAGTCCACCGGAGCCACCGGAGCAGCCCCAGGGCCGATGGTCCCGCTGCGGACGCGGGGCGCCGCCGGAGGTCCTGTAGCGCGATGACCGTGGACCCTTCCGCGAAGGGGGCGAAAGGGACTTCGCTGGACCTGTGCGAACCCTGTGGCGCCTGGTGGTGGCGATGGTGGGGCTGTTGCTGGTCGTGATCGGCACGGTCTCGGCGCTCGCCGTACCCGCCGGGGCGGGGGAGGAGCGACCCGACCGGCTGGAGCTCGTCTTGTTCTGGGGCGACGGCTGCCCGCACTGCGAGGCCGAGCGTGCGTGGCTGGAGCAGGCGGAGCGGGAGTACCCCCAGCTCGAGGTCACCCAGTACGAGGTCTGGTACGACGAGGGCAACCGCGCCCTGATGATGCGCACGGCCGAGCGGATGGGCTTCAAGGCCACCGGGGTGCCCACCACGGTGATCGGCGAGGCGCACTGGGTCGGCTTCTCCGACACCGTCCGCGCCCAGATGGAGACGGTGATCGCCGAAGGCGGTGGTAGCGGCGCCGGCACGGCCGGATCCACCTCCGCGCTCGAGGTGCCACTGGTCGGGAGCGTGGACCTCCAGGAGCACTCCCTGGCCCTGTCGACCCTGCTGATCGGGTTCGTGGACGGGGTCAACCCGTGCTCGCTGTGGGTGATATCGGTGCTGCTCGCGATCGTGGTGCGGACCGGCAGTCGTCGCCGCGTGCTCGCGATCGGCTCCGCCTTCCTGCTCGTGACGGCGGGGATGTACGCGGTCTACATGGTCGGCATCTACTCCGCGATGAGCGTGGTCGGGCATCTCGGCCAGATCCAGCTGGTCATCGCGCTCGTGGCCGGCATATTCGGCGTGGTCAGCGTGAAGGACTACTTCGCGTTCAAGGCGGGGGTGTCCTTCTCCGTGCCCGACGCGTCGAAGCCGGGGATCTACCGGCGGATGCGTGCCGCGGCGGCGCACCACGACCTGCTGCCGGCGATGCTGGCGACGGTGACGCTCGCGATCGGGGTCTCGCTGCTGGAGACGCCCTGCACCGCCGGGTTCCCCGTGCTGTGGACCGGCCTGCTTGCGGCGAACCAGGTGGGTGCGGCGGAGGCGGTCGTGCTGTTCGGCCTCTACATGCTGCCCTTCCTGCTCGACGAGCTGATCGTGTTCGCGGTGGCGGTGGTGACACTGCGCGCGACGAAGATGCAGGAGCGGCACGGCCGACTGCTCAAGCTCGTGGCCGGTACCACCATGCTCGCACTCGCCGGGACCGTGCTGATCCGGCCGGAGACCATGAACGACCCCGTCGAGGCGACCCTCGTCTTCGTGGCCGCCTTCGCCCTCGCCGCCGCGACCCACCTCGTGATGCGGGCGCGAGCGGGGCGGCAGGACCGCCGCGGAGCCGGGTCGGTCAGCTCGACCGCGGGCTGAGCCGCTCGGGGACGACACGGAACATGCCGGTCATGCCGTCGTGCACGGCGAACCCGTGCCGTTCGTAGAACGCGGTGGAGCTGCCGGCGGCGAAGAGACCGATGAAGGCCTTGGCCGGCGCCACCGTGTCCACCTGCGCCACCAGCCGGCGCAGGATCTCGTTGCCGACTCCCTGCCCGTGCAGCTCGGGGAGTACGACGACGTCCTGCACGTAGAAGTACCAGGTGCCGTCGCCGACGACGCGGCCCATCGCCACGGCCTCGCCGTCACGGAGCACGGTCACGCCGCAGAACGAGCCGGCCAACGAGGCAGGCATCGCCTCGAAGTCGAAGGCCGGCCCCCAGCCGACGCTTTCGCAGAGCGTCCGGTGCTCGGCCGGGGTGGGGAGGCGGTCGACGTACTCGACGGTCATGGGAACCTCTCGGGCATCAAGGGGAGACGGGGGTCGCGGCCACCGTCGGTTGCCGCTCGAGGGTGCGCACGGAGCGCGAGGCCAGGGTGATCAGCGCGATGGCGGCGTACGCGACGCCGCTCCAGAGCAGCACCTCTCGGTAGCCGAACGCCTCGCCCAACGGGCCGTAGAGGAGCTGGCCGACCGGCATCGCGACGAAAGAGCCGAGCGCGTCGTAGGAGTAGGCCCGCGAGAGCATGTCGTCCTCGATGTTCTCCTGCATCGCGACGTTCCAGGCGATGCTGAAGACCTCGATGCCTGCGCCGGCGACGAACGTGCAGACGATCAGCAGGAGCAGGTGCGGCTCGACGCCCAGCACGACCATCGGGATCGCCATCAGCGAGCAGCCGAGCATGCCGTAGAGCAGCGGTCGTCGCATCCGGACCCGGAGCAGAACCACGGTCATGAGCACCAGCCCGATGGACTCGGCGGAGAGCACGAATCCCCAGCCCTGCTCGCCGATCGTGCCCTTGGCGACGGCCGGCCCGAGCGTGAACCAGGCACCGGTGTGGATCATGTTCAGCGCAGAGAAGGCCAGCACGACGGCCCACAGCCACGTCGTGGTACGAAACAGGGTCCAACCCTCGCGCAGCTCCCGCACGGTGCCGGCACGCTCCGCTGGACGGGCCCGGGCCGGGATGCGCATCGGCACCATCAGCAGGGCGGCGAGGAACCAGGTCAGGGCGTCGACGGCGAGCGCCCAGCCGGGGCCGACGGTGACGACCAGCAGTGCGCCGACCGTGGGGCCGATGATGGTCAGCCCGCCACGAGAGAGCGAGAGCAGGGCGTTGGCGCTCTGGAGCTGGTCACGGCGGACGAGCTGGGGGACCATGCTCGACATCGCCGGGAAGCTGACCGCGGACACGGTGCCGTTGGCGACCTCGAGCACGATGATCATCCAGAGGTCGGCCTGACCGCTGATGACCAGGAACGCCACCATCCCCTGGGTGGCGGCCGAGAGCAGGTTGGACAGCTGCAGCACCAGCGTACGGGGGAACCGGTCCGCGATCACGCCGCCGAAGAGCAGGAACACCACCATCGGGATGGTCCGCGCGGCGAGCACCTGGCCGAGGGCGCTGGCCGAGTCCGTGAGGTCCAGCACCGCGAAGGTCAACGCGATCGACGCCATCATCGAGCCGAGAGTGTTGCTGAACCGCGAGGCGTAGTACCACGCGAAGTTCCGCTCGCGCAGCGGCGCGAACGAGTCCCGCCAGGTCATGGCTTCTCCTTGGGGCGGGCGGGCGCGTCGTCCATGCCGAACGCCGCGGCGGTGAGGTTGACGTGCACCGTGCCGGGGGTGCGGGGGCGCTGTGCCTCGGAGTGGATCAAGTGGGCGGCCTGCTCGACCAGGGCCTGGACCCGTTCCCAGGTCTCGGGGGTCACCCACATCTCCGCGTCGGTGAGGATGTTGCGCTGGCCGGCGGTGCGCCGCTCGTAGCGTCGGTTGAGGTCCCCGGTGACGGCCTGCAGGAACGCCGCCGCGTCGGCGGGTGTGCCGCTGTCGATACCGGCGACCTCCCACGGGTGCCGGTACCTCTTGGCCACCCCGCCGCGGATCTTCTCCTCGCCGGCCTCGATGAGCAGGCCGGCGTCGGCGAGGAGCCGCAGATGGTAGGAGGCGTTGGCGTGGGTCACGTCGAGCTCGCGAGCGACCTCGGCAGCGCTCATCTCCGCGCCCGTGAGCAAGGAGAGGATGCGCAGCCGCAGCGGGTGGGCGGTCGCGCGCATCGCGGACACCTCGCGCTGCTCGGGGGTCTGGTCCTCGGCCATCGGGGGCTCCTCGGTCCTGGTCGCCGGCGGGCGACGCCACTGTCAAAGAGTTCTTGGATAGGTATAGGGCATCGCAGCCTGACTGTCAAACAACCATTGGGTAGTCCCAGGGGTGGTGAGGACGCGCCGGGTCGGCGGTCGGACGGTGAGGAGGCGCCGGGTCGGCGGGTGGGACGGTGAGGAGGCGCCGGGTCGGCGGGTGTGCTGGGGTGAGGCCATGACGCATGGGAGCGAGGGGCTCGACATCCGGACCGGGGACGGCGTGCTGCGGCTGACGATGGACCGTCCCGAGCACCTCAACGCGATGACCCCTGCGATGGCGGACCGGGTCGCCGAGGAGCTCGAGCGCGCGGCCGCCCGGGACGACGTACGCGTGGTGCTGCTCGCGGGCGCCGGCGGAGCGTTCAGCTCCGGGGCGGACCTGTCCGGGGCGGATGCGCACGAGAACTTCGACGTCTCCAGCCTCGACCGGGCCAACCGGATCGTCCGGGCGATCGTGCAGCTCGACAGGCCGGTGGTCGCCGCAGTGGACGGGGTCGCCGCCGGGGTCGGCTGCTCGGCGGCACTCGCCTGCGACCTCGCCGTGGTCACGGAGTCCGCCGTCTTCCTGCTCGCGTTCTCGCGCATCGGCCTGATGCCCGACGGCGGGGCCACCGCGACCGCGGCGGCCGCGGTGGGCCGGGCCCGTGCGATGCGGATGGCCCTGCTGGCCGAGGGGATCAGCGGGCGGCAGGCGTACGACGCCGGACTGGTCAGCCACGTAGCGGCCGACGACGAGTTCGAGGACGTCGTCGAGCAGCTGGTGCGCCGGCTGGCCGCGGGCCCGCCGCTGGCCTACGCGGCCACCAAGAAGGCGGTCAACGCCGCGACGCTGGGCCACCTCGAGGGCGCACTCGAGCGCGAGCGCACCGGCCAGACCATCCTGCTCCGCACCCAAGACGTCGCCGAGGGGATGCGGGCGTTCGGCGAGAAGCGGCGCCCGGACTTCCGCGGAGCGTGACCGGTCAGGAGATGTGCCGCCCCTCCGCCCGGTCGCTGTCGGCCCAGTACGGCTGGCGCAGCACCCGCTTGAGCAGCTTGCCCGACGGGTTGCGCGGGAGCTCGTCGGCGAAGTCGACCGAACGGGGCCGCTTGAAGCCGGCGATCCGCTCGCGCGACCAGTCGAGCAGGTCCGCCTCGGTCAGCTCCGAGCCGGGGCGTCGTACGACGACCGCCTTGACCGTCTCGCCCCACGTGTCGTCGGGCACACCGATCACCGCCACGTCGGCGACGTCCGGGTGCTCGGACAGGGCGCTCTCGACCTCGATCGGGTACACGTTCTCGGCGCCGGTGACGATCATGTCCTTGATCCGGTCGGTCAGGAACAGGTAGCCCTCGTCGTCGAAGTAGCCGGCGTCGCCCGTGTGCAGCCAGCCGTCGGGGTCGAACGCCGCCGCGGTGTCGTGGGGCTTGCGCCAGTAGCCGGGGGAGTTCTGCACCGACCTGATCCAGATCTCGCCGACCTCGCCGGGGCCGCAGTCGGCACCGGTGGCGGGGTCGACGGCTTTCATCTCCACCCACGGGTAGGGCTTGCCGGCGGAGCGCAGCAGGTGCTGGCGCGGGCCGCCCGGGTCGTGGTCGGTCGACGAGAGCTCGGTGATCGCGCCGGTGGTCTCGGTCAGTCCGTAGACCTGGAACAGCGGGGCCTGGAACACCTCCAGCGCCTGCGTCAGCGCGGCCGACGTGATCGGTGACGCGCCGTAGGCGATCGAGCGGAGGCTGGAGAAGTCGCGGTCGTCGGCTCCGGGGACCGCGCACATCATCTGCAGCACGGCTGGAACCAGGAACGCGTTGGTGATCCGGCGCTGCTCGATCGTGTCCAGCAGGGCGGCGGGGTCGATCATCGGGACCAGGATGTCGGTGCCGCCGCGGGCGAGTGAGACGTTGGCCCAGCCCGAGCCGCCGATGTGGAACAGCGGCATGGCCACCAGGGACACCGACGTCTCGTCGACGTCCCACGCGTCGGCGACGTCGAGCAGCGCCGAGCAGTTGTCGTTGGTCAGCATCACGCCCTTGGGAAGTCCGGTGGTGCCGGAGGTGTAGAGCTGCAGCACGACGTCGTCGGCCCTGCTCGTCCGCCCGGGGTCGCGGTCCGAGGCCGAGGCCAGCCACGCCTCGTAGTCCTCGCCGACCCGCACGACTCGCTCGAGCCCCGGGGCCTCGGCCTCGATCACCGGGAGTGCCTGCTCGAACGCGGGCCCCACCACCAGCACCGCGGCCTCGGCGTCGGCGACGATCTTGCCCATCTCGGCCGGCGTGAGCCGGAAGTTCAGCGGGGCGATCGCGGCCCCCACCTTGGCGGCGCCGAGCATCACCTCGAAGAACTCGGGGTTGTTCAGGTCGAGGTAGGCGACCCGGCCCTCCTCGCCGACCCCGAGGGCGCTCAGTGCGTTGGCGACCCGGTTGGCGCGTTCGACCAGCTCGGCATAGGTCACGGTGCGGGCGGCGCCCACCAGCGCGGGGTGGTCGGCGCGCCGCTGGGCCAGCTCGGCGAACATCTCGACCATCGGTGCTGCTTTGTTCACGACGCTGTCCTTCGGGTCGGGGATCAGGAGACGTGCACGCCGGCGGTGCCCATCTCGTCGAGCGCCTCCGCGGTGGTGCCCGGGGCGACGCCCGCGCACATCGACGTCAGCAGGGTGGTGTCGAAGCCCAGGCGTACCGCGTCCAGTGCGGTCGCGCGGACGCAGTAGTCGGTGGCGATCCCGCACACGTCGACGTGGGTCACCTCGTGGGCGCGCAGCCACGTCGCGAGGTCCGACCCGTCGGACGCCTTGCCCTCGAAGCCGGAGTAGGCCGCCTGGTGCTCGCCCTTGAGGAAGACCGCGTCGAACGGCTGCGGGTCGAGGTTGGGGTGGAACGCCTCGCCGTCCGTGCCGACCACGCAGTGCGCGGGCCAGCTGTGCACGAAGTCGGGGTCATCGCTGAAGTGGGCGCCGGGGTCGATGTGGTGGTCGCGGGTCGCGACGGCCACGTCGTACGCGGGCGCCTTCGGGTCCTTGAGCGACCAGTGGTGCAGCATCACGCTGATCGTGTGGGCGACGTCGGCGCCTCCGTGGACCGGCAGGCTGCCGCCCTCGCAGAAGTCGTTCTGGACGTCGACGACGATCAGCGCGCGCTTCATGGGCCGAGGCTAGCCCACCTGACGCGACCTTCGTCAGGCCTTCGGCCCCTGCCGGATCCAGGTCAGCACCTGCTGGATCTCGGTGTCCCAGAACCCCCACTCGTGCTCGCCCGGGCGGAAGTCGGACGTCACGTCGCAGCCGCGCGCACGTGCCCGCTCGGAGAAGCGGCGGCTGTGGTCGACGAGCTCGTCCTCGGTGCCGCAGCTGAGGTGCATCCTCGGCAGGCGGCCGGGGTCGGCGGCGTCGAGCAGGGCGAACAGATCCTCGTCCGCCGCGAGCTCTGGGCCGAAGACCCGGTCGACCAGCTCGCCGCCGCGGCGCGGGTCGCCGATCAGCGCGGCGACGTCGAGCGCGCCCGACATCGACGCGGCGGCGGCGAACCGGTCCGGCTCGCGCAACGCCCACTTCAGGGCGCCGTACCCGCCCATCGACAGCCCCGCCACGTAGGTGTCCTCGCGGCGCTGCGAGACCCGGAACATCGAACCGACCAGCGCCGGCAGCTCCTCGCTGAGGAACGTCCAGTAGCGGTCGCCGTGCCGTTCGTCGGTGTAGAAGCTGCGACGCACGGCCGGCATCACCACGGCCATCCCGGCGGCGACCGCATAGCGTTCGACCGAGCTGTTGCGCGACCAGGCCGAGTGGTCGTCGCTGCGGCCGTGCAGCAGGTAGAGCAGCGGCGGCCCGTCGCCGGTGTCCCGCCCGCCGGAGACACCGACCTGGTGCTCGGTGGTCTGCGGCCAGATCACGTTCATCGACGCGCCGACCTCGAGCACGTCGGAGAAGAAGTCGACGCAGAGAAGTGCCACCTCAGCCGCCCACGTGCTGGGTCGGGATCACCGGCTCGCCGCGGGAGAGCTGGCGGGCGCGGACGGGCAGCTCCTCGCGCGACGACTCGTGCCGGGCGCGGATCGTGTCGAGGTTCTCCCGGCCGACGACCTCGCCGTCCCGCACCAGCGGCACGAGCAGGCTCCGGTCGTCTCCGTCGTTCGCCGCCGGCTCGCCGACCCCGACCACCTCCGCCTCCGCGCAGCCCTTCGCGTTGCGACGGCGCAGGGCGTACTTGCGGCCGCCGATCGAGATCTTGTCCTTGCTCTTCTTGGCGACGTCGACCATCGCGCCGTCGTCGCCGGCCCGTGAGACCAGCTTGTAGACGAACCCGCAGGTGGGGTGGCCGCTGCCGGTCACCAGCGAGGTGCCGACCCCGTAGCCGTCGACGGGCGCCGAGGCGAGCCCGGCGATCGCGAACTCGTCGAGGTCGGAGGTGACGATGATCCGGGTGTCGTGCGCGCCGAGCCCGTCGAGCTGGGTGCGGACCTCCTGGGCGAGCAGCGACAGGTCGCCGGAGTCCAGTCGCACCGCGCCGAGTCCCGGCCCGGCGACCTCCACCGCGGCGCGTACGGCCTCCGCGACGTCGTAGGTGTCGACGAGGAGCGTGGTGCCCCGGCCGAGCGCGTGGACCTGCGCGGTGAACGCGTCGCGCTCGGTGTCGTGCAGCAGCGTGAAGCTGTGCGCACTGGTGCCGGTGCTGGGGATCCCGTAACGCTGCCGGGCGGCGAGGTTGGAGGTCGCGGAGAAGCCGGCGACGTACGCCGCGCGCGCACACGCGACCGCGGCCTCTTCGTGCGTGCGCCGCGACCCCATCTCGATGACCGGTCGGCCCTGCGCGGCCCAGGTCATCCGGGAGGCCGCGGACGCGATCGCCGAGTCGTGGTTGAGGATCGAAAGCAGCACCGTCTCGAGCAGGACCGCCTCGGCGAACGTCGACTCCACGATCATCAGCGGCGAGTAGGGGAAGTAGATCTCGCCCTCCGGGTAGCCCCAGATGTCGCCGGTGAAACGGAAGCCCTCGAGCCACGTCAGCGTCGCCTCGTCCACGACGACGCCGTCGCGCAACGCCGCCAGGTCGGACTCGGCGAAGGTGAAGTCCGCCACGGCGTCGAGGGCTCGCTGCACACCGGCCACCACGCCGTACCGGCGGCCCTCGGGCAGCCGTCGGGGGAACAGCTCGAACACGGCGCGACGGTCGGCGGTCCCGGCGGCCAGCGCGGCCTGGAGCATGGTGAGCTCGTAGTGGTCGGTGAGCAGTGCGGTGGTCACCCGCCCCAGCGTACGGGCGGCCCGGGCGTCCTAGGATGAGCCGCGTGTCTGCCCCCATGCCCGTCGAGACCGAGCGCCCCGACGAAGCCGTGCTCCTGGACCGCCCGTGGTCCACGGTGGTGTGGAACGACCCGGTGAACCTGATGTCCTACGTCACCTACGTGTTCGAGACCTACTTCCGCTACCCGCGCGCCAAGGCCGAGAAGCTGATGCTGGAGGTCCACAACGACGGCCGGTCGACGGTCTCGACCGGGTCGCGCGAGGAGATGGAGCGCGACGTGCAGGCGATGCACGAGTACGGACTGTGGGCGACCATGGAGAAGGTGGACTGACCATGAGCACCGGCTTCGAGTCCCGCCGCGGCGGGGGAGCGGTCGCGACCTTCACCGGGTTCGAGGCCGACCTGCTGAGGTCCCTGGCGTCCCAGCTCGTCGAGCTGCTGCGCAACGAGGTCGCGGCCCCGCAGGAGTCGACCGACCCGTTCGAGCAGATGATGGACTTCACCGGCCCCACCACCGAGCCCGACGATCCGGTGCTGGCGCGGCTCTTCCCCACCGCCTATCCCGACGACGAGGAGTCGGCCGGCGAGTTCCGCCGGTTCACCGAGGGCTCGCTGCGCGACAGCAAGGCCCGCGCGGCCGCGCTGGTGATCGACACCCTCGAGGAGGCGGGGCTCCCCGACGAGCTCGCGGAGGACGGTCTGCACATCGACGTCGAGCTCGACCCGGAGGCGGCGCTTTCCTGGTTGAAGTCGTTCACCGACGTCCGCCTGGCACTGGCCACCCGCCTCGGCATCGAGGACGAGGACGACGACTTCTGGCTCGCGTTGCCCGACGACGACCCGCGCACCCAGGTGCACGACATCTACGACTGGGTCGGCTACCTGCAGGAGACCCTGGTCCACGCGCTGTCGCAGTGACCTCAGTGGCCGGCGGGGCCCACGTGCTCGGGGTCGCGCGCCGCGTGCCGGCGGGCATGGGCGATCGCCTCGGGCGTGCCGGCGAACAGGTGCCGTTCGTCGGCGAGGCTGTCCAGCACACCCAGTGCGCGCAGCGTGGCGACCTGCCCGTCCCGCACGCCGGACATCAGCACGGTGACGCCGCGGTGCTCCAGCGCGCGCACCGTGTCGCGGAGCACGGCGGCGCCGGTGGCGTCCAAGGTGGGCACCCGTGACATCCGCAGCACCACCACGCGGACGTCGGTGAGCATCGACAGCTCCAGCAGGGCCTGGTGGGCGCCGCCGAAGAACAGCGGCCCGTCGAGCCGGTAGGCCACGATGTGCGCGTCGAGCAGTGCGTGCTCCTCGTCGCTGTGGTGCTGCGCCGTGAGCGGCTCCTCCTCCAGGGTCACGGAGCGGGCCATGCTCCGCAGCGCGAGGGCGCCGGCGGCGACGATCCCGAGGATGACGGCGGTGACCAGGTCGAGGACCACGGTCGCGGCCGTCGTGCCGACGAGGACCAGGGCATCGCCGCGGCTGGACCGCAGCAGGGCTCGCAGCGAGCTGACCTCGATCATCCGCAGCGCGGTCGCGAGCAGGACCCCGGCGAGCGCCGCCAGCGGGATCCGCTCCACCGCCGGGGCGATCAGCAGGACGACGAGCGCGAGGAACGCGGCGTGAGACAGCGCGGCGAGCCGCGACGAGGCGCCGCTGCGCACGTTCACGGCCGTGCGGGCGATGGCCGCCGTCGCGGGAATGCCGCCGAACAGCGGGCTGACCAGGTTGGCGACGCCCTGCCCGAACAGCTCGCGGTCCGGGTCGTGGCGCTCGGAGACGCTCATCGCATCGGACACCGTGGCCGAGAGCAGGCTCTCCAGCGCCGCGAGCGCGGCGACGGCGAGGGCCGGCAGCAGCAGGTGGTGCAGGTCGGCCCAGGGCAGGTCGGGCAGGCGCGGCGCGGGAAGCGAGGACGGCAGCGCGCCGATCCGCGCGACGTCGAGATGGAGCAGCTCGGCCAGCAGGGTGGCCAGCGCGACGCCGACCAGCGAACCCGGGACTCCGGGGCGGATCCGGGCGACGAGCAGCATCAGCGCGGACACCCCGAGCGCGATGGCCGGTGCGAGCAGCTGCGGGTCGCGCACCCAGGCCAGCACCGCGCCGCCGGCGAGCTGCAGCACGTGCTCCCCGCCGGCGTCGACCCCCAGGGCGTTGGGGAGCTGTTGGATGCCGATGATCAGCGCGATGCCGAGGGTGAAGCCCTCGATCACCGGCAGCGGGATCAGACGCACGTAGCGGCCGAGCCCCGCCCCGGCCATCGCGACCAGGATCAGGCCGGCGAGCAGGCCGACCACCAGGACGCCGTTCGCGCCGTAGGTGGCGACCAGGGGGATCAGCACGACCGTCATCGCGCCGGTCGGCCCGCTGACCTGAAGGTTGCTCCCGCCGAAGACGGCAGCCGCGGCACCGGCGACGATCGCGGTCACCAGGCCGGCGGTCGCCCCGAGCCCGGAGGTGATGCCGAAGGCCAGCGCGAGCGGGAGCGCGACGATCCCGACGGTGACCCCGGCGAGCAGGTCCCGGCGCGGGTCACGCCGCATCGCGTGCAGGTCCTCGCGCCGGGGGAGCAGGGTGCGCAGGCGCCGCCACGCCGCCGCGCCGGCGCTCGTGGGTCGTGCCCCGGTGGTGCTCACCGGCGCCAGGTCGTGGTGCGGGAGACCTCGTCGACCAGCTCGCCGGCATCGGCGTGCTTGGTCTCCAGGATGTGCCGGGCGGCGAGGAGCAGGTCGCGCACCTCGGGCAGGGCGAGCGAGTAGATCACCTCGGTGCCCTCCCGGCGCTGGACGACCAGCCCGGCCATCCGCAGCACGGCCAGCTGCTGGGACAGGTTGCTGGGCTCGATGGTGATCGCCGCGAGCAGCTCGTGCACCGGCCGGTCGCCGGCGGCAAGCAGCTCCAGGACGCGGATCCGGGCGGGGTGACCGAGCGTGCGGAAGAACTCCGCCTTGGCCTGGTAGAGCGGCACCGGCACGCCGTACCTCCTGGGGAGTAGTTGAGGACTTGAAGAATACGTCAAGTATTCAGGTAACGGCCCAGCAGATGGGCTCGTCCGGGCGTGACGTGCCCCACGCCGTACCCTCGGGGGTGTGTTGAGGATCGACCAGAAGACGTACGACGCGATCGTGGCGCACGCCAAGAAGGACCACCCCGACGAGGCGTGCGGCGTCGTCGCGGGCCCGGAGGGGTCCGACCGTCCGGAGCGGTTCGTCCCGATGGTCAACGCCGCCAGCAGCCCGACGTTCTACGAGTTCGACCCGACCGACCTGCTCCAGCTCTACAAGGAGATGGACGCCCGCGACGAGGAGCCGGTCGTGGTCTACCACTCCCACACGGCCACCGAGGCCTACCCCTCGCGCACCGACATCGGCCTGGCCTCGGAGCCGAACGCCCACTACGTGCTCGTCTCCACACGCGAGCACGGGAATAGTCCCGGCCCTGTGGAGTTCAGGTCTTACAGGATCGTCGACGGCGAGGTGACCGAGGAAGAGGTCACCGTGCTGCCGTCCGACGGCTGACGTCCCGAAGCACACCAGCCCCCGAACCCAGCAAGGAGTCACGACTGATGGCAGTCGAGGTCCGCATCCCCACGATCCTTCGCACCTACACCGGCGGCGAGAAGGCCGTGTCCGGCGAGGGCGCGACGCTCTCGGAGCTGATCGACAACCTCGAGGCGAGCCACCCCGGCCTCAAGGACCGGCTGATCGAGGCCAAGGACGGCCAGGGCGACCTGCGCCGCTTCGTCAACGTCTACGTCAACGACGAGGACGTCCGGTTCACCGGCGGCCTGGACACCAAGCTCGACGACGGCGACCAGATCGTCGTGCTGCCGGCCGTCGCGGGCGGCGCCGGCGACCGGGCGGAGACGACGGGCCTGCGCTGACCCATGCGCTTCGACTCGCTCCTCGAATCGGTCGGCGGCACCCCTCTCGTGGGGCTGCCGCGGCTGTCGCCCTCCCCCGACGTGCGGCTGTGGGCGAAGCTCGAGGACATGAACCCCACCGGCTCGATCAAGGACCGGGCCGCGCTGCGGATGGTCGAGCAGGCGGAGAAGGACGGCCGGCTGCGTCCTGGCTGCACGATCCTGGAGCCCACCTCGGGCAACACCGGCATCTCGCTGGCGATGGCCGCGAAGCTGCGCGGCTACCGGCTCGTGTGCGTGATGCCGGAGAACACGTCCGTGGAGCGCAAGCAGCTGCTGGCGATGTGGGGCGCGGAGATCGTGTCCTCGCCGGCCGCGGGCGGCTCCAACGAGGCGGTACGGGTCGCCAAGCGCCTCGCCGAGGAGCACCCGGACTGGGTGATGCTCTACCAGTACGGCAACCCCGCCAACGCGCTGGCGCACTACGAGGGCACCGGCCCGGAGATTCTCGAGGACCTGCCGAGCGTCACGCACTTCGTCGCCGGCCTCGGCACCACCGGCACGCTGATGGGCGTCGGCCGGTTCTTCCGCGAGCACAAGCCGGACGTGCGGATCGTCGCGGCCGAGCCCCGCTACGGCGAGCTCGTCTACGGCCTGCGCAACCTCGACGAGGGGTTCGTCCCCGAGCTCTACGACGAGACGATGATCGACGCCCGGTTCTCGGTCGGCCCCCGAGACGCCGTACGACGCGTCCGCGAGCTGCTCGAGCTGGAGGGGATCTTCGCCGGAATCTCCACGGGGGCGATCCTGCACGCCGCTCTCGGCCAGGCCGCGAAGTCCCAGAAGGCCGGTGAGCGGGCCGACATCGTGTTCGTGGTCTGCGACGGCGGCTGGAAGTACCTCTCTACCGGCGCCTACGAGGGCACCATCGACGAGGCCGAGGACCGGCTCGAGGGCCAGCTCTGGGCCTGAGCCGGGCGCCAGGCGCTACCCGGGTCGATCGTCGGCATCCCGTGCCGGTGATCGACCCGGCAACGTCGCCCCTGCCCGGTTCGCGATGCACCCGGGACCGCACGGCCGGATCATTCCGGGCCAGCCGCGCGCGTGGAGCAGCTGCCCGATCCGCAGCGCGGTGCGGCAACCGGTCTCCTCGACGTGGCGCCAGCCGAGCCGGACCGTGACCCGTCCGCCGGCGCCGGCGTCGAGGTCGCGGTCCATGTCCGCCCACCGGTCGGTGGACCACTCGTGCCCGAGCCGACCGTCCAGCTCGACGATCACGCCGAAGCGCTCGTACTCGGCGTCGCGGTAGACGCCGCCATGCGCGGTGGCCTCGTGCCGCTGGCGCCGTGCCGTCGGGAGGCCGTGACGCCGCTCGAGCCGCAGGTAGCCCTGCTCCAGGACGGAGTGTGCTCCCGCCGCGACCTCGGGGAGCGCCCGTCGCAGCCAGGTGCCGTGGGTCATCCGGCGCGATCCGAGCGCCGCGAGGATCCGCTCCGCCGTCGTCCGGCGCCGGCCACAGGCATCCGCGACGATCCCGAACGCCCGGGTGCGGCTCGCAGCGGCGGCGCACACGACGAGCACGGCCTCCTCGACCTTGAGCCGGGGTGGCGAGAGGTGCCAGGCCACCCGGGGCTCGAGGTCGACCACCCGGTGGACCCGCACGCCCTCGACGGCCACCACCTTGCGCGGGTGCGCCACGGCCACGTGCACCGGCTCGGCGGCGGACGGCGCGCTTGCACGTCGAGTGGGCAGCGCGCCGTACGCGTCCAGCGCGGACTCGCCGTACAGGGCGGCCGGCCAGTAGCGCAGCACCGCCGCCCACTGCCGCTGGCTGGCGGTGAGCGGGCCGGTGTGGTCCACGTAGACGCCCGCGTGGACCGAGGCCCATTCGCGCCTGCGCAGCAGCCGCTCGATGTCGTTGTCGGTGAGGCCGGCAGCGAGCACCTGCCGTCGCGCGACGACGCCGCTCTGCAGACACATGAGCTCGGTCAGCGAGGTGGGCAGCATCGTGCGAGCCTGCGCGTACGACGTCTCCGACCGGTCCGCCCGCTCCGGCGGCTGGGGACAGCCGGCCGGCCGACGTCGCTGGGGACGGGATCCGGCCGACGCACGTGGAACAGGCCGCGGCGGACGGCCGGCGCGGGTTATGGTGGCGCCGCCCACCCATCGTGACCAGGGGAGCGCCTCGTGCGTGAGATCGTCGTCTTCAGCGGCAGTGCCCACCGTGCGCTCGCCACGGCCATCTGCGACGAGCTCGGCGTGGAGCTGTCCTCGGTCGAGATGACCCGGTTCAGCAACGACTGCCTCCAGGCGCAGCTGCAGGCCAACTGCCGCCAGCGCGACGTCTACATCGTCCAGCCGCTGGTGCCGCCGACCCAGGAGCACCTGATGGAGCTCCTGCTCATGGTGGACGCGGCCAAGGGTGCCTCCGCGGCGCAGGTCACAGCGGTCATCCCGCACTACGCCTACGCCCGCTCGGACAAGAAGGACGCGTCCAGGATCTCGATCGGCGGGCGGCTGGTGGCCGACCTGCTCGCGACGGCCGGCGTCTCCCGGGTCATCACGATGACCTTGCACGCGCCGCAGGTGCACGGCTTCTTCTCCGTGCCCGTGGACCACCTGACCGCGCTCGGCGTGCTCGCCGAGCACTTCCAGGGCCAGGACCTGAGCAACACCGTCGTGGTCTCGCCCGACCTCGGCAACGCCAAGACCGCGACCCAGTTCGCGCGGCTGCTCGGCGTGCCGGTCGCGGCCGGGAGCAAGCAGCGGCTCGCCGACGACCGGGTCGTGATCGACGCGGTCGTCGGTGACGTGGAGGGCAAGCGCGCGCTGATCCTCGACGACGAGATCGCCACGGGCGGCTCCATCGTCGAGCTCCTCGACAAGCTCGGCGAGCTCGGTTGCACTGGCGCGTCGGTGGCCTGCACGCACGGCTTGTTCGTCGGCAAGGCGGTCTCGCGCCTGCGCGAGCACCCGATGATCGACGAGGTCGTCACCACCGACACCGTGCCCTCGGCCGACTGGCCCGAGCTGAAGGTGCGCTCGGTCGCCGGCCTGTTCGCCGAGGCGATCGCACGGGTGCACGCGGGGGAGTCGATCAGCAGCCTGTTCGACGGTGTGGACCCCACGCTCGGACCGCCGCAGCCACGCCTGCCGTTCTCCGTCTGAGACGCCGGTGCTCTACGAACTGGTCCACGCCGTGGTCCCCCCGGTGGCCCGGGTGGTGTGGCGGCCCACCGTGGAGGGACTCGACAACGTGCCGCCGAGCGGCCCGGTGATCGTGGCGAGCAACCATCTCTCGTTCGCCGACTCCCTCGTCATCCCGATCGTGGCGCCGCGCAAGGTGGTGTTCCTGGCCAAGGCCGACTACTTCACCGGCACGGGCGTCAAGGGCGCGCTCTCACGCGGTTGGTTCAACAGCATGGGGATGGTCCCGGTCGACCGGGACGACACGCGCGCCGCGATCACCTCGCTCGACACGGCCCTGGCGGTGCTCGGCCGCGGCGAGGCGTTCGGGATCTACCCCGAGGGCACCCGGTCGCGGGACGGCCGGCTGTACCGCGGCCGCACCGGCGTGGGTCACCTCGCGCTGACGTCCGGCGCCCCCGTCGTACCGGTCGGTCTGCGGGGCACCGAGCACCTGCAGCCGGTCGGCTCACGGCTCCCGCGGCTGGCCAGGGTCTCCGTCCGGTTCGGCGAGCCGCTCCACTTCGCCGGACGGTACGACGGGGTGCCGCTCGGCCGGGCAAGGCGTGAGATCACCGACGAGGTGATGGCGGCCATCCAGCGCCTGTCCGGCCAGCCCGAGGCCGGGGTCTACAACGAGCGTGGGACGCCGATCGTCTGAGGCGCGACCAGGCCGCAGCCACGACAGGCGCCGGACGCGACGAGGGGTGCGTGCCGGCTGCACGCACCCCTCGCCCTCGATCTGTCGCCGTCAGCCGCCGGGCATCACCTCGCCGTTGGCGGTGAGCGTGTAGCGGGCGTACTTGCGTGCCGACTCACTCGGGTCGTCCGCGGTGACCAGGGCCGCGACGGTGCGGTTCGTTCCGGTGGCCGCTTCCATCGCCGCCAGCTGCTCGGCCGACAGCGTGCCCTCGACCGTGGTGCCGTCCGTCGACGGCGCCAGGTCCAGCGAGCCCACCCAGGAGCCGGTGTCGCCGTAGGCGACCACCTGGACGGTCCAGCCGGCGACCGGCACCGGGCTGACCTGGGTCATGGACTGGAACGGGGCGACCGAGGAGCCGTCGCTGACCGGCGTGCCGCCGACGGCGATGTCGTCGAGCCACACGCCGGCTCCCTCGGGGGTGTATCCCCAGTCGGTGACGTAGCGGAAGCTGAGCAGCACGTCCTGGCCGGCGTAGTCGCTCAGGTCGGCGCTCTTGGACACCCAGCCGCCGGAGTCGCCGGTGAACCCGGGCACGTTCGACTGAACTGTCGGGTAGGCGCTCGGGTCGTACTCGCTCGTGGTGCCCGCGAGCGGCAGGCTGGTCCAGGACGCGCCGTGGTCGGTGGAGACCTGGACGAAGAAGAAGTCCCAGCCCTCCTCGGTGACGTACTTCGTGTCGAACGTCAGGGTGTCTCCGGTGGCCACCGTGCCGATATCGGTGACGGCGGCGTTGTCGACCTCGTCGCCGTTGCCGCTGTAGAGCGCGGCGTCGGTGCCGTGGTCGGGCGCGTCGGTCACCGAGGTCCAGTTCAACGGGTCCGGCTCGTAGCCGGCGTCACCGGAGAACGAAAGGGTGGCCAGGTCCGAGGGGACCTTGACGAAGTCGGCGCCGTTGGTGGGCGCGCCGTCCGACTCGTAGGCCTGCGGGTTGTCCCAGTTGATCATCGACTTCAGCGTCGGCGCGGTGTACCGGGTCGGGTCGGCGCCACTGGCTCCGTTGTCGATCGCGTTGTCCAGGGCCATCATCGCCAGCCAGTCGTGCAGCACCTCCTGCGCGTCCGCGCCGGTGTTGAACTGGTCCAGCACGTTCTGCAGACCGGTCAGGCCGTTGGCCGGCTCCTTGTGCAGCGCCGACATGAAGGCGTCGCCGCCGAACCGGCCGTGCAGGTACTCCATGAACGAGTACGCCGCGCCGTAGTCGCACAGGATCTCCGGGCCGCCCTGGTCGCCCCACCGGGTGAGCGAGTTCTCCGGTCCGCCGTAGCTCTCGGGCAGGTAGCCCTGGAAGCACGCGATGTGGGAGTCGGCGTTGTCATCGGTGGGGAGCTGGTTCGGGTCGACGTACCCGACGAGGGTCTGCGCCCAGTCGGAGAGGCCCTCGTTGACCCAGGAGGCCTCGTCGGTGTCGCTGTAGTACTCCAGCAGGTGCTGGTACTCGTGGGCGAACGTCCCCTCGTACAGGTGCGGTCGCGGCGCACCGCTGGCCGCTGCGCACTCCTGGTAGGCCGGGTCGTCGGAGTCGTCCGGCGGGTTCGAGCCGGTGCGGTGCAGCCAGTCGTAGGCGTCGATCGTCATGATGTTGCGGTCGAAGTACTCGTTGAACACCGAGTAGAAGAAGCCGGCGATGTAGGTCTGCCCGTCCGGCGTGCTGGGGTCGTAGTAGTTCGCGTCGCGCACGTTGTCGACCAGCACGACGGTGTTGTCGCCGTCCCCGACCCAGTAGTTCGAGGGGAGCTTCGACTCGCCCTTCTTCTTGCTGCCGGTCTTGTCACTGAGCAGGTCGTCGAGGGTGGCCTTGCTGCCGTTGCGGTTCGGCGCGACGGAGAACGCCTCCGACTCCTTGGGGTAGATGTTGTTGTCGAACTCGTCGACGAAGCTGTTCACCTGGGCGTCGGTGATCTCGGTGAGCCCGAGCGTGTTGCGGCAGTCGCCTTCGGGGAACGACGTGTTGTTGGCGACCCACACCTCGATGTGGTCGCCGATCCCACGCAGGGTGTAGTTCTTCAGGTAGATCCCCTGGGTGTCGTCGTTGGCCAGCCACAGCTTGCTGTCGCCGACCTTCGCCGGGCCCTTCACCGGCGGCGTGTCGGCCTTCTCGCTGCGCTTCAGGTCCAGCGGCTTCTTCTTGCCCTGGTTGTAGTCCGGTCCGGTGGTCCGGACGTCGCCTCCGTGCTTGCCCTGGCCGTGGTCTCGTCCGGCCGGGTCGGCGGCTGCGGAGGAGGCCCCGGTCAGGGCCAGTCCTGCGACCAGGGCAGCGACGGTCGTCGCTGCCAGGGTCGAGGCGTTCGGGGAACGCCGCATGAGCATGTCCTTCCTCGCGGGTGTTGGGGAGGAGGGTGGCCGGTCGGTCGCCGGTTCCACCGCAAGATCGCCTCACCCAAACATCGTGAGGGGCCCAGGAGAAGGCCTCTCCGGGGCTGACTTTGTGCAGGTTTATGCAGCTGCAGGTTCATGCAGAATTGTTTCCGTCGTCGTGCTGGTGCGTGCGGGCCCGGGCTAGTCCGGTCGCGCCCGCAGGGGCCGGCAGGGCATGAACACCTCGGTGCGCGGGGCGGGGACGTCCGGATTGTCGAGGTAGCACTCCCACGGCGCCGCGGCGACCTCGTAGCCCTCGTCGGTGAGGAACTGCGCGGCGGCGTCGTAGGCCGACCCCACCTCCGCGTAGTCGCCGACGTGCATCGTGGTCGCGACCCGACCGCCGGGCAGCTTCGAGGGCTCGACCCGGCCCGAGGGGATCAGCGGGCCGGAGACCGGGAACCCGGCATCCACCTCCAGCACGTCGCCTTCGGCGAACCGGTAGCGCGCGAAGGGCGGGCCGACCGGGTGCAGGTGCTGCGTCGCCACCACGCTCGCGACCTCGCCGAACGCGGCGCCCAGGAAGCCGGCGATCTGGTCCATCGTGATCCGTCCGCACACCACGGCGGCCTGCTGCTCCTGCAGGTCGGCGAGCCGGACGTCGTACGCGGTCGTCATGGGCACAATCTCGTCCCGGCCGCTCCGCCCCGGTAGGTGCGAAGGTCCCCCCGCGGTTGCCCGACCCGGGACGTGACGAGGATCGCCTCGTGACGTGGGTCGCTCGTGAGGGGGCAGGAGGCCCCCGTGCCACTAGCCTGGGCCCGTGGCAGACGCTCCGATCGGCATCTTCGACTCAGGCTTCGGTGGGCTCACCGTGGCCCGAGCCGTGCTGGACCAGCTCCCGCACGAGCCGGTGCTCTACCTCGGTGACACCGCCCGCCAGCCCTACGGGCCGAAGCCGATCGGCGAGGTGAGGGAGTACGCCCTCGAGTGCCTGGACCACCTCGTCGACCAGGGCGTGAAGGCCCTGGTCATCGCGTGCAACTCGGCGAGCGCAGCCGTGCTCCGCGACGCGCGCGAGCGCTACCCGGTGCCGGTGGTCGAGGTGATCCACCCCGCGACCCGGCGCGCCGTCGCGGCCAGCCGCACCGGACAGATCGGGGTGATCTGCACGCGCGCGACTGCGGAGTCGATGGCCTACGACGACGCGTTCACCGCAGCCCCGCACGTCACGCTGCACACCCAGGCCTGCCCGCGGTTCGTGGAGTTCGTCGAGGCAGGGGTGACCAGCGGGCCCGAGCTGCTCGAGGTCGCGCACGAGTACCTCGACCCGCTGACCTCCGCCGGCATCGACACCCTCGTCCTCGGGTGCACGCACTACCCGCTCCTGACCGGTGTGCTGTCCTACGTCATGGGCGACCAGGTGACGCTCGTGTCCAGCGCCGAGGAGACGGCCAAGGACGTCTACAAGATGCTGGTCCGGCTCGGCCTCGAGCGCGACCCTGCCCTGCCGCCGCCGGTGCACCGGTTCCTCACCACCGGCCAGCCCGACGAGTTCGCGCGGATCGGCCGCCGCTTCCTCGGCCCGGAGCTCGAGTCGGTGCACCAGCTCGCGCAGGCCACGACCTGGGTGCGGGTATGAGCCCCGGCTTCCGGCTCACGATCGTCGGCTGCGCCGGCTCCTACGCAGGCCCGGACTCGCCGGCCAGCTGCTACCTCCTCGAGGGCGAGCAGGACGGCCGGACCTGGCGGGTGCTGCTCGACCTCGGCAGCGGCGCGTTCGGCGCGGTCCAGCGCTCCATCGACCCGCTCACGATCGACGCCGTGCTGCTCACCCACCTGCACCCCGACCACTACTTCGACATCAGCGGCCTCTACGTCGTGTGGAAGTACCACCCGTCCGGCCCCCGCCCGAGCATCCCGATCTGGGGCCCGAAGGGCGTCGCCCACCAGGTGGCGCGCGCCTACGGGCTGCCCAAGGCCCCCGGGATGAGCGCGGAGTTCGACTTCCACGAGTACGACGAGGCCCCGGTGCGGCTCGGGCCGTTCACGATCACGGCCACCCGGGTGATGCACCCGGTGCCGGCCTACGCCCTGCGGGTCGAGGCCGGCGGCCGCGTGCTGGCCTACTCCGGCGACACCGGGCCGTGCCCGGAGCTGATCGACGTCTCCCGCGACGCCGACCTGATGTTGTGCGAGGCGGCGTTCATCGAGGGCGGCGACAACCCGGCCGACCTGCACCTCACCGGCGCCGAGGCCGGCCGGGCCGCGAGCAAGGCCGGTGCCGCCCGCCTCGTCCTCACGCACATCCCGCCGTGGCACGACCCGGCGATCGCGCTGGGGGAGTCACGCACGACGTACGACGGGCCGGTGGAGCTGGCCGTCTCGGGCGCGACCTACACGCTCTGAGCCGTCGGACCGCTCGGTAGGGTCGGCGCCATGACACGCGCCGACGGACGACGAAACGACGAGCTCCGCCCGATCACGATCACCCGCAACTGGCTCGACCACGCCGCCGGGTCGGTGCTGATCGAGTTCGGCGGCACCCGGGTGCTCTGCGCCGCCTCGGCCAGCGAGGGCGTGCCGCGCTGGCGCAAGGGCTCCGGCCTCGGCTGGGTCACCTCGGAGTACGCGATGCTCCCGGCCTCGACCAACACCCGCTCGGACCGCGAGTCGGTCAAGGGCCGGATCGGCGGGCGCACGCACGAGATCTCCCGGCTGATCGGCCGCTCGCTGCGCGCGGTCATCGACTACAAGGCGCTCGGCGAGAACACCATCGTGCTCGACTGCGACGTGCTCCAGGCCGACGGCGGCACGCGCACCGCGGCGATCACCGGCGCCTACGTGGCGCTCGTGGACGCCTGCGCCAAGCTCGGCCGCACCGAGGCGCTCACCGGCTCGGTGGCCGCGGTCTCGGTCGGGATCATCGACGGCGAGCCGCGCCTGGACCTGCCCTACGAGGAGGACGTGCGCGCCGAGACCGACATGAACGTCGTGATGACCGGCGACGGCCGGTTCGTCGAGGTGCAGGGCACCGCCGAGGCCGAGCCGTTCGACCGAGTGCTGCTCGACGCGCTGCTCGAGCCTGGCCGAGCAGGGCTGCGCCGACCTGACGCAGCTCCAGCGCGAGGCGCTCGCCCGTGCCTGAGCCGGACGCGCCCCGGGTGTTCCTGGCCTCCCGCAACGCCAAGAAGCTGGCCGAGATGCACCGGATCCTGGCCGAGCACGTCCCCGACGTGCAAGTGCTCGGTCTCGACGACGTGACGCCGTACGACGAGCCCGCGGAGACCGAACCGACCTTCGAGGGCAACGCGCTGATCAAGGCGCGGGTCGCCGTCGAGGCCACCGGGCTGCCGTCGATGGCCGACGACTCCGGGCTCTGCGTCGACGCGCTGAACGGGATGCCCGGCGTCCTGTCGGCCCGGTGGGCGGGCACGGAGAAGGACGACCGCGCCAACAACGAGCTGCTGCTCGATCAGCTCGCCGACGTCCCGGACGACCGCCGTGGCGCGCACTTCACCTGCGCGGTCGCGTTCGCCTACCCGGCCGGCGCGGGCGGAGTGGTCGAGCACGTCGTGCACGGCACCATGCCGGGCCGGGTGATCCGGGAGATGCGCGGCAGCGGTGGCTTCGGCTACGACGTGCTCTTCTGCGCCGACGGGCACGACCTGACATCCGCGGAGCTGCCGCCGGACGAGAAGGACGCCATCTCCCACCGGGGCGGGGCGCTGCGCGAGATCGCCCCGTTGGTGGCGGACGTGCTCGCGGGCCTGTGAGCTACTCGTCGCCGCCGATGTCGACCTCGTAGGCCTCGTAGACCAGGTCGGCGCCGCGCTGCCGGTGCCGGACGATGGTGCCGAGCAGCTCGGTGCCGAGCTCCCGGACACGGACGGCCTCAGGCCCGCTCGGAGGCAGCGCCATCAACGAGAGCAGACCCTCGAGGCGCTCCCCGATCGTGACGTGGTCCTGGACCAGACGTGACACCTGCCCCGCCAGCCGGGGCGCCTTCCGGGTCAGGTCCCGGTAGAGCCCGTCGGGCCCCTCGGTGACCGCCAGGTGCTCGCGGAAGTCGCCGGACAGCTCCAGCAGCGCCGCGTGCACGCGTTCGGCCCAGCGCGCGTGCAGCCCGGTCGGGGCAGGTGCCGAGAGGGCCCGCTCGACCGCGTCCATGGAGTCGCGCAGCTCGGCCCGGCGGCGGCGAAGGTCGGCCAGCCGGGTGGTGTCGTCTGCGGATGCAGCCGGGCTCATCGGCGCCTCCTCGAAGGTCCGTCGGCGCCCGCCGGCAGCGGCGGGCGCCTGTTCCCAGGGAACGCCGCGGACCTCGGCTCCCGGCAGGGTCGAAGGTCCCGCTCTGCCGAGGTCAGAGCGTGACGACGACCTTGCCCTGGGGGTGGCCGCCCTCGGACATCCGGTGCGCGTCGGCGATCTGGTCGAGGCTGAACGTCTCGGCGACGGTGACCCGGAGGCTGCCGTCGGCGACCAGCCCGGCCAGGGCGTCCAGGTGGGTGCGGTCCGGTCGGCAGAACACGTAGCGCCCGCCCAGCTCCAGCACCGTGGCCGCGTCCACCACCGAGACGACGCGGGAGGTGTCGTGCACCTGGGCCGGGGCGTCGGCGAGGGCGTCGTCGCCGAACAGGTCGAGCACGGCGTCGACCTTGCCGCCCACGTCCTCGAGCTGCTTGGAGATCGGACCGGCCGCGTAGTCGAGCACCTCGTCGGCCCCGAGCCCGCGCAACCAGGCGTGGTTGTCGGGGGAGGCCGTGCCGATCACGGTGGCACCGCGTGCCTTCGCGATCTGGACGGCGACGTGGCCGACCCCGCCCGACGCGGCGTGCACCAGCACCCGGTCGCCCGCCTGGACCTCCAGCGTCTCGACGAGGCTCTGGTAGGCGGTGAGCCCGACCAGCGGCAGTGCGGCGGCCTCCTCGAAGGAGAGCCCGGCCGGCTTGCGGGTCACGGTTCGCTCGGGGGCGGCGACCAGCTCGGCCGTCGTACCGAGCGCGAAGTCGTCGCGGCGGACGTAGCCGTAGACCTCGTCGCCGACCGCGAGACCGGTGCGGACGGCCGGCCCGACGGCCTCGACGACGCCGGCGACGTCCCACCCCGGCACGATCGGAAGGTGATGCGGGTAGGCGCCCTGCAGGTAGCCCTCGCGGATCTTCCAGTCGACCGGGTTGACACTCGTGGCTCTCGCCCGGACGAGCACCGTGTCGGGTCCCACGGGCGGGTCGTCGACCTCACGGACCCGGAGGACGTCGGCGCCGCCGTACTGGTCGTAGCTCGCTGTACGCAATCTCTGCACACCTCTTCGTCGATGACTTGTGTCCTGTTCCCCGCCTACAACGTCCTCGGTTCCCCGTGACTTCCGGGATGAGACATGACTCTCACTCGCGGGCCCAGCGACCGGGAGACACGGGACTTTCGCCCCGGTCGATCGGCGTCCTTCGTGCCGCACAGTTGTCTGCATGACCGCACGAGGCCTGTCGATCACGCCTACCCCCGATCGGGGCGGGCCTTGGTTTCGCGTGCGTCCGCGCGCGGCCCTGGTCGTCGCGGCGCTGCTGTTCCTCGTCGTGTTCGTGCTGCGCTTCGCCGTGACGAACGTCGCCGACGCCGTTGTGCTGCTCTACACGATGCCGGTCGCGCTCGTCGCGCTGTCCTTCGGTCGGCGTGCGGGTCTCGCCGCCGGGGTCCTCGCGGTCGCTCTCGCGCTGACCTGGGTGGCTGTCGCGGACGCCGACATCACCGCGATGGGGTGGGCGTCGCGCGTCGTGCCGCTGCTGCTGCTCGGCGGTCTCATCGGGGACGCCTCGGACAGGCTGGGAGAGGCCCACCGTCACCGCCGGGCCCTGGAGGCGGCCGCTCAGCGGCACCGGGACGCCGTCGAGGTGAACGACCGCCTCGTCCAAGGCATGGCCGCCGCGAGATGGGCCTTCGAGGGCGGCCGCCACGAGGCCGGCATGCGCACCCTCGAGGAGACCCTGGCGCAGGGCCATGAGCTGGTGTCGAAGCTGCTGCGGGACTCGGACATGGGCGTCGACGGGCATCGCGGCGCCCCTGTGAACGGCTCGGTTCACGCACCCGGATAGATCCGGAACCCGTACATCTGCTTGTGCGTGAAGCTCTGGTAGAACTCCGGGGCGGAGTCGGTGATCAGGTCCATGCGCTTGGTCCCGGTCGCCTGGAACGTGGCCACCACCAGCAGCCGCGCGATCCCGCGGAGCCGGTGATCGGGGTGTACGGCGACGAAGCCGAGATGCGACTGCAGCACCCCGTCGCCGAGTGCCTGGGCCCAGCCGACGACGTGGCCGTCCGCGCAGGCGACGTAGGCCGAGGCGCCGGGGGCGGTGCACACCCGGCGCACCACCTCGGGATCCGCCAGCGACGGCCACTGCACGGCCGTGGAGATCCGGGCGATCCCGGCTGCGTCCCCGTCCTCGAACGGGCGGACGTCGACGGTGGTCGTTCCTGGGCTCACCCGGCGCACTCTAGCCACGGGCAGTGGCCCGCGCGCGGGTCGATCGCCGGCACCTGATGCCGAGCGACCACCCGGCAGCGGTCCGTGCGCTCGGAGAGAGTCGAACTCTCACTGGCCAGGACCTAAACCTGGTGCCTCTACCTGTTGGGCTACGAGCGCGCGCGGGTCAGTCTAGGTGGCGAGGCCGAGGTCCTTGCGGAGCTTGGCGACGTGGCCGGTGGCCTTGACGTTGTACTGCGCGACTTCGATCCGGCCCGCCTCGTCGACGACGAAGGTGGAGCGGATGACCCCTTCGACGACCTTGCCGTAGAGCTTCTTCTCGCCGAACGCGGCCCACGCCTGCATCACGGCCTTGTCGGGGTCGGAGAGCAAGGTGATGGTCAGCGCGTCCCGGTCGCGGAACTTGGCGAGCTTCTCCGGCTTGTCCGGGGAGATGCCGAGCACCTCGTAGCCGGCGCCGCGCAGCGAGTCCAGCGAGTCGGTGAAGTCGCAGGCCTGCTTGGTGCAGCCGGGCGTCATCGCCGCCGGGTAGAAGTAGACGATCACCTTGCGGCCGCGCAGGTCCGAGAGGGTGACGTCCTCGCCGGCGTCTGAGATCAGCGTGAAGTCGGGGGCAGTGTCCCCAGGGGACAGACGGGCAGCGGTCACACCGAACTCCTCGGGCTCTTATTGCGAACAGTTCGCAATAACGTACTCTGGTCAACAGGCCCCGGGTATCGGGGCCGATCCAACGTAGCGGAGGGTGGCATGCACGTCCCGGACGGCTTCCTCGACCTGCCCACGTCGGCCGCCACCGGCGCGGTCGCGGTCGCTGGTGTCGGACTGGCCCTGCGCGGAGCCCGTCGCGAGCTCGACGACCGCACCGCCCCGCTGGCCGGCCTGGTCGCGACGTTCGTGTTCGCCACCCAGATGCTGAACTTCCCGGTCGGTGCCGGCACCAGCGGCCACCTGCTCGGCGGTGCGCTCGCCGCCGTGCTCGTGGGGCCGTGGACGGGTGTGCTCAGCCTGGCGGTCGTGCTGCTCGTGCAGAGCCTGCTCTTCGCCGACGGCGGCATCACCGCACTCGGCACCAACATCACCCTGATGGGTCTGGTCGGCGTGCTCACCGGCTGGCTGGTGTTCCGGGGATTGCAGTCGGTGCTGCCCAAGCGTGTCGCGCTGGTGCCCGCGCTGGCCGCCGTCGCCGGGATGGTCTCGGTGCCGGTGACGGCGCTGGCCTTCGTCGGGCTGTACGCGGTCGGCGGGCAGGCTCCGGTGTCGCTGGCCGCCCTGACCTCGGCGATGCTCGGCTGGCACGTGCTGATCGGTCTCGGCGAGGCCGCGATCACCGGGCTGGTGGTGGGCACCGTGGTCGGCGTACGCCCCGACCTCGTGTACGGCGCCCGCCGCGTGCTGGCTGCCCGCGAGCTCACGCTCCGGTCGGGGTCGTGACCGGGCGGCGGCCGAGCACCCGCGCCCTGGTCGTGGCGGGGGTGTTGGTGGCCCTCCTGCTGGCCGGGGTGGTCTCCTTCTACGCGTCCTCCGCGCCCGACGGACTCAACCGGGTCGCCGAAGACCAGGGGATCGCCCGGGCCGAGCGCGACCACGCCGCCGCGGACGGCCCGATGGCCGGCTATCGGGCCCGCGGCGTCGGCAACGACCGGGTCTCCGGGCTGGTGGCCGGTGTGAGCGGCGCGCTCCTCGTGCTCGTCCTCTTCGGCGGCCTGACCTTCGTGCTGCGCAAGCGCAAGGAGTCCGACGCCGAGGACACCGGCCGGGCCGACGACAGGTCGGAGGTCTAGTGGGCGCCGGGCACGGGCACAAGCTGCACTTCCACGGGCACAGCCCCGTCCACCGTGCTGCCGCCCACCACAAGGTGCTGGCGCTGCTCGGCTTCGTCGTGGTCGTGGTCGCCACGCCCAAGGACTGGTACCCCGCGTACGCGGCCTACCTCGGCCTGCTGCTCGTCGTGATCGCCGTGAGCCAGGTGCCGCCGACGTACCTGGCCAAGCGGATGGTCGTCGAGCTGCCGTTCGTCGTCTTCGCGGCGCTGATGCCGTTCATCGCGACCGGTCCTCGTATCGAGGTGCTGGGCCTCTCGGTCAGCGAGGCGGGCCTGACGTCGGCCTGGGCGCTGCTGGCGAAGGGGACGCTGGGCGTGCTGGCCAGCCTCACCCTGGCCGCGACCACCGAGCCGCACCACCTGCTCGTCGGGCTGGAACGGCTCCGGCTCCCGCAGCAGCTCGTGCAGATCATGGGCTTCATGGTCCGCTACCTCGACGTGGTCACCGACGAGATGCGGCGGATGCGAGTGGCTCGCGAGTCCCGCGGGTTCACTGCGCGCAACCCCCGGCACTGGCCGGTGCTGGCGCGCAGCGCGGGCGCGCTGTTCATCCGCTCCTACGAGCGCGGCGAGCGGGTCCACCTCGCGATGGTCGCCCGTGGCTACACCGGCGCCACACCTCGCGGCACCGTGCGGGAGGCACGATGACCACGCCCGCGGTCCCTGGGGGGCGGACGCAGGAGGCATCTCGGAGGGTGCTCGACGTCCGCGGCCTCGCCTACGCCTACCCCGACGGCCACCAGGCCCTCTACGGAATGGACCTGCAGGTCCTCGCCGGGGAGCGGGTCGCCCTGCTCGGCCCCAACGGCGCCGGCAAGACCACCCTGGTGCTGCACCTCAACGGGATCCTGGCGGCCGGCGCCGGCTCCGTCGCCGTGTCCGGCCTGCAGGTGACCAAGGAGAACCTCCGGGAGGTGCGCCGGAGGGTGGGCGTGGTCTTCCAGGACCCCGACGACCAGCTCTTCATGCCGACCGTGCGGGACGACGTCGCCTTCGGGCCGGCCAACCTCGGACTGCGCGGCGCCGACCTCGACGCTCGGGTGCGTGACGCCCTCGACAAGGTCGGGATGGCCGACTTCGCGGACCGCCCGCCGCACCACCTCAGCTTCGGCCAGCGCCGCCGCGTCGCCGTCGCCACGGTGCTCGCCATGGAGCCGGAGATCCTGGTGCTCGACGAGCCGTCCTCGAACCTCGATCCGGCGTCACGGCGCGAGCTCGCCGACATCCTGCGCGACCTCGACGTCACGGTGCTGATGGTCACCCACGACCTGCCCTACGCGTTCGAGCTCTGCCCGCGGTCCGTCGTGCTCTCCGACGGGGTCGTCGTGGCCGACGGGTCGACGTACGACGTGCTCACCGACGACGCGCTGATGTCCGCGCACCGGCTCGAGCTGCCCTTCGGGTTCGACCCGAGGGCCCTTCCGCGCCGAGCCTGACCGGGTCAGAACGTGTCCGCGTGGACGGGCAGGTAGCCCGTCGGGACCTCGCACCAGTGCAACCGCCCCGCCCCGGTGTCGATGGTGCCGTTGCGCCGGGAGATCTTGCTCAACAGCTCGGAGCGCAGCACCTCGTAGGCGTGCACGGGGCCCAGCTCGGTCACCTGGAGCTCGGCGACGTCGACCCGGATCTCGTCGAGCCGGCAGGTCACGGTGAGCAGGACAGGGGCGCCGGCCTGCAGCACCGCCCGGGTGACCAGCTCGCTCGCCACCAGCTGGGCCGCGACCAGCGCCAGCGGTCCGTGCTCGCGACACAGCGCGTCGAAGACGAACTGACGGGCGCGGCCCGGGGACTCGAACGAGTCCGCGAACGTGCACGACTGCGGGGCGGTGAGCCCGCAGAGGCTGCGATCGGTGGTGATCCGCCTGTCCAGCACCAAGACCTCCGGTCGAGAGGTGCCAGGGTCTGGGGCAGGTCCGTTACGTGACCTCACGCTAGTCCGCGTCGCGTTCCAGGGCAAGGGGCGCGAACCGCCGCTTCTGGCTCGGCCGGGTCCTTCACCCCGGCCGGTCCACGTACGGCGCAGAGTCCGTGCACGGCGGGTCCAAGGGCCCTGTCCACGCGCCTTCCGCGGGAGCACCGTGGAGAGGGGAACAGCGACGAGGAGTGCGCCATGAGCGACGTCGAGGGCGCCCGGACCCGGGCCGAAGCGATGAACGAACCCGCGGGGCGAGCCCTGCGCAGCGCGCGCCGTGCCCAGTTGTGGGCCGGTTTGAACCGCTACCTGGCGAGCGAGGCCGCCCACGCGCACCGCGCGAAGCAGGACGAGGACGAGTCCGCCAAGCAGGACGAGGGCGATCACCCGCGTCCGGGCGAGCGGAGGTCGTAGTGAGCACGGCCCGTCCCGCCACCCCGGGTGGCTGGGACCGCGCGCGGGCGGAGCTCGACGGGCTTCCGGAGGGTGCCGGCCTGAACATCGCCTACGAGGCGCTCGATCGCCACCTCGCCCACGGTGACGGCGAGCTCGTCGCGCTGCGCTGCATCGACGAGTCCGGGTCCGTCGCGGACTACTCCTACGACGTGCTGACCCGGGAGACGAACCGGTTCGCCAACGTGCTCGACACTCTCGGGGTCCGCCCGGGGGACGCGGTGTTCTCCCTGCTGGGACGTCAGCTCGAGACCTACGTGAGCGTGCTCGGCACGCTCAAGCACACCAGCGTGTTCAGCCCGCTGTTCGCGGCATTCGGTCCCGAGCCCGTCCGCCAGCGCCTGGCCCTGGGACACGGGCGGGTGCTCGTCACCACGCGCGAGCTCTACCTGCGCAGGATCGTCGGTATCCGGGACAGTCTCCCCGACCTCGAGCACGTCCTGCTCGTGGACGCCGACGACGAACCGGGCACGCTCTCCTGGCACGACCTCGTCGGCGACGCGTCCCCGCACTACTGGATCCCGCCGACCGACCCGGAGACCCCCGCCCTGCTGCACTTCACCAGCGGTACGACGGGCCGGCCCAAGGGAGCGGTCCACGTCCACCAGGCCGTCGTGGCGCACCACGCGACCGCGGCGTACGCCCTCGGCCTGCGGCGCGGCGACGTGTTCTGGTGCACCGCCGACCCCGGCTGGGTCACGGGCACGTCGTACGGGATCATCGCGCCGCTCACCCACGCGGTGACCCTGGTCTGCGACGCCGGCGAGTTCAACGCCCGTCGCTGGTACGGCATCCTCCAGGACCAGCACGTGACGGTCTGGTACACCGCGCCCACCGCGATGCGCATGCTCATGCGGTCCGGCGCGGAGCTCGTCGAGCGCTACGACCTGTCCGCGTTGCGGCACGTCGCCAGCGTCGGCGAGCCGCTCAACCCCGAGGCGGTCGTCTGGGGTCAGGAGGCGTTCGGCAAGCCGGTGCTCGACAACTGGTGGCAGACCGAGACCGGCGCGATCATGATCTGCAACCGTCCGACCGACCAGGTGCGCCCGGGGTCCATGGGACGCCCCGTGCCGGGCGTCACCGCCACCGTCCTGGAGCGCGGCGAGGACGGCCGGGCCGCCGTCGTGGCCGGCCACGTGCGCGAGGTCGCCGACCCGGAGACCAGCGGTGAGCTGGCGCTGCGGGCGGGCTGGCCGTCGATGTTCCGCGGCTACCTCGACGACGAGGAGCGTTACCGCAGCTGCTTCGTCGACGGCTGGTACCTCACCGGTGACCTCGCCAAGCGCGACCCGGACGGCTACTTCTGGTTCGTCGGGCGGGCGGACGACGTGATCAAGTCCGCCGGGCACCTGATCGGCCCGTTCGAGGTGGAGAGCGCCTTGATGGAGCACCCCGCCGTCGTCGAGGCCGGCGTGATCGGCAAGCCCGACCCCGTCGCGGGGGAGGTCGTCAAGGCGTTCGTGACGCTGCGCCCGGGCTACGAGGCGAACGAGCAGCTGCGACGCGAGATCGTGGCGTTCGGCCGGCGCCGGCTCGGTTCGGTGGCGCCTCGGGAGGTCGTCTTCGACCAGCACCTGCCGCACACGCGCAGCGGCAAGGTGATGCGGCGGCTGCTGCGTGCGCGTGAGCTCGGGCTGCCCGAGGGCGACGTGTCGACGTTGGAAGGCGTGCGATGAGCAGGACAGCCACCCCGAGGCCCGGCCCGGCGCCGGCCGTGCTCGAAGCCGACCACCGGATCGACCTGCTGCGCGAGATGCTCGGGGTGCGGATCTTCGAGGAGCGTTGCGTGGAGCTGTACAGCGCCGCGAAGATCCGCGGATTCCTGCACGTCGCGATCGGCGAGGAGGCCGTGCCCGTGGGTGTGGCCGCGGCGCTGACGCCCGAGGATGCGGTCGTGTCGACCTACCGAGAACACGGGCACGCGCTGGTCCGCGGCGTCCCGATGGACGCGGTGATGGCGGAGATGTACGGCAAGGTGACCGGCTGCAGCCGGGGCCGCGGCGGCTCCATGCACCTGTTCGACGCCTCCCGCCGGTTCTACGGGGGAAACGCGATCGTCGCCGGTGGGCTGCCGGTGGCGGTCGGCCTGGCCCTCGCCGACGCGATGCGCGGCCGTAGGACCGTGACCGCCTGCTTCTTCGGTGACGGCGCCTACGCCGAGGGCGAGTTCCACGAGTGCGCCAACCTGGCGGCGCTGTGGCAGCTTCCGGTGCTGTTCTGCTGCGAGAACAACCTCTACGCCATGGGGACCGCGATCGCCCGGGCGCAGGCCGAGACCGACCTCGCGCTGCGCGCCTCCTCCTACGGGATGCCGGCCTGGTCGGTGGACGGGATGGACGTCGAGGCGGTCGAGGAGGCCGCCCGGCACGCCGTGGACCAGATCCGCGACGGGCACGGCCCGGTCTTCCTGGAGCTGCGCACCTACCGCTTCCGCGCGCACTCGATGTACGACCCCGAGCGCTACCGCGACAAGGAGGAGGTGGCGAAGTGGCGCCGGCGCGACCCGATCGACCTCCTGGTGTCCCGGCTGCGTGAGGACGGCGTGCTCGACGACGCCCGGCTCGAGTCGATGCGGGCGGACACGCTCGCCGCGGTCGACCGCGCCACCGAGGCCGCGGAGGCGGCGCCGCTGGAGCCGGTCGAGGAGCTCACCCGGTTCGTCTACTCGGAGCAGGAGGCGCGGCCATGACGACCGCCACGACGACCGCCACGACGACCGCCACGACGACCGCCGCGACGACGGGCACGACGTACCGCGAAGCGATGCGCGAGGCGATGCGCGAGGCGATGCTCCGCGACGAACGGGTGTTCCTGATGGGGGAAGACGTCGGCAAGTACGGCGGCTGCTTCGCGGTGAGCCTCGGCCTGCTCGAGGAGTTCGGGCCGGAACGGATCCGCGACACCCCGCTGTCGGAGTCGGGGTTCGTGGGAGCCGGGATCGGCGCCGCGATCGCCGGGATGCGGCCGATCGTCGAGATCATGACGGTGAACTTCAGCCTGCTCGCGCTCGACCAGATCGTCAACAACGCCGCGACGCTGCTGCACATGTCCGGCGGCCAGGTGGCGGTGCCGCTGGTGATCCGGATGACCACGGGTGCCGGTCGGCAGCTCGCCGCCCAGCACTCGCACAGCCTGGAGGGCTGGTACGCCCACATCCCGGGCCTGAAGATCCTCGCGCCGGCGACGGTCGAGGACGCCCGCGGGATGTTGTGGCCGGCGCTGGAAGACCCCGACCCGGTGCTGATCTTCGAGCACGGCGGCCTCTACAACCTCGCCGGCGAGCTCGCCCCCGACGCCGGGCCCGTCGACATCAGCCACGCCGCCGTGCGCCGGCCGGGGGGCGACGTGACCCTGATCGCCTACGGCGGCACCCTCCAGACGACCCTGACCGCGGCCGAGGAGCTCACCGCGTCCGGCATCGACGCGGAGGTGATCGACCTGCGCACTCTGCGACCGCTGGACGACGCCACGATCATGACGTCGGTGCGTCGGACCCACCGGGCCGTGGTCGTCGACGAGGGCTGGCGTTCGGGGGGCCTGTCGGCGGAGGTCAGCGCCCGCCTGACCGAGCAGTGCTTCTTCGACCTGGACGCGCCCGTCGCGCGGGTCTGCTCGGCGGAGGTTCCAGTTCCCTACGCCAAGCACCTCGAGGACGCTGCCGTGCCCCGGGTGCAGGACGTGGTCGCGGCCGCGGTCCAGGCGGTGGGGGTCCATGCCTGACTTCACGATGCCGTCGCTCGGTGCGGACATGGAGTTCGGCACCCTGCTCGAGTGGCTGGTCAAGCCCGGGGACGTGGTTCACCGGGGCGACCCGGTCGCCGTGGTCGACACCGACAAGGCCGCCATCGAGGTGGAGTCGTTCCATGACGGCGTCGTGGGAGACCTGCTCGTCGAGCCGGGCACGCGGCTGCCGGTGGGCGCCCCGATGGCCCGGATCGACGCAGCTGCTGCCGTCCCGGCGCCCGAGCTCCCGGTGCCGGAGCCTGTCGCCGTGGCCGTCTCCCAGGCGCCCGCCCCGACACGCCACGTGCACGCCACACCACCCGTGCGGCACCACGCCGCCGACCTCGGCGTCGACCTGGACACGGTGACAGGGTCCGGTGCGCACGGATCGATCACGCGTGCCGACGTCGACCGTGCCGTGGCCGCAGAGGCTGCGCGCCCCCGGGTCTCGCCCTACGCCCGCCGGCTGGCCGCCGAGCGAGGGCTCGACGTCGCCGGCCTCGTTTCCGGTGGTGCTCCGGTCCTGGGGGCCGACGTCCTCACGGCGTCCCCGGCCCCACCGGCGACCCCGGCCGAACCCGTCTCGCCCGCGGCTCCTGCTGCACCGGCCGCCGCGACCGCTCCGGTCCACCGGCCCGGTCGCGGCGCGGTCGCGACGTTGATGAGCCGATCGAAACGGGAGGTCCCGCACTACTACGTGGCCACGACCGTGGATCTCGGGTCGGTGACCGAGTGGCTGCGACGCACCAACCGGACGCGCCCGGTCACCGAGCGGGTCGTCCCCGCCGCGGCGATCCTGCGCGCCACCGCCCTCGGCCTGCACGAGATGCCGTCGCTCAACGGGTTCTGGACCGACGGCGCGTTCGTGCCCGGGGAGGACGTGCACCTCGGCGTCGCCGTCTCGGTCCGTGACGGGGCCCTGGTGGCGCCGGCGATCCACGCCGCGGCCGACCTGTCCCTGGTCGAGCTGATGGCGGCCCTGCGCGACCTGGTCGGCCGGGCGAGGAAGGGCCGGCTGACCCGGGCGGAGATGGCCGACCCGACCTTCACCGTCACCGACCTCGGGGACCAGGGCGTCGAAGAGGTCATCGGGGTGATCTACCCGCCACAGGTCGCGTTGCTCGGCGTGGGCCGGGTCGTCGAGCGGCCGTGGGCCGTGGACGGCCTGCTCGGCGTGCGACCCGTCGTACGCCTGACCCTGTCGGGCGACCACCGCGCCACCGACGGGGTCACCGGGGCCCGCTTCCTGGCCACCGTCGACCGACTGCTGCAATACCCGGAGGAGCTATGAGCATCACCGCTGAGGACACCCGCGCCATGGTCGGGGAGGCCGTGCGCCGCATCGTGCCGGACGCCGACATCGAGGGCCTCGACCCCGATGCCGACCTGCGGCGGACCTTCGAGCTCGACTCGCTGGACTTCTTGAGCTTCGTGGAGCTGCTCACCCAACGTTCCGGCGTCCGCATCGACGAGGAGGACTACCCCGAGATGCGGTCCCTGTCGGCGGTCACCGCATTCATGGCGGAACGCGCGCCCTGAACGCTCCACCCGTCCGCCCGGGAACCCACGCGGTCGGCGAGCCGAACGGTGACATCCAGGCGAGGTGAGGAGGTCCTCGGGGCGAGGATCCCGATGACAGCGACCGAGCAACCGGGCAGCCACCAGGTGGAGATCAGGCGCGAGGCTTCGTGACGCCGTAACCGGGTACCCGGGTGACCGACGGGCCGCCCGGGTAACCTGTGCCCGGACCGGACAAGGTGGACGAGCGCGAGGAGACGCACGGTGGGCAACGCGGAGAAGCAGAGCCTCGACTCACTCGAGACCGAGATCGAGGCCGCCCGGGAACGGCTCGCCGGCACCATCGACCAGCTCGCCTACCGAGCCAGCCCGAAGACCATCGTGCGCCGCGAGATCGCCTCGGTGAAGGCCCACTACGTCGACGTAGACGGCAGTCCCCGCACCGACAACATCCTCAAGACCGCCGGTGTCGTGGTCGGCTTCGTCGCGGTCATGGTCATGGTCCGCAAGCTCGCCAGATGACGGAGAAGACCCCGATCCGGATGCTGCACGACCGGGTCCTGGTCGCCGTGGACACCGAGGGAGAGCGGCGTTCGAGCGGCGGGATCGTGATCCCGGCGACCGCGGTGATGGGCAACCGCCGGCTCGGCTGGGCCAAGGTGGTCGCCGTGGGACCGCACGTCCGCACGGTGGAGGTGGGGGACCGGGTGCTCCACGACCCCGAGGACAAGGGAGAGGTCGAGGTCAACGCCGAGACCTACGTCCTCATGCGCGAGCGCGACATCCATGCCGTCGCCGCCGAGCGCCTCGGTGACACCCAGACCGGGCTGTACCTGTAGCGCACATGAGGACGCCCCGGGGCGACGGGGTGGGGGACCGTCGCCCCGGGGCGAGCCGGGGCTGCGCCTCAGGCGCGGTGTCGCGTTGTGTCGCCGGCGTCCTGCTCCGGGATGGTGGCGGTCTGGTCGTCGGTCCGGTGACCGTCGTTCTGCCGCGGCTCCGAGCTCGTCGCGGTGGTCGGCTCCGTCGGGGTCGACTCGCCCTCGGCCCGACGATCGTCCGAGCGCTCGGCGTCCGCGTCCGCGCGGTCCCGGGAGTCCGGGTCGAGCTCGTCGGCCTGGCGCAGGCTCTCCTCGTGACGCCGGCGAGCCTCCTCCGCCGTGGTGGTGCGGTCCTTGGCCTCCGCCTCGAGGCGCTGGGCCTCGGCGGCCTTGCGGTCGGCCTCCGCGCGTGCGGCAGCGGCCTTGGCCTCGGTCTCCTTGGCGCGGGCCTCGTGCTGCTGCAGCCCGCCCGCCTGCGCGGCGGCCTGCTCGCGAAGCTCGGCTGCTCGCACCCGGTTGCGCTCGTCGCGCTTCTTCTTCATCACCAGCACGACACCGACGACGATGGCCGCCAGCACGACGATCACGATGATCCACACGAGCGTGGTCGTGTTCATGGTCCCTCCTCAGGTCAGGGTCTGGGGGTACCCCGGCGGGGATCGGGGCAAACCGCATCCCGTAACTCGTTCTAGTTTCCAGCGTTGAGCAGGGCGAGTCGTCCCGGAAGGAACCGCATGCCCCTGCACCGCACCGCCGCCGCCCTCGCTGCGCTGGCCCTCGTCCCCGGCCTCGCCGTCGTCCAGGGCTCCGCCGGTCCTCTCGCGGCCGCCTCGCCCTCGTCCCGCGGCGCGTCCGGGCCGGTCTACCGTGCCGAGATCACCCGCACCGAGCACGGCATTCCGCACATCGTGGCCGACGACTGGGCCTCGTTGGGGTTCGGGGAGGGCTACGCCACCGCGGAGACCAGCATCTGCAACCTCGCCGACACCGTCCTCACCGCCCGCGGCCAGCGCTCGCGCTACCTCGGTGCCGACGGCCGCTACAACGACCAGGTGACCCTGGACGCGTCCAACCTGCAGACAGACACGCTGTTCAGCGACATCCGCAACCGCAAGGTCGTGGAGAAGCTGCTCGCCGACCCGCAGCGCGGCCCGGGCAAGCAGACCCGCAAGCTGGTGCGCGGCTACGCCGCCGGCGTCAACCAGTACCTCCGCGACATCGGCGGATCGGGGCACGTCACCGACCCCGCGTGCCGGGGCGCCGCATGGGTGCGGCCCGACGCCACCGCCAAGGACATCTGGTACGCCGTCTACGCCGCCAACCTGCTCGCGTCGACCGGCGTGTTCGTGCCGCAGATCGTCGACGCAGAGCCGCCCGCCGACCTCCTGGGCAGCGCAGCCGCCGGCGCGCACTTCGCCGCGCCGCCGAGCGTCGTTCCGGATCGCAAGACGCTGCTGAAGGGGCTCGGCAAGGACCCCGACTCGCCGTTCGGGTCCAACGCGACGGCGGTCGGCGCGGAGGCCACGACGACCGGTCGCGGCATGGTGCTGGGCAACCCGCACTTCCCCTGGCGCGGGCGCTACCGGTTCACCGAGCTCCACCTGACGCTGCCCGGCAAGTACGACGTCGCCGGTGCGGGCCTGATCGGCTCGCCGGTCGTCAACATCGGCTGGAACGACAACGTCGCCTGGAGCCACACCGTGTCGACGGCCTACCGGTTCACCCCCTACGAGTACAAGACCGTGCCCGGCACCACGAGCTACGTGACCGCCTCCGGCGAGGTGAAGCAGCCCGAGCGTCGGGTCGTCCCCGTGAAGGTCCTGGGGGAGGACGGCTCGGTCAGCACGGTGGAGGAGGACCTCTACCGCACCGACGAAGGCTACGTCCTCGACGACTCCGACGTGCTGATGCCGTGGACCCCGGCCAGCTTCTGGGCGCTGCGCGACGCCAACGCCGAGCAGCTGCGCACCGTCGACACCTTCCACCTGATGGCGAAGGCCAAGAACGTCCACGACCTGCTCCGGCTGCAGGACAAGGGCGCCGGGATGCCCTGGGTGAACACCACCGCTGCGGACCGCTCGGGGGAGGTGCTCTACGCCGACCACTCCGTCGTGCCCAACGTCCCCGACGAGCTCGCCGACGCCTGCATGACCCCGGTGGGTCGGGTCCTCGACCAGGTCGCCGGGCTGCCGGGCCTCGACGGGAACCGGGCGGACGCCGACTGTGCGTGGGGAACCGACGCCGACGCGAGCCGTCCGGGGGTCTTCGGTCCGAAGAACCTGCCCCAGGTCTTCCGCAAGGACTGGGTGATGAACGCCAACGACAGCTACTGGCTGCCGAACCCGAAATCACCGATCGAGGGCTACGACCACATCATCGGCTGCGAGCGGTGCGCGCGCACACTGCGGACCCGGATGGTCGACCACTACGTGCTCGACCGGCTCGCCGGCACGGACGGCTTGGCGAGGAACAAGCTGGTCAGCCCCCGGACCCTGCGCGCCACCGAGCACGAGAACCGCGTCCTGGGTGCCGAGCTGGCCCGGGAGAACGACGACCTGCAGACGGTCTGCGACGCCGCCGGCGGCGGGGAGTCGTGCCGGGTGCTGGCGGCCTGGGACGGGCGCTCCGACATCGACAGCGTCGGCCCGGAGATCTTCCAGGAGTTCTGGAAGCGGGCCCAGGACGCCAATCTGCTTTGGGAGAAGCCGTTCGACCCCGCAGACCCGGTCGGCACGCCGCGCAACCTGAACGAGAACAGCCCCGAGGTCGTCCAGGCCATGAAGGATGCCCTGGCCTTCCTCGCCGACAGAGGCGTGCAGCCGGGAACACCGTGGGGCGAGCTGCAGGTCGCGGGAGACGACGGGGCGCCGGCCATCCCGATCGGTGGCGGCGAGGGGTTCGCCGGCAACGCCAACGCCGTGGCCAGCCGGCTCCCGGCCAGCAACCTGGAGCGGCTCTACCCGGTGAGCTACGGTTCCTCGCACATCCAGGCGATCGCGTTCAAGGACCACGGCAGGCTCTCCGCGCGCACGATCCTCACCTACGGCGAGTCGATGGACCCGACCAGCAGGTTCTCCGCGGACCAGACCCGGCTGTTCAGCCAGGAGCGCTGGGTGCGGTTCCCGTGGACCGACCGGCAGATCCGGCGCGACGCCGTACGCCGGTACGTGGTGCGGGGGCGGCGGTGACCGGGGGGCTCAGCCGAGCTGGCCGCGGAGCTGGCCGAGCACGCGCGAGAGGATCCGCGACACCTGCATCTGGGTGACACCGATCTCCTCGGCGATCTGCGACTGGGTCTGCTGCTTGAAGAAGCGCAGGTAGAGCACCTTGCGGTCGCGCTCGGGGAGCGCTTTGACCGCCGGCAGCAGCATCACCCGGGCCTCGGCCTCGTCGATCGCCGAGTCCTCGCCCGGGAGGGTGTCGCCGAGCACGCCGGTGCCCTGCTCTCCGACCGGGAGGTCGAGCGAGGTGGGCGTGTAGCAGCCGTCCGCGCTCAGCGCCTCCAGCACCTCGTCCTCGGACACGTCGAGGTGCTCGGCGACCTCGCGCACGCGGGGAGACCGGCCCAGGGTCTGGGTCAGCTCGCTCTCGGCGCGGGCGACGTCTGCCTGCATCTTCTGGATCGGCCGGGGCGGGCGCACCATCCACCCGAAGTCCCGGAACTGGCGCTTGACCTCGCCCTTCATGGTCACCACCGCGTAGGTGAGGAACTCCGCGCCGTTGTCGGGGTCGAACTTGCGCGCCGCCTTGAGCAGCGCCATCGTCGCGGCCTGCACCAGGTCGTCGTCGGCGATGCCGCGGCCGCGGTAGCGGGCGGCGATGGCCCGGGCGAGGCCCATGTGCATGACGACGACCTCGTCCTGCAGGCGCTTGCGCTCGACCGGGTCCCTCTCGGCCGCCGCCTGGGTGAGCAACCGGGTGCTCACCGCGCTGCGGGTCGGGGTGGTCTCTGGCCCGGCAGTCAGGGGCTGCTCGGTCTCCGCCTCAACCGCAGTGGTCGCCATGGTGATTCCGCCCTCGCGTCGTGACCGGTCGCGATGGTGGCCGACCTGTCTTGCTCTCTCCCCCGGAACAGTTCCGAGATACCCGGCGGGTTCGGCGTCGAAACCTGGACGGTCAGCCGGTCCGGTCGGGCGCTCGCGAGCGTGTGGGTGGGGTGGCCCGGTTCCCGGGGGCGGGCCACCCCGTGCGCCGTACGGTCATCCCCTCCGGCGACCGCCAGGCGTGTCCACGCTGTGCGTCCGGTCAAGCAGGCGACGCGGTGCACGGCAGGGCCATCATGCTCTCGTCGCCGCCGGTCAGGGGGCGGTTTGGCCGAATTCGACGGCTCAGCGCAGGGCGTACGACGCGTGCCGCATTCCCTCGCCGCGCCCACGGTTCACCTCGGCGAGGGCGCGCAGGTCCTCCTCCGTGGGCTCCCACAGTCCGGCCTCGACGTTCGAGGCGATCTGCTCGGGCTTGGTCGCTCCCGCGATCACGCTGCCGACGGCGGGCTGGGCGGCGAGCCCGCCGAGGGCGACGGTGAGCAGGCCCACGCCACGCTCGGCGGCGTACTGCTCGAGCGCCTCGATCCGGTCCCAGTCCGCCGAGGCGAGGCGGTGAGCCTGCGACTCGTTGCCGAGCCTGCTGCCCGCGGGGGCGGCCTGCCCACGGCGGTACTTGCCGGTCAACAGGCCGTAGGCGAGCGGGAAGTAGGGGAGCAGCCCCACGCCGAGGCGCTCGCAGGCGGGGACCAGCTCCTCCTCCGCGGCGCGGTTGTAGAGCGAGTACTCGTTCTGGGCAGTGACGAACGGGCGCAGGCCTCGCGACGTCGCGGTCCAGTGCGCGTCCGCGAGCTCCCAGGCCGCGAAGTTGGAGCAGCCCAGGTAGCGGACCTTGCCCTCGTCGACGAGCTCGTTCATCGCGGTGACGATCTCGTCGATCGGGGTGACCAGGTCCAGCTGGTGGATCTGGTAGAGGTCGATGTGGTCGGTGCCCAGCCGGCGCAGGCTGGCCTCGACGGCCCGGCGCAGGTAGCGGCGCGAGGACCGAGCGCCCCAGTCGGGCCCGTTGCGGCCATCCATGTCCATGCCGAACTTGGTCGCCACCACGACGTCGTCGCGGCGGTTGCCCAGCGAGCGGCCGAGGAGCTCCTCGCTGGCGCCCAGACCGTAGGTGTCCGCGGTGTCGAAGAACGTGATGCCGTGGTCGAGGGCCGCGTCGACCACCCGCTGCGTCTGGTCGTCGTCGATGCGCGACCCGAACGCGTTGCAGCCGAGGCCGACCACCGAGACGGTGAGGCCGCTGGACCCGAGAGCGCGGTAACGCATCAGCTCACCTGGAGCTGCACGATGACCTTGTCGGACTCGTGGTCCTCGACCTCGACGACGCCGGGCTTGTCGAAGCTGACCTCGACCTGGGTGTCGCCCTGCTCGAATGCGAGCTCCTGCTCGGGTGTCGAGTGCACGTGCAGCTCGCCGGCCCGGTCGGCGGTGATGTCGAAGGTCACCGGCTCGCCGAGGGGGACCTCGATCCGGTCGCCGTTGGGCGTGATCTGGTCACCGTCGATGGTGATGGCGATGACGGTGCCGTCGGCCTTCGGGTCTTCGGGGGCGGCGGAGTCCGAGGCGGACCCCTCGGCGGTCGCGCTCGCGCCCGAGCTCGGCGTCTCGCTGGCGGCGGGCGTCTCGTCGGCTCCGCACGCGGCGAGGGCGAGGGCGGTTGCGGTGATCACCAACAGGCGGGTGACAACGGTGCGCACAAGGATTCCCTTCGGTCGACGTACGCCGGGCTGCAGCCATTGTCCGCCATCGCCCGTTCGACACCGGAGTAGGGTGGTCGTATCTGTTCGGGAAGCGGCCACGCGGACCGCTTCCGAGAGCGGTGGCGAGGGGCCGGGCATGACGACGACACATCTGGGCGCTCTCTCGGAACGGCTGCGCGACGCGCGCGACGCGGTGGCCGAGCACCGGCATGCCCCGGTCGGGTCGGAGTCGGCGGTGTCGTCGCGCCGGACGATGCTCAGCGCGCTCGAGGACTACATCGGCGCGCTGGAGTCGATGCGCTTGCCGGTGCCGTATGCCCTGCGCGACGAGCTGCGCCTGCACCGGCAGCTCTTCGGCGGCTGAACCCGCGCTCCCCTCGGGTGTCCGGCCTCACGTCCGGTTCGGGACGTTCGTCCCGTGTCCGAGAGCCGACCGCTGCATACCGTGGAGGCACCCAGGGTCGAGAGGAGCAGCAGTGACCACGCCCCGAGGCTCCCGTGACGCCGTACCGATGTGCCCGATCCGTCCGGGTGACCCGTGCTCGCTGTGCGAGCCGGGGGTGACCGGACCCCAGGACTGCGGACTGGTCTACCTGGTGATGAGCGACCCGGACCTGCGCTCCGAGCTCGACCGCCTGCGCCGCGAGCTACGGCCCAGGCGGGTCGTTGCGGCCTGAGGGACCGGGGAGGATCACTGACATGGCGACCGAGCTGACCCTTCGCGACGGCCGGCGTGCGCTGGCCTGGAGCGTGCTGCCCGGCGACCGAGAGGCGATCCGGGAGGGTTACGAGCTGCTGTCACCGGAGTCGCGCTACCACCGCTTCCTCAGCGGCGTGCCGCACCTGACCGACCAGCTGCTGGACCACCTCGTCGACGAGGTCGACGGCGTGGACCACGTCGCCCTGGTGCTGTTCGTCCTCGACGACGACAACCTCGGGGTGCCCGCCGGCATCGGCCGGATGATCCGCTACCGGGACGACCCGACCTGCGCGGACGTCGCGGTGACGGTGCTCGAGGAGTGGCGCGGACAGGGTGTGGCGACCGCTCTGCTCGAGGAGCTGATGCGGCTGCGTCCCTGCGGCGTCACCACAGTGCGGACCGTGGTCGCCGAGGACAACCCGCCGTCGCTGGCGATGCTCAGGCGGCTCGGGCCGAGCACGGTGAGCGAGGCGGGTCCCGGCCGGCTCGACGTGCTGGTCGAGCTGCCGCCGGTGGCCTACCCGGAGCGGCGGCCGGTCGGCAGGGCGAGGTGACCTTCGCCTCTGGCGGGGTCCCCGGCAGGCGCCCACATTGAAGCTGCATCGCCTCACACCGGGGGTGTCCCATGATGCTGCGCCGCCTGCTTGCCCTTCCCCTCCTGGCCGCGCTGGTGGTTCCGGCACTGACGGCCACGGGGGCACCCGCCGCGCCCGCGGTCCCGACGCTGGTCGGGATCCGTGCGGCACACCACCCCGGCTTCGACCGGGTCGTCTTCGACTTCGCCGGTGGGGTGCCCGCGACCGTGCGCACCCGTTACGTCGAGACCCTGCTCGCGGACGGCTCCGGGCGGCCCGTCCGGATCGCCGGCCGGGCGGTGCTCCGGGTCCGGTTCGAGCCGGCGAAGGCGCACGACGCCTCCGGCGCGACCGTCTCGCGGCGTCGGGTGTTCGCGCTGCCCAACGTCATGACCGTGGTGCGCGCGGGCGACTTCGAGTCGGTGACGACGTACGGCATCGGCCTCGCGAAGCGCACCCGGGTCTCCGTGTCCACGTTGACCGATCCCAGCCGGGTCGTCGTCGACGTGCGGGCGGGCTTCCCCACCGTGAACCGCAAGGTCTTCTTCCTCGACGAGGACCGCTTCGCGGCGAACACCGAGCCGTTCTTCGTCGTCCGGATGCGGCCCGTGCGGCGGGGCTCGCCCGCCGTCGGCGTGATGGACCGGCTGTCCGCGGGCGTACTGCTGCGCGAGCGCGCCCACGGGCTGCGGCTGGTGCGGTCGGCGGCCACGGGCTTCGCGAACCTGTCGGTCGACAACCGCATCGCACGGGTGCGGCTGACCGGTGGCTGCAACAGCCACGGATCCACCGTCACCATCGCCGGCAGCATCACGCCGACCCTGCGGCAGTTCGCCGGCGTCGACTGGGTCAAGATCTATGACCCGACCGGACACACCGCCGACCCGAGCGGCCCGTCCGACTCCATCCCGGAGTGCCTGAACCCGTAGCCGCGGAGCTGGATCACGAGGGACGGAGCCGGGCGACCAGCTCGGTCCCGGAGGCCACCTTGCTTCCGGGTCCCGGGCGCAACCGCCGTACGACGCCCACCGGCTGGAGGTTCACCGCCCCGTCCTTCCCGGGTCGCGACTGCGCTCCGTCGACCCGGATCAGCAGCCCCGCGCGCTGGAGGACCCGCGCGGCACGGGCGAACGGCAACCCCATGACGTCGGGCACCGTGACGGTGTCGCCCGCCACCACGCGCTTCGGGGGGCGGTGGAAGTTCTTGTCGGGCAGCCAGCGCTGGACCACGTGCATGGCGTCGCCCCACACGGGTCCGGCGGTGGTGCTGCCGTGCGCCTGGTCGATCCGGTGGCCGCCGACGACCTGGCCGTTCAGCGACACCCAGTGTCCCTTCCGGTTCGCTCCGGCGATCATGGCAGCCGCGGCCATGTTGGGCGTGTAGCCGACGAACCAGACCGCTCGGTGCCCGTTGATGGTCCCGGTCTTGCCCGCGGAGGGCTGGCGCAGCGAGATCCCGGCGCTGTGGCCGAAGCCCCCGGGCTCCTGGACTCCGCGCAGCACGTCGTTGACCGCGTCCGCCACGGCCTTGGAGACGACCCGGCGGCAGGAGGAGTGGAACTTCACCAGCGGTGCTCCGGTGCTGGTGCTGATCCGCTTGACCGGGCGGGGCTCGCAGTACCTGCCGCGGGCGGCGAACGTGGCGTAGGCGCCGGCCATCGTGAGCGGGTCGGTGCCGACCACGCCGAGCGTGAACGAGGGGACCTGCTGGTTGTCCGGGTCGTCGAGCCCGACGCCCATCTTCTTCGCCAGCCGGTAGGGGGTGCACAGGCCGGTGCGCAGCTCGAGCTTGGCGAAGAAGGTGTTCACCGACAGCTGGGTCCCCGAGTAGAGGTCGAACGTGCCTGACGACGTGGAGTTCGCGGGGTCCCACACCTTGTCGCTGGCCAGCTGCCCGTGGCAGCCGCGGTAGCGCTGGATCGGCACCGCGATGCGCGGCGGCGCGTCGATCTCGGCGTGCATCCCGACCCCTTGCTTCAGCGCCGCGGCCAGCACGAACACCTTGAACGTCGACCCGGCCTGGAAGCCTCCGGCGTCGCCGTAGCGCTCGGGGACGACGTAGTTGAGGAACGTCTGCCCCTTCTTCGAGCGGCTGCCCATCGGACGCGACTGCGCAAGCGCGCGGACGTCGCCGGTGCCGGGCTCCACGAGGGCGAGGCCGCCGATCGCGCGGTCGGTGGGATCGACGTGGCGTCGTACCGACTTCGTCGCTGCGCGCTGCATGCCCGGCGCCAGCGTCGTCCGCACGGTGAGCCCGCCGGTGCGCAGCAGCGTGCGGCGCTGCCGGGGGTCGGCACCGAGGGCCTTGTCGCGCATCAGCCAGGCCCGCGCGTAGTCGCAGAACCACGCCGCCGACGACGACACGCAGCCGTTGGGGGTGCGGCTGAGCTTCAGGCCGAGACCGCGGCTGCGGGCGCGCTCGGCCTCTGCCGCGGTGATGACGTTGAGCTGCTCCATGCGTTCGAGGACGGTGTTGCGGCGGCGCTCGGCCGCCCGCGGGTGCCGCGTCGGGTCGTAGCCCGACGGGTTCTTCACCAGCCCGGCGAGCAGCGCGGCCTGGTGCAGGCGCAGCTTCGAGGCGGGTCGGGAGAAGTAGTGTCGCGCGGCGACCTCGATCCCGTGGGCGCCGTCGCCGTAGTAGGCGGTGTTCAGGTAGCGCTGCAGGATCCAGTTCTTGGTGTGCTCCTCCTCGACGCGGATGGCGAAGCGGAGCTCGTCGAGCTTGCGGCGGTAGGACTTCTCCGTCACGGCGGCCTGCTGCTCCGGGGTCTTCGCCTGGTTGAGCAGGGTCATCTTCACCATCTGCTGGGTGATCGACGACCCGCCCTGCACGGCGTCGCCGGTGGTGTTGTTGACCAGCGCCCGGAGCGTCCCCTTCAGGTCCAGCGCGCCGTGTTCGTAGAAGCGGTGGTCCTCGATCGCGATGATCGCCTGCCGCATCACCGGCGCCACGCGGGCGAGGGGGATCGTGACACGGTTCTGCTCGAAGAACGTCGCGAGCACCGTGCCGTGCCGGTCGAGGAAGACCGAACGCTGGGGGAGCGGCTCGAAATGCATCTCCTCGGGCAGCTGGTGCGCGCCCTCGGCCGCCGCGCGGGTCGCCACCCCTGCGACGCCCGCGAACGGCAGCACCATCCCGGCCGCGAGGACCCCCATCACGGCGGAGATCGCGATCACCGCCGCCAGCCGGCCGAGCACGCCCCACGGACCGGGGCGGTCACCGCGGCGCTCGGCGGAGCGGTCGTCTGGGGCACGCATGCATGCAGTCGTACCCACCGGGACCCCCGGACATGTGCCGCGCGTCCTCACGGGCTCTTGCGCGACGGGGATAGCGTGATCGGGTGACTCCCTCCGCGACCACCGTGGGCGAGCTCCGCCGCTCCGGTCACGTCCAGAAACCGCTCCGGCAGGAGATCCGTGACAACCTGCTGGCCGCGTTGGCCGAGGGGCGCGATCCGTGGCCCGGGCTGTACGGCTTCGAGGCCACCGTGGTGCCGCAGCTCGAGCGCGCACTCATCGCCGGCCACGACGTCGTGCTCCTCGGAGAGCGGGGCCAGGGCAAGACCCGGATCCTGCGCACGCTGGTCGGCCTCCTCGACGAGTGGTCCCCGGTCATCGCCGGTTCCGAGCTCGGCGAGCACCCCTACGAGCCGATCACCCACGCCTCCCGCCGCCGCGCGGACGAGCTCGGTGACGAGCTCCCGGTGGCCTGGCGGCACCGGGACGAGCGGTACGCCGAGAAGCTGGCCACGCCGGACACGAGCGTGGCCGACCTGATCGGCGACGTGGACCCGATGAAGGTCGCCGAGGGTCGCAGCCTCGGGGACCCGGAGACGATCCACTTCGGGCTGATCCCGCGCTCGCACCGCGGAATCGTCGCGATCAACGAGCTTCCCGACCTCGCCGAGCGGATCCAGGTCGCGATGCTCAACGTGATGGAGGAGCGCGACATCCAGGTCCGCGGCTACGTGCTGCGGCTGCCCCTCGACGTACTGGTGGTCGCCAGCGCCAACCCCGAGGACTACACCAACCGCGGGCGCATCATCACCCCGCTGAAGGACCGGTTCGGCGCCGAGATCCGCACGCACTACCCGGTGGCGCTGGAGGACGAGGTGGCGGTGATCCGTCAGGAGGCCCACCTGGTCGCGGAGGTCCCGGACCACCTGTTGGAGATCCTCGCCCGGTTCACCCGCGGCCTGCGGGAGTCGTCGTCGGTGGACCAGCGCTCCGGTGTCTCCGCGCGGTTCTCCATCGCCGGTGCCGAGACGGTCGCGGCCGCTGCCCTGCACCGCGCGACTGCGCAGGGAGAGCCGGACGCGGTGGCGCGTGTGGTGGACCTGGAGACGGTCATCGACGTCCTCGGTGGAAAGGTCGAGTTCGAGACCGGCGAGGAGGGCCGCGAACGGCAGATCCTCGAGCACCTGCTGCGCACGGCCACCGCCGAGACCGTCCGCGCCCGACTGGGCGGGGTCGATCTGGCCCTGCTCGTCGACGCGTTCGAGTCCGGGGCCATGGTGGTGACCGGGGCCCAGGTCACCGCGCTCGACTTCCTGGCCGGGCTGCCCGTGCTGGGCGAGTCCGACCTGTACGACGTGGTGATGGACCGTCTCGGCGCCCGCACGGACGGCGAGCGAGCGAGTGCGATCGAGCTCGCCCTGGAGGGGCTCTTCCTGGCCCGGCGGGTGAGCAAGGACTCCGGCGACAACGAGACGGTCTACGGGTGAGCAAGGGCGCGCGGAGCTCACGGTACGGCCGCTACGTCGACGGCCCGGACCCGCTCGCGCCGCCGGTCGACCTCGCCGAGGCGCTCGACGCCATCGGCGAGGACGTGATGGCCGGCTACGCCCCGGAGCGTGCGATGCGGGAGTACCTCCGCCGCGGCGGCCAGGACCGCACCGGGCTGGACGACCTCGCCCGCAAGGTGGCCGAGCGTCGCCGCGAGCTGCTCCAGCGGCACGACCTCGACGGCACGCTGCGCGAGGTCCGCGAGCTGCTCGACCATGCGGTGCTGGAGGAGCGCAAGCAGCTCGCCCGGGACCTCGACGACGACGCCCGGTTCGCGGAGATGCGGATCGAGGGTCTGCCGCCGTCCACCGCTGCCGCGGTGTCCGAGCTCAGCGACTACCCCTGGCGGAGCTCGACGGCGCGCGAGGACTACGAGCAGATCAAGGACCTGCTCGGCCGCGAGCTGCTGGACCAGCGCTTCGCCGGCATGAAGCAGGCGCTGGAGAACGCCACCGACGAGGACCGGGCCGCGGTCAACGAGATGCTGTCGGACCTCAACGAGCTGCTCGAGGCGCATCAGCGGGGCGAGGACACCACCGAGCAGTTCGAGCAGTTCATGGACAAGCACGGTGACTTCTTCCCCGAGCGGCCGGCCGATGTCGAGGAGCTGCTCGACCTGCTCGCCGCCCGCGCCGCGGCCGCCCAGCGGATGCGCAACTCGATGACCCAGGAGCAGCGCGACGAGCTCGACGCCCTGGCGGGACAGGCGTTCGGGTCACCGGAGCTGATGGAGTCGCTCGCCCGGATGGACGCGAACCTGCATGCACTGCGGCCGGGCGAGGACTGGGGCGGCTCGGAACAGTTCGACGGCGAGCAGGGCCTCGGCCTCGGCGACGGCACCGGCGTGCTCCAGGACCTCGCCGACCTCGACGACCTCGCCGAGCAGCTCGCCCAGTCCTACGACGGGGCGCGGATGGATGACGTCGACCTGGACAAGCTCGCGCGCCAGCTGGGCGACGAGGCGGTCGTGGACGCGCGCACGCTCACCGAGCTCGAGCGCGCCCTGCGTGACAGCGGCTACCTCAAGCGCACCCCGGACGGACAGCTCAAGCTGTCCCCCAAGGCGATGCGCCAGCTGGGCAAGGCGCTGCTGCGCGACGTGGCCACCCGCATGTCGAACCGGCAGGGGGACCGCGACGTACGCCAGGCCGGTGCTGCGGGGGAGCGCAGCGGCGCGACCCGGGAGTGGGCGTTCGGCGACACCGAGCCGTGGGACGTCACCCGGACGGTGACCAACGCGGTGGTCCGGACCGTGTCCGAGGGCGGTGACCCGCGGGCCGGCGTACGCCTCGACATCCGCGACGTCGAGGTCACCGAGACCGAGGCCCGCACCCAGGCCGCTGTCGCGCTGCTCGTCGACACCTCGTTCTCCATGGCGATGGACGGCCGGTGGGTGCCGATGAAGCGCACCGCTCTCGCCCTGCACACACTGATCCGTACGCGCTTCCGCGGGGACCACCTGCAGCTGGTGGGCTTCGGCCGGCATGCGGAGGTGATGGAGATCGAGCAGCTGACCGCGCTGGACGCCAAGTGGGACAAGGGCACCAACCTGCACCACGCGCTGCTGCTCGCCAACCGGCACTTCCGCAAGCACCCCAACGCCCAGCCGGTGCTGCTCGTCGTCACCGACGGCGAGCCGACGTCCCACCTCGAGCCCGACGGCGAGGTCTACTTCTCCTACCCGCCGCACCCCCTGACGCTCGCCTACAGCGTGCGCGAGCTCGACGCGTCCGGCCGGCTCGGCGCGCAGACGACGTTCTTCCGGCTGGGTGAGGACCCGGGGCTCGCCCGGTTCGTCGACCAGATGGCCAGGCGGGTGGACGGCCGGGTCGTCGCCCCCGAGCTCGACGACCTCGGCTCGGCGGTCGTCGGCAGCTACCTCGGGGCCCGCGGGCCCGCCGGCGAGTACGTCGGAGGCTACGGCGACTGGTTCGGCTCCCGGGGCTTCTGGGCGCCGGAGTAGTCAGGGTCTTCGGCGAGCACGGCCCGGGCTCAGGAGGGGCGGTCGTCCAGCAGCCGGGTCCGGAAGAAGTCGAGCACCCGGTCCACACCTTCTTGCTGCCGGTGCTCGGTCAGGGTGCTGTGGCCCTTGCCCTCGAACTCGACGGCCATGAACTTCTCGCCGATCTCCCGCCGCAGGGTGTCGAAGCGCGTGCCCGTCGCCACGTCGTCGCGGTAACGCAGACCGAGCACCGCGCAACCCTGGGCAGCGCGGCGCTTCACGATCTCGAGGTCACCGGGGGAGAGGTTGAGGTCCGCCGCGCGCCGGGCGCCGACGGGCACCGGTGTGCTCGGCTGGGCGACGACGGGGGCGGCGACCGCGTCGTCGACCATCATCGCCAGCGCGAAGCCGCCGGTGAAGCACATCCCGAGCGCACCGACACCCGGGCCGCCGAGCTCGGCGTGCAGCTCGCGCGCCAGAGAGCGCAGCCAGTCCGCGATCGGGGCGGTCTCGTTCAGGGCCAGCTTGGTGAACTCTCGGTTGATGCACACCTGCGGGATCGCCCGGGCGAGGGCCGTGACGCCCGCCGGTGCCTCGGGGGTGCCGAACAGGTGCGGCATCACGACCGTGAACCCGGCCGCGACGACCTCCTCGGCGAATTCGATCACCGGGGGGGTGATCCCGGGGATCTCGTGGATGATCACGACTCCGGGGCCGGTTCCCTTCCGGTAGGTGTCGTGCTCGATCCCGCCTGTGCGGTGGCTGCCCTTGGTCCAGCTGTCGAGGAGGCTCATGTGGGTCAGTCTCGCTCACCCGGGAGTGAGCGCGAACGGCTCAGGGCGTGTCGGGCTCGTCCCGGTCGCGCGCGGCCAGGTATCGCGCCACGTCGCTGTCGAGCGCCCGCCCGGACCGGAGCCAGCGGCCGACGCCTGCGGCGTCCCGGCGTTCGAGCTCGTCGAGGTAGGCCTGGCGCAGGCCGGCGATCCGCGCGCGACCGTCCGGGGACGACGTACGACGCAGCAGCTCGTGGCTCGACGTCCAGGCGGCCGCTATCTCGGGGGTGCTCCGGTGCGCGAGCGGCGGAGTCGGGAGGTCCGGTCCCGGCTGAGGCCCGGGTGTGCGCCGGTCGACGTCGAGCCGGCCGGGTTTCGTGGCGCGGCGCCTGACCAGATAGGGGAGGGACAGCATGGCGGCGAGGGTGAGGACCGCGCCGAGGACGCCGATCGAGGGGTAGAGGCAGCCGCCGGCGACCGCCACGACCGCACCCACCGCGGCGCTTCTCGAGATGCGGATGAGCACGTCCAGGCTCACCCGGTGTCGGCTGTTCGTCGCGGTCCACAGCAGGCCGGCGTGGCCGCCGCCCACGAAGGCGCCTGCCAGCACGAGGGCGAGGAACTCATCGGGCTCGAGGAGCATCGGGGCGAGCATCGAGGAGGTAACGCCGAGCAGGATGGTGGTGGCTCGGAGCGGGTGTGGCCGGACAACGAACGGGGGCGCGAGGTCCTCGGTCGGCGGGGCCGTCGCAGGACGGCCGTTCCACATGTCGTCGTTCAGGGCCATGGGCGCTCCGGGACTGTCGCCGAGATCACAGGGACACCGAGGAGTACCCGCCGGGCCGTGGCTCAACCCCCTTGTCTGCCCACGAACGGGTAGTCGGTGTTGTGGCCGACCGCCCGGAGCTTGGCGGCGGCATATACCCTGAGGGGTATGGGTAGCCCAATTGTCTCCGACCTGCGCGAGCCGGTGCTGTCCTGGCCACGTCGGCGCTGGATGGCGTTCGCCCTGCTTCTGCCGGCCCTGGGCGGGGTGCTGTTCGCCGTGACTCGACCCGCCCAATTCGCCGCCGGGCCGGCGTGGTGGGTACTGCTCGGGCTGGTCGTGGTCGCAGGCGCGGGAACGCTGGCCAGCTACGTGCCGGCGACCGGTGTCCGGCCGGACGTGGGATGCACGCCCTGCGCCGCGGTGTCGGCCCTGACCGTGGTGGCCGCCACGATGCTGCTGCGAGACGCCGGTCCGGACCTGACCGGTGTGGCGCTCGCCGCTGCCGTCAGCGTCTTCGGGCTCGGCCAGCGACTCAGTCAGCCGCGCGCGTGCGCCACCCCCGACGGGCCGGCGGAGTAGCCCGACCGATCCTGATACCCGCCGATCGAGGTTGCCACACCAGGCGGCCCGCGAGGTCTAGAACGCCTGCGCCGATCTGACGCCTGACCCGGCTCAACCCCTTGCCGGGTGCCCCGCGGCTGGGTTACAACGTGTGGTCTCGGGGGCCGTTGTGCAGTCGGGAGGGACTAGCCATGGCAATGGAGCGCGCACCGCTCTTTCCGTACTACCGATCACCGGCGAAGATCCGCGGCGAGGTGTTCACGCACCGGATGCGCGGGCTCGACCCGGACGAGGTGCACGAGTACCTCGACCTGATCGCCGACCAGGTACAGGCGTTGGAGAACGAACGCGGCGAGCTGTTCGACGAGATCGATCGCCTGCGCGCCGAACTCGCCGGGTCCGGCGGACGCGCCCGTCGAACCGACGGGCACGAGACCGGAGCGCAGGCCGCCTCGCTGCTCGACGAGGCCCAGCGGGTGGCCGACCAGCTGGTCGAGGAGGCGGTCGCCCACACCCGTGAGCTGCTGGCGACCGCTCACCAGCAGCAGCGTGAGATCCTCGCGGCGGCGCACGATGCGGCCGAGGCGACCGCCCGCGAGGCGGCGCGCGCCAGCGCCCGGGACATGGCGTCGTACGTCAGCGCCTCGGCGCCCGAGGTCGAGTACGCCCGCCGGTTCACCCAGGTCGCCCAGGTCCAGCTGCGGTCGGTGCTCGAGGCGCTGTGCGAGCAGGTCGAGCAGCTCGGCCAGGTGTCGCGGCTGTGGCAGCAGACCCCGCTGGCGGCGTACGCGGTGCAGGAGCCTCGCCGGGACCGCCGCGGTGACGTGGTCCCCGCACAGCCGGCGTACCGCGCGCCCGATGCGCTCTTCGGCCCGCTGCCAGGCGAGACCAAGCGGTCCGTGGCCTGACCGTTTCCGGCGGGCGGTGGGCCAGGTCCGCGCGACGAAAGCACGGTAAGTCGCCGATCCGGTGCTTGACCACCCACACTGGCAAGGATGACTCCGAAGCCGCGCAAGATCGAGATCAGCTGGGTGCAGGCGGCGGCGAGTGCGCTGACCGCCGTCACCACCGCGGTGCTGCTCTCCACCGTCGGCGTCGCCGGCACCATCATCGGCGCGGCGATCGGCAGCGTGGCGGCCACCGTGGGCAGTGCGGTCTACTCGCACTACCTCGCAGCCAGTCGCGACCGGGTCAACGCCGCCGCGGCCGCGCGGGCGAGGGTGCGCCGCGCGCGCACCGACCTGGGGGAGGCGGCGGCCGACCCGGAGGGGGCGACCCCGACCACCCGGGATCGGCTCGACCATGCGGACCGCGACCTGCAGAAGGCAGGGATCGAGCTCGACACCGCGGGCCAGGCCTCCCCGTGGCGCGAGGCGGTACGCGGACTTCCGTGGCGCCGCCTGGCTCTGGTTGCGGCGGCCCTGTTCGTGGTGACGATGGCTGTGATCGTCGCGTTCGAGCTCGTCGCCGGACGGGCGGTGTCGACCTACACCGGAGGAAGTGACCCCGACGGGCCTCGTGTCTCCGTGCCAGGCGTCGGCGGCGGCAGGTCGCAGGAGCCAGAGCCGACGTCCCCGAGCCCGGCCGCGACGCCGTCGGTGGTGCCTTCCACGAGTCCGACGGGCACGACGGCCCCGCTGTCACCATCGGCGACGCCCAGCGAAACAGCGACGGTCCCCGAGACCCCGTCGAGCACGGCTCCGGTCGAGCCCGCACCCACGAGCGCCACTCCCAGTTAGCCGTACCGTCCGCGGCTTTGAACCTCGGCAGACGTGGGCGTGGCCCACGATTCTGGCCGACGGAGGCGACGGCGGGCGGCGGCACCGGATCTTGCCCGGCGCGGACTGGACACGGTAGAAGGGAGGATGGGAAGGCGTGCCGCCAACGTCGTCTACGTGCTCGCGATGGTTGCCGTTGTGGTCGGCGTGGATGTCGTGTTCTTCCGTGGCCACTTCTGGGAGCGGCTGGCGGTGAACGGCAGAGCCGACCGTGGACCTGCGCGGCCATGGCGACTACGTCCGGGGTGTCAGTGACTGCCGGCAGCCATGGGGCCGAGGGCGCCGAGCACGGGGGCGGTCCCTACCATCCGCGGACCGAACGGCATCAGCGCCGCGGCCGGGGCCTGCTGCGGCTTCGGGACGCCTCGGCCATGGCCATCGGCGGGATGATCGGCGGCGGTATCTTCTCGGTGCTGGGAGTCACCGTCCAGCTCGCGGGCCATCTCGCCTTCGTGTGCTTCGTGCTCGCAGGGGCGGTGGCCCTGGTCACCGCACACAGCTACGCGGGGCTCGCCGGGCGATCGGGCCGCTCGGGCGGGCCGTACGCCTACCTGCGCGAGGCGGGCCACCCGCACTTCGCGGCGATCACGAGCTGGTACCTCGTCTTCGGCTACACGCTCGCCCTTGCTGTGTACGCCTTCACCTTCGGCCACTACGTCTCCCGAGTCATCGACACCGGCGACCTGGTCGCCAGAGTCGTCTCCGTGGTCGTGCTCGGGGCTTTCCTGGTGATCAACATGCGCGGCGTGGGCGCCTCGCGCATCACCGAGGACTCCGTGGTGCTGACCAAGATCGTCATTCTCGCGGCCGTCGCCGGTATCGGGCTGTTCGCGTGGGCACCGGGCCGGCTCAGCCCGCTCGCGGACAGCGGCTACCTCGGGGTCTTCGTGGGTGCCGCCTCGATCTTCATCGCCTATGAGGGCTTCGAGCTGCTGTCCTACGACTACGACGCCATCTCAGCGCCTGCGCGGACGCTGCCCCGGGCGCTCTACCTGTCCGTGCTCGTGGTGATCGCTGTCTACGTGGCCGTGACGCTGGGCTCCCAGATGCTCGTCTCGGACCAGGTGCTCATCGCTCAGCGCGAGGTGGCCTTCGCGACCGTCGGCGAGCAAGCCCTCGGCACCGTCGGACTGTGGCTGGCCGCCGGTGCTGCCGTGCTCGCCACGTCGTCGGCCATCAACGCCACCTTGTTCTCCACCGCGCGGCTGGTGCGTGATCTCAGCGACGCCGGCGAACTGCCGCCATCCCTCGGTCGGGCACCCTCGGGGGTGCCCGCCAACGCCATGTGGCTGCTGTCCCTGCTCGGCGCAGCCTTCGCCATGCTGCCCGGCGTCAACCAGCTCCTGGCGTTTGGATCGGTCACGTTCCTCGGTGTCTTCGGCCTCGTCAACCATCTCCACGCCCGCACCGCCGACCGGGCCCGAGAGCGGGTGCTGGGACACCTCGGTGCTGCCGCCTGCGCCACGGCGATCGTCGTGGTCCTTGTCCAGCTCGCCGTCCACCAGCCCACGACCCTGGCCCTCATCGCCGGCTGTCTGGTCGGCATCGGCGCGCTGCGGCTCGTCTTCGCGCGGACCAAGCCCGCTACCGCCGACGGGCCCTGACTGCCGGCGGGCCACGCGCGGGTGTGGTGAGACCTTCCAGGCCTCGACCTGCACTGGACCGAGAATCACGACGGTCACCAGTCTGCGTCGGCACGAGCGCTCGCGACCCGCGCATCGACAGGAGGTTCGCGATGCAAGATCCACCTGCCACATGTCGATCTCGCTGGACGGCTTCGTCGCCGACCCAGATCAGAGCCGAGAGAACCCGTTGGGGAAGCGGGGAGGGGGGCTGCACGGCCGGCACATCGGTGACCCGCGGGCCGACGAGGCCGACAAGATCGCGAACGAGTGGCTCATGCGCCCGCGGAGGGCGTACGTGAGGGGTTGCTCGCCGGCGTGATCGACGAGCTCACCCTCGACATCGCGCCCGTCCTGCTCGTTTCGGGCGAGCGCATCTTCGACGGACTTGAGTCCAGCCCTTTTCAGTGGACGGAGCGGATGAGCGCGCCGAAGTCGCCGACCTCTCCGAGGTGGGCGAGCTTGTCGGGGTTGACGATCGAGCGGACCGCGATGACCTGACCCTCGGCAATGTCGACCGACCAGACCGCGAGCATCCGCTTCTGGCCGTCGACGAACATCGCACCGGGGCCGCCGTTGACCTCAACCTGGTGCATCGTCAGCTCGGGGAAGCGGGCGGTCATCTTGAGCCAGGTGACGAGCGTGTGGGCGACGCGGCTGCGACCGTGCTGGGCCCGGGCCAGAGCCGGGACCTTGCCGCCGCCGTCCCCGGTCAGCTCGACGTCGTGGGCCAGCAGTGCCTCGAGCCCAGCCAGGTCGCCGCTGCGTACCGCGGCGAAGAAGCGCTGGGCCAGCTCGTCGCGCTGCTCGCTCGTCGTGCGGAACCGCGGTCGTCGCTCCGCGACGTGCCGCCGTGCGCGGACGGCGAGCTGGCGCACGTTCGCCTCGGTCTTGCCGACGATGTCGGTGATCTCGCCGTAGCCGTAGCCGAACACGTCGTGCAGCAGCAGCACCGCTCGTTGCTCGGGGGAGAGGCTCTCGAGCACGACGAGCAGCGCCAGCGACAACGAGTCGGCGGTGACCGCCTGCTCCGCTGGGTCGTCGCGGCCGTCGGTGATCACCGGCTCCGGGAGCCAGTCACCGACGTACCGTTCGCGTCGCCGCCGCGCGGACCGCAGTTCGTCCATCGCCAGCCGGGTGGTCACGGTGGCGGTGAACGCACGCGGTGAAGCGATCTGCTCACCTGACTCGAGCGAGCGGTGGACCCGCAGCAGCGCCTCCTGCACCACGTCCTCGGCCTCGGTGACGCTGCCGAGCATCCGGTATGCGATCCCGAACGCCACCGGCCGCAACTCCGCGAGGAACTGGTCCCGGCCCGCGTCGGCGCTCGCATCTCCGTGCGCGTCCATCACCCGGCGTCCACCCGGGCCCCTGGGTCCGCGGCCAGCTCGCGAAAGCCGTCGCGCCACCTCGCATGGGCCGGCGCCCAGCCGAGCTCGCGCTTGGCCCTGGCATTCGAGGCGCCGCGCAGCTGGGTCATCATCACGACCCCAGTCTCCCCGGCGAGCAGCCGCGCCAGCCACGCCGGCACGCGCCTCGGCCGCTTCGCGTCGAGCGCCTCAGCCAGGTACGGCAGCCACGTCGCCACCGGCGCCGGCTCGTCGTCCACCACGTTGTAGAGGCCCGGCGCCCCGCGCTCGACCGCCGCCACGGTCGCCTCGGCTGCGTCGGCGATGTGGATGAAGGACCACACGCCGCCGGCGTCCCCGACCAGCGGCATCTTGCGCTGCCGCACGGCCTTCGTCTGCTCGCCGTCGGGCCCCAGCGAGGTGCGCGGACCGTAGAAGCCGCCGTAGCGCAGCACGAGGCCCTCGGTCCAGGTCGCCGCCAGCACCGCCCCCTCGACGTGCCGGATGGCGGCGATGGTCTGCTCCATGCCCGGCGGCGGTGTGGTGCCGAACAAGTCGTCCTCGGTCTTGACCGGCCCGCCCGTGCGGTCGTACCCCGCGAAGAAGCTCTGCGCCACGAACCGCTGCACCCCGATCGCCTGCCCGGCCGACAACAGGTGGTCGGTGCCCTCCGTCCGCAGCCGGTTGGTTGCCGCGAACGACCGGTCGAAGTGCCGCAGGTCCATCGGCCCGATCGCCGTCAGCTGGTGCACGATCACGTCGGGCTGGGCCACGGCCACGACCGCGGCGACCTGCTCGGCATCGAGCGCGTCGGCCACGACCGGCACCGCCCCCAGCTTGCGCAGCATCGGCTGCTTCGACTCGCTGCGGGTCATCCCGTGCACCTCGTGCCCGGCCTGCACCAGCCGGGGCACCAGCTGCCGCCCCATCGCCCCGGTCGCCCCTGCTACGAACACCCTCATCGTCCGCTCCTTCGTCGCTTCACCTGCCTACACCCATCCGGACGAGACAGCACCGCGCCCCGTGACACCTCTCCGGCCGACGGACTGGGTGTCGCACCCGGCATGCGACTCGTGACGCCGTCCGGCGCGGCAGGGCCTCCATCGGTCGACGGAGGCGCGACGCCCCGTCGAGGACCGCCATCTCCCCGTGGGTGGGCGCTGGAGCGCAGCGACGAGACGACCTCGGTGTCCTGGACGGTGCGCCGTACGTCGACCCGAGCGGCCGGCACGGCGCCTTCGTCCCGACCCGCTCACGGTCGGCCCTTTCCGTGGACAAAGAAGAAGGCCAGCAGCCGTGAGGGCCGCTGACCTGGTGTTTGTGCGCCATCAGGGACTCGAACCCCGAACCCGCTGATTAAGAGTCAGCTGCTCTGCCAATTGAGCTAATGGCGCGCGTGAAGCGAGTGGAACTCTAGCAACACACCCGCCCCGGGATGAAATCGAGTCCCGGGGCGGGCGGGGTGACCTGCGGCACGGCAGGTCTCAGCGGGCCAGCAGGGTGTCGAGCTTGGTGAACGAGCTTTCCCAGCCTTCCTTGGCGTTGCCCGCGAAGTCGTCGCGGTACGGCCCCTGGTGCACGACCAGCCGGGTCTTGGCGCCCTCGTCGTGGAACTCCAGGCGCATCTCGATCCGGTCGGTCCCGAACAGCTCGGCCATCTCGCCCTCGAGGTCCTCGTGGGTGACGAGCAGCTCGTGCTCGACGACCTCGTCGTACGTCCCGCTGCTCCACCCGCCGGGCGGGTAGTCCTCGTTGTCCGGCACCATCTCGAACCGGGTCCGGCCACCGACCCGGAGGTCGATCTCCAGGGTGTCGCGCGGGACGCTGTAGCCGACCGGCCCGAACCACTGGGCGAACTCGTCGGGGTCGGTGAACGCCTTCCAGACGAGCTCGCGCGGTGCGTCGAAGACGCGCTCGATGTGTAGCTGTGTTGCCATGATCGTTCCTTTCCTCGCGCCGGACCGTCCGGCGCAGTTTCAGTGGTCTTCCTCGGCCTGCAGGCGCTTGAGGTGGGCGTCGAGTCGGTCGAGGCTGTCGTCCCAGAAGGCGCGGTAGCGCTCCATCCACTCCGTCGCCTCTCGCAGCGGTCCGGCCTCGAGGCTGCTCGAGCGCCACTGCGCGGACCGGGTGCGAGAGATCAACCCGGCGTTCTGCAGAACTTTCAGGTGGCGTGAGACGGCCGGGAGGCTGATGTCGAACGGGGCCGCCAGCTCGGAGACCGTGGCGTCGCCCTCGCTGAGCCGCGCCAGGATCGCCCGCCGGGTGGGGTCGGCCAGCGCCGCGAAGATGACGCTGAGGCGATCCGTGGCCATGTATTTAACCGATCTGCTAATTAACGTTGGTGTTAAATATAGCGTTGGTCGCCGGCTTGTCAAGCCCCAGTTTGTCCGGACCAATCCCCGCGCCGTCCGGAGGCGAACTAGGGTCAGGAGTCCCGAGGGGGACGCAGGGGACCGAGAAGGAGGCCGCGATGGCGGGTGAGCCCGGACTGAGACTGGTGCCGTCGCACGACAGCGTCGATGTGGACGTGCTGGTCGGCAAGGTGGCCCGGGGCGACGCCGTTGCGTTCGAGCAGCTGTACGACGTGCTCTCCGCACCCGTCTACGGGCTGGCGCGTCGCGTCGTACGCGACCCCACCCGTGCGGAGGACGTCGCGCAGGAGGTCTTCCTCGAGGTCTGGCGCAAGGCTCCGCGCTTCGACCGCGAGCTCGGCAAGGCCAAGACCTGGGTGATGACGATCGCGCACCGCCGGGCAGTTGACGCCGTACGACGCAACGAGGCGGCCAAGCGCAGCGACCAGCACACCGCGCCCGACGAGGTCTCCCACGACGAGCCGGCGGACGCCGTCATCCAGGCCGAGGACCACGGCGCGGTGCGCGAATGCCTCGGCACGCTGACGGACCTGCAGCTGGAGTCGGTCCGGCTGGCCTACTTCAACGGCTACACCTACAACGAGGTGGCGAGCCTGCTCGACAAGCCACTTCCCACGATCAAGACCCGGATGAGAGACGGCCTGATCCGTCTCCGCGACTGCCTGGAGGGGGCACGATGACCACCGAGCTGCACACCCTCTCCGGTGCCTACGCACTCGACGCCCTGAGCGCCGAGGAGGCCGCCGCCTTCCGCACGCATCTGGAGGCCTGCGCCTCGTGCTGCCAGGAGGTGCGCGAGCTGCGTGCTGCCGCCGCACGGATGGGCGAGAGCGAGGCCCAGGTCCCGCCCGACAGCCTGCGCGGACGCGTGCTCGAGGCTGCCGACCGCACCCCGCAACTGCCTCCCGCGGTGCGTCCGATCGGCTCGGCTCCCTCACGACGGTGGCGGCCTCGGCTGCTCGCCGCCGCTGCCGCCGTGGTGCTTGTCGCCGGAGCGGTCTTCGGCATCGGTCAGCTCCAAGGCGATGGCGGCGACCGGCTCGCGGCCGGGGTCGAGCAGGTCTTCCAGGCCCCGGACGCCCACAGCGTGGAGGTCGAGACGTCCCACGGACCGCTGCGTGTCGCCACGTCGCAGAGCGAGGGCGAGATGGCCGTCGACACCAGCAGCCTGGTGCCGCTGGACCGCGACCACGTCTACCAGGTGTGGACCGTGGTGGACGACGAGCCGATCCCGGTGGTTGTGCTCGAGCAGCCCGACGCCGGCGCGCACATGGGCATGCCCCGTCCCGGCACCGAGGTGGCGATCACCGTCGAGCCGGCGGGCGGGTCGACGCGACCCACGACCGAGCCGATCATCCAGGTCGACCCCTCGACCGTCTGAGCGTTCGCGGGCGGATCGCCGGCATCGGATGCCGGCGATCCACCCGGCAGTCGCCGGCGCGACGACCAGCCCCGAGTCGGAGCCAGATCAGCGGGCGGCCCGGGTCTCCAGCACGGCCTGGGCCGCGTTGTGGCCGGCGATGCCGCTGACCGCGCCGCCCCGGCGTGCGCCGGAGCCGCACAGGATCACGTTGTCGAGGTCGGTCGACACACCCCATCGGTGCGCCGGCGTGTCCAGTCGGGCCCGGTTCGGCGCCCAGGGCCACGCCAGGTCGCCGTGGAAGATGTGACCGCCGGGCATCGCCAACGCCTCGTCGATGTCCTGCGGGGCCTTCGCCTCCAGGCACGGCTCGCCGTGCCGGTCGAGGGCCACCAGCGACTCGATGGGCTCTTCGAGGTGCTCGTTGATCGCGTCCAGCGCCCGGCCGACGGCCATGTCGCGCTGCTCCTCCACGTTGCCCTCGAACAGCCGGGCGGGGGTGTGCACCCCGAAGTAGGTGAGGGTGTGCATGCCCTTGGCGGCCAGCGGCCCGAGGATCGACGGGTCGGTCAACGAGTGGCAGTAGACCTCGCCCGGCTGGGTGGCCGGCAGGTTGCCGGCCGCGGCCTCGGCGTAGGCCTGCTGGAGCTGGCTGTAGTCCTCCGCGACGTGCAGGGTCCCGGCGAACGCCTTGCTCGCCGGCATCCCGGACTTCAGGCGGGGGAGGTTCTCGAGCAGCAGGTTGACCTTCAGCTGCGAGCCCTCGGGCCGCTCTCCGGCGTCCTCGCCGAGCAGGACCTGGAGGACCCACGGCGCGACGTTGGAGAGCACGTGGTCGCAGTCGGCCGACTGGAAGCCCTCGCCGTCGTGCCAGGTCACGGTCGCGGTGGCGCCGTCGGTCTGGATCTTGCTGACCCCGGCGCCGGTGACGATGGTGGCGCCCGCGTTCTTCGCCGCGACCGCCAGCGCGTCGGTGACCGCACCCATGCCGCCGACCGGGACGCGCCACTCGCCGTTGCCGTTGCCGACGAGGTGGTAGAGGAAGCACCGGTTCTGGATCAGCGAGGCATCGTTCATGTCGGCGAACGTGCCGATGAGGGCGTCGGTGGCGACCACGCCGCGCACGGTGTCGTCGGCGAAGCGGTCCTCGATCACCGCGCCGAGGGGGTTGTCGACCAGGTAGTCCCAGGTGGCCGGATCGACCAGCTCGCGCATCTCCTTCTGCGTGCGCAGCGGCTCGAGCAGCGTCGGCGCGACGACCCCGGCGAAGTCGGTGACCTCGCCGTAGAACGCACGCCACGCGTCGTACTCCTGGTCCGACCCGGTCAGCGCGCGGAAGGACTCGGCGGTCGCGGTGCCCTCCGGCCGCTCCACGAACAGCCCGCCGTGCCGGCCGTGCCGCTCGACCGGGGTGTAGGACGCGGTGCTCCGCGAGCGCAGCTCAAGCCCGAGCTGCAGGTCGTCGATGATCTGCTGCGGCATCAGGCTGACCAGGTAGGAGTAGCGCGACAGCTTGGCCGGCATCCCGGGGAAGGGTTTCGCGCTGACCGCGGCGCCCCCGGTCTTCGCGAGCCGCTCGAGCACGAGCGTGGAGAGCCCGGCTCGGGCGAGGTAGGTCGCCGCCACGAGGCCGTTGTGGCCGCCTCCGACGATGATCGCGTCGTACCGGGTCGACAGCTGCTGCGAAGTCACGACAGCACGCTACCGGGCGAGCGGGGAATGATCGGGACCTGGTGGAACGTTGAGTATTCAACTACTCTGGCTGAGAACCGGAAGGAATCCCGATGCCCGCCATCACCGTCCCTGACCTGACCGTCCTGCCCCGCGCCACCGGACCCGGCCTGGGCGACGTCGTCCGACCGGTCCGCACGGTGACCACGGCCCCGCGGGGCTACGAGGGCGAGGGCTTCCCGGTACGACGCGCCTTCGCCGGAGTCGACCTGCGCGACCTCGACCCGTTCATCCACATGGACCAGATGGGCGAGGTGGAGTACGCCCCCGGCGAGCCGAAGGGCACACCCTGGCACCCGCACCGGGGCTTCGAGACCGTCACCTACATCATCGACGGCGTGATGGACCACCAGGACAGCCACGGGGGTGGCGGGTCGATCACCGACGGCGACACCCAGTGGATGACCGCCGGGGCCGGCCTGCTGCACATCGAGGCGCCGCCGGAGTGGCTGGTGCAGAAGGGCGGGCTGTTCCACGGCGTCCAGCTGTGGGTGAACCTCCCGCGCGCCCAGAAGCTCGCGACGCCGCGCTACCAGGACCTGCGCTCCGGGGAGCTCGGGCTGCTCAGCACCACCGACGCCGGCGCGCTGGTCCGGGTCATCGCAGGCGACGTGGCCGGCCACCGCGGTCCGGGCACGACGCACACGCCGATGGCGATGGTGCACGCGACCCTGGCCCCCGGCGCCCGGCTGGAGCTTCCGTGGCAGGTCGACTTCAACGCGCTCGTCTATGTGCTCGCCGGCGACGGCACGGTCGGGACCGAGCAGCGGCCGGTCGGCACCGGCCAGCTGGCCGTGCTCGGCGCGGGTGACTTCGTCACCGTCGGCGCCGCCGCCCGGCAGGAGAGCCGTTCCCCGAACCTCGAGGTGCTGGTGCTCGGCGGGCAGCCGATCCGCGAGCCCGTCGCCTGGGCCGGTCCCTTCGTGATGAACACCAAGGCCGAGGTGATGCAGGCCTACGAGGACTTCCAAAGGGGTCGGATGGGCCAGATTCCGGCCGTCCACGGCGCGCCGACCGAGCTGCGGGAGGGCTGAAGCCCCCGGCTCGACGACCTTTTGCAGGGTTGTGCACTGCACAACCCTGCAAGCCCGCCGTGGCCCAATCGTGACCGCGGGCGGCTTAGGTTCTCCGGGTTCAATCCGCCCTGACCCGGGCGGTCCGCACCCTGGAGGGACACGACTTTCATGCGCCATCGCTCACTCACGGCGATCTCGGCGTCCGTGCTGCTGGCCGCCTCGACGTTCGCGCTCGCGGACGCGTCGAGCGCCCAGCCGCAGGACTCGGCAACGTCGAGCACGACCTACACCGGCTCTTTCGCGCTCAGCGGCGACGACGCCCGCAGCTATGAGCTTCCCACCGACGTCCGTGAGGTCTGGTCGGCCACCCGCGCCGACGGCACCACGCAGACCCGCTACCAGCAGGTGGTCGACAACGCGACGGTGTTCGGCGGCCAGATCACGGTGATCAGGAGCTCCGACGGAACGGCTCGCTCCGTCGTCGGGGCCTACTTCCCGGGTCTGGAGCCTGCGAACAGCAAACGGCTGAGCAAGCGGGACGCCCGGGCCCAGGTCGAGCGCCGCGAGGGCACCCACGGCCGCTGGAGCACAAAGCTGCGGATCGACCCCGGCAACGCCAAGCTCTTCTACCAGGTCGAGAGCATCCGCGGTGACTCACGGCCGGTGCGCTGGATCAACGCCGGCAACGGCAACGTGCTCAAGTCCTTCGACGCTCTCGCCCACGGTGAGGGTACCGGCGTCAAGGGCGACACCAAGACGATCGACACCACCAAGAACTCCGCCGGTGACTACCAGCTCGTCACGAGCGACGACCGGCAGGAGACCTACGACGTCCAGAACAAGGCGGTCTCGTCCACGACCAAGGGCGTGCTGATGACCGACGCGGACGACGTCTGGGACTTCAACCGCGGAGTCACCTCGCCGTCCCAGGCCGCCGGTGTCGACGCGCACTACTACGCGGGCGTCGTGGACTCCTTCTACGGCGACGTGTTCAACCGCGACAGCATCGACGACAACGGTATGACGATCGTCTCCCGGGTGCACTACGACCGGAACTACTGCAACGCCTTCTGGAACGGTCTGTCCATGACCTACGGTGACGGCGACAACCGCGGCTGCCTCCCGCTGGCCGGCGGCCTCGAC
>CAWDDL010000029.1:0-78583 GCA_963801125.1 uncultured Actinomycetota bacterium
CCACAGCGCGGCGAAGACCGCGCCGAGCACGAACATCAGGGGCACCACGAAGCCGAGGGCGAGGGAGAGCACCTGCACCGCCCAGCCCAGCGCGTAGCCCCACGGCCGCACCAGGGTCCCGGCGGCCGCCACGCAGAGCACGGCGAGCCCGATCCCGATCCCGAACGACGTCCCGAAGCCGAGGTCGGTGACGCCGGTCATCACCAACCCGGCGAGGAAGAGCGCGACCGCCTGCAGGGTGAGCATGCCGGCGCACATCGCGTGCTGCACCGAACGGTTCACCGCTCGCCCTTCGAGACGAGCATCGCCCGGGCCTCGCCGACGGTGATCACCGAGCCGGTGACCAGCACGCCGCCGGACCCGATCGCCTCGCCGTAGGTGCCGCCCTGCTCGGCCAGCCCGGCCGCCCGGTCGATCGCGTCCTCGAGCCGCGGCGCGACGTGGACCCGGTCGACGCCGAAGATGCCCTCGGCGACCTCGGCGAGCTCGTCGGCCGGCATCGCGCGCGGGGTCGAGTTCTGGGTGCACACGATGTGCGCCAGCACCGGCTCGAGCGCGGCGAGCACGCCCTCGTAGTCCTTGTCGGCCATCACGCCGACCACGCCGACGAGCGGGCTGAACGTGAACGAGTCCTGCATCGCCTCGGCGAGCGCGGCGGCACCGTGCGGGTTGTGCGCGGCGTCGAGCACGATCGTGGGGCTGCGCCGGACGATCTCGAGCCGGCCCGGCGAGGTCACCTGGCCGAACGCCTCGCGGACCAGCTCCCCGTCGAGCGGGTCCTCGCCCGTGAACGCCTCCACGGCCGCCAGGGCGAGCACGGCGTTGTGGGCCTGGTGGGCGCCGTACAGCGGGAGGAAGACCTCGTCGTACTCGCCGCGGAGCCCGCGCAGCCGCATCATCTGGCCGCCGACCGCCGGCACCCGGTGCTCGACCCCGAAGTCGATGCCCTCCCACAGCACCCGGGCGCCGACCTCGGCGGCGTGCTCGGCGATCACCTGCGCCACCTCCGGGGACTGCACGCGCGCTGACCGCGGTGGCCCCGGGCTTGATGATCCCGGCCTTCTCGACCGCGATGTCCTGGGGCCGCGCGCCGAGGTACTTCGCGTGGTCGACGCTGATCGGGCCGATCACGGCGACCGCGGCGTCGGCGACGTTGGTGGCGTCCCAGGACCCGCCCATCCCGACCTCGACCACGGCCACGTCGACCGGGGCGTCGGTGAACGTCGAGAAGGCCATCCCCACCACGGTCTCGAAGAACGACAACGGGTGGTCGCTGTCCCGGTCGACGAGGTGCAGGTAGGGCGCGATCTCGTTGTAGGCCTCGAGGAACGCCGCCTCGGTCGAGCGGCTCGCCGTCGACGGAGATCCGCTCGGTCATCGACTCGACGTGCGGGCTGGTGAACCGCCCGGTGCGCAGGCCGGCCGCGCGCAGCACCGTGTCGATCATCCGCGAGGTGGAGGTCTTCCCGTTGGTGCCGGTGAGGTGGATGACCGGGTAGGCGTGCTGCGGGTCGCCGAGCAGCTCGACGAGGGCCCCGATCCGGTCCAGGCTGGGCTCGAGCCGGGTCTCCGGCCACCGCGCCAGGAGCGCCTTCTCGGCGGCGGCGTAGCTCTCGACGTGGCCGGTGTGGGGGCCGGTGTGCGGGGAGGTGTGGGACATCGCGTCGAGTCTACGGCGCGCGCCCGCGGAACTGCTTCGCGGTGCCGACGGGCCGGACCGTAAGATTTCGGGTTATGAGCAACGAGCCGATCGACCTCCGACCTGTCCGCCGATGCCGCCACCGCGGCCGCATCGGTAGCGGTACCGGACAAGCCGGCTCTGGAAGGGCTCGAGCAGCGCTGGTCCCAGCAGTGGAAGGCGGACGACACCTACCGGTTCGACCGGACCAAGACCCGCGAGCAGATCTACTCGATCGACACCCCTCCCCCGACCGTGTCCGGCTCGCTGCACGTCGGGCACGTGTTCTCCTACACGCACACCGACCTGATCGCGCGCTACCAGCGGATGGCCGGCAAGGAGGTCTTCTACCCGATGGGGTGGGACGACAACGGCCTGCCGACCGAGCGGCGCGTGCAGAACTACTTCGGCGTGCGCTGCGACCCCTCGCTCCCCTACGACCCGGACTTCAGCCCGCCGGAGAAGCCGGACGCCAAGAAGCAGGTGCCGATCAGCCGACCCAACTTCATCGAGCTGTGCGAGCGGCTCGTGGAGCAGGACGAGGAGATCTTCGAGTCGCTGTGGCGCACGCTGGGCCTCTCGGTCGACTGGTCCCAGCACTACACGACGATCGGCCCGCACTCCATGACGGTGTCGCAGCGGGCGTTCCTGCGGAACTTCGCCCGGGGCGAGGCCTACCTGCAGGAGTCCCCCACGCTGTGGGACGTCACCTTCCAGACCGCGGTCGCGCAGGCCGAGCTGGAGGCGCGGGAGTACGCCGGGCACTACCACCGGGTCGCGTTCCACTCCCCGCAGGGGCCGGTCCACATCGAGACGACGCGGCCCGAGCTGATCCCGGCGGTCGTCGCGCTCATCGCCCACCCCGACGACGAGCGCTACCAACCGCTGTTCGGGAGCACCGTGACGTCCCCCGTCTTCGGCGTGGAGATCCCGGTGCTGGCGCACGAGGCCGCCGAGCCGGACAAGGGCGCCGGAATCGCGATGTGCTGCACGTTCGGCGACCTGACCGACGTGACCTGGTGGCGCGAGCTGCAGCTGCCGGTGCGCACGGTGATCGGTCGCGACGGCCGGCTGCACCGGGAGACGCCGGCGTGGCTGGCGCACGAGCCCGCGGCTGCGTCGTACGAGCAGCTGGCCGGCAAGACCGCGTTCAGCGCGCGCGAGGCGATGGTGGCGCTGCTGCGCGAGTCCGGCGACCTCGACGGCGAACCCACGCCGACGCAGCGGATGACGAACTTCTACGAGAAGGGCGACAAGCCGCTGGAGATCGTCTCGACGCGGCAGTGGTACATCCGCAACGGTGGCCGCGACAAGGAGCTGCGCGACGAGCTCGTCGAGCGTGGCTCGGAGATCACCTGGGTGCCGCCGCACATGCGGCACCGCTACGACAACTGGGTCGGCGGCCTCAACGGTGACTGGCTGATCTCGCGCCAGCGCTTCTTCGGCATCCCGTTCCCGGTCTGGTACCCGCTCGACGACGAGGGCGAGCCGGACTACGCCCACCCGTTGATGCCGACCGAGGCCGAGCTCCCCGTCGATCCCTCGACGCGGGCACCGCGCGGGTACGACGAGGACCAGCGCGGCAAGCCGGGTGGCTTCATCGGCGACCCCGACGTGATGGACACCTGGGCCACCTCGTCGCTCACCCCGCAGATCGCCGGGCACTGGGAGGACGATCCCGACCTGTTCGAGCGGGTCTTCCCGATGGACCTGTGCACGCACGCGCACGACATCATCCGGACCTGGCTGTTCTCCCGCGTCGTCCGGGCGCACCACGAGCACGGCGTGGTGCCGTGGTCGCACGCACTGATCTCGGGCTTCATCGTCGACCCGGACCGCAAGAAGATGAGCAAGTCCAAGGGCAACGCGGTCGTGCCGTCGGAGATCCTGGACAAGTTCGGCGCCGACGCGGTCCGGTGGAGGGCGGCGATGGCGCGCCCGGGGCTGGACTCGCCGTTCGACGAGACGCAGATGAAGGTCGGGCGCCGGCTGGCGATGAAGGTGCTCAACGCCTCGAAGTTCGTGCTGTCGTCGGTGGGCGCGACCGAGCTGAACCGGTCGGCCGTCTCGGACCCGGTCGACTGCGCCATGCTCGGCGGGCTCGCGGTGACGATCACGCGCGCGACGGAGGCGTTCGAGTCCTACGACTACACCACCGCGCTCGAGGTCAGCGAGAAGTTCTTCTGGGAGTTCTGCGACGACTACCTCGAGCTGGTGAAGGAGCGGGCCTACGGCGCCCGCGGGGAGACCGCCGCCACCTCGGCGAAGGCCGCGCTGGCGATCGCCCTGCACGCGCAGCTGCGGCTGCTCGCGCCGTTCCTGCCCTACGTGACCGAGGAGGTGTGGTCGTGGTGGCAGCCGGGGTCGATCCACCGCCAGGCGTGGCCGACCACGGCGGACCTGGGCTCGGCCGCCGCCGCCGACCCGGCGATGCTCGGCGCGGTGGCCGCGGCCCTCGGCGGGATCCGTGGCGCGAAGTCACAGGCCAAGGTGTCGATGCGCACTGAGCTGGTGCGGGCGAACGTCACCGGGCCGGCGGAGGCGGTGGCGCTGGCGCAGGAGGCGGCCGACGACCTGCGCGCCGCGGGCCGGGTCACCGGTGAGCTGACCTTCACGCCGTCGTCGGACACGTCCGTCACCGACCTCACCGTCGACGCCGAGGTCGCCGCCCAGGCCTGATTCGTCCGCGGAATCGAGCCGACCCCGAGTCGGGTCGGCGCGGACGAGTCGCGCCACGGAGCACGCCTGTGGACGACTGTTCGCGCACCGGCGGGCCGTCGTACGACGATGCCGGGATGCACCGTTCCAGGTTTTCGCCTGACCCACCCGGTTCGTCCGCAGATGCTGCCTGGGAAGACGGCTCGTTTCCGCGGACGAATCGGTACCCGGAGCTCGGCCAGCTCGCACGAGACCAGCTCGGTGTGCTCTCCTTCGGGCAGCTGCATGAGCGCGGGTGGTCACGCCACCGGATCGAGTCCGAGATCCTCCTCGATCGATGGACGCAGGTAGCCCCGCGCGTCGTCGCGCTGCAGAACGGGCCGCTGCAGTCCGCCCAGCTGCGGTGGCTCGGGGTGCTGCACGCCGGAAGGTCGTCGCGACTCTCGCATGCCACGGCCTGCCAGGAGGCCGGGCTCCGCTTCGTGCTCGACGATCCGCTCGTCCACGTGCTGACCGCGAAGAGCGACGAGGTCAGTCCCCTGCCAGGCTTCCGGTTCCACCAGACACGCCGCCCGTTCCATGCATGGACGCATCTCGGCGGCGGGGTCCCACGCGTGCGGCTCGAGCACGCAGCCCTGCTGACGGCCGAGCGGGACAACCACCTGCGGCGTGCCGTCGGCCTGCTCGCCGCGTGCGTCCAGCAGGGGCTGAGCACTGCCGAGCGACTCCTCGATGCCAGCGTGGACATCGCGAAGTTGCGGCACGGCGCGGTGCTGCGGGCCAGCCTGCACGACATCGCCGGCGGCGCTCACTCGTTCGCGGAGATCGACATCGGCAAGCTGTGTCGGGTGGCCGGGCTACGTCAACCCGACCGCCAACGGATCCGCCCGGACCGCTCGGGGAATCGACGCTATCTCGACTGCGAGTGGATCCTCGAGGACGGGACCATCGTGGTGCTCGAGATCGACGGCTCCTTCCACATGCGCACCGACCACTGGTGGCGCGACATGAAGCGGGAACGCGGCGTCGTCCTCACGGGTCGGGTCGTCCTCCGCTGCGCGAGCGCCGAGATCCGGCTGACGCCCGAGCGCATCATCGAGGACCTGCGCGCAGCTCGAGTCCCTGCGGCCGCCTCGTCCCGACTCGTCCGCCGGCCGAGCGCGTGAGGGCGGCTCGGATCCGCGGACGAATCAGGGTGGACTCGGGTCAGCGGTTGAGCCAGGCCTCGAAGGCGTCGAAGCCGTAGGGACGGCCGAGGAAGTCCGCGACGAGGTCGGCGGCGTCCTTGCTGCCCCCGGCCGCGAGGACCCGGTCGCGGTAGCGGTAGGACACGTCGGTGTCGAACATGTTCCCGGGGTCGAAAGCCGAGAACAGGTCCTTGGCGATGACCAGGCTCCACATGTACGTGTAGTAGCCCGACCCGTAGCCGTGCAGGTGCCCGAACGACGCGTGGAAGTGGGTGTCCGGGACGTAGCAGAACACGTCGTACTTCGCCTGCAGCTCGCGCAGCGTCGCCGTGATGTCCTCGGGCACGTCGTGGTGCAGCCGGTAGGACAGCGCGGCGTAGAACATCTGCGTGCGCGCATAGAGGCCCTTGCCGAAGTCGTCGGCCGCACGCATCTTCTCGACCAGCTCGCGAGGGATCGGTCGGCCGTCCTTGTCGGTCGCGAACGACTGCAGCACGTCGGCGTCCCAGGCCCACTCCTCGAGCATCTGCGACGGCGCCTCGACGAAGTCCCACTCGGTGGCGACCCCGGAGAACCGCGCCCACTCGTGGCCGCCCGCGAGCACGTGGTGCACCAGGTGGCCGAACTCGTGGAACAGCGTCACGACATGGTCGTGCTCCATCAGCTGGCGCGAGAAGTTGCACACCAGCACGCCCTCGGCGAGCTGGCGACCCTTGACGCCCGGGACGAGGTCGAACTGGGCCGCGTGGTTGTACTTGCCCTTGCGCGGGTGCAGGTCGAGGTGGATGCGCCCCAGCCGCTCGCCGTCGCGCATGACGTCGTACGACGCCACCTCCTCGTGCCAGGTCGACAGGTCTGCCACCTCGACGTACTCGACCCCGAACAGGCGGCCCGTCACGTCGAGCAGGCCCGCCCGGACCTTGGCGAAGTCGAAGTAGGTGCGGACCTCCTGGGCGTCGACGTCGAAGTTCTCCCGGCGCAGCACCTCGCTGTAGAACAGTCGGTCGATCGTGGTGGCCTCGGTGACCTCGGGGTGGTCCTGCTGGATCCGGCCGAGCAGGACGTCGAGGTCGCGGTGCGCGGCCGCCTCGGACAGCTCGGCGATGCGGTCGATGAACTCAGGGATCGCCGAGCCCTTGCCGATCATCTTGACCTCGGCGTCGTAGGACGGCCAGTCGGCGTAGCCGAGCAGGGTGGCGTGCTCGCGGCGCAGCTCGAGGAGCTCCTTGAGCAGCGCGTCGTTCTCGGGCCAGGCCCGGTTCTGGTACTCGTGGACGAGCCGGCGCCGGGTGTCGCGGTCGCGGCCGAAGCTCATGTAGGGGATGTAGTCGGGGTACTCGGTCGTGATCGTGACCTTCCCGTCCTCACCCGGCCGGTGCGACTCGAGGAAGTCCGCGGGGAGACCGCCCAACGCGGCCGCTTCGACCGTGATGCTGCGGACACCGTCACGGATGTTCTTGGAGAACTCCTGGCCGACCTCGGTCTCGCGTTCGGACAGGGCCCGCAGCCGCTCCCGGACCTCGTCGCTCTGGTCCACGCCGGCGCGGCGGAAGTCACGCAGGGACAGGCTGAGCACGCGGCGGGCGTCCTCGTCGAGGTCGGCGGGGTCGACCGCGTCGAGCACGTCGAACAGGGCGCGGTCGAGACCGATCTCGGTGAGCAGCTTCTGGGCGTCCTGCTCGGCCTTCTCGCCCCGCGAGCGGACCGCCTCGTCGGGGTGCACGTTGGAGAGCAGCCCGGCGACGGCGAACGCGTTGTTCAGCGCCAGGCTGGCGTCGTTCCACAGCGCCAGCGTGGCTGCGGCGTCACGGCCGCCCTGCTTCAGCTCCGCGACCGCAGCGCGGGCCCGGGCCAGGTGGTCATCCACCCGGGAGCCGAGCCACGCCTCCCAGTCGGTGTCGGGCAGGGCCAGAGCGGTGAGGTCGGAAGTCACGGCGCGAGCCTAACCACGCAACGGCCTCGGTCCTAACCGATTTGCCGCCGCCAGCGACGAGAACCCCGCGGGGTGCCCGTGGGGTGGCGCTCCTAGGCGGACTTCTTCTTCTTGGCCTCGGGCTCGCGCGGCACCAGCGTCGGGTTCACGTTGTCGGAGACGACCTCGCCGGTGACGACGACCTTGGCCACGTCCTCACGGGACGGCACGTCGTACATCACGTGGAGGAGGACCTCCTCGATGATCGCGCGCAGGCCACGGGCGCCGGTGCCCCGCACCATCGCGAGATCGGCGACGGCGTCGATCGCGTCGGTGGTGAACTCCAGCTCCACCCCGTCGAGGTCGAAGAGCTTCTGGTACTGCTTGACCAGCGCGTTGCGCGGCTCGGTGAGGATCTGCACCAGCGCCTCGCGGTTGAGCTTGTCCACGGTGGCGATCACCGGCAGCCGGCCGATGAACTCGGGGATCAGGCCGAACTTCAGCAGGTCCTCTGGCATCACCTCGGCGAAGATCTTCTCCGAGTCGCGGTCGGCCCTGGTCTGCAGCTCCGCGCCGAAGCCGAGGCCCTTCTTGCCGATCCGCTGCTCGACGATGTGCTCGAGCCCCGAGAACGCCCCGCCGACGATGAACAGGATGTTCGTGGTGTCGATCTGGATGAACTCTTGGTGCGGGTGCTTGCGGCCGCCCTGCGGCGGGACCGAGGCGGTGGTGCCCTCGAGGATCTTCAGCAGTGCCTGCTGCACGCCCTCGCCGGAGACGTCGCGGGTGATCGACGGGTTCTCGGCCTTGCGCGCCACCTTGTCGATCTCGTCGATGTAGATGATCCCGGTCTCGGCCTTCTTGACGTCGTAGTCGGCGGCCTGGATCAGCTTGAGCAGGATGTTCTCGACGTCCTCGCCGACGTAGCCGGCCTCGGTGAGCGCGGTGGCGTCGGCGATCGCGAAGGGCACGTTGAGCATCCGGGCCAGGGTCTGGGCGAGGTAGGTCTTGCCGCAGCCGGTCGGGCCGATGACCAGGATGTTGGACTTGGCCAGCTCGACGGTCTCGTCCTTGCCGTGCCGCTGGGTCCCCGCGGCGACGCCGGCCTGGACACGCTTGTAGTGGTTGTACACGGCGACGGCGAGCGCCTTCTTGGCGTTCTCCTGGCCGATCACGTAGGAGTTGAGGAAGTCGAAGATCTCCCGGGGCTTGGGCAGCTCCTCGAGACCGACCTCGGTGCCCTCGGAGAGCTCCTCCTCGATGATCTCGTTGCACAGGTCGATGCACTCGTCGCAGATGTAGACACCTGGCCCCGCGATGAGCTTCTTGACCTGCTTCTGGCTCTTTCCGCAGAACGAGCACTTCAGCAGGTCGCCACCGTCACCGATGCGTGCCACAGGCACGCCTCCTCACGACTCGGGCCAGGCGCGCGACGCCGGCCCGAGGGGCCGGACGCGCTCTGGCTGTTGCGTCTCACTTCGAGTCCGAAGGTACCCCGTCGCGCCCCCAAATGGGATGGGGACACGGCGAGTCACCCTCGGGTCCCGGCGGCTCAGGCCACCGGGAGCGAGCTCTTGCGCGATTCCAGGATCGAGTCGATCAGGCCGTACTCCACGGCGGCCTCCGCGGTGAGGATCTTGTCGCGCTCGATGTCGCGGCTGACCTCGTCCACGGGCTTGCCGGTGTGCTCGGCGATCATCTTCTCGAGCAGCTCGCGCATCCGCAGGATCTCGTTGGCCTGGATCTCGATGTCGGAGGTCTGGCCGTAGGAACCCTCGGTGTAGGGCTGGTGGATCAGGATCCGGCTGTTCGGCAGCGCGAGGCGCTTGCCGGGGGTGCCCGCCGCGAGCAGGATCGCCGCCGCGGAGGCCGCCTGGCCCAGGCAGACGGTCTGCACGTCGGGCTTGATGAACCGCATCGTGTCGTAGATCGCCGTCAGTGCCGTGAACGAGCCGCCGGGGCTGTTGATGTAGATGGAGATGTCGCGGTCGGGGTCCATCGTCTCCAGGCACAGCAGCTGGGCCATCACCGCGTTGGCGATGTCGTCGCTGATCGGGGTGCCGAGGAAGATGATCCGCTCCTCGAAGAGCTTGGCGTAGGGGTCGATCCGGCGGAAGCCGTACGACGTGCGCTCCTCCCACTGCGGGATGTAGTAGTTCATGCTCGGGGACGCGTGCTCGGGGGCCCGCCCCGCCGGGGAGCCGGACAGACCGGGGATGTTGTTGCTGGTCATCTCAGCCCTCACTTCTCGTGGGCCGGGCGGCCCTGGTCGGCGACCTGGCCGGCGTTGGCGACGACCTTGTCGATGAAGCCGTACTCGAGCGCCTGGTCGGCGGTGAACCAGCGGTCCCGGTCCGCGTCCTGCTCGACCTGCTCGAGCGACTGGCCGGTGTGCTCGCTGATCAGCCGGAACAGCACCTGCTTGATGTGCAGCGACTGCTGGGCCTGGATCTTGATGTCCGAGGCGGAGCCGCCCATGCCGCCGGACGGCTGGTGCATCATGATCCGCGCGTGCGGCAGGGCGTAGCGCTTGCCCTTCGCCCCGGCGCAGAGCAGGAACTGTCCCATCGAGGCCGCGAGCCCCATCCCGACGGTGGCCACGTCGTTGGAGATGTAGTTCATGGTGTCGTAGATCGCCATGCCGGCGTCCACCGAACCACCCGGGCTGTTGATGTAGAGGAAGATGTCCGCTTCGGGGTCCTCGGCGTTGAGGAGCAGCATCTGCGCGCAGATCGCGTTGGCGTTCTGGTCACGCACCTCCGAGCCGAGGAAGACGATGCGCTCCTTGAGGAGCCGCTGGTAGATGTGGTCGTCGAGGCCGTAGCTCGTCCCGCCACCGTTCATCTGGATCTCAGTCACGCCCCCGACCCTAGCCGGAAGGTCGGCCACTTCCACGGGACATCCCCCTCTGTTCGCCAACAGCGGACTCCGGCGCGTCGTAAGGTGCCCCGGTGATGACGCGGTGACGACACGGGCCGACGACCCGGGGACCCCCGGCCCGCGGCTGCGCCCAGCCGTCCGCGTCCTGCTGGCCGACCGGTCCGACCGGGTGCTGATGGTGCGCTTCGCGTTCCCCGCCGGCGGTGGCGTGTGGGCGCTGCCGGGCGGCGGGATCGAGCCGGGCGAGACGCGAGCGGACGCCGTACGCCGTGAGCTGTTGGAGGAGGTGGGCCTGGACCTGGTGCCGAGCCGGCAGGGGCAGTGCGTCGCGCACCGCACCCACGTCTTCGACATCGGCGGCGGGTACGACGGGCAGGAGGAGTGGATCTACTTCGCCCGGGTCGACGCGTTCGAGCCGCGCGGCCGCCTCACCGACGACGAGCTCGCCGCCGAAGGAGTGGTCGAGGTCCGGTGGATGACCCTCACGGAGCTGCGCGCCCTGCCCGACGAGCACTCCGGGGCCGCGGTGACCCTGCGGGCGGCGTGGGTCGACCTCACCGCCCGGCTGCTCGCGCTGGGCCACCCGGCCGCCCCGGTCGAGCTGAGCTCCTGACCGGTCAGCTCCGCGCCGGGGTACCTGCCTCCACCGCAGCCTTGATCTGCTCCAGGGTGGACCGGATCCCGTCGGCGAGCTCGCGGTCGTGACCCTCGGCACCGCCGATGACGGGGCCCAGCACGCTCGTACCGAGCGTGAACTTCGCCAGGTCGCGCCGCCCGGTGAGCCGGGTGCCGCCGTCGGTGGCCTCGAGCTCGTAGGTCCACGTCGCGCCGCTCTCACGGGTCCTCCACGCCACCGCCCGGCCGGGCTCGAACCGGGTCACCTTCGAGGTGGTCGGCCACGCGACGTACTTGCGGCGGTTGATCCCGAGCAGCCGCATCCCGACCCGCGGCTGCTTCGCGCCGAGCACGTAGAGCCGGCGCAGCTCGGGGCTCCACTCGGGCATCCGGGTGACGTCCGACACGACGGCCCAGACCGCCTCGGAAGGCGCGGCGACGTCGACGGAGGCGGAGATCGGGGCGGGCGTGGGCATCAAGGCTCCTTGGGGCGGTGGGGGGTGTCCGGGATGGACAACGAGCGAGGAGGCGGTCGGCTACTGCTCAACCGAGCCAGCCGCGCAGGGCGTCGTACACCTCGGGGTGGTTGAGCAGATCGAAGTGGTCGCCGCGCACGTGCAACACGTCCGCGTCGGGGAACATCGCCCGGCCGCGCCGCGGGCGGCCGGTCGCCGAGGGGTAGCGCACGAGCAGGTCGCCCAGCACCTCGCTCACCGGGTGCCGGTGCGAGCCGGCCAGCGTCGCCGCAACGAGCCGGTAACGCGCGTGCGGAAGGTTCTGTACGTCGCGCGCGAGGCCCGCGCGGAGGTCGAGGATCCCCACCGACCGGTACTCCAGGATCCGGCCGAAGGGCGCCGCCTCGGGCAGCCGGCCGAGGAGGGCGGCGCCGGCGTGGAGCCCGCGCTCGATCGGCGCGCCGAGGTGGGGCGAGCCGAGGGTCACCACGTCGGTGACCAGCCGGCGCCAGGGCGTGCCGGTCCGCACGTCCACGGCGCAGGCGGCCCGCATGATCAGGCCGCCCATGGAGTGGCCGACGAGCGCGATCCTGCGGACCGGGGCCGGCCAGGCGTCGACCAGGGACGCGAGCAGTCCGGCCAGCGCCACGCCGTTCTCGGCGATGGGGAGACCGGTGTTGGCGCGCAGGTAGACCGGCGTCCAGGACGACTCGCCGGCCAGCCGGGCACCATAGCTGCCGCCGGTCTCCCCGGCCCGCAGGTCCCAGGCCGACTCCGACTCGGACAGTCCGTGCAGGAACACCACCAGGTCGCCGGTGGCATCCGGGAACGCCTGGGCGAGCGCCTCCGGTTCCGGGGGGACGTCGCGACCGCCGCGACGTACCGCAAGGTCGATCGCCAGCTGCGGGTGCCGCTCGGCGAGCTTGTCGCCGATCAGGCCGTTGACCGCGGAGACCACGAACCGGCCGCTCGGAGAGTCCTGCAGCCGCGGCCCGGTGCCGCGCTGGTCGGTCGCGTGCAGCGCGCGCGAAGCGCCGCGGAAGCAGGCACCCAGTCCGGTGAAGACAGCCCGGGCGACGCCGTCGTGGACCGCCTGCGGCCTCCGGGCCGCCCCTCCGGTCGCGGCGTTCAGGGCCGCGTAGACCCGTCGGCCCACGGCGTCGTGCACGTCACGAGCGGTGCCGAGGACCAGCTCGTCGGCGACCACCTCGGTAGCCAGGGCCAGGGCTCCGAGGACGCCGGCCTCGCCGACCCCCCGGCGGGTCGGGGCGGTCGCCGTGGTCATCGAACGATGATCGACGGCGGCTTGCCGGCAGTCAACGAACCGCGCCGGTGCCCGGGCGCCGGACACAGCGACGCCCCCGGGCCGGCGGGCACGAGGGCGTCGGTGGAGCGGGCTCAGGCCTGCTTGGCGGCCTCGTCCCCGGAGGGCTCGTCGGCGGGCGTCTCGTCCGCGGTCGGCTCCTCCGAACCCTCGGCAGCGTCGTCCGCGGTCTTGAAGTCGGCGAACTCCGGCTCGGCGTTCTCCGGCTCCGGCTCGCCGATGGTGCCGTCGGGACGGAGGTTCTTCAGCTCCACGTGGTTGCCCGAATCGTCGGTCACCTTCGCGGCCTCGACGATCATCGCCAGCGCCTTGCCGCGCACCACCTCGGACACCATCTCCGGGATGTGGTTGTGCTCGACCATGTGGGAGATGAACTCCTGCGGGTTCTGGCCGGACTGCTGCGCACGGCGGAACAGGTGCTCCTGGAGCTCGCCCTCGTTGACCGAGATGTTCTCCTTCTTCGCGACCTGGTCCAGCACGAACTGGGCGGCCACGGCGTCGCGGACCCGCTTCTCGAGGTCGGCGTCGAACTCGTCGACGGTCTGCTCCTCGGAGTCGAGGTAGGCCTCCATCGTCATGCCGGCGTAGGTGAGCTGCTGCTGGATGCTCTCGCGGCGCGCCGTGATCTCGGCATCCACGACGTTCTCGGGAAGCGGCACCTCGACCTGCTCCAGGATCGTCTCGAGCACGGCGTCCCGGGCGGCCGAAGCCTGCTCGAGTCGCTTGCCGCGCTCGAGCCGGGTGCGCACGTCGGCGGTGAGCTCATCGACGGTGTCGAACTCCGACGCGGTCTGCGCGAAGTCGTCGTCGAGCTCGGGCAGCTCCTGCTCCTTGACCGCGGTCACGGTCACGTCGACGTCGACGTCCTCGCCGGCGAGGTCGCCGCCGACGAGCTGGGAGGTGAACGTGGTCGAGTCGCCGGCCGACATGCCGGTCAACGCCTCGTCGAGGCCGTCGAGCATGCCGCCGCGGCCGACCTGGTAGCTCATCCCGCTGACCTCGGCGCCCTCGACGACCTCGCCGTCCTTGCTGGCCTTGAGGTCGATCGTGACGAAGTCGCCCTCGGCGGCGGCGCGGTCCACGTCGTTGAGGCTGGCGAAGCGCTCGCGCAGGTTCTGCACCTGCTCCTCGACCTCCTCGTCGCTCACCGCGATGTCGTCGACCGTGACCTCGAGGCCCTCGTAGTCGGGCAGGTCCACCTCCGGCCGGACGTCGACCTCGGCGGTGAACTCGAGGGTGTCGTTGTCCTCGAGCTTGGTGATGTCGATCTCCGGCTGGGCCAGCGGCTCGAGCTCGTTGGCCTGCAGCGCCTCGACGTACAGCTTCGGCAGGGCCGCGTTGATCGCCTCGTCCAGAACGGCGCCGCGCCCGACCTGGCGGTCGATCACCATCGGGGGCACCTTGCCGCGGCGGAAGCCGGGCACGTTGATCTGCTGGGCGATCTTCTTGTACGCCGCGTCGAGGCTCGGCTTGAGCTCCTCGAAGGGCACCTCGACGGTGAGCTTGGCCCGGGTCGGGCTCAAAGTCTCGACGGCGCTCTTCACAGGTGTTCTCCTCAGGTACTGACGGTGTGCTGACTCGGGCTGCGGTGGGACGTGGAACGACATGCTCAACAGCATGGTCGGGGCGACAGGACTCGAACCTGCGATCTCCTGCTCCCAAAGCAGGCGCGCTAGCCACTACGCTACGCCCCGATGTCAGGGCCCCCGGCGGGAGCCCCGGGGAGTCTAGTCGACCCGGCACCGCGGGCTCTAATCGTGCGTCCGGCGCCCGGACTCGCCCGTCGCCGCCGATTGGAACGGGAGTTCTCTCCTGTGGCAGGATTGCCCGGTCGGAGCGGCTCACGAAGGCAGCATCCGGCGATGCGGATGTAGCTCAATGGTAGAGCCCTAGTCTTCCAAACTAGCTACGCGGGTTCGATTCCCGTCATCCGCTCCGATTCGGCACGAGAGGCACCCCGACCGAGGTGCCTCTCGTCGTTTCCGGCACCGGCGCAGCAGCTGGTCAACGGCGGTGCAGCAGCAGCAGCGCGCGGTCGTCGTTGATCGAGTCGATCTTGGCGACGAGCCGCTCGGCTCCGTGCTCGAATCCCTCGCGCAGCAGCCGCTCGCCCTGGCCGAGGAGCTTGTCGATGCCGAGCGAGATGTCGCGCTGGGGGGTCTCGACCAGGCCGTCGGTGAACATCAAGATGGCGTCGCCGCGCTGCAGGACGCCGCGGGTCACGGCGAACTCGGCGTCGGCCATCAGACCGAGGATCGGGCCCTCGACCTCGTGCACGGCCCAGCGCCCGGAGCCGGCCTGCAGCTGCACCGCCGGCGGGTGGCCTGCGGAACGGATCTCGAACTCCCCCGTGCCGAGATCGATGCACAGGTGCACCGCGGTGGCGAAGCCCTCGCTCCAGTCCTGGCGCAGCAGGTAGTCGTTGGCGGCGGGGAGGAACTTCTCGGGCGGAAGCGCACTGAGCAGGCCGCCGAAGGCCCCCGAGAGCAGCAGGGAGCGGGTGCCGGCCTGCTCCCCCTTGCCGGAGACGTCCACGACGGCGACGTGGAAGGTGCGAGCGTCGGTGGACAGCGAGGCGACCATGAAGTCGCCGGCGAACGACGACGCGCCCGCGGACCGCATCACTGCCTCGGAGTACCAGTCCTGCGGCAGCCGCGGGATCACGCCCTGCTTGGTGATCCGCTCGCGCAGGTCGACGAGCATCGACTCGCCCAGCGATCCGGCCACCCCCAGCCGCGAGCGGCGGAACGACGCGATCAGCACGATCAGCCCCACCACGAACGAGATCACGACCCCGCCGACGCGACGGCCGTCGAGCTGGTCGTCGGCGGTCGCGGCCACGACCACGACGAGGACGCCGAGCACGTAGACCACGAACCACGGCAGCGACCGCGGGCTGAGCACGATGTTGCCGATCACGATCGGGATGGCGACCGTGCTCGCCGGAACGGCTCCGCCGAACTTCCAGATCCCGAAGCCGATGACCAGGCTCAGCAGACCGAGCATGGCGACCCAGGTGGCCTCCGAGTTGCGCATCCGCCGGACCGAGTGGCTCCAACGTCGCGACAGCACCTGACGGGCCGGCTTGGCCGTCAGGCGGTCTGCGTGCGGGGCGACGACCACGACACCGACCTTAGTGCCCGACCGGGGGACGCGCGCCGTATTGGGTCGAGTGGTTCGTCACGGCCGGGCTGCCCGGGACCGGAAGACCGGCTGGCAGCGCGGGCACCAGAAGAGGTTGCGGCCCTCCAGGACCTGGGTCCGCACGCGGGCGCCGCAGACGTGACACGGCTGGCCCTGCCGGCGGTAGACGTAGACCTCGCCGCCGTGGTCGTCGACGCGGGGCGCTCGGCCCATCGCCTCCGGAGTGTGCTCCGCGCGCACGGTGTCGATCCGCCCGGTGCCTACGCCCTCGCGCATCAGCGCGGCCAGGTCGGCCCACATCTCCTCGAACCGGGGGCGCCGCAGCGTGTTGCCCGGACGCAGCGGGTGCAGCCGGTGCCGGAACAGCAGCTCGGCCCGGTAGACGTTGCCCACCCCGGCGAGCACCTGCTGGTCCATCAGCAGCGCGCCGACGGGCTTGCGGCTCCGCGAGATCCGCGCCCAGGCGCGCTCCGGCTCGGCGTCCTCCCGCAGCGGGTCGGGCCCGAGCCGGTCCAGGACCTGCTTGCGCTGCTCGCGGGTGACCAGGGCGCAGGTGGTCGCGCCCCGCAGGTCGCCGTACGACGGGCTCGCGCCTCCGACGGCGAGCCGGAGCCGCACCTGGCCCACCGGCGGGGGTGGCTCGCCCGCACCGAACCGGAACGAGCCGATCAGGCCGAGGTGGACGTGCACGAAGCGGTCCCCGTCGAACTCCACGAACAGCTGCTTGCCCCAGGCCTGCGCGTCGAGCAGCCGGGTGCCGTCGATCAGCGCCGCCGACTCGGCGAAGCGGCCCTGCGGGGAGGAGGCCCGCACCACCTGGCCGGCGAACCGTTCCCGGAGCTCACCGGCGAGCCGGTGCAGGGTGTGGCCCTCGGGCATCGGGCCTACTGGCCGTGGCCCAGACCGTGACCCAGCGCCGACTCGGGCAGCGGCGGAAGGTTGGCGGTCTTCTCGTAGTCGGCGAGCATGGCGATCCGGCGGTCGTGCCGTTCCTCGCCCGAGTAGGCCGTGGTGAGGAACACGTCCACGAAGTGGGTCATGTCGTCCACGGTGTGCATCCGGCCGCCGACCGCGACGACATTGGCGTCGTTGTGCTGGCGCGCCAGCGCGGCCGTCTCCTCGCTCCAGGCCAGCGCCGCGCGCACGCCCTTGACCTTGTTGGCGGCGATCTGCTCGCCGTTGCCGGACCCGCCGATCACGACGCCGAGGCTGTCCACCCCGTCCTGCCGGTCGGCGGCCACGGCCTCCGCCGCGCGCAGGCAGAACACCGGGTAGTCGTCGAGGGCGTCGTAGACGAAGGGGCCGTGATCGACGGCCTCGTAGCCGTTGTCGGCGAGCCAGTTGAGCAGGTGCTCCTTGAGCTCGAGGCCGGCATGGTCGGAGCCGAGGTGAACGCGCATGGAGGAAGTCTTTCAGACCCTCGGGCGCAGGAAGTCGGCGATCTCCGCCAGCGCCTCCTCGGCGGCGTCGAACAGGGCCGGGTGTCGCCAGAAGCCGTGCACCATTCCCGAGTACGTCGTGACGCGCACGTCGGCGCCCGCGGCGGCGAGCCGGTCCGCCAGGAGCCGGTCCTCGTCGGCAAGCAGGTCGTGCTCGGCGACCTGCACGAGCACCGGTTCGGCGATCGTGGCCAGCCGGGAGTCCGGCGAGCGGAGCGGCGCCAGATCGGGGTCGGCGAGGTCGTCGGGAGTGCCGGCGTACTGCTGCCAGTACCACCGTGCCTCGGCACGGGTGATGCCTCCGTCCGTCCCGGCGTAGGACGGCGACGAGAGGTCGGGGTCGAGGAACGGGTACACCAGCACGGTGGCGCGGGCCAGGCCGGGGTTGCGCAGGGACGCCACCAGGGCGAGGTTGCCGCCCGCGCTGTCCCCGACCAGCACGAGCCGCGCCGGGTCGACGCCGAGCCCCTCCCCCGCGCGAGCCAGCCACCGCAGCGCGGTGTCGACGTCGTCGGGCGCCGTCGGGAACGGGTGCTCGGGCGGGCGCCGGTGGTCGACGCCGAGCACCGCGAGCCCGGTGCGGTTGGCGAGGCGCCGCGCCTGCCCGTCGTGGGTGTCGAGGTCTCCGAACACGAAGCCCCCGCCGTGCAGGTACACCAGCACTCCTGGCCGCTCGGCGCCGGCCGGCACGTGCAGCCGGCAGGGCACCCCGTCCGCGTCGACGTCCTCGGTGCGCGCCACCGGCTCCCGCCGCTCGTCGGCGGCAGCCTCCCGTGCGCGGGAGCGCAGCCGCGCGACGCCGCCCGCATCGAACCCCGGGTCGGTGACCTGCGGGTCCTGCGCCCAGAGGTCCAGCGCAGCGCGCGCCTGCGGGTGCAGCACGTCCCTCAGGCGCCCAGCCGCGCGAGCTCCTCGTCGACCACGGACGTGTCGAGCTTGGTGAACACCGGGGTGGGCTTCTCGATCGGGGTTCCCACCAGGATCGGGCGCCGCTCCCAGCGCGGGGCGCCGGAGTAGTCGCCGGTGAGGATCGGGTAGGCCGGGCCCCCGTCGAGGTCCTCGACGTCCTCGACCACCGGCATCGGCGCCACCTCGCCGGTGCCGCCGAGCACCTTGTCCACCGCGTTCGCGGCGTGCGGGAGGAACGGCGCCAGGATCAAGTTGAGGTCCGCCACCGCCTGCGCGGTGACGTGCAGCACGGTGCCGAGCCGCTCCCGCTCGTCCTCGCCCTTGAGCTGCCACGGCGCCATGTCGGAGACGTACTTGTTGGCCTCGCCGACCACGCGCATCGCCTCGGCCATCGCCTGCTTCTGCCGGTGCCGCCCGATCAAGGCTCCGACCGTGTCGAACGCCGCGGCAACGGTGTCGAGGAGCGCGGTGTCCTCCGGGGCCAGATCTCCCGCCGCCGGGATCGCACCGAAGTTCTTGGCGATCATCGACGCGGCGCGGTTGACCAGGTTGCCCCAACCGGCGACGAGCTCGTCGTTGTTACGGCGCACGAACTCCGACCAGGTGAAGTCGCTGTCCTGGTTCTCGGGACCGGCCGCGCAGATGAAGTAGCGCAGCGCGTCGGCCTGGTAGCGCTCGAGCACGTCGCGGACGTAGATCACCACGGCCTTCGAGCTCGAGAACTTCCGGCCCTCCATGGTGAGGAACTCGCTGGAGACGACCTCCGTCGGCAGGTTGAGCTGTCCGAAGACGCCGGGCTCACCGCCCCGGGTGCCCAACCCGTCGTACGCCAGCAGCTCAGCGGGCCAGATCTGGGAGTGGAAGGTGATGTTGTCCTTGCCCATGAAGTAGTAGGACAGGGCCGCCGGGTCGTTCCACCAGTCGCGCCAGCGATCCGGGTCTCCGAGGCGGCGGGCCCACTCGATCGAGGCCGACAGGTAGCCGATCACCGCGTCGAACCAGACGTAGAGCCGCTTGGTGGGGTGGTCGCGCCAGCCGTCGACGGGGACGACGATCCCCCAGTCGATGTCCCGGGTCATCGCGCGCGGGCGGATGTCCTCGAGGATGTTCTGGCTGAACTTGATCACGTTCGGCCGCCAGGTGCCGGAGGCCTCGCGGTCGTCGAGCCACTCCTTGAGCGCGTCGGCGAGCGCAGGCAGATCGAGGAAGAAGTGCTGCGACTCGACGAACTGCGGCACCTCGCCGTTGATCTTGCTGCGCGGGTTGATCAGGTCGGTGGGGTCGAGCTGGTTCCCGCAGGTATCGCACTGGTCGCCGCGCGCCCCGTCGGCACCGCAGATCGGGCAGGTGCCCTCGATGTAGCGGTCCGGCAGCGTGCGGCCGGTCGAGGGCGAGATCGCGCCCTGCGTGGTCCGCTCGACCATGTAGCCGTTGCGCAGCACGGTGGAGAACATCTCCTGCGCCACCGCGTGGTGGTTGCGCGTGGTGGTGCGGGTGAACAGGTCGTAGCTCAGGCCGAGCGCCGCGAGGTCCTCGACGATGATCCGGTTGTTCCGGTCCGCGAGCTCGCGCGCCGTCACCCCCTCGGCGTCGGCGGCGACGAGGATCGGGGTGCCGTGCTCGTCGGTGCCGGAGACCATGAGTACGTCGTGGCCGGCCATCCGCATGTAGCGGCTGAAGACGTCGGAGGGCACGCCGAATCCGGCCACGTGGCCGATGTGGCGCGGCCCGTTGGCGTACGGCCAGGCGACGGCGGACAGGATATGGCTCATGGGCCTGATCCTAGGTGGCCGGGCCGGCGCCGCCCGACGCCGGTTCGCGGAGCGATCCCCGGCTCAGGTGAAGTCGGGGCCCTTCTCGCGCGAGCGCTTGAGCTCGTAGAAGCCCGGGGTGGCGGCCACGGCGAGCACCCCGTCCCAGAGCCGGCCGGCGTCCTCGCCCTTGGGGGCGGGGGTGACGACCGGGCCGAAGAACGCGACTCCGTCGACGCTGATGACCGGGGTGCCGACCTCCTGGCCGACCTGGTCCATACCGGCGTGATGGGACTTCTTCAGGTCCTCGTCGTACTCCGTGGAGTCCATCGCGTCGGCGAGGCGCAGCGGCAGGCCGACCTCGGCGAGCGACTCCTCGACCAGCGTGCGGTCGATGTCCCGGCCCTCGAGGTGGATCCGGTTCCCCATCGCCGTGTAGAGCGGGAGCAGCACGTCGTCGCCCTCGGCCTGCGCGGCGGCGATCGCGACCCGGACCGGTCCCCAGGCCGGCTCGAGCATCTCCCGGTAGTCGTCGGGGACGTCCTTGTCCTGGTTGAGGTAGGCCAGGCTCATCACGTGGAAGGACGGCGCGATGCGACGTACCTTCTCCACCTCCAGCAGCCACCGGGACGTCATCCAGGCCCAGGGGCACAGGGGGTCGAACCAGAAGTCGACAGGGGTGCGCTCGGTGGTGTGCTCCACGGTGGTCCGCTCCTCAACATGAGTCCCGAAAACAGCGGTCAGTACAGGTAGTCCGAACAGAAGGTATCGATTGGTTTATTCCCCATCCCTGGTGCGAGGATGCCTTCCATGCCTGGAACGAACCTCACCCGGGACGAGGCGCGCACCCGCGCCGGTCTCCTGGACGTCGATGCCTATCTCGTCGAGCTGGACCTCACCACGGGGAGCACGGCGACCTTCCACTCCGCCACCACGCTGCGGTTCCGCTGTGGCGAGCCCGGCGCCTCGACGTTCGCGGACCTCGTCGACGCCGATATCCGCGAGCTGACGCTCAACGGCAACACGCTCGACCCGAGTCAGGTGTACGTCGACGGCCGGCTCCTCCTCGACGACCTGGCGGCCGACAACGAGCTGCGCGTCGTCGCGGAGCTGCCCTACAGCCACACCGGTGAGGGCCTGCACCGCTTCGTCGACCCGGCCGACGACCGGGTCTACCTGTACTCGCAGTGCGAGGTCCCCGACGCGCGACGGATCTACGCGACGTTCGAGCAGCCGGACCTGAAGGCCACGTTCACGTTCACGGTCAAGGCCCCGTCCCACTGGAAGGTGGTCTCGAACGCACCGACCCCGCAGCCGGTCGACGGCGGCGACGGCACCTCGGTGTGGTCCTTCCCCACGACCGAGCGGATGTCGACGTACGTCACCGCGGTCGTGGCCGGCGAGTACCACGAGGTGCTCGACACCTACTCCGGCAAGCACGGCGACATCCCGCTGGGGCACTACTGCCGCCAGTCGGTCACGCCCTACCTCGACGCCGACGAGCTGGTGCGGATCACCAAGCAGGGCTTCGACTTCTTCGAGGAGGTCTTCGACTTCCCCTACCCGTTCCACAAGTACGACCAGCTCTACGTCCCGGAGTTCAACAACGGGGCCATGGAGAACGCCGGGTGCATCACCCTGCGCGACGAATACCTCCCACGCAGCAAGCAGGCCCGGTGGTTCTTCGAGCAGCGCGCCAACACGATCCTGCACGAGATGGCGCACATGTGGTTCGGCGACCTCGTGACCATGCGCTGGTGGGACGACCTGTGGCTGAACGAGTCGTTCGCCGAGTGGGCCGCCACCCACGCCGCGGCCCAGGCCACGCAGTACTCCGACGCCTGGACCGGGTTCACCAACAACCGCAAGAACTGGGCCTACCGCCAGGACCAGCTGCCCACCACGCACCCGGTCGCGGCGGACAACCACGACCTGGAGGCGGTGGAGGTCAACTTCGACGGCATCACCTACGCCAAGGGCGCGTCGGTCCTCAAGCAGCTCGTCGCCTACGTCGGGCTCGACGAGTTCATCGCCGGCCTGCGGGGCTACTTCTCGCGGCACGCGTTCGGCAACAGCGAGTTCGCCGACCTGCTCGCGGCGCTGGAGGCCACCTCCGGCCGTGACCTGGACATCTGGGCCAAGGCGTGGCTGCAGACCTCCGGCGTCAACGTGCTCGCCCCGGAGTTCACGGTCGGCCAGGACGGCACCTACGCGTCGTTCGCGGTTCGCCAGCGCACCGGCGAGGAGTCGACGACGCTGCGCCCGCACCGGATCCGGATCGGCCTCTACGACCGGCTCGACGGCCGGCTGGTCCGACGCTCGGTGGTCGAGACCGACGTCACCGGTGAGCTCACCGATGTGGCCGAGCTCGTCGGCCAGCAGCAGCCCGACCTGCTGCTGCTCAACGACGACGACCTGACCTACGCCAAGATCCGCCTCGACGACCGGTCGCTGGCGACGGTGCGCGACTCGATCGCGACGATCGACTCCTCGCTGGCCCGGGCGCTGTGCTGGTCGGCCGCGTGGGACATGACCCGCGACGCCCAGCTGTCCGCCGGTGACTTCGTGACGATGGTGCTCAACGGGCTCGGCGGTGAGACCGACGACACCGCGGCGAAGCAGCTTCCCGTCTACGTCGAGATCGCGATCAACCAGTTCGCGCACCCGTCGAAGCGCGACGCCCTCCGGGCGGCCTGGGAGCGGGGCTTCCGCCGGCTGCTCGAGCAGGCGAAGCCCGGCAGCGACCACCAGCTCACGTTCCTGAAGGTCTTCGCCGGCACCCATGGCAAGCGCACTCCCCCGTCGTCGTACTCCGGCGCCGGGCGCAGCCGCGAGGCGATGGCGTTCATGGCCGGTCTGCTCGACGGCACCGAACGGCTCGAGGGGCTCAGCATCGACACCGACATGCGGTGGATCCTGCTGACCGCGCTGGCCTCGACCGGGTACGTCGACCGCGCCCGCATCGAGCAGGAGCTGGCTGCCGACAACACCATCTCCGGTCACGAGAAGGCCGCCGCCGCGATCGCCGTGCTGCCCGACCCGGAGGCCAAGGAGGAGTCCTGGCTCAAGGGCGCGGTCCGCAAGGACGTCCCCAACGAGACCCAGCGGCACATCGCCTACACGTGGGACGTCGCCGGCCAGGGCGAGCTGATCGCGCCGTACCTCGAGAAGTACCTGAGCGCGGCGGAGACCATGTGGGAGGACCGGGGCGTGCAGATCGCCTCGACCGCCCTGGAGTACATGTTCCCGCGGTCCCTGATCAGCGCGGAGACCCTCGAGCGGGTCGACGAGTGGCTGGCGACGTCGCGGGCCAACCCGGCCGCGAAGCGCTACGTCCGCGAGGGCCGCGCCGACATCGTGCGGGCGCTCGAGGCCCAGGCCTTCGACGCCGACTGATTACCAGGGCATGTAGGCGTTCTGCAACTTCCCCAGGAATGAATCCCTGGGGAAGTGACAACTTTCCGGCATCCCCTGGTAATCAGCAGGGGCGAGGGGCCCGGGTCAGGACTCGGCGTGCAGCATGTCCGGGCGCCGGGCGTGGTCGGCGAGCTGCAGCACCCCCGCCTTGATTCCGCCGACCAGGTCACCGGCGGCGAAGGCGGTCTGCATCGACAGCGTGGCGAGCTTCACCTCGGCGTCGTCGAGGACCCGACGGGCCTCGGCACCGGTGACGACCTCGACGATGCGCGCCGCCGGGTCGACGAGCACCAACACCGAGCGCTCGGGAGCGACCAGCGCAGCGTGCAGCCGCTCGGCGAACGGGCGGGCCTCCTCGTCGGCGGCACCGACGTACACCGAGAACTCGTAGCGGCACATGGTCTCCGCGTCGCGGATCGCCTTGTCGATCTCGTGGCGCTCCGCTGCGGAGAACGCCTCACCAGTGGCCACTGGCCCCGCCTCTCTGTTCGGCGCCCTCGAGCGCATCCGGGTCGGTGCGGTCCGCCTTCTGCAGTCCGTCGCGCGGGCCGCCGAACCACTCCGGCTCGTGACGCCAGGCGAGCCCCGGGTGGTACGCCGACTCGCCGCGGATCATCGACGGCAGCGAGACCAGCAGGGTGATCAGGACGAACAGGCCGAGCGGGATCAGCACGATCACCAGCAGGGCGTCCAGCGGGTCGACGCCGGGGGCCTGCCCCCACTGCTCGGGGGCGCTTGCGAAGGCCGGTGTGGCGGCGGTCACCAGCAGCGCGGCCGGAGCGAGCGCGGCGACGCGCATCGCCCGCCGTACAACGGGGGAAAGGTCGGATTTCGTCACCTGTCCAGGGTAGCGAACCTGGTTTGAGGGCGGCACCTGGTCTCGTTACTGTTCCCAGCCATGAGCCTCCTGCAGACGACCCCCCAGTGCGCCGACGGCGAGCAGCTGTGCGAGATCGTGGACCGCTGGACCGGCAACGCGTGGCTCGCCGAGGCCTCCGACTGGCTGATCGCCAAGCCGCTGGCGCTGGTCGTGCTGCTGGTGATCGCGCTGCTGCTGCGCTGGTTCCTGCACCGGCTCATCGACCGGCTCAGCCGCCGGGCGGCCGAGGGCATGCCCACCCCGATCCTCAAGCACAAGCCCGGCTCGGTCGACAAGTCCGCCGCCGCGCTCGTGGCCGGCCGCCGGGTCCAGCGCGCACAGACGATGGGGTCGCTGCTCAAGAGCATCACCTCGATCGTGATCTTCACCATCACCGGGATCACCGCCATCGCCGAGATCGGCTATCCCGTCGGGCCGCTCATCGCGAGCGCGGGAGTGGTCGGCGTGGCGCTCGGCTTCGGCGCGCAGAGCCTGGTCAAGGACTTCCTGTCCGGCATCTTCATGATCTTCGAGGACCAGTACGGCGTCGGCGACGTCGTCGACCTCGGCGAGGCGATCGGCACGGTCGAGGCGGTCGGCCTGCGGGTCTCCCGGCTGCGCGACGTCGACGGCGTGGTCTGGTACGTCCGCAACGGCGAGATCCTCCGGGTCGGCAACCACAGCCAGAACTGGGCGCGCACCGTGCTCGACATCCCGGTCGCCTACACCGAGGACCTGGCCCGGGTGCGGCACGTGCTGCAGGACGTCGCCGACGACATGTGGGAGGACGAGGACTACGAGGGCCTGATCATCGAGAAGCCCGAGGTGTGGGGCGTGCAGGAACTCGGACCCGACGCCTGCCTGGTCCGGGTCACGCTGAAGACCGCGCCCCTCGAGCAGTGGGCGGTGGCACGAGAGATGCGCGAGCGGATCAAGGGCCGGTTCGACTTCGAGGGGATCGAGATCCCGCTCCCACAGCGGGTGGTCTGGCACCGCCAGGAGCCCGCGGCCGCCGCCGCGACGGGCGCCGCGCCGGTCGCCGGGACGGCGGGAGCCCCGGGCGTCTCCGGGGCTCCCGACTGAGGACCCGGCTCAGGCCAGCGAGGCCGTCAGGGTGATCTTGGTGCCGGTCAGCGCCTGGGACACCGGGCAGTTCGCCTTCGCGTCCTCCGCGGCGGCCTGGAAGCCGTCCGCGTCGATCCCCTCGACCGAACCCACGACCGTGAGGTGGACGCCGGTGATGCCCTCGCCGGGCTGGAAGCTCACGTCGGCCTTGGTGTCGAGCGCCTGCGGCGGGTTCCCGCCCTTGGCGAGCACGTTGGACAGCGCCATCGAGAAGCAGGCCGAGTGGGCGGCGGCGATCAGCTCCTCGGGGCTGGTCTTGCCGTTGGGCTCCTCGGTGCGAGCCGGCCAGGACACGTCGTAGGTCCCCAGACCCGACGATTCGAGGGAGACCTGCCCGGAGCCACCCTCGAGCAGCGGGCCCTCCCAGTGGGTCTTGGCGGTGCGGGTGGTGGCCATCGACAGCTCCTTCATCTCGGGATACGTGCAGGGGTGCTGGGTCCGACTCTTGCCGGGATGGTGACAATAGACAAGTGAGTGCCACCCCCGACGGACAGACCTTCTACGACGAGATCGGCGGCTACCCGACGATCGCGAAGATCGTCGACCGCTTCTACGCGGGCGTCGCCCAGGACGAGGTGCTGCGGCCCCTCTACCCCGAGGAGGACCTCGGGCCGGCCGCGGAACGGTTCACGCTGTTCCTGGTGCAGTACTGGGGCGGCCCCACGACGTACTCCGACACCCGCGGCCATCCGCGCCTGCGGATGCGGCACGCGCCGTTCGCGGTGACGCCCACCGCGCGCGACCACTGGCTGAAGCACTTCCGCGCCGGGCTCGACGAGGCGAACCTCACCCCCGAGCAGGACGCGCAGTTCTGGGACTACGTGACCCACGCCGCCCAGTTCATGGTGAACAGCCTCGACGAGGCTTGAGCCGCTAGGCCTCGAGTACGGCGTCCAGCCGGCTCCGCTCCCCCTCGGTGAGCGGACGCGACCTCTGCGCCTCGAGGTCGAAGGTGACCATCGCCGCCCGCGCCCGGGACAGCAGCCGGTCTCCGTCGCGGATCTCGGAGGAGACGTCGAACGAGGACGTCCCGATCCGGCTGATCCGCGACTCGACGAGGTAGGGCTCGGGACGGAACAGGATCGGCCGCTTGTAGTCGACGTCCAGGCGGGCCACGACCAGGCTGAAGCCGCCCTCCCCCTCGGCGCGCCCCAGCGACATCAGGAAGGCGAGCCGCGCCTCCTGGTAGTACTCGAAGTACTTGACGTTGTTGACGTGCCCATAGACGTCGACGTCGGAGAAACGCACATGGCAGTCGTAGTGGTGCCGGCTCATGCGACGTCTCCCGCCGGCTCGAGGAACCGGTGGAGCACCTCACGCTCTTCGGCGCTGATCCGCCGCGGCCGCTCCTGGGCGAACACGAACGGCGTCAGCACCGACCGTGCCCGGGCGTAGACGCGGCGCTGGCCGTCGGGGCTCTCGTCGAGGATCTCGTAGGCCATCGTGAACGTCGCCGCCCGGACCTCGGTGACCCAGGTCTCGATCCGCACCGGCTCGGGCCGGAACACCAGCGGGTGCGCGAACTCCACCTCGTGCCGCACGACCACGACGCCTTCGGCCAGTTCCTCACCGCCCTGCACCGGCGCGTGCACGCGGAGCATGTCGACGCGGGCCTCCTGCAGGTAGTCGACGTAGACCACGTTGTTCACGTGACCGAGGGTGTCCATGTCAGCCCAGCGCAGCGGGCAGTAGTAGATGTGTCGAGCCACACAGCCATCCTCGCAGGTTTGGGTTCTAGGCTGAGGGTCCCCTGACACCGTCTGAGATCGGAGCCCCACCATGCCCGAGGCAGTGATCGTTTCCGCCGCCCGCTCCCCCATCGGCCGCGCGAACAAGGGATCCCTCAAGGACCTGCGCCCCGACGACCTGAGCGCGACGATCATCCAGGCGGCGCTCGACAAGATCCCTGAGCTGAACCCTGCGGACATCGACGACCTGTACCTCGGTTGCGGCCTGCCCGGCGGCGAGTCCGGGTTCAACATGGCGCGGATCGTGGCGGTGCTGATGGGGTACGACGGGCTCCCGGGCGCGACGGTCACGCGCTACTGCTCGTCGTCGGTCCAGACGTCCCGGATGGCGTTCCACGCGATCAGGGCCGGCGAGGGCGACGTGTTCATCTCCGCCGGGGTCGAGACGGTGTCCCGCTTCGCGAAGGGGACCTCGGACCACATCCCGGACACGATGAACCCCCTGTTCGCCGACGCCCAGGCCCGCACCGTCTCGACGGCGCAGGGCGGCACGGATTGGCACGACCCCCGCGAGGACGGCAACATCCCGGACGCCTACATCGCGATGGGCCAGACCGCGGAGAACGTCGCGAAGCTGCGCGGACTGAGCCGCCAGGAGCTCGACGAGTTCGGCGTGCGCAGCCAGAACCTCGCCGAGAAGGCCATCAACGACGGCTTCTGGGCCAACGAGATCACCCCGGTCACCCTTCCGGACGGCACCGTCGCCGGCACCGACGACGGCCCCCGTGCCGGCGTGACCATGGAGGCGGTCGCGGACCTCAAGCCGGTGTTCCGCCCCGACGGCGTGGTGACCGCGGGCAACTGCTGCCCGCTGAACGACGGCGCCGCCGCGGTGGTGATCATGTCCGACACCAAGGCCAAGGAACTGGGGCTGACGCCGCTCGCCAGGATCGTCTCGACGGGCGTGACCGCGCTGTCCCCCGAGATCATGGGACTCGGTCCGGTGGAGGCCACCAAGGAGGCGCTGACCCGCGCGAACATGGCGATCGACGACATCGACCTGGTGGAGATCAACGAGGCCTTCGCGGCCCAGGTGGTGCCGTCGTACCAGGACCTCGGGATCGACATCGACCGGCTCAACGTCAACGGCGGCGCGATCGCGGTCGGGCACCCCTTCGGGATGACCGGCGCGCGGCTGCAGAACACGATGCTGAACTCGCTGAAGTGGCACGACAAGCAGACCGGCCTGATCACGATGTGCGTCGGCGGCGGGCAGGGGATGGCGATGATCCTGGAGCGGATGAGCTGAGCGCACCGAAGCTCCGACAACGCCGGCGCTCAACTCGGACGCGACATCGGACAGAGCGCGGATGAGCTGAGCGCACCGAAGCTCCGACAACGCCGGACATTTATTGAATCTTCAATCAGGAGCGGTCGTAGACTCGTGTCATGAGCACGCAGACCACGTCGGCCCTCTGGCTCGACCCGCAGCAGCAGCACGCCTGGCGTGCCTACCTCGTCGGCACCACCTTGCTGATGGAGCGACTGGACCGTGACCTGCGGGCGAACCACGGCCTGTCGCTGCCGGAGTACGAGGTGCTGGTCCGGCTCTCGGAGTGTGAGGGCAACCGGCTCCGGATGGCGGTGCTGGCCGACTCGCTGAGCCACTCCCGGTCCCGGGTCACCCACACGGTGACCCGGCTCGAGCGGGACGGGCTCGTCGAGCGGGTCACGTGCACCTCCGACGGGCGGGGCGTCGAGGCGTTGCTCACCCGCAAGGGCCGGGCGCTGCTCGAGCAGGCGGCACCGACGCACGTGCGCGGCGTACGCGAGCATCTGGTCGACCTCGCCTCTCCCGACGACTTCGCGGCCGTCGGCCGGGTCTTCGACGCGGTCAGCGACGGGCTCATCGCCGGCAACCCCGCGGCGGACATCCGCTGACCTGACATGCTTCGGGTCGCGGACAGGTCGAGCGTGGTCGCGGCGGCGCGGCGGTTCTGCCAGTACGCCGCCTGGCTGATCACCTCGGCCCCGGCGACATGACCGCCTGGGACCCGCTCCGCGCCCTGGTGGAGGAACGCGGGCGCACGCAGGAACGGCTCGCCGACCTCACCGGTGACTACATCGGGATCGTGGAGGCGTCCGCGGACTCCAACGCCGACGACGAGCACGACCCGGAGGGCTCCACGATCGCCTTCGAGCGCTCCCAGGTCGGTGCCCTGGTCGCGCAGGCCCGCGCGCACCTCGCCGAGGTCGACGCCGCGCTCGCTCGCGTCGAGGACGGCCGCTACGGCGTCTGCGAGACCTGCGGCGCACCGATCGCGCCGGCCCGGCTGGAAGCGCGGCCGGTGGCCCGCACCTGCATCACCTGTGCCTCCCGCGGACCCGGGTAGGCCTAGTCGCGGGTGAGCTTGCGGTGGGTGACGCGGTGCGGGCGGGCCGCCTCGACGCCCAGCCGCTCGACCTTGTTCTCCTCGTAGGAGGCGAAGTTCCCCTCGAACCAGAACCACTTGCCCTCGTCCTCGTCGTCGCCCTCCCAGGCGAGGATGTGGGTCGCGGTGCGGTCGAGGAACCACCGGTCGTGCGACGTGATCACCGCGCAGCCGGGGAACTCCAGCAACGCGTCCTCGAGCGACTGCAGGGTCTCGACGTCCAGGTCGTTGGTCGGCTCGTCGAGCAGCAGGAAGTTGCCCCCCATCTTCAGCGTCAGCGCGAGGTTCAGCCGGTTGCGCTCACCGCCGGAGAGCACACCGGCCTTCTTCTGCTGGTCCGGGCCCTTGAACCCGAACGAGGCGATGTAGGCGCGGCTCGGCATCTCGAAGTTGGCGACCTTGATGAAGTCGAGCCCGTCGGAGACGACCTCCCAGACGTTCTTGTTCGGGTCGATCCCGCCGCGGCTCTGGTCGACGTAGGAGATCTTGACCGTCTGCCCGACCTTGAGCTCGCCGCCGTCGGGCTGCTCCTGCCCGACGATCATCCGGAACAGGGTGGTCTTGCCGACGCCGTTCGGGCCGATGACGCCGACGATGCCGGCCCGCGGCAGCTTGAAGGACAGGTCGTGCATGAGCACCCGGTCGCCGAAGCCCTTGGCGAGGTCCTCGGCCTCGAGCACCACGTCGCCCAGCCGGGGACCGGACGGGATGTTGATCTCGGAGACGTCCATCTTGCGGGCGCGCTCGGCCTCGGCGGCGAGCTCCTCGTAGCGGGCCAGCCGCGACTTGCTCTTGGCCTGCCGCGCCTTCGGGTTCGACCGGACCCACTCCAGCTCGCGCTCGAGCATCTTCGCGCGCTTGGCGTCCTTGGCGCCCTCGACCTTGAGCCGGTCCTTCTTGGTCTCGAGGTAGGTCGAGTAGTTGCCCTCGTAGGGGTGCGCCTTGCCCCGGTCCAGCTCGAGGATCCAGCTCGCGACGTTGTCGAGGAAGTACCGGTCGTGGGTCACGGCCAGCACGGCGCCGGGGTAGCTGGCCAGGTGTCCCTCGAGCCACTGCACCGACTCGGCGTCGAGGTGGTTGGTGGGCTCGTCGAGCAGCAGCAGGTCGGGCTGCTGCAGCAGCAGCTTGCACAGCGCCACCCGGCGGCGCTCACCACCCGAGAGATTGTCCACCAGCACCTCGGGCGGCGGGCAGCGCAGCGCGTCCATCGCCTGGTCGAGCCGACTGTCGAGGTCCCACGCGTTGGCGTGGTCGAGGTCGGTCTGCAGCTCCCCCATCTCGGCGAGCAGCTTGTCGTAGTCCGCGTCGGGGTCGGCGAGCTCCTCGGAGATCGCGTTGAACCGGTCGACCTTGGCCTTGATCTCGCCGACCGCCTCCTCCACGTTCTCCAGGACGGTGCGCCCCTCGGTGAGCGGGGGCTCCTGCTGGAGCATGCCGACGGTCGCCTCGGGGTCGAGGATCGCGTCGCCGTTCGACGCGTGGTCGAGCCCGGCCATGATCTTCAACAGGGACGACTTGCCGGTCCCGTTGGGGCCTACGACGCCGATCTTCGCCCCGTGCAGGAACGAGAGGGTGACGTTGTCGAGGACCACCTTGTCGCCGTGCGCCTTGCGGACATTACGCAGCGTGAACACATACTCAGCCATGATCGGCAAGCCTACGGCGGCGAGGCGTCACGGCCTAAACGGGCCCGCGCCGGCAGCTCAGGCTGCCGACGACACACCCGACTCCCGACCGTCCGGGTCGGTGTCGTCGGCATCCGGCGCGTCGACCGGGTTGCCCCAGCCGTCGACGTTGGGTGAGTTCTCCTCCCCCATCTGCTGGTGCATCTCGGCGACCTCCTGCTCCACCTCGGAGTCGTTGCGCGGCTCGGGCCGCGGGGTCCGGACGAACGCGCTCGTCCCCCGGCTCAGGTCGTGCCCGACCAGGCTGGCCTCGATCGCCAACGTGCTGTTGACCTGGCCGTCCTCACGCTTCCAGTGGTCGGTGCGCAGCCGCCCGTGCACGATGATCGCGTCACCCTTCTGCACCGACGCGCGCACGTTGTCGGCAAGGTGGCGCCAGACCGTGACCGAGTACCACGTGGTGTCCCCGTCGACCCACTCGCCGGACTTCTTCAGGCGCGGTGTGGACGCCACCCGGAAGCTGGCCACGCTGACGCCCTGGGGCGTGCGGAAGTTGACGTCGCCGCCGACCCAGCCGTGCAACGTCACGTAGGTGTCACTCATCGAAGGTGCCTCCTCGTCGGTGTTCGTGCCGAGAAGACTGCCGCGAGGAGAGGACGCCCGGGCCGCGGAGGCGGGCGCCCTGGGGATGAGTGGGCCGGTCCGGGAACGGTGGACGCAATCCGGCGTACGGCGTGCGCCGCGGCTCAGCGCGTGGCGGCCGCCAGGCCCTCCCGGACGCTCCGGTAGGCCGCCACCTCGGCCTCGATGGGCTCGACCACCAGCCGGTCGGTGACCTCCGCGAGCGCGGACCGCAGCCGCTTCTCGGCCGTGCGCGCCCGCGACCTGGCCGACCAGCGGACGAACACCCGCGACAGCAGGCCGAGGACCACCCCCATCGCCGCACCGCCCAGCAGCATCAGCGTCGGTACCGGCAGCCCGCCGTAGTCCGGGGTCGTCGGCTCGGGGACCTGCAGGTAGCCGAGCACCACCAGGACGCCCAGCCAGAGCCCGCCCGCGAACGCCGTGAGCAGCAGCAGCCACTGCAGCACCCGCACCAGCCGCCACCACAGGGGCGTGCGGGAGACGCCCAGGTCGGTGCTCGCGACCACCCTGTCCAGCGCGTCGTTCAGGTCGGGGAGCCGGGCCACCGAGGCGCGACGAACCGCGGTGGCCCACGGCGGCGACAGCTCGCCGGCGACGTCGTCGGCGACGGCCCGCACGGCCGAGTCCACCCGCGCGCGCTGCACCGAGGTGGCCTCCGGCACCGAAGCACGCGCCACCGAGGCGAGCCGGGTGCCGTCCTTGCCGAGGTCGAGGTGCAGGCGCCGCAGCGGGTCCGGCCGCAGCTTGCCGAGCCACGAGGTCACCGGCCAGCCGGTCGCCTGCGCGGCCCGGGTCCGGGTGGACCGTTCGACCGCCGACACCACCGTGGCCACCCCCGCGGCGTCGGCGAAGGCGTCCACGAGCTCGCCCCGGCGCGCCCTGGCCACGTCCCCGGGCTTCGCGTCGCCGTTGGCCGTGGCGAGCCGGGCCGCCGCGGTGGCGACGTCGGCCATCAGCCTGGCCTTGACCGACTTCTTGGCGCTCACCCGTGCGGCGACCGCCTTCTTCAGATCGAGGACCCCGTCCCCGTGCCGGGCAGAGGTCGCGATCACCGGCACCCCGTCGAGCCCGTCCTGCGCCAGCAGCCGTTTCACGTCCTCGACCATCGGGGCCCGGCGGTCGGCCGGCACCTCGTCGATGTGGTTGAGGACGACGAGCATGATGCCCTTGTGGGTCGCCAGCGGCTTGAGGTAGCGGTCGTGAATCGCGGCGTCGGCGTACTTCTGCGGGTCCAGCACCCACACCAGCAGGTCCGCCAGCTGCACCAACCGGTCCACCTCGACGTGGTGCGAGACCTCGGTCGAGTCGTGGTCGGGGAGGTCGAGCAGGACCAGCCCCTCGAGGTCGCGGTCCTCCCGGCCCTCCTCGAGCATGCTGTCGCGGGCGACCTGGTGCCGCGCCGGCACGCCGAGCCAGTCAAGCAGCTCCGCCGGACTCTCCGACCCCCACGTGCACGACATCGTCCACGAGGTGGTGGGGCGCCGGACGCCGATGGCCGCCAGGTCCAGGCCGGTCAGCGCGTTGAACGTCGAGGACTTGCCGGAGCCGGTCGCCCCGGCCAGCGCCACCACGGTGTGATCGCCCGACAGGCTCAGCCGCCGGGATGCTCGCTCGGCCACCTGTGCGGCTTCGTCGACGACCGCGTCGTCGAGCCGGCCACGGGCCGAGTCCGCGGCCAGGCGCAGACCGTCGATCCGGCCGTCGACGTCGGTGCGCCGGCCGACCAGCCGCTTCGCGCCCTCCACCAGCGACGTCACGGGCGGCCCTTGTCGTAGAGCGGGGTCGGGGTCGCGGCGAAGCGCAGGTCGTCGATGCGCCGGGCTGCCTCGCGCAACCGCTCCGGGGCTTCCTCGTCGATGCCGAGCGCGTCCACCACGCCGACGTAGCGCGCGCGCTCGTCAGCCATCAGCGCGCTCACCCGGGCCGAGAGGTCCTCGCGGGCCTGGGCCGCCAGCCGGCGCACCGCCTCGTCGCCGAACACCGCCTCCAGCAGCTTCTGGCCGATGACCGCGCTGCCGCCGGCGATGCCGACCTCGCCGCCGACCAGCCCGCCGGTGTGGGCGAAGACCACGATCATCAGCGTGACGGCGAGACCGTTCACGCCGAAGGCGAGGAACCGAGCGGTCGACCGCTTGTTCGCTCCCTCGGTGCGGACCAGCTCGAACACGCCCTGCTGCCAGTCGCGCACGACGCGCTCGGCCCGGGACCGGAAGTCGCGCGAGGCACGGCCGAGGTCCGCCCCGGCCGTGCCGAGGAGGCGCTGGCCGGCGTCGGTGGACCGCCAGGAGCGCTCCACCTGCTCCGCCGCCGCCTCGGCGTGCTCCAGCAGCAGCAGCTCCAGGCCCGACTCGACGGCCACGGTGACCCGCTCGGCCTGGTGCGGCTTGCCCTTGACCCAGCCCACGACGCGGTCGCGCAGCCAGCCGACCCGCGTCTCCAGCGAGCGGAGCAGCTCGCCGGTGCCGACGAACTCCTGCCAGCGCGCGAGCACCTCGCCGCGGAGCAGGGTCCCGTCCGCGGAGGCCTCCTCGACTGCGCGGATGGCGTCGTCGTAGGCCCGGTCGGCGTCCTCGCGCAGCCGCGCCGCCACGGTGACCTGCTCGGCTCCGGCCGCGGCGACGTCGTGCACCCGGTGGGACAGGCTGCGCACGGCGCCGTCCAGGGTCTGTTTCACCACCCCGGCCCGGGCGTCCGCGTCGGCGGCCAGCATCTCCAGCCAGCCCCGGATCTCGGCGACCTGCTGGGCGGGCAGCAGACCGTTCTCGTCGACGGGCCCCTCTGTGACGGTGAACAGCGGCGAGTCGCGAAGGCCGCGGGAGGTGAGCATCCGCGCGAGGTGCGAGCTGACCTCCTCGACCGCGTCGGGCGGGGTCCGGTCCAGCACGATCGCGACCGCAGTGCTGCGCTCGGCCGCGGCCTTGAGGAAGTCCCACGGCACCTGGTCCGCGTAGCGGGCGGCGGAGGTGACGAACAGCCACAGGTCAGCGGCCGCGAGCAGCTCCGCGGCGAGGGTGCGGTTGGCCTGCTCCACCGAGTCGATGTCGGGGGCGTCGAGGATCGCCAGCCCCGGGGGGATCGTGTCGACGGCGACCAGCTGCAGCGCTCCGGGGCCGTCCCCGACTCCGGTGGTGCGCGCGAGGTTCGGCAGGACCCGCTGCTCGTCGAACCACTCGGCGTCGGCCGGGTTGTGCACCAGCACCGGCGAGCGGGTGGTGGGCCGCAGTACGCCGGGCTCGGTCACCCGGGAGCCGACGACGGAGTTGACCAGTGTCGACTTGCCGGCGCCGGTCGAACCGCCGACCACCGTCAGCAGGGGCGCCTCGATCGCCAGCAGCCGCGGCAGGACGTAGTCCTCGATCTGGTCGACCATCTCGGTCCGCGCCGTGCGCCTGGCGTCGACCTGCGGCACCTCGAGCGGGAGCGCGACGGCGCGCAGGGCCTCGCGCGTCCGGACCAGTGCGGTCACCATCGCGGTCGGTGCGGTCACCGGTTCCCCTCCCAGGGCGTGGTCGTCGTGCTCGTCGGGGCGGCCGGCTGCGGGAACAGCACGTAGGGCCGGAGTGCGTCGAGGCGCCGCACCATGACGGTGCCCCGGGGGGCGAAGTCGGCGGGCGCCGTACCCCGAAGGTATCGGTCGTGCAGGAAGCCGAGCTCCACCGCCTGCTGCTGGTACTCCCGCATCACCCGCTCGGCGAGCGGGCCGCCGTGCTGACGGGCGTAGGCGCGCGACGCCCGACGCGCAGGAAGCCGCACCAGCCACGGCACCTCGGCCCGGTTCAGGAATCCACGTGCCGCAGCGTCGTCGAGCGCCCTGGTGAGCATCACGCCCTCGCGGGCCCGGGCCCAGGTCGCGAAGCCGACGAGCAGCAGGAAGGCCGGCACCATCATGAACAGGTAGGTCAGCACGAAGTACTGCCCGCCGCCGAAGAACGCCGCACCGTTCCAGGCGGCGTGCGCGGCGACGGCGAGGACGTAGCCCAGCGCGGGGGCGAGCACCCGGGCGACCCCGACCCGGCCGACGACCGCGTAGCCCACCCCGACTCCGATGAACGCGGTGAACAGCGGGTGCGCGAACGGACTGAAGATGCCGCGCACGACGAAGACGCCGATGGTCGGGCCGAGGCCGCCGGGGCCGGCGTCGTTGCCGCCCATGTACGCCGCGCCGAGGTAGAGGATGTTCTCGGTGAACGCGAACCCGACACCGACCAGGCCGGCGTAGACGATCCCGTCGAGGACGCCGTCGATCTCGTGCCGGCGGGCCCAGAGCAGCAGCAGGACGAACAGCCCTTTGGCGGCCTCCTCGGTGAGGGGGGCGACGACGGCGGCGGCGAGGTTCTCGGGGGTGCCGAGCACGAACTGGTCGAGTGCCTGCAGCACCAGCGCGAAGGCGGTCGCCACCACCGCTCCCCAGCCGAACGCTGCGCCGAGCAGCCGCAGCGGCTCGGGCTCGTAACGGTCGAGCCACAAGAAGGCGGCGATGACCGGGCCGACGGGGAGGGCCGCGAGCACCACCCCGATGACCAGGGCGCCCGGTGCGCTGCTGGCGAGCAGCACCAGGGCCATGACCCCGGCACCGAGCAGCATGGCGAGCGCGAGGACCACGGTGAACAGGGCGCTGCCGTGCCGGCGGGGCGCGCTGAGCAGGTCCGGGGGCACCGCCAGGCGGGCCGGCCCCACGGCGCTCCCGCGCGCGCCTCCACCTGCCCCGTTCATGGTGCAGAGCCTATCGGGGCGGCACGGTGCCCCCGGTCGCGCGGGCGGCTGCCGACGTACAGTGACCCGGTGAGCGAGACCAACGACGCCGTCCTCCCTCCCGAGGGCGCCCACCAGCAGCCGAACACCCAGGGGCACGACCAGCCGGTCCCCGACGCCTACGCCGCCTTCATGCGCCAGGGCTGGGGGGAGCGCGAGCTCGACCTGCCCCGCCACCCGGTCGCCGACCGGGCGGCCGAGCGACGGACCCGGCTGGCCGAGACGTTCTCCGGTGAGCGCCTCGTCGTCCCGGCGGGCAACTTCAAGGTCCGCGCGAACGACACCGACTACCGGTTCCGTCCCGACACGGCACACACCTACCTGTGCGGAAACCAGACCAGTGACGCGGTGCTGGTCGTCGAGGCCGGTGGCGAGAGCACGCTCTTCGCCCGCCCGCGCTCGTCGCGGCAGACCGACGAGTTCTTCCGGGACCGCCAGTACGGCGAGCTCTGGGCCGGGCGGCGTCCCTCGCTGGACGAGATCTCCGGCTCCCTGGGCATGACCGTCCGGCACCTCGACGAGCTCGAGTCCGCGCTGCGCTCCTCCGCCAAGACCCGGGTCCTGCGCGGCGTCGACGCCGGGGTGGACCGGCTCGTGCCCGCGGACGAGGGCCGCGACCACGACTTCGCCCGGGTCCTCTCCGAGATGCGCCTGGTCAAGGACGCCTGGGAGCTCGAGCAGCTCGCCGAGGCCTGCGACATCACCACGCTCGGCTTCGAGGACAGCGTGCGCGAGTGGGACAACGTGCTCCAGCACGGGGAGCGTTGGCTCGAGGGCACCTTCTTCCGGCGCGCCCGCACGATGGGCAACGACCTCGGCTACGACTCGATCGTCGGCGGCGGGAAGCACGCGACGACGCTGCACTGGACCGAGAACTCCGGGCCGATCACGCCCGGAGAGCTGGTCCTGCTCGACATGGGCGTCGAGGGCAACAACCTCTACACCGCCGACGTGACCCGCACGCTGCCCGTCGACGGCCGGTTCACGCCGCTGCAGCGCGACCTCTACACGCTCGTGCTCGAGGCGCAGACGGCGGGCATCGACGCGGTGCGCCCCGGCGCCCGGTTCGTCGACCCGCACGTCGCGGCCATGCGGGTGATCGCCCACGGCCTCGCCGACCTCGACCTGCTGCCCTGCTCGCCGGAGGAGGCGCTCTCCCCCGACAGCCAGGTCTACAAGCGATGGACGCTGCACTCGACGAGCCACATGCTCGGCCTCGACGTGCACGACTGCGCGTCCGCCGCACCGGACGCCTACCGGGAGGGCGTGCTCGAGGCCGGCATGGTGCTCACCGTGGAGCCGGGGCTGTACTTCCAGGAGGACGACCTGCTGGTGCCCGAGGAGCTGCGTGGGATCGGCATCCGGATCGAGGACGACATCGTCGTCACCGACAACGGCTTCACCAACCTGTCGGCCGCGCTCCCGCGCGACGTCGACGGCATCGAGGAGTGGATGGGCTCGCTGCGGGCCTGACCAGGTCGCGACCGGTCACGGTCCGTCGCCCTCGGCGTACTCCCGGTCGGCGTCGCGGACGACCTCGCGGGCGATCTCGCGCAGCTTGATGTTGCTCGTCGAGGAGGCCCGCACGAGGAACTGGAACGCCCGCTCCTCGCTGATCCGGTAGCGCGCCATGACCAGCCCGATCGCCTGGCCGATCACCTTGCGGGTGGCCAGCGCCTCGCTCAGCTGCGACTCACGGCGGGCCCGACCCAGGGCCAGCGCGGCGTGGACGGCGAACAGCTCCGCGACCCGGTGCGCCTCGCGGCTGATCGTGTCGGTCGAGGTGGAGTAGAGCACGAGCCCGCCGACGGACTCGTCCTCGGCGTACAGCTGCACCGCGAGCTGTGAGCGCACGCCGACGTTCACCGCCTCCGCGACGTAGCGGGGCCAGCGCTCGTTCGCCGCCAACCGCTCGAGGACCACGACGGGCTCTTCTCGCAGGGCGCCGAGGCTGGGGCCGTCGCCGATCCCGGACTGCACGTTGTCGAGGTGCCAGACCAGCCGGCCGGTCCCGGCCTTGGTCTCGACGGTGCCGTTGCGGTGCACGATGCTGATGCCCGCCTCGTCGAACCCGGGCACGTTGCGTTGCGCCGAGCGAACGATCGCGTCGAGGGTGTCCTCCAGCGTGCGCGGGCTGTTGATGGCCCGCGCCGCCTCCGTCAGGGCGGCGGCGATGTCCTGCTGGGGCTGCGACATGGAGCTCTCCGTGGGCGGTCGAATCACGACGGCGAGCCGATGGGAATGCCATCGGCCGCTCACGCCCCACGGGTGCTCGAGGGCAGGCATACGGTAGCCCAGCCCGGCCGCGGACTCGCACGGGGCTCACCCGACGAGGTGCGCGGCAACCGAACCGGGCGGCCGGCGCGTCTCACCACCGCAACGCCGGGAGAAGGGATGCGCAGGTGCAGGACTCGTTCGAGGAGTACGTCGCGACCCGCGGGGCGCGGCTGTACGGGACGGCCGTCCTGCTCACCCAGGACCGGGGTCTCGCCGAGGACCTCGTCCAGGTGTCGCTGCTGAAGGCCTGGCGGCACTGGTCGCGCATCGAGAGCCCCGACGCCTACCTGCGCCGGACGATGGTGCACACCTACACCTCGTGGTGGCGTCGCCGGTGGAACGGGGAGCTCGCCACCGCCGACCCGCCCGAGAGGTACGTCGCTCCCGACACCGAGGCCGTCGACGAGCGCACCGACCTGCGGGCCGCGCTGGCCCGGCTCCCGCGCCGGCAGCGCGCCGTGGTCGTGCTGCGCTTCTACGAGGACCTCTCGGTCGCCGAGGTGGCCCGGGAGCTCGGCTGCACGGAAGGGACCGTCAAGAGCCAGACCAGCAAGGCGTTGGCCCGCCTCGGCGCCGACGAGGGTCTGGCCGGGCACCACGTGCCGCGGACACACCCCAGCGAGGAGGGGTCACGATGAGGACGGACGAGCTCTCCCGGGCACTGCACACGCAGGCCGACGAGGCAGCCGCCACGGCCCCGGTGTTCCGGCTGAACAAGCTGGTGGCCAGGCGTGCCCGGGCCCGCCGCCGCATCGCCGTCGGTGGCGCCGTCGTTGCCACCCTCGCCGCCGTAGTGACGGTCGCGGCGCTCTCGGGCGACCCGGTCGTCCGGCGTGGCGGGCAGCCCGTGGCAGGCCCCAGCGAGACGCCGAGCGTCAGTGCGAGCCCTACGCCGAGGGCGACCTCCGACCCGTCCCCGACCCCGACCTCCGGCGACGGGGCAGCCTGGCGGACGGTCGAATGTCCTGTGGCGGGGAGAAGCGACTGCGACATCCCGGCGACGCTGACCTTCCGCGGACGCACCTGGACCCGGTCCGGTGGAGGCAGCCAGCCGGTGCACTGGCACAACGGGGTCAACCGCGAGATCGCGCTGTCCGTGGTGCCGATCGGCGCACCGCAGCTGGTGCTGGTCGGCGCGACGCGCGCCGGGCCCCGGTCCCGGCTGTCGGTGAGCGTGAACTGGGCGCGCAGCGAGCCGACGGTCGCCGGGTCGCTCACGCCCGTGCTGCTGGAGGTGACCCCCGACAGTCAGCACGTGACGGTCCGCGAGGACGGCACCGCACCGCGCAACGAGGTGCTGCGGATCGTGACGTACCGCCCGGCCCGCTAGCCGGTCCGCACCGCGACCTACCTGCCGGGCCGTGCCCGCCGATCAGCGGCGGTGTCGGCCCGTCTCGACCAGGCCCGAGCAGACCTCGGACGCCGCGACCGTGGCGGCACCGCGGAACGACCTCAGCGCCAGGACCGCCTCACGCTCGACGAGCACCGGCACGAAGTCGCGGATGCGGGCTCCGTCGAACTCGCGGCAGGCGCTGTCGACCGCGGCGCGGACCGTCCCGGAGGGGAGGTCGGGGAATCGGTTCTCCAGCCTGGCGGTCAGCAGCTCGATCGAGCGCAGCTCCTCGGTGGGCGTCATTGCCCCAGTTGACCGCCGGCAGAGGGTGTGGCGATCAGCCGTCGAGCCTAGGCCGCTTGCCGGTTGCGACAGAGGGCTCCGTCATGATCCGGTCATCCGCGCCGAGGCGGCGGACACCATCGCCTAACCTGGTCGCATGGACCCCGAGCGCCCGCTCCACTGGTTGGTCCTGCTGCGCGCCGCCGTGGTCTCCGGGCTCGCCGTGGCACTGGGCACTGCCGCCCACGTGTCGAGCGACGGTTTGATGCCCTCGGACCCGACGGTCCTCGTCCTCTTCGTGCTCTGCGTCGGCGGCTCGGTGCCGGCGCTGGCATGGCCGGCGTCTCGCGCCCGGGTGCTCACTCTGCTCGCTGCGGGGCAGCTGTTCATCCATCTCGGCCTGACGGTCACCGCGGGGCACCGCGGCTCACCCGGCGTGACCGCAGCGGACCGGGGGTTCGCGTCGTCGCCGTCGACCCGGCGCACGGGGTCTCTCTTCGACCAGTACCAGGCGTACCACCCCCAGCTCGTGCAGACCGGGCAGACGGAGGAGACCTCAGCGGCCGGCGGTCCCGCCGCCGTGGCCCACCTCTGGCAGCACCTCACCGAGCAGAGCCCGTGGATGCTGCTGACGCACTCGCTCGCCGTGGTGGTCGTCGGCCTCTGGCTCGCCGCGGGCGAGTCGGCGCTGTGGGCGCTGCTGGCGTTGACGGCACCGGGCGTCTCCAGGTGTCTCCGGCGGCTGCTCACCGCCGTCACGGCACCCGCCGTCGTGCAGCCACGGGTGGAGCAGACCACGGTCGCCCTGCGCGCGCGCGAGCGTCGTCGGCACGCCGTACCGACCCCGTGCCTGTTGCGCCAGGTCCTGGCGCGCCGCGGTCCCCCACTTCTCCTCGCGTCCTGACACACCGCCGTGCCTCGCACGGCTCCAGCGGAGGTCTCACGCCTCTGCGCGCCCGAAATCCAACCGAGGAGAAACCATGCACGTCCACATCCGCGCGCGCCTGCGCGCACTCGCTCCCAAGACGCCCGTCCGTCGCGGCCCCAGCGCCGCCGCGCTGACGGGTCTGCTGCTGGCCGTCGCCCTGTCGGGCTGCGCTGCCGCAGACGTGTCGGCCGCCCCACCCGAGGCGGATCAGGTCACAGTTTCCGACGCCTGGGTGCGTTCCACCGACGCGGCCGACGACAAGACCATGTCGGCGGCGTTCATGACCATCGACAACCCGACCGACCACGACATCACCCTGTCGGGCGCACGCTCTCCCGTGGCCGGCACCGTGCAGCTGCACGAGATGGGGATGGCTGACGGCACGATGACCATGCGCGAGCTCCCCGACGGCATCACGATCACCGCCGGCCGCGGCAAGCTGCTCCAGCCGGGGGGCTACCACGTGATGCTCATGGGTCTCGAGCAGCCGCTGCACGTCGGCGACGAGGTGGTCGTGAGGCTGCAGTTCGCCGACAGCAGCACGCTGGCGGTCACGGCCCCGGTGAAGCAGTTCACCGAGGAGGAGCCTCACTACCACCCGAGCGCCTCTCCGACTGCTGACATGGAGGGCATGGCCGACATGAGCGGTGGCGAGAGCCAGGACGACTCGTGAGCTCAGGCACCGACGGCACGCTCTCGCGACGGCATCTCCTGGGCTACGTCGGGAGCGCCGCGGCGGGCGTGGCCGTCTCGGTCCCGGGACGCGAGCTGCTCCCCGGACGGGCCACGGAAGCCGCCGGGGCCCGCTCGGATGCGGACACGGTCAGCCCGTACGGCGAGCACCAGCCCGGGGTCGCAGCGCCGGCCGCGCCGGTGACGGACCTCGTCGCGCTGGACCTGACGCACGGGACGTCCCGTGCCGCCCTGGCCCGGTTGCTGCGGATGTGGAGCGGTGATGTCGAGGCCCTGTGCGCGGGTCGCCCCCCACCGGGCGACCCGGCGCCGGGCCTCGCCGCACCCAACACGGGGATGACGATCACCGTGGCACTCGGGGCGGGAGCGCTGCGTGCCGCGCGGGTGCCGGGTCCTGCCGGGTTCGGCCCGGTGCCACCGATGCGTCACGACGCGCTGGAGGACGCCTGGTCCGGAGGGGACCTGCTGTTCGCCGTCGGAGCCGCCGACGCGACCACGGTCGCGCATGCGGTACGGAGCCTGGTGCGCGATGCCCGGCCCTTCGCGCGGCTGCGCTGGCGACAGAGCGGCTCGTGGAAGGGCACGAACCAGCTCGGTCACCGCGTGACCGGGCGCAACCTGTTCGGCCAGGTCGACGGCACCGGCAACCCCACGCCGGGGACGGCCGATTTCCGCCGCACGGTGTGGGTCGACGCCGGCGCGTGGAGCGGAGGTACCAGCATGGTGGTACGGCGCATCCGGATGGACCTGGATCGGTGGGACGAGCTGACCGGGTTCGAGCAGGAGAACGCGGTGGGGCGCGACCTCTCCACCGGCGCACCTCTGACCGGACACGAGGAGCACGACCCCCTGGACCTCGAGGCCCGCCGCGACGGGGGTCTGGTGGTGCCGCTGGACGCACATGCCCGGCGTTCGCACCCCGGCCGCAACGGGGGCCGCCGCATCTTCCGCAAGGGGCACAACTACGTCGAGACCGTGGTCGACCGGCGCGGGGCCCACACCGAGAGCGGCCTGGTCTTCACCAGCTTCCAAGCCGACCTCGAGGAGCAGTTCGTCCCCATCCAACGCCGGCTCGACGAGCAGGACGCGCTCAACGAGTGGACCACCGCGGTCGGCTCCGCGACCTTCGCGGTGCTGCCGGGCATCCAGCCCGGCGGTTGGCTGGGAGAGACGGTGCTCGGCTCATGAGCTGCACTCGGGCGGACCCGGGAGGGCACCGCAACCACTAGCCTCGACCACGGCGGGGCGGAAAGGAGTGCTGGTGCGCGTGCCGCCGACCGTCCGCGTGCTGACCACCCCGGGACCGTCGCGGCGGGTGCTGGCCGGCTACCTGCTCTACGGCCTGGTCGAGATGTCGGTCTGGCTGGCGATCCTGCTCTGGGCGTACGACGAGGGCGGAGCCGAGCTCGCCGGGATCGTCGCCGTCGCACAACTGCTGCCGGCAGCCGTCATCGCCCCGCCGCTCGCCGCCCTGGGCGACCGGTTCAACCGAGGCACGTCCCTGGTGCTCGCCCATCTCGGCGTCGCCGTGACCACCATGGTCACGACCGTCGCGCTGTTGCTCGACGCGCCGACGCCGGCGGTCGTCGCCGCCTCGGCCGCGGTGACGACCGCAATGTCCGTGGTGCGGCCGCTGCACTTCGCGGCACTGCCCCAGCTCGTCCACAGCCCCGGCGACCTGGTGTCCGGCAACGCGCTGTCCTCGATGGGTGACGGCGCCGCTCTGTTCGTCGGCCCCCTGCTGGCCGGGGCGGGCGCGCAGCTGGCCGGCCCGTGGCTGGTCTTCAGCGGCGCGTCGGTCGCAGCGCTCGGCGCGACCGTTCTCTGCCTGCGCCTCGGCCTCATCTCGCCGGGCTTCCAGCCCGGGCCCGTCCCTGACCCGCCCGGCTGGCGCAGCGCGTTCAAGGGGGTGGCGACACTCGCCCGGGACCGGGCGGTCGTCGTCCTGCTGCTCGTCCTGACCACGAAGTTCGTCGTCGAAGGGGCGCATGACGTCCTGGGCGTCTCCCTCGCGGTGGACGCTCTCGACATCGGCAGCGCCGGGGCCGGGTTCGTCGTCGGTGCGATGGGACTCGGCGGTCTGCTCGGTGGTGCCGTCGCCGGGCCGGTCGTCCGACGCCCTGCGCTCGCGCCGGTCGTGCTCGGAAGCGGCCTGGCCCAGGGCGCGGGGATGGCCCTGGTGGCGGTCACGCTCGTGCTCACGCCGGTGGTCGGCCTGCTGGTGCTGGCCGGGATGGGGGGCGCCGTGCTGATGGTCGCCGGCCGGACCCTCCTGCAGCGCAACGCCGACGACCGGGTTCTGGCCCGGGTGTTCGCCGTCCAGGAGGCGACGTCGCTGCTGGGTCTCGCGCTCGGCGCGGCCCTCGCACCGGTGCTGATCAACGCCACCTCGCCGCAGGGCGCGTTCGTCCCCTTCGGGCTCGCTGTGGTCGTGGTCACGGCCATGGGCTACCTGGTGATCCGTGGGCTCGACGACCGCGCGGTGGTGCTCGCCGCCGAGACCGCGCTGCTGCGACAGGTGGGCTTCCTCTCGGTCCTGCCGGCCTACGACGTCGAGCGGCTCGCCCGGAACGCCGTCTGGATCGAGGTCGGGGCCGACCAGGACGTCGTTCGCGAGGGCGAGCCCGGCGACGGGTTCTACGTGGTCGGCTCCGGGGAGCTGCAGGTGAGCGTGCGCGGCGACGTGCGCCCGGTACCGCTGGGCCCCGGCGACAGCTTCGGCGAGATCGCCCTACTCCGTTCGGTTCCGCGCACCGCCACGGTCACCACGCTGGTGCCTTGCCGGCTGCTCACCGTCGCCGCCGCCGACTTCCTCGCCGCGGTCACCGGTAGCGCGAGCGGCCACGCCATCGCGGCGGAGACCGCGGCGCGGCATCTCGACCGCGACTCGGACGCCGTGTGACCCCCGCGATCGACGGTCCAGGTCGTGCGGCCGTTGTCGACGCGGACCAGCGACTGCACCCGCCCGTGGCTGCGGTGGGCGACCTCGCGGGGACGTCTCGGCCGCCGGCGCCATCTCCCGATCGCTGCGGCAGACCGGGCTGCCTGGTCGCCACCACGACCACCACGCCGTAGAGCAGGAGGTACGGAGGAACCTCCGCATGTCAGCCCCCTTTGATGCAGTCGTACATCGTCCACGCACGCCGTGGACCTGCCAGCCCGGGTCAGGGCCGAACGGCCCGACTTGTCGCCGGATGCCGACTCCGCCCAAGCCACCGGACGAGCCTGCGGACCGCGTGGCCCTGGTCCTCGACGCCGGCGGCGCCCGGTCCGCCTACCAGGTGGGGGCGCTGGAAGTGCTGCTCCCCGAGCTCTCTCAGCGGGGCATCCGGCCCCGGCTGATCGTCGGCACCAGCGCCGGCGCCCTGATCACCGGGGTGCTCGCCGCCACCGCGCACCTGCCCGTCGAGGAGCAGGTCGCCCGGCTCGGGGAGGTGCTGACGCAGACGACCAAGCGGCACGTGATGCAGCCGCTCTGGCGGCAGGTTCCGGAGGTGCTGGCGCGCTACACCTCGGAGACACTGGGCCTGTCCGCATTCCGGCTGCGCGGGCTGTTCGGCACCGGGCCGCTGGCACGCACCCTGTCGCGGGCGATCGACTTCGGCGCCCTGCACCGCAACGTCGAGGACGGCCTCGTCGAGACGGCCGCGGTCACCGCGACGTCGGTGCGTACCGGTCAGGTGGTGATGTTCACCGAGTCCGCCGGGCCGGTGCCGCCGTCGGGCGACCACCGCAACTTCGTCGCCACCCGGCTCGGCGTCGCGCACCTGATGGCGTCCTCGGCGATCCCCACGCTGTTCCCGTCGGTCCGGGTGACCGAGCCGTCGGAGGTCGCCGGATGGTACGTCGACGGCGCCACCCGCCGCCGTACCCCACTCGCCCCCGCACTGGAGCTCGGGGCCGACCGGGGCGTGGTCGTCGGCACCGGCTGCCTGCACGCCCCCGGCCACGACCCCGACCGCGACACCATCCCGGTCGACCTCGGCGATGGCGGCGCCACGCTGCTCGGCTCCGTCATGGACGACCCGCTGCGGCACGACCTGTTGCGTCTCGTGGAGGTCAACGCTCTCGTCGCGGACGAGGAGGTGGCGGCGCCGCTGGCCCGGCACCGGGAGTCCCGCGGGCGGTCCCCCTACCGTTCACTGCCGTACGTCGCGGTCGCGCCGGACGACGGCGAGGACCTGGCCCGGGCCGCGATGGGGGTGTTCCGGTCCAACTACAGGTCCGTGCGCGGCACGCTCGGTGACCCCGACATGCAGCTGATGCACCGGCTGCTCGGCAGCGAGAGCCCGCTGCAGGGCGAGCTGCTCTCCTATCTGATGTTCGACCAGGACTTCTTCGATGCGGCGTCCGAGCTGGGGCGCCGTGCCGCCCGGCGCTGGGTCGACCAGAACCCGGACCTGTGGCGCACCGAGGGGCTGCCCGAGGCGCAGGGCTGACGGTGCCGGGTGCTCGACCGGTGTCCTGTCGTCGGTGCACGCTTCCCCGGAAGCGCATGATGGTCAGGTGAGGATCCCCATGCTGCCGGCCACCAGGCTCCCGCTGGCGAAGCTGGCGCTCGTCCTCGCCGCCCACGTCGTCGCGTTCGCACTCGTCTACGCCACGTCGGTGCACACCGTCGCTGGTCGCGAACTGGCGGACTCGTCGCTGCGCGGGGCCGTCTCGGCTCGCACTCTGCTCAGCGGCACCGTCCAGTCGGTGCTCAACGTGGTGTCCGTCGCCTCCCTCCTCGGTGCGGTCGCCGTGGTGGCGGTCATCGCCCTGCTGCGTCTGGCCCGAGTGGAGGGGCTCGTGGCGATTGGCATCCTCGTGGCGTCCAACGTCTCTTCCTGGCTGCTGAAGCACGTGCTGCTCACCAGGCCCGACCTCAGCCTCGACGAGGTGGCGCCGGCGACGCTCAACAGCTTGCCCAGCGGCCACGCCACGGCCGCCTTCTCCACCGCGGCCGCCGTGGTCTTCGTGGCGCAGCGGCAGTGGCGGGCCGGGGCCGCGGCCGGCGGTGCCGGCTTCGGAGCGCTCATCGGGCTCGCCACCATGCTCGCCGGGTGGCATCGCGCGAGTGACGCGGTCGCGGCGTTCCTCGTCGTGGGAGCCTGGACGACCATGGCCGCGGGCGTGGTGGTCCTGCGCTCCTCCGCCGCACCGAGCCGCACGCAGAACCTGCCGGACACCGCGAGCCCCGTCGTGACGAGGCGGCTGACCCAGATCGGGCTCGGGCTGCTTGCGGTCGCCGGGGTGCTCGGTCTGGCGCTGTTCGCGGCATCACCGGGTCCGGACAATGCCCTCGGGTCGGCCGTCGCCTTCCTCGCCGGCGGCCTGTTCATCGCCGGATCGGCTGCTGCGGTGACCGTCACCGTACTCAAGGTCCTCGACGTCATGGAGGCCGCGGTCCGGACCTAGCGAGCACAGCAGGTGGAGGCAACCAACCGGGTGGCCAAAGGCGTCATAGAGGTGGAGCCGGACACGGTGCCGGACCGGCATGAAGGGAGTTGTCATGTGGAGAGCGCGCACGCGAGCCGGCCTCGCGCCCCTCATTCTTCTCGGCGGCCTGCTGGTCGCGGGTCCGCAGCCGGCGCTGGCAGCGGCCGCTTCGCCGTGCCACGCGAGCGACCTCGCGGTCAGCAAGGCGGGACGCGAAGGAGCGGCCGGCAGCCGCTACCTGGACGTCAGGATCAAGAACGTCAGCGGTGATCGCTGCCGCCTGACCGGCTTCCCCGCGTTCACCTGGCGACGCCACGGCCATGACATCGGCTGGCGCTCCGTGCCTGCCGCCGGACAGACCGCGCACACGGTGACGATCAAGCCGGGACATGCCGCCTTCACGACGTTGCACTGGGTCGACCCGGCGCCGGTCCCCGACGCTCGGTGCAGGCCGAGAAGGGCGACCGCGTTCCACATGACGCTGCCGTACCGTCCGCACGTCTACCGCCTCGCGTTCCGCGCGAGGGTGTGCACCACCAAGGAGTACCGGCCGACGGCGTTCCCGGTTCGCAGCACCAGCAACGTCTCCTGACCTGCCGACTTTCGGTGACTCGCGGGAGTCGCTCACTTGCCCAACCCCGAGGACCTTCGCCCCTGGACCCTTGAAACCAACGGGGCCTCGGGACCGGGACACGTACGACGTGCAGCCTGCCCGGGCTGAGCCGCGGATCGAACCGGATGAGCCCGGGGTGCGCGTCCGAATGGCCGCAAGCGGGGATGCCGTCCGTAGCGGCCGGCTCCTGGAGCATCGCTCCACTAGGTGTGATGCCCAGCCACCTGGCTCTGGCGTGGCGTCAAGGCGGGGCCGGGGCCCGGCCCCGGTCCGGCCCGCCACGAGGCGGCGAGCCGGACCGGAGCGTGAGCGGTCAGGCGTGCGAGTGTGTCTTCCCGTCAGAGGCGAAGTAGGACACGCAGTCGCCCTGGTTGATGAACGTCGGGTCCGTGGACGTCGTCCACCCGCCGTCCTTGCAGGCGTCCTTGCCCTCCAGAGTGACCACGTGCTCGAAGTCGTAGACCGTCGTCGTCCCGTCGATCCCCAACGTCAACGCGTCCGCGTTTCCCAGGAACGTACCGCTCGGGCCGTGCCCGACGTTGACGCCGAAGGACGAGATGACCGCGTCCGGGTTTTCTGCCTGGATCTCGGACAGCGTCACGAAGCAGTTGGACGCACAGACGCCTGAGATGGCGCGGGTGGACCACCAGCCGCCGGCGTAGGAGGTGCTGGTGTGGTCGAGGGCGTCCCAGGTCTGCCACTTGTCCGGCACGACCGGGTTGTTGGAGTTGGCGCCGGTGCCGTAGGCGTAGACCGGTTCCCACACCAGGGTCGTGTACCCGCTACACGTCGAGTTTTCTACGCCGCCGGCGCAGATCTCCATGTTCAAAGACGGCGCGACGTTGCCGGGCATCGTCGAGGAGGAGTCCCGGTAGGTGGAGTACGCGACGGTGTCGACGTCGGAGAGCAGTTCGCCGGCGACCGTGTCAGTGGACAGGGTCACCTTCCCGTTTTCGGGGACGGTGAACTGGAAGCTTCCCGTCCCAGCCGGCGGGGTGCCGGGGCCGTCGACGAACGCCGAGCCTCCGCCGTTATCCGCGTACGCCGTCCAGCCGTTGCCGAGACTGTTCTCGTTGACGGTGACGGTGTTGATGGTGGCCGCTGACGCGGTTCCGGTGATTGCGAAGATCGCCGCGATGGCTGCGGCGAGCGCGACCCACTTCTTGCGTGCGCGCATGCGTGATACCCCCTCCAGATTGGCTACACCAGAGCGCCGGTTTCGCCTCTCGCTCCCCAGTCCGGCCCGCGTGGCGACCATGCACCGGACGGATCATCGCTCGCCCACGCCCGGCATCGTGCCGGCCGCGCGATCACACAATCACCGATCCTTGGGCAGCGCAACCGGTTCACGGAAACTCACGGAACGGCGCCGCGAGCCCTCCAGTGGGCCCGGGCGGGCCGGGGTCAGCGGGCGGTAGCGACAACCCGGGGGAAGGCCGACAATCCCTCGCTGGACGCACCGCCGCTCACGGTTGAGGGCAGCGAGGCAGGGGTGGACACCTGTCGAGGAGGGAGGAGGCCGCAGTACCGCATGGCAGCGAGATAGCGATTCCTCAGCGTGGGTGCGCCGAGGTAACCGAGGTCCGGCGTCGCATCCCGTTCAGCGGCCAGCTCGACGAGTCAGGCGGGAGCCTCGTCGCCGTCGGCCAGTGTGGTCGCACCTTCATCGCTGGGTCATCGTGCGCGCTGAGGCGAAGCGCCCTCTTCGCCTCCTGCTAGCCGACCAGACGCTGAAGTTCGTGCGAATCCCGCATCAGGACGGCTCGCTGTTCCGCCTCTGCCGGTGGAGTGGCGCCTCCCCCCATACAGACCCCCCACCGCCGTGCGGTGGGCCCGTCGACCAGCCCGGGAACTGCAGTTGGCGGAAGCTCTGCAACCTCGAGATCCGTCGGCCGAGCTAGCCGAGCTCGTGAGGCTTACTCGACGCGTCTTACCGCCTGCCAGGCACGACGGGTCACGGATCACAGGTCACGGGGAGTCGGAAGCACGCTCGCCTACTCCGGCCAAGTTCGCCCTCGTGGGGTCGGCGCCGACTTCGTCGACGAGTACCCCGACAGCGACGTAACCAACGCGGGGCGCACACCCTTGGTCAGAGCCGCCACGGCGTCACCACCTGCACTATCGCGGGGCATCAGGAGGCCCCGCAGGTTGATCCAAGGGCGTGCCAGCGGCGGCACGCAATCGAACCCCTTGCGCCAGAAACATCGGACTTGCAGGGCCGACCGAGCCATCGGTGAGTGCATCACCGGTTGGCGGTTCTCGCGACCGCAGACCCCCAGGGATGTGTGGTCACAAGAGGCTATTGCTCCCGTCCGGTCACGGATCCACGATTGACGGACGCGAGCGCCTTGCGACCGAACGCAGCGATAGGCCCCCAGTCGGGGGGGGTGGAGACGATGCACCACTACACATCCACAACACCCAACAGCGCCGTGGCTGGCGCACGAAGAACGCGGATGTCGCTGGCGCTGCTCGCAGGTCTGGCCCTCACGGCCGTGACCACCATGGGGAACGGCGCCACCGCCGCCGATGGGACGCCCTACTCCCTGCAGGCCGACACGATCGTCAGCTCGCCCTCGAGCCTGGTCGACTGCCCCTTCGGGTCCGCACCCGGCTTCCCCACCGCGTATGCCGACACCGAGGTCGAGCCGCAGCTGGCGGTCAACCCCACCAATCCCGACGAGATCGTCGGCGCTACGCAGCAGGACCGCTGGCCCGACGGCGGTGCGCGCGGTCTCTCGTCGTGGATGTCGAGCGACGGCGGAAACTCATGGACAAAGACGGCGGATGTGCCGTGGAGCGCCTGCCAGGGCGGACCCACCCGGTTCGGCCGTGTCACCGACCCGTGGGTGTCCTACGACAAGGCCGGCAATCTCTACTTCCTCGCTCAGCCGATCGACTCGGCCGCGCTCGGTCTCTCTGCAGTCTCTGTGTCGACCTGGGACGGCACGTCGTGGACCGAACCGAAACTCCTCATCGAGGACGAGGGTGACCGCGGAATCTTCAACGACAAGATCTCGATCACTGGAGACCCGACCCGCGGCGGGTACGCCTACGCCACGTGGATCCGCGGGACCTTCCCGAACGTCGGCCGCCAGAGTCCCACCGCTGACTTCCGCTCGTTCGCCTACCGGGGCATGCCGATGATTGCGCGCACCACCGACGGCGGGAAGACCTGGTCGACGCCGGCCCCTATGCGCAGGTCGAACTCCTTCTTCCAGGGCAACCAGATTGCGGTCGGTCCCGATGGCACGCTGTACAACGTCGCGGCCAACCTCTTCACCGGAGCCGGCCTCAACGCCAACGGCGTGTACATGGCGGTCATGCGCTCCACCGATGCAGGACAGACCTGGTCTGGGCCCACCCGGCTCGGCAACATTGGTACGGCTCCGCTGTTGGTGCCAGATGACGGATTCCCGATCCGCGCCGGCGACTACATCCCCGACATTTCGATCGACCCGGTGAGTGGAGCGATCTACGTGGTGTGGGCCGACGGCCTCGGTACGTCGCGCAACAAGATCGTCATGGCGAAGTCGACCGACCACGGCCGCCACTGGAGCGGGCCGACCGTCGTGTCCACGGGAGGTCCCACGACCCAGGCGTACAACCACGCCGTCGAGGTCACCGAGATCGGGACGGTCGTGCTCACCTACTTCGACGACCGAAACAACGATCCGTCCGACGACATCGCCACGACCGACATCTGGGTGCGCCATTCCCATGACGGCGCATTGACCTGGGAACCCGAGCAGCACCTTGCCGGCCCGTTCGACCTCTACCGGGCACCGATCTCCTTCTTCGCGCCCGGCGAACCGCGCGGACTGTTCCTCGGGGACTACATGGGGCTGGCGACGATCTCGGGCGACGACGTGATCGCGTTCTTCACCTCGACCATCGCCGACGGCGCCGACGTTCACGCCATCCGGCTGAACCACCCATAGTCGCGCCACCCTCCGAGAGCCTGGCCGACAGGACCCCGGCAACCGGGGGCGCACAAATCCCGTCTACCTGCCCTTCCTGAACAGAATCGTGGGTGCGCTCAGGTTGCCATGGCCTCCCGAACCACAGGCATATACCTCAGGAGAGCGGGCTGAGCAGCGCCCTGGAGGTCATGCCGACGGTGTGGCTGAGGCCGTCGAGGAAACGGTCGCGGAGGAAACCCGTCCGGCGAAGCACCCACAGGGTCTCCACGGTCACCCACGAGAGGTCACGCGCCTTGTCGATGTTCCAGGCGCTTACCAGGTGCACGACCGGGCCGAGCCTGTCGTCGACCTCGCGACCCAGCGCATCGAGGAAGGACCGCCGGATCGGACCTTCGACCTGGGCGAGGACGTCATTGACCGCCTCGTAGTCGTGGTGCAAGCCCTCCGGTTCCAGACGGCGCGCCTCGCATGTGGCCACGACGGCGACAGGCAGGTCGTGCTCGATGTGGCTGTTCATCCCGGCGACCGCGTACTGCACCGGTATCCGAACGCCCCGGCGCGCCTCGAACAACGGGCGCCAGGCGGTCGGAGCGGCCCGCCCCTCAGCGTCCGCGTCGTAGGCCGCCAGCCAGAGGTTCGCGAATCGGACATCGAGGTCGGCCATCACCTGTGTGTCGTGGAACAGGGCGCCCTCGGCCTGGCGCGCGATGATCTCGGCGATGCGCTCGGTGACCGTGAGATACATCCGGTTGAAGACCGCGACCCCGTCGTCGGCCGGAAGAGCGGCGTCGATCTCGCGCAGCCGAGCAACGACACCTTCGACGGAGGCGGGCAGGCTCACGGGTTCGATTATCCACCGCCAGCGCCTTCGTTTGGCCGCTCGCCGCTACGAATACCTGCTGGTCCCGGGGCATTTACCGACGCGGCGTCGGCGAGGAGTATTGGATCCAGGTCTTGCCACTCTTTGAAGACACCGGACAGCGTGATCTGGCCCGGGCTGTCTGCGGGCCGGCCGGGCGCGAGTGGAGGTTTCGGTGGGTCGCAATCTGGTCGTCTGTCTGGACGGAACGAGCAACGAGCCGGAGACAGGTTCAACCAATGTCGTCCGGATCTACGACGTGTGCGAAAAGACCACCGCGCAGCTGACGTACTACGACCCCGGCGTGGGCACGATGGGCGCTCGTAGCGCCACGACACGAACCGGACAGGCACTCACCCGGGCCGGGGGGCTGGTCGTCGGCTACGGCATCCGCGACAACATCGCCGAGGCCTACACCTGGCTGATGAACCACTACCAGGCCGGCGACCGGGTGATGGTGTTCGGCTTCAGCCGGGGCGCCTACACGGCGCTGACCTTGGCCGGCATGTTGCGCACCGTTGGTCTGCTGCGGCCAGGGGCGGAGAACCTCGTGCCGTACGCGCTGAAGCTGTACGCGAGGAACACGCGTCGTGACCTGAGTCCAGCCGAGGAGAAGGTGTTCTGGCACAAGCGCCAGGGCTTCGACGACACCTTCGGGAACCCCGACTTCGAAAGGTTCGCCCGGAACGTCGCCTTCCTCGGCCTGTGGGACACCGTCAAGTCCGTGGGCTGGCTGAACGTGAAGGCGCAGTTCGAGCAGGCCCACTGGCCCTTCACCCGGAAGGTGTCCAACGTGGCCGTCGGGCGGCACGCCATGTCACTCGACGAGAACCGGGCACCCTTCGGGGTCTACCGCTTCGACGCGACCCAGGTGGCCGAACGCGGCGGCGCGCTGGCCGAGGTGTGGTTCCCCGGCGTGCACTGCGACGTGGGAGGCTTGTACCCCGAGCACCGGTTGGCCGACCTCTCCCTGGAGTGGATGGTGACGGAGGCGGCCGCGGCGGGGCTGGCGGTCGACGCCCGCCGCTACAAGAAGACGCTCGGTGTCGCACCCGATCTCGCCCTGCCGGCGGCGTACGCGGTGGACGGAGAGATCCATCACCACCGGTGGCCGTGGGCGCTCGCGGGCCCGGGGTGGCGTCCCCGGGTGCCCCGCCCGGGCGACACGTTCCACCCGTCGGTCCAGCATCGTGTCGATGGCACCGCCGGGAGCCCCGACCCGTACCGCCCCGGAGGACTGTGAGATGTCCGGGGAACAGAACCGCAGCCACCGGAACCTTCGGGTGATCGCTCAGGACCCCTCCGTGACCGGTGATGACGGGAACATCCTGACGGCAAGCATCAGGGTGCCGTGGTCGCGGATGGAAGACGGACCGCGCGGACCCCGGTTCCACGTTGTCGACTTCGACGCCTCCGCGGGGCGCTACCTGCTGCATCGGGCCACCCCCGACCGTGACCCCTATGCCACGGCTTCGGACGCCCAGCTGGTCACCGACTTCGCTTTCCACGCCCAGCAGGTGTACACGGTAGCCACCCGCACACTGGCGACCTTTGAGTCGGCGCTGGGTCGGCGGTTGCCCTGGGGCTTCTCCGGTCACCACCTCCACCTGGTCCCGCACGCCTTCGCGGAGGCGAACGCCTACTACTCCTTCGAGGACCGTGCGCTGCTGTTCGGGTACGTGCCGGCCGTCGCTGGCCGGGCACCGGTCTTCACCTGCCTGAGCTACGACGTGGTCGTGCACGAGACCACCCATGCGGTGCTGGACGGACTGCGCCGTCGCTTCTTGGAGCCCGGGCTGCCCGACCAGGCTGCGCTGCACGAGGGGTTCGCGGACGTGGTGGCGCTGCTGTCGGTGTTCTCCATGGCGCCCGTGGTGGAGCAGGCTCTCGGGCCGGCGGACCTCAACGGTCGGATCAGCGGCCAGAACCTCACCTTGGAGAAGTTGCGCGGTGGCATGCTCACCGGGGTCGCGGAGCAGATCGGGCAGGTGCTCACCCACGGTCGAGGAGCGCTGCGCCGGTCCGCGCTGGAACCACCCCCGCCGGACTGGGCCTCTCGGCCCGAGTTCGCCGAACCGCACCTGCGCGGGGAGGTTCTGGTCGCCGTCGTGCTCGACGTCCTCCTCGACATCTGGCTCAAGCGGCTGGTCGCGTTGTTCCCGCCGGGCGAGGACCACCTCGAGGCGACCTTGGATCGTGCCCGCGCGGCCGAGGAGGGCGCGAAGGCGGCGTCGCAGCTGCTCACCATGCTCATCCGGGGACTGGACTACCTGCCGCCCGTGGAGTTCGAGCTGCCCGACCTGCTCTACGCCGTACTGCTGGCCGACGTCGCGGTGGCGCCCGACGACGACCTGAAGTACCGCGACATGCTGGTCGCCCGCTTCGCCGAGGCCGGCGTCGAGGTGCCCGGCGACTGGCCCGACAAGGCACTCGACGCCGAGGCGCCACCGGACTACCTGGGCATCAACTTTTCCGCCCTGCGCTCCAACCCCGACGAGGTGTTCCGGTTCCTCTGGCAGAACACCCACCGCCTCGGCATCGACTCCGACTACTACACGCTCGTGGACAACGTGACGCCGAACCAGCGCATCGGCCCCGACGGCCTGATCGTCTCCGAGATGGTCGCCACCTACATCCAGATGCTCGAGCTGCGCGCCGGCGAGCTGGAGCGGATCTCCGGCCTCAACGTGCCCGACGGCGTCGGGGCCGACACCCCGGTGCAGCTCTTCGGCGGCGGCACCCTGGTCTTCGACCAGTTCGGACACCTCAGGCTGCACCTGCGCAAGGACCTCGGCGACTGGTGGCGGCAGCTGCGCCGGCTCGAGTACCTCCAGCACACCGGTCGGCATGATTCCCGGCAGCGCCTCGGCTTCTCCGACGGCGCCGCCCGCGGACAGGTCTTCGCCGACCTGCACAACACCGAACGGCTGTCCGGGGAGGCGTGGTGAGCACACCGGTGACGGTACGGGTCCGGATGTACCAGGTCGGCTTCGGTGACTGCATCCTGATCTCCCTCGAGTACGACGAGCCCCTGCCGGACGGGCGCTCCGAACGCCACCTGCTCATCGACTACGGCTCGACCCGGTCTGCGCGGGAGGGCCGGGCCGCGGGGCGGGTGCGCGACGTTGCCGCGCTGATCGAAGAGCACACGCAAGGGGTGCTCGACGTTCTCGCCGTGACCCATCGACACAAGGACCACCTGTCCGGCTGCGGCGACGCCACCGGCGGCGACACCTTGCGTCGACTGTCACCGAAGCTGGTGCTCCGGCCGTGGACCGAGGACCCGACGCTCCAGCCGGACGCCACCGGGCCAGACCGCACCGGCGCCGACCCCCTCGTCGGGGCGGCATCTCGCTCCTTCGCCGCCAGTCTCGCCGACGCCCAGGCGGCCACGGAACAGCTCAGCGGTCACCGCGCCCTCCACAAGGACGTCCTCGCCTCCGCTGAGGAACAGCTCAAGAACGCCGACGCCGTCGCTCTCCTCGACGAGCTCTCCGAGGGAGACCGTGGACGCTACCTGTTCGCCGGAAGCGACCCCGGCACGACCGACCTGGTGCCGGGCCTTTCCGTCACCGTCTTGGGACCACCCACCGTCGAGCAGGCGCCCGACGTCGCCCGCCAGCGTGAGGTCGACGAGGACGAGTTCTGGATGCTCCGACTGGGGGCCTCGCTCAAGGCGGCGGCCGGGACACCGGGGTCCTCCGGGGCACTCTCCGACGTCGACCTCGGCCCGGGCCCAGTCCGATGGCTCGTCGAGCGCCTCGCCGGGCAACGGTCCCACTCGGCTGCCAGGCTCGTGCGACACCTCGATGACGTGCTGAACAACACCAGCCTGGTCCTCCTCCTCGAGGTCGGGAACCTCTCCATGCTCTTCCCCGGCGACGCGCAGATCGAGAACTGGCAGTACACCCTCGACAGGTTCGACGGTGAGCCCGAACTACGCACGAAGCTGCAGGACATCGACCTGTACAAAGTCGGCCACCACGGCAGCCGGAACGCCACCCCCCGCTCACTGCACGCACTGTGGCTCGATCGCGCACCCGAAGCTCCGCGCCTGACCGCGCTCATGTCGACGCGCCCCGGAGTGCATGGCAAGAGCGATGCCACCGCCGTACCCCGAGCCACCTTGGTGAGCGCCCTCGAACAGGCGGCGTCGCTGATCTCCACCGACGATCTCGACCAGGGCGAACCGTTCATCGAGGTCGTCGCAGACACCACCTCCGGGCCCTTCACGCGTCGTTGAGGCTCACTTGGTGACGCGGACCTCACAACTCAGATCCTGCAGGTAGACCAGGCTGAGACCGGCCGGGTCGAGCACCACCGTGGGCTGGTCCGTCCTTGCGGTCTGGATGTCCACGCTGGTCGATGGCCTGGTCTCGCTGGGATCCCTCAGGGTGAGCTCGCAGCTGTCGGCTCGCTCCCACTGTCGCACCTCGACCGTGAACTGCCCGCTGACCTCGAACGCGTCGGAGTCCCCCTGATACGCGGGGAACGTCGCCGGCAGAGTCGCCGACCCGGGCGTCGCCCGGGTGACGATCTCGCAGCCGGAGTCGTTGACGCTCCAGCGGAAGGTGCCCTCCTCAGGAATCTGGAACGCATTGACGCCGTACAGGTCGTTCCACTGCCAGGTGCGATCGCTCCCGTCCAGCCCGAGGTCGACGTTGCACCCGTTGTCGTTCCCCGAGATCCGGTCGTGGATCTCGAACCGCCATGGACCCGACGCCTGGTACGTGCCCTGCCTGGCACCACCCGCGAGTCCACCCCCGTTCTCCCCCGACCGCCAGACACCCCGCAAGACCCCGGCAAGCGCGGCGACCATCACAACGACTGTTGCCGTGATCATCCAGCCGCGACGGCTCGACGGAAGCCAGGCACGACGCCACAAGCCACCACCGGCGACTACCGTCGACTCCTCGGCAGGGAGGCCGACCCACTGCGAGGACGTGTCCGAGCGGGAGGAAGCTCGGATCCTGCCCGCCTGCGTGGCGAGGTGTTCGCGAGCCCGGGCGGCGACCTCTGGCCGGTCGTTGTCAACGACTTCGGTGAGCGCCTGACGGGCCGCGAGCGCGCGGGCGGGGTCCTCGTCCGCGAGCCACTCGGCCAGCGCGTCCACGGCCCCGAGCCGCACAGAAAGGTAGGAGCTGTCGAGCGCCGAGGTGATGCCCTGGGGCAGCTCTGCTGGTGTGATGGTGACCCCGGCCGGATTGCGGGCGAGAAGGATCGTGCCCTCGGCGCCGTAGAGCCAGCGTTGCGGCGTCTGCTGCGCGCCTGAGGACTGGACCAGGTCGAAGGCGTAGCCGTAGGCGTCGTCGACGGAGATGTAGCCGTCGCGGTCGAGATCTGCGTTGCCGGAGCGGATGCCGTCGACGAGCGCATGGGTGAAGACCGATCCGGGCACCTCCTGGCCCGCAACCAGTTCCCCTTCGAAGGAGTACTCGCTGCCGCGGGAAGCCGTCAGCACCACCCGCCCGCGTCCCTGCCCGAGGAAGCGCTCGCCCAAGCCCAGCTCCTGATCGCCCTTCGAACCGACCGCGAACGCGCCGCTGAAGCAGCAGTCCAGCACCAGGACCTGTCGCCTGGCCCGGCAGTCTTCCAGCTGGTCGAGGAGCCATTGGGCCTCGACACCGGTCGCGGCGAGGCGCTCCTTGGTCGTGTCGCGGGCGGCGAAGTACAGGCGACGGCGCAGGTCGACCAGTCCGTGGCAGGACAAGTAGACGAGGACGAGGTCCGAAGGCTGCCGATCCGCGAGGAAGTCGCCGACCGCGATCCGCACCGCCTGTGAGGTGCCGTCGATCACCGAGGTGACGGCAAAGCCGCCGATTTCGGGGTCGGCGAGCAGGCCCCGAAGGTCCTCAGCATCGCGGCCGGGGGACCGCAACCGCCGCAACGAAAGGTCCTCATAGGACTGCGTCGCGATCACGAGGGCAAGGCGGCGCTCCTCGGGAAGCTCAGGTGCTGGCCGCGTGTCTGGCGATCCAGGCATCGATGATCCTCTGCTGCTCCGTCGCGGAGGCCGCGGAGAGCTTGATCGTGTCGCCGCCGATGCTGACTTCGACCTCTCGGCGCCGTCGCGCCGACCAGCCGCGAAGCCACTCGACCACAGCCCGGATGGCTTCACCGGAGCTCAGCTGAACCGCGAGCCAGCCGGCGACGACGCCGACCCCTTTGGCGCCGTCGGGGGCATCCTGGCTATCGACTGGGCGAACGTCGGCCACGTCGAGGTTGAGCAACTCATCGCGAAGGAATGTGGTCACCTCGAAGAGGTCGCCCTGGTCTTCGGCTTCGACTGCCTGAACCCGGACGATCAGCGGCTCCTCCTCAGTCATTCGACCAACTCCCTTCGCGACCCGCACCGGTCTTTGGGGGCTCCTCAGCCTCACCTAGATGTATACGACTCCTCAGCCCGGACCGCCAGCCGATGCAAGTGAACCGTCACGGGTTTGACGCCGCTTGCGTGTGAGTCAAGGAGGATGAGCACCTGCCCAAGAAGGTGGCCCCTGCCCTGAAGGATCGGGCGTTTCGGATGGTCGCTGAGCACCGGTCGGACTACCCGTCGGTGACCGCGGTTGCGAAGGCCGTCGCTGACCAGCTCGGGATCGGGAAGGAGACCGTGCGTCGGTGGGTCGTCCAGGCCGACATCGACGCCGGCGACCGGCCCGGGACCTCGAGCGAGGAGAGCGACATGAGAGCGGAGGGCCACGCCGTCGAGTCGACCTGCAGGGTGCTCACCGAGCACGGCTGTCCGGTCGCGGCGCGGACGTATCGGGCCTGGCGACAGGCCAACCGTCCGGTCGGGGCCCGGACCGTGTCCGACGCGGTCGTCATCGACGCCCTGCTCGCGACCCGCGGCACCCCCGAGGGCTCTACGGTCGCCGGAAGATGACCGCGCACCTGCGCCGCCAGGCCCGCTGGACCGCGACTTCAACGCTGCTGCGCCCAACACCCGGCGGGTCGCGGACTTCAGCTACGTCCGCACCTCAATCGCATCGGGGGGCGACGTCTGTAATGCCGGGCGGACCGGGAACAGTGCGTCGACCCCGGCGACCGAGGCCACGGGCACTGATCCGGCATACTGAGCCTGGGTCAGGATGGCGCCTAACTGAAATCACACCGATGTTTGCCCGATGTTTAGTCCGTTGTGAGTTCCTGTCCCCCGCCCCCGGGGGGATCGGAAATCCAGTTCTGACCGCGCACTTTCTCGTTTCCGGATCGGCCCTCAACTCTCGACCGGGAACGCGGACCGGGCACTTCGGAATACGACCCGCGACGGTCCCCACCATTGGTGCCAGGAGAGTCCCGGGGAGTATCCGCAGACCGCCGGAGGCCGTCCTCGCGTCGCAACCGCGTCGGCCCAATCCACCCTGGGCGTCAGGGTGAAGCGAGACTGCGCCCAATTCGCCAACGCGGTTGCGTGACGCGGCTACATCCTTTGTTTTTGCCGGCGCGCCATTCCCCGGGCTGGGTGTTCGGGGTTACCTTCCAGCCACGACTGCGAATCGGGCATAGCCGGCTCGCACTAAAAGCCCGAAATGGGGGACTTCGTGACACGACCAAACAAGCGGCGGCTGGTAGCCGCCTTGGCCGCCGGTACGGCTCTCGCGTTCGCCGCGACCGGAACGATGACCGCAACCGCTGCCTCCGAGCACGGCGACGGGGTCGACCCGAACACTGACGCCACCCGCACCCACGGCGGCGTGGATCAGGCGAGCGCGATCGTGCAGCTGAGCCAGGCGCCGCTGGCGACGAGCCCGCGGACCGCGGCCGGGAACGGTAAGCCGATCGCCTTCCGCAGCGCCCAGGTGAAGAACGAGCGCGCGAAGCTGGCAGCCCAACGCAACGCGTTCAAGCGGTGGCTGCGCGACAACGCACCGGACGCTCGGGTGACCTCGGAGTACGACGTCGCGGTCAACGCCGTGGCCGTCAAGCTCAACGGCACGTCGCTCGCCACGCTGCGCTCGGCGCCGAACGTGGTCTCGGTGTCCTACGAGGCGCTCTACACGCCCACCGCCGACGACCCCGACCTGTCGCTGATCGACGCCACGACGGCGTGGGAGACCGATCAGGTCGGCGGGTACGCCAACGCTGGGGCAGGCGTCCAGGTCGGGATCGTCGACACCGGCATCGACATCAACCACCCCTGCTTCGACGACGAGGGTTTCGACGTGCCCAAGCAGCTCGGCGACCACCGGTTCACCAACAACAAGGTGATCGTCGCGAAGGTGTTCGCGAACAAGGCAGCCAACCTCGGCTACAGCGCTGAAGCGGTTCAGGACCACGGCACCCACGTCGCCGGCACCGTGGCCTGCGACTACCAGACGCCCGCCACGGTCAACGGCGTCGACATCTCCACACGCCCCGACGGCTACGCGCCCAGCGGTGTGGCGCCGGCCGCTCAGCTCGGGAGCTACAACGTGTTCCCCGGCGACATCGAGAACGCCCGCAGCGAGGACATCCTCAACGCGTTGCAGGCAGCGGCCGAGGACGGAATGGACGTCATCAACATGAGTCTCGGCGGCGGGGCCAGCGGCGTCCAGGACCTGCTCACGATGGCGGTGGACAACCTCGACCGCGCCGGCATCGTCGTCGCGGTGTCGGCGGGCAACGAGGGCCCCGGCCACTACACGGTCGGCTCCCCCGGCTCGGCCGAGCGGGCGCTGACCGCCGGCGCCTCCTCGGTGGGCCACTTCGTCGGCCTGCCGGTCAGCTACTCCGGGACCAGCACGTTGGCGGCGACCGGTGACTTCGCTGTCCCGACGGCCGACCTCACCGCCCACCTCGGGATCGTGGGCACGGGCGGTACTCTCGGCACCGGCTGCGCGAGCGGGGAGTACCCCGACGACCTGACCGGCAAGATCGCTCTGGTCTCGCGCGGAGCCTGCACCTTCGGCACCAAGGTGTACCTCGCCGAGCAGGCGGGGGCCGTCGCGACCATCGTGGTCAACAACGTCGCCGGTGACCCGGTCGCGATGGCGGGCGACGGCCACACGACCTCGAAACCTGCCGTGATGGTCGGACTGGGCGTCAAGGACGCGATGGTTGCGGCCACCGGCTCGGACGTCACGATCGGCTCGACCGCGTCCTACGCACGCACGGGCAACGACAACATCATGGCCGGCTTCTCCAGCCAGGGCCCGACCGACGTGGACTTCCGGGTCAAGCCCGACCTCGTGGCGCCGGGTGTCAACGTCCTGTCCTCGATCCCGCTGAGCTACTGCCCGGGCGAGGACACCTGCTGGGCGTTCTTCCAGGGCACCTCGATGGCCAGCCCGCACCTGGCAGGCACGGCTGCCGTCGTCCGCGCGGCGCACACCGACTGGTCCGCGGAGCAGGTCCGTTCGGCGATCGTGAACACCGCGCAGGAGGATGGCCTGACGAGCTACGAGGATGGCAGCACTCCCGTCACCGACCCGCAGATCATCGGTGCCGGGCTCGACGACGTGGACGCTGCGGTGAACGCGCAGGTCGCGCTGTCCTCGGTCAGCACCTCCTTCGGCGCCGTGCCGAAGCTGTCGCGCAAGCCGCTGGCCAAGCCGATCACCATCACCGACCTGACCGGTGGAGGAGTCAACCTAGCGGTCAGCATCGACGGCGAGGGCGCCGACGCCTTCGACGTGAGCGCCGACAAGGTGGAGGTGCCGGCCGGCGGAAGCACCACCGTCACGGTGACGTTCGACCCCACCGGGCACGGTGGCGGGACCTACGCCACCCTGCGCCTCGGTGACGTCGCGCACTCGGTGCTGTACGGCTTCGTGAAGTGACACCGTCGTCGCCGCCCCACGGAGCGGCGGCGACGATCCTCACCCCGAGGAGGCGGGTCACCCATCTGGTGACCCGCCTCTCCGCCTTCCCGGATCGGTTGTAGCTGTCGGTCGCGCTCGAGCACGTTGACGGGCCGCACTGCTCCGGTCTCGGCGTTGGGGCCAGGGTCGCCGGTGGCGCCGGGGATGCGAAGCAGGGTGCGTTGGCCGAGGTCGAGGATGTAGATCGAGCTGTGGGTCGTGATCTGCCAGCGGCCGGAGTCGTCGTCGACCAGCTCGGAGAACCGGCGCACCAGCTCCTCGTTGGGGTAGCCCATCTCCAGGTTGGAGACGGCGCGGGGTGAACGTCAGCACGGCCGCGGTGCGCAGGTAGGCGTGCAGGTTGTCGGCGATGCTAGACGGGTCGTCCAGAAGCCTCGTCATCGTCAGCGGGGCGGTGTTGTAGAACTGCTCCCCACCGGCGGCCTGCCGCAGCCGTGGGTCGATGTTCTCCACCTTGCCGGCCAGCTTGGTGGCGGTCTCCAGGACCATGTCCTTGGTGGGGAGCACGAGCACCCAGACGTCGCGCAGCTGCGGGGAGACCGGAGTCGGTAGTCCGCCTCCACTACGCTGGACCCGGATTAGAGATTCGCATCGAACCACATCGGGGTTATCCCGAGAGTTCTCCCGATGCGAATACCTATCCCCCGCCCCCGTAGCTCAGCTGGATAGAGCGACAGACTTCTAATCTGTGGGCCGTAGGTTCGAGTCCTACCGGGGGCGCCTTCATTGAGGCAGGCGTTCGAAAACTGTCGGTGGGCCACTCTAGTGTCCTCGACATGAGCGAGAGCATCGAGTGGCCCGACATCACAGGCGACCTGCCTGACGATGTCGCCGGGCTCTGCGAGGCCCTCGCTCGAGGACACGAGCAGCAGCTGGCCATCGAGTCGCGTCAGATCGTGCTGGCGGCACATTGGCTCGACCTGCACTGCCCCGAGGACCAGCCCGACGCCGAGGGCGCGGGCAGCGTGCTTGCGGGGACCGAGAGGACCGTGCAATCCGGCGCCGACGGCACGCCATTCGTCACGGAGTTCGCTTGCGCGGAGTTCGCGGCCCTGTTGGAGATGCACCCGGCTGCCGGGAGGAACCAGCTGCGCAAGGTGGCCAACCTGCGCCACCGGCACCCCCTGCTCTGGTCTCGCGTGCTGAAGGGCGAGGTCGAGCCGTGGAAGGCCCTCGAGACGGCGCGGCTGGTCGGTCGCGAGGAGCTCCGCCTCACACTCGAGCAGGCGCGGTGGGTCGACGAGGAGTCGTTCGACTGGATCACCACGCTGCCGTGGGGGAAGTTCGTCGAGCACATCGAGCGCCTCATCATCGACGCCGACCCGCGAGCGGCCGAGGAGCGACGACACGAGGCCGAGACGACGCAGGGCGTGTGGTCGACCCAGAGCGGTGAGCACGGCTTGAAGACTCTGGTTGCGCGCGCCGCCGCCGGCGAGATCATCTACCTCACCGCGGTGATCGACCGGCTCGCCGAGATCCTCGCGCATCGAGGCGACGCCCGGGAGATCGGACCGCGGCGTGCATCGGCCTTGGGCCTGCTGGCCCATCCCGCCCACGCGCTCGCCCTGCTCGCCCAGCACACCGCTGCCAACTCTCCGGCAGCCGCCGGGACGGGTCCCGACGTCCCAGACCCGGACGGGGACCTCGACGCCGACGCCTCGGGCGAAGCCGCCGCCGAGTGTGGCGAGGGACGTCCGCCGTCATACCTCGCTGCCCGGAGGACCTCCGGTCTGCGCTTCAGCTGCTCGACCGCCTCGGCGGTCCCGGCCTTGCGCGACTCGTCCCACGCGCCACGCTCTACGTCCACATCGACCGTGACGCCTTCGAGACTGGTCGCGGCTCCGCGCACGTCGAAGGCATCGGCACGCTGACACTCGGGCAGGCCTGCCGGCTGCTCGGACAGCGGCGCGTCGCCGTCACCCCGGTCATCGACCTGGCCACCACGATCGAACCCGTCGACGGCTACGTCTTCCCCCGGCGGATGCGCGAGCACCTGCACCTCAGCAATCCGCGCGACGTCTTCCCGTTCGCCACCAACACCGGCCGCGGCAAGGACATCGACCACCCGGTCCCCTACCGCCCACCCGATGACGGCGGTCCGCCCGGGCAGACCGGGTTGCACAACGCTGCACCGCTGACTCGGTTTCACCACCGGCTCAAGACCTTCGGGCGGTGGCAGCTCACGCAGCTCGACAGAGGCGCCTACCTCTGGCGCTCACCTCACGGGTACTCCTACCTCGTCGACGCCAACGGCACGCACAAGGTGCCGAGCGCGGCGCTGCCCTGGCTGCTCCCCGATCACGCCCGGTACGCGGCCTGATCCCGGCGCGGGGCACGCGGGCACGTGTTCAGCCACGCCACCCGGAGACGTAGGTGTCTATCTCGGCGGCGAGCGCCGCCTTGTCGGCGTCGGGCATGAAGGAGGCATGCACCGCGTTCTTGGCCAGGTTGCCGATCCCGGCAGCATCGAGGCCGAGCAGGTCGGCCGCGATCTCGTACTCCCGGTTCAGCGTGGTGTTGAACATCGGCGGGTCGTCGGAGTTGACGGTGACCAGGACACCGGCGTCGTACATCTGCTTGATGGGGTGGTTCTCGAGGGCGTCCACGGCCCGGGTCGCGATGTTCGAGGTGGGACAGACCTCGAGCGGGACCTGGCGCTCGACGAGATGGGCGATCAGCCTCTCGTCCTGCACCGAGGACGTGCCGTGCCCGATCCGCTCCGCACCGAGGTCGTCCAAGGCGTCCCACACGGTCTGCGGACCGGTGGTCTCCCCTGCGTGCGGGACGCTGTGCAGTCCGGCCGCGCGGGCCCGGTCGAACACCGGCTTGAACTGCGGACGGTCGACGCCGATCTCCGGACCGCCGAGCCCGAACCCGATCAGGGTCTCGGGGGCGTGCTCGAGCGCGTAGGTGACCGTCTCCTCCGCTGCGGGGAGGCCGAACTCCCCCGGGATGTCGTAGACCCACCGGAGCTTCACGCCCAGGTCCCGCTCGGCTGCCACGCGCGCGTCCTCGACCGCCTCGACGTACGCCTCGATCGGCACGCCCGCGAGGACCGAGGTGTACGGCGTCAGCGTGAGCTCGGCGTAACGGATGTTCTGCACCGTCATGTCACGCGCGACCTCATAGGTGAGCAGCCGGACGTCCTCGGGGTCCTTCACCAGGTCCACGACCGCGAGGTAGACCTCGATGAAGTGCGCGAAGTCCCGGAACGTGTAGAACTCCCGCAGCTCGTCGAGGTCCGAGGGCACGGTCCCGGGGTGTCGGGCGGCCAGCTCGGACACGATGCGCGGCGAGGCGGAGCCCACGTGGTGCACGTGGATCTCGGCCTTGGGCAGGCCGGCGATGAAGTCGGACAGGGGGTTCGGCGAGCCAGTCATGGTCAGAAGTGTGCCGCGCGAGAACCTGACGGCAACGGCGGGGCCGGTGTGGCGTGGACCACGCTGCAAGCCGTGTCGGTCGCGGGTCAGTCGCGCGAATCGGGGTACAAAAGATGAGGCCCCGCAAAGTATGAGTTTGCGGGGCCTCATTCTTCGGGTCCGGCCCGGACGCTCGGGCCGGCCGTCAGGTCACTTGTTGACGCCTGCGTCGATCGCGGCGGTCAGCTGGCTCATCAGCTCCGGGATCGTCGAGAACTCCAGCTTCTTCCCGTCCACCAGCACCGTCGGTGTCTGGCTCACGCCGTCCTTCGAGGACGCGTCGGTGGCGTTCTTGACCCACTGCTCGAACCGCACCGACTTGATCGGGCCCGAGACGTCGTCCTTGTTGGCCCCCGCCTGCACCGCGAGGTCGATGAGCTTGCTGTCGGACAGGCCGCTGCTGCCCTCCGCGGGCTGGTTCTCGTAGAGCAGGTCGTGGAACTTCCCGGCCACGTCCGGGCCGGAGGTGTCGAGCACCACGCCCAGGGCGCTCATCGCACGAGTGGAGTACTGCGTGCCCGAGGAACCCCGGTCGAGGAAGGACAGCACCCGGTACTGCACCTGGACGTCCCCGTTGTCGATGTACTTCTTCAGGACCGGTCGGCTCTCGGCCTCGAAGTCCCCGCAGAACGGGCACATGAAGTCCTCGTAGACCGTGACGGTGACCGGCGCCGAGTCCTGCCCGCGCGGGACCGCGTACTTGTCGACCACCCCGCTCGGAGGTGTGGTGGTCTGACCGGTGGTGTCGCGGGTGGACTGGACGGCGTACCCGGCCGCCAGCAGCAGGGCGAGCACGACGCCGATCACCGCGGTGATTACCACGGTGCGCCGACGGCGTTCCTTCCTCTCGTGCTCCTTGCGGATCGCGGCGGCGCGCTCCGAGGCGGCCAGGTTCTCCGCCCGGCGGGTGGCGTTGGACTTCTTGTTCGACATCGGGTGCGCTTCCGTTCTCGGTGTCTGGTCAGTCGGTGGGGAACAGCTCGTTGTCGACGGCCCACCGCGTTCTTGGACGGTAGACGAGCCACGCGGACAGCAGAAAGAGCCCAAAGTCCCGGGCCAGCTCCCAGGGGTACTTCGCGCGAGCGTTCTCCGCCGGGCCGCCCCCGCCGCCGAAGCAGCCGCAGTCGATCGAGAGCCCGCGGGCCCAGGCCGAGGAGATCCCGATCACGAAGGCGGTCAGCAGCAGGGTGGAGAGGATCGCGTTCGCCCGGACGAGGACGCCGGCGAGCAGGCAGACGCCGACCAGGATCTCCAGGATCGGCAGGGCGTGCCCGACGACCGGCACCAGCGACTCGGGGAGCAGCTGGTAGGCGCGGACCGCTCTCACGCTCTCGGTGGGGTCGGGCAGCTTGAGCAACCCGGCTGCCAGCCACACTCCCCCGACGACGAGCCGGGCCACGATGCCGATCCACTGCATGGCCGTCACTCTAGGGAAGCCGGCTGAGAGGTCCCTGAGGCGGATCGGGTGTCGGGGTGTCGAGTAGCCTGCCATGCGTGAATGACCGTCTGGTGTGGATCGACTGCGAGATGACCGGCCTCGACCTCGAGAAGGATGCGCTGATCGAGGTGGCGGCCCTGGTCACCGACTTCGACCTCAACGTCCTCGGCGAGGGCGTCGACCTGGTCGTGAAGCCTCCTCAGGAGGCCCTGGACCAGATGGACGACTTCGTCCGCAACATGCACGTCGTGTCGGGGCTGCTGGAGGTCCTCGACGAGGGCATCACCCTCGAGGACGCGCAGGCGCAGGTCCTGGCCTACGTGCGAGAACACTGCCCGGAGGGCAGCCGGCCGCCGCTGGCGGGCAACACCGTCGCCACCGACCGGGCCTTCCTGGCCCGTGACATGCCCGAGCTGGAGTCGTTCCTGCACTACCGGATCGTCGACGTCTCCTCGATCAAGGAGCTGTCGCGGCGCTGGTTCCCCCGCGCGTACTACGCGGCGCCGGCGAAGACCGGCAACCACCGGGCGCTCGCCGACATCCAGGAGAGCATCGAGGAGCTGCGGTACTACCGATCCGCGGTGTTCGTGCCGCCTCCCGGACCCGACACCGACACCGCCCGGGCCCTCGCCGACGAGCACGGCGGATCGCTGACGGCACCGGACGACCCGGCTCCCGCCCCCGGCAACGAGGACGCCTGACAGCGGGTACACTTCTTCTCGCTTCGGCTTCTCCGAGCACGTCTCGGAGGGGCCGACGTGAGTGTTGGCCGGTCCGTGCGACCGGCGACATGGTGGGCGTAGCTCAGTTGGTAGAGCGCCGCGTTGTGGTCGCGGATGTCGCGGGTTCAAGTCCCGTCGTTCACCCCAAGAGGGCGCAGGTCGTGCCTGCGGCCGTTCCTCCCGGCCCGGAGGTGTAGGGACCGTTCGGGCGGGGAAGGTGTAAACCACCGCCAGTGAGCCCGCTCCCGCTGTGGCACCGCGCGTTCCCGCACGGAAGCACGGCCCTGGTCCGTCGCCGATCACCACCAAGGACGAGTCATCAGCCGCACCGCCACGTCGCTGACCTACCGCCCATCGCTGGACGGCCTGCGTGCCCTCGCGATGTACGTCATCGTCCTGTTCCACACCAAGGTGCCCGAGCTGAAGGGCGGGTTCATCGCGGTGAACCTGTTCTTCGTGCTCTCCGGGTACCTCGTGACGTCGCTGATCGTGGCTGAGCTGGAGCGCAAGGGGCGGGTCGACATCGGTCGCTTCTACGCACGTCGCGTCCGCCGACTGCTGCCGGCGGCGGTGGTGGCGATCCTGGGCATCTCCCTGCTCTTCGTACTGACCGTGCCGGTGGTGCGCCGAGTCGCCGTGATCGGCGACGCCCAGTCCTCGCTGCTGTACTACGCCAACTGGCGGTTCATCGCGCAGAGCACCGACTACTTCGCCACCGACGTGGACAAGAGCCCGTTCCTGCACTTCTGGACCCTCAGCATCGAGGAGCAGTTCTACGTGGCGTTCCCGCTGCTCCTCCTGCTGCTGCTCAAGCTGGGCGGTCGGCGGGCCGCTCTCGTCGGCACCGCCGCCCTCACCATGCTCTCCCTCGTGGCGCAGTTCTACTGGGCGGACCGGGTGCCGATGCACGCCTACTTCGGCACCGACGCGCGCGCCTACCAGCTGCTGGCCGGTGTCCTGCTCGCCCTCGCGATGTCCTGGTGGCCGGTCCGGGTCTCCGCGCGGGCCGCCGTCGCGATGGCCGTGGCCGGTGCCGTCGCGTTCGGCCTGCTCTGCACCACCTTGATGCCGCTCTCCCAGTCGGCACGCGGGGTCGTCGGCACCGTGGCGTGCGTCCTCATCGTCGGCGGGCTGATGCACAAGGAGGACCAGGCCATCGGTCGGGTCCTGTCCATGCGGGTGCCGACATACCTCGGACAGATCTCCTACGCGACGTACCTGTGGCACTGGCCCGCCATCCTCGTGATGAGCATGGTCCTGGAGGTGCGGCCGGTGGTGATGGCCGTCCTCGCGGGCGTGCTCGCGACGGCGATGGCCGCCGCCTCCGCCGAGCTCCTCGAGCTGCCCATCCGACGGGCGAAGCGTCTCGAGCCGTACCGCTGGCGCGCGGTGGTCAGCGGGGTCACGGCCTCCGCCCTGGCCGCCGGGCTGGCCGTACCAGCCATCCTGTCCTGGGACCGCACTCCCGACCTCGTCGCCGCCAAGACGAACGGCTCCTCGGTGCCCGTCGACCCGAGCACGAAGCCCGAGCCCCTGCCCGAGAGCGTCGACTGGGACCAGGTGGCCAGCGACAAGGGCCGCTCGGTCTCGTGCCGCGAGGACCCCGCCGACTGCGTCGTGCACCGCGGCTCGGGACCGACGGTGCTGCTCGTCGGCGACAGCCACGCGGCGATGCTGGCCGGCATGTGGCTCAAGCTGGCCCGCGAGCACGACTTCACCCTGGCGCTGAACACCGTGCTCGGCTGCCCGTGGCAGGAGAACCTCAAGAACGTGCACTCCTCCCCCGACCGGCAGGCCCGCTGCACCGCCGCCCGCGTCGGCTGGTACGACAAGGTGCTCCCCGAGCTGGACCCGGACCTGGTCGTGCTGGCCGGCTTCCCGCGCGACGCGAAGCGTTGGCGCAAGCAGCTCGAGTTCCGGGACGGCAGCACCGACGACCTCGAGGCGGCCACGCTCAAGGCCACCCAACGGACCCTGCGCAAGATCGACAAGGTGGCAGGGCGGGTCCTGCTCACCGAGACGATCGTGACCGCGAACTCGTTCGACCCCAACGAGTGCATGACCAGCACCGACGACCCGCACGAGTGCGCGGTCCCGGTGCCGACCGACACGTCGGCCACCGACGGCTACTACCTGACCGCGGCCACGCAGAACGACAGCATCTACACGGTGAACCTGAACCCGGTGTTCTGCCCGTCGGCGCCCTTGTGCCAGCCGGTCGTGGACGGGGAGGTCGTCTGGCGCGACCGCGAGCACCTCACGCCGCCGTTCGCCACCCACCGGGCGGACAAGGCCTGGAAGCTCATCGAGAGAACCGGCGTCTTCGACGGCCTTCGCTAAGCCGCCGCGCCGTCGTAGACGCGCACGGCGCGAGCCATCATCCGCTTCCACGCCATGCCGGTGAACCGGTGGCCCTGGCCCCGGTAGACGTGCAGCTCGGCCCCGGCCCCGTGCTCGCGGAGGGCCCGGACGGTGCGACGGCTCCACCGGATCGGGCACACGTCGTCGGCGGTGCCGTGATGGACGACCACCGGTACGTCGATCCGGCGGAACCAGCGCCGGACGCTGGCCGCGTGCCAGAAGGCCGGGTTGTCGTGGGGGCGTCCGTAGCCGGTGACGACGCGGTCGAACAGCGGCGTGCCCGGCTGCACCCAGCGGTGGAACGTGTCGGCGGCGCGCGAGCTGAGTGGCGAGGAGAGCACCAGCGACCGGAACAGCCGGGGGCGGGCCGCCAACGCCTGAAGTGCCGCGCCGCCGCCCATGGACCGGCCGAACAGGTTGACCGGGCCGCGCCGCACGATGGGAAGTCCGGCACGGCGCAGCGCCCTGACCGCGTTGAGCAGGTCCTCCGGGTAGCCCCGCGGACGGGCCACGAAGCCGTCGCTCTCCTGGGTCGACCCTCCGTAGTTGCGGTAGTCGGGCTGCACCACCACGTAGCCTCGCCTGGCCAGGAAGAGCCGTTCACGGTGTCCGTACCTGCGCGACCGGTACTGCGCCGGAGGGAGGTACCCGTGAGCCAGCAGGACGACCGGGTGGCGACCCGTCTGCGCCGGCGCGGTCATCGTGCCGGTGATCCGGAGGCCAGCGCTGCGGTAGCGGATGGAGTAGTGCACGACTCCGGGATCCGTGCCGACCTGGCGTACGACCAGGCCGCGGCCGTCATAGCGGTGATGGATCAGCGCCGGCATCGACACCAGGTTGAACGGCGTGGAGGTGTCGTTGTGCGCGGCCGCACGTCGTTCCGCCGCGACGACCGGTAGCCCGGGAGCCAACGACGAGACGTCGAGGAGCGAGGCGAGCACCGCCAGCGGAACGACCAGAACCAGAAAAGCCCGAGATGACACCGGACAAGGATGCCCCACCGCTGACGGCCCCGCGGACGATTCCCCGATTCCCTGCTCCGGTCGCGCTCGGTCCGGGCGACCTCGGCGGGCGGCCGCTGCGGATCCCAGCGTGTCCAGGAGCAGGCTGACACCGTGTCGCCCGCTGGGGTGGGCCGGCCTTCATGCCGGCTTCATGTCGGCCTCGTAGCGTCATCCGGGTGACCGCCTTTGCGCGCCGACACCCCGTGCTGCTCGCCTGCTCGGCGACGCTGGTCCTGCACGCGCTCTTCCTGACCCGCGAGCTCGGTATCGACGAAGGCGGCTTCGCGGTCGTCGCGCGCTACTCACGCGCCGGCGGCCCCTACCTCTACGGACCGGACTGGGTCGATCGGCCGCCCGGCCTCATCGCGGTGTTTGCCTTCGCCGAGCACCTGGGGACGTACGGCGTCCGCGTGGCCGCGGCGCTCCTCGCCGTGCTCCTGGTGGGCTCCATCGCCACGGCCGCGCGGACCCTCGCCGGCCGGTGGGCAGCCGGATGGACCGCCTGGACCGCGTTCGCGTTGAGCTCCTCGGTGCTGTTGCAGGCCCAACGCCTCAACGGGGAGCTGGTCGCGGCGGCGTTCGTGTCCCTGTCCGTCGCGGCCACCGTCGGCGCTCTGAGGGGCGCCCGCACCGGCAGGGCGCGGCTCGCCCTGGCCCTGCTCGGCGGCGCCGCCGCCTCCACGGCAATGCTCTCCAAGCAGAACTTCATCGACGCCTTCGTCTTCGTCGCCGTGCTCCTCGTCGTCGGCTCCCTCCGCCGGGGTGGCCCGAGGAGCCCCCGGTCCGGCCGAGCCGCCGGCGTGGCGCTGTCCTACGCCGCCGGCGCGTCAGTCCCGTTCGCGGCGGCCGCACTGTGGTCGGCCGACCACGGAGGTCCGGTGTCGCTGATCTACGCGATGTTCGGGTTCCGCTCCGACGCGGCCGTGGTCATGGCGCACTGGTCGTTCTCCGCCCCGTCGCACCGGCTCGTCTCACTGGTCCTGCTCGCCGTCGGGTCCGGCCTGTTCCTCCTCGGCGCGAACCTGCTGGTCCGCAACCGGCGCAGGCTGCTCCGCCGCTCCCCCATCGCCTGGGCCATCGCCGCCACGGCTGCCGTCGAGCTGGCCGGGATCGCCGCGGGCGGCAACTTCTGGCCGCACTACCTGATTGCCCTGGTCCCGATGGTGTCGCTGGCCGTCGGGCTGGGAGCCCGCCCCCGGATGCCCGGGCGGCGGACCACCCAAGTGCTCGCCGTCGTCGCCGTGCTGACAACGATGACGCTCTCGCCGGTGGCCGCGGTGGAGTCTGCGCAGTCACCGAGCGAGGCATACGCGACGGGCCACTGGATCGGCGCCTCCTCGCGGCCCGGCGACACGATCACGGTGCTCTTCACGCACGCCAACGTCATCAACGCCTCCGGCCTCGAGCCCGGTTACCCCTATGCGTGGAGCCTGCCGGTACGCACGCTCGACCCCCACCTGTCGTTGCTGCTGCACACGCTCCGCGGATCCCTGGCACCCACCTGGGTGGTCCAGTGGGACCCTCCCGACACATGGGGCTTGGACCCGCACGGCAGGCTCGACCGAGTGCTGCGCGCGCACTACCGCGAGGTCGCCAGGGTGTGCGGCAGAGCGGTGTGGTTGCACGACAGGGCGCAGCGTCGACTGACGCCGGTCCTCCGCCCCGCGGCGTGCGGGACGGCACCCTCGTGAACAGGTTCTTGGCGGTCAACGACTTCGCACGCGCGACCCCGTGGCTGCACGAACCGCTGCGGCTGTTCGCGCAGTACGGCGTGATCGGGTTCGCGGTCGTCCTGGTCGTCTCGCCGGCACCCCATTGCGGCCGCTGCTCGTCGGGCGCCCGGAGACCGCGTCAGCCGTCGTCAGCGCCGGGCTGCCCTCCGGACCGCGACCGGCAAGTGGCCGCGAGCGGCCTACCTACCGCGGGTAGCAGGCACCGATGATGCGGGCGTCCTCGTAACGGCTGTCCCGCAGCGCTCCGTGCGCCGCTGCGTCCCGGCTGATCCGTTCGACCCTGCCTTCCGGCAGCCGGACCACCACCGCGATCGGGGTGCGGCGGTCCGGCCAGAGGACCGAGGCGACACATCCCGGGAACTGCCGCGAGTAGCGCGCCTTCCAGGGAGTCGCGCGCTGCTCGGCCGGGGAACGCGGAGCATGGTCGGTCGACGTCACGCCGATGGCACCGGCGGTGACCAGGTAGCCAACGACCAGGACCACCGCCGCCACCGCCACGAGAAGGGCCCGCCCGATCATCGGCCCGACGACGGCCACCGCCGCCTCGGCATCTGGTCGATCACTCACGTCGGCTCAACGACAGGTGCTCGAGTCCGTTATGGGCCGGCCGTCCCGCTATGTGAGGCGGTCCTGCTCCGGAACGAGGTCCGCGGGTTCCCGACTCGCACTGAGCCGGGCAACGCCCGGGAGGACCACCGGCTGCCGGACTCGGCAAGCGGTCCCGAACCTCCCCCGTGTGGGGTCCGGGACCGCCCCGAGCCGTCAGCCGGTGGCCGGCTGTGGGGTCAGCAGGGATTCACCGCGTCGATCGTGAATCCCTGCGCGGTGACCGCCGCGTCGCTGGTCAGCTGCACCGAGCCGGTGGGGGTCGGGATGCAGGGCGAGTCGAAGCCGCGACCGTGCTTGGTCCCGGTGTAGGTGGCCAGCACGTTGCCGTCGGAGTCCTTGACATAGACGTAGTCGTAGTTCTTCTCGACGTCGAGCAGGGTGAAGTGGAAGGAGAACCCGGCCGTGCCGTTGTCGTAGGTCCAGGTGCAGTCGCCGTTGTTGCCGTAGGGGTGCGGCGACTCGATGGGCAGCTGGGCGTTCGCGTCGCTGGTGCACGGCGGCGCCGGCGCCTGACCCGGTGTGCAGCCGTCGTGCACACCGACCGCCGACCAGGCCTGGCTGACCGCACCCGCGTCCGTGCCCGCGGCCGCCACCGTCGCGTTGCGGGCGTCGCAGAAGTTGGCGTACTCCGGCAGCGAGGTGAACCCGTCGTAGTACACGTGCTCGGCCCGCTCGAGACCGAGGCCCGGCACGGAGACGCCGCAGTCCTCGGTGTGCGTGGCCGAGCGCAGCGCGGTCGCGGTGCAGCCGGCGTTCTTGCCGCCGTTGACGGTGAGGTAGTAGGCGTGGTTGGGGATGCCGGAGTTGGTGTGCACGCCGCCGTTGTCCGAGGTCGTGGGGTCGAACTCGACCATGTGGTCCGGGTCCCCGAACTCGGCCGGGTCGGCCATGTTGCGGAAACCGGCTCCTGCCGTGCCGGGGTTGATCACGTCCTCACCGATCCGGAAGTCCGGCTCCACGGTCGGGTCGAGTCCCTTGCCGTCGGCGTAGTACTCGATGGTGTTGCCCATCATGTCGCTGAACGACTCGTTGAGCGCGCCCGACTGGTTCTGGTAGATGAGCCCGGAGGTGTGCTCGGTGACGCCGTGGGTCAGCTCGTGGCCGATCACGTCGAGGCCGCCGGCCAGCGGGAGGCAGCCGCGGTTGTCGCCGTCACCGTAGGTCATGGACAGACCGTTCCAGAAGGCGTTGCAGTAGTTCCGGTCGTAGTGCACCCGGGAGACGATCGTCATGCCGTTGTCGTCGATGCTGTCGCGGTTGAACACGTCGCCGTAGAAGGAGTCCACGACGCCCGCGTAGTAGTGCGCGTCGACACCGGCGGCCTGGGACGGCGAGGTGACTCCGCGGTTGAAGTCCCAGACGTCGTCCGCGTCGGTCATCAGCACGCCCTTGGTCGTGGACGAGACCGCCTTGTTCTGGACGTCGTAGGTCTCCTGCCGGTCGTCGCTCGTGACGAGCTGGTAGTCACCGGCGGAGTTCTTGGTGGTGTCGATCGTCTTGGTGTCGCCCTTGACGCCGGTGCCCTCACCGTGGGCGAGAGCGTCGAAGGACTTGAGCACGTTGCCGTTGCCGGCGTTGATCCAGCGCACCGGCCGTGAGTCACCGCGGATGCTCTCGACCTGGTAGAAGAGCTTGGCGTTGCCGGGGTCGATCCGCAGCTTTGTGCTCCAGCGGCCGTGGGTGCCCTCGCGGCGCTCGACCTGGGCCCGGGCGTCCCGCTTGCTCAGCCGTTTGCTGTTCGCAGGCTCCAGACCCGGGAAGTAGGCCCCGACGACGGAGCGAGCCGTTCCGTCGGAGCTCCTGATCACCGTGATCTGGCCGCCGAACACCGTCGCGTTGTCGACCACCTGCTGGTAGCGGGTCTGCGTGGTGCCGTCGGCGCGGGTGGCCGACCAGACCTCACGGACGTCGGTGGGAAGCTCATAGCTGCGGGCGTCGTCGCCGCTGAGCGCGAAAGAGCCGGTGTAGGTCGTGCTCGACGTTGCCGAGTCCTGCGGCTGGGCGCTCGACGCGTCCGCGAGCGCGAACGTCGAGGCGGCCAGCAGCACGGACGCCGAGATCGCCGTGAGTGAGCGATGGCGCATGAAAGTCGTGTCCCTCCAGGGTGCGGACCGCCCGGGTCAGGGCGGATTGAACCCGGAGAACCTAAGCCGCCCGCGGTCACGATTGGGCCACGGCGGGCTTGCAGGGTTGTGCAGTGCACAACCCTGCAAAAGGTCGTCGAGCCGGGGGCTTCAGCCCTCCCGCAGCTCGGTCGGCGCGCCGTGGACGGCCGGGATCTGGCCCATCCGACCCCTTTGGAAGTCCTCGTAGGCCTGCATCACCTCGGCCTTGGTGTTCATCACGAAGGGACCGGCCCAGGCGACGGGCTCGCGGATCGGCTGCCCGCCGAGCACCAGCACCTCGAGGTTCGGGGAACGGCTCTCCTGCCGGGCGGCGGCGCCGACGGTGACGAAGTCACCCGCGCCGAGCACGGCCAGCTGGCCGGTGCCGACCGGCCGCTGCTCGGTCCCGACCGTGCCGTCGCCGGCGAGCACATAGACGAGCGCGTTGAAGTCGACCTGCCACGGAAGCTCCAGCCGGGCGCCGGGGGCCAGGGTCGCGTGCACCATCGCCATCGGCGTGTGCGTCGTGCCCGGACCGCGGTGGCCGGCCACGTCGCCTGCGATGACCCGGACCAGCGCGCCGGCGTCGGTGGTGCTGAGCAGCCCGAGCTCGCCGGAGCGCAGGTCCTGGTAGCGCGGCGTCGCGAGCTTCTGGGCGCGCGGCAGGTTCACCCACAGCTGGACGCCGTGGAACAGCCCGCCCTTCTGCACCAGCCACTCCGGCGGCGCCTCGATGTGCAGCAGGCCGGCCCCGGCGGTCATCCACTGGGTGTCGCCGTCGGTGATCGACCCGCCACCCCCGTGGCTGTCCTGGTGGTCCATCACGCCGTCGATGATGTAGGTGACGGTCTCGAAGCCCCGGTGCGGGTGCCAGGGTGTGCCCTTCGGCTCGCCGGGGGCGTACTCCACCTCGCCCATCTGGTCCATGTGGATGAACGGGTCGAGGTCGCGCAGGTCGACTCCGGCGAAGGCGCGTCGTACCGGGAAGCCCTCGCCCTCGTAGCCCCGCGGGGCCGTGGTCACCGTGCGGACCGGTCGGACGACGTCGCCCAGGCCGGGTCCGGTGGCGCGGGGCAGGACGGTCAGGTCAGGGACGGTGATGGCGGGCATCGGGATTCCTTCCGGTTCTCAGCCAGAGTAGTTGAATACTCAACGTTCCACCAGGTCCCGATCATTCCCCGCTCGCCCGGTAGCGTGCTGTCGTGACTTCGCAGCAGCTGTCGACCCGGTACGACGCGATCATCGTCGGAGGCGGCCACAACGGCCTCGTGGCGGCGACCTACCTCGCCCGAGCCGGGCTCTCCACGCTCGTGCTCGAGCGGCTCGCGAAGACCGGGGGCGCCGCGGTCAGCGCGAAACCGTTCGCCGGGATGCCGGCCAAGCTGTCGCGCTACTCCTACCTGGTCAGCCTGATGCCGCAGCAGATCATCGACGACCTGCAGCTCGGGCTGGAACTGCGCTCGCGGAGCACCGCGTCCTACACCCCGGTCGAGCGGCACGGCCGGCACGGCGGGCTGTTCGTGGAGCGGCCGGAGGGCACCGCGACCGCCGAGTCCTTCCGCGCGCTGACCGGGTCGGACCAGGAGTACGACGCGTGGCGCGCGTTCTACGGCGAGGTCACCGACTTCGCCGGGGTCGTGGCGCCGACGCTGCTCGAACCACTGCGCACGCAGAAGGAGATGCGCGAGCTGGTCGATCCGGCCACCTGGACTACCTGGTCGACAACCCCCTCGGCGCGGTGATCGAGGACCGATTCGCCGACGACACCGTGCGCGGCGTGGTCGCCACCGACGCCCTGATCGGCACGTTCGCCGACATGAACGATGCCTCGCTGACCCAGAACCGGTGCTTCCTCTACCACCTCGTCGGCAACGGCAACGGCGAGTGGCGCGTCCCGGTCGGCGGCATGGGCGCGGTCACCGACGCGCTGGCGGTCGCGGCGAAGAACGCGGGCGCCACGATCGTCACCGGCGCCGGGGTCAGCAAGATCCAGACCGACGGCGCCACCGCGACCGTGACCTGGCACGACGGCGAAGGCTTCCAGTCGGCCGACTGCGACCACGTGCTCTCCAACGTCGCACCGTGGGTGCTCCAGGTCCTGCTCGGCGAGGACGCCGGAGAGCGGCCCGAGGGCTCGCAGCTGAAGGTGAACCTGCTGCTCGAGAAGCTCCCCCGCCTGAAGTCCGGGATGCCGGCGAGCAAGGCGTTCGCCGGGACCCTGCACGTCGCGGAGGGCTACAACCAGCTCCAGCAGGCCTACGCGGAGGCCGCGGCCGGCAACCTGCCGGCGAACCTGCCGGGCGAGGTCTACTGCCACCGTTGACCGACCCGTCGATCCTCGGGCGCTCGCGGCGAAGGGCAGGCACACCCTCACCTACTTCGGGGTGCACACCCCCGCCCGGCTGTTCGAGGGCAACGTGGAGGAGAGCGTGACGTGGCCGTCGGCCGGGCGCTGGACGCGATCAATGAGCACCTCGAAGAGCCCATCGGTCGCTGGTGGCCCTCGACCTGCACGGCGAGCCGTGCCGGAGGCGAAGGCCCCACAGGACATCGACGAGGCGTTGGCGA
>CAWDDL010000030.1:0-25837 GCA_963801125.1 uncultured Actinomycetota bacterium
TCCGAGCACTGAACGGACGGGGAGTGCGCACTCAACGGACGGGGGAGTGCGCACTAAACGGGGCGGCCGCTACGCGTCTCCGCCCTCCTGCTTCACCCCACGCACCGCGGTGGGGTCGTCGATCTGGTACTTGTCGAACGCCTCCTGGACCACCTCGGGCTCGACCTCGCCTCGGGCGGCGAGCGCAGCCAGCGCCTGGACCACGACCGACTGCGCGTCGACGTGGAAGAAGCGCCGGGCGGCCGGACGCGCGTGTCGGCGAAGCCGAAACCGTCCGTGCCGAGCACGTGGTAGTCGGTCGGCACCCACTTCGCGATCTGGTGCGGGACCGCCGCCATGTAGTCGCTCACCGCGACGATCGGGCCCTCGACGTCCTTCAGCTTGTTCGTCACGTAGGGCACCTTCGCCGACTCCGACGGGTGCAGCAGGTTCCACTCCTCGGCGGCGACCGCGTCGCGCGCCAGCTCGTTCCACGACGTCACCGACCAGGTGTCGGCCGCGACGCCCCAGTCCTCGGCGAGCAGCCGCTGGGCCTCGGTCACCCACGGGAACCCGACGCCGGAGGCGAGCAGCTGCACCCTCGGCGGGTTGCCGCCGTTGCCGGACAGCTCCGGCGGCACGGAGACGTGGTAGATGCCCTTGAGCAGCCCCTCGACGTCGAGGTTCTCCGGCTCCTTGGGTTGTACGGTCGGCTCGTTGTAGACGGTCAGGTAGTAGATGACGTTCTCGCCCTGCGGGTGGCCCTCGGTGGCGCCGTACATCCGGCGCAGGCCGTCCTGCACGATGTGGCTGACCTCGTAGGCCATCGCCGGGTCGTAGTGCACGATCGCCGGGTTGGTCGCCGCGAGCAGCGGGGAGTGCCCGTCGGCGTGCTGCAGGCCCTCACCGGTGAGTGTGGTGCGGCCGGCAGTGGCGCCGATCAGGAAGCCACGCGCGAGCTGGTCGGCCATCGCCCAGATGGAGTCGCCGGTGCGCTGGAACCCGAACATCGAGTAGAAGAGGTAGAACGGGATCATGTGCTCGCCGTGCGTGGAGTACGTCGAGCCGGCAGCGGTCGCCGACGCCATCGCACCGGCCTCCGAGATCCCCTCGTGCAGCATCTGGCCCTGCGCCGACTCCTTGTAGGACAGCAGCAGCTTGCGGTCCACCGACTCGTAGGTCTGGCCGCCGGGGTTGTAGACCTTGGCCGTCGGGAACATCGAGTCCATGCCGAAGGTGCGGTACTCGTCCGGGGCGATCGGGACGATGCGCGGCCCGATCTCCTTGTCCTTCATCAGGTCGCGGAGCAGGCGTACCAGCGCCATCGTGGTGGCGATCGCCTGCTTGCCGGAGCCCTGCTTGAGCTCGTGGTAGACCTCGTCGCCGGGCAGCTTGAGCAGCTTCGAGCGGTCGACCCGCTTGGGCAGCGAACCGCCGAGCTCACGGCGGCGCTCCATCATGTACTCGATCTCGGGGGAGTTCTCGCCCGGGTGGAAGAACGGTGCCACCTCGGCGCCGTCGATCTCCTTGTCGCTGATCGGCAGGCGCAGCCGGTCGCGGTACTTCTTCAGGTCGTCCTTGGTCAGCTTCTTCATCTGGTGGGTGGCGTTGCGACCCTCGAGGGCGTCGATCGTCCAGCCCTTGATCGTCTTGGCCAGGATCACCGTCGGCTGGCCGGTGTGCTTCATCGCCGAGTCGAAGGCGGCGTACACCTTGCGGTAGTCGTGCCCGCCGCGGGGCAGCTTGACGATCTGGTCGTCGGTCATGTGCTCGACCATCTTGCGCAGCCGCGGGTCGCCGCCGAAGAAGTTCTCGCGGATGTAGTCGCCGGACTCGACCGAGTAGGTCTGGAACTGGCCGTCGGGGGTGCTGTTCATCTTGTTGACCAGCACGCCGTCCACGTCGCGCGCGAGCAGGGCGTCCCACTCGCGGCCCCAGACCACCTTGATGACGTTCCAGCCGGCGCCGCGGAACTGCGCCTCGAGCTCCTGGATGATCTTGCCGTTGCCGCGCACCGGTCCGTCGAGCTGCTGCAGGTTGCAGTTCACCACGAACGTGAGGTTGTCGAGCTCCTCGCGGGCGGCCAGGCCGATGGCGCCGAGCGACTCGGGCTCGCCCATCTCGCCGTCGCCGAGGAAGGCCCACACGTGCTGCTGGCTGGTGTCCTTGATGCCGCGGTTCTGCAGGTAGCGGTTGAACCGGGCCTGGTAGATCGCGTTGAGCGCGGTCAGACCCATGGAGACGGTCGGGAACTCCCAGAAGTCCGGCATCAGCCGCGGGTGGGGGTACGACGAGAGCCCCTTCCCCACGCCGTGCTGCACCTCCTGGCGGAACCGGCTCAGCTGCTGCTCCCCGAGCCGGCCCTCGAGGAAGGCGCGGGCGTAGATGCCGGGGGACGCGTGGCCCTGGATGTAGATCTGGTCGCCGCCGCCGGGGTGCTCCTTGCCGCGGAAGAAGTGGTTGAAGCCGACCTCGTAGAGCGACGCCGAGGACTGGTAGGTGGCGATGTGGCCGCCGACCTCGAGGCCCTTGCGGTTCGCGGCGGAGACCATCACCGCGGCGTTCCACCGCAGGAAGGCGCGGATCCGCCGCTCGACGTCCTCGTCGCCGGGGAACCACGGCTCGCGCTCCGGCGGGATCGTGTTGATGTAGTCGGTGGAGCGCAGCGAGGGCACGCCGACCTGCTTCTCCCGGGCGCGCTCGAGCAGGCGCAGCATCACGTAGCGGGCGCGGGACCGGCCCCGGTCGTCGATCATCGCGTCGAGCGACTCGAGCCACTCCACGGTCTCGTCCGGGTCGATGTCCGGCAGCTGGGTGGGCAGCCCTTCGTGGATCACCGAAGCCCGGGGGACGGGCTTCACGGCCTCGTCGGCCGGCTTGGTGGCGGCGGCTTCCTGCCCGGACTTCTGCTCAGACCCTGAAGTCATGACTCCCTCTGTTCTCGCGCTCGCGTTGTTCACGTCTTGAGTTGCTACGCGCCGGGTGGGGCGACGTGCGATGAGGCACCGCGGGTCTCGCACTCCCTCGCCTCTCATCGTGTCACGCCGGGACCAGCGGTGGTATCTACCGTCCAGTAGCCCGCAGTGGCCCCGGCCACGGTCAGACCGGCGTCAGGGGACGGTCACACCGGCGCCAGAGGCACGTGCGGCTCCGCAGGCAGTACGACGCACAGCGGGTCGCCCGCCCGGACCTCGCCGGAGCGCCGGACGACCCCCATCACGCCGGCGCGGCGCACCACCTCCCCGGCCTCGTCCCGACCGACCACCTCGGCGAGCAGGCCGGGGGAGTAGGCGTCGATCTGCGCGCACGGGTTGCGCAGGCCGGTGATCTCGACCTCCGCCTCGGCGCCGAGCCGCAGCACGGTCCCGGCCGGCAGGGCGAGCAGGTCGACCCCGGACGTCGTGACGTTCTCGCCCATCGCGCCCGGCGGCACGTCGTACCCGAGGTCCGCCAGCGCCGCGAGCAGCTCGCCGGCGAGCAGGTGCACCTGGCGCAGGTTGGGGTCCTGGGGCCGTCGCCGCACACGGGACAGGTGCTGGACGGTCACGCCGGCATGGCTGTCGCCCTCGATCCCGAGTCCCTGGACCAGCCGGACCACCTCGCGGGGCACCTTGGAGAACCGGTGAGTCGGGCTCGCCGAGACGGCGACGACGTACGGGGACTGCATGCCAGTAGCCTGGCACCCGTGACGCGCCCTTGCGCCGCGGGGCCACTTCCGGTGGACTACGCGCAAGCAGATCGACACGAGCGTCCGGGGGACCCCTCGGGCGGGAACGGACGGAGGACCTGGCTTGAGCGCGACCTCGGGTGGCCCGGAAGGCGCCGCCACCCAGACCATCGGTCATCGGCTCGGACTGAAACCCGGCATGGTCGTCCAGGAGCTCGGCTGGGACGAGGACGTCGATGACAGCCTCCGCGTCGAGATCGAGGACACCATCGACGCCGACCTCGTGGACGGCGACTACGGAAACGTGGTGGAGGCCGTGCTGCTGTGGTGGCGCGACGACGACGGGGACCTCGTCGACGCACTCGTCGACTCCCTCACCGACCTCGTCGGCGGCGGGGTGATCTGGCTGCTGACCCCCAAGGTGGGCCGGCCCGGCGCGGTGGACCCCGCCGACATCGCCGAGGCAGCCCCCGTCGCGGGGCTGGCCACCACGACCACCGCCGGGGTGAGCAAGGACTGGGCCGCGACCCGGCTGATGGCACCCAAGACTCCGCACTGATCCGCTGCACCTCGTTCGAGCTCGCGGAACGTTTCGTGCCGCTCGTCGTTAGGCGTTTCCAGACCGTTCCGGGTCCCGACGAGGAGGTCCACTTGGACATCGCACGCAAGGTCGCCGCTCGAGCCGGCCAGTACGCCACCGAGGTCTCCGTGCTCGGTCGGGCCGGCATCATCCGGCCGTACCCGCCGCAGGTGCTGTTCAAGATGGGCAAGACGCTGCTGCAGTGGGGGACCGGGCCGGCCGGCGGGTTCAGCACGCTCGCACTGCGCTACCCGCACCGGGTCGGCCTCGTCGACGAGCTCGGCGAGCTGACCTTTCTCCAGATGCACGAGCGCAGCAACGCGCTCGCCGACTCGATGCGCCGGCACGGGGTCCGGCCGGGCCACGGCGTGGCGATCATGTGCCGCAACCACCGCGGCTTCGTCGACGCCAGCGTCGCCGCCGCCAAGCTCGGCGCCGACGTGATCTACCTCAACACCGCGTTCGCCGGCCCGCAGCTCGCCGAGGTGCTGGAGCGCGAGGCCCCGGCCGTCGTCGTGTACGACGAGGAGTTCAGCGAGCTGCTCGCCTCCCGTGCGAACGACAACGCCGAGCGGATCCTCGCCTGGACCGACTCCGACGAGCCGGAGCGCCCCACGCTGGAAGGGCTCATCGCCGACGGGTCCACCGCCGACCACACCCCGCCCGAGAAGCCGAGCCGGGTGATCATCTTGACCTCCGGCACCACCGGCACGCCCAAGGGCGCACCGCGCAGCGAGGCCGGGATCGACGCCGCCGCGTCGCTGCTGTCCCGGCTGCCGCTCAAGGAGGGCTGGCGCACTCACGTCGCGGCGCCGCTGTTCCACACCTGGGGCTGGGCGCACTGGGCGCTGTCGATGCTGCTCGGCTCGACCGTCGTGCTGCGGCGCAAGTTCGACCCCGAGGAGTGCCTCAGGGCCGTCACCGAGGACGACTGCGACTCGCTCGTGGTCATCCCGGTGATGCTGCAGCGGATCCTCCAGCTGCCGCAGGAGACCCTCGACTCCTACGACTTCGCGAACGTCAAGGTGGTGGCCGCCTCCGGTTCGGCGCTGCCCGGCGACCTGGGCACGCACTGGATGGACCAGTTCGGCGACACCCTGTACAACATCTACGGCTCCACCGAGGTGGCCTACGCGACGATCGCGTCGCCCCAAGACCTGCGCGACGCGCCCGGCACGGCCGGGAAGCCGCCGTGGGCGACCGTGGTGAAGATCTTCGACGAGGACGGCAACGAGGCCCCGCAGGGCGAGGCCGGCCGGATCTTCGTCGGCAACACGCTGCTGTTCGAGGGCTACACCGGCGGCGGCAACAAGGACATGATCGACGGGCTGATGGCCACCGGCGACGTGGGCCGCTTCGACGCCAAGGGCCACCTGCTGGTCGAGGGCCGCGACGACGAGATGATCGTCTCCGGGGGCGAGAACGTCTTCCCCAAGGAGGTCGAGGACTGCCTGTGCCGCCACGAGGCCGTGGTCGAGGCGGCCGCGGTCGGGGTCGACGACGACGACTTCGGCAAGCGGCTGCGCGCCTTCGTCGTGCTCGGCAACGGCGGCTCGGCCGACGAGGACACCCTCAAGGCGCACGTGAAGAACAACCTGGCGCGCTACAAGGTGCCGCGGGAGATCGTGTTCGTCGACGAGCTGCCGCGCAACGCGACGGGCAAGGTGCTCAAGAAGCAGCTGCACGAGTACGACGAGCAGAGGTCCTAGGTGGCCACGGTGGCCGTGCCGGTGGCCGGCGTGCAGGCCCCCGACTTCGAGCTCCGGGACCAGCACGGACGGACGGTGCGGCTCTCGTCGTACCGCGGCGAGAAGGCCGTCGTGCTGATGTTCTACCCCTACGCATTCAGCCGGGTCTGCACCGGCGAGCTCCGGGCCGTCCGCGACAGCGGGCCGGCGATGGCGTCCGACGACGTCGAGGTGCTCGGGATCTCCTGCGACCCGGTCTTCGCGCTGCGCGAGCTCGCCGACCGCGACGGCCTGCAGTTCCCGCTGCTGTCCGACTTCTGGCCGCACGGTGCCGTCGCCTCGTCGTACGGCGTCTTCGACGAGGTCAGGGGCTGCGCCCGCCGCTCGACGTTCGTCGTGGATCGGGACGGGGTGGTGCGCTGGGCCGTGCACAACGCGATGCCCGACGCACGGGACCTGGAGGAGCAGAAGCGGGTGCTGGCGGACCTGACTGGACCAGCCAGGTAAAGAAACCCCGGATTTGCGACGAACCCCTGACATGCGGCCGGTCGGGTTGTTGAATAGTCCTTGCTACGGCCGCTGGTGACCCGAGACGCCAGCGGCCGTACGCATGTCCGCACGCGCCCCGCCGCGATTTTGTCGGCGAACGCCGCGCTCGCGTAGGCTGACGCGCGCTTCTCGGGCGTATAGCTCAGCGGTAGAGCACTGGTCTTACAAACCAGCGGTCGCAGGTTCGATCCCTGCTGCGCCCACCGGCCCCGGCCCGACTCGCGTTCACGGCATCCGGTTCGGACGGTTTCACCTGTCTCCGCCGGGGAAGAACCCGCAATGACGGCGTCGCACCCGCCTCGACATCGTCGCCCCGTGGCGGCCCACTTCATCGCCGGCCAGCTGGTCGGCCAGGCGATGGTCGCGGAGCCGGCCCGCTCCTGACCCGAACGTCGTATCCGCCACAACCGGTCACCGTGACCGGGGATGGCGGCGGGCATCGTTAGGCTGCGCCGCATGGCTGTCTCGCTGCGCGACGTGACCGGACTGCTCGACGGCTGGTACGACCCGTCCTGGGCAGAGCCGTGGGACGCCGTCGGCCTGGTCTGCGGCGACCCCGACGCCGAGGTCGCGCGGATCCTGCTCGCCGTCGACCCGGCGCCCGCGGTGGTCGAGGAGGCCGTGGCCTGGGGTGCGGACCTGGTCCTGACCCACCACCCCCTGCTGCTCACCGGTGTGCACTCGGTCGCGGCCACCACCCCGAAGGGCCGGGTCGTCCACGACCTGGTGCGCGCCCGAACGGCCCTGTTCGCGGCGCACACCAACGCCGACGTGCCGGTGGACGGGGTGAACGACGCACTGGCCCGCGCGGTCGGGATCGTCGACCCGGAGGTGGTGCGAGCGGACCGGCAGGGCACCGACAAGGTCGTCACGTTCGTGCCGGTCGCCGACGCTGAACGGGTACGTGAGGCGATGACGGCTGCGGGCGCGGGACGAATCGGCGACTACGACTCCGCGAGCTTCAGCACGACCGGGGAGGGCCGGTTCCGTCCCGGTGAGGGGGCCAACCCCGCCATCGGCCGGGTCGGTGACCTCGAGGTCGTCGAGGAGGTGCGGATCGAGGCGGTCGTCGCACGGTCGCTGCGCGGGGACGTCGTACGCGCGCTGCTGGCGGCACATCCCTACGAGGCGCCGGCGTACGACGTGCTCGAGCTCGCCCACGACGTGACGCCCGCCGACCGGGGCCACGGCCGGATCGGCCGGCTGGCCGCACCGACCACGCTGCGGGAGTTCGCCACGCAGGTCGGCACCGCGCTGCCGCGGACGGCCCACGGCGTCCGCGTCTCCGGCGACCCCGACGCACCCGTGGAGACCGTCGTCGTCGGCAGCGGGTCCGGCGACTTCATGCTCGACACCGTGCTGGGCCTCGACGCGGACGTCTACCTGACCTCGGACCTGCGCCACCACCGCGCCGGGGAGTTCCGCGACCACGGCCGAGCGGCGCTGCTGGACGTCGCGCACTGGGCGGCCGAGTGGACCTGGCTCCCGGTCGTCGAGGCCAAACTGGTGCAGGCGTTCGCGAGCCGGGGCGATACGGTGGAGACCCGGGTGAGCACGACCGTCACCGATCCGTGGACCTTCCGGGTCTGACCCGGACCACCGCCGCACTGCCAAGGAGCCCGCGCTGAAAGCCGACCCGTTCGCCCAGCTGAAGCTGCTCGACGTCCAGGAGCTCGACGCCCGCCTCGACCTGCTGCGTCACCAGCTCGCCTCGCTGCCCGAGGCCAAGCAGCTCACCGAGCTCCTGGCCGAGCGCGCCGAGATCGACACCCAGGTCCGCGACGCCCGGATCCGGGTCGACGACCTCACTCGCGAGCAGCGCCGCAGCGATGCCGACGTCGAGCAGGTCAAGACCCGCCGCACGCGGGACCGGGACCGGATGGACCAGGGCCTGGTCACCAACCCCAAGGACCTCGAGCGGATGCAGCACGAGCTGGTCTCCCTGGAGCGCCGGATCAGCGAGCTCGAGGACATCGAGCTCGAGATCATGGAGCAGCTCGAGGAGGCCCAGGGCGAGCTCGACCGGCTCACCGCCGCGCTGGCCGAGATCGACGAGCGCGCCGCGGCACTGGCCCGGGCGCGCGACGAGAAGGCCGGTGGCCTGCAGGCCGAGGCGGAGACCGTGGCCCGGGACCGCAAGGTGGCGGCCGAGGGGATGGCCCAGGACCTGATGGCGCTCTACGACAAGCTGCGCGGCCAGAAGGGCGGGGTCGGCGCCGCCGCGCTTCGGGCCCGGCGCTGCGGCGGGTGCAGCCTCGAGCTCACCGCCGCCGACCTCGGTGTGATCGCGAAGGCCCCCTCCGACGAGGTGCTGCGCTGCGAGGAGTGCAACCGGATCCTGGTCCGCACCTCGGAGTCCGGGATCTGATGGCAGCAGCACCCGACGGCGGCCCCAGGTCCGTCGTCATCGAGGCCGACGGCGGCTCTCGGGGAAACCCCGGCGAGGCGGCCTACGGCGCGGTGCTGATGGACGCCGGCTCCGGTGAGGTGATCGCCGAACGGGCCGAGTGCATCGGCGTGGCGACCAACAACGTCGCGGAGTACCGCGGCCTGATCGCCGGCCTCGAGCTCTACCAGGAGCACGCCCCCGGCGCGGACCTCGAGGTCCGGATGGACTCCAAGCTCGTGACCGAGCAGATGTCCGGCAACTGGAAGATCAAGCACCCGGACATGAAGCCGCTGGCGGCGGCGGCGGCCCGGCTGGCGCCGCCGGGCACGACGTACACCTGGATCCCGCGGGAGCAGAACACCCACGCGGACCGGATCCTCAACGAGGCGCTGGACACCGGGGCGGGGCGGCCAGTGCGGCCGGCGCGCGGGTCGGCCGCGGGGGAGTCGGAGGCGCCGCGGAAGCGCGTCGGCTGGTCCGGCGACCTGGGTACGCCGACCACGCTGATCCTGGTCCGGCACGGCGAGACGCCGCACACCAAGGACAAGAGGTTCAGCGGGCTCGGCGGCGACGACCCCGGGCTCAACGCCGACGGCCGGGCCCAGGTGCGTGCCACCGCGGACTGGATCGCGGCGCTGGCCGACGAGATCGACGCCGTGGTGACCTCCCCGCTACGCCGCACCCGGGAGACCGCCGAGATCATCGCCGAGGTGCTCGGCAAGCAGGTGCAGGTCGAGGAGGGGCTGGCCGAGGCGGCGTTCGGCACCTGGGACGGGTTGACCTTCGCCGAGGTGCAGGAGAACCACCCCGACGACCTCGACGCGTGGCTCGGCAGCACGGACGTGGCGCCGACGGGCGGGGGCGAGTCGTTCCTGGAGGTCGACCGACGCGTGCGTCGTACCCGCGACCGGCTGGTCGCCGACCACCCCGGCCAGGTCGTGCTGGCGGTGAGCCACGTGACCCCCATCAAGGTGCTGGTGAAGCTGGCCCTCGACGCGCCGCTGGAGGCGCTGTTCCGGATGGAGCTCGCGCCCGCATCGGTCACGGTGGTCTCGTGGTTCCCCGACGGGCAGGCGTCGATGCGGATGTTCAACGGCCGGCCGATGGAGTCGGCCTTCCTCGGAAGGTGATCAGTGGCTGACCCCAAGTCCTCCCGCACCGCGGTCGTCGCGGCCGTCGTGGTCGTGCTGGTGATCGTCGTCGGGCTGGTGCTCGTCCAGGCGCTCTCCGGCGGCGACGGACCGGCGTCGCCGTCCGGCCCGGTCTCCTCGGCGGGGACGGACGCGTCGGCACACGCCACGCCTGCGGCCGGGACCTGTGCGGACCCGCCAGCGCTGCCCGAGTCGCCGAAGCAGTACGACGAGGTACCGAAGGCGTCCGGCGCGCAGGACGCCCGGTGGACCGCGCACGTGCTCACCACCTGCGGCGAGATCACCCTCGAGCTGTACGGCGACAAGGCGCCGCAGACCGTGGCGTCCTTCCTGTTCCTCGCCGAGGAGGGCTACTGGGACGACAGCCCGTGCCACCGGCTGGTGACCTCCGGGATCTTCGTGCTCCAGTGCGGCGACCCGACCGGCACGGGCAGCGGGGGGCCCGGCTACGGCTACGGGGTCGAGAACGCGCCGAAGAACTACGTGTACCCGCGCGGCACGCTGGCGATGGCGCGCACGACCGATCCGAACAGCAACGGCGGACAGTTCTTCATCGTCTACGAGAAGACCCGGCTGCCGGACCCGAACGGCTACACGATCTTCGGGCGCGTGACCGGCGGCATGGACATCGTCGACCGGGTGGCCGCGGCCGGCAACGCCGCCGACGGGGTCGCACCGGCGCAGCCGATCAGCATCCTGGACGTGAAGGTCGAGAAGGCCGGCTGAGCGGATGACGGCGCGGGCTACAGCTCCGCGACGACGACGTCGAGGCGGGTGCCCGCACGGCCGGCCGGTCCGCCCTCGACCGTCCAGCCCAGGTCGCGCAGCTGTTCGGCGAACCGGGCGGGCGACCCGGCGGCGGCGCCGCCCTCGAGCAGCGCCCGCACGATCCGGCCCTTCGTGGCCTTGTTGAAGTGGGAGACCACCTTGCGGGTGCCGTTGACCTCGTGCAGCACCCGCAGCGTGACGACCTGCCGCGCGGCCTCGGGGTCGGGCCGCCAGAACGGCGTGTACGCCGACGACCGCAGGTCCACGACCAGGCCGCGTCCGGCCGCCTCGGTGACGGCCGGGTCGAGGCGGCGGCTCCAGTACGTCGAGACGGGGCCGATCCCGGGCAGGGTCACGCCGCCGGCGAGCCGGTAGGCCGGGATCCGGTCCGCCGGGCGCACCAGGCCGAACAGCCCGGAGGCGATCGCGAGCCACTGGGTCGCCCGGCGCTTCGCGGCGCCGTCCAACGAGGGCAGGTCGAGCGCCTCGTAGAGCACTCCGCTGTAGACCCTGTCCGCCCGCGCGGCGGGGGCGGACTCCAGGGCGGCGTTCCGGTCGACCTCGTCGGCCTGGGTCGTGCCGAGCCCGAGCGTCGCGGCGGCGACCGCACGGTCCGACGTACACAGGTCGACGAGCGCGTCGAGGACCTCCGCGCGCGCGTCGTGGAGCACCGGGAAGCTGAGCGACGGCGGTTCCATCGGCCTGCCGCGCCGGGGCGCGGTCTTGCCCTCCGAGGGGGGAAGCAGGATCAGCACGGGGACATCACGGCGGTCACCCTATGCTGGCCGCAAGCCGAGACTTCGAGGGGATGACTGCCTGTGCCCACCCAGCCCAGACAGCGCGTACGGATCCTGCACGCCGACGGCGAGACGCTGCGCCGCGGCGTCGAGGCCATCCAGAAGGAGCTCGGGGTGAGCCCGGAGTTCCCGCCCGAGGTCCAGGCCGCCGCGGAGCGAGCCGCGGCGAACCCGCGCCTGCCCGAGCTGGACCGCACGGACATCGACTTCGTGACGATCGACCCCGAGGGCGCGATGGACCTCGACCAAGCGGTGCACCTCGAGCGCGACGGCGACGGCTACGTCGTGCACTACGCGATCGCCGACGTGGCGGCGTGGGTCCAGCCCGGCGACCCGGTCGACCTCGAGTCGCACCGGCGCGGCGAGACGCTCTACGGCGCCGACATGAAGGTGCCGCTGCACCCGCCGGTGCTCTCCGAGGGCGTCGCGTCGCTGCTCCCGGACCAGGTCGCCCCGGCACTGCTGTGGACGATCCGGGTCGACGGGACCGGGGAGGGCACCGACGTCGACGTACGGCGTGCGCTGGTGCGCAGCCGCGCCAAGCTCGACTACGCCGCCCTGCAGCAGCAGGTGGACGCCGGCACGGCCGACCCGATGATCGACCTGCTCCGCGAGGTCGGCGAGCTGCGGCTCAAGCGGGAGGCCGCGCGCGGGGGAGTCTCGCTGCCCCTGCCCGAGCAGGAGGTCGACATCGACGGCGACACCTGGACGCTGCACTTCCGCGAGATGCTCCCCGTCGAGGAGTGGAACGCGCAGATCTCGCTGCTGACCGGGATGGCCGCCGCGTCGCTGATGGTCTACGCCCGCGTCGGCCTGCTGCGCACGCTGCCGCCGCCGGACGCCCACGACGTGCAACGGCTGCACCGGACCGCGAAGGCCCTGCAGATCGACTGGCCGGCCGAGGAGGTCTACCCCGACTTCATCCGGTCCCTGGACCCGTCGAAGCCGAACCACGCCGCGATGGTGCTCGCCTGCACCCGGCTGCTGCGCGGCTCGGGGTACGTCGGGTTCGACGGGGAGGTGCCCGAGCAGCCGGAGCACTCCGCGCTGGCCTCGGAGTACGCGCACGTGACCGCGCCGCTGCGCCGGCTCGGCGACCGCTACGCCGGAGAGGTGTGCGTCGCGCTGTGCGCCGGAGAGGAGGTCCCCGGCTGGGTCAAGGACAAGCTGCACGAGCTGCCCGGGACGCTCCAGGAGGCGGCGCAACGGTCACACGCCTACGAGAACGCGGTGCTGGACCTGGTCGAGGCGGCGGTGCTGCACAAGCAGGTCGGCCAGCGGTTCGACGCCGTCGTGGTGGCCGTCGACGAGAAGGACCCGACGAAGGGCGAGGTGGTCGTCCAGGACCCGGCCGTCGAGGGCCGGGTCACCTCCGCACGCGGGCTCCCGCTCGGCACGGACGTCGAGGTGACCCTCGCCGAGGCCGACCTGGCACGACGTACGGTCCGCTTCGAGCTCTGATCGCCGCCCCTTCCGATTCGTCCGCAGTTCCGAGCCCGCTCGCCCCGGCACGACCCCGGACGAATCGCGGATAGACTGCTCCCGGATGAGCTGGCCGGGCGGCCGCGAGGGGGAGACCTCTCGAGGAAGGTCCGGGCTCCGAAGGGCAGGGTGGTGGGTAACGCCCACCCGGGGTGACCCGCGGGACAGTGCCACAGAGAACAAACCGCCGTTGCTGCCTCGGCAGGAACGGTAAGGGTGAAACGGTGGTGTAAGAGACCACCAGCGTGCCGGGTGACCGGTGCGGCTCGGTAAACCCCACCCGGAGCAAGGTCAAGAAGGGCGCGCGTCGCGAGACGGGCGCCTGCGCGGACGATCGAGGGCGGCCCGCCCGAGTTCGCGGGTAGACCGCACGAGGCTGTCGGCAACGGCAGCCCTAGATGGATGGTCGCCGACCGCAGCACCGCGAGGTGCGCGGAGACAGAACCCGGCCTACAGGCCAGCTCATCCCTCGCACCCCTCCGGCCTGGAATCGGCAGCGGCACTGCGGACGGGTGCCGTCCTTGTGGTCACGGTCCAGGTTCCGGCCTCATCGGCCTTACCGGGCCACGGTCTTCTGCCGCGGTCGCCTCGCCTTGCGAGGCACGTCGGCCTCCGGCGACGCCAGCGCGAGCACCTCGGCGAAACCCGCGGCGAGGCACTCGTGGAACACGTCGTAGTCGGGGATGGCGCCGATGTCGACGTTCACGCCGACCGCGCAGGTGTCGACGTAGCTCATCAAGGTGACGTTCACGCCGGCGCCGATCGTGGGACCGAAGGGGTACTGGACGGTCACGGCGGCGCCGCCGAGGTAGACCGGCATGGGGATGCCCGGCACGTCGCTGGCCAGGAAGTCGACGTGCCGCAGCACCGAGGCGAGGTACCACCGCGGCAGCAGGTTGAGACCACCGGCGATCGCTTGCGTGTACGGCAGCGACGGCTCGTGCTGCACCTGGCGCGCGCGCCGGTGGATCCGCTCGATCCGTTCGCGGGGGGCGGAGATGCCGACCGGTACGTCGAAACGCATCAACGTCAGCCGGTTGCCGGCGACCGGGTCGTTCTCCCCGCGGATGCTGACCGGCATGGTCACGTGCAGGTCGCCCACCTGCACGTCGTGGTGCTCGTGGTAGCGACGCAGGCCGCCGGCCACCGCGGCCAGGAAGGCGTCGTTCAGGGTTCCGCCGGCGAGGTGGGCGGCGTCCTTCAGCTGGTCCTTCGGGATCTCCAGCACGCCGAGACGCCGCACCAGCTTCCGGCGGTTCATGATCGGCGAGCCGGTGTGGTTGATCGGCCGGACCATCCGGTAGATCGAGGACCCCATCTCGACAACTGCCCGCGACGTACTCAGGGGACGCCGGGCGGCCCGGACCACCGCGGTGGGCACCGATCGCAACGCCAGCCTCGCCGCCTTCCCCGCCAGCGCCGCGTCGTAGCGCAGCGGGTCCAGCAGGCCGTCCAACGGTTCGCGTGTCTCGAGGTCCGGCTCGGGGGGCAACGGCCCGCGGTCCGGGGCCTGCCGGGTGGTGTCGTAGAGGATCATCGCGATCTGCAGGGCGCCGATGCCATCGGCCAGGGAATGGTGCATCTTGGCGACGATCGCGGCGGCCCCGTCCTGGAGGCCCTCGACCAGCGTGGTCTCCCACAGCGGCCGGGCCCGGTCGAACTCGGCCATCTCCGCCCGTCGGGCCATCTCGAGCACCGTGTCCAGCGTTCCCGGTGCCGGCGCCGAGACCCGTCGCAGGTGGTAGTCGATGTCGAAGTCGGGGTCGTACTCCCAGTGCGGCGTGGCCGGTGGCCGGTTCTCCACGACGCGCTGCCGGAACATCGGGATCAGTCGACTGATCCGTTCGAATCGGTCCACGACGATGTCCCAGTCGGGGGACCGGTCCAGCATGATGACCGAGACCACGGTGGACCTCAGTGCGGCGTCGCGTTCCATCTGCCAGGCGAACGCGTCTGTGTTGGTCATGAACTGCGGCATCGGGTTCCCTCCTGAGCAGATGCCTCTCACGCTAGACCGCGGCCACCTCGACGGCCGGAGGCGAAGGTCCCGGCCTCGGACCGCGGTAACGTCGGCGGTCAGTTCACGACGACCGAGCGGACGGCACGCGATGGATGGTCTGCGGCGGACCGTGGTGTGCGCCGGTGCGCTGCTCGCGCTCTCGGGCTGTACGTCGTCCCCCGGTCGCGAGACCGTTCGGGATGCCCGGCTGGCGGTGTCGGTGTCGCAGTCGCGCTTCGACGAGGGGACGCGGCAGCTGCGCGCCGCGGTCACCAACACCGGGGACACGGGGATCCACGTGGAGAGCGCCGGCATCGCCTGGTCCGGGTTCGCGCCAAGGGCCGTCCCGGTGCCCGATGGCGAGCTCGGGGCCGGCGAGACGGTGGGGCTCGTGCTGGAGTACGGCGAGCCGCGCTGCGACGGTCCGGGGACGGACCCACCGGCGATGGGTGTCGTCGTCGACGGGGCCGAGCAGGACGTGCCGCTGGAGCGCGACGACGCCCGCGGGCTGATGCGCCTGCACGTGCGCGCCTGCGCCCAGCAACGGCTGGAGCGCAGCGTCGACGTGTCCCTGCGGCTGCGCCGGGAACCGGTGACGCGGGCGGGGGAGGAGTACCTCCCGGGCTCGGTCGTGCTGCGGCGCCGGGCCGGCTCGACCGACGAGCTGACCGTGCTCGACCTGGCCGGCAGCGTTCTGCTCGAGCTGGCCCCGCGAGACGGTCGGTCCGTGCTCCCGGCACGCCTCGGCGCAGAGGACGACGTACTGCGGCTGCCGGTGCTCGTCGGCTCGGTGCACCGCTGCGACGCCCATGCGCTCGGCCAGAGCTCGCAGACGTTCCTGTTCAGCATCTATGTGAAGCTCGCCGATGCATCCGCCCAGCGGGTGACGGCGATCCCCGACCGGCCGACGAAGGAGGCGCTGACCGGCATCCTCGACCGGGACTGCGGCGTCGGCGAATGACCTCGGGAATGACTGCGCTCGCGCGTATGTTGGAGGAGGCGATTGGAGCAACAGTGAGCATTCCACCCTTCTCCCTGCCGGCGTCCTACACCGACGGCGCCAAGCACCCCGCCGACGCCTACCAGCAGGCCTGGGCCCTTCTCGAGGCGTCCGCGCCGCTCAAGGCGATCGAGATCCTCGACCCGGCCCTCGAGGCCGAGCCGGCGTCGACGAGCCTGCGCACGCTGCGTGCCTGGGCCTACTTCAAGAGCGCGCAGCTGAAGCGTGCGGAGGACGACCTCGTGGTCCTCGTGGACCAGGCGCCGACGGACCTGTGGGCGCGGTTCGCGCTCGGCCGCGTGCTCGAACGTCAGTCACGGTACGCCGACGCGCTGCCGCACCTGCGGCTCGCCGCGGTGATGTCCGGCGACGCCGAGCACGAGGCGAGCGTGCTGCGTGTCGAGCGCCGGCTCGCCGAGGTCACTGGTTCGTACGACGCGTTGCGCTGAGGGCCTACTCGATCCCGGCGAACAGCGCCGACAGGTCGAGCGACGGCACGTGACGCTGGCTCGCCAGCGAGACGTACGTGCGGGTGAGGCTGTCCTTGCCGAAGCCGAGCACCGTGCTCAGCAGCCCGACCGCCTCGGCGAGCTCCGTCGGGGGTGTGGCGTCGACGACTTGGCGCCACATCGCCTGCTCCAGCACGTTGAACGCGGCCTGCACCTCCGAGACGTCGTAGCCGTCGCCGAAGCGCTCGCGGGCGACCTTCTCGGCGTAGATGCTCATCTCGGCCAGGTCGCGGTCCCGGATCGCCGCGACGACCAGGTGCGACAGGTCGGCGAGCCGCTGCCGGGTCGGGGTCTCCCCGGCGGCCTCGTAGTGCCGCGAGTGCGAGCGTTCGAGCGCGGCGTACGCCTCGTCCACGATCGCGGGCTCGTTCTTGGTCAGCAGTGCGGCGACGTCCATCGGGCAGGTCCTCTCCTGGTCTCGGTTCCAGGCTCGCGCCGTTGCAGCCGCGGCGGCAGGGTCCTAGGTCCCTGGGCCCGGTCAGGACCGTCCGCGGGCGCACCAGGCGGAGGCCTGCACCGCGAACGGCCCGGGGCCGAGGGCCTCCTCGCAGCGGGCGCGGACCTCGGTGCGACTGGGCTCGTCCAGGCCCTGGACATAGTCGCCGGCCGGCCCGACGCCGTAGGTGTAGGGCTCCCACCACTCGTCGAACGACGCGTAGTGCACCCGCACGGTGAGGCTCGAGTCCTCGACCTCGTGGAGCCCTGCGGACCGCATCAGCTGCGCGAGATGCCCCTTGCGGGCACCGGCGAGGTCGTCTTCGCCGGCGGTCTGGGGCGTGCCCCGGCGCACTGCCCGCCAGAACGGGGTCAGTGGACCGCCGGCGCCGGCGTGGTCCCAGACCGACGCCGCCACGAGGCCCCCGGGACGGGCGACTCGCGCCATCTCGTGGAGGCCGGCCACCGGGTCCTTCATGAAGTGCACGACGAGCTGGGCGAGGGTGACGTCGAACTCGTCGACGGCATAGGGCAGCCGCTCTGCCACACCCTCGCGCACGTCGACCTCGGGGAACCGGTCTCGGGCCGCAGCCACGAACGAGCGGGAGGGGTCGACCGCAGAAACGGCGTCCGACCCGAGTCGGTCGACCAGTACGGCGGTCAAGGCGCCCGGTCCGCATCCGACGTCGAGGGCTCGCAAGCCGGGCGCGATCCCGGCCCAGTCGGCGAACAGCACGGCGAGGGGCTCGGAGTACCGGCCCATGAACTTGCCGTAGGCGTCGGCGGCGACGTCGAAGGCCACGCCCCAAGGATAGGGCGGTCGGACGCCTCAGGGCAGGGTGAGGATCTCCGCGCCGTCGTCGGTGACCAGCAGGGTGTGCTCGAACTGCGCGCTGCGTTTCCTGTCCTTGGTGACGACCGTCCAGTCGTCGGGCCACATGTCCCACTCGTAGGTGCCGAGGCACAGCATCGGCTCGATGGTGAAGGTCATGCCGGTCTCGATCATCGTGTCGTAGTAGGGCGAGTCGTAGTGCGGCACGATCAGCCCGGAGTGGAAGGCGGTGCCGATGCCGTGGCCGGTGAAGTCGCGGACCACGCCGTACCCGAAGCGCTTCGCGTAGGACTCGATGACGCGGCCGATCACATTCATCCGGCGTCCGGGCTTGACCGACTTGATCGCCCGGCGAAGCGACTCCTCGGTGCGCTCCACGAGCAGGCGGCTCTCCTCGTCGACGTCGCCGGCGAGGAACGTGGCGTTGGTGTCGCCGTGCACCCCGTCGAGGAACGCGGTGATGTCGATGTTGACGATGTCGCCGTCCTCGATCACCCGACTGTCGGGGATGCCGTGGCAGATCACCTCGTTCACGCTGGTGCACAGCGACTTCGGGAACGCGCGGTACCCGAGCGTGGAGGGGTAGGCGTCGTTGTCGCAGAGGAATTCGTGGCCGATCCGGTCCAGCTCGTCCGTGGTGACCCCGGGGGCGACGTGCTTGCCGACCAGCTGGAGCGCCTGGGCGGCGAGGCGGCCGGCGACGCGCATCCGCTCGATGGTGTCGGCGTCCTTGACCTCGGGTCCTTCGTACGGCGCGGGGGCGGGCTGGTCGACGTATTCCGGCCGCGGGATGTGGGCGGGCACGGGACGCCGCGGGGACACGGGGGCAGGCTCGATCGCAGTCACCCGGCCGAGTGTAGTTTCCCGGTGGTGGGGCAGGATTGCGGCGTGCACGCCGGAGGGACACGAGGAGCAGAGGCATGAGCGAGGGGAAGTACTGGTTCTGTCTGAACCACCACACGGTCGAGGGGGAGGACGGCTGTCGCAACCAGGACCGGCTCGGTCCCTACGCGACATCGGAGGAGGCGGCCCGCGCGCTCGACAAGGTCGAGGAGCGCAACGAGGAGTGGGACAACGATCCCGACTGGAACGACGAACAACTCGAGGACTGACGGACGAACGAGGGGGCCCCTGCCGCTGAGCGGCAGGGGCCCCCTCGTTCGTGGGTGGGTGTCGGCTACCGCTTGGCGGCCGCCTTGCGCACGCCGGTCGCGGCCTTCTTGGCGGTCCCCATCGCCTTCTTCGCGGGTGCCTTCTTGGCCGCGGTCTTCTTGGCGGTGGTCTTCTTCGCGGTGGTCTTCTTGGCGGGTGCCTTCTTGGCCGCGGTCTTCTTCGCGGTGGTCTTCTTCGCGGTGGTCTTCTTCGCGGGTGCCTTCTTGGCGGTGGTCTTCTTGGCGGGTGCCTTCTTGGCGCCTTGGTGGTCTTCTTGGCGGTGGTCTTCTTGGCGGGGGACCTCTTGGCGGTGGTGGTCTTCTTGGCGGGTGCCTTCTTGGCGGTGGTCTTCTTCGCCGGCGACTTCTTGGCTGCCGACTTCTTCGCCGGTGCCTTCTTCGTCGCCGTCTTCTTCGTTGCAGCCACCTGTGCCTCCTGGTTTGCGAGCCCGACGGGGTGCCGGTCTACTTCAGTAGTGGACGGCCAGAAGGTCGCCCCCGCCTATGATCTTGGCAACATTGCGGCGTGCCGTAAACGAAATCCGCAAAGTTGCGGGGCGTGTCGCGATTGCCTCCGGTGAGGTCATCGGATAGCAGCGACACCTGTACGTCGTCAGACCCCCTTGTTTCACAGGGAGTTCAGGCAAACACGATCAACCGACGAAGGGCCGCGCGCGTGAAGCACAACCTCGAACAATCCGGTCCGTTCATCGGCATCGGCGGGCTCGCGGTCGCGGCTTTCCTCTACGGCTACAGTGCGATCGCGTTGCCGGGCCTGGTCAACAGCGTGCTGCTCCCCCTGTTCTGGCTGGTTCTCCTCGTGCTCGCCACGCGCTGGTTCACCAGTCATCCGGTACGCACGGTCTGGCTTCCCGTCGTCGCCGTCGCCGCGTGGTTCGCCGCCATGCTCCTGCGGTAGAAGCCGATTCGCCTGCGGCCCTTCGCTGAGAACAGACGAAACAGCGCAGACGAATCGGTGTGGAGTTGTCAGAAGGTGTGCTCGGGGCCGGGGAAGGTGCCGGCGGCGACGTCGGCGGCGAAGTCCTGAGCGCCCTTGAGCAGTACGCCGTGTACGTCGGCGTACTGCTTGACGAACTTCGCCATCCTTCCCGTGCGCAGACCGAAGGCGTCCTGCCACACCAGCACCTGGCCGTCGCAGTGCGGGCCGGCGCCGATGCCGATGGTCGGGATCGTGAGCTCCTTGGTCACCTGTGCGGCGACCTCGCCCGGCACCATCTCCATGACGAGCGAGAACGCCCCCGCTGCCTCCATCGCCCTCGCGGCGTCGACCAGGTGGTCGGCGGCGTCGCCGCGGCCCTGCACCCGGTAGCCGCCGAGGTTGTGCTCGGACTGCGGGGTGAAGCCGATGTGCGCCATCACCGGGATGCCCGACGAGGTCAGCTTCTCGACTTGTGGCACCATCTCGACGCCGCCTTCGAGCTTCACCGCGTGGGCGTTCGCCTCCTTCATGAACCGCACCGCGGTGTGGAACGCCTGCTCGGCCGAGCCCTGGTAGGAACCGAACGGCAGGTCCGCGACGACGAGGGCGCGGTGCACCGACCGAGTGACCGCGCGGACCAACGGGATCAGCTCGTCGACGGTGACCGGGAGCGACGTCTCGTTGCCGAAGACGTTGTTGGAGGCCGAGTCCCCGACGAGCAGGAGGGGCACACCGGCCTCGTCGAACGTCTGGGCCGCGTACTGCTCATAGGCGGTGAGCATCGCGAACTTCTCACCGCGCTCCTTCATCTCCCGCAGGTGATGGGTGCGTACCCGTTTCGTCGGTGCCTTGGGGGCGGTCGGGCCGCTGCCGTAGGGCGCCGCGGTCTCGCTCATGGTTCCTCCTGCTTGTGCTCTCGAGGCTCCCCGGTGGAGTCCCCGGACCGCCACCCAGGCTAGCCCCGCGCGCTGCCGCCGTACCCTGTGGCGGTGCTCACCCCCCAGTCGAGTGCGGGTTTGTTCACCGTTGAGTGGTGGTTTCCTCGCTTCGGTGGGAAACAACCCCGCACTCGATCGCGAACAACCCCGCACTCGGTGGGGAACAACCCCGCACTCGACGGGGGTGGGGAACGAGCGGTCCGGGCCGAGGTTTGACAGACTCCGGACGTGGACTTCACATCGGCATACGACCAGGGGTTCGTCCGCGTCGCGGCCTGCACGACCGTGACCGCCATCGCCGACCCGCGCGCCAACGCCGCATCCGTGCTGGAGGTGGCTCGCGAGCTCGATGCCGAGGGAGTACGCGTCGCGGTGTTCCCGGAGCTGACGCTGACCGGCTACGCGATCGACGACCTGTTCCTCCAGGAGGTCGTGCTCGACCAGGTCGAGGAGGCGCTGGCCGAGATCGCCGCCGCGTCGACGGACCTCGCCCCGGTCCTGGTGGTCGGCGCGCCGCTGCGGTCCGGCAACCGGCTCTACAACACGGCCGTGGTCATCCACCGCGGCGAGATCCTCGGGGTGGCGCCGAAGTCCTACCTGCCGACCTACCGGGAGTTCTACGAGCGCCGCCACTTCGCGCCCGGCGACGACCGGCGCGGGGACTCGCTCGTGCTCGGCGGCGTCCCGGTGCCGTTCGGGCCGGACCTGCTGTTCCGCGCCGTCGACGTGCCCGACCTGGTGCTGCACGTCGAGGTCTGCGAGGACCTCTGGGTCCCGGTTCCGCCGAGCGCCGAGGCCGCCCTCGCCGGAGCGACCGTGCTGGTGAACCTGTCCGGCAGCCCGATCACCGTGGGGCGTGCGGAGGACCGGCGGCTGCTGGTCCGGTCGGCGTCGAGCCGCTGCCTCGCCGCCTACGTGTACGCCGCTGCCGGTGCGGGGGAGTCCACGACGGACCTGTCGTGGGACGGGCAGACGATGATCTACGAGCTCGGGGAGTGCCTCGCCGAGACCGAGCGCTTTCCCGACGGGGCGCGGCACGGCGTCGCCGACGTGGACCTGCTCCGGCTGCGCCAGGAGCGGATGCGGCAAGGCACGTTCGACGACAACCGGCGCGCCCTTGCGGACCGCGGTCGGATGGACTTCCGCACCGTCGAGCTCACCCTCGACCCGCCGTCGGGCGACATCGGCCTGCGCCGCCGCGTCGACCGGTTCCCGTTCGTGCCGGAGGACCCCGACCGGCTCGCCCTGGACTGCTACGAGGCCTACAACATCCAGGTGTCCGGCCTCGAGCAGCGGCTTCGCGCGATCGGCCAACCCAAGGTCGTCATCGGGGTCTCAGGCGGGCTCGACTCGACCCACGCGCTGATCGTCGCGGCGAAGGCGATGGACCGGCTCGGCCGGCCGCGCACCGACATCCTCGCCTTCACCCTGCCGGGGTTCGCGACCAGCCCGGGCACCAAGAGCAACGCCACCCGGCTGGCCGAGGCGCTCGGCGTGCAGTTCGAGGAGATCGACATCCGGCCCACCGCCGAGCTGATGCTCTCCGAGCTCGACCACCCCTACTCCGACGGACAGGCGACCTACGACGTCACCTTCGAGAACGTCCAGGCCGGCCTGCGCACCGACTACTTGTTCCGGCTCGCGAACCACCGCGGCGGCATCGTGCTGGGCACCGGGGACATGTCCGAGCTGGCCCTGGGCTGGTGCACCTACGGCGTCGGGGACCAGATGTCGCACTACGGGGTCAACGCCGGCATCCCCAAGACCCTGATCCAGCACCTGATCCGGTGGGCGATCTCCACCGACCAGCTCGAGGCGGAGGCCAGCGCCGTGCTGGAGGAGATCCTCGGGCAGGAGATCTCCCCGGAGCTCGTGCCGGCCGCCGAGGGAGAGGGGCCGCAGAGCACCGAGGCGGTGATCGGCCCCTACGAGCTGCAGGACTTCACCTTGTTCCAGGTGCTTCGCTACGGGTTCCCGCCCAGCCGGATCGCGTTCCTGTCCTGGCACGCGTGGCGCGACGCGGAGGCCGGCGACTGGCCCCCGAACCTGGAGGAGTCGGGGCGCACGGCCTACGACCTCCCCACCATCCGGCACTGGCTCGAGGTCTTCCTCAAGCGCTACTTCGGGTTCGCTCAGTTCAAGCGCTCGGCCCTGCCGAACGGGCCCAAGGTGGTCGCCGGCGGCTCGCTGTCGCCGCGGGGTGAGTGGCGCGCGCCCTCCGACGCGAACGCGACCGCCTGGCTCGAGGAGCTGCGGCGCAACGTGCCGGACGACTGAGCCGGCCAGGGGCGTTCACATCCTCGAAACATGAGATCGTCACAATTGCGGTGCAACGTGGCCCGGCGTCAGGCCGGGACGACTCAGGAGGGCTGATGGGCAAGCAGGAGGAGTTCGTGCTCCGTGCGCTGGAGGAGCGCGACGTTCGCTTCGTCCGGCTGTGGTTCACCGACGTCCTGGGGTCGCTGAAGTCGGTCGCGGTCGCCCCGGCCGAGCTCGAGGGCGCGTTCACCGAGGGAATCGGCTTCGACGGGTCCGCGATCGAGGGGTTCGCGCGCGTCTACGAGGCCGACATGCTCGCCAAGCCCGATCCGTCGACCTTCCAGATCCTGCCGTGGCGCGGTGAGGGCCCCAGCACGGCGCGGATGTTCTGCGACATCGTGATGCCGGACGGGTCCCCGTCGTACGCCGACCCCCGTTTCGTGCTCAAGCGCACCCTGTCGAAGGCCGCCGAGAACGGCTTCACCTTCTACACCCACCCCGAGATCGAGTTCTACCTGTTCAAGGACCAGCCGCAGCCCGGCGTCGACCCGGTGCCGGTGGACCGCAGCGGCTACTTCGACCACACCGCGCAGAGCATGGGCTCGGACTTCCGCCGCGAGGCGATCACGATGCTCGAGTCGATGGGCATCTCGGTGGAGTTCAGCCATCACGAGGGCGGGCCCGGCCAGCAGGAGATCGACCTGCGCTACGCGGACGCGCTCTCGACCGCGGACAACATCATGACGTTCCGGACCGTGGTCCGCGAGGTGGCGCTGTCCCAGGGCATCTGGGCGACGTTCATGCCCAAGCCCTACACGACGCACCCCGGGTCGGGCATGCACACGCACGTCTCGCTCTTCGAGGGCGACCGCAACGCGTTCTTCGAGGCCGGCGCGGAGTACCAGCTGTCCAAGACGGGTCGCCAGTTCATCGCCGGCATCCTGCGGCACGCCTCGGAGATCACCGTGGTGACCAACCAGTGGGTGAACTCCTACAAGCGGCTGATGTGGGGCGGCGAGGCGCCGTCGTACATCTGCTGGGGCCACAACAACCGCTCGGCCATGATCCGGGTGCCGATGTACAAGCCCAACAAGGGCCAGTCCACCCGCGTCGAGCTGCGCACCGTGGACTCCGCCAGCAACCCCTACCTGTCCTTCGCGGTCATCCTGGCCGCCGGGATGAAGGGCATCGAGGAGGGCTACGAGCTGCCGCGGGAGGCCGAGGACGACGTCTGGTCGCTCAACGAGCGCGAGCGCAAGTCGCTGGGCATCGACCCGCTTCCCAAGAGCCTGTACGACGCGATCGCCGTCGCGGAGAGCTCCGAGCTGCTGGCCGAGACGCTGGGCGAGCACGTCTACGACTTCTTCCTGCGCAACAAGCGCGCCGAGTGGGAGGAGTACCGCATCCAGGTCTCCGCCTACGAGCGCGACCTGATGCTCCCCGTGCTCTGAGCGGGGGCACGAACAAACCATGCCTGACAAGCCGACGCCGCAGACCGGTCGCCGCACGGACAGCGACATCCGCCGCAGCGTGATGACCGGCCTGCTGGTGGCTGCGCTGATCCTCGGGATCGTCTCGGTGGCGATCGGGCTGCTGATGGCCGGGGTGGACCTGGCCACGCGTGGTGAGGCGTGGGACGGGTTCGGTGTCTTCGTCGGGCTCGGCCTCGGCATCCCCGGGCTCGTGACGTTCCTGCTGTCCTGGCTCGCCCTGCGCAGCCGGGACGAGCGCCCGGGACTCGCCCGACGCCTGGAGATCGCGCTGTCGGTCGTGCTGGTCGCACCCATCCTGCTGGCGCCGGGCGCCCCGGTGCTGCTGGTGCCGTTGATGATCGGGTGCGGGATCTTCGGCACCGCGGTGATCGGCGCCCGCGAGGACGGGTAGGTTCGGGCGCGTGAGCACCCCGCGCCTGCTGGTCGTCGAGCACGAGGCCATGTGCCCGCCCGGATGGGTGGGGGACTGGCTCGTCGAGTCGGGCGCCGAGCTCGACGTACGACGCCCCTACCGCGGCGACGCCCTGCCGACCGGACGCGGCGACCACACCGGCCTGCTGGTGCTCGGCGGGTCGATGGGCGCCGACGACGACGCGGACCACCCGTGGCTGACCGACGTCAAGGACCTGATCCGCGAAGCGGCCGCGACCGGCACGCCGGTGCTCGGGATCTGCCTGGGTCACCAGCTGGCCGCCGTCGCCCTCGGTGGACGTGTGGAGCGCAACCCGCGCGGCCAGCAGATCGGCACCCTCGACGTCGGGTGGACCGACGACGCTCGGGGGGACGCCCTCCTCGGCTCGCTCGCGCGGCCGGTGCGGGCCGTGCAGTGGAACAACGACATCGTCACCGAGGCGCCGGCCGGGACCGTCGTGCTGGCGCGGACCCCGCGGGGCGAGGTGCAGGCAGCCCGGTTCGCGCCGACGGTCTGGGGCGTGCAGTGGCACCCCGAGGCCGGCGAGGAGATCGTCCGCAGCTGGGCCGAGCACGACCGCGACGACGCCGTCGAGCGCGGGGTCGACGTCGACGGCTACGTCGCCGAGGTGGCCTCGGCGCGAGACGAGCTGCGAGCGACCTGGGCCGAGCTGGCCCGTCGCTTCGCGGGCCTGACGGCACCGACGAGTCTCGCCCGGGCATGAGCGGCAGCCGCGTCAGCACGACCACCGGGCGGCTCGCCCGGCTGGGGTTCCGCGACGCCGAACGGTCCGCGGCGGCTTTGGACCGGCTCGGTGCC
>CAWDDL010000031.1:0-11876 GCA_963801125.1 uncultured Actinomycetota bacterium
CAGCCGACCGCCTCGGCCTCGTCACCCCGCACGGGGTCCGTGGCGCGCTGGTGCTTCCTGTGGCCGGTGGGGACCGCCGCCGCCGGCGTCTGGACCGCCCCGTTGACGTACTGGCTCACCAGGGCACCCACCGAACGCGTCGCGGCGTCGATCCTCGGCACCTCCGGGCGGCCGAACAGGTAGCCCTGGCCGAGGTGGACACCGAGTGCGGCGAGCTCGGTGCGCTGGTAGGCGTTCTCGATCCCCTCGGCGCAGACCAGGGCACCCACCTCGTCGGCCCACGAGGTGATCGCCCGGATGACGGCGCGGTGGTAGGGAGCCTCGTGGCCTTGCACGAGGCTCAGGTCGAGCTTGATGATCTCGGGCCGCAACCGCAGCATCCGGTCGAGGTTCGAGTGGCCCTTGCCCCAGTCGTCGATGGCGATCGCGCAGCCGCGCAGCCGCAGCGCCTGCAGGATCTCGTCGGTCCCGGGCAGGTGGTCGACGTCGCCGTGCTCGGTGATCTCGAGGATGTAGCCGTGCAGGTCGGCGGGCAGCAGCTCGTGCGCGCGCGCCGTCACGAGCGTGTCGAGGGTGATGTTCAGCGCCAGCATCCGGTCGGGCCGCTTGAGCTTGAGCGCGGCCTTGAGGGACATGATCTCCAGCTCGTGGCCGCGACCGAGCCGGTGCGCCGACTCGAACGCTGACAGGGTGTCCTGGGAGCCGAACCGGCTCAGCGCCTCCTCGGCGACGATCTCGCCGCTGGCGATGTCGACGATCGGCTGGAGCACGATCGTGGGCTTCGGCAGGTCCTCGTCGGCCTGCGAGTCGGCGAGCATCACCCGGTTGCGTCCGGCGCGCTTGGCGCGGTACAGCGCCTCGTCGGCGGCCGCGACGGCCGCGCCCGGTTCCGTCTCCGGGTCCCACAGTGCGACCCCCGCGGAGAACGTCTGGTCGTGCGGCGTCGCGGCGCGCAGCTGGTCGAGCCGGATTCGCGCGTCGATCGGGGAGAGGCCCGGCAGCAGCAGGGCGAACTCCTCCCCGCCGTACCGTGCCAGGAACTCGCCGCCCTCGAGCAGGTCTGACCACCGTCCGACGGCCTCGCGCAGCAGCTGGTCCCCGGCCTGGTGGCCGTGGGTGTCGTTGTAGCGCTTGAAGTGGTCGAGGTCGACCATCGCGACGCACAGGGGGGTCTCGCCGTCCCGGGCGGCCTGGCACACGCGGACGAGCTCGTGGTCCCAGGTACGACGGTTGGGCGCACCGGTCAGCGAGTCGGCCCGGGCCAGTGCGGCGAGCTGGACGGTCTGCTCCGAGACGGTGGCGAGCAGGCCCGCCATCCTGGCGAGCACGAGCAGGGTCAACGCGATCGAGGCGACCCCGGTGACCGCCCACGACCGCGGTCCGCCGGTGAACCCGTCGACGAGCAGGGTGACCGCCGGCAGCACCAGCCCACCGGCGAGGATCACCAGTCGCGCGCCGGCGGGGATGCGTGGTTCGTGCTCGGGCAGCGGCTCGGCGGCGTTGCGCATCGAGGGCACCCACGCGGCCACCGCGACGAGGACGTAGCCGCCCAGCCACAGCATGTCCAGGCCGATCCACGGGGTGGTGGCGTCGGTCGTCACGGAGGCGACGTTCCAGAGCACGTCCGCGAGCGCCTTGACCCCCACCGCGGCGAAGAGCAGCTCCGCCGAGACGGTGCGCGCCCCGGGCATCGCCCACTGGCGCACCAGCAGGCCGATGAGCAGCACGTCCATCATCGGGTAGGCCGACGCGACGAGCTTCCCGGCGAGGCTGAGGCTGGAGTCCTGGGAGATCGGGTCGACCACGAACACCGCGGCCATGACTCCCGTACCCGTGGCGATGATCGCGGCGTCGAGCAGCGCGGTGAGGTCGCCTCGTGACCTCCGTCCGCGGGCCATCGCGAGGAACCCTGCGCCGATCAGCACGTACCCCACGAGCGACAGCAGGTCGGACGGCAGCGGGTAGAACGTCGCGTGCACCACGTTGTCCTCGACGACGGTGACGACGTCACCCAGCGCCCAGGCGCCGAAGCCGAGGACCACCCGCAGCCAGGGTTCCGGGCGGCTCGGCCGGTGCTTGCGGAGCCCGAGGTAGGCCCACAGGATCGAGGCCGCACCCACCGCGGCGTACCAGCCGTCGCGGCCCAGCCCCTCCGGAGAGACCGGGTAGGTCAGGACGAGCGCGACCAGGGTCGCCAGCACCACCCCCGCTTGGCGGAAGCTGAGATCCACGCTCCCGAGTATGGCGGGCGGATGGCGCGGGTGTCCGGATTTCCGGTCCGACCGGGTTTCGGCGGGTCTGCGGATGCGTGGCGTCGGACGGGGCCGGCGGATGGGCCGGAGGGCGGGCCCGATCAGGTGGTCTCCAGGCCGCGGCCGGGTCATGGCGGAGGGTCGTTCGTCCCGAGGTTCACCCACCCGTTTGCCCCTATCAGTGCATACGCATACAAGCAAGTATCGGACGGGGACGGCTCATTCGTACGCGCAAGGAGGGGCATGAGATGAAACCCGGACGAAGGATCAGCACAATGGCCGCCGCTGTGGTCGCGGTGGCCCTGACGTTGCCGACGTCGGCCGTTGCTGCCCAGGGCGACGGCTCGGCGGGCTCGGGCGGGAAGGAGACCACCGGGTCGTCATACTCCGACCTGAACATCCTGTTGCGTGCCCCGGACGGCACGCCGCTGCTGAAGAAGTTCGTCGTCCCGGCGGAGGGCGAGGACCCGACGGTCGAGTACTGCGGGCAGCCGATCTCCTATGACAAGGTCCCTGGCATCCCCGCAACCGTGAACCCCGTCGACGGTCGGGACGTCTACGTCCTGCCGCTGCAAGGGGAGTGGATCGACCTGCCGGTCGACCCGCTGCCCGTCGCCGAGATCGAAGCATGTGACCCGCAACCACAGGTCGCGATGTTCGTCTCCGAGGTCGCGCTGGAGCGGCTCAACATGGCGCGTACCGCCGACTCCGTCCTGGAGGACAAGGTCGCCGCGGTGCGGACCAAGCTGCTGGCCGGCGACGTGATCGACCTCGACCCTGCGGGGCGGATCCGCATCGACGGCGTGGCGATCGACGCAGCGCCCGAGCAGGCGGGCATCTACCAGTCCTTGATGACCACCGGCACGATCCCCGGTCTCCCGACCGCGCAGGCCGGACCGCCGGCGTACGTCGGCCCGGACCCGGACGACACCGGCGGCAACAGCCGATTCGACGCCTGGGAGCTGGCCGCGGCCGCGGTGGGCACCGCCGCGAGCAAGGGCGTGCCGATCACCGTCGACAGCATCGAGTACTACAACCAGGTCATCGGCTTCCCGCCGGACACCACGTCCGGGGAGTACAGCTCCCCCTGGGGTGTGGAGTTCCTGCGCTCCTTCGACCCGGACCAGGCAGACGGCACCAGGCTGGACGCCGGGCGCCGGTACGTCGACTTCAACGGATCCGACCACTTCGGCGACTCCAGCGGCTTCACGTACAACCGCTCGGAGACGTTCCGCGGCAGCGTCACCTGGCTCGACGTGCTCGACCTCGAGTGGCGGGTCAGCAAGATCATCGATGCCGTGCCGTTCTCGCGGCCCGAGGTCGATGACGAGACGCTGACCGGCGTGCAGGCGTTCGCCCAGCTGGCGGACGACACCCGCGCGGTGATCCTGTACCTGCACGCGAACGAGGTCATCCTGCCCGGCTTCTACATGGATCCGGTCGGCATCGACACCGGGGCTGCCCAGCTGAAGGCGACCACCGACCCGGCGGTCGACCTCGGCGAGCTGCCGGCGAGCGTGTTCCAGACGCAGCCGTTCGACGTGACCGCCTCGCTGTTCAACCCGCACGAGGCCACGGCGCCGAGCGGCGGCAGCCTGATCGACAACGCGCGACTGCGGCTTCGGGTGCACGCTCCGACACCACTCGCCGCCGGGGACGTCACCGCGGTGGCGAGCGACACCCAGCCGGTGCCGTTCACCGAGGAGGGCGGCGATCTGATCGGCTGGTGGGGTCCCGAGGCGGGCTTCCCGGTCCCTCCGGGCTACCACGCCTCCACGACGTTCTCCGTGACGATCGGTGACGCGGCCCCGGTCGGGCCCTACACCGTGACCCTCGAGCTCGTCGACATGGGCGCCCCGACCGTCGCTGTGGCGACCGACACCGCGACGATCCAGGTGAACGACAACGTCACCACGGTGCTGTGGAGCGGTGCGGTCCCGAGCCTCGCCACCCAGGGCAGCTACGTGACGCTTCCGCTCCAGGTGTTCGCACCGACTCCGGGCGCTGCCACGCTTGCACTCGCAGTCACCGGACCTGGTGACGATGTGGCGACCACCGACGTGGACGAGTCACTGGCCGCCGGCGACGCGAAGGTCTACGCGGACAACGGGGCGACCATGGCTGCGATGCCGCTGACCCTCAGTGCCGACGGCACGAAGCTCGAGGGCACCTGGCCTGTCACCATCACCGAGCCCGGTTACACCGACGTGCTCTGGTACCTCACCTTCGCAGTCGGCAGGCCGGTCGGTGGCTACGGCATCGACGTCTCGCTGGTCGACGGCAACACCCTCGACCAAGAGGTCATCACCGTCGTGGCGGGGGAGGAGCACAGCCAGAACCCTGGCACCGGCGGTGAGAAGGAAGACACGACGGCCCCCGAGATCGCTGTCACCCTCGACGGAACCCTCGGCACCTCGGCGTCGTTCCTGCTGAGCGCCACGACGGCCGAGCCGGACACCACGACGTACTCGTGCCGGCTCACCAAGGACGACGTGGCCGGCCAGTGGGAGGAGTGTGGGACCGGTGCGGGCGGGAGCCAGAGCTACACCGGCCTGACTCCTGGGAGCTACGTGTTCTCGGCCCGCGCGATCGACGCGGCCGGCAATATCTCGGACGTGGTGACCCGGTCCTGGGTCGTCGCCGAGACACCGTCGGGCGGCGGCGGGACGGGCGGCGGAGCTGACGTGACCCCGCCGACGGTCAGGATCACCGTGGTGGGCACGGCCGGAAGCTCGGCCGCGTTCGACCTCAGCACCGAGACGGCGGAGACAGGCGTCACGTACGCCTGCCGGCTGACCGAGGACGGAACCGCAGGACCTTGGACGGACTGCACCTCAGGAACCTCGGGTGCGGTGTCCTTCACCGACCTCGAGCCCGGGTCCTACGTCTTGTCGGTCACCGCGACCGACGCCGCCGGGAACGTCTCGGACGTCGCGTCGACCACGTGGATCGTTCCCGTCACGGCGCAGCAGGGCGCTCCGAGCACAGAGATCCGGCGCGGTCCGGCGAACAACGCGTGGGTGCTCGCCCAGACGGCCCGCTTCCGGCTCGGCAGCGACACCGAGGGCGCCCGGTTCCGGGTGCGGGTCAACGGACGCGCGGTCGGGACCTGCGACCCCGACGCGTGTGTGGTCGCGCTCGACGAGGGCAGGAACCGGATCCGGTTCGTCGCCCGCGTCGGCGGCAACCCGGAGCGGACCCCGGTCGTGCGCACGGTGTTCGTGCCGCACGGTGTGGCCGGGCTCCGGCTGTCCGCCGGTTGGCGGCTGCGCGACGGCGACGCCCACCTGTTCGGCTCCTATGCCCAGACCCGCAGTCGCGGTGAGGTGTTGCGCCTCCGGCACCTCGCGATCAAGCGGATCACGCTGGTGGCCTCCACCGGACCGAGGTTCGGCAAGGTGCACGTCTACCTCGGCCGACACCGGCTGACAGGCGCGCCGATCGACCTCGCGGGTTACCGCCCCCGGGCGACGCGGAAGATCTCGGTGCGCAACTTCGGCACCCTGCGCCAGGGCGTCGTGCGGGTCGTGGTCGTCAGCAAGAACCGTCCGGTGCGGATCGACGGGTTGGGGATCGCCTCCCGCTGACCCGAGACCGCATCCGGCACGGGCGCCGGGGACCCGCCACGGGCGGGTCTCCGGCGCTTGCTGCGGTTGCGCCGCGACGCGCGCCCGCCCCCGGCACCCGGGATGCCAGGGACGGACGGTGTGCGGGCGCCGGCACCCGCAGGCTTAGAGCACTGACGCCGCGGTCGCACGTGGTTGCGTACCCACGGTGTGGATCGCTAGTCATCCGGTGCCGGTACCGGATGTCGCGGATGGGCGGCATGATCGTCCCCGCAGGGCTCCGTCGACGCCGGCCTGCCAGGTTCCTTCGCGGCTCTCACGGTGGAGCGAGGTCCGACTGGGGCAGCCACTCGTCGAGCAGGGCCCAGCCCCCGGTCCGCAGCCGGACCACGTAGACGACCCGGCCGAGCCAGCCGCCTTCGTCGGACCGGCGCCATTCGACGAGCAGCGCGGGACGGCGGTCACCGGACCCGTCGGCGGGGGTCAACACCCAGCAGTGCCGGCCGGGCGATGTGCCTGGCGCGTCGCCGCCCGGACCGGTGGTTGGTGCCTCGGCTGGGGAGGGCCGCCCGGGCGAAGGTCCGGTGGGGGAGGGTCCGGACGGCGCTCGGCCGAGAGCGACGCGCTGGTGCATCGGGATCCCCGCCCCGCGCTTGTTCATCCCGCCCGCCATGGCCCCATTGTCGCAGATCGATCGAACAGGTGTTCGAATCGGACCGTGCGGTGCTCCCGCCCGGGTCGCCGCCGGACAGGGAGGGCGAACTGATGCGGTGGGTGGCCGGGCAGGACTACCGTCGCGACGTGAGCATCCCCGACGCGGCCACGGCGTACGGACTCTTCACCGGTCGCTTCTCGCAGGCGCTGGCGCAGGAGTTCGCCCACCTCGACGTACGCCGGGCACCGGCGGAGGACCTGCCGTACGACGACGCCACCTTCGACGCCGCGCTCGCGCAGCTGGTCGTGCACTTCATGGCCGACCCGGTCGCCGGCCTGCGGGAGATGGCCCGGGTCGTCCGGCGGTGCTTACGTGAAGGGTCTCGAGGAGCGCGACCGGGTCGAGCTCGGCGAGCTGCTCGAGCGAACGCTGGGCCCGGCGCCGTTCACCGTCTCCGCCTCGGCGTGGGCCGTCCGCGCCGAGGCCAGCCGCACAGGAGGTACCCCATGAACCGGTCGGCCGCACCACTGCGTGACCGAGGAGCGCCACGATGAGCGAGTCCGCACTCGAAGTCGTGCCGATCGAGATGCCGGACGGCACGAACCTGATCCTGGGCCAGGCGCACTTCATCAAGACGGTGGAGGATCTCTACGAGGCATTGGTCGGCTCCTCGCCGCACCTGCGCTTCGGGATCGCCTTCTGTGAGGCGTCGGGACCTCGCCTCGTACGACGCGCCGGCAACGATCCGGGGCTCGTCGACCAGGCGGTGCAGCACGCCGTGGCCCTCGGCGCCGGACACTCGTTCGTCGTACTCCTGCGCGAGGGGTTCCCGGTCAACGTCCTCAACCAGGTGAAGGCGGTTCCGGAGGTGTGCCAGATCTTCTGTGCCTCGGCGAATCCGGTCCAGGTGCTGGTCGCCCGAACCGCGCAGGGCCGCGGCATCCTCGGTGTCGTCGACGGGCACTCGCCGGTCGGCGTGGAGGACGACGAGGACGAACGGGCCCGCAAGGCATTGCTCCGCGACATCGGCTACAAGCTCTGACGGGGGACCGGGACGACGAACGCCGCCGGTCGACCTGGGGGTCGCGCCCGGAAGGGTGGTCAGGCAGCCCGCGGGCCGTCATCGGCTAGTCCGCTGACCTGCAAGTGGACGTGCGGCTCCGTGGAGTTGCCTGAGTTGCCGCACGCGCCGAGTTGCTGCCCGGGACGAACGAGGTCCCCCCGTGCGACGCAGATCGACCCGTATTGCAGGTGCGCAAGCGCGACATAACCGCGTCCTTGCGCGAGCTCCAAGATCACGTGGTTCCCAGCCAGGCCAGCAGCACCGCAACGAAGCCGCCCCGCCTGATTTCGTCGTCTTCGTCGCGGCCACCTCGACGCGGACCCAAACTGGTGGGGAGAGCCTGCGGCCGTTTGCGAGCATCGGTCCGGGGCTGCGCGAGGGCTCGGATTGGGCTCGCTTTCGTTCGCAAACCCTCGCTGCGGCGGGCCGCCCTGAGCAGTCGGCGAATCCACATCAGCGCAGGGCAGGGGGTTGTTTGGGGGCTTAGGCGCAGTCGACCGCAAAGACTCGCAACTAAGCTCAGGACCATGCACGTCTTCCCGATGACGCACGACGAGCGTGCCGCGCCTCCGCTCGGCCTGAGGCCCACTCCGGCGTGGGGTGCACTGGGTACCCACAAGGATGAGAAACGGCGCCGGACGCTGGAAGACGTTGAAAGACGTTCTCGCAGGTCAGGCGCCGTTTCTGGCATCTAGGCGCAGGTCACAGAGACCCCCGACTTAAATGTCGTAGTAGAGCTCGAACTCGTGCGGGTGCGGACGCAGCGCGATCGGGTCGATCTCGTTCTTGCGCTTGTAGTCGATCCAGGTGTCGATCAGGTCCGGGGTGAACACGCCGCCCTCGAGCAGGAAGTCGTGGTCGGCCTCGAGTGAGTCCATCACCGCGCCGAGCGTGGCCGGCACCGTGTTGATGTCGGCGTGCTCGTCCGGCGGCAGCTCGTAGAGGTCCTTGTCGACCGGCTGCGGGGGCTCGATCTTGTTCTTGATGCCGTCGATGCCGGCCAACAGCATCGCGGAGAACGCCAGGTAGGGGTTGGACGACGGGTCGGGGCAGCGGAACTCGATGCGCTTGGCCTTCGGGTTCGAGCCGGTGATCGGGATCCGGATGCAGGCCGAGCGGTTGCGCTGGCTGTAGACCAGGTTGACCGGCGCCTCGAAGCCCGGCACGAGCCGGTGGTAGGAGTTCACCGTCGGGTTGGTGAACGCCAGCAGCGACGGGGCGTGCTTGAGCAGGCCGCCGATGTAGTAGCGCGCCATGTCGGACAGACCCGCGTAGCCGGCCTCGTCGTAGAACAGCGGCTCGCCGTCGTTCCAGATCGACTGGTGGCAGTGCATGCCCGAGCCGTTGTCCCCGAAGATCGGCTTCGGCATGAAGGTGGCGGTCTTGCCGTTGCGCCAGGCGACGTTCTTGACGAGGTACTTGAACTTCATCACGTCGTCGGCGCTCTTGAGCAGCTCGTCGAAGCGCCAGTTGATCTCGGCCTGGCCGGCGGTGCCGACCTCGTGGTGGGCGCGCTCGACCAGCAGGCCGGCCTTCTCCATCTCGATGACGATCTCGTCGCGGAGCTCACCGAAGTGGTCGACCGGCGCGACCGGGAAGTAGCCGCCCTTGTACTTCACCTTGTAGCCGCGGTTGTCGGTCTCCGACCCGGTGTTCCAGGCGCCCGCCTCGGAGTCGATGTGGTAGTAACCCGCGTTGGCCTTGGTCTCGAAGCGCACCGAGTCGAAGACGTAGAACTCGGCCTCGGGCGCGAAGAATGCGGTGTCCCCGATGCCGGTGGACTTCAGGTAGGCCTGCGCCTTGCGGGCGATGTTGCGCGGGTCGCGGGAGTAGGCCTCACCGGTGAGCGGGTCATGGATGAAGAAGTTCACCACGAGGGTCTTGGCGGTGCGGAACGGGTCGAGGTACGCCGTGGTCGGGTCCGGGAACAGCGACATGTCCGACTCGTGGATGGCCTGGAAGCCACGGATGGAGGAGCCGTCGAAGTTCAGTCCGTCGTCGAAGACCGACTGGTCGAACGAGGACACCGGAACCGTGAAGTGCTGCATGATGCCGGGCAGGTCGCAGAACCGGACGTCGACCATCTCGACGCCCTCGTCCTTGATGTACTTCAGCAGCTCGTCGCTGTTTGCGAACATTCGTCCTCCTTGACCGCGGGGCGGCCGAGTTTCTCTCACACGGGATTCAGCGATGCCGCGCTGCACCACTGGACCGCAACCTACGTAGCAGCGGTTTCCTGACCGTATCCCCATTGTTTCGTCCATGTAACAGGCGGTGGCAGGACTCACAGGCGCTCTGGACCAGTACCCGCCATGGTCCCGTGGGGCCGGGCCGGCCGAGGTCTCCGTGCGCACGCAGCGCACCTCACCGCCGTGGTGAGGGTCCCGACCGTGCGCACAGCGCGGTGCGCGCGCCCCGGTAGGTTGGGGGCGTGAGCGACGTCGACAGCAGCAGTACGCCGTACCCGGGCGCCCGGCTCGGGCTGCCGCACGAGGGCCGGGGTTCGGTCGCCTCCTGGGGCCGGCGGGTCCTCGCGCTGGTCATCGACTGGTTCGCCTCGATGCTGGTCGCCGCGACGGTGCTCGGCGCAGCGGTCTGGGGACAGGGTTGGGAGGCGTGGGCGCCGATGGGCGTGTTCCTCCTGGAGGCCGCGATCCTGACCGCGCTGGTCGGAGGGTCGTTCGGACAGCTCGCACTCCGCCTCGCGGTCGTCCGGCTGGACGGCAAGCCGGTGAACCTGCTGCAGGCGCTGGGCCGGACCGCGCTGATCTGCCTGGTCATCCCGCCGCTGGTGTTCAACCGCGACAACCGCGGGCTGCACGACCTGGCGTTCGGCACGGTCGCGATCCGGCGATAGGGCTCGGCACGCCGACCGGCCGCGGGCGGGCGGCCCGGCACGCCGCCCGGCCGCGGGCAGCCCGCCTACTCGAAGCGGGACGGGTCGCCGGCCCCGACGCGGACCACCTCGGGGTAGCCCTCGCTCCAGTCGACGACCGTGGTCGGCTCCTTGCCGGTCTCGCCGGAGTCGATCACCGCGTCGACGAGGTGGTCGAGCTCCTCCTTGATCGCCCAGCCGTCGGTCATCGGTTCCTCGTGACCGGGCAGCAGCAGCGTGCTCGACACGAGCGGCTCGCCGAGCTCGTCCAGCAGCGCCCGGACCACCGGGTGGTCGGGGATGCGCACGCCGACCGTCTTCTTCTTCGGGTGCGCCAGCCGCCGGGGCACCTCCTGGGTGGCGGGCAGGATGAACGTGTAGGGCCCCGGGGTGGCCGCCTTCACCGCGCGGAACGCCGCGTTGTCGAGCTTGGCGAGCTGGCCGAGCTGGGCGAACTCCGAGCACACCAGCGTGAAGTGGTGCCGGTCGTCGAGCCCGCGGATGCGTCGTACGCGCTCGCCGCCCTCGCGGTTGCCCAGTGCGAAACCGAGCGCGTAGCAGGAGTCGGTGGGGTAGGCGATCACCGCGTCGTCGCGCAGCATCCCCACGACCTGGGCGATGCTGCGCGGCTGCGGGTCTTTGGGGTGCACGTCGAAGTACCGGGCCATGGGCCGACCCTACTCACCCCGATTCGTCCGCGATCACCTCGCGGCGGGCCGGCTCGTTTCCGCGGACGAATCGGGGTTTTCAGCGTTCGAGGCGGAGCTGGGCCACGTCGAGGTAGCCGGAGCGGAACCCCGCCTCACAGTAGGCGAGGTAGAACTCCCACATCCGGCGGAACGGGTCGCCGAACCCCAGGTCGGCGACCTGCGACCAGTTCGCGAGGAACCGCTCGCGCCACAGCCGCAGCGTGTGGGCGTAGTGCGGACCCATCGGCGCCACGTTGGTGAGCCGCAGCCCGGTGTGGCCGGCCAGGGTCTGCTTGATCGCGGTCACCGAGGGCAGCAGGCCGCCCGGGAAGATGTACTTGTGGATCCACGTGTACGTCTCGCGCGTGGCCATCATCCGGTGGTGCTCGAGCAGGATCGCCTGGATCGCGACCTTGCCGCCGGGGGCGAGCAGCTCGTCGATCTTCGCGAAGTACGTCGGCCAGTACTTCTCGCCGACCGCCTCGATCATCTCCACGCTGACGATCGCGTCGAAGCTGCCGGTCTGGTCGCGGTAGTCGCGGATCGCGATCTCCACGCGGTCGCTCACCCCCGCCGCGTCGACGCGCTGCTGGGCCAGCTCCGCCTGCTCGCGCGAGAGCGTCACCGTCGTCACGAGCGCGCCGCGCTGGGCAGCCCGGATCGCGAGGGTGCCCCAGCCGGACCCGATCTCCAGCACCCGCGACCCCTTGCGGACGTCCGCGGCGTCGAGTACGGCGTCCACCTTGCGCAGCTGCGCGGCCTCGAGGTCGGCCCAG
>CAWDDL010000032.1:0-16115 GCA_963801125.1 uncultured Actinomycetota bacterium
CAGCCGACCGCCTCGGCCTCGTCACCCTGCACGGGGTCCGTGGCGCGCTGGTGCTTCCTGTGGCCGGTGGCTACCGCCGCCTCTGACGTCTGGACCGCCCCGTTGACGTACTGGCTCACCAGGGCACCCACCGAACGAGTTGCGGCGTCGATCCTCGGCACCTCCGGGCGGCCGAACAGGTAGCCCTGGCCGAGGTGGACACCGAGTGCGGCGAGCTCGGTGCGCTGGTAGGCGTCCTCGATCCCCTCGGCGCAGACCAGGGCACCGACCTCGTCGGCCCACGAGGTGATCGCGCGGATGACGGCGCGGTGGTAGGGCGCCTCGTGGCCTTGCACGAGGCTCAGGTCGAGCTTGATGATCTCGGGCCGCAACCGCAGCATCCGGTCGAGGTTCGAGTGACCCTTGCCCCAGTCGTCGATGGCGATCGCGCAGCCGCGCAGCCGCAGCGCCTGCAGGATCTCGTCGGTCCCGGGCAGGTGGTCGACGTCGCCGTGCTCGGTGATCTCGAGGATGTAGCCGTGCAGGTCGGCGGGCAGCAGCTCGTGCGCGCGCGCCGTCACGAGCGTGTCGAGGGTGATGTTCAGCGCCAGCATCCGGTCGGGCCGCTTGAGCTTGAGCGCGGCCTTGAGGGACATGATCTCCAGCTCGTGGCCGCGACCGAGCCGGTGCGCCGACTCGAACGCGGACAGGGTGTCCTGGGAGCCGAACCGGCTCAACGCCTCCTCGGCGACGATCTCGCCGCTGGCGATGTCGACGATCGGCTGAAGCACGATCGTGGGCTTCGGCAGGTCCTCGTCGGCCTGCGAGTCGGCGAGCATGACCCGGTTGCGTCCGGCGCGCTTGGCGCGGTACAGCGCCTCGTCTGCGGCCGCGACAGCGGTGCCCGGTTCCGTCTCCGGGTCCCACAGCGCGACCCCCGCGGAGAACGTCTGGTCGTGCGGGGTCGCGGCGCGCAGCTGGTCGAGCCGGAGTCGCGCGTCGATCGGGGAGAGGCCCGGCAGCAGCAGGGCGAACTCCTCCCCGCCGTAGCGTGCCAGGAACTCGCCGCCCTCGAGCAGGTCTGACCACCGTCCGACGGCCTCGCGCAGCAGCTGGTCCCCGGCCTGGTGGCCGTGCGTGTCGTTGTAGCGCTTGAAGTGGTCGAGGTCGACCATCGCCACGCACAGGGGGGTCTCGCCGTCCCGGGCGGCCTGGCAGACCCGGACGAGCTCGTGGTCCCAGGTACGACGGTTGGGCGCACCGGTCAGCGAGTCGGCCCGGGCCAGCGCGGCGAGCTGGACGGTCTGCTCCGAGACGGTGGCGAGCAGGCCCGCCATCCTCGCGAGCACGAGCAGGGTCAGCGCGATCGAGGCGACCCCGGTGACCGCCCACGACCGCGGTCCGCCGGTGAACCCGTCGACGAGCAGGGTGACCGCCGGCAGCACCAGCCCGCCGGCGAGGATCACCAGTCGCGCGCCGGCGGGGATACGTGGCTCGTGCTCGGGCAGCGGCTCGGCGGCGTTGCGCATCGAGGGCACCCACGCGGCGACCGCGACGAGGACGTAGCCGCCCAGCCACAGCATGTCCAGGCCGATCCACGGAGTGGTGGCGTCGGTCGTCACGGAGGCGACGTTCCAGAGCACGTCGGCGAGCGCCTTGACACCCACCGCGGCGAAGAGCAGCTCCGCGGACACGGTGCGCGCCCGCGGCATCGCCCACTGGCGCACCAGCAGGCCGATCAGCAGCACGTCCATCATCGGGTAGGCCGACGCGACGAGCTTCCCGGCGAGGTTGAGGCTGGAGTCCTGGGAGATCGGGTCGACCACGAACACCGCGGCCATGACGCCCGTACCCGTGGCGATGATCGCGGCGTCGAGCAGCGCGGTGAGGTCGCCTCGTGACCTCCGTCCGCGGGCCATCGCGAGGAACCCTGCACCGATCAGCACGTACCCGACGAGCGACAGCAGGTCGGACGGCAGCGGGTAGAACGTCGCGTGCACCACGTTGTCCTCGACGACGGCGACGACGTCGCCCATCGCCCAGGCGCCGAAGCCGAGGACCACCCGCAGCCAGGGTTCCGGGCGGCTCGGCCGGTGCTTGCGGAGCCCGAGGTAGGCCCACAGGATCGAGGCCGCACCCACCGCGGCGTACCAGCCGTCGCGGCTCAGCCCCTCCGGAGAGACCGGGTAGGTCAGGACGAGTGCGACCAGGGTCGCCAGCACCACCCCCGCTTGGCGGAAGCTGAGATCCACGCTCCCGAGTATGGCGGGCGGATGGCGCGGGTGTCCGGATTTCCGGTCCGAGCCGGTTCCGGCGGGTCCCGGGCCTCACGCGTTGTCTCGCCGCGTCGCGCGCCCGCCCCCGGCACCCGGGATGCCAGGGACGGGCGTGTGCGAAGCGTCGGCACCCGCAGGCTTAGAGCACTGACGCCGCGGCCGCACGGGTTGCGTACCCACGGTGTGGATCGGTAGTCATCCGGTGCCGGCACCGGACGTCGTGGGTGGGTCCGGCGTTCAGCGATGCGTCACGGACACCAGCTTGAAGACCTCGGTGCCGCCCGCGACGTCCTTCTCCCGGACGATGCCGACGCCCGGCCCGTAGAGCTTGAGCGACATCACGCCCGGCTCGAGCCGGCTCCACTCGTAGCTGCGGACCACGTGGCGGACCCGCCCGTATGGAACCGTTGTCGATCCACCTCGGCGCACGATCCACGCCTGGTCCTCGGCGTGCCCTTTCCAGTACTCCTGGCGGTAGGCCTGCGTCGGTCGCGGGTGGGGCGGCATGATCGTCCCCGCACGCGCTCCGTCGACGCCGGCCTGCCAGCTTCCCTCGCGGCTCTCCAGGTCGCCGTTCTTCGTGTACGTCGCGGTCCGCTCGCCGAAGTACCAGACCCGACCGTCGTTGTCGGTGGCGTACCAGTCGTGGGTCCTCTCCGCCAGGCTGCCGTCGGCCCGACGTACGACGTCGCGTACGACCGTTGTCCGCACTCCCTGCACCATCTTGGTGCGGTGCGTGACCGTGACGACCTCGCCGAACCTCTCCCCGTCATCGGTGCCCCGCAGACGCGACACCGTGCCCGGCTCGAGCGGGAAGTAGGAGTTCGGCCGCGGGTTGTCGAACTGGCCCGGGTCGACCGTCGGCGTCGCCCGGTGCGAGACCGCCCGGTGCGAGGCCGCCCCGTGCGAGGCCGCCCCGTGCGAGGCCGCCCCGTCGGCGTTCGCCGTGGCCGCGACCAGGCCACCGGCGGCGATGGCCGAGGCGGCGAGGAGGGCGGCAGCAGGTGTCTTCATGTGCGCTCACTTCCTTCCGTTCTGGTCCAGGGTGCACCACCGTTCCTGGAGCGAACATGAACGCCTGCGCTCACGGGGGAGCGAGGTCCGACTGGGGCAGCCACTCGTCGAGCAGGGCCCAGCTCCCGGTCCGCAGCCGGACCACGTAGACGACCCGGCCGAGCCAGCCGCCTTCGTCGGAGCGGCGCCATTCGACGAGCAGAGCGGGACGGCGGTCACCGGACCCGTCGGCGGGGGTCAGCACCCAGCAGTGCCGGCCGGGCGACGTGCCTGGCGGGTCGCCGCCGGGACCGGTGGTTGGTGCCTCGGCTGGGGAGGGCCGCCCGGGCGAAGGTCCGGTGGGGGAGGGTCCGGACGGCGCTCGGCCGAGAGCGACGCGCTGGTGCATCGGGATCCCCGCCCCGCGTTTGTTCATCCCGCCCGCCATGGCCCCAGTGTCGCAGATTGATCGAACAGGTGTTCGATCAGCTGTGCGGCGCTCCCGGCCGGGTCGCCGCCGGATAGGGAGGGGCGAACTGATGCGGTGGGTGGCCGGGCAGGACTACCGTCGCGACGTGAGCATCCCCGACGCGGCCACGGCGTACGGACTCTTCACCGGTCGCTTCTCGCAGGCGCTGGCGCAGGAGTTCGCCGACCTCGCCGGCCTGGTCCCCGGGCAGCGGGTGGTCGACGTACGCCGGGCACCGGCGGAGGACCTGCCGTACGACGACGCCACCTTCGACGCCGCGCTCGCGCAGCTGGTCGTGCACTTCATGGCCGACCCGGTCGCCGGCCTGCGGGAGATGGCCCGGGTCACCAACCCGGGCGATGTGGTGGCGGCCTGCGTCTGCGACAACGCCGGCGGGTGCGGGCCGCTCTCGCCGTTGTGGCGCGCGGCGCGGGAGCTCGACGCCTCGGTCCGCGACGAGTCCGGTGGGGCCGGTGCCCGGGAGGGGCAGCTGGCCGAGCTCGCCGGTGAGGCAGGGCTGGTCGGTGTCGAGTCGGCGCGGCTGACCGTGGACGTCCCCTTCGCGACGTTCGACGAGTGGTGGGGGCCGCTGACGCAGGGCGTCGGGTCCGGCGGTGCCTACGTGAAGGGTCTCGAGGAGCGCGACCGGGTCGAGCTCGGCGAGCTGCTCGAGCGAACGCTGGGCCCGGCGCCGTTCACCGTCTCCGCCTCGGCGTGGGCCGTCCGCGCCGAGGCCAGCCGCACAGGAGGTACCCCATGAACCGGTCGGCCGCACCACTGCGTGACCGAGGAGCGCCACGATGAGCGAGTCCGCACTCGAAGTCGTCCCGATCGAGGTGCCGGACGGCACGAACCTGATCCTTGGCCAGGCGCACTTCATCAAGACGGTGGAGGATCTCTACGAGGCATTGGTCGGCTCCTCGCCGCACCTGCGCTTCGGGATCGCCTTCTGTGAGGCGTCGGGACCTCGCCTCGTACGACGCGCCGGCAACGATCCGGGGCTCGTCGACCAGGCGGTGCAGCACGCCGTGGCCCTCGGCGCCGGGCACTCGTTCGTCGTACTCCTGCGCGAGGGGTTCCCGGTCAACGTCCTCAACCAGGTGAAGGCGGTTCCGGAGGTGTGCCAGATCTTCTGTGCCTCGGCCAACCCGGTCCAGGTGCTGGTGGCCCGGACCGCGCAGGGCCGCGGCATCCTCGGTGTCGTCGACGGGCACTCGCCGGTCGGCGTGGAGGACGACGAGGACGAACGGGCCCGCAGGGCTTTGCTCCGCGACATCGGCTACAAGCTCTGACGGGGGACCGGGACGACGAACGCCGCCGGTCGACCCGGGGGTCGCGCCAGGAAGGGTGGTCAGGCAGCCCTGCGGGCCGTCATCGGCTAGTCCGCCGGCTCGATGATTGCACCCTCTGCCGGCAGGCCGGTCTCAACCACCTGCGCTGCGCCATGGTGATGCTCGCGGAATCGCGTGAAAGCAATCGGGACTCCGAGTGCGGTCATCGGGTCGGCTCCGTCCATGACCTGCAAGTGGACGTGCGGCTCCGTGGAGTTGCCTGAGTTGCCGCACGCGCCGAGTTGCTGCCCGGGACGAACGAGTTCCCCCCGTGCGACGCAGATCGACCCGTATTGCAGGTGCGCCAGCGCGACATAACCGCATCCTTGCGCGAGCTCCAAGATCACGTGGTTCCCAGCAAGGCCAGCAGCACCGCGACGAAGCCGCCCCGCCTGACCCAGCATGTAGGGGACGAGCGAAAGCTGTGAGCGTCTCGCATGGTGGTCAGGCTCGTCGCCGTGGACGTGCACCACGGTCCCGGCCAATGGGGCAAAGACGGGGGCTCCGAACCCCAAGAACCTCTCGGGCGGCTCGGTGGACAGCAGGGTGCGCCAGTCCCGCTCGGACGCACTCCGTCCCCGCGCATCGACGGGCACGAGATCGATCGCATAGGTGGTGGCCATGACATCCGTACCGTGGCTCGGCACCCGACGCGACGGCGAGTTCTGCACACGGCAGCGCCCCGCCAGAGGCAAACCCAAGACGACCGTTTCACTCACCGGCTCACGCTAGCGGCTGACCCGGTGTCGGATGCGCTCCGGGACTGTCTCCGGATCTGCGGGGCAGGGTGCCAAGGCCGATGGGTCCGATCGCCTCGTGTCCACCCAACGGCGGGGGCATCGAGTCCAGGCCGGCGAACGGTGGTCTCACGGTCGTCCCGGTGCCCGAAGGTGTCCCGGTGGGCGTCGTACGAGGCGTGTGTGAGGGGGACATCGCCTGGCCGCACCTGCTGTGGGTATCCCCGGATGCACGCGGGCGCGGCCTTTGGTCTGATGGAACCCTCGCCTGTGCGCCTGCGAAGATCAGCTCGTGATCCAAGTCCTCACCGATACTGACGTGCGACGGCTCCTGAGACCGACCCAGGCGGTCGCCTGGATGCGAGAGGCGATCGTTGCCGCGCATCGTGGGGAACTGCGCTCACCGCCGCGTGTCCACGCCGACCTCGGCCGCGGCCGCCTGGTGTTCACCGCCGGCGCGCTGGACGGGAAGTGGTTCGGCTATCGGTCCTATGACAGCCTGGGCGCCGAACCCGGAGAACAGGTCGTCGTTGTCCACGACGCAGCCGATGGCCGGGTGCGCGGTATTGCGGTCGGCAACGAGCTGGGGCCACGTCGGGTCGGGGCCATCGGCGGTGTCGCCGCCGACGTCCTGGCAGCCCCGGACGCCCGCACCCTGGCCATGGTGGGGACCGGGGTCCAAGCCTGGGCACAGCTCTGCGCGATCAGTGCGGTGCGGGACCTCGCCGAGGTCCGGGTGTACTCCCGCGATGCCGAACGCAGAGGTGCCTTCGTGTCTCGGGCACGCTCCGAGCTCGGGCTCAGTGCAGATGCTGTGCCGGACGGCCGCGAGGCGGTCTCTGCCGCCGACTTGGTCGTGCTCGCTACCAGCAGCTCGACTCCGGTGATCGAGGCTGGCTGGGTGACGCCGGGCAGCTACGTCACCACGCTTGGCCCCAAACAGGTCGGTCGTGCGGAGTTCGACAGCGACCTGGTGGATGCCAGCGACGTGGTGGTCACCGACTCGGTTGCCCAGATCTCTGCCTACGACCCGCCCAATATCTTGGCCGGCACGGCGCAGGAGCGGCGGCTCGTCTCACTCGGCGCCGTGCTCGCCGGCGACGCTCCCGGCCGGACCAGCGACGATCAGCGCGTCCTGTTCTGCTCTGTGGGGCTCGCTGGAACCGAGGCCTTCCTGCTCGACCGAATGTTGCGATGAGCACTGCTCGTCACCCCTAGTGCGACCGGACAAGCGGTCGAGACACGGCACGCAGTGCCCGCCGCGGTGGCCGCCACTGCTTCTTCAGCGACACGCTCACCGGCGTCCGTACACCACGCCCGCGGACTCAACTCCGCACGTGCGGCACTGGGGCCGCAGACCAACGAAAGACGGCCCCTGATGCTGCAAGACGGTTAAGGTGTCTTCGCAGGTCAGGGGCCGTTCGGGCACCTCGCCGGTGGGCATCACCCACGCGTGACTAGATGTCGAAGTAGAGCTCGAACTCGTGCGGATGCGGCCGCAGCGCGATCGGGGCGATCTCGTTCTTGCGCTTGTAGTCGATCCAGGTCTCGATCAGGTCCGGGGTGAACACGCCGCCCTCGAGCAGGAAGTCGTGGTCGGCCTCGAGGGAGTCCATCACCGCGCCGAGCGTCGCGGGCACCGTGTTGATGTCGGCGTGCTCGTCCGGCGGCAGCTCGTAGAGGTCCTTGTCGACCGGCTGCGGGGGCTCGATCTTGTTCTTGATGCCGTCGATGCCGGCCAGCAGCATCGCGGAGAACGCGAGGTAGGGGTTCGACGACGGGTCGGGGCAGCGGAACTCGATGCGCTTGGCCTTCGGGTTCGACCCGGTGATCGGGATCCGGATGCAGGCCGAGCGGTTGCGCTGGCTGTACACCAGGTTGACCGGAGCCTCGAAGCCCGGCACCAGGCGGTGGTAGGAGTTCACCGTCGGGTTGGTGAACGCCAGCAGCGATGGGGCGTGCTTGAGCAGACCGCCGATGTAGTAGCGCGCCATGTCGGACAGGCCCGCGTAGCCGGCCTCGTCGTAGAACAGCGGCTCGCCGTCGTTCCAGATCGACTGGTGGCAGTGCATGCCCGAGCCGTTGTCGCCGAAGATCGGCTTCGGCATGAAGGTGGCGGTCTTGCCGTTGCGCCAGGCGACGTTCTTGACGAGGTACTTGAACTTCATCACATCGTCGGCGCTCTTGAGCAGCTCGTCGAAGCGCCAGTTGATCTCGGCCTGACCGGCGGTGCCGACCTCGTGGTGGGCGCGCTCGACCAGCAGGCCGGCCTTCTCCATCTCGATGACGATCTCGTCGCGGAGCTCGCCGAAGTGGTCGACCGGCGCGACCGGGAAGTAGCCGCCCTTGTACTTCACCTTGTAGCCGCGGTTGTCGGTCTCCGAGCCGGTGTTCCAGGCGCCCGCCTCGGAGTCGATGTGGTAGTAACCGGCGTTCTGCTTGGTCTCGAAGCGCACCGAGTCGAAGACGTAGAACTCGGCCTCAGGCGCGAAGAAGGCGGTGTCCCCGATACCGGTGGACTTCAGGTAGGCCTGCGCCTTGCGGGCGATGTTGCGCGGGTCGCGGGAGTAGGCCTCACCGGTGAGCGGGTCGTGGATGAAGAAGTTCACCACGAGGGTCTTGGCGGTGCGGAACGGGTCGAGGTACGCCGTGGTGGGGTCCGGGAACAGCGACATGTCCGACTCGTGGATGGCCTGGAAGCCACGGATGGAGGAGCCGTCGAAGTTCAGCCCGTCGTCGAAGACCGACTGGTCGAACGAGGACACCGGAACCGTGAAGTGCTGCATGATGCCGGGCAGGTCGCAGAACCGGACATCGACCATCTCGACGCCCTCGTCCTTGATGTACTTCAGCAGCTCGTCGCTGTTTGCGAACATTCGTCCTCCTTGACCGCGGGGCGGCCGAGTTTCTCTCACACGGGATTCAGCGATGCCGCGCTGCACCACTGGACCGCAACCTACGTAGCAGCGGTTTCCTGACCGTATCCCCATTGTTTCGTCCATGTAACAGGCGGTGGCCGGACTCACAGGCGCTCTGGACCAGTACCCGCCATGGTCCTTGGGGCGCCGGCCGGCCGAGGTCTCCGTGCGCACGCAGCGCACCTCACCGCCGTGGTGAGGGTGCCGACCGTGCGCACAGCGCGGTGCCCGTGCCCCGGTAGGTTGGGGGCGTGAGCGACGTCGACAGCAGCAGTACGCCGTACCCGGGCGCCCGGCTCGGGCTGCCGCACGGGGGGCGGGGCTCGGTCGCCTCCTGGGGCCGGCGGGTCCTCGCGCTGGTCATCGACTGGTTCGCCTCGATGCTGGTCGCCGCGACGGTGCTCGGCGGAGCGGTCTGGGGACAGGGCTGGGAGGCGTGGGCGCCGATGGGCGTGTTCCTCCTGGAGGCCGCGATCCTGACCGCGCTGGTCGGAGGGTCGTTCGGACAGCTCGCACTCCGCCTCGCGGTCGTCCGGCTGGACGGCAAGCCGGTGAACCTGCTGCAGGCGCTGGGCCGGACCGCGCTGATCTGCCTGGTCATCCCGCCGCTGGTGTTCAACCGCGACAACCGCGGGCTGCACGACCTGGCGTTCGGCACGGTCGCGATCCGGCGATAGGGACGGGCACGCCGGCCGCGGGCGGGCCGGCCCGGCACGCCGCCCGGCCGCGGGCAGCCTGCCTACTCGAAGCGGGACGGGTCGCCGGCCCCGACGCGGACCACCTCGGGGTAGCCCTCGCTCCAGTCGACGACCGTGGTCGGCTCCTTGCCGGTCTCGCCGGAGTCGATGACCGCGTCGACGAGGTGGTCGAGCTCCTCCTTGATCGTCCAGCCGTCGGTCATCGGTTCCTCGTGACCGGGCAGCAGCAGCGTGCTCGACACGAGCGGCTCGCCGAGCTCGTCCAGCAGCGCCCGGACCACCGGGTGGTCGGGGATGCGCACGCCGACCGTCTTCTTCTTCGGGTGCGCCAGCCGCCGGGGCACCTCCTGGGTGGCGGGCAGGATGAACGTGTAGGGCCCCGGGGTGGCCGCCTTCACCGCGCGGAACGCCGCGTTGTCGAGCTTGGCGAGCTGGCCGAGCTGGGCGAACTCCGAGCACACCAGCGTGAAGTGGTGCCGGTCGTCGAGCCCGCGGATGCGTCGTACGCGCTCGCCGCCCTCGCGGTTGCCCAGTGCGAAACCGAGCGCGTAGCAGGAGTCGGTGGGGTAGGCGATCACCGCGTCGTCGCGCAGCATCGCCACGACCTGGGCGATGCGGCGCGGCTGCGGGTCCTTGGGGTGCACGTCGAAGTACCGGGCCATGGGCCGACCCTACTCACTCCGATTCGTCCGCGATCACCTCGCGGCGGGCCGGCTCGATTCCGCGGACGAATCGGGGTTTTCAGCGTTCGAGGCGGAGCTGGGCGACGTCGAGGTAGCCGGAGCGGAACCCCGCCTCGCAGTAGGCCAGGTAGAACTCCCACATCCGGCAAAACGGGTCGCCGAACCCCAGGTCGGCGACCTGCGACCAGTTCGCGAGGAACCGCTCGCGCCACAGCCGCAGCGTGTGGGCGTAGTGCGGACCCATCGGCGCGACGTTGGTGAGCCGCAGCCCGGTGTGACCGGCCAGGGTCTGCTTGATCGCGGTCACCGAGGGCAGCAGGCCGCCCGGGAAGATGTACTTGTGGATCCACGTGTACGTCTCGCGCGTGGCCATCATCCGGTGGTGCTCGAGCAGGATCGCCTGGATCGCGACCTTGCCGCCGGGGGCCAGCAGCTCGTCGATCTTCGCGAAGTACGTCGGCCAGTACTTCTCGCCGACCGCCTCGATCATCTCCACGCTGACGATCGCGTCGAAGCTGCCGGTCTGGTCGCGGTAGTCGCGGATCGCGATCTCCACGCGGTCGCTCACCCCCGCCGCGCCGACCCGCTGCTGGGCCAGCTCGGCCTGCTCGCGCGAGAGCGTCACCGTCGTCACGAGCGCGCCGCGCTGGGCCGCCCGGATCGCGAGGGTGCCCCAGCCGGACCCGATCTCCAGCACCCGCGACCCCTCGTGGACGTCCGCGGCGTCGAGTACGGCGTCCACCTTGCGCAGCTGCGCGGCCTCGAGGTCGGCCCAGGCCGGAGCCGGGGCCAGCCGGTCGAACAGCGCCGAGGAGTAGGACAACGTCGGGTCGAGGAACGAGGCGAACATGTCGTTGGACAGGTCGTAGTGCGCCTCGATGTTCTTGCGCGCGCCGTGCTTGTCGTTCTCCGGGTTCAGCCCGCGGGGGAGGACCGCATGCCGCAGCTTGTAGAAGCCGGGCCGGATCAGGTCGGTGAGCCGCTCCGCGAACGGCGTCAGCGCGTCCGCGAGGTCGGTCCCCGGGGCGGTGGTCCACTCCCCGGCCATGTAGGACTCGCCGAGGCCGATCATCGGGCTCCGCGCAAGCCGGGCGAAGAACGCCCGCGGATCGTCGATCCGGATCGTCGGGGCCTGGCCGTCGGCGGTGGAGTGCGCGGCGGCGCCGTACCGCTCGCCGTCGGAGACCTCGACGCCGACCGGCACCTTGCGCAGGATCCTGCCGAGGACCTGCTTGGCGACCAGCGCGCGGGGTCCGTAGGCGGGCGCGGGCTCGAGGGCCTGGGACGCGTCGCCGATGATCGGCTCGATGGTGGTCGTCATGCCGACATTCCTCTCGGTGCCTGGTGCGGGCGGCGGGGCACCACCGGCAGGCGCCGCAGCCACAGCCGGACGCCGTGCCAGCGGATCAGCGCCGACACCCGCTGGGACGGGAAGGGGTTGCGCAGCACGCTGCGGAGGGTACGCCCGCGCGTGGCTGCGGCGAGGTCTCCGTGGACGGCCGCGGTGAACACCACCTGGTCGGCCTGGGTGAGGCTGATCGCGACGGCGATCTGGTCCTCGCGGAGCCGGGTGCGGATGTCGTAGCGGCCGTTCACGGTGAAGAAGGGGGAGACGTAGAACTCCTTGTCGACGCGCGCGGGCGTCCCGCCGGAGACCTCGAGCGGGTAGCAGTGCCGTTCGCCGTAGGTGTTGTGCACCTCGGCGAGCACTCCCTCGAGCCGGCCGTCGGCGTCGAGGCAGAAGTACGTCGTGAGCGGGTCGAACACGTAGCCGGCGGACCGGGCGTTGGCCAGGACCAGCACCCGGGCGGCCGACCAGCCGATGTCCTGGGCGTCGAGGAAGCCGCGCACCTTGCCGAGCAGCGGCCGGTCGTCGTCGGGGGCGAAGTGGTCGCGCGAGCGCAGCGACGCCAGCGGCCGCAGCCACCGGGGGAAGGCGGCGTTCGGGTCGGCGGCGTCGACCAGCCACATCGTCGTACGGTGCGCGAAGGCGTAGGTGAACGGCCGGGTGCGCCGGTGGTGGACCCGCGCGCGGACGCGGGCCGGGGTGTGCGGGACGGTCGTCACCAGGTGGCTCCCAGCGCGCGGGCGGCCTCGACGCCCGAGCGGCAGCCGTCCTCGTGGAAGCCCCAGCCGTGGTAGGCGCCGGCGAAGGCGAGCCGGTCGGAGTTCAGCTCGGCCAGCCGGACCTGCGCGGCGACCGACTCCGCCGTGTAGGTGGGATGGCTGTAGGTCATCTTCGCGATGACGTGCTCGGGGTCGGGTCCGGCGTCGGGGTTGAGCGTGACAAGCAGCGGGTCGGTCTCGGGGTGACCCTGGAGGCGGTTCATCCAGTAGGTGACCCGGGTGCGATCGGTGAGCGTGTCGCAGTCCTCGAGGCGGTAGTTCCAGCTCGCCCGGCTGCGCGGGTGCGCGGGCAGCGCGGAGTCGTCGCGGTGCAGCCAGGCCACGTTGGTGGAGTAGCCGACCGTACCGAGCAGCTCCTGCTCCAGGTCGCCGGCGTCCGTGAGCAGCGCGAGCGCGGTGTCGGCGTGGGTGGCGACCACGACCTTGTCGAAGGCGTGGTGCTCGTTGGCCCCGCCCCCCGCGGGCACGGTGTCGATCTCCACCGCCTCGGGCTTGCGGCTGATCCCGACGACCCGGGTGCCGGCGCGGACCACGTCGAGGCGCTCGGTGATCGCGGAGACGTAGGAGCGCGAGCCACCGATCACGGTGTGCCAGGTCGGCGCGTCGCCGAGCGAGAGGAAGCCGTGGTGGCGCAGGAACGCGAACAGGTAGGCCGCCGGGTAGGAGAGCGCCTCGCTGTGCCCCATCGACCACACGCACGAGACGACCGGGAGCGCGTAGTGGGTGACGAAGTGCTGGTCGAACCCGTGCGACTCGAGGAAGTCGCCGTAGCTGAGGTCGGGCTCGGCCCCGTCGCGGAGCAGGTCGAGCGCCTCCTTCTGGAAGCGGCGGATCTGCAGCAGCAGCCGCCAGAAGCCCGGGTCGACGGCGCGGCGGCGCTGGGCGAAGATGCCGTTCGCCCGGCGCCCGCCCTTGAAGGACAGCCCGCAGCCCTCGCAGGTGATGCTCATGCTCATCTCGGTCGGCCGGGTGCGCACGCCGAGCTCGTCGAAGAGCCTCCGCAGCGTCGGGTAGGTGCGGTCGTTGAGCACGATGAAGCCCGAGTCGACCGGCACCGTCGTGCCGTCGCCGAGCCGCACGTCGTGGGTGTGCGCGTGGCCGCCGACCCGTTCGTCGGCCTCGAACAAGGTCACGTGGTGGGTGCGTTGGAGCAGGTAGGCGGCCGTCAGGCCGGACACCCCGGCTCCGACGACGGCGGCGCGGGGGCGCGACTCGGTGGGTTCCCTCATGCAGGGTGTTCGCCGCCCGGAGCCGTGCGGATGGGTGCCGGGGCCGGAGAAATCGGGACGGTTCGGCCTCGTGGGCGCGGGCTCGGCCGATTCCCTGCGCAATACCTCCCCGTCTCCCGCATGATGGGGTAGTGACCCAGGAGGCTGATCCCATGCGTAGGACCCGGTGGAGCGCCGCAGCGACGGGGCTCGTCGTACTGACCCTGTTGAGCGGCTGCGGTGGCGGCTCGGACACCACCGCGGACGAGGCGTCCGCGAGCGAGTCGGTGTCCTCGGCCGTGCCGTCCCAGGACGAGACCGCGAGCGAGTCCGCCGCGCCCGTCGAGGAGCAGTCCGGCGGGTACGACGCCCAGGAGCTCCTCACGGCGATGAAGGCGGCCGTGGCCAAGCACCAGTCCACCCACCTGACGCTCACCGCCGACGGCGCCCAGGCCATGACCGGAGAGGGCGACGTCTCCTACGCCGGCGACAGCACGGTGATGCAGATGAAGATGAAGTCCCCCTCGCTGGGGGACGGCACGATCGAGGTCCGCCTGGTCGACGGCACCATGTACATGGCGATGCCGCCGATGACTCCGGCGGGCAAGTTCTTCAAGATCGACACCAAGGACCCCAACAGCCCGTTCGGCAACCTCGGCGGGATCACGCAGGGTGACCCGCTGGCCACCTTCGACGCCTTCGACGCCGGGTTGAAGAAGGCGGTGTACGTCGGCGCCGAGGACGTCGACGGCGAGCAGATGGACCACTACGTGCTGACCGTCGACGCCGCGAAGGCGGCCAAGGCGCAGGGCACTCCCGCGGCCGGTCAGGGCGACATCACCTACGACTTGTGGCTCGACGACCAGGACCTGATGCGCCGCATGCAGCTCGACGTCCCGGGCGGCGGCGGGATGACCATCACCACCGATCACTGGGGCGAGCCGGTCAAGGTCAAGGCGCCACCGGCCTCGGCGATCATCTCGCTGCCGGGCTCGACGGGCTCGGCGGGCTGATCGCCTCGTCGGCGGCGGGCGGCTCGGTCGCGGTCGGCGGGTTGGCCGCGGACGGGGCGTCGGTCGTGCGCGGCGTCGCGGAGGCGGACAGCGCGTCGGCGGCGGGTGCGTCGGTGCAGGGCGCCGGCTGAGCGCTCGGGTCCGAGGGGGCCGGGGCATCGGCCGCGTCCATGGCCGATGAGTCGGCGGCCGGGTCGGGCTGGGCCTCGGCGGCCGGGTCGGCGGCTGTCGCGGGGTCGCCGTCCGGGTCCTCCGGCCCGGGGTCGGGCACGCGGCACGCCGCAGCGGGGCTCTCGGCCGTCCCCCCACCCGGCGCCTCTGCGTCGGTGGGTTCGGGGTCGGTCGGTTCGGCCCGCCCAGCCGGCGTGGATGCGGGGTCGGCGGGTGCGGGGTCGGTCGGCGCTTGGGCCGGGGAGCCGGAAACAGTAGGGGCGGCCGCGGTGGTCTCGGTTGCCGGCTCCTGCACCGGAAGGTGCGTGGTGGTGGCCTGCGGCCCGGCACCGGCCGGCGGCGCGGCGCTCGTCGCTGCGACGGAGAGCGCGTGCGCGCTCGGGGAGGAGTCGATGCCCACGGTCTTCGCGGTGACCGAGCCCGCCGCCCTCACCCGATGGGCCAAGGACCGGCGCGCCAGCGTCGTCCTGGTCCCGTCGACGATCGGGTGGGCGACCGCCGTGACGGTGGCGGTGGGCACGCCGGTCCCGGGTCGCGCGTAGGAGCGGGCGATGCCGATCACCAGGTCCACGTACGCCGGCGACGGCGCGTAGCGGAGCAGGGCGCGACGCAGGCCCGCGGTGCTGCCCAGGCGGGCGTCGCCGGCGCAGAGCGCCACCCCGACGGCGAGGGCGGCGTCGTCGGCGTCGGCGGGGGAGCGGACACCGTCCCCGTCGCCGTCCACGCCGATGACCTGCCACGTGCTGGGCAGGATGCGCATCGGTCCGACGGGAAGGTCCGCGGTGGCGTCCCCGTCGAGCCGGCCCCCGTCGGTGTCGCGCGCGGCGCGGACACCGGTGCTGGACACGGCCCTCGACGGGTTGCGTCCATGGTCGGACTCGACCAGGCCGATCGCGGCCAGCGCCGTCCAGTCCAGGCCGCAGCGCGGTGCCGCCTTCGCGAGGACGGTGGCGGCGTTCAGGTAGGCCTGCCAGGCAGCCGGCGGGATGTCACCGGCGGTGAGGCCCGGACCGGCGAGGCGGCCGGAGCCGGTGACGTCCACGACTGTCGCGGGGTCTGGCAGCCGGCTCGGGGGAGGCGACGACGGCGGGAGCGAGGTGGCCGCGGTCGTGCCCACGACGGAGGCGGGGGAGTAGCCCAGCACGGCCCGCGTCACCGGGCCGGACGCCGTGTCGAACGATGCGGCGCCCAGTCCGGTGGCCACGCAGACCCCGATGGCGAGTAGGCACGTCGCGGCACGGCGCCAGGCGCGGGTGCGTCGTACGCCCCTGCTTGCGGCCCCTGCAGCATTACCCCAGTGTGCGTGGCAGGGCGGCGCGACCCAAGGGCCGTTCGGGCCAGATTCGGCTACGTCATGCGCGGTACGGCGGCCGGCGGTTCGTGCGAGGGCTCAGCGTCCCCGCATGTTCTGGCGGGCGCCCTTCATGCTGGTGGGGACCGGGCCCTTCGGCAGCGGGATGTTGGACCGGTTGGCGTCGAGCGCCTTGAGCCGGGCCAGCACGTCGGTCATCT
>CAWDDL010000033.1:0-8643 GCA_963801125.1 uncultured Actinomycetota bacterium
GTCCTGCACGGCGCCCAGGGTACGGCGGCCCGCCGACGTGCCGGTCAGCCGGAGCCAGAGCCGGACCAGCGGTACCGTCGCTCCGGCCGGCCGGTCTGGCCGTAGCGCAGGCTGACCTCGGCGCGACCGGACTCCACGAGGTGCTCGAGGTAGCGGCGCACACTCACCCGCGCCAGCCCGACCTCCTCCGCGCACTCCGCGGCGCTCAGCGTGGCGGACTCGTCCGCGGTGTGGTCGCGCAGCGCGCGGCCGACGAGCTGAAGCGTCGGCACCGAGAGCCCCTTGGGCAGCGCGGCGTCGCCCGGCCGGGCCGGGCGTGAACCCCCGAAGAGCGCGTCGACCTCGCGCTGCCCGACCTCCCCGTCGGCCTGCGACGCCGCGGCCCGCACCGAGCGGTGCCGCCGGGCGAACTCGGTCAGCCGCTCGCGCATGGCCTCCGCCGTGAACGGCTTGATCAGGTACTGCACCGCGCCGCCGCGGAACGCCTCCTGCACGGTGGCCAGGTCGCGGGCGGCACTGACCACGAGCACGTCGACCGGGTCAGCGGCGCCACGCAGCGTGCGCAGCACGTCGAGCCCGGTCATGTCCGGCAGGTAGATGTCGAGCAGCACCAGGTCGGGCCGGTGCTCGGCCACCGCGTCGAGCGCGTCCTGCCCGGTGCGCGCCTCCCCCACCACCTCGAAGCCGGGGACCCGCTCGACGAACTTGCGGTGCACGCGCGCGACCATGAAGTCGTCATCAACGACGAGCACGCGCAGGGGCGGCGCGATCACGGCTGCACCTCCTCGGGTCGCGGCGCCGGGGACGTCTCGGGCAGCGTGGCGGTGAAGACGGTACGCCCGGCGTCGCTGCGCGTCACGCGGACTCGACCGCCGCGCCGCTCGCAGACGACCCGGCTCAGCGCCAGGCCCCACCCCCGACCTCCGGGGTCGGAGTTCGGCTTGGTGGAGAAGCCTTGGTCGAACACCCGCGACGTCAGGTCCTCGGGGACGCCGGGGCCGTCGTCGGTGACCCGGATCTCGACCGCGTCGGCGGACTCACGCAGCCGCACGTCGACGCGGCCCCGGTGCGGCGCCACCGCGTCCATCGCGTTGTCGACCAGGTTGCCCAGCACGGTGAGGATGTCGGCGGACAGGTCGCCCTCCACCGCCGGCAGCCGGGTGTCCTCCTCCAGGGCGAAGGACACGCCCAACTCGCCGGCGCGGCTGCCTTTGGCCACGAGCAGTGCGGCGACCGCCGGGTCGTCCACCCGCGCGAGAACCCGGTCCACCCAGCCGGCACGGGCGCGCGACTGCGTCGCCACGAAGGACGCGGCCTCGTCGTACTCCCCCAGCTCGATAAGCCCCGCGATCGTGTGCATCCGGTTGCTGAACTCATGCGCCTGGGACCGGAGCGTGTCGGTGGTGCCACGCCAGACGTCGAGCTGCCGGTTGAGGTCGACCAGCTCGGTGCGGTCACGGACGGTGGTGACCCAGCCGATCCGGTGGCCCTGGTTGACCACGGGCATCTGGTTGAGCACCAGCACCCGCCCGCCGGAGGCCACGGCGAGGTCGTCCGCGGCGCCGCGGCCGCTGAGCACCTCGGCTATCGGCTCGGCGACCGGGAGGTCGCCCACCGGCACGCCGATCGGTTCACCGGCGAGGTCGAGCAGCCGCACGGCCTCGTCGTTGACCAGGGTGACTCGCCCGGAACCGTCGACGCCGACCACGCCTTCACGCAGGCCGTGCAGCATCGCCTCGCGGTGCTCGACGAGCCCGGCGATCTCGTTCGGCTCCAGGCCCAGGGTCTGCCGTTTGATCCGCCGCGACAGCAGCAGGCTGCCGCCGAGACCGACGAGCGATCCGACCAGGACGTAGATGAGCAGGGTCGGCGCGGTCGCCCCCAGTCGCTCCCACGTCGTGGGGTAGTCGCGTCCGACGATGACGTAGCCGACCACGTCGCCGACCCGCAGTCCGTCCCCGCTCTGCACCGACTCGACAGGCGCGCGGGCCTCGACTGCCCGTCCGTCGGGCCGGTCCACGACGCCGACCCAGGACCGTCCCGTCCCCGGTCGGGTGACGACCCGGCCCGTCTCCGCCGGGTCGGAGGAGTACAGCACCGTGCCCCTCGCGTCGGTGACCAGGACGTAGGACGATCCCGAGCTCCCCCGGGATCGCTCCGCCTCCCCGGGGATCCCGGCGTTCGTCCCCGAGGCCAGCCCGGACTGGAGCACCCTCGTGCCGGCGACGGTCTCCGCGGTCGCGAGCACGCGCCGGCTCTCGGTGCGCCGGAACGCGACGTCGTTCTGCACCAGCGTCACCGGGGTCACGCCCAGGACGACGAGCAGCACGATCACCGCCTGCAGCCCCAGGAGCTGTCCCGCGAGGGAGACTCGACGTGTCACAGCCGAAGTCTCACGCATCGGAGGCGACCCGCGCACGACGCTAGGCTGCGGCGGTGTCGAAGAAGGCGGTGCTCAGCGCGTTGCTCGGGCTGTGCCTCGCCCTGGCGTCCTGCTCCCACCTGCCGGACGGGTCGGGCGGGGATCAGCTGCGCATCATGGTGCCGAACGCCGCGGGCGGCGGCTACGACACCACCGCGCGGACCGCGGCCGTGGTGCTCGAGCAGGAGGGGATCTCCGCGCGCCCCGAGATCTTCAACCTGGAGGGCGCCAGCGGCGGCGCGGGCCTGGTCCGCACCGTCCACGAGCGGGGCAACGCGGACCTGCTGATGATGATGGGCCTCGGGGTCGTCGGGGCGCTGGCCACCAACCACGCGGCCGCCGGGTTCGGCGACGTGACCCCGATCGCGCGGCTGCTCAGCGAGCCGGAGGTCGTGATGGTCCGCGCCGAGTCGGCGCACGAGGACCTCGGCTCCCTGGTCGACGCCTGGCGCGCCCGCCCGGACCGGGTCGTCATCGGCGGCGGGTCGCTGGCCGGCGGCCCGGACCACCTCGCCACCTACCTGGTCGCCGAGGCGGTGGGGATCGACCCGCAGCGGGTCCGCTACCGCCGGTACGACGGCGGGGGGCCGCTGCTCGCCGCCCTGCTCACGGGCGAGGTCGACGTGGCGATGTCCGGCGTGCTCGAGAACATCGACCAGGTGCGCGCCGGGGCGGTCCGCGTACTCGCCGTGACGGGGGCCGAGCCGGTCCCCGGCGTCGACGCCCCGACGCTGAAGCAGGCGGGCGTCCCGCTCGAGTTCGCCAACTGGCGCGGCCTGGTCGCACCGCCGGGACTCGCCTCCGCCGAGCGCCGCCGGCTGGTCTCGCTCGTCACCCGGATGCACGACTCCCCCTCCTGGCGGGCTGCGGCCCGCGCCAACGGGTGGACCGACGACTTCATCACCGGGCCGGCGTTCGGGTCGTTCCTGTCCGCCGAGAGCCGCCGGGTCCGGGGCGTCCTCGCCCGGCTAGGTGTCGAGGACGCCCGCGACCTCACCCCTTGACGGCCAGCACCGGGCAGCTCGCCTGGAGCAGCACCCGCTGGGCGGTACTGCCCATCAGCAGCTTGCCCACCGGGGTCCGCCGGCGCAGCCCGATCACGATGAGCATCGCCGAGAGCCGTGTCACGGCATCGAGGATCTCCTCGGCCGGCTCGCGGCGCCCGACGCTCTGCTCCAGGGTGTGCTCGACCCCGGAGTCGGCCAGCAGCCGGCGGAGCTCCTGCATCTGCTCCGGTGCTGCGAGGCCCGCGTCGACGTAGGCCTCGCCACTGCTGGCGTTGACCACGTGCAGCGCGGTGCCACGGCGCCGAGCCTCCTCCAGCCCGGCCCGCACCGCCGCCAGCCCCTCGGCCCGTGGCACGTAGCCGACCACGATCGTTCCTGCGGTCATCGACCTCTCCTAGTCCTCGTCGGCGAATGCGAGCTTGCGGGCATCGTCCGGGTCCTGCCCGCGCAGCCGCGCGACGATCCGCGGGGCGTAGGGCAGCAGCAGCGCGAGCGCGGCGATCACGAGGATCACCAGCGACAGCGGGCGGGTCACGAACACCGACAGGTCGCCGTTGCCGACCGACAGCGCGCGGCGGAACTGATTCTCGAGCTCGGGTCCCAGAATCGCGCCCAGGATGGTCGGTGCGATCGGGAAGTCCAGCTGCCGCATCGCGAACCCGAGGATGCCGATCGCGTAGGCGATCAGGATGTCGGTCACCGTCCCGGACACCGAGTAGATGCCCAGCGTCGCGAACACCAGGATGCCGGCGTACAGCACGGGCCGCGGAATCTCGAGCACCTTCACCCAGACCCGGATGAGCGGCAGGTTCAGCGCCAGCAGCATCACGTTGCCCACGAACAGCGACGCGATCAGCGCCCAGACCAGGTCCGGGGCCTTGTCGAACAGCTGCGGGCCCGGCTGCAGGTTGAAGATCTTGAACGCCGCCAGCATCACCGCGGCAGTCGCCGAGGTGGGCAGGCCCAGGGTCAGCAACGGCACCAGGACGCCGGAGAAGGAGGCGTTGTTGGCAGCCTCGGGGCCCGCGACGCCCTCGATCGCGCCCTCACCGAACTCGTGCTTCCCACGGGAGCGGTGCTTCTCGTAGGAGTAGGACAGGAAGGTCGGCAACTCTGCGCCGCCGGAGGGGAGCACGCCGAACGGGAACCCGAAGCCGGCGCCGCGCAGCCACGGCCCCCAGGAGCGGCGCCACTGGTCGCGGCTGAGCCACATGAAGCCACCCGTCGGGGGTTCGAGGGCGGCGACCTGTCCCGGGCGGGTGCGGCCGCGAACGAGCACGTAGAGCGTCTCGCCGATCGCGAAGAGGCCGATGATCAGCAGCACCTGGTCGATGCCGTTGAACAGCGTCGGGCTACCGAACGTGAAGCGCGGCTGGCCGGAGACCCCGTCGAGCCCGATGAAGCCGAGCGTGACCCCGATGAGCAGGGAGATCAGTCCGCGCACCAGGGAGCTGCCCACCAGCGAGGTCACGGTGACCAGCGCGAGCACCATCAGCGCGAAGTAGTCCGTCGCGCGGAAGGACACCGCCAGCTGGCCGATCGGCTTGGCCACCAGGGCCAGGAGCGCGGTGGAGATCAGCGCCGCGACGAACGACCCGATCGCCGCGGTGGCCAGTGCCGCCCGGGCGTTCCCGCGCTTGGCCATCTCGTGGCCCTCGATCGCGGTGGCCACCGAGGCGGACTCGCCGGGAGTGTTCAGCAGGATCGAGGTCGTCGACCCGCCGTACATCGCTCCGTAGTAGATGCCCGCGAACATGATGAACGCGGGGATCGGGCTCTCGAACCCGTAGGTGACCGGGAGCAGCAGCGCGATGGTCACGGCCGGACCGATCCCCGGGAGCACGCCCACGAGCGTGCCCAGGGTGACCCCGATGACCGCGAACAGCAGGTTCTCCGGGGAGAGGACGGTCGCGAAGCCGCCCAGCAGGTCGGCGTAGGAGCTCACAGCGCCAGCACCCCCGCCGGCAGCGACACGCCCAGGAGCCGGGTGAAGGACAGGTAGACCAGCAATGACAGGCCAATGCCCACCACCACGTCCCGCGTCAGGTGGCGCGAGCCCATGGCGCGCGAGGAGCCGATGAAGAACGCACTGGTCGAGAGCACGTAGCCGATCGGTCCGAGCACGAACGCGTAGACGACGAGCAGGCCCACGAGCGCAGCCGCGGCCGGCATGTGCTGGAACCGTTCGACGGGCAGCAGCTCGGTGTGCCGTACGACGGCACGCAGCTGCTGGAGGAAGTAGACCGCCGACAGCGCGGTCAGCAGGACCAGCACCACCAGCGGGAAGAACCGCGGACCGCCGAGGTCGACGCCGTCCGCCTTGATCGCGGAGACCTGCGAGAGCATCAGCAGGCCGAAGGCGACCAGGGCGGCGCCCGCGACGAACGGGCCCGCGACCGGCCCGGCGGCCGAGTCCTGCTCGGCCGCCGGGTCTGTCACAAGGTCGGTCATCGGGTCGGACATGGGCTCCGTCACAGCCCCAGGTCCGCGTAGAGGTCGGAGACCCGCGAGATCTCGTCGTCGATGTACTGCTGGGCCTCGTCGCCGGTCTTGTAGAAGTCGCCCCAGCCGTTGGCCTCGAGGGCGTCCTTCCAGGCCTGGGTTCCGTGCATCTTCTCAACGACGTCGCTGACTGCCTGGGTCTCCTCGTCGGACAGGCCCGGAGCGGCGACCACCGCGCGCCAGTTGCTGAAGTCCACGTCGAAGCCCTCGTCCCGCAAGGTGGTGGCCTGCGTCCCCGCCACCTCGACCGGGTCCGCGGTGCTGACCGCCAGCAGGCGCATGTCGCCGGACTCGATCTGGCCCTCGAACTCACTGACGCCGGAGACGCCGACGGCCACGTCACCGGAGAGGATGCCCGCGATGGCCTCGCCGCCGCCGGGGTAGCCGATGTACTTCATCGACGCCGGGTCGGCGCCCGCGGCCTTGAGCAGCTCGGCGACCACCAGCTGGTCGGAGCCACCGGCACTGCCACCGCCGAAGGCGACCGAGGACGCGTCCTTCTGGTAGGCGTCCACGACGTCCTTGATGCTCTGGAACTTCGAGTCCTTGGGCACCACGAACGCCTCGGCCTCACTGGTCAGGGTGGCGATCGGGGTGGTGTCGGCCAGCGACACCGGCGAGCTGGCCTGCTCGAGCGCACCGATCATCACCAGGCCGGTCATCATCAGCGCGTGCGGATCGCCCTTGTCCTTCTGCAGCTGGGAGAGCCCGGTCGCGCCACCGCCGCCCTCGACGTTGAACACCTCTACCGGCTCCGAGACCAGGTCCTCGGTCTCGATCACCTTCTGCATCGTCCGGGCGGTGGTGTCCCAGCCGCCGCCGGCACCCGAGGGCACCATGAACTCGATGGACTTGGTCGGGTAGTTCTCGGCCGAGTCCGAGCTGCCACCCCCGGCGGCCTGGCTGCACGCGCCGAGCGCCGCGGCAGTGGTGAGCCCTACGGCGACGAGGGCGGTTCGACGAACGACCGAGCGGCGGTGTGCACGCATCGGCTCCTCCTTGGGTCAGTGGGTTGTGACGGGGGTCACCCGACGGGCGACGGCCGTCACGCTAGGCGCGCGCACCGGCAGGTGTTCCGTTGCGACCATCAGGTTCTTTTTGGTCTTTGTGGTCACGGGGCCAACACGCTTGCGGGTGAACTGAGGACGGGCCTGCACAATGGGCGGCATGCTTCTCGCCGACCTGGTCGCCGCCTACGACACTGTCCGCGCGACCCGGTCGCGCAAGGCGAAGGTGGCCGCGCTCGCCGAGGCGCTCTCGGCGGCAGCCGAGGGGCCGGCCGAGGAGGTCGAGGCCGCCACCTCCTACCTCTCCGGCGCGCTCCGGCAGCGTCGCACCGGCCTCGGCTGGCGCAGCCTGACCACGCTGCCCGACCCGGCCGGCGAGCCGACCTTGACCGTGCTCGGCGTCGACGAGGCCTTCGCGGAGATGAGCGCGCTGTCCGGGTCCGGCAGCCAGGCGCGGCGCAGCGCGATGGTCGCCGCACTGTTCGGCCGCGCCACCGCCCCGGAGCAGGGCTACCTCCGTGGCCTGGTGACCGGGGAGCTGCGGCAGGGCGCCCTCGACGCGCTCGTCGTGGAGGCCGTGGCAGCCGCCTCTCGGGTCCCGCTGGCGGCCGTGCGTCGCGCCGCGATGTTCGCCGGTGCGACTCCCCCGGCCGCCGTCGCCGCCCTCACCGCCGGCGAGGAGGGGCTGGCCGGGTTCGGTCTCGAGGTGGGCCGGCCGGTCCGGCCGATGCTCGCGTCGAGCGCGACCGGCGTCGCGGAGGCGTTCGAGAAGGTCGGCGCCGCGCGGGTTGCGGTGGACTGCAAGCTCGACGGGATCCGGGTCCAGGTGCACAAGGACGGCGACGAGGTCCGGGTGTTCACCCGCAGCCTCGAGGAGATCACCGCCCGGGTTCCGGAGGTCGTCGAGACGGCGCGCGAGGTCCGCGCGGACCGGGCGGTGCTCGACGGGGAGGCCATCGCGCTCGATGACAGCGGACGGCCTCGACCGTTCCAGGACACCGGTGCGCGCACGGCGAGCCGGGTCGACGTCGAAGCACTGCGCCGGGAGGTGCCGCTGACGACGTACTTCTTCGACCTGCTGCACGTCGACGCCGAGGACCTGGTCGACCTCCGCGGGGAGGACCGGTTCGCCCGGCTGGCGGCGGTGGCACCGGAGCGAGCGCTCGTGCCCCGCACGGTCACCGACGACGTCGACGCGGCACAGCGGTTCTTCGCCGACGTGGTCGCCGCCGGTCACGAGGGCGTCGTGGTCAAGTCGCTGGACGCGGCGTACGACGCCGGCCGCCGCGGCGCCGCCTGGGTCAAGGCGAAGCCCCGGCACACCCTCGACCTCGTCGTGCTCGCCGCCGAGTGGGGCAGCGGACGCCGGCAGGGGTGGCTGTCCAACATCCACCTCGCTGCGCGGGACCCGGAGTCCGACGGCTGGCTGATGCTCGGCAAGACGTTCAAGGGAATGACCGACGAGATGCTCGCCTGGCAGACCGAGCGCTTCCTCGAGCTCGAGACGCACCGCGACGGCCACGTCGTGCACGTGCGTCCCGAGCAGGTCGTGGAGGTCGCCTTCGACGGCCTGCAGCGCTCGACGCGCTACCCCGGCGGGCTGGCGCTCCGGTTCGCCCGGGTGGTCCGCTACCGCGACGACAAGACCCGTGCCGAGGCGGACACCATCGACACGGTGCGCGCGCTCGCCTGACCGCCGGAGAAG
>CAWDDL010000034.1:0-120390 GCA_963801125.1 uncultured Actinomycetota bacterium
CCGGTGCGGGGATGGCCGTGGTGTCGATGCTGACGGTCCAGCTCGGGATCGCCGCCGCCGTCGGCCTGTTCGACGACGTCGGCCCGATGGGGGCTGCGTGGCTGCGGCTGGCCTGGGCCGGGCTGATCCTGCTCGTGCTGGTCCGCCCGCGGCGCTCGAGCTTCACGCGCGCGTCGTTCGCCGCGAGTGTCGGGCTGGGCGTGGTCACCGCCGGTGTCACCTTGCTGTTCATGGCCGCGGTGGAGCGGCTGCCGATGGGCACGGCGAGCGCCCTGGAGTTCCTGGGTCCCCTCGCTGTGGCGGTGGTACGCAGCCGCGGTCGAGGCCGGGCGTTCGCGGCGCTGGCCGCCGTGGGCGTGCTGCTGCTGACCGAGCCGTGGCGCGGCGGCGCGGACCTGGTCGGGATCGGCTACGCCCTCGGCGCCGCCTGCTGCTGGGCGGCGTACATCCTGCTCACCCAGCGCGTCGGCGACCAGGTCTCCGGGGTGCAGGGCCTGGCCGTGTCGATGCCGGTCGCCGGGCTCGTGGCGACCCTGGTCGCCGCGCCGACGGTGGCCCCGCAGCTGACCTGGTCGGTGGTGATCGCCGGGCTCGGCCTCGCGATCCTGCTGCCGATCATCCCCTTCACGCTCGAGTTGCTCGCGCTGCGCCGGCTCACCACCGGGGCGTTCGGAACCCTGATGGCGCTCGAGCCGGCGTTCGCTCTGGTAGTCGGCCTGATCGCGCTGCACCAGGTCCCCGGCCCGTGGCCGGTGCTGGGCATCGTCTGCGTGGTGCTGGCGGGGATCGGCGCGGAACGCACCGGCTCGCGACGTCGGACCCTCGCCGAGGCGGCCGAGCCAGGGGCGTGAGCTGTCTGCTCGCCGTGGGTGAGCGTGGAAGACTTCGCCCATGGACGTCCTGCGCACTCCCGATGACCGGTTCGCCGTCCTCCCCGGCTTCCCCCACGAGCCGCTCTACGCCGAGGTGTCGGACGGCGTCGGCGGCACGCTGCGGATGGCGTACGTCGACGCCGGTCCGGCCGACGCGCCGGTCGTGCTGCTACTGCACGGCGAGCCGAGCTGGTCCTTCCTCTACCGGCACGTGATCGACGAGCTGGTCGGCGCGGGGCTGCGGGCCATCGCCCCGGACCTGGTCGGGTTCGGGCGCTCGGACAAGCCGGCGGTGACCGCGGACCACACCTTCGCCCGGCACGTCGAGTGGGTCCGGGCCCTCGCGTTCGACGTGCTCGACCTGCACGACGTCACCCTGGTCGGCCAGGACTGGGGCGGCCTGATCGGGCTGCGGCTCGTCGGGGAGCACCCGGACCGCTTCGCCCGCGTCGTGGCGGCCAACACCGGCCTGCCGACCGGCGACTTCGACATGCCGGAGATCTGGTGGCAGTTCCGGCGCGCCGTGGAGAAGGCCGAGGACCTCGACGTCGGCCGTCTCGTCGCCGCGGGGTGCGCACAGCCGATGACCGACGAGGTGCGCGCGGCGTACGACGCCCCCTTCCCGGACGAGTCGTTCAAGGCCGGGCCGCGGGTGATGCCGACGCTCGTGCCGACCGCCCCGGACGACCCGGCCGCGGAGGCGAACCGGGCCGCCTGGGAGGTGCTCGGCCGCTGGGACAAGCCGTTCCTCGTCGCGTTCAGCGACCGCGATCCCATCACCGGCGCGATGGCACCGATCCTCCGCAAGCTCATCCCCGGCACGTCCGGGCTCGACCACCCCACCATCGAGGGTGCCGGGCACTTCCTGCAGGAGGATGCCGGCGACCGGCTCGGCCAGGTCGTCGCCGACTTCGTCCGTGCGGAGGCCTGAGCCCATGGATGACGACGTCCTCCGCGAGCTCGTGGACGCGCTGCCCGGCGGGGTGGTGCTCACCGATCCGGACGCGATGGAGAAGTACCGCTACGACTGGTCTCGCGACGTCGCAGCCGGCACCCCCGACGCGGTGGTCCGGGCGCAGGACGCGGGTCACGTGCAGACCGCGGTCCGGTGGGCCGCCGCGCACCGGGTCCCGGTGGTCCCGCGCGGCGCCGGCAGCGGTCTCAGCGGCGGGTCGTCGGCCGTCGACGGCGGGATCGTGCTGAGCCTGGAGCGGATGCGGGCGATCGAGATCGACACCGACTGCCAGGTCGCCGTGGTCGAGCCGGGCGCCCTCAACGCGGAGGTGAAGGCGGCCGCGGCCAAGGAGAGCCTCTGGTACCCGCCCGACCCGTCGTCCTACGAGATCTGCTCGATCGGCGGCAACGTCGCCACCAACGCGGGCGGGCTGTGCTGCGTGAAGTACGGCGTCACCACCGACTACGTGCTCGGCCTGGACGTGGTCCTTGCGGACGGCACCCTCGTCAGGCTGGGCGGCAAGCGGATCAAGGACGTCGCCGGGCTGTCGCTGCTCAAGCTGTTCGTCGGCAGCGAGGGCACGCTCGGCATCGTCACCCGGGCGATCCTGCGGCTCGTCCCGGCGCAGCAGGCCCGGGCCACGCTGGTGGCCACGTTCGCCTCGGTCGACGACGCGGCCCGCGCCGTGGTGGACGTACGACGCACCTTGCGGCCGTCGATGCTCGAGCTGATGGACCGTGCCTCGGTCAACGCCGTCGAGGATCACCGGGCGATGGGTCTGGACCGCGCCTGCGGGGCGCTGCTCGTCGCGCAGTCCGACGCTCCCGGCGAGGCCCGGTCGATCGAGATCGCCGCCATCCGCACCGCGTGCGAGCTGCACGGCGCCACCGAGCTGTTCGACACCGAGGACCCGGAGGAGGGCGAGCAGTTCGTCGAGGCGAGGCGGCAGGCCTTTCCGGCGATCGAGGCCCGCGGCGCCCTCCTGCTCGAGGACGTCGGGGTGCCCGTGCCGCTGCTCCCCCGGCTGCTGGAGGCGATTGCCGCCGTCGCTGCGTCGTACGAGGTGGAGATCCCCGTCGTCGCCCACGCCGGGGACGGCAACACCCACCCGATCATCGTCTACGACCCCACCGACCCGGGGTCGGAGAAGCGGGCGCGCGAGGCGTTCGCGGAGGTGATGCGCGCAGCGATCGACCTCGGCGGCACGATCACCGGCGAGCACGGCGTCGGGCGCACCAAGAAGGCCGCGCTGCCCGACCAGCTGGGCCCTGACGTGATGGCGCTCAACCGCCGGGTCAAGGAGGCGCTCGATCCCGACGGGATCCTCAACCCGGGGGCGGTTCTGTAGGTTCGGTCCCATGGCACAGATCGTCGAACGTCATCTCTTCGGCCCCGGCCCCTCGAACCCCTACCCGGAGGCGACCTCCGCGCTGGCGCAGCCGTTGCTCGGGCACCTCGACCCGGAGTTCCTGCGGATCATGGACGAGACCTGCGACCGGCTCCGTGTGGTGTGGGGCACCGACAGCCGGCGCACCCTGCCGCTGAGCGCCACGGGCTCCGCCGGGATGGAGGCCGCCTTCGTCAACACCGTCTCCGACGGCGACGTGGTCGTGGTCGCGGTCAACGGCCTGTTCGGGCAACGGATGTGCGACGTCGCGGCCCGGTGCGGCGCCGAGGTCGTGCCCGTCGAGCACGAGTGGGGCACGCCCGTCGACGTGCCACGGGTGATCGAGGCGCACCCGGACCCGAAGGTGATCGCCGCGGTCCACGCGGAGACCTCCACCGGGGTCCGCTCCGACATCGCCGCCCTGGGCGCCGCCCGGGACGAGCTGCGCCCCGATGCGCTGCTGCTCGTCGACGCGGTCACCTCCATCGGTGGCATCGAGCTGCAGGCGGACGACTGGGGGGTCGACATCGGCTACGCGGGCACGCAGAAGTGCCTCGGTGTCGCGCCCGGCCTGGCACCGTTCTTCATCAACGACCGCGCCTTCGAGCGTCGGGTCGAGCGACCGCAGTCGTGGTACCTCGACCTCGGGCTGCTCGGCGGTTACGTCGGCGAGGCGGAGGGCAAGGGCGGCCGGACCTACCACCACACCGCGCCCACCGCGATGGTCGCGAGCCTGCACGCCGGCCTGGGCCGGATCCTCGACGAGGGGCTGGAGCACGTCTGGGTGCGGCACGAGGAGGCCGGCGCGATGCTGCAGGCCGGCCTCGAGGCGATGGGTCTGGAGCTGTTCGCGCAGGAGGGCGCGCGGCTCCCCGAGCTGACCACCGTGAAGGTGCCCGACGGCGTCGACTCGGCCGCGGTGCGCAAGGTCCTGCTCGAGCGGCACGGCCTCGAGATCGGCGCCGGCGCCGGCGATTTCGCCAGCACGGTCTGGCGGATCGGACTGATGGGGCACAACGCCCGGCCCGACGCGGTGCTGCTCGTGCTGGCCGCGCTGCAGGACGCACTGCGCGAGGTCGGCTGATCATGTCCGGGCAGCAGCTGCGCTCCGAGACGCTGCACGTCCCGGGCCTGGTCCTCGTCGAGCACGAGCTCGACGTACCCCTCGACCCGGCGGATCCCGGCGGCGAGCAGATCACCGTCTTCGTCCGCGAGGTCGCCGACCCGCAGGGCCGGGACCGGCCGTTCCTGGTGTTCCTCCAGGGCGGTCCCGGCAACGAGGCGCCGCGGCCGACGCGTCTGCCGACGAGCCCGCCGTGGCTGGACCGGGCGCTGCGCGACTACCGGGTGCTGATGGTCGACCAGCGCGGGACCGGGCGATCCACGCCGGTCGGTCCGCCGAGCGGGGCCTCGGCCCGGGAGCAGGCCGACCGCCTCACCCACTTCCGGGCCGACGCGATCGTCGCCGACTGCGAGCGGCTCCGGGAGGCGCTCGGCGTCGAGCGGTGGAGCGTGCTCGGTCAGTCCTTCGGCGGGTTCTGCGCGCTGAACTACCTCTCGGTCGCGGCCGGCTCGTTGAACGAGGTCTACTTCACCGGCGGGGTGCCCCCGGTCGGCACGCACGTCGACGAGATCTACGCCGCGACGTACGCCACCATGCGCGAGCGCAACCGGCGCTACCACCGGACCTACCCCGGCGACCGCGGCCGCCTCGAGCGGGTGTTCGAGCTGTGCGACGCCGGGGAGGTGCGGCTGCCGAACGGCGACGCGATGACCGCCCGCTGGTTCCGGCAGGTGGGCAACGTGCTGGGGATGAGCGACGGCGCGGCCCGGCTGCACTACCTGCTCGAGCTCGACCCGGCCTCCCCCGCGTTCGCCCACGACCTGGCCGGGATGCTGCCGTTCAACGACCGCAACCCGCTCTACGCCGTGGTGCACGAGGCCTGCTACGCCGACGGCCACGCCACCCGGTGGTCGGCGACGCGGGTGATGCCGGACGACTTCCACGAGGACCGCACGCTGCTGACCGGCGAGCACGTCTTCCCGTGGGCCTTCGAGGACGACAGCCGGCTGGCGCCGTACGCCGAGGCGGCCGAGCTGCTGGCGAGCCACGAGTGGCCGCGGCTGTACGACGACGCCGCGCTGAGCGCCGTCGACGTCCCGTGCGCGGCGGCCGTCTACGCCGAGGACGCCTACGTGGACCGCGTCTACTCCGAGCAGACCGCGCAGCTCGTGCCGACGATGCGCACCTGGGTCACCAACGAGCTCGAGCACAACGGGCTGCGCGCCGACGGCGACCGGGTGCTGGACCGGTTGATCGGGATGGCCCGCGGCCAGGTGTGAGTTAGTTGCGTCCGGGCAACTATCTGGCCATGACGCGAATCCTCTTCACCAACGGCCAGGTCTTCGACGGCGTCCGCTACGTCGCGCGGGCCGACGTCCTGGTCTCCGACGACCGGGTGATCGCGGTCGGCGACCCCGACGACGTCCGGGACCAGGCCGGGGCGGGGGTGGAGGAGATCGACCTCGCCGGGGGCTTGCTGACGCCGGGCTTCCTCGACGGGCACATGCACCCCCTGGTCGGCGGCCTGGAGCGCAACCGCTGCGAGATGACCGACCTGAGCAGTGCGGACGAGTACCTCGAGGCGATCCGCAGGCACCACGCCGGCCAGCCCGCCGGGGGCTGGTTCCGCGGCGGTGGCTGGGCCGTGACGGCGTTCGGCCCGGGCGGACCCACCGCCGAGCTGCTCGATCGGGTGGTGCCCGACCGGCCCGCGTTCCTCCCGAGCAGCGACCACCACGACGCCTGGGTGAACACCAAGGCGTTGGAGATCGCCGGCATCACCAAGGACACCCCCGACCCGTCCGACGGCTGGTTCGAGCGTGACGCCGAGGGCAACCCGACCGGCACCATCCGCGAGGGCGCGATGGCGATGGTCGGCGACCACCTCTCGACCACGCGCGAGGAGTACCGCGACGCGATGCTCGAGGCGCAGCGCTACCTCACGACCTGGGGGGTCACCGGCTGGCACGACGCGCTGATCGGCGGGTACGCCGGCCTGGACGACCCGACCCAGAGCTACCTGGACCTGATCGCGTCGGGCGAGCTGGTGGCCCGGGTCCGCTCCTCGCAGTGGTGGGACCGGCACCGGGGCCCGGGGCAGGTCGAGGACCTGGTCGCCGAGCGGGACCGGCTCGCCGCCGCCGGGCTGCGGGCCGACTCGGTGAAGGTGATGGTCGACGGGATCACCGAGACGTTCACCGCCGCGGTGACCGAGCCCTACCTGGACCTGGTCGGCTGCCGCTGCGGCGACCGGGGAATGGCGTTCCTCGAGCCCGAACCGATCCGTGAGGCTCTGGTCGCCCTGGACGCGGCGGGCTTCGCGGCCCACTTCCACGCGATCGGCGATCGAGCGGTGCACTACGCGCTCGACGCCGTCGCCGCGGCTCGTCGCACCAACGGGATGCGTCGTACCCGGCACCAGGTTGCCCACCTGCAGCTGGTCCGGCCCGAGGACCGCGGCCGGTTCCGGGCACTGGGTGCGACAGCCAACCTCGAGGGTGCGTGGGCGCAAGCCGGGACGCCGGCTGTGAAGGTGGCGCTGAAGCACCTCGACGAGGAGCGGATCGGCTGGCACTACCCGTTCCGGGATCTGGTGGCCTCGGGGGCGCCGACGGCCGGCGGCTCGGACTGGCCGGTGAACCCGCCGGGGCCGATCACCGCCGTGCACGTGCTGGTCAACCGCTGGCCCTACGGGCAGGAGGACGCGCGCATGGATGCGCTGCTGCCCGACCAGGGGCTGTCGCTGGAGCAGGCGATGGCGGCGTACACCAGCGGCACCGCCCGGGTGAACGGTTGGACCGACGTCGGCAACATCCAGGTCGGGACCCGTGCAGACCTCGCCGTCCTGGACCGCGACCCGTTCCGTGGGCCGGTCGAGGAGATCGGCGCGGCATCGGTGACGGCGACGTACCTCGCCGGGAAGCGTGTCTACGGGAGCTGAGCGCCGGGGCCTGGCGACCACGACGTACGCCGCGCGCGACCACTCGGACGTGCAACCTCCCCCGATCGGCGACGTTGGATCGTTCCAACGAGGACGGTTGCCCGTTCCACTGGTCGGGCTGTCCGCGGGGTCTCGCGCCGGGAGCCCGCGGGAACATCGTCGGCAGGGACTTGTTGCAGCAGACGTGAAGAACATCGGATTCCTGTCCTTCGGTCACTGGACGCCGTCGCCCCAGTCACAGACCCGCACCGCCGCCGACGCGCTCACCCAGTCCATCGACCTCGCGGTCGCCGCCGAGGAGATCGGCGTGGACGGCGCCTACTTCCGGGTGCATCACTTCGCCCGGCAGCTCGCCTCGCCGTTCCCGCTCCTCGCGGCCATCGGCGCCCGGACGAGCCGGATCGAGATCGGGACCGGCGTCATCGACATGCGCTACGAGAACCCGCTCTACATGGCCGAGGACGCCGGCGCCGCGGACCTGATCGCCGGCGGGCGCCTGCAGCTCGGCATCAGCCGCGGCTCACCGGAGCAGGTCGTCGACGGCTACCAGTACTTCGGCCACGTGCCGCCCGAGGGGTCCGACCACGCCGCGATGGCCCGCGAACACGCCCGGATCCTCCTCGAGGTGCTGAAGGGCGAAGGGTTCGCGCAGCCCAACCCGAGGCCGATGTTCCCGAACCCGGCGGGCCTGCTGCGGCTCGAGCCGCACTCGCCCGGTCTGCGCGACCGGATCTGGTGGGGCGCCGGCACCCGCGCGACCGCCGAGTGGACCGGCGAGCAGGGGATGAACCTGATGAGCTCCACGCTGCTCACCGAGGACACCGGAGTGCCGTTCCACCAGCTCCAGGCCGAGCAGATCCAGCGCTTCCGCGACGCGTGGAAGTCCGCCGGCCACGACCGCGAGCCGCGTGTCTCAGTCAGCCGCAGCATCTTCCCCGTCGTCAGCGACATGGACCGCGCCTACTTCGGCCACGACTCCGGCAGCCAGGACCAGGTCGGCTACCTCGAAGACGGCCCCGCGCGGTTCGGCAAGACGTACGCCGGGGAGCCGGACCGGCTGGTGAGGGAGCTCGCCGAGGACGAGGCCGTCGCCGCAGCCGACACCTTGCTGCTCACCGTCCCCAACCAGCTCGGCGTGGACTACAACGTGCACGTCCTCGACTCGGTGCTGCGCCATCTCGCGCCGGAGCTCGGCTGGCGCTGAGCGCGGTCGGCGTCAGCGGCCGAGGACCTCGGTCTCCGGGAGCACGAGGCGGATCGTGCCGGGCAGCGCGTCGACCGCCCAGTCGGCACGCTTCCACCGGGGACCGGCGTCGGGCAGTCGCTACGCGGCACGAACGTGAGCTCCGGCCAGCTGGTAGCGGTGGATGCAGCCGGGCAGTTCGGGTAGACCACCCGGGCGCGGACCCGGACGACGAACTGGGCCTCCAGGAAGTCCTCCATCAGCGGGACGTCGAGGTCGATGCTCGCCGTGCCCTCCAGCCGCATCCGGTGGCCTCGCTCGAAGTCGATGAACAGCATCCCCACGGCCGGGTTGACCAGGACGTTGCCGGTCGAGAGGTACATGCCGTTCCCGTCGTAGTTGGGAAATGCCAGCGTGGTCGGATCCAGCACGCGCACGAAGCCGGGCTCGCCGCCTTTGTAGGAACACGTCGGTCGGCCCTCGGCGTCGGCCGTCGCGAGGAAGAACATGTCGCGCGCCTCGATGAAGCCTCGGTCGCCCTCGCTGATCGTGTCGCTGACGAGCAGCTCATCGATCCGGTCGGCCAGCGCGCGCGTGTCGAAGCGGTCCTCAGCGAACGGCTGCCGGCGTGGTAGACCGAAGCCATGGCCCCTCCCGTCGCGGGCACGGTCGAGAGTCCATCGGTCGGCCGAACCCGTCTTTCAGTGTGGACCCGGCGCCGGATCGCATCGAGGACGACCGTCGCTCCGCGCCACGCACCTAGGCTGAACCTGTGGAACTGCCAGACCGTGGAGCCTCCCTGGATGCAGTTCCTGAGAGCAGGTACACCACATGAGGCTCCTGCACGGTGCCCTCGAGGACGCTGAGCCGGCGCTCGAGCTTGGCCTCGCCCGCGCCATGCTCGAGCAAGCCCGGCACGGGCAGGTCGAGGAGTTGCTCCGGATCTACGACCCGCGGCGCCGGTGGTGGTCTTCGGTCGCCGGGACACGCACCTGCCTGGCTTCCCGCGGGCGGTCGAAGCTGCCCGGGCCGCCGGATTCGAGCCGGCAGTGCGCGCCACGGGCGGGCGAGCGGTGGCCTACACGGCAGCGGCGCTGGTCGTGGACCACGTCAGGCGCGAGCCGGGCTCGATCGGTGGCCAGGACGCCCGGTTCGCCGAGTTCGGCCAGCGGTTCGTGGACCTGTTCCGGGGGTTCGGCATCGACGCCCGGCTGGGGGCGGTCCCGGGCGAGTACTGTCCCGGCGCCCACAGCGTGAACGCGCGGGGCGTGGAGAAGCTCGTCGGGACGGCGCAGCGGATGGTCACGAGGGCGTGGCTGTTCAGCTCCTTGATCGTGGTCGGGGACGAGGGCCGGCTCCGACCCGTGCTGGCCGAGGTCTACCGGTGCCTGGGCCAGGACTTCGACGCGAGCTCGGTGGGGTCGCTGTCTCGCGAGGTCGCCGGTATCGACGTCGACGCGGTGGAAGCTGCCGTCGTCGAGATGTACCGCGGCGCTCGGCCCGGTCCCGCGGACCAGGTCGACGCCGAGCTGCTCGAGCGCGCCCGCGGACTGGTCGTGAGCATCGCGTCGACTAGAGGGTCACGGGCGGATCAGCCGGCGATGCCCAGCGCGCCGAGCGCCATCTCCTCGAGCATCGCGTGCATCTGCGGCTCGGGGAGCATCGCGCTGTGCGGCGTGGAGTTGAGCAGCCCGAAGCACGCGTGCGCCCGGGCGCGGGCCTCGCGCGCGGACAGGTCCGGGTGGACCTCGCGGAGCCGGTCGGCCCACAGGTCGACGTACGCCCGCTGCAAGGCCCGCACCCGCTCGCGCGCCCGCTCCGGCAAGGACGCCCAGTCCCGGTCCTGTACGACGATCAGCGGCTTGTTGTGCAGGGCGAACTCGATGTGCCAGCCGACCAGGGCGTGCACCGCCTCGCGAGCGGACTCCGCGTCGGCGGAGCGCTGCCGGCCGACGTCGAGCAGCTCCTCGCTGATGCTGACCAGCATCTCGGCGAGCATCGCGTCCTTGGACTCGAAGTGCTTGTAGAGCGCGGGCCCCGAGATCCCGCAGGCGGCGCCGAGCTCGGCGACCGAGACACCGTGGAAGCCGCGCTCGGCGAACAGCGTCGCGGCGGTGTCGAGAATCTGCTCCCGGCGGGCTGACATGAGCCAAGGCTAGCGCATCGGGGTTAATGTTCGCTAACCTCTGGGCATGGCTGAGGACATGAGAGCGCTCGTCGACGACCTGCGGGAGCGGCTGGCCGCGGTCCGGCAGGGCGGCAGCGAGTCGGCCCGGCGCAAGCACCTCGACCGAGGCAAGCTGCTCGCTCGCGACCGGGTGGACCGGCTGCTCGACCCGGGGAGCCCGTTCCTCGAGCTGAGCCCGCTCGCGGCAACCGGGATGTACGGCTCGAAGGACGGCGAGGAGGCCGTCCCCGCGGCCGGCATCGTCACCGGCATCGGCCGGGTCGGCGGCCGCGAGTGCGTGATCGTCGCCAACGACGCCACCGTCAAGGGCGGCACCTACTACCCGATGACGGTCAAGAAGCACCTGCGGGCGCAGGAGGTCGCACGCGTCAACCACCTCCCGTGCATCTACCTCGTGGACAGCGGAGGCGCCTTCCTGCCGATGCAGGACGAGGTGTTCCCCGATCGCGAGCACTTCGGCCGGATCTTCTTCAACCAGGCCAACCTCTCTGCCGCCGGGATCCCCCAGGTCGCCGCGGTGATGGGCTCCTGCACGGCCGGCGGCGCCTACGTCCCGGCGATGTCCGACGAGACCGTGATCGTCAAGGAGCAGGGCACGATCTTCCTCGGCGGGCCGCCGCTGGTGAAGGCCGCGACCGGCGAGGTGGTCACCGCCGAGGACCTCGGTGGCGGCGACGTGCACGCTCGCAAGTCCGGGGTGGTCGACCACCTCGCCAACGACGACCCACATGCCCTCGAGATCGTCCGGTCGATCGTGGGGACGTTCGAGCGGGTGGGTGGTTTCGAGACGTCGCTCCGCTCCTCCTCAACCACCGGTCTCGAGCAGGGTCCGGTCGAGGAGCCGGCGGAGGACCCGAACGGTCTGTACGACGTGGTGCCGACCGACTCGCGGACGCCGTACGACGTGCGCGAGGTGATCCGGCGGGTCGTCGACGGCAGCCGGTTCCACGAGTTCAAGGCGCTCTACGGCGAGACCCTCGTCTGCGGGTTCGCGAAGATCTGGGGCTACCCGGTCGGCATCGTGGCGAACAACGGGATCCTGTTCTCCTCCTCGAGCCTCAAGGGCGCGCACTTCATCGAGCTGTGCAACCAGCGCGGCATCCCGCTCGTGTTCCTGCAGAACATCACCGGCTTCATGGTCGGCCGGGAGTACGAGAACGGGGGCATCGCCCGCGACGGCGCCAAGCTCGTCACCGCGGTGGCCTGTTCGGTGGTCCCGAAGTTCACCGTGGTGATCGGCGGCTCGTTCGGCGCCGGCAACTACGGCATGTGCGGGCGCGCCTACGACCCGCGCTTCCTGTGGATGTGGCCCAACGCCCGGATCTCGGTAATGGGCGGCGAACAGGCCGCGTCGGTGCTCGCCACCGTCCGCCGCGACGGGCTCGAGGCCAAGGGCGAGGAGTGGAGCGCCGACGACGAGGAGGCCTACCGGGCACCGATCCGTGAGCAGTACGAGGCTCAGGGCTCGCCCTACTACTCCACCGCCCGGCTCTGGGACGACGGCGTCATCGATCCCGTCGACACCCGCCGCGTCCTCGGCATGGGCCTGGCCGCAGCCTCCCACGCCCCGATCCCCGAGCCGTCCTACGGCATCTTCCGGATGTAGTCCGGTCGTTGAGGAGCGAACGAAGTGAGCGTCTCGAAACCCCGGAAGAAGGAGCACACGTGATCTCCACCCTGCTGATCGCCAACCGCGGCGAGATCGCACTGCGCGTGATCCGGGCCGCCCACCAGCTGGGGCTGCGCACCGTCGCGGTCTACTCCGATGCCGACCGGGAGGCGCCGCACGTCCGGGCCGCCGACACCGCGATCCGGATCGGGCCGACGCCGGCCTCGGAGTCCTACCTGAAGATCGACGCGATCATCGAGGCCGCGAGGGCCACCGGGGCCGACGCGATCCACCCCGGCTACGGCTTCTTGTCCGAGCGGGCCGAGTTCGCGCGGGCGGTCGTCGAGGCGGGGCTGACCTTCGTCGGCCCGTCCGGCGACGTGATGGACCAGATGGGCCGCAAGGACGTCGCCCGTGAGGTCGCCGTGGCCGCCGGCGTCCCCGTCGTGCCCCGGTTCGTCCGGGGTTCTGACGAGGAGAGCCGGCTCGATTCCGCGGACGAGTCGATGTTTCCGGTGATGGTGAAGGCGGCGGCGGGCGGCGGCGGCAAGGGGATGCGGATCGTCCGCGACCCCGCCGACCTCGACGCCGCGGTCGCGGCAGCCAAGCGGGAGGCGCTCAGCGCCTTCGGCGACGACACGATCCTGCTCGAGCGGTACGTCGAGCGCGGCCGGCACGTCGAGGTACAGGTGCTCGCCGACCACCACGGCAACGTCGTGCACCTCTTCGAGCGCGACTGCTCCGCGCAGCGCCGCCACCAGAAGGTGATCGAGGAAGCGCCGGCCCCGACCATCTCGGACGCGGTCCGCACGGTCCTGCACGACTCCGCCGTGGCCCTGGCCAAGCAGGTCGGCTACACCAACGCCGGCACGGTCGAGTTCCTCGTCGAGTCCGGGGGGTCCGCGCGGGGAACCCCCCGGGTGTGTTCTTCCTGGAGATGAACACCCGCCTGCAGGTCGAGCACCCCGTCACCGAGGCCGTGACCGGGTTGGACCTGGTGCAGCTCCAGCTGCGCATCGCCGGAGGTGAGCCGCTGCCCTTCGGGCAGGAGGACGTCACCTGCACCGGCCACGCCTTCGAGGCACGGGTCTACGCCGAGGACGCGTTCAACGGCTTCCTCCCGCAGGCCGGGGTCGCCGAGTCGGTGCGCTGGTCGCCGCGCGCGCGGGTCGACGCGGCGCTCGAGTCCGGCCAGGAGGTCAGCACCTCCTACGACCCGATGCTCGGGAAGGTGATCGTGCACGGCTCGACCCGCGAGGCCGCCCGCCGCGCGCTGGTCACCGCGCTGGACGACACCGCGATCCTGGGGCTGACCACCAACCTCGGCTTCCTGCGCGGTCTCGCCGCCTCGGACGCCTTCCGCGACAACGAGATCGACACCGCCTGGCTGGACCGGAATCCCGACGCGATCCGGCCCGAGGGCACGCAGACGGCCGGCGTGCTGGGCGCCTGGGCGCTGGCCCACGCGCAGGCGCAGGACGGCACGCCGTTCGGCACCGCCGACGGGTGGCGGCTCGCCGGTCCGGCCGCGGCCATCCCCGTGGAGTTCGTCGTGGACGGCGAGACGGTGCTGTTCGAGGTGGGACGGGAGGCGGTGTCGAGACGGGCCCCTTCGTCGCCCTCCTCGACCACGACGTGGCGCGTGCACCCGATCGCCGGGGACGCCGACGTGCTGCGGCTCGAGATCGACGATCGCGTGCACGAGGCCGCGGTGCGGATCGGACCGCACCGGATCGACGTCGCGCACCTCGGCCACACGTTCAGCTTCGGTCGTCCCGACCCGTTCGGTCCCGGAGCGACGGCGGACAGCTCCGACGGCACGGTGGTCGCGCCGATGCCCGGGACCGTCCTCGCGGTCGCGGTGGAGACCGGGCGTAGCGTCGAGGAGGGCGAGGTCCTCGGCACGATGGAGGCGATGAAGATGGAGCTGTCCCTCAAGGCGCCGCTGGCCGGCACCGTCACCACGGTGGGCGCCGCCGTGGGCGACCAGGTGGCGCTCGGTGCGACCCTGTTCGTGGTCGAAGCCGCGGCCGAGGAGGCGTGATGAGGGCTCCCCAGGTCGTCCGCGACCCGTCGCTGCCGCAGCGCGTCCGGATCTACGAGGTCGGCCCGCGCGACGGCCTGCAGAACGAGACGGCCGTGATCCCGGTCGGCACCAAGGCGGAGTTCATCCACCGCCTCGTCGACGCCGGCCTCCCGGTCGTCGAGGCGACCAGCTTCGTGCACCCGACCTGGGTGCCGCAGCTCGCCGACGCCGCGGAGCTGCTCGACCTGCTCGGTGAGCCGGGCCGGGACATGCCGGTGCTGGTGCCCAACGAGCGCGGCCTCGACCGGGCGCTGGAGAAGGGGTCGCGGCACATCGCGATCTTCGGCAGCGCCACCGAGACGTTCGCCACCAAGAACCTCAACCGCAGCCTCGACGAGCAGTTCGCGATGTTCCAGCCGACCGTCGAGCGCGCCCGCCAGCACGGCCTCGACGTGCGGGCCTACGTGTCGATGTGCTTCGGCGACCCGTGGGAGGGCGACGTGCCGGTCGAGCAGGTCGTCTCGGTCGGCAAGCGGCTGTTCGAGCTCGGCGCCTCCGAGCTGTCCCTCGGCGACACCATCGGCGTCGGTACGCCCGCGCACGTCACCGCCCTGCTGGACGCGTTCAACGCCGCAGGGCTGGCCGACGACGTGCTGGCGATGCACTTCCACGACACCTACGGCCAGGCGCTGTCCAACACGATGACCGCGCTGCGCCACGGCGTGACCACCTTCGACGCCTCCGCGGGCGGCCTCGGCGGGTGCCCCTACGCCAAGAGCGCCACCGGCAACCTCGCCACCGAGGACCTCGTGTGGATGCTCACCGGTCTGGGCATCGAGACCGGTGTGGACCTCGAGAAGCTGGTGGCCACGAGCGCCTGGATGGCCGCCGAGCTCGGCCGGCCGAGCCCGTCGGCCGTCGTACGCGCCCTGGCGGGTGCCTGACAGAATGCGCGCATGACGCGTCGCGTGTACCTCCACGTCGGAGCGCCCAAGACGGGCACGACGTACCTCCAGGACCGGCTCGCGCTCAACCGCAACGAGCTCGCCCGGCACGGCGTGCACTACCCGCTCGGTCTGCACGCCAGCCACTTCAGCGCCGCGCTGGACCTGATCGAGCGCTCCTGGGGCGGCCAGCTGGAGGCGGCCCGCGGAGACTGGGACAAGCTGATGGACCGGGTACGACGCCACGACGGCACCGTGGTCATCTCCCACGAGATCCTCGCCGGTGCGAAGCCCGCCCAGGTGCGCCGTGCGATGAAGGACCTCGAGGGAAGCGAGGTGCACGTCGTCTACTCCGCGCGCGACCTGGCCCGGCAGATCCCCGCCGAGTGGCAGGAGGGCATCAAGCACCGGCGCCGCCGCTCGTTCGCGCGGTTCCTCACCCAGGTGCAGAACCGGCCTCGCACCCGGTCCAACCTGTGGTTCTGGCAGGTCCAGGGCCTCCCCGACGTGCTGACCCGCTGGGGTGACGGGCTGCCCCCCGAACAGATCCACCTCGTCACGGTTCCCCAGGCCGGAGCCCCGCGCGACCTGCTCTGGCAGCGCTACTGCACCGCGTTCGGCATCGACCCGGAGTGGGCCCCGGTCGAGGGCGGCCGGGAGAACGTCTCGATCGGGATCGCCGAGACCGCGCTGCTGCGCAAGCTCAACCGCCGGCTCGCGAAGTCCGAGATCACCAGTGAGGACTACCGCAAGCTGGTCCGCCAGCTGATGGTGCACGAGACCCTGGCGCAGCGCTCGGGGATGACCCGGGCGACCCTGCCCCCCGCGGCGTTCGGCTGGGTCGAGGAGATCGCCCACGAGTGGGTGGAGTGGGTCCAGGGCTCCCGCATCGACGTGATCGGCGACGTGGACGACCTGCGCCCGGTGCCCCCGCCGGTGGGCGAGCGCTGGCGCAACCCGGACCGGCCGCGGCGCAAGGACGTGGTCAACGCGGCGATCGACGCGCTCGTCGCCGTCACCGTCGAGGCCGCAGCCCGGCCCGATCCCCAGGACCAGCTCAGCGCCAAGATCGGACGCGCCGCCCGACGGTTGCGCAACCAGTGACCGCCGGGCTGCGCGAGGCGGGCTGGGGCTGGGCCGACCACCTGCGGTCCGGCGGTACGACGCCCTGGCTGCGGTGGCTCGACCAGCAGCCCGACCTTGCCGGCGCGGAGGCCGGTGCCGGCACCGCCGACCGGGGCCGCCTCCCGGGAGCCGCGCAGCTCGAGCTGGTCCGCCGGCTCGCCGCACGCAGCGCCGCCCCGGCCGGCGGCCCGGCGTTCGCGGCGCTCGCCGACCTGGCGCTTGCCCGCTCCGGCCCCGGGCGGGGTCCAGCGCGGCTGCCGCTGCTCTGGCCCCCAGAGACAGCGGGTCGCCGGCACGGTCCGCCGCCCACCGACCCGGCGAGGGTGCCGCCCGAGGAACTGGTGCGGCTCGGTGTCGGGCTGCTCGCCGAGCTGCTGCTCCGCTCCGGGCGGCCGGACGCCGCGCCGCCAGGACGGGCGCGCCACCGACGTCCGTGGCACAAGTCGTTCCACGTCGCCGGGGCGCCGGTCACCGTCGCCCAGGTCCGGGCCGGGCTGGCCGCGGCCGGCCACGTGCAGGGAGGCCGGCGACCCGAGGTGGTGGTCCTGGCCGAGCCGCTCGACGCCGTGGTGGCGCAGGTGTGGTCGCGACGTGTGCAGGACGGCGACCCGGTGCGCTGGGCGACGTTCCTGCGCCGGTGGGCGCGCCGGGACGCGGTTCCTCCCGCGGCCGACCTCGCCGACACGGCGCGGTTCTGGGCGGACCGCGCCGGCCCGTCCCGGGTGCACGTGGTCACCGGCCCGCGGCTGCGTCGTACCGCGGTGGAGGTGCTCGGCCTCGCCACCGCCGAGCCGCCGGCCGCCGCACCCCTTGCCCCCCGCAGCCTCTCCCCGGAGGCAGTCGACCTGCTCCGCCGGCTCAACCGGGTGCTGGGCGTCCGCGCCGCCGAGGACGAGCGCGGCGACCACCTGCGGCGCGCGACCGCACTGCTGCCGGTGACGCCGGAGCCCGTCCTCGCGGTGCCGCCGCGCTTCCGCGGCTGGCTCGACGAGCACGCGGCCGCGGTCACCGACGCGATCCGTGCCGGCGGCTACGCTGTCCACGGCGACCTGGCCCGGATCGCCCCCCGCCACGACGGCGCCACCCACCCGCGGCGACCCGACGTGCTGGCTCTGGTGCTCGACACCTGCCTGCGAGCGGCGGGGCCCACGACGTGACGGAAGACGGAGGGCGCGAAGCGGTGACCGGTCGACGCAGGGTCCTGCTGCACGTGGGCGCCCCCAAGACCGGCACGTCGTTCGTGCAGGATCTGCTGTTCACGAACCGCGACGCCCTCGCCGCGCAGGGGATCCTCTACCCCGCCGACCGGTTCGACGCGCACTTCCTCGCCGCGCTGGACCTGATGGAGCTGTCCTGGGGCGGCCTGGAGAAGCAGGCCGTCGGCGCCTGGGACCGGCTCGCCGAGCAGGTCCGGGGCTGGCACGGCGACGTGATCGTCTCCCACGAGATCCTGGCCACCGCATCGCCGGAGCAGGTCGGCCGTGCGCTGGACTCGCTCGGCGACTCCGAGGTGCACGTCCTCGTCTCGACGCGCGACCTGGTCCGGCAGATCCCGGCCGAGTGGCAGGAGAACGTCAAGCACCGCCGGGTGGTCGGCTACCGGGCCTACCTGGACAAGATCACCGACCCGAGGCGCCGCGGGCCGCTGGCGTCCTGGTTCTGGGGCGTGCAGGAGGTCCCCGACATCCTCGACCGGTGGGGTGCCTCCATCCCGCCGGATCGGGTCCATGTCGTGACCGTTCCGCGGCCCGGCGCGCCCCGCGACCTGCTCTGGGAACGGTTCGCCCAGGTGTTCGGCGTCGACCCCGGGGCCTACTCGCCCTCCCCCGCCGGTCGCGCGAACCCGTCCCTGGGGGTCCCCGAGACGGCGCTGATCCGACGCGTCAACGAGCGGGTCAACAACGGCGTGCTGGTCAACGAGGACTACCGGCAGTTCGTCCGGGAGCTGCTCGCGCACCGCACGCTCAGCACCCGGGTCGGGTCGCCGCGGCTGGCGCTGCCGCCCGACGTGCGGGCCTGGGCGGTCGAGCTGTCGGAGGCCTGGATCGAGGAGCTCTCCGGGCGCGGGTACGACGTGGTCGGCAGCCTCGACGACCTGCGACCGGGACCGGCCGAGGACGACGTGCCGTTCGTCGACCCCGATGTCCCCGACGAGGCCGACGTGGCCGACGCGGCGACGACTGCGATCGTCGTGCTGCTGCAGGAGGCGTCCCGGCTGCAGGCCGTCGAGCACGCGCTGCGCGAGGACCTGCACGCGGCCACCCGCGAGCTCGACCGGTCCCGCACCTGGGTGTTCCGGGTCAAGCGCCGGCTGGTGCACGCCGCGGACAGCAACCGTCTCGCCGCGCTGGGCCTGGCGGCCTACCGCCGGTTGCGGGGACGCAGCTCCCGGTCGGCGTAGCGGCCGATCTGCCAGGTGGCGTAGGCGTCCGCGCTTGCGCCGACGAGTCCGCCCACCACCGGGACCCGGCGGCCGACGGTCGTCGCCACCCGCTTGCCGGCCACCTTGGTGATCAGCTCGGAGGTGACCTCGGCGGCCATCACCTTGTCCAGGTGCGGGTCGTGCGCCGGTGCCGTGGCGATCGCCATCGGCGGCGCGGGCAGCTTCTTCTTCTTCACGAGGGTGCCGACCTTGTCCTCGCCGAGGATGCACGCGAGGATCGCGTTGTGGACCCGCGGGTCGTCGAGGTCGTAGCCCCGCAGGTGCGCGATCCCGGCCACGAGCCGGCACTGGATCATCGCCAGGCCGCTGATGTTCGCGGGGATGGTCAGCGCAGCGGTGGCCAGCCCGCCGATGTTGGTGAGGAAGCCCTGCGCCCCGGCGTAGCGGACGTGGTTCTCGATCACCTCGTGCACGGCGCGCTCGACGTTCCCGTGCTGCTCCTCGAGCTGCTTGTCGGCGGCGGCCGCGGCGGGCGGCAGCGGTCCGACGCCGTTGATCGCGCGCTGGAGCGACTCGTGGACGAAGCTCGATGTCAGGTCCGGCGCGAGCCGCTGCACCTGGGGTGCGAGCCGCTTCCCGAGCGTGCCGCCGATGCCCATCCGTGGTCCTCCTGCTGCTGGGTGTGCTGAGGACGACCCTAGCCACCCGGGCACAATGACTGCCGTGCCCGTCGAGCCGCCGCCCAGCCCGTGGATGTTCCCGGACCTGGCGTGCTCGGACGCCGACGACCTCGTCGCGGTCGGGGCGGACCTGGAGCCCGGGACCCTGCTCGCCGCCTACCGGTCCGGGATCTTCCCGATGCCGGGCGAGACCCAGGACATGTGGTGGTGGTCGCCGGTCGAGCGCGGGGTGCTGCCGCTGGACGCGCTGCGGGTGTCCCGGTCACTGCGGCAGGGGGTCCGCAGGATGGAGATCCGCGTCGACACCGCGTTCGAGGAGGTCGTCGCCGGCTGCGCGGACCCGCGGCGCGACAGCGGCTGGATCGACGACGACGTCCGCGCGGCGTACACCGCCCTGCACCACCTCGGCTGGGCGCACTCGGTCGAGGCCTGGCAGGACGGGCGGCTCGTCGGCGGGCTGTACGGCGTCGCCGTGGGCGGCCTGTTCGCGGGCGAGTCGATGTTCCACCGGGCCCGCGACGCCTCCAAGGTGGCCTTGGTCGGCCTGGTGGAGCTGCTGCGCGACGAGCACGCCGACGCCCGGCTGGTCGACGTGCAGTGGCAGACCCCGCACCTGGCCTCCCTGGGCGTGGTCACGATGCCGCGCGCGGCGTACCTGCGCTCGCTCCGCGAGGCGCTCGCGCTTCCGCTCCCGGCCGCCTTCCGCTGACGTCAGACGACCTGCGGGTCGCCGTCGGCCTCGCCGACCATGGGCCGGCCCGCCGCCTGCCAGTCGAGCATCCCGCCGTCGAGGTTCAACACCTCGCGGCCGAGCGCGCTGAGGTAGGCGACCGCCCGGGCCGACCGGCCCCCGACCTTGCACACCACCAGGGTGCGCTGCTCGGGCACCTCGTGCACCCGCTCGGGCAGCTGGTGCAGCGGGATGTGCGTGGCCCCCTCGATGTGGCCGTACCTCCACTCGACCTCCTCGCGCACGTCGAGCACGTGCAGGTCCTCGGGCAGCGGCTGCGGCAGGTCGACGACGGTGACGGTCGGGATCGGGCCGTAGTTCACGTGCGGGCTCCTACTTCAACAGCTTGGACATCCGGCGGTCGGCGAGCGGTTTGCCGCCGGTCTGGCAGGTGGCGCAGTACTGCAGCGCCGAGTCGGCGAAGGACACTTCCCGGACCACGTCGCCGCAGACCGGGCAGGGTTGTCCGGCGCGGCCGTGCACGGCGAGGTGGCTCTTCTTCTCGCCCTTGAGGTCGGCGGCGGCCAGTCCGCGCGAACGACCCACGGCGTCGCCGAGGACGGTGCGGATCGCGTCGTACAGCACTTGTACCTCCGCGGGCGTCAGGCTGGACGCGGGCTTGAACGGCGACATCCGCGCGGCGTGCAGCAGCTCGTCGGAGTAGGCGTTGCCGATCCCCGCGATCGTGCCCTGGCTGCGGAGCACGCCCTTGATCTGCGCGCGTCCGGCCTCGGTGAGGATCCGCTGCAGCGTCTCGACGGTGAACGCTTCGTCGAGCGGGTCGGGCCCGAGGCTCGCGATGCCCGGGACGTCGAGCGGGTCGCGTACGACGTAGACCGCGAGGCCCTTGCGCGTACCCGCCTCGGTGATGTCCAGACCGGACCCGTCGTCGAGGACCACCCGGACCGCGAGCGGAGACTTGTTGCTGGGCCGAGGCGGTGTCGCGGGGACCTCGGCGCGCCAGCGGATCCACCCGGCGCGGGCGAGATGCACGACCAGGTGCACGCCCGAGGCGTCGATGTCGAGGAACTTGCCGTGCCGGGTCACCGAGTCGACGAGCGTGCCGTGCAGGGCCGACAACGGCGGGTCGAAGGTCTTCAGCGCGCTGAACGCGGCCACGTCCACGCGCACGATCGCGCGATCGCGCAGGCGCGCGGCCAGGTCGAGGGCGAGTCCTTCGACTTCGGGAAGCTCGGGCACCCGGCCAGTCTATGAAGCAGCTCCCCATCCCGCAGCCGGAGCGCACTCCAGGACGGGGGCCCGCTCGCGGGAGAACGTGAGCCGGTACTCGCGGGGACTGACCCCCAGGTTGCGCGCGAAGTGGGCCCGCAGGCTCACCGCCGAGCCCAGACCGGACCGTTGGGCGACGGTCTCCACCGGCAGGTCGGTGGTCTCCAGGAGCCTGCGCGCCAGCAGGATGCGCTGGTCCAGCAGCCACTGCAGCGGGCTGGACCCGATCCGGCGCCGGAACGCCCGGGTGAAGGTGCGCCGGCTCATCAGCGCGTGCCGCGCGAGCTCGTCCACGGTCAGCGGGCCGTCGAGGTGCTCCAGCGCCCAGCGGATCGTGGCCGCGAGCGGGTCCGCGCCCTCCACGGCGGGCAGAGGCGGGTCGATGAACTGGGCCTGACCGCCGGCGCGGTGCGGCGGCACCACCATCCGGCGGGCTACCCGGTTGGCCACTTCCGCGCCGTCGAGGTCACGGACGAGATGCAGACACAGGTCGATGGCGGCGGCGGTGCCGGCGGAGGTCAGCACGTCGCCGTCGTCGACGTAGAGCACCTCGGGCTGCACCTGCACCGCCGGGAACTCCCGCGCCAGCTTGTCGGTGAACATCCAGTGGGTGGTGGCCCGCCGGCCGTCGAGCACCCCGGCCGCGGCCAGCACGAACGCGCCGCCGCACAGACCGACGATCCGCGCGCCTGCGCGGTGGGCCCGACGCACCGCCTCGAGCAGGGCGTCCGGCGGGCGCTCCCCGTCGTAGTGGCGCCACCAGGGCACCACCACGATGTCCATCTGCTCGAGCAGCGCGAGGTCCCCCGGCGGCTCGATCAGGAGGCCGCCGCTGTGCAGCGGACCGGGCTCCCCCCGGACGACGGTCACCTCGTGCCGAGGCACACCGGCCTGGGTGCGGTCGGCGCCGAGCACCTCGCCCGGCACCGAGAGGTGGAACAGCGGGGTCTGGTCGACGACGACGACACCGATCCTGGCCATGGCGGCAGCGTAGCGGCGATGGCCCGATCTCGTCGATAGTCGACCTGTGGGCCACTGGTGGTCCTCCCGCAGCGGCACGACCCTGGATCTCCCGGCCTCGAGAAGGAGAGCACATGTCCGCCGCACCGTTGTCCCGTCCTCTGGCGGTCGTCGCCGCGGTGGTCGCCACCACCGCCTGGGGCGGCCAGTTCCTCGTCGGCAAGTCGGCCTTCGACCACGTCGACCCCGTGTGGCTGACCGCCTTGCGCTACGGGTTCGCGAGCCTGGTCTTCCTCGCGCTGCTGTGGCGCGTCGAGGGGGCGGCCGCCCTGCGTCCACCCGCACAGTGGCGGCAGGTCGCGGTCCTCGGCGTGATCGGTTTCGCCGGCTTCAACCTGCTCGCCTACGTCGGTCTGACCAGCGCCACCCCGGAGGCCGCGGCACTGCTCGTCTCGACCATGCCGCTCATCACGGCCTTCGTGCTGTGGGCGCGCACCGGCGCCCGGCCCGCGACCGCCACCTGGCTGTTCAGCGGGCTCGCTCTCGTGGGTGTGGCGCTCGTGCTCACGGGCGGTCACCTCGGGCGGTTGGTGAACGGCGGTCTGGGGGCCGGTCACCTGCTCATCCTGGCCGGCGCCACGTCGTGGGTCGTCTACACCACGGGCGGGTCCGTGGTGAGCGAGCTGTCGTCGCTGCGGTTCACCGCCCTGAGCGCGACGGCGGGCAGCGTCGTCATCCTCGCGATCGCCGGTGTCGCCACGGCGACCGGGGCACTGTCGGCACCCGGCCCGTCCGACGTGACGGCGGTGCTCGCTCAGCTCGGCTACGTCAGCCTGGTGGCCGGGGTGCTGGCGGTGCTCTGCTGGAACGCCGCGACGCGTTCCCTCGGGGCGCAGGACGCGGTGCTGTTCATCAACCTCGTGCCGGTCACGGCCTTCACCATCGAGGCCGTCCGCGGGCACGTGCCCGGCGTCCCGGAGCTCGCCGGCGCCGGGGTCACGGTCGGTTCGCTTCTGGTGCACAACCTGTGGGCGCGGCGTACGTCAGGACGCGCTCTGTCCGCCGAGGTCGCTGCCGAAGGCGTGCTCGAGCAGGGAGCGGTGCTCCTCGTACGCGGTCTGCAGGCCGCCCCGGAGCACGTCGATGAGGTCGGGGACCTGCGCCATCGGCAGCCGGAACGTCCCGGCGCAGACTCCCTCGCGCCACAAGGAGAGCACGACCAGGTCGGCGTCGGGGTACCACGAGACCCGCAGGCTCCGGCCGTCCCCGCGCTGGTCGAGGAAGACCTCGCCGGCGGTCGGCAACGGGGACGGTCGCAGCATGATCACATTCTGGTCACAGACGAGGGCCGTGTCACCACTATCGAGCAATCGATCGGTGTCGCTACGACTCGCTAGGGAAATCTAAGGAATCCGCTAGATCCGGGGATACATTCGGATCGTGGACCCCGTACGCAACCCTTACGCTCCCGGCGCCGGCCAACGCCCACCCGAGCTGGCCGGTCGCGACCGCGAGCTGACCCAGTTCGAGGTGACCCTGGAGCGGGTCGCCGCCGGCCGCCCGGAGCGCTCCATGGTGCTCTCCGGGCTGCGCGGCGTCGGCAAGACCGTACTGCTCAACGCGCTGCGCGGTCAGGCGGTGAAGCGGGCCTGGGGGACCGGCAAGATCGAGGCGCGCCCCGAGCAGTCGCTTCGGCTGCCGCTCGCCCAGGCGGTCAACGCGGCGGTCCGCGACATGGCGCACCGGCACCGCGACCCCGAACGCGTCGACGCGGTCGCCGGCGTGCTCAAGTCCTTCGCGCTGCGCACCCCCCTGCCGGACCGGAAGGGGATCCGCTGGCAGCCGCCCGTCGACGTGCCGGCCACCAAGGGTCGGGCGGACTCCGGAGACCTCGAGCTCGACATGACCGAGCTCTTCACCGACGTGGCCGACCTGGCCAGGGACCTCGGGGTCGGCGTCGGCATCTTCGTCGACGAGATGCAGGACATCTCCACCGAGGAGCTGGCCGCGCTGTGCGGCGCCTGCCACGAGATCAGCCAGCAGGGCGCGCCGCTGGTCGTGGTCGGTGCCGGCCTCCCGCACCTGCCGGTGGCGCTCTCGGCCAGCAAGTCCTACGCCGAGCGGCTGTTCCGCTACGTCGTCGTCGACCGGCTGCCGCGGGAGTCGGCCGACCGGGCCCTGCTGGTGCCCGCGGGCACGGAGGGTGCCGACTACGACCCCGCCGCGCTGGACGAGCTCTACGCGCTCACCGACGGCTACCCCTACTTCGTGCAGGCCTACGGCAAGGTCACCTGGGACGCGGCGGTCGCCTCGCCGATCGGGGTGGCCGACGTCGCCGAGGCGGCTCCGGAGGCCGAGCGCGAGCTCGCGGTCGGCTTCTTCGGCGCTCGCTACGATCGCGCCACCCCGGCGGAGCGCGACTACATGCGCGTGATGGCCGAGCTCGGCGCGAACAACGACGACGGCTCGGTGACCACCGCGGACATCGCGGCCTCGCTGGGGCGCAAGCCGCAGAGCCTGTCCCCGGCCCGCGACGGCCTGATCAAGAAGGGCCTGGTCTACTCCTCCGAGCGCGGCACGGTCGCGTTCACCGTGCCGCACTTCGGCAAGTTCCTGCGCGCCCAGCGCACCTGATCCCCGGCTCGCCGGGCAGGAGATGACACGATGGGGGCCATGCACCGCGTCGCCGGCCGCCCCCAGGTCGTCGCCCACCGTGGCTCGAGCCACCGCGCGCCCGAGCACACCCTCGGCGCCTACCTGCAGGCACTCGACGAAGGTGCGGACGCGCTGGAGTGCGATGTTCGGCTGACCGCGGACGGCCACCTCGTCTGCGTGCACGACCGACGGGTGGACAGGACGGCCAACGGCCGCGGTGTGGTCTCCACGATGGAGCTGGCCCAGCTCGACGAGCTCGACTTCGCGGCCTGGAAGAACCCGTGGCGCGACCTCGACGACGAGGCCCCCGAGATCGACGCCGAGACGAGCAAGGTGCTCACCTTGCGCCGGCTGGTGGAGGCGGTGCGCGACTACGAGCGCCCGATCGATCTCGCGATCGAGACCAAGCACCCGACCCGGTACGGCGGACTGGTGGAGCGCCGGCTCGTGGAGCTCCTCGACGACGTGGGCTGGGCGGGCCCCGACTCGCCCGCCCGGGTGATGAGCTTCTCGTGGGTCGCGCTGGCCCGGGTCAAGAAGCTCGCGCCCGATCTGGAGCTGGTCCTGCTGATCGACCGGCAGCACTCCTGGCGGGTCACCAAGGAGCTGGTCACCGAGAGCTGGATAGCCGGCCCCGGCATCGAGCTGCTGCGCGAGAACCCCAAGGTGGGCCACCGCCTGCGCAAGCAGGGTCGGCGGCTCCACGTCTGGACGGTCAACACCGAGGCGGACCTCGACCTGTGCCTGAGGCTGGGGGTGGAGGCGGTGATCACCGACGACCCCTCGTGGGCATTGGCCCATCTGGGCCATGCGGGAGGGGACACCCACCGCGCACGGGGGTGAGAGTCACCCCACCCGGACGGGCGGGTTTGGGCACATGAGGGCTGGGCACCATCGGGGTGCCGGAAGACGTCGAAGGTGGGGATTTACCCGTGGGTACGAGCTCGCTGCGAGCGGGGCGCGCACCAGTGACACTGCGCGTCCCCTTTGCCGCGTCCTCAGTGTCCGTCGCCCGGCAGAAGCTCAAGGCGTGGATGGTCGACGGCGGGCTCCCCGGTGATGTCGTCGAGGACGCCCGGGTCGTGATCTCCGAGCTGGTCGCCAACTCGGTCCGGCACGCCCAGCCGCTGCCCGACGGCGACATCGTGGTGAGCTGGAAGATGGCCAGCCAGGGGTTGCAGCTCTCGGTCACGGACGGTGGGTCGGGCACTCGTCCGCGCAAGGTCAACGCGCCCTCCTCGGCGCTCGCGGGTCGGGGGATGGCGATCGTGGAGACGCTCGCGGACACCTGGTGGTCGGACAAGACCAGGTCCCGCTCCACGGTGCACGCCGTGCTCGCTGTGTGAGGGAGCCCCACTAGGGTTCGCGTCATGGGTAAGAAGTCGCGCGCCAAGTCCCGCACACACGCTGCCGAGGCGCCCGCCGCCGGCGAGGTCGGCCCTCGCCAGCCGTGTCCGTGCGGCTCCGGCCGGCGCTACAAGGCGTGCCACGGCAGCAGCGACGGACCGGTCCCGACGTACGTCGCGCGGCCGTTCGCCGGCCTGACGGGCGAGGCCGACATCATCGCGATGCGTGAGCTGGTTCCTGCCGCCACGGCGCCCCTGGCCCTCGCCGGGTCCGACCGCACCGTGGTGCTGTGCTCGTTGCTGCCCATGGCCGCGCCCGCCCTGGTCCGCCAGGACGGCACGATCTGGTTGGGGCTGCAGGTGCAGCACGGGTTCGGGGACCCGAGCCGCGACCTGGCGGCGGTGCTCGAGAAGGCGCTCACGGCGGAGCCCGGCGACGTGGTGGGACTGGTGGACCCGCCCGGCGAGGGCAACCGGCTGCAGGACCTGGTGACCGACGGTCCGCTCGAGGTCACCGTGCACGACGGGTTCGACTTCTGGGTCGCCGACGTGGACGACCCCACCGGTTCGGTGCACGCCTCGCTGGAGGCGGCCAACGCCGCGGCGCACCCGACCGCACGGCTCGCGTCCGTCGGGGCGGCGTACTGGACCGACGTGGGCAGCAAGGAGCACCTGCGCTGGGTGATGCCGCACGACGACGAGGAGCAGCTGCTCTCGGCCCTGGCCCGGGTGCACGCTGGCGGCAAGGACCGGATCGTCGACGGAGCCCGGCTGGTGGGAATGTTCCGGGTGCACGGTGTGCTGGTGCCGGTGTGGGACCTGCCGCCGGGCACCGGCGCGAAGGTGCTCGAGGGTCCCGCTGAGAGGTTCGCCGCCGACCTGGCCGCGGCTCTCGCGGACACCTCGCCGCTCACCTCCGAGGAACGGTCTGCGCGCAGCGGCCTGGCCAACCGCCAGCTGACCATCCGGTAGTAGACCAGTGCCGGGATTCCCGCCTGGCGAGGACTAGACCACTGGGGTTTCTCCGGGGTGATCCAGGCCATATTCGACCGATACAGTTGAACCATCAGCCGCGCCGCTCTAGATTTGGCAGTGCCCGGTCGTTGTTGTATCCCCCGTCAGCAACGGCCGGGTCTTCCATTGTCCCGGCCGGGCTCCGACGCCCGCCCGATGTTCTCCCCGGCCCGGCGCTGGAGCACCCGGCGCTCGCCCGCGTTCCTGGTGCGTGCCGCCGCTTCGCTGAACGCCTCCGCGGCCTCGGCGGCCCGTCCGGCCCGCTCGAGCAGGTCGCCCAGAACGCTCGGGACCAGCGGCGACCTGCCCAGCGCGTCGGCGTCCACCTCGGCGAGCACGGCGAGCCCTGCGCCGGGACCGAACGCCCGCCCGTGCGCAACGGCCCGGTTGACCTCGACGACGGGTCCCGGCGCGGCCTCGGCCAGGACGTCGTACAGGCCCGCGATGCGGTGCCAGTCGGTGTCCTGCGCACGGGTCGCTCGGGCGTGCTGGGCGGCGATGGACGCCTGCAGGAAGTAGCTGCCGACCGGCTTTCCCCGCGCGGCCAGCAGCTCGGCCCGCTGCAGTGCCGCGAGCCCGCGCCGGATCAGCAGCCGGTCCCACTTCGAGCGGTCCTGCGCCTCGAGCAGAACCGGCTCGCCGTGCGCGTCCAGCCGGGCGCTCATCCGTGAACCCTGGATCTCGAGCAGCGCCTGCAGGCCGAGCACCTCCGGTTCATCGGGGGCGAGCGCGGCCAGCATCCGGGCCAGCCTCATCCCTTCACGGGCCAGGTCGGGGCGCATCCACTGCTCGCCGGCGGTGGCCGAGTACCCCTCGTTGAAGACCAGGTAGATCACCGCCATGACGTCGTCCAGTCGGCGCGCCCGCTCCGCACCGCTGGGCAGCTCGAACTGCGCCTTCGCCTCGGTCAGGGTCTTCTTGGCGCGAGAGATCCGCTGGCCCATCGCGGTGTCCGCGACCAGGAAGCCGCGCGCGATCTCCGCCGTGGTGAGCCCGCCGACCAGCCGCAGCGTCAGCGCGGTGCGGGACTCGGGCGTGAGCGAGGGGTGGCAGCACAAGAACATCAGTCGCAGGACGTCGTCCTCGATGTAGTCCACCTGCGCGTCGAGGCCGGCCATGGCGTCCTCCCCGGCCGTGGCGTGGGTCCGGCCGATGTCCTCGGTCTTGCGCCTGAGGGCCTCGGCGCGGCGGATCTGGTCGATGCCGCGCCGCCTGGCCGTGGTCATCAGCCAGGCGGCCGGACGGTTCGGGATACCGCTCCCGGGCCACTGCTCCAGGGCGGCGACCAGCGCGTCCTGGGCGAGGTCCTCGGCGGTCCCGACATCGCGGGTCAGCCGGATCAGGGCAGCGACGAGCTTCGTCGACTCGGCGCGCCAGGCCGCCGTGATCGCCTCGGCCGTCGTCTGCTGCGTCGGCACGGCAGCAGCCGGCTCAGCCCTCGGTAGCCGGAGGCTGGTCGGAGATCTGGCGCAGCGTGATCGTCAGCTCCGCCTCGGGCCAGTGCTCGGTGTGCAGCCCGGCCATCCGGCGGGCGTTCTCGATGGCGTCCTCCTTGGAGGCGAACTCCATCACCGAGTAGCCCCCGACGACCTCCTTGGCCTCGGTGAAGGGGCCGTCGACCCGGGTGGTCTCGCCCTTGCGGATCACGAAGTTCACGGCGTCCTCCGTGCCGTACAGGCCGCCACCGTCGAGGAACTGCCCCGCGGCGACCGACTCACCGATGAACACCTCCATCGCGTCCATCAGCGCCTGCGGGGGAGCGCCGATGCCCTCTTCCATCTGCACGAAGCCCATGAATCGCATTGCCTTCACCTTTCGTCTGGGAGATGCGTCTTCACGCGTACGTCGAACAGCCGCACGGGACTTCGACATCAGGGCCGAAAGAAGTCGGTGGCGTGCCGGCCGCTGCCGGTCAGACGCTGTCGCGGCTGATCGGGCACGACATGCACCGCGGGCCGCCACGTCCCGAACCGAGCTCGGACCCGGCGATGGCGACCACCTCGATGCCCGCCTCCTCGAGCCGGCTGTTGGTCTCGACGTTGCGTTCGTAGGCGACCGCGACCCGGGGGGAGATCGCCAGGGTGTTGTTGCCGTCGTCCCACTGCTCGCGCTCGGCGGTCACCGGGTCGAGGCCGGTGTCGATCTGGTGCAGCGAGTCGATGCTCATCGCCTTGGCCGCGGCGACCAGGAACGGCTCCGCGGCGGCAACCTGCAGGACCAGGTCCTCGTCGGTGTCGCCGTTGCGGTCCGAGCACGTCACGGCGTACGCCTGCAGGCTGTCGGCGACGTTGGGGTACATCACGATCTTGTCGACGTCGACCATGGTGCAGACCGTGTCGAGGTGCATCGTCGCGCGCTCCTGCGTGATGGGTACGGCGAGCACGGTGTGTGCGAGGTCGGCCCCGAACAGCTGCCGGGCGAGCCGCTCCGCACCCGCGGGCGTCGTCCGCTCGCCGACGCCCACCGCCACGACACCGGGCGCCATCAGCAGCACGTCGCCGCCCTCGACGTGCTCACGGTGCCACCCGTGGATCGTCGGGGTGCCCGCGAAGCGCTCGTGCCGGGTGTAGATGAGCTCGGTCAGCTGGGTCTCGCGCTCCCGCGCGGGCATCGCCAGCGAGGTGATCGCGACGCGGTCGCGGATCCACACGCTGGAGTCGCGCGTGAAGAGCAGGTTGGGCAGGGGGTCGATCAGGAAGTGGTCGCTCGGCAGCAGGCTGGTGACCAGGCCGTGGCCGCCGCGCACCTCGTCGTTGCGCACCCCGGCGGTGAGGAAGGTGGCCAGCTCCGCAGGGGACTGGTCGTGCAGCGCTGACTCGAGGTAGGTGCGCAGGGTGTCGCCGAGGTGCAGGCTGGCCATCGCGCCGGCGATCGCCTCGCGCCGGGCCTCGTCGCTCGCCAGCGTCTCGGTGAGCAGGTCGATCAGGTAGAGGACCTCGACGTCGCGGGAGCGCAGCGCGTCGGCGAACGCGTCGTGCTCATCCTGTGCGCGGCTGACCCAGGGGATGCCGTCGAAGAGCAGCTTGTCGTTGTTGCGCGGGGTGAGCCGCTTCAGCTCGGGCCCGGGCCGGTGCAGCATCACCGTGCGCAGGCGGCCGACTTCTGTGCTGGCTCCGTGGGGGGCGGTCATAGTCCGAAGACTAGCGGCCGGGGGAGTCAGGTCAGAAGCTCGTAGAGGGTGACCAGCGCCAGCACCAGGCACACCGCCGCGCCGATGTAGTGCAGCACCGAGAGCCTCATGTGGCGCAGCAGCACGCGACCGGCGAGGACCGCGAGGCCGGACACCACGAGCAGCGCGGACCAGGCGCCGATGAACACGCTGATGTGGTCGTCGAACCGGGCTACCAGGCTGATCGTCAGCAGCTGCGACAGGTCGCCCCACTCGGCGGCGAAGAGCACCAGGAAGGACGCAGCCGCGGCCCGCCAGAAGGTGCGGTTCTGGGTCGCCTTGGCGGCGAACTCCTCCTCCTGCTCCCGTTCCTCCTCCTCGGCCCCCGGAGCCGTGTGGAAGAGCAGGAACGCACCGACGGCGAAGATCACGATCGCGACGGTCTTCAGCAGGCTGTCGGGCAGCAACGTGGCGAGCGCACCCGCGGTGACGGCGACGACGGTCTGCACGCCGAAGGCGAGACCGACGCCGATCCACACCGCGAGCGGCCGGTAGCGCGTCGAGAGCACCAGGGCGGCGATGAACGTCTTGTCGGGCAGCTCGACGAGGAAGATCGTGCCGAACGTGATCGCCACGGCGGCGAGGTCCATCGGGGCTACTCCTGGGTGGGGGACAGGGGCCTAGGCTACGGCCCATGCCTGGAGTGCCGCCTGCCCGCTACGCCTACCTCGGCCCTGAGGGGACCTTCACCGAGCAGGCGCTGCGCTCGCTGCCGGCCGCCGCCAGAGCCGAGCTGCAGCCGTGCTCGACCGTGACGCTGGCCCTCGACGCCGTCCGGTCCGGGGAGGCGGACGGGGCGGTCGTCCCGATCGAGAACTCGGTCGAGGGCTCGGTCCCGGTGACGCTCGACGAGCTCGCCACGGGCGAACCGCTCATGATCACCCGCGAGATGACAGTGCCGATCGCGTTCAGCCTGCTCGCCCGGCCCGGGACGGCGCCCGAGTCGGTGCGCCGGGTGGCCACCCACCCGCACGCTGCCGCCCAGACCCGCCGCTGGGTCGCCCTGAACCTGCCGGCGGCCGAGATGGTGCACACCACCTCGACCGCCCAGGCCGCGCTGGCGTTGACGCGTGACGACGCGGACTGGGACGCGGCGATCTCCGCACCGGTCGCGGCCGAGCACTACCGCCTGGCCACCCTGGCGTCGGGGATCGCCGACAGCCCCGACGCGCTCACCCGGTTCGTGCTGGTCTCGCGGCCCGGGCCGCCGCCGCCGCCCACCGGCCGGGACAAGACCTCTCTGGTGGCGTTCATGCGCGAGGACCACCCTGGTGCGCTGATGGAGATCCTCGAGCAGCTCACGATGCGCGGCGTGAACATGACCCGGATCGAGTCGCGGCCGACCGGCGCGGCGCTGGGCAACTACTGCTTCTCGGTCGACTGCGAGGGGCACGTCGAGGACGCCCGGGTCGGGGAGGCGCTGATGGGGCTTCGACGGGTGTGCGCCGACGTACGCTTCCTCGGCTCCTACGAGCGGCACGACGGGATCGCACCGGTGATCCGGCCGGGCACGTCCGACCGCGAGTTCCTCGACGCCGCCGCCTGGCTCGCGCGCCTCCGCACCGGGGGCTGAGCAGCGACATACAGTCTGCGCCGTGGACGAGACTCTGCTGCTGCTCCTGGTGCTGCTGAGCCTCGTGCTCGCGATCGCCGCCCTCGTCGTCGGCGTCCTCGCGCTCACCCGCGGGTCGGGCCGCAGCGGGCGCGCCAACCGGCGGGCCAACGACCTGCCCACCGACGTCGCCGGGCTCCGGGGCGAGGTGCACGCCCTGCGCGCGGAGGTCTCCGACGCGCTGCGGCACCTCGCGGTGGTGCGGTACGACGCGTTCGGCGACATGGGCGGCCACCTGTCCTGGTCGATGGCGCTGCTCGACGACTCCGGCAACGGTGTCGTGCTGACCTCGATCCACGGCCGCAGCGACGCGCGCACCTACGCCAAGAACGTCAGCGACTGGTCGTGCGACCAGCAGCTCTCGCCCGAGGAGGACGAGGCCATCAAGTTCGCCCGCTCGGCCTGAGCCGTCCGGGCGGTCCGCTCAGCGGTGCCGCTCGCCGCAGGGCCCGTCGGCGCGGACGTCGAGGCGGCCGTGCTCGACGTCGATCGCGACGGTGGCCAGGGTGCGGTGCTGCAGCACCGGGTCCATCGTGGTGTCCGGGTGGCAGCAGACCGCACCGATGCCTGCCTCGTCGGCCTCGTGGTCGGTCATCGCCTTGACGACGTCGTCCGGGGTCGCCGGCGGGCTGTCGGCGAACGCGTCGTTCAGCTTGGCCAGCCGGGTCGCGCTGGAGTGGCTGATGGTGTGCGCGAGGCAGCCGTCGCGGCCCTCGGGCGACAGGAAGCTGTTGGTGCGCACGAGCAGACCGTCGCTCGCGTCGAGCCGGCCGGGCCCGCCCGGGAACAGCTCGAGCGTCGCGGCGGCACCGCTGCGGTCGAGGACGGTCAGCGAGGTCGACGCCGAGGTGGGGGCGGAGGCGATCCGCACCGCGTCGTCGAAGCTGCGGGCCTCGTCCATGATCCGGCGGCTGAGCAGGTGCACGGGGTAGCCGATCCTGCCCTCGGCGACCCGCGCCGCGTCGTTGCGGTGGTGGAGCATGTTGAGCATCACGCCCACGCCGTGCTGGTTGACCCCGATCTTGCCGAGCATGCCGAACTCGGTGACGGTCTCGATCAGGCGCCCGTCGGGGTGCGGCACGGTCCAGTGCAGCCAGCCGTCGGACATCGCGTCGTACCAGTCCCAGGTCTGCACGGCGAACGGCGCCTGGTCCGCCGGGTGGGACACAACCGAGGAACACTCGGTGACCCCGGTCGGGTTGGCGGCGACGAGCATCTCCGTGCGCGCGTTGACGGCGGCGAGCTCGTGGACCGGCCGGCCGGCTCCCTCGGCGATGCCGCGGATCTCGTCGGCGTGCACCGGGGCCACCGTCATGATCGTCTCCCACGCACGCTCGGCCCACAGGTCGACGTCGAAGTCGTGGTCGGCGCGCGTGAGGAACAGCCGCCGGTACGACGCCACCGTCGCGGCGATCTCTGCGGCGAACCGCTCGCCGAACTCGACGCCGCGCTCATGAGGGGGCAGGACGGAGGAGGTGAAGGTCACGGGCTGCACCGCTCCACCGTAGCCGGGGCCGTCACTACGCTGCGGCGATGAACCCGATGACGCGGCTCGCCGTCCTTGTCGGGCGCGAGTGCTCAGCGCGGCACGCGCACCAGCAGCTTGCCGTGCAGGCACTCGGCGTTGAGCTCGCGGCCGGCGCCGATGGAGTCGCCGTCGAGCTGGCGCGGAGTGTCAGCGCTCGCCCGCACCGAGACGGTGCGCCCGGTCAGCCGGTTGATGGTGTCGTCGGTGCGCTTGTGCTTGCTCAGCACCCGGACCGCCAGCGGGATCCAGGACAGGAACCGGCGCGGGTGCAAGATCACCACGTCGAGGATGCCGTCGTCGATCGTCGCGTCCGGCAGCAGCGGCATCCCCGCCTGCAGGTAGCCGACGTTGCCGATCACCACGGTGCGGGCGCGGTGCCTGGTCCAGGGCCCGCCGTCGACGGAGACCTCGACCCGGACCGCCGGGAACATCAGGTTCCGCAGTGCCGACACGACGTAGGCCAGCCACCCGACCCGCGCCTTGATCTGCTCGCTGGCGCCTTCCATGATCGCCGCGTCGAAGCCCATCCCGGCCATCACCAGGTAGTGCTCGTCCTCGGCGATGCCGTCTCCGGCGATCCGGACCAGGTCGATCGCCCGGTCCTGACCGTTGAGGGCGACGTCGACCGCGGCCTGCAGGTACAGCGGGATCGACAGGTTGCGGGCGAGCAGGTTCCCCGTCCCGGCGGGTACGACGCCCACCGGGACCCCGGTCCCCGCGAGCTCGGCACAGACCGTCCGCACGGTGCCGTCGCCACCGCAGACGAGCACCAGCTCGGCGCCACCGATCGCCGCGGCCTCGGCCATCGAGCGGCCCGGGTCCTCCACGGTGGTCTCGTACCACTCCGGCTGCTGCCAGCCCGACTCCTGCGCCATCCGCTCGACGAGCTCCTTGAACCCGGCGACGTTCTCCACCTTGGCCGGGTTGAGCACGACCGCCAGGGTGCGCTCGCCGCGGGTGGGCGGTCCGAGCAGCTCGCGGGGGCGTGAGCGTGGCGCCGGGTCGAACAGGACCGCTCCGGCGAGCACCCAGAACCCGCCGACGGCGTAGCCGGTGACCACGTCGGAGATGTTGTGCACCCCGAGCAGGAGCCGGTCCGCGCCGACGAGCAGCACCAGGAAGATCGCGACGTACTGGACCAACCGCCGGGTGTTGCGGCGTCGTACGAGCAGGGCAGTCAGCACCAGCGCCACACCCGCCCCCGAGGCGATCCCGGAGGAGTGCCCGGACGGGAACGAGTAGCTGTCGAGGGTGTGGACGGCGTCCTCCCAGGTGGGCCGGCCGCGTCCGATGGCGTTCTTGAGGAGGTACGTCGTCAGCGAGGCGCCCAGCATCACCAGCACCGTCCAGACCGCCGCCCGGGGGTGCTTGCGCAGGAGCAGCGAAGCGGCGGTGACCGCGGTGTAGATCGTCATCGCGATGGTGCCGAAGACGGTCTCGATGCCGATCAGCACGCGCACCAGGACGTCGCGGGTGCTGCTCCAGCCGTACACCGCGCGGCCGAGCGTGCCGTCGATGCCGCTGAGATCGTCGACATCTCGCCACACGATCACCGAGAGCACCACGACCACCAGGACGCACACCGCGGCCCAGACCGTCATCAGGCGGCGCGATCGGGTGCTGAACGACAAGGGGGCTCCTGGGCAGGTGGGTGCGGACCGTCGAACAGTATGACCGGGGACCGTAGGATCGATCGCGTCCGGTGTCGCCAGGGGAGTACCCATTGACCTCGCTTCTGAACGGGCTCGCGGTCGCTCTCGCGAGCCCGGCGCTGCTGCTCGGCGGCGTCTTCCCCGGGTACGGGACGCTGCACGACCGGGCACCCCTTCCGGCCCGTACCGCGGCTGCCGTCGCCCGTGCCGACTTCGCCCCGGAGACCGGGGGACGGGTCGACTTCAACGACCCCACGGGCTCGCACCGTGAGCAGTTCTCCCTGGTCAGGAGGATCGACGCCGCGATCCGCTCGGCGCTGCCCGGCTCGGTGGTGCGGCTGGCGGCGTACTCGCTGGGCATGCCGCCGACCGCCACGGCGTTGCTCGACGCGCAGCAGCGCGGGGTGCAGGTCAGGGTCGTCGTCGACGACCACGCGGGAGGCTGGCCGTCCGTACGCCGGCTGCGGCGTGCACTCGGCGAGGACACGAGCGCCGACAGCTACGTCGCCGTGTGCCGGATGTCGTGCCGCGGAGGGCGTGGGAACCAGCACGCCAAGCTGCTGACCGTGTCCTCCTCCGACCGCGGCGACGGCCTGGTGCTGGTCGGCTCGGTGAACCTCACCGGCTACAGCGCCCAGCGGCAGTGGAACGACCTCTACAGCGTCCTCGACCCCGCCGTGCACGACCAGCTCGCCCGGTTCTTCGACGAGCTGGCGCTCGACCGGCCGCAGGGCAGGCTCCGGCTGCCGCCCACGAAGGACGGCTTCACCACCGACGTGTCGCCCTACCCCGACGTGCCGGTGGCGCGCGACCCCCTGCGTCGACGGCTGCAGAAGGTGCACTGCACCGGCACCGCGCTGACCGCCGGCCGGGACGGGCGCACCGTCGTCCGGATCATGATGCACGCGTGGAACGGGCAGCGCGGCGTCATGCTGGCCCACCAGGTGGCCCGGCTGCAGCGCCACGGCTGCGACGTCAAGGTGCTCTACGGGGTGGGGATGGGCCGCCTGGTCGCGCACGTCCTTGGTGCCGCCGGGGTGTCGACGCGCGACAGCCTCCAGAAGGGCACCCGCGTGCACGAGAAGGTGATGGTGCTCTCCGGCGGGTACGGCCGCCGCACCGACGCGAACTACGTGTGGACCGGCTCGCACAACTGGTCGGACCGGTCGCTGCGCAACGACGAGCTGATGCTGCGCATCGGGGGGCGCGACCTCGTGCACGACTACCTCGCGAACTTCCGGCGGATCTGGCGGACCAGCGGCGCCTGAAATCGAATGGATACCGCTCGATAGGCTGAGCCGGTGATCGATCCACGACTGCTTCGCGACGACCCTGACCGCATCCGTGCCGCCCAGGAGAAGCGCGGGCTGTCCTCCGACGTGGTCGACCGCGCGCTGGCGGCCGACGAGCGTCGCCGCTCGGCGATCGTGGAGTTCGAGCGGCTGCGGGGCGAGCAGAAGCAGCTCGGCAAGCAGGTGGCGAAGGCGCAGGGCGAGGAGAAGCAGGCCCTGCTCGCCCGCACCAAGGCGCTCGCCCTCGACGTCAAGCGCGCCGAGTCGGCGCAGGGCGAGGCGGAGGAGGCCTACCGCGCGGCGATGCTGTCGATCCCGAACCCGGCGGCCGACCAGGCGCCCGCCGGCGGCGAGGACGACTTCGTGGTGCTCGAGCACGTGGGGACCCCGCGCGACTTCGCGGCCGAGGGGTTCGAACCACGCGACCACATCGAGCTCGGCAAGATGCTCGGCGCGATCGACCTCGACCGTGGTGCCAAGGTGTCGGGCGCCCGGTTCTACTTCCTCACCGGCCCCGGGGCCGACCTCGAGCTCGCCCTGGTGCAGATGGCGATGGACCAGGCGCGCGCCGCCGGGTTCACCACCGTCATCCCGCCGTCGATGGTCAAGCCGCGCGCGATGGACGGCACCGGCTTCCTCGGCCAGGCCGCCGACGACGTCTACCGGATCGAGGGCGAGGACATGTACCTCGTCGGCACCTCGGAGGTGCCGATGGCGGCGTACCACTCCGACGAGATCCTCGACGCGAAGACTTTGCCCAGGCGCTACGCCGCGTTCAGCCCGTGCTTTCGCAAGGAGGCAGGCTCGCACGGCAAGGACACCCGCGGAATCATCCGGGTGCACTGGTTCGACAAGGTCGAGATGTTCACCTACACCACGGTCGAGGAGTCCTACGCCGAGCACGAGCGCCTGCTCGCCTGGGAGAAGGAGTTCCTCACCAAGCTGGGTCTGGCGTTCCGCGTCATCGACGTGGCCGCCGGCGACCTCGGCCTGTCGGCGCAGCGCAAGTTCGACTGCGAGGCCTGGATCCCGACCCAGGGGAAGTACCGCGAGCTGACCTCGACGTCGAACTGCACCGACTTCCAGGCCCGCCGCCTCGACATCCGCGGCAGGTCCGAGGGCGAGGGCGGCGGCACCCGGCCGCTGGCCACCCTCAACGGCACGCTCTGCGCGATGACCCGGACCATCGTGGCCATCCTGGAGACCCACCAGCAGGCCGACGGCTCCGTCCGGATCCCCGAGGCGCTGCGTCCCTACCTCCAGGGCCGCGAGGTCCTCGAGCCGGTGGCCCCGTGACGTTCACCCCCAAGCTCGTCGCGCTCGACATCGACGGCACGCTCTACGCCAACATGCCCGAGACCGGCGCGGTCGAGGAGATCGTCTCGCCGGCGGTGCACGAGGCCGTGCAGCGGGCCGCCGACGCCGGCGCGCACATCGTCCTCGCGACCGGGAGGTCCGCGTTCGGCATCACCCCGGTGCTGCACCAGCTGGGTCTGCCGCGCGACGGCGGACAGGCGCTGACGGTGGCGAGCAACGGGTCGGTGATCTTCGCCTACCCGCCGCTCGACGTCCTGCAGACGGTGACCTTCGACGCCAGCGACGTTGTCCGGATGCTGCTCGAGCACGTCCCCGACGCGGCGGTCGCGGTGGAGGAGGTCGGTGTCGGCTACCGGATCAACCGGCACTTCCCGGAGGGCGAGATCACCGGGGAGATGACGCTGCAGACCGTCGAGGAGCTCGTCGCCGAGCCGGTCACGCGCGTCATCATCCGCGACCCGCACTCCTCCGAGGAGGAGTTCGTCGCGCTCGCCGAGAAGCTCGGCCTGCACGGCACCAACTACTTCATCGGGTGGACCGCCTGGCTCGACATCGCCCCGGAGGGGGTGTCGAAGGCGTCGGCGCTCCGGGACGTGGCCGACCAGCTCGGCGTGGCCCAGGAGCACGTGCTCGCGATCGGCGACGGCCGCAACGACCTCGAGATGCTGCGGTGGGCCGGCCGGGGCGTGGCCATGGGCCAGGCGCCGCTGGAGGTCCAGGAGGCCGCCGACGACGTGACCGCGACGGTGCACGACGACGGCGTCGCCCACGAGCTGGGCCGCTGGTTCTGAGCGTGCTCAGGCTCGTCGCCACGGACCTCGACGGGACGCTGCTGCACACCGACGGCACCGTCACCGACCGCACCCGCCGGGCGATCGGCGCGGTCGAGGACCTCGGCGTCACGGTCGTGTTCGTCACCGGCCGGCCGGTCCGGTGGATGGACGACCTGTGGCAGCACGTGGGCGGCCACGGTCTCGCGGTCTGCTCCAACGGCGGGATCGTGTACGACGTGCACGAGCACGCCGTCCGTCAGGCCCGGACCATCCCCGTCGACGTCGCCCTCGAGGTCGGGAGGAGCCTCCGCGCAGCCATCCCGGGGACCACCTTCGCCCTGGAGCGGACCGACGGCTTCGCCAAGGAACCCGGCTTCATGCCGCGGGTGCCCCCGCCGGCGGACCTCGCGGTCGGCCGCCTGGAGGACATCGTCGACGACCGGGCGGTGAAGCTGCTCGCCCGGCACGAGGAGCTGGAGCCGGAGCCCTTCTGGCAGCACGTCGAGACCGCGGTCGGCCGGCTCGTCACCACGACGTGGTCGTCCGAGGGTGCCCTGGTGGAGATGAGCGGGCACGGCGTCACCAAAGCGTCCACCCTGGCGTTGGTCTGCGAGGAGCGGGGGATCTCGCGCCACGAGGTGGTCGCCTTCGGGGACATGCCCAACGACCTGCCGATGCTGGAGTGGGCCGGCACGTCCTACGCGATGGCCAACGCCCACCCGTCGGTGCAGGCGCTCGCCGACCGGGTTGCCCCCGCACACGACGAGGACGGCGTCGCCCAGGTGCTCGAGGAGCTCTTCGGCCTGGGAACCTGATCGCCCTCGGGTGCGTCGTACCGGGATGAGAGCGTTCCGAACCCTGTGCGCCGGCATGTTCGCGGCGCTGTCGCTCGTGCTCGTGGGCGCCGGCCCGTCGTGGGCTTGCTCCTGCGTCGTCGCCGACACCGCCGGCTACGTGACCGGGGCCGACGTCGTGCTGGTCGGCACCCTCACGGGCGCGGAGCCGCCGGCGGAGCGGGCGGTGACGTCCTCGGCGGACCCGGTGACCTACCGCGTCGACGTGGAACAGGTGCTGAAAGGCACGAGTGCGCCGCAGACGGAGGTCCGGTCGGCGAGCGGCGGTGCGTCCTGCGGGCTGGAGGGCATGGAGCCGGGCCGGCGCTACGTCTTCTTCGCGGCCTACTCCACCGCCGAGCAGGGACCGGCCGACGTGCTCTGGGCCGACCTGTGCGGTGGCACCGGGCCGGCGAGCCGCTCCCTGGTCGCGGAGGTCGAACAGGTCACCGGCGCGGGGCTCGCCCCGACCGCCGACCAGCCGTCAGGCACGGCGTACGGGTCGGACCTGGCGACCACGATGCCCGACCCCCGGCCGGCGGCCGATGACGTGCTGGCCGACTGGGCACTACCGATCGGGCTGGCGGCAGGCGCGTCGCTGCTCCTGCTCACCGGGGTGCTGTGGCTGCGGCTCACCCGGTCGTGAACCGACGACGCACGGGCGTCCGCCGTACGACGTGCCCGGAGGCTGCCCGACGCCGTTGGTCCGCGCCGACGGGTCAAACCGATCACCGGTTTTCCGCGTGCCCCCTTCCGCAATGTCGGATTCTGCAGCAGAGTGGCCCGGTAGCCGGACGTGACCTGAGTCACCCGTGAGGTCGTTGGAGGAGAGTCGATGTCATCGAATGACGCGGTCGGTGCCACCCGCGAGGCGCTCACCACTTTGGCGGCAGCGGTGTTGCGGGTCCGCAACGAGTACGGCGACACGCTCGGCGTACGTCGGATCACCTCCGACGTCGACCGGCTGCTCGCCGACCTCGACGAACTCGGTCAGCCCAAGCCCGGGCACACCCCCGGGGTCAGCAAGGACGAGATGATCGCGATCCCCGACGACCCCTACGACGAGAGCATGTGGCACGACGCCCAGTCCGAGGCCCAGCACGCTCTCTGAGGAGAACCCACTTCATGTCGACAGGCGTCCGCAGCCCTCGTCGTGCACGCATCGAGCAGAAGACGCTTCGTCAGGACCGGTGGTGGCTCTACCCCGCGGTGACGTTCACCGTCTTCGCCGCGTTCGTCGTCTACGCGACGTGGCGAGCCTTCTCGGGCGTGCACTACTACGCGGTCCCGTACCTCTCGCCCTTCTACTCCCCGTGCATGGGATCCCAGTGCGTGGAGGGCTCCGCCGACTTCGGGCGCCCATTCGGCTTCTGGCCGTTCTCCCCGGCCCTGATCATCTTGATCATCCCGCTCGGCTTCCGGATGACCTGCTACTACTACCGCAAGGCCTACTACCGGTCGTTCTGGCTCTCCCCGCCGGCCTGCGCGGTCGCGGAGCCGCACGGCGGGTACACCGGTGAGCGCAGATTCCCGCTGATCCTGCAGAACGCACATCGCTACGCGCTCATCGCCTCCGCGGTCGTGGCGGTGATCCTCAGCTACGACGTGGTCCTCGCCTTCCGAGACGCGACGGGTGAGTGGGGGCACATGGGCCTCGGGACCCTGGTCCTGCTCGTGAACGTCCTGCTGATCTGGGGCTACACCCTCGGCTGTCACTCGTGCCGGCACTTGATCGGCGGCCGGCTGCGGCACTTCTCCAAGCATCCGCTGCGCTACCGCGCCTGGATGGGAGTCACCATGCTGAACGCCCACCACGCCAAGTTCGCGTGGCTCTCGCTGTTCTCGGTGGCGCTGGCCGACCTGTACGTCTACCTGCTCTCGACCGGCACGATCACCGACCCGAGGTTCTTCTGATGGACGACGAGCTTCGCAGCGGAGCGGACCGGCACCGCGACCAGGACCGCCGGCACCCGATGACCGGCAACCGGATGGACTCCGGCGCGTCGTCGGGCCTCGAGCGGCACGCGTACGACGTGGTGGTGATCGGCGCCGGCGGTGCCGGCCTGCGGGCGGCCATCGCCGCGCACGACGCGGGCGCGCGGGTCGCGATCGTCTGCAAGTCGCTGCTGGGCAAGGCACACACGGTCATGGCCGAGGGCGGGATCGCGGCCGCCATGGGCAACGTCTACTCCGACGACAACTGGAAGGTGCACTTCCGCGACACCATGCGTGGCGGGAAGATGCTCAACAACTGGCGGATGGCCCAGCTGCACGCCCAGGAGGCCCCCGAGCGGGTGCTCGAGCTCGAGGAGTGGGGCGCGCTGTTCGACCGCACCGGAGACGGGCTGATCTCCCAGCGTGACTTCGGCGGGCACCGCTACGCGCGGCTCGCCCACGTGGGCGACCGCACCGGCCTCGAGATGATCCGCACCCTCCAGCAGCACGCCGTCGACCTCGGCATCGACGTCTTCATGGAGTGCACCGTCACCGAGATCTTCAAGGAGGGGGAGCGGGTCTCCGGTGCCTTCGCCTACTGGCGCGAGACCGGACGGTTCGTGGTCTTCGAGACCCCGTCGGTCGTCCTCGCCACCGGCGGGATCGGCAAGTCCTACCAGGTGACGTCGAACTCGTGGGAGTACACCGGCGACGGGCACGCGCTGGCCATGCGCGCCGGCGCCAGCCTGATCAACATGGAGTTCGTCCAGTTCCACCCCACCGGGATGGTCTGGCCGCCCTCGGTGAAAGGGATCCTGGTCACCGAGTCGGTCCGAGGCGACGGCGGGGTGCTGAAGAACTCCGAGGGCGAGCGGTTCATGTTCAACTACATCCCGGAGTTCTTCAAGGCCGAGACCGCCGACACCATCGAGGAGGCGGAGGGCTGGTACACCGACAAGAAGAACCACCGCCGCCCGCCCGAGCTGCTGCCCCGGGACGAGGTGGCGCGGGCGATCAACTCCGAGATCAAGGCGGGTCGCGGCTCACCGCACGGCGGGGTCTTCCTCGACATCGCCTCGCGTCGCGACGCCGAGTTCATCCGGCGCCGGTTGCCGTCGATGTACCACCAGTTCAAGGAGCTCGCCGACGTCGACATCACCGCCGAGCCGATGGAGGTGGGTCCGACCTGCCACTACGTCATGGGCGGCGTCGAGGTCGACGCCGACACCGAGCAGAGCATCGTCGAGGGCTTGTACGCCGCCGGCGAGGTGGCCGGGGGCATGCACGGCTCGAACCGGCTCGGTGGCAACTCGCTCTCCGACCTGCTGGTGTTCGGCAGGCGCGCCGGCCACAACGCGGCCTACCACTCCTACCGGGTCCGCACCGACCCGCCGAAGGTCACCGAAGAGCAGGTCAAGGCGGCCGCAGACGCGGCGCTGCACCCGTTCGCCAACTCCGTGGAGCTCAGTGAGGGGGGCGAGAACCCCTACACGATCCAGAAGGACCTGCAGGAGGTGATGCAGCGGCTCGTCGGCATCATCCGCAAGGAGGAGGAGCTGCGCGAGTCGATCGAGGAGATCGCGAAGCTCAAGGCGCGCGCCAAGAAGCTGTCCGTCGAGGGACACCGGCAGTACAACCCCGGCTGGCACCTCGCGCTCGACCTGGCCAACATGCTCGTGGTCTCGGAGTGCATCGCCAAGGCGGCGCTCGAGCGCCAGGAGTCGCGCGGCGGCCACACCCGAGACGACTACCCGACCCCGGACGACACGTGGGGCGCCCTGAACCTGGTGCTCACGCTTCCTCCCGGGTCCGACACGGTCGACCTCGAGCACCAGCCGCTGCCCGTGATGCCCGACGACCTCAAGGAGCTCTTCTGATGGGCTACGACCTCAAGATGCGGGTCTGGCGCGGTGACGCCTCGGGCGGCGAGCTCGGCGACTACACCGTCACCGTCGAGGAGGGCGAGGTCGTCCTCGACGCGATCCACCGCCTGCAGGCGACGCAGGCCGGCGACCTCGCCGTGCGGTGGAACTGCAAGGCCGGCAAGTGCGGCTCGTGCAGCGCGGAGGTGAACGGCCGGCCCCGGCTGATGTGCATGACCCGGCTCTCGGACTTCGACGAGTCCGAGACGATCACCGTGACGCCGATGCGGGCGTTCCCGGTGATCCGCGACCTGGTCACCGACGTCTCCTACAACTACGAGAAGGCGAAGCAGGTGCCGGCGGCGAAGCTCACGCCCCGCGACCCCGACGGCAAGCGCCGGATGGCCCAGGTCGACGTCGAGCGCGGCCAGGAGTTCCGCAAGTGCATCGAGTGCTTCTTGTGTCAGAACACCTGCCACGTCGTGCGCGACCACGAGGAGAACAAGCCCGCGTTCGCCGGCCCACGGTTCTTCCTGCGGTACGCCGAGCTCGACATGCACCCGCTCGACACCCACGACCGGCGCAAGCTGGCCCAGGAGGCGGCCGGGCTGGGGATGTGCAACATCACCAAGTGCTGCACCGAGGTCTGCCCCGAGGGCATCAAGATCACCGACAACGCGATCATCCCGATGAAGGAGCGCGTGGTGGACCGCAAGTTCGACCCGGTGGTGTTTCTCGGCGAGAAGATCTTCCGGCGGGGCGACCGGGGCTCCCGCGACGAGGTCTAGAGGTACATCCCGCTGCGGCCGCCCTCGTCGCCCTGGGCGCGCCGGGCCTGCGCCTCCTGCGCGGCGGCCAGGGTCTCGTCACTCGGCACCATCCCGGGCGGGAGGGCGCGGCGCATCTGCTCCAGCTGCGCCCGCGCAGCCATCTGCTGGGCGTAGATCGCGGTCTGGATGCCGTGGAAGAGTCCCTCCAGCCACCCGACGAGCTGGGCCTGGGCGATCCGCAGCTCCGCCTCGGAGGGAGTCTCGGAGCTGAACGGAAGCGACAGTCGCTCGAGCTCCTCGACCAGCTCCGGTGCGAGCCCGGCCTCGAGCTCCTTGATCGACGACCGGTGGATGTCGGCGAGCCGCGCCCGGCTGGCCTCGTCCAGGGGGGCGGACTTCACCTCCTCCAGCAGCTGGCGGATCATGCTGCCGATCCGCATCACCTTGGCGGGCTGCTCGACGAGGTCGGTGATGTGCCGCTCGGCGTCCTCGGCCTCCTCCCCGTCCTCGCCGGAGCGGTTCGTCTGCTCCTGCCCGGCTCCGCCGGCGATCGCCATCCCGTCCGGTCCGAGCACGACCACGCGCGGGTCCTGGTCGGGGTCGGAGACGGTGCCTTCGGGGTGCTTGTCGGTCATGGCCCCACCTTACGAGGTGAGCACGATCTTGCCGACGTGGCCGCTGTCCTCCATCAGCCGGTGGGCCGCACCGGCCTGCTCCAACGGCAACGTGGTGTGCACGATCGGCTTGACGGTGCCGTCGGCGACCAGGGGCCAGACATGCTCGACCACGGCGGCGCAGATCGCCGCCTTCTCCTCGAGGGGCCGCGCCCGCAGCGACGTGGCGATGACGGCGCCACGCTTGCCGAGCAGCTTGCCGATGTTCAGCTCGGCCTTGGTACCGCCCTGCATACCGATGATCACCAGGCGGCCCTGGGTGGCCAGCGCGTCGACGTTGCGGCCCAGGTAGGCGGCGCCCATGTTGTCCAGGATGACGTCCGCGCCGCGGCCCTGGGTGGCGCTACGGACCTCCTCGACGAAGTCCTGCTGGTGGTAGTCGATGGTGACGTCCGCGCCGAGCGAGCGGCACAGGTCGAGCTTCTCCGCGGACCCGGCCGTGGTGACGACACGGGCGCCGAGCGCGTGCGCCAGCTGGATCGCCATGGTGCCGATGCCGCCGGCACCGCCGTGCACGAGCAGTGTCTCGCCGGCCTGGAGCCCGGCGACCATGAAGACGTTGGACCAGACCGTGCAGGCGACCTCGGGAAGGGCGCCGGCGGTGACCAGGTCCGTCCCGTCGGGGACGGGCATCACCTGCCCCGCCGGGACGGCGACCTTCTCGGCGTACCCGCCACCGGCGAGCAGCGCGCAGACCTCGTCGCCCACCCGCCACTGCCCGACCTGCGCACCCACTGCGCTGACCCTCCCCGAGCACTCGAGCCCGAGGACGTCGGAGGCGCCCTTCGGCGGGGGGTAGAGGCCCTGTCGCTGCAACGTGTCGGCGCGGTTGACCGCGGTGCCGACGACGTCGATGACGACCTCCCCGGGCGCCGGGGTCGGGTCGTCGAGCTGGGTGACGGTGAGGACCTCGGGCCCTCCGGGCTCGGAAGCGATGACGGCACGCATGACCGTGACGCTAGCCGAACGGGTCGACCCTCCCGCGGTCAGTCGACGTCGACGAGCGCCTCGTCGACCTCCTCGACCTCGACCTCGCCGAAGTCGTCGTCCTCCTCGCCGCCCCACTTCTCGGCCAGCTCGGTCGCGCGGGCGGCGAGCTCCTCGACCTTCTCGGGGCTCCCTCCGGCGAGCGCGGCGGCGTAGCCCAGCAGGTAGGTCGTGATCGGGGCGGCCGGGCGTTCGACCGCGTGCGCGGCGTCACGCGCGAGGTCGAGGACGATGCCCTCGTCGATCTCTACGTCGATGTCGAGTGCGTCGCACAGTTCGTCGATCCAGTCGTGGAGCGTCACGCGTCCAGACTTATACGCATCGCCGTTTCACGCAAGGGATTGGGCGAACGCGCCGCGCACGAGGTCGACGATCTCCTCCTCGGCCAGCCCGGCTCGGCGTGCCTCCCGGACGAAGCCCGCCGCCTGCTGCTGCAGCGCCGGCCCGGCCGGGGCGGCCAGAGGTTGCACGATCGTGCCGACCCGCCTGCGGCTGGTGACCAGACCACCTGCCTCGAGCTCGCGGTAGGCCCGCGCGACGGTGTTGGTGGCCACGCCGAGGTCTGCGGCCAGCACCCGGACCACCGGCAGCTTCTCCCCCGGCTGCAGAGCCCCGGTGCGGATGTGCCCGGCGAGCTGCGCGCGCACCTGCTCGTACGGCGGGGTCGCCGCCAGCAGGTCGAGGGTGACGGAGACGTTCACGGGGCGACCGGCACCCCGGGGGGCGTCGTCACCTCGCGGGGCAGTCGCGGAGCCGGCACGAGGAGCACTGCGAGCGCTCCGAGCGCGGCCGCCAGCGCCGCGAGGACGGCCAGCTTCCCGGCCAGGTCGCCACCGTCGGTGTAGATGCGCTGCATGCTCGTCCCGGCGAAGAAGAGATCACCGGCCAGGGTGAGCAGAGCCGCGAACGAGGTGACGCGGTAGGCGCGCGCCGCCGAGGACCGGCGCAGCAGGAGGTCGGTGGTCGCGTCGGCGGTGACGACCGCGGGACGCCAGGTGATGGCACGCAGCACCAGCACGAGCAGCGCGAGCAGCACCAGGAGCGCGACGGTCTGCGGGAGCCCGTAGTCCCAGCCGGGGAACGGGCTGGCCATCCGCTCGGTGAGGGCGCCGTCGGGCGCGTGGTCGACCGTGTGCAGCGAGTGACCGTCGTCGTGGCGACCGAGGTAGCGACCGGTGGCGATGACGACGGCGAGCGCCGCCACCGCACCAGCGGTGAGGACGGCCCAACCGCCGCGGAGGAACATGCCGACCGACCGGGGGTGGACCATGGCGCTGCGCGTGGTCCCCCGAGGCCGCGGCCAGGTCCTCTCGCCCACCAGCAGGACAGCCTGGGCGCCGATGGCGCCCAGCAGCGGAAGCACCCCGAGCAAGAAGCCGCCGGGGACGACCTGCGAGAGCCCCGGCCACATGACGGCCGGCGCCAGCAGCACGAACGCGATCGCGAGCACCGAGGTCACGAGCCCGTGCCGGCGGGCCGCAGCCACCTCGCTGGTGAGCTGGGCGTCCGGTCGGCGGGTGGCGGCCAGCACGACGAGGACCACCGCCCCGACCGCGAGCAGAAGAAGCAGCGGCACGACGAGCACCAGACCGGCGAACACGGGACCCCCTATTGACTCAATGAATTAAGACATTAAGTCATTGATCGAGGCGCCGCAAGTCCTGCCAGCTGTCCACGTCGAAGGCCTCCTCGCCGACGACCGGAACCTCCGCGAGCCGGAGCCCGCCGACCAGGCGTCGTACCGGGAGCCCGTGCTCCTGCTCATGGTCGGCCGGCCGCACCGCCTCCAGCGAGGCGGTGCGGTAGACCGCAGCCAGGGTCTGCCGGCGCCCCTCGACGTCGACGAGCACGGCGCCGTCCACGGCCGGGTCGGCCTCCACCGCCCAGGTCAGCCGGGCGACCGTGCCGGGGTTCACCTTCGGCATGTCGACGGCCAGCACGCACACCAGGTCGGGCGTGTCGGCGAACCGCGCCAGCCCGGCGAGGATGCCGGCGGCAGGCCCGCCCAGCGCGGGAGCCTCCCGGGTCCAGGTGACGGGCCGGCTGGTGGGCACCTCGGCGCCCACCACGACCACCTCGCGCGCGGCCAGCGTGGCGGCCAGCGCGCGCTCGAGCAAGGTCACCCCGGACACCTCGATGGACGCCTTGTCGACGCCGTCCATCCGCGCCGCGGTCCCGCCGGTGAGAATCAGCGCACCGAGACGCAGGGGCTCGCTCATACCCGTCAGTCTGGCAGGCTGGCCCGATGGACTCCTTGGGCGTCTTCTGTGTGCAGCGGTCGTCGAGCCTGGACCCGGCGGAGAACCGGGCCGCGCTCGACGTGGTCGGCGAGATCTGTGCCGGCCGGCCCCGGACCGACCTCGTGGTGTTCCCCGAGGTGTTCGCCCGCGACTTCGGCAAGGCCGGCTCGGACCTCGCGCCCTACGCCGAACCGCTGGACGGTCCGTTCGTCACGCGGCTCGTCGAGCTGGCCGGGGAGCACGACGTCACCATCGTTGCCGGCATGCTCGAAATCGGTGAGGACCCGGCGCGTCCGTACAGCACCATCGTGGTCGTCGCGCCGCAAGGGCTGCGGGCGTCGTACCGGAAGATCCACCTCTACGACTCGTTCGGCACCCGCGAGTCCGACGTCCTCGGTGCCGGTCCCCCCGAGCCGGTCCTCGTCGACGTGCAGGGCTGGAGGGTCGGCCTGATGAACTGCTACGACCTGCGCTTCCCCGAGCTCGCCCGGATGCTCGTCGCGGGAGGCGCGGAGCTGCTCCTGCTGCCCGCCGCGTGGGTCGCGGGCGAGCTGAAGGTCGACCACTGGCGGACCCTCCTGCGGGCCCGGGCGATCGAGAACACCGTGTACGTCGCGGCCGCGGCCCAGCCCGCCCCGCGCTACAGCGGGCACTCCATGCTCGTCGGGCCCGACGGCCACGTGCTGGTCGAGGTCGGGGACGCCGGCCCGGACGCAGCCTTCGCGACGCTGGAGCGACCGCACCTGGAGGCGGTGCGTGAGACCAATCCGTCGCTGGCGAACCGCCGCCTATAGTTGCCGACCGTGACCCGACCGGAGCAGCGACCTGGCCGGAGAAGGGCGGAGCGGGCGCCCCGGAGATCGCGTGCCGTCCGGCTCCCGCGCGTTCGGCCCGGGTCGCCCCGGCTGCTCACCGCCGGATGGTTCGTCCTGGTTCTCGCGGCGGCCGCCGTGCTGGTTGCCGACCGCACGCCGCTGGAGGGCACGCCTGAGTGGCTTCCGGTGGCCGCGGGCGTGACCGTGACCACCGGCTACACGCTCGCCCTCGGGGTCCGCACCGGCGGCCGCCCGCTGGTGGCCGGAGGTCTCGCGCTCGTGCTCACCGTGGCCGCGGTCGTCTCGGGCGTCCCGGTGCTGCTCGCCGGTGCCGCGGTCTGCACGGCGGCGGTCGGTGCGGTCCTCGGCGTGCTCGCCACCAGCCCCGCGCCCCGGTTCCGCGCGGTGGTTCGCGAGCTCCTCGTCGCCGTCGCCGTGGCTGTCGTCGCGGCGCTGGCCGCCGACGCGTACGGGGCCCGGGTGTCGCTGGAGCGTGCCGGCTACCTGTCGCTCACGCTCGCACTGCTCACCGCGCTCGTGCTCGTCTTCCGGCTCGGCAACGGCTTCCAGGGCCTCGGCACCCGCGGCGCGGTGGTCGTCGTGGGTGGGCTCGCGCTGCTCGCGGTCACGCTCGCCTACACCGAGGCGCTCAGCCGGTGGGGATCGCCGCAGCTGGTCACCGGCCTCGAGAACGGCGTGGCCTGGGTCCGCGACGTCGCCGGGGCCGTGCCGCGGCCGATCGAGTTCCTGCTCGGATTCCCCGCCCTGGCCTGGGGTGTCTCCACCCGGGCCCGCCGCCGCCAGGGCTGGTGGGCCTGCGCGTTCGGAGCCGCCGGTCTGGCCGGCGTGACCACCACCCTGGTCGCCACCCGGCTCACGATGGCCGAGGCCGGCATCGGGCTGGGCTACAGCCTCGCGCTGGGCCTGCTGCTGGGCTACCTCGCGATCCGGGTGGACGCCTTCTTCTCGGGCACCCGGGGACGACGGGCCCGCCGCGCCGAGCAGGCGGCCGCGCACCGGCCCGAGTCCCGTCGCACCGCCGCGCTGCTGTGAGTGGGCGGCGTACCTGCGGGTAATCGTCGCGGTTGTGTAGCGTCGCCGGCATGGCGCGTGAAGCACGGACCGCAGACATCGTCGCGGAGATGGTGGCCAACGTGATGACGGTGGCCGTGGCGCCCGGGGACTCGGTGGCGGCCGGTGACACCGTCGTGCTGCTCGAGTCGATGAAGATGGAGATCCCGGTGCTGTCCGAGCACGCCGGTCGGGTCTCGGCGGTCAAGGTCACCGCCGGTGACGTCGTCCAAGAGGGAGACATCCTCGTCTCCTTGGACCTCGCCTAGACTCGCCTTCGTGTCCCGGCCGAGGCCGGGTGCACGGAGGGGTGCCGGAGTGGCCGATCGGAACCGCCTTGAAAGCGGTCGCTGGCAGAGATGTCAGCCGCGGGTTCGAATCCCGCCCCCTCTGCGTTTGTTCGGTAGGTTGCGCGGGTGCACACACGCATCCTCGCCCTCGGCGGCGGCGGCTTCGCCATGGAGCCCGACAACCCGCTGCTCGACGACTTCCTGCTCTCGCTGACGCGACGACGCTCGGGCCTGCCCCGGGTCTGCTTCGTGCCGACTGCGAGCGGTGACGCCGAGGGGTACGCCGAGCGGTTCCTGGACGCGTTCGCCGGCCGCGCCGAGCTGTCGGTCCTCCGATTGTTCAGCCGCGAGCACGCCGACCTGAGGGCGTTCGTGGCCGAGCAGGACGCGGTCTACGTCGGAGGCGGCAACACCGCGAGCCTGCTCGCCGTCTGGCGGGCGCACGGGCTGGACCGGGTGCTCGCCGAGGCCGCCACCGAGGGACTCGTCCTGGCGGGGTTGAGCGCGGGGATGAACTGCTGGTTCGAGGCCTCGGTGACCGACTCCTTCGGGCCCGGTCTGGCGGCGCTGGACGACGGCCTCGGACTGGTGCCGGGCAGCGCGTGCCCGCACTACGACGGGGAGGAGCTGCGCGCCCCGACGTACCGGGCGCTCATCGCCGACGGCTTCCCGGCGGGCCACGCGGCCGACGACGGTTGCGCGCTGCTCTTCGAGGACGGCAAGCTCGTCGACGCGGTGACCTCCCGGCCGGCCGCCGCCGGCTACGCGGTCGAGCGCGGGGCGGACGGCGCGGTCGTCGAGCGGAGGCTCGACCCCCGCTATCTCGGGTCACCGCCGGGGTAGCCCCCGGGTGGTGCCGGCGCGCTCGGCCGCCCGAGCCGCTACTCCGAGCCGCCCAGCTCCAGGCAGACGCTGTCGTAGAGGAGATCGTTGACCCGCTGCTTGTAGCGCTCGAGCGCGGCGACCAGCCGGGTCAGCTCGCCGCGGACGGCCTCGAGGTCCTGGTCCTCGAGCACCGCGGGCCCGAGACTCGCCAGCTGCGCGAGCAGGGCGGCCCGCTCACGATGGAGGTTGACCTCGCGTGAGGCCAGCCAGGCGTCCCCGCCGCGAAGCCGTTCGGCGCGGAGGGCATCCTTGACGGTCGACATCCGGTGACGCACCAGCCACCGCCACATGTGGTGTCGCGGGGGGCTCTCGATGGCCTGGCTTAGCCCGTGGATGGCGTTCTCGAGTCCGCTCATGGGGACCGCCTCCAGACAAGGGATGGGGTTCTGAGTGTGAGCCAGTTCACAGGTCTGTGACAAGACCCATGACTAGCCCATTTGGAGGGTGCCCGCCGGGTTGGGTGTAATCGACGCGTGCCTTCCGACTATCGACTCTCGACGCCGCTGCTCGTCCGCATGATGGGCGTCGCGCTTGTCCTCGCCGGCCTGCTGGTGCTGGGCGTCCTGGTGACCGGTGCGCTGCTCGACTGGCCCGCCATGGTGCTCACGGTGGTCGTCGTGGTGGTGGTGCTGGCCGTCGGGGGACTGGCCGTGTCGCTGCGCCGGCTGGCACCGGTCGTACGCCTCGACGACGTCGGCTACGAGGTGCGCTGGGTGCGCGGCGCCGGCGTGAGGCGCGGCCGGTGGTCCGACGTCGAGGACGCCGTGGCAACGACGATGGCCGACGGTCGCTGCATCGTGCTGCGTCGCCGGGACGGCCGCACGACCACGATCCCGGTCGACATTCTCGGTGGCTCGGCGGACGATTTCGTGCGCGACCTGCAGCAGCACCTGAATCGTGGCCACGGCTACCGCCCGGTTCGTTGAGCGCTGCCGGGTTCCGGTAACCTGTGCCTCGCTGTCTGGAGGTGTCGCCTAGTCCGGTCTATGGCGCCCGCCTGCTAAGCGGGTTTGGAGCTAAAACTCCATCGAGGGTTCAAATCCCTCCACCTCCGCAGGTGAGAGAACGGCCCCGGTGCGCTGCGCCGGGGCCGTTCTCGTTCACTGCGCGGCCGCAGTGTCGAGCTGGAGGTCGGTGAACGGCCCGACCACGAACTCCCCGTTGGTGCGGACCGTCACCGGCTGCAGGCCCACCGGGCGCCCCTCGGCGTAGGTGACGAGCGTGACCTCGGCATCGCGCCGCAGCTTGGAGCCGATCGCCAGGGCGTACGCCGCCCCGCCGGTCGTGCCGTTGGTGTAGGAGTAGCCGAGCCGGCCGTTCTCGCCGACCACCTGCGTCGGCCCGACCTGCAGGTGCAGGTGGCCGGCGAGCACGAGGTCGACGCATCCGCGTTCGAGCGCGATCCGGCCCGAGTTGGCGTCGTGCACCAGCAGCGTGGAGACCCGGTCCCCGTCGGCGTCGTGCTCGCAGGCCAGGTCGGCGATCAGGTGCTGCTGGTCCGCGAACGAGATGCCGCGCTCGTCGCGCCAGCTGCCCAGGCCGCTGCTGCGCACGTCGCCGGCGCCGAGGAGCCGGATCCCGTCCGGGGCGTCGACCACCTCGCCGGCCAGGGTGGTGAACCCGAGCCGGGCGAGGTGCTCGGGCACGAAGTCGCCGCTGTCGTGGTTGCCCGCCACCGCGAAGCGGTCGTCGTAGTCGGCGAAGGCCTTGTCGAGCGACTCCAGGCTGAACGCCTCCCAGGAGCTCCCGGTGGAGGTGTCGTCGCCGGCGTCGAGCAGGAACGTGGCGCCGCCCGCGTCCGCGACCGCCCGGGCTACCGGGTCCATCCCGATGTTGTCGTGCCGGTCGCTGACCACCAGCCCGACGACCTCGCCGTCCCCTGGCTGCCGGAGCTCGGCGGTCAGCTGGGGTGCCCGTTCCGCGAGGTCGTGGTAGAACCTCAGGCTCTTGCGGTACGACGCGACAGCGCTCTCGACCAGCCGTCGGGTCCCGGAGGAGATCAGGCCCGCCTCGACCTCGATGTGCTCGGCCTCGGCGGGGATGGCGACGCCCGGAAGCGCCTCGGGAAGCGGCTCCCAGGTCTCGACCCCCACCGGCGGCTCGCCGTCGTCGCGCACCAGGACGAGTCCGGCGGCCACGACACCCAGTGCCACCACGGCGGCGGCGGCGACCCGTGGAGAGAGCGGCTGCGCGATCTGCACCCACCGATCACGGCCGACGAGCAGGACCAGTCCGGGCCCGGCCAGCCCCAGCAGGCCGCCGAGCAGGGCGCTGTCCTTGGCCAGGTCGAGGATCGTGGCGCGCACCTTGGCGATCTGGCCCTCGGGCTGGCTGGCGATGAACGCGTAGCGCTGGATCAGGGCGTCGTAGCTGTTCAGCTCGGTGGCGCCCAGGTCGATGGACGCACCGACCCGGGCACCGGTGGGAACCCGGAAGTTCGGGATGTAGGGGCCCAGGTCGATCGTCGCGTAGCCGTCCAGGGTGGGTCGCACCACCGCGTCGTGCCCGGCGACCACCGTGCTGCGCGAGCCGGTGAGGAACAGCAGCGCCGTCAGCGGGACGGCAACCACCAGCCAGAGCGCGGCGAGCTCCAGCACGTGTCGGCGACGAATCATCGGGACGACCCTTGCCCTCGTTGCACAACTACGCAAGAGTGCGGAGGATCTTTACTGCCCATCGGGGGCCAGGACGGTGGCGCATCGGCGCGAGATGCCCGGTTTCTGGGGCTTACGACGCCCTGCGGAAGGGCTGGGAGAATTATCCACCCTACCCGGCGACCGTGTCCTGGTTTTTCCGGTTTTGCAGAAACATGCAGTGCACAATGCTGCGGGGCACTTTTGTGGCCCCGACGGCCTGCTGTGACACACACTGGTAGTCCGGCGGGAGACCGCCACACCCTGGGAAGACAAGACGAGGTAGTCACATGAAGAACAATCGCACCGTTGCGAAGCTTCTCGCCGCCACGTTCGTGGTCAGCGGCGTGTTCACGCTGGCTGCCGGCCCGGCGCAGGCGCAGGACTCCGGCTGGAACGGCACCAAGATCGTCACCGCCGACGGGCACGGGCGCTCCGGCAAGTAGTCCCCCCACAGACGCGTTCAGCTCACTCCCCCCCGGGCTGGAACGCCACAGAGGTCGAAGACGAGGGCGAACCAGTCATCCCCCCGACAGTTCGTCCCAGCGCCATCCCCCCCGGCCAGTCTCGACCGCACAGCGAGGGCAGCCCACCGCAAGGTGGCTGCCCTCGCTGCATGCGTGGGCTCAGGCGTCCGGCTCGTCGCCTGCCGGGTCCGGGGGAGTCTCACCTACGGCGGGCGCCCGGTCCGGGCCGCCCATGGCGTAGCCGAGCTGGAACCGCGTCTGCACGCCGTACTCGTCCTTGAGCGCCGCGATGTAGCCGGCGTAGGTGCGCGTGCTGACGCCGAGCCGCTTGGCGCTCGCAGGGTCGCTGTGGCCCTCGACCAGCAGCCGGATGGTCATCGCCCGCACGTCGTCGGCGATGTGCCGCTCGGCCTGCGTGCCCATCACTTTGAACGGCTGTGCGCGTTCCCAGGCCCGCTCGAAGATGTCCACGAGGTAGGCGATCAGCGACTTCTCGTGGATCGCGATCGCGACGTGGTGGTTGTCGGAGGCGGGCACGATCGCGACCTGGCGGTCGCACACGATCAGTCGACGGAAGAACTCGTCGAGGGTGCGAACCTCCGCGCCGTGCGAGGTGATGTCGGCGACGTACTCGCGGGTGGCCGGGCTGTGCCGCGCCGAGTGCTGGTAGAGGGTGCGCATCTTGGCGCCGCGCGCGAGGAGCTTCACGTCGCGGTCCTCGGCCACCGCCAGCGTGCTCGCCGGCCGGCGGCCGTGTGGCTGGGCCGTCAGCATCTCCTGCCGGGTGTCGTTGACCGCGGACGCGATGAAGTTGTTGATGTTGTCCAGGCCGTGGATCTCCGTGATCGGACTGACCGCGGCCTGCGGCGAGGTCCGGAACACCTGGCCGAGGTCGCTGAACACGTCGGCCCAGCGTGCGGACTCGGTGAGCAGGTCGGCGCCCTGCTGGCCCAGCGGGACGACGATCTGCGCCTGCACCGCCGAGGGGTCCATCGGGTAGTAGCGGTTGCTGGCCTCGTCGTGGCGCAGCAGCCCGATGTCGAGCAGCAGGTCGAGCGCGGCCACCTGCGCGCCGTCCTTCAGCCGCGGGTCGTCGCTCGGGAGCGAGCCGTGCGCCACCGCGTTGCTGTAGATCCGCGTCGCCGCGGTCTCCAGCAGGTGTCGCTCGTCGGGACCGTAGCTACCTCGGGGCACAGGCATCCTTTACCGTCACGGGCGAAAGTATGCCGCACGCCGCAATGACGCAGGCCCCGCCCGTCACCGGGCGGGGGCCTGCGTCCATCGCTGTCGCTCAGGCGCCGAGGCGCGCCTTGAGGCCGTCGAGCTCGGTCCACAGCACGGCCGGGAGGTCGTCGCCGAACTTCTCGAACCACTCGGTGATCTGCGGGATCTCGGCCTTCCACTCCTCGACGTCGACGTCGAGCGCGGCGGCGAGCTGCTCGGCCGTCATGTCGAGGCCCTCGACGTCGAGCGCGTCCGGAGTCGGGACGTGTCCGACGGGCGTCTCGACCGCCTCGGCCTGACCGTCGATCCGTTCCACGATCCACTTCAGCACCCGGCTGTTCTCGCCGAACCCGGGCCACAGGAAGTTGCCGTCCTCGTCGCGGCGGAACCAGTTGACGTAGAAGATCTTCGGCAGCTTCGCGGCGTCGTTGTCCTTGCCGACGGTGATCCAGTGGTTGAAGTAGTCGCCGGCGTTGTAGCCGATGAACGGGAGCATCGCCATCGGGTCGCGCCGGACGACGCCGACCGCGCCGGTGGCGGCGGCGGTGGTCTCCGAGGAGAGCGTGGCGCCCATGAACGTGCCGTGCGTCCAGTCGCGGGCCTCGGCGACGAGCGGGATCGTGGTCTTGCGCCGGCCACCGAAGAGGATGGCGTCGATCGGCACGCCCTGCGGGTCGTCGTACTCCGGCGCCAGGATCGGGCACTGCTTGATCGGCGTGCAGTAGCGGCTGTTCGGGTGGCTGGACAGCTCGTCGCTGTCGGGCGTCCAGTCCTCGCCCTTCCACGACCGGGCGTGGGCCGGCTCGTTCTCCATGCCCTCCCACCAGATGTCACCGTCGTCGGTCAGCGCCACGTTGGTGAACACCGAGTTGCCGATGTCGATGGTGCGCATCGCGTTGGGGTTGGTCTGCTCGTTGGTGCCCGGGGCGACGCCGAAGAAGCCGAACTCGGGGTTGACGGCGTAGAGCCGGCCGTCGGCGCCGATGCGCATCCAGGCGATGTCGTCTCCGAGCGTCTCGACCTTCCAGCCCGGGACGGTCGGGGCCAGCATGGCGAGGTTGGTCTTGCCGCAGGCGCTCGGGAAGGCGGCCGCGACGTACTTCACGACGCCTTCGGGCGAGGTGAGCTTCAGGATCAGCATGTGCTCGGCCAGCCACCCCTCGTCGCGCGCCATCACGCTGGCGATGCGCAGGGCATAGCACTTCTTGCCGAGCAGGGCGTTGCCGCCGTAGCCGGAGCCGTAGGACCAGATCGCGCGCTCCTCGGGGAACTGCACGATGTACTTCGTGTCGTTGCACGGCCAGGAGACGTCCTGCTGACCCGGCTCGAGCGGCATGCCGACCGAGTGCAGGGCCGGGACGAAGGGAGCGTTGGTCTCCTCCATCTTGCGCAGCACGCTGGTGCCCATGCGGGCCATCACGCGCATCGACACCACGACGTAGGCGGAGTCGGTGATCTCCACCCCGAACATCGGGTGCTCGGCCTCGAGGTGACCCATCACGAAGGGCACGACGTACATCGTGCGGCCCTTCATCGACCCGCGGTACAGGTCGGTCATGATGGCCTTCATCTCGCCCGGGTCCATCCAGTTGTTGGTCGGACCGGCGTCCTTCTCCTCGACCGAGCAGATGAACGTGCGATCCTCGACGCGGGCCACGTCGGTCGGGTCGGACTGCGCCAGGAAGGAGTTCGGCTTCTTGTCCTGGTTGAGCCGGGTGAAGGTGCCGGACTCCACCAGGGCGCTGGTCAGCTGCTCCCACTCGGCGTCGTCGCCGGTGCACCAGTGGATGTGGTCGGGCTGGGTGAGCTCGGCGATCTCGGTGACCCAGCTGAGGATTCCCTCGTGGGTCGTCGGGCTCGGGGACGTAGTGGTGTCGGTCGTCATACCAACGGTTCCTCTCGCGCAAGCCCGCCGTCGGGAACGACGACGGCCGCCGACGGGTCGGCGGTGGGTCGGGGAGTTTCAGTTATGAGATCGCCGCACCGTTGCGGTGATTTGCGTCGCGGTACCCCGGCGAGCCGCTTCGATTCCGAAGGGCTTCGGGGCCCGGTGCTAGTGAATGTACTCACAAGATCCGAGGCCCGGCCATTGGATCGATCCAGGGTGTGTGACCGGCGTCTCATCGCCCTACGCCACCTGGCCGATGCGCCCCCTCGGTGAGTGTGGTGGCGGCAGTCTCAACGGCCGCCTGCCATGCCTCTCGCGCCCTGCCGCACCGCCTCGCGGATGCGGGTGTAGGTGCCGCACCGGCAGATGTTCCGGATGCCGTCGAGGTCGGCGTCGGTGATCGCCCGGTCCTCGCGGCGCACCTGGTGCACCAGGGCGACAGCGGCCATGATCTGGCCTGGCTGGCAGTAGCCGCACTGGGCGACGTCGCGGTCGATCCAGGCCTCCTGCATCGGGTGCAGCTCGCCGGGGACGGCGTCGACGGTGTCGGGCAGACCCTCGATCGTGGTGATCTCGTCGTCGGGCCCGATCGCGGAGACCTTCACCGAGCACGGGTTGAACGCGCGGCCGTCGATGTGGCTGGTGCAGGCCTTGCAGACGTTGATCCCGCAGCCGTACTTCGGTCCGGTGACGCCGAGGACGTCCCGCAGGACCCACAGCAGCCGGACGTCGTCGTCGACCTTCACGGTGACCTTCTCGCCGTTCAGCCGGAACGTGTGCTTGGGCATGACGGACTCCGCTCAGTAGGTGTGGTCGAGGCCGTTGGTCGGCGACTGGGGGACGGGCGGCACCGCGCTCTTCGGCTGGAACGCCAGGGGATCGCGGTGGTTGATCGGGAAGTACGTCGGGACCGTGCCGGTCGCGCGGGCGTAGGCGCAGGCGACTGCGGCGAACGTCGACGCCACGCCGAACTCACCGGCGCCACCGGGCACACCGGTGGTGTCCGGCATGACGATCACCTTGACGTCGGGAGGGACGTTCCACTGGCGCGTGTAGAAGTAGTTGTCCCAGCTCGCCTCGAGGAAGTGGCCGTCACGCAGGTGCAGGCTGGAGGTGAGGGCCAGCGCGATGCCGTCCATGATCCCGCCCTGCATCTGCGCCTCGAGGCCACGCGGGTTGATGGTGAGGCCGACGTCGACCGCCATGGTCACCTTGGTGACGCGCGGCCCCGTCACGGCGTGCCAGACGTCCCGGTTCACGGTGCGCGGGCGGCAGTCGATCTCCACGAGACAGGCGTTGACGCCCTTGTACTCCTTGTGGACCGCGATGCCCTGGGCCGTTCCCGCCGGCATCGGCTTGCCCCACTCGCCGGCCGCGGCGACGCGTTCCAGCACCGCGACCGTGCGCTCGTCCTTGAGGAACTCCCGGCGGAACTGATAGGGGTCCTTGCCCAGCGCCTTCGCCAGCTTGTCGGTCGTGAGCTCGCGGGCGGTGCAGACGTCGGGGGAGTAGATGTTGCGCATGCTCCCGGTGTTGAACCGGCTGTCGGTCTCGGCGAGGGTCTGGTCGACGACGCCGTAGTTGTAGGGCACCTCCTGGGTCAGGGCGAAGATCGTCTGCGCGAAGCCGATCTCGCCGACCGGGAGCTCGGCGGCCATCGCAGTGATGATCTCGCCGAGCCCGTGGCTGTTGTCGGTGACGACGCTGGTGTGCCGCTGCTCGTAGGTGAGCACCTCGCCCGCGAGGTACGACGCGCGGACGCGCGAGATGGCCATCGGGTGGGCCCGGCCGGCCCGTGAGTCGTCGGCTCGGTGCCACATCAGCTTGACCGGCTTGCCCATCTTCTGGGAGATCTCGGCCGCCTCCAGTGCGCCGTCGAAGAACAGCTTGCGACCGAACGAGCCGCCACCGGTCACGACGTGCACCTTCACCTGGTCGGGTGTCATCTCGAGCAGTGAGGCGATCTTCTCCTGGGCGGTGATCGGCGACTTCAGCCCCGACCAGATCTCGGCGCGGTCCGAGCGCACGTCCGCGATCGCGCAGTTGGTCTCCAACGCGCTGTTGCTGCGGAAGTAGAAGGTGTACTCGCCCTCCACCGTCTTGGCCAACGGGTTGTCGGGCACGGCCAGCGGCTGTTCGGCGCCTTTGAGCTCCGAGACGATGTCGTGGTCGGAGAGCCCGGCCACCGCTCCGTCCTCCCAGACGACGTCGAGCTCGCGGACGGCGTCGATGCACTGACCGAACGTGCGGGCACGGACGGCTACGCCGGTGGACACCTTGGCCACGTCGGTGACCCCGGGCATCGCGAGGACGGCCCTTTTGTTGCGGATCCGCTTGGGCTTGCCGTTCAGGGTGGGGGCCCGGCAGACCATGGTCGGCTTGGCGCCCTTCACCTGCAGGTCGAGGGTGAAGTCCTTCGTGCCGGTCACCGCTGCGCGCGCGTCGGTGCGGCTCTGCGCGGTGCCGATGACGGCGAAGTCGTCCGCGGGCTTGAGCATGACGTCGACCTGTCGCGTGGTCGTGCTCGCGGCCCGGGTGGCGAGCTCGCCGTACGTCGCGCTGCTGCCGTCGGGGGCATGCACGGCGCCGCCCCTGGCGATGAGCTTGGACGCCTCGGTGCCGAGCAGGATCGCCGCGGCTTCGACCAGCTGCTGCCGGGCGATCGCTGCGGCGACCCGGATGGGCGTGTAGGTCGACTGCGTCGTGTTGGAGCCGCCGGTCAGCTGGTTGAAGACGAGCTCCGGACGGGCGTCGGCCAAGGTGACGTGGACCTTGTCGACCGGGAGCTCGAGCTCCTCGGCGATCAGCATCGCGCTGGAGGTGACGATCCCCTGCCCGACCTCCATGCGCGGGAGCGCGAACGAGGCCGAGCCGTCCTCGTTGACCACGACGGTGATCAGGTTCGCGGTCGGCCGGGTCGCGTCGGTGAGCATGTCGTTGAGGTCGTACAGCTCCGGCGGCTGCGGCCCGGAGGGGATGGTCGCCCCGGCGGGCGCGGCGGTCGCCATGTCGAGCCCGAGCTCTGCCGCGGCGGCCAGGGTGGGAGCGGCGAGCAGGTAGCCGAGGAACCGGCGCCGGCTCGGCACGCGCGGCTGGGAAGTGTCCATGTGTGCTGTCCTCTCAACGTGACACCCGGAGTCGTCCGTTCAGAGGCAGCTCAGCGATGCCCTCCCGAGGCAGCTGCCCATCGATGAGTCGCCCCATACGATTCGCGTTCGCAGGCTGTCACGCGAGCGGATGGGTTGTCACCAGCGACATCTCAGGATCTGGAACACGTTCCAGTCTGATGCCGATTTCGCCCGTGCCGGGGCCGCACGCTAAAGTGTGCGAGGCCGTGCGCAGCGCGGCTGTGCGCCCGTAGCTCAACGGATAGAGCATCTGACTACGGATCAGAAGGTTAGGGGTTCGAATCCCTTCGGGCGCGCCAAATGATGTCTCCGGACATCGACGAAGCCCGGACCCGCGTTCGTAGGTCCGGGCTTCGTGCTGTTCAGTCGTGTGGCCGCATGTGCAGCCACGGCCGGTTCAGGTGGAACTCCCGGCCCGAGACCACCTCCGGCACGATCTCGACGACGTTGTACTTCAGCGTCGGGACCCAGGGCCGTAGCGGCACGTTCTCGGCGCGGTACTCCTCCTCCTCGCCGAGGAGGCGGGTGCGTCCGCGGATCACGATGCTGCGGGCCCACTCGTCGCTGTACTGGTCGACCTCGAACGCGATCGGCGAGCCCATCACGACGCCGAGCAGCTTGCTGCCCTCGGCGCTACGAAAGAGCAGCACGTCCTCGTCGACCGCGTAGTTGATCGGGGTGATGTGGACCTCGTCCACCAGCACGAACGCCAGGCGTCCGAACTCCTCGGCTCGCAGCACCTCCCAGCACTGATCCGTAGTCATTACCTTGACCGCGTCGTCGTCGGCGTTCATGGGCCCCTCCCTTTGCATCGAGGGTAGGCAATTCGGCGCAGCCCGGACAGGGACGATGGTCCCGGCCCGAGCTGCGTCGAACCTAGCCGTGCGAGAAGCGGACGTCGGGGAGGGCTCGACGCAGCCAGTCGGGGCACCACCACGCGGCCGCGCCGGTGAGCCGAAGCAGCACCGGGAGCAGCACCAGCCGGACCAGGAAGGCGTCGAGCAGCACCGCCACACCGAGCACGATGCCCATCTCCTTCGGGGGCAGCGGGCCGGACAGGGCGAAGGTGAAGAACACGGCCACCATCACTGCGCCGGCGGCGAAGATCACCCGGCCGGAGTGTGCGAGCGAGCCGACCATCGCCTCGTGCGGGTCGCCGGAACGCTCGTAGTGCTCCTTGGCGGACGCCAGGAGGAAGACCGTGTAGTCCATCGCGATCGCGAAGATCATCGCGAAGAAGAACACCGGCGCCCACGCGTCGAGGAAGCCCTGGTGCTCGAACCCGAACAGGTCCGAGCCCCAGCCCTCCTGGAAGACCAGCCGCGCCACGCCGAACGCGGCCGCGGTCGACAGCAGGGACGCCACGGTGCCGAGCAGGGAGACCAGGGGCGCCTGGAGCGCGAACAGCAGCAGCAGGAAGCCCAGCGCCATCACCACCGCGATCACCAGCGGGGTCGAGGTGTCCAGCTGGTCCTTGAGGTCGAGGTTCTCCACCGCGGCGCCGCCGACCTGGGCCGTGCCCGGCAGGTCGTCCCGGAGCCGGTCCACGGTCGCCCCGAGCTCGGGGTCCGAGGGATCCATCGTGGGCACGGCACTGATCAGCGCGTAGCCGCTGTGGTCGGCGGCGGGCTGCGCCGGCATGGCGGCCCTGATGCCCGGGTCCTGGGCGAGTACGTCGGCAGCGGTCTCGGCCTGGTCCTGCTCGACCACGATCTGCAGTGCGCCTGGCGCGCCGTCGCCGAACGCGTCCTGGACCAGGTCGTAGCCCACGCGGGCGCTGGCGTCCTCGGGCAGGACCTTGATCGAGGGCATCGCGGTGCGCAGCCCGAGAACCGGGGCGGCGATGGCCAGCAGTAGCACCAGTGACCCCAGCGCGAAGGCGACCGGCCGGCGCCAGAGGAGCTCGCCCCACGCGGCGAACTTGGCCGAGCGGTGCTCGCCCGAGTGCACCCAGGGCAGCGCGAGCATGTTGATCCGCAGGTCGAGCTTCCCGAGCACGAGTGGAAGCAGGGTCAGCGTGGCGCCGAGCACGAAGACCACCGCCAGCATGATTCCTCCGGCCATCGACCGGAACGCGGGCGACGGCACCAGCATGACCGCGGAGAGGCTGACCAGCACCGTGGCGCCCGACAGCAGCACGGCCTTCCCCGCGGTGTCCATGGTCTCCGCGACGGCCTCGCGCACCGTGTTCATGCTGCCCAGCCGAGAGGCGCGGTAGCGCACCACCACGAACAGGGCGTAGTCGATGCCGAGCGCCAGGGCGAACATCATCGCGAAGTTCATCGCCCAGATCGACACCGGCGTCAGCTCGTTGACGAGCACCAGCGAGCCGGCGGAGGCCACCAGGCCGGCCAGCGTGAGGATCAGCGGGAGCCCGGCGGCGACCAGGGCACCGAAGGCCAGCACGAGGATGGCCATGGTCACCGGCCAGGAGAACATCTCCGACTTCAGCATCGCGTCGAGGTTCGCCTCGTTGAAGTCGCTCCACAGCAGGGACGCGCCGGTCGGGTTCACCTGGACGCCGGCGGTGGACAGGTCCTGCAGCGGTCCCTTCAGGTCGTCGGCCGCCCGAACCATCTCGTTGGTGTCGGCGTCCGCGCCCGCGAGCAGGACGGCAGTGCGCTTGTCCTGGCTGAGGGTGGCCCCCGGCTGCGGCTGTACGACGTCCGCGATGCGCGAGTCGCCCCGCAGGATGCGGGTCGCCTCGGTCAGCACGCGCTTGCCCGCGCGGGACGTGAGCGGCGCGTCGTCGCTGTGCACGACGACCTGGATCGCCGAGCTGGCGTTGCCGCCGAAGTGCTCCTGGGCGAGCTCCCGGGCGACGACCGACTCGGAGCCGTCGGCCTGCCACCCCGCCCCGGAGAGCGAGGACTCGACCTGGGGCGCGAACGCCCCGAGCGCAACGATGAGCAGCAGCCAGGTGCCGCCGGTGATCCGGGCGTGGTCGTTGACCCAGACCCCGATCCGGCCGAGCAGGCCGGAGGCGGGAGCGGGAGGGGTGAGGCGTTCGGCGCGGTGCCGTGGCGGCTGGACGGCCGTCGACGTCATCGGATGAGGTCCTTTGCGATGGGGTGCGGGGCAGGCGGGGCCCGAGAGGCCGTGAACCGCCGCGGGGAATTACCCAGACGGGTATTCGCGTTGAGCAACCGTAACACCCTGGGGGGTATGGTCGAAATCGACCTGTCCGCACGAGATGAGGAGAGCTATGACCTACACGATCAGCACGACGGTGGCCCGCCCCTACGACGAGACCGTGGCAGCGGTCCGCGTGGCGCTTTCCGAGCAGGGCTTCGGCGTGCTCACCGAGATCGACTTGAAGGGGGCGCTGAAGGAGAAGATCGACGCCGACATCGCGCCGTACCTCATCCTCGGCGCGTGCCGTCCGCCGCTGGCCCACCAGGCGGTCCAGGCGGACGCCTCGATCGGCGCGCTGCTGCCCTGCAACGTCGTGGTCCGAAGCCAGGACGACGAGCACACGGTCGTCGAGGCGATCGACCCGGACGTGATGATGTCGGTCGCCGACAGTGACGTCCTGAACGAGGTCGCGACCGACGCCAAGAAGCGACTCTCCGCCGCCCTGGACAGCCTCAGCGCCTGACCCGAGCGGCGCGGCGGGCCCGCCGACGGTCCACCAGCAGGGCGAGGGTGTTGAGTGCCGCGTAACCGAAGGTGATGCCGAGCACCCGGTTGCGGGCCTCCTCGTCCTCCGCCTTCGCCGAGAGCAGCAGGCCGTCAGACACGTCGAACGCGATCCGCGCCAGCATCGCGGTGGTCACAGTGCGCTCCGAGCGGCCGAGCATGCCGAGAGCCCCGACGGCGAGGTCGCGGGCGCCGTAGGTCTGGGCGAGCAGGTCGTAGGCGCCCTGCTGCGGCTCGTTGTCGGTCATGAACCGGCCGAGGTGGCGGGGGTCGGAGAGGGCGTAGGCGCCGTAGGACACGGTGGCGGTGGACATCAGTCGGCTCAGGGAGTAGCTCATGGCGTCGGTGTACCCCGTCGTCGGCATCCCACCCGCCGGCGGTGAGGGCCGCCGCCCGCTGCTACGTTATTCCAAAGATATTTGGAGGAGACGGTGGAGCAGCAGGAGCGCAAGAACGACCTCTACGGTCGCCTCGCGGTGGTCGGCAAGGCCTTCGCGAGCGCGAAGCGCCTCGAGCTCATCGAGGTGCTCGGCCAGGGCGAGCGCAGCGTGGAGGCTCTGGCGCGCGAGACCGGACTCGGCCTGAGCACGGCCTCCGCGCACCTGCAGGTGCTCAAGCTCTCCGGCCTGGTGCTCACCCGCCGGGAGGGCACCAGGATCCACTACCGCCTCGCCGGCGACGACGTGGTCGCCCTCTTCGCCTCGATGCGCACCGTGGCCCACGTGCACTCCGCCGATGTCGACCGAGCGCTCGGGTCCTACTTCGGGGAGGCCGGGCTCGGCGACGTGGAGGAAGTCACCCGCGACCAGGTGCTGGACCTGCTGGCCGCCGGCGACGCGGTGGTCGTCGACGTGCGCCCGGTCGAGGAGTACGCCGCCGGGCACATCCCGGGGGCCCGGAGCGTGCCGTTCGGCGACCTCGCCACCCAGGTGTCGGCGCTCCGGGGGAAGCGGGACGTGGTGGCCTATTGCCGGGGCGCCTACTGCGTCCTGGCGCACGACGCGGTCCGGCTGCTCGCCTCCGCGGGCGTGCCGGCCCGTCGGCTCCAGGACGGGATGCTGGAGTGGCGCGCCGCCGGCCTCCCGGTGGAGGCGTCCGCGTGAGCAGTTACGCCGCGCAGCTGCGCGCCTGGCCGCGACGCCGCTGGCAGGTCGCGGCCGGCACCGCCGTGCTCTACACGCTCCTGGTCGCCATCCCCACCGACCTCGTCGACACGCCGCTGTTCTGGCGCGAGGTGCCCCCGACGTGGTGGGCATGGCCTGCGCTGTTGGCCAGCTCGGTGCTCGCGGGACTGCTGACCGCGTCGTACGTGGCCGGTGGCCCGGTCCCCGGAGCCGAGGAACGACCGCGACGCGGCGGCCTGGTCGGCGGCGTCCTCACCTACTTCGCGGTCGGCTGTCCCGTGTGCAACAAGCTCGTGCTGCTCGCGCTGGGCTCGGCCGGCGCGATCACCTGGTTCGAGCCGTTCCAACCCGTCCTGCAGGTCGCCGCCCTCGCGGTGCTGCTGTGGGCGCTGCGCACCCGACTGCGTGGCGAGATCGCCTGCCGCCTGACCCCTCGAGTCTCGGAGACCCCCTGATGCCCTCGTCGTCACGCAAGAGCCCGATGCTGCCGCTGGTGGTGGCCGCACTCGCAGTCCTGGTCGCCGTCGTCGCGTTCGCGGCGCCGAAGCTGGGCGGTGCCGACGCCGACGAGGGACGCCCGGTCCGCGACGTGCACCAGTCAGAGCCCACGCCGCAGCAAGACGACCCGCTCGCCGCGCTGGCTCGCCGCGAGCCCGGCGACCCGATGGCGCTGGGTGACGTGGACGCGCCGGTGGTGATGATCGCCTATTCGGAGTTCCAGTGCCCGTTCTGCGGGAAGTTCGCCCGCGACACCGAGCCGAAGCTCGTCAAGCGCTACGTGAAGGACGGGACGCTCCGGATCGAGTGGCGCGACTTCCCCTACCTCGGCCCGGAGTCCCGCGTCGCCGCCCTCGGCGGGCGGGCCGCCGCGGAGCAGGACATGTTCTGGCAGTTCCACGACGCGATGTACGACGACCAGCTGCCGCCCAACTCCGGCAACCTCGACGAGGACTACCTCGTGGGCGTCGCTCGGAAGGCAGGCCTCGACGTCGACCGCTTCCGCGACCAGCTGCGCCGGGGTGACGACCTGGCTCGGGCGGTCGACAAGGACTTCACCGAGGGTCAGTCGATCGGTGTGAACGGCACGCCGGCGTTCCTCGTCAACGGCCGTCCCGTGATGGGCGCGCAGCCGGTCGAGGTCTTCGACCAGGCCATCGAGCAGGCGGCGCGCTCCGCGCGATGACCGACGTCGGCCTGCCGGCGGCATTCGCCGCCGGCCTCCTCGCGCTGCTGTCTCCCTGCAGCGCCCTGCTGCTCCCGTCGTTCTTCGCCTACGCGTTCGCCTCGCCGCGGGCGCTCGTGCTGCGGACGGCGGCGTTCTACGTCGGCCTGCTGCGGACCCTGGTGCCGCTGGGCACCGGGGCCGCTGCGGCGTCGCGGCTGTTCTACGGACACCGGCCGCTGCTCATCGCGATCGCCGGCTGGACGGTCATCGCCCTCGGCGTGCTGCAGCTGATCGGGAAGGGCTTCGCGATGCCCTTCTCGGCCCGGCTCCAGGCGTGGGCCGGCGCCCGGGAGGCCGGCGCGAGCTCGTGGCTCTCCACCGTCGTGCTCGGCGCGGTCTACGGGCTCGCCGGGTTCTGCTCCGGGCCGGTGCTCGGCGCCATCCTGACGGTCGCCGCGACCCAGCGAACCCCGTGGCTGGGCGGGCTGCTGCTCGCGGTCTACGCGCTGGGCATGGCAGCACCGCTGCTGGTGCTCGCCTTGCTGTGGGAGCGGTTCGAGCTGGCGCGCCGTGGGGTCTTGCGCGGCCGCACACTGACCTGGGGTCCGGTGCGCGTGCACACCACCTCGGCGGTCTCCGGCCTGCTCTTCGTCGCCATCGGGGTGCTCTTCCTCCGCTACGACGGCACCGCAGGCCTCGCCCCCGCACTCGGCGTACCGGACCTGACCGACCTGGAGACGTCGGCCCAGGAGTGGGTGGCGAAGACTGCGGGGAGCATCCCGTTGTGGGTGCTCCCCGCAGGTGTCGCCATCGTCGCCGGCCTGGTGGCCGGGCGGCGGCAGATCCGGTCAGGCGGGGATCGTCCTGTGGAGCGGGCAGATGCTGACGAACCGCCAGCAGGCTCCCGCCGCGAGCGCGCCGGCAACGGCCACGAGGGCGACGGGCACGAGCACGAGCACGCCTGAGGGTGCCTGCTGCGCGAGCACGAAGCCACCGCGAGGACGAGGCCCCAGTCCAGCTGGACGGAGGTGAGGTAGCCAGCCAGGCCGGCGAGCGACTGCATCGCGATGACGAGCAGCGAGGTGCCCACCGCCACCGACATCGGCAGGTCGCCGAGCAGGACCAGTGCGGGCACGACGAGGAATCCCCCTCCTGCGCCCACCAGGACGGTCACCACGCCGACGACCAGACCGTCGACGACGATCCGCCTCAGCGGCAGCTCGCCGGAGTCATTCCGGTGCACCGATGCCTTTGCCCTCCGGCCCTTCAACATGGCCAGGGAGGTCGCCACCATCATCAGGGCGAACGCGACGGGCAGCACGTCCCCGGGCAGATGGCCGCCGACGAGACCGGCGAGGAAGGCACCGGTCATCCCGGCAAGGCCGAACAGCAGTCCGGTGCGCCACTTCACGCGACCGGCTCGCGCATGGCTGGCCACACCGGCGAGCGAGGTGACCCTGATCAGCACGGACAGGGCCAGCACGAGCACCAGCGAACAGCATGCCCATGGCGCAGGTGTTGGTCAGGGCCGCGCCGGACAGGCCGGTGCCGATCGCCGCAGCCACCCATTTCAGCTTGCGCGCCGCGACACTGCCCAGGACGCTGGTGGCGACCAGTCCGCCCGCTACCAACCGGACCTGACGTTCGAGCTCTCAGGTCTGCCGGCCGCGGTGGCCGTGCTGGTCATGGAGAAGTGGCTCCTTCGTTGGTGGTGCGATCCGAGACAGGGAGGAGGGTCAGACGATGGTGAGGCCGGCTTTGGCGGCGTTCTCGTCGAACGAGTCGTCGACGGCGATCACGCCGTGCCCGCGTGCGGCGAGGATCGAGGCCACCACGCTCGCGCGGTAGCCGCCGGCGCAGTGGATCCACAGCTGCTTGTGCGGGATGGACTCCAGGTGCGAGAGCACGGCGTGGATCGGCACGTTCACAGCGCCCTCGATGTGGCCGTCGTCGAACTCGGAGGCCCGGCGGACGTCGAGCAGCACGCGGTCCGGTGCGCCCGGGTTCTCACGCAGCTCCGCGGCGAGGGTGGCGAAGTCCGTCACCGGGAAGGACCCCAGCGGGGCGCCGTCGGCCCACTCCTCGGGCTTGCCCGTCGCCATCGCGGCGGGGTCCATCCCGATCCGGACCATGTCGCGCTGGGCCTCGGCCACCTGCTCCTCGGTCTCGCCCAGCAGCGTGATGGTCGCCTCGTAGGGCAGGATCCAGCCGAGATAGGTGATGAACTGCCCGTCGGTGCCGAAGTTGACCGTCCCCTGGAGGTGTCCGGCTGCGAACGCAGAACGGGTCCGCAGATCCACGACCCACTCGCCGGCCTCGATGCGGCGGCGCAGCTCGTCCGGGTCGGCGAGCTCGGGTGTGGAGAGGTCCGGTGCGCCGGGGCCGGCGCTGTTGGCGGGGCCCATCTGGGCGTAGTAGGTCGGGTAGTCGTCGAGGCCCGCGAGCAGCGCGTGCACGTACGCCTGCTCGTCCTGGGTCAGAGCGGGGTTGGCCAGCCGCTCCTGGCCGATCGTGCTCGCCGTCGCCTCCGACTGGGTGGCGGAGCAGAAGCTGCCGAACCCGTGGGTCGGGTAGACCGCCGTCGCGTCCGGGAGTGCTTCGGCGAGGCGGTGGGCGGAGTGCCACTGCGCGCGCACGAGCGTGTCGGTGTGGTCGGGGCCGAGCAGGTCGGGCCGGCCCGTGGAGCCGAAGAGCAGGGAGCCGCCCGTGAAGACTGCGACGGGCTCGCCGTCGGCCTGGAGCGCGAAGGAGAGATGTGTGTGCGTGTGGCCGGGGGTGTGCAGCACCTCGACCCGCATGGTGTCGCCGACGGCGATCACGTCGCCGTCACCGACGGGGGTGCGTTCGAAGGCCACCGGGTCGTCGCCGTTGACGTGGTACGCCGCGCCCACGGCCTGGGCCAGGGCCAGGCCGCCGGTCACGTAGTCGTTGTGGATGTGGGTCTCGAACACGTGGGTGATCTCGACGCCGGCGTGCGCCGCGACGTCCAGCACGCGGTCGAAGTCCCGCTGCGGGTCGACCACGAGGGCGACCTGGCCGTCATGGGCCAGGTAGGTGCGGTCGCCGAGACCAGGGGTGTCGATCGGGATGACTGTGGTCACGAAGGTTCCTCCTACGTCTTTGGATACCCTGGGGGGTATCGGTTCACGATAGCAAGGAACGCCGGTGGACCCGAAGTCATTCCCGGTGGTCTGGATCGGTCCGGTGGGTCAGCCGGTGATCTCGTGCGACAGCCGACCACGCTCGGCGAGGTCTTCGGCGAGGAACTCGCGGAGCAGGTCCACCGCCTGGAGCACCTTCTTGCCGCGCAGCGTGTAGATCACGCTGGTGCCGGCCCGGCGGGTGGAGACCACGCCGCGCTCGCGAAGGATGGCGAGGTGCTGGCTGACGTTGGACTGGCTCAGGTCCAACGCCTCGCAGAGGTCGCCGACGCTGAGCTCGTGGTCTCGCAGCTCGTTGATGATCAGCAGTCGTTTGGGGTCGGCGATGGCCTTGCACACGCGTGCGTGCAGCTCGTGCAGCTCGGCTGCGACCTGTCTGTCCACGCGCCCTCCGACCCTGACCCCCCTGTGTGCTCCCTGGAGTGAGTCTAGGTTCAACCGCGCTCGGCCAGCACCACGACGGCCGCGGCGAGCGAAAGCAGCACGGTGAGCGCCGCCACCGCGCGCACGTGCCCGACCCCCATCGGCGAGGTCTCCAGCTCGCCGTGGTCGCGCCGCAGGTAGCGCGCCTCCACCAGCAGCAGCACCCCGAGCGCGGCGAGCAGCCCCGCCACCCCGGGGATGGACGCGACCGGGTCGCCGTCGGCGTGGTGCAGCAGAAGGGCGGACACGCCGCCGAGGCCCAGCGCGGTGCGCTGCCAGGCCATCGCGGTGCGTTCGGCCTGCAGACCCTCGGGGTTGTTCACTTCTGCACCAGGTCGACGATCGTGAGCACCAGTGCCGCGAGCGCGGTCAGGGTGAGCACGGCCGCGACGAGCCGGGGGATGGGAGAGGAAGGCAGGCGTTCGCCCAGACGCATCGCGCGCTCGTTGCTCTCCCAGTGGGCGTAGGAGACGCCGGCGAGCAGGCCGCCGAGCAGGATCAGCATCAGGCCGAGGGCGTGCCGGACCAGGTCTAGGCCGGGCACGAACTGAACGACCGCCACCCCGGCGGCCATCATGGCCAGCGCGGTGCGGACCCAGGCCAGGAACGTGCGCTCGTTGGCCAGCGTGAACCGGTAGTCGGGAGTCTCGCCGACCTCGTGGAGAGGTGTGCGGCCGCTGCGTCGGGTCGGGGGCATCGGCTCAGGCCAGCGACGTGGAGGCGGCGCACTGGTTGCGTCCCACGTCGAGGATGTCGATCTCGTCCTCCGGCGGGGCGAGCCGGCCGGAGTTGACCAGCCGGATCGTGTCGTAGGCGTCCGGTGCCGCCGGGAGCGAGGTGACGATCTCCTCGACGAACTTCTCCATCGCCTTCTCGTTGAGCAGGGTCGCGGTGAACACGTCCTCCAGCGTAGTGACCACCCGCCCCTCGGGGTTGATCTCCTCCCCAGACGACCAGTGCGCGGGCGCGATGATCGTGCGGGGGTCGAGCGGCCGCAGTCGCTCGTGCACGCTGCGGAACAGGTCGCGGGCGAGCTCCTCGGCCTGTCCGGTGAGGTCGGGCCGGCCCAGGCCACGCACGAAGACGGTGTCGCCGACCATCAGCACGGCGTCGCTGACCAGCAGCGCGATGGTCCCCGGGGTGTGGCCGGGCAGGTGCATGCTCATCACGCGCACCTCCGCCGACCCGAGGTCGAGGACGTCGCCGTCCTTCAGCGGGCGGTTCGGGAAGGGCACCACGCCGCCGCAGTCCTCCGGCGGCAGGTGGTACTCCACGCCCAGGTCTGCGGCGAGGGCAGGCCCGCCGCTGATGTGGTCGGCGTGCACGTGGGTGTCGACGACGTGGGTCACGGTCATCCCGTGCTCGGCGGCGAGGTCGAGGTAGGGCTGCGGCTGCCGGGTCGGGTCCACGACGATGCAGCGCTCGCCGGGCACGCCCACGACGTAGGACAGGCAGGCCTTGGCAGGGCGCTGGAACTGCCACACCCGCACCGGTGCCGGCAGCCCCTCGATCTCGAAGGGCACGAGCAGGCGGTTCCATTCGTCCGTGCCGCCCTCGAGCGACCGGACCGTCTTGCCCAGATCGCCGAACTCCTCGGCGACGAGCTCAGACCCGTTGCCCTGGCCGCAGATCACCACAGCGCCGTCCAGCGTCCGCCCGCACTCCTCCTCGAGGTCTTCGAAGACCCGGTAGACGGGCACGTTGCGGGTGGGTACCGGTCGAGCGCCCTCGACCTGACCGGCCTCGAACTCGTCGATGTTCCGCACGTCGAGGATCTCGGGCACCGTCCCGGAGGCGATCTCCTGGAAAAGCTCGAGGGGGGTGAGGGTGTCGGCCACGGGGTCTCCTGGGAGTTCGGCGCGGGGTCTTGTTATATGCGCAACCACGAATGTAGTGTCCGGAGTCACACTTGGCAACGCCTCGGCGTCGACGGAAAAGAGGAATCCGGCATGGCGGACAACGGGGACACGGACGTACCGGAGAGCATGACGATCGTGGCCTGGAGCGGCGATCTCGACAAGATGTGGCCGACGTTGATCCTGGGCTCGACCGGCGCGGCCTACGGGATGCAGACCACGATCTTCTTCACGTTCTGGGGACTGTTCCCGCTGGTGCGCGACGACGTCCGGATCACCGGCACCAACAAGATGACCAAGGCCCTGGCCGGGATGAACCGGCCCGGGATCAGCCACATGAAGCTGTCCAAGCTCAACATGGCCGGCGCCGGCACGTGGATGATGAACAAGCTCGCCGCGGACAACAAGGTGGCCAGCCCCAAGGAGCTCATCGAGATGTGCCTCGAGCTCGACGTCAACCTGTGGCCGTGCGAGATGACCATGGAGCTGCTGGGGCTGCGCCCCGACCAGCTCATCGAGGGCGTGGGCGACCCGGTCGGTGCCGCCACCGCGCTCTCGGCGATGAGCAAGTCCCAGATCAACCTCTTCATCTAGGAGCCAGTCATGGACTACCAGGTCGACCTGACCATCGACGCCAAGGGCAAGAAGTGTCCGATGCCGGTGCTGCTGACGTCGAAGGGCATCAAGCAGATCGAACCGGGGCAGATCATGGTGGTCGAGGCCACCGACGGAGGCTCACGCAGCGACATCCCCTCATGGGCCAAGGACACCGGCAACGAGCTGCTCGAGGCGACCAGCGAAGACGGCTTCTTCCGCTACATCATCCGGAAGAGCTGAGAGTCGCGTGCAGTACGGCTTCGCGATCGACCAACGCACCTGCATCGGCTGCCACGCCTGCACGGTGGCGTGCAAGACCGAGCACGAGGTTCCGGTCGGCCAGTTCCGCACGTGGGTGAAGTACGTCGACACCGGTTCCTTCCCGGACACGACGCGCTCCTTCGGGGTGATGCGCTGCAACCACTGCACCGATGCCCCCTGCGTCAAGATCTGCCCGACCCAGGCGCTCTACAAGCGCGACGACGGGATCGTCGACTTCGACAACGAGAGCTGCATCGGCTGCAAGAGCTGCATGCAGGCCTGCCCGTACGACGCCATCTACATCGACGCCGACACGCACACGGCCGCGAAGTGCAACCTGTGCGCCCACCGGGTCGACGAGGGGCTCGAGCCGGCGTGCGTGGTGGTCTGCCCGACCCACTCGATCTGGGTGGGCGACCTCGAGGACCCCGGCAGCGGGATCGCCAAGCTCGTGGCGACCAATCAGACCGCCGTCCGGAGCCCGGAGCAGAACACCGGGCCGAACGTCTTCTACCTCGGCGCCGACCGGGCGGTGCTCGACCCGCTGGCCGCGCCGGTGGACGACACCTACATCTGGGCCAAGCCCGACGCGCAGCGGCTGACCAACCAGGGCGACCTGACCCCGGACCCGGTCACCGGCGCGCGCACGACCCTCAACACCGCGCACCCGCGCCCGTGGGGCTGGAAGGTCGTGACCTACCTGTGGACCAAGGGCGTGGGCGCCGGCGCGCTCGCGCTGGCGCTGCTCGCGCACCTGATGGGGATCGGCGTCGGGGCCGTCGGTGACTGGGTGGCGCCGGCGCTGGGCCTGTTCGGCGCCGCGACCACCGGCGCGCTGCTGGTGTGGGACCTCAAGCGTCCCGAGCGGTTCCTCTACATCTTCTTGAAGTCGAACTTCACCTCCTGGCTGGTGCTGGGCGCCTACGTCCTCACCGCGTTCTCCGGCGGTGCCATCCTGTGGGCGCTCGCGGCCGCGCTCGACGTCGGCTGGGCGATGACGACGCTCGCCTGGGTCGGCCTGCCGGTGAGCGCGCTGATGGCGGGCTACACCGCGTTCCTGTTCGGTCAGGCCGAGGGCCGCGACCTGTGGCAGTCGCCCTTGCTGTTCTGGCACCTCGTGGTGCAGGCCGTCATGGTCGGCAGCGGCGCGCTGGCCGTCGCCGGACTGTTCGCCGACCTCGGCGACCGGGCCTGGCGGCTGCTCGCCGTCGCGTTCGTCGTCTCGACGGTGACGCACCTGTTGATGCTCGCCCTGGAGTACGGCGGCCGGCACGCCAGCCGTCAGGCCACGGTGGCCGCCCACATCGTCACCGGCGGCCGCTACTCGCGGCTGTTCTGGTTCGGTGCGGTCGCCCCCGCGACGGCCGCGGCTGTCCTCGGCGCCCTGACGTGGGGCGGCCTGCCCGTCGCCCTGCTGGCGCTCGCCGGCCTCGTCGTACAACCGGCCCTGGTCGCCTACGAGAGCGTCTTCGTGCGCGCCGGCCAGGACCCGCCCCTCTCATGACCACGAACGGAGCACCCGTGAACCCTTCCGTGAACCTGCCGGGCGAGCGCAGCCACGAGGCGTTGCGCAACTACCCGCCGGTCGAGGAGTGGGACCACCACGTCGCGTACGACGCCAAGGCGCACCCGCGCAAGGTCGCGCACACCTACTCGCTGATCCCGACGATCTGCTTCAACTGCGAGTCGTCGTGCGGGCTGCTGGCCTACGTCGACCACGAGGACCTCTCGATCAAGAAGTTCGAGGGCAACCCGGCCCACCCCGGGTCGCGGGGGCGCAACTGTGCCAAGGGGCCGGCCACGATCAACCAGGTCCACGACCCCGAGCGCATCCTCTACCCGCTCCGCCGGGTGGGCGAGCGCGGCTCGGGTCAGTTCGAGCGGGTCAGCTGGGACGAGGCGCTCTCCGACATCGCCGGCCGGATCCGCAAGGCGATCGTCGAGGGCCGTCGCGACGAGGTGATGTACCACGTGGGGCGTCCCGGCGAGGACGGGTTCGTCGAGCGGGTGCTCCAGGCGTGGGGGGTCGACGGGCACAACAGCCACACCAACGTCTGCTCGTCCGGCGGCCGTTCGGGATACACGCACTGGATGGGCTACGACCGGCCGTCGCCGGACTACACGAACGCGAAGACGATCGTGCTGCTCTCCTCGCACCTCGAGACCGGTCACTACTTCAACCCGCACGCCCAGCGGATCATGGAGGCCAAGCAGAACGGCGCCAAGCTGGCCGTGCTCGACCTGCGCCTGTCCAACACCGCCTCGCACGCCGACCTGTGGATCTCGCCGTGGCCGGGCAGCGAGGCCGCGATCTTCCTCGCGGTCGCCTCACACCTGCTGCGCACGCGCCGGGTGGACAAGGCGTTCCTGCGCCGGTGGGTGAACTGGGACGTCTACCTCGAGCGGCTGCACCCGGACGCCGCCCCGGACGGCGCGACCACCGAGGAGCGCTTCGAGGTGTTCCTCGACCGGCTCACCGACGACTACGCGCGCTACACCTTCGAGTACGCCGCGGCCGAGGCGCACGTCCCGGTCGAGCAGGTCGAGCGGCTCGCCGCGATGGTCTCCGACGCCGGCACCCGGCTGGCCACGCACACCTGGCGCTCGGCCGCCGCCGGCAACCTGGGCGGGTGGCAGATCGCCCGCAGCCTGTTCTTCCTCAACGTGCTGACCGGAAGCGTCGGCACCGAGGGTGGCACGCACCCGAACGGCTGGGACAAGTTCATCGCGCACTTCCCGCAGATGCCGGAGGCGAACGACTCCTGGAGCGAGATGCTCTGGCCGCAGGAGTACCCGCTCACCACCAACGAGATGTCGATCCTGCTCCCGCACCTGCTCAAGGACGGCCGGGGCCGCCTCGAGGTCTACTTCAGCCGGGTCTACAACCCGCTGTGGGTCAACCCCGACGGGTTCACCTGGATCGACGTGCTCAAGGACGAGGACAAGATGGGTCTCCACGTGGCGCTCACGCCGACGTGGAGCGAGTCCGCCACGTTCGCCGACTACGTGCTGCCGATGGGGCACGCCTCGGAGCGGCACGACACGATGTCGTTCGAGACCCACACGTCGAAGTGGCTGGCCTTCCGGCAGCCGGTGACCCGCGTCGCGATGGAGCAGCGCGGCATGCCCTACCGGGACAGCCGCGACGCGAACCCGGGCGAGGTCTGGGAGGAGAACGAGTTCTGGTTCGAGCTGTCGTGGCAGATCGACCCCGACGGCTCGCTCGGTATCCGCAAGTACTTCGAGTCGCAGGAGCGTCCGGGGGAGCGGATGACGCAGGACGAGTACTACGACACCCTCTTCTCGCACAGCGTGCCCGGGCTCCCCGAGGCGGCGCAGGCCCAGGGGCTGACCCCGTTGCAGTACATGCGCAAGTTCGGGGTCTTCGAGGTCGCCAAGGACATCTACCGCCTCGACGAACGGCCGCTGACCGAGGCGGAGCTCGACGGCGCGGAGCCGGACGAGCGCGGGGTCCTGCGCAAGCCGGTCACCTTGGAGTCACAGCCGCCGCTGGTCGGCGAGGCCGGCGCGGTGGGCGTCGTACACGAGGACGGGTCCAAGACCGCAGGCTGGCTCTCGCCCTCGCGCAAGCTCGAGCTCTTCTCCACCACGCTCGCGGACTGGGGCTGGCCCGAGCAGGCGACGCCGGGCTACATCGAGTCCCACGTGTCCGCGCGGGCGGTCGACCGGAGCAACGACGAGTTCGTGCTGATGCCGAACTTCCGGCTGCCGACGCTGATCCACACCAGGTCCGGCAACGCGAAGTACCTCAACGAGATCGCGAACACCCACCCGCTGTGGTTCAACGCCGAGGACGCGGCCGCGATGGGGCTGCGCACCGGTGAGCTGGTGCGGGTGACCACCGAGATCGGCCACTTCGTGGTGCGGGTGTGGGCCACCGAGGCGATCCGTCCCGGCGTGGTCGGGTTGTCCCACCACATGGGTCGCTGGCAGCAGGACGGGCACCCCGGCAGCCGCTGGGTGATGGGCAAGGTCGACCTGGGACGCAGCGAGGACGGGATCTGGAAGCTGCGTTACAAGGAGGGCATCAAGCCGTTCACGAGCGACGACCCGGACTCCGAGCGGATCTACTGGGACGACCCGGGCGTGCACCAGAACCTCGCGTTCCCGGTGCAGCCCGACCCGATCTCCGGCATGCACTGCTGGCACCAGAAGGTGCGCATAGAAAGGGCCAGGGAAGGCGACGAGTACGGCGACGTGGAGGTCGACGTGAACAAGTCGCGCGAGGTCTACCGCCGGTGGCTGTCGATGGCACGGCCAGGGCCCGGCCCCGGCGGCCTGCGGCGCCCGGAGTTCCTGATGCGCCACGTCACGCCGAAACGGTCGGCCTACCGGATGGCCGCCGCCGGCGGCCGCGGGGAGGACCAGTGAGCCTGCGCCCGCGCCGTCGGCCCTCCGTGGACGTCGACCCCGCCGCCGTACGTCGTGCCGCCGGGGCGGTGCTCGACCCCGAGCTCCACCTGACCCTCGACGACGCCGGCATGCTCGGTGACGTGCGCGTCGAGGCCGATGGCACCGCCCACGTGACGGTCCGCCTCACCACGCCCAGCTGCCCGATGCGCGAACGGCTCGTCGCCGACGTCGGGACCGCGGTCGACACCGTCCCGGGCGTCAGTGCCGTCCGGGTCGGCTTCGACGCGATGAGCGACAGCGAGCGGATCAGCCTCGCGTCCCGGCTGCGGGGAGGCCGGGAGAGCGGGCACCCGTTCGGCGAAGGTTCGTCCACCCAGGTCTACGCGGTCGCCAGCGGGAAGGGCGGCGTCGGCAAGTCGACGATCACCGCAAACCTGGCGGTGGCCCTCGCCCAGCAGGGCAAGCGGGTCGGTGTTCTCGACGCTGACGTGTGGGGCTATTCGGTGCCGCAGCTGTTCGGCGTCCGCGAGCGTCCCGTCGCGCTCAAGGGACTGATGCTGCCGCCGCAGGCGCACGGCGTCTCCCTGATGTCGGTCGGCTTCCTCGTCGAGGAGGACGAGCCGGTGGTGTGGCGGGGGCCGATGCTGCACAAGGCGATCGAACAGTTCCTCGGCGACGTGCACTGGGGCGACCTCGACGTGCTGCTGATCGATCTGCCTCCCGGGACCGGCGACGTGACCCTGACCTTGCTCGAGCTGCTCCCGGACGCCCAGCTGCTCGCGGTCACGACCCCCCAGGTCGCCGCCCAGAACGTGGCGGCGCGGGTCGGCCGGATGGCGCGCGACGCCCGGATGCCGGTGGCCGGGGTCATCGAGAACATGTCGGCGCTGGTCTGCTCCTCCTGCGCCGCCGAGACCCCGCTGTTCGGGGAGGGTGGCGGCGCCCGGCTCGCCGCGGACATCGGCACCACGCTGCTCGGCCAGGTCCCGCTGGACCTCCCGCTGCGCACGGCCGGCGACCTCGGCGTGCCGGCCATGGTGGCCGCGCCACTCGCGCCGTCCGTCGCAGAGCTGCGCAGGATCGCCGGCGAGCTCCCGGTCGTCCGCCGCAGCCTGGTCGGCCGCTCGCTCCCGCTGTCGGTCGTGTGAGGAGACCGCTGCCCGTCGACTCCGGGACCGGGGCATGACCGACTGGCAGCTGCGTGACTTCGCGCCGTCCGACCTCGAGGAGCTCGTGCGCCTCGACGACGCGTCGTCCACCGCCCGGCAGCGCCCGGTGTTCGCACTCGCCGACGTGGTCGCGGCCGTGTCGGCACGCAACCCGGCGGTCGTCGCGGTCGCTTCCGGCCGCGTCGTCGGCTCTGCGGTGAGCCGGGTCGAGGGCGACCAGGCCTGGCTCATCCGGCTGGCCCTGCACCCGGATTGGCGCGGTCGGGGAATCGGCAGCGCGTTGATCTCCGAGCTCGAGCACCGGCTGGTCGCGGCCGGGGTACGACGCATCCGGGCGTTGCTGCCGACGGACGAGACCGGCACCGCGGCGTTCGTCAACAGCGGGTTCACCCCACGTCCCGCGATGACGTTGTTCGAGAAGAGCGAGAGTGTCGACCCGCACGCGGCGACGCTGCTTCGCGAGCTGGGAGGTGCGGTTCCCGCGGCCGGGCTGTGGCACAAGGTTGCCGGGATGGTGGAGGAGAAACGGCTGATCGAGCGGCGCGTCGTCCTGCCGTTGGCCCGACCGGAGGAGGCCCATGCCCACGGCGTGGAGTCGCCGCGGGCCGTGGTCCTCTTCGGTCCGCCGGGAACCGGCAAGACCACCTTCGCCCGAGCGGCGGCGAGCCGGCTCTCCTGGCCGTTCGTGGAGCTGTTCCCTGCCCGGATGGCCACGGCCGAGGGCGGTCTGGCAGCCGGGATCGGCACCGCCTTCCAACGCATCGCCGAGCTCGACCGGGTGGTGGTGTTCATCGACGAGGTGGAGGAGATCGCCGCCCGCCGCGACGGGGGGCTCGCCTCGGTCGCGGTGGTCAACGAGCTGCTGAAGGCATTGGTGACGTTCCGCGAGCGGGACGGCCGGCTCCTGGTGTGCGCCACCAACTCGGTCCGGCTGCTGGATCCGGCGTTCCTGCGGCACGGCCGTTTCGACTACGTGCTGCCGATCGGCCCGCCGGACGAGGCGGCACGCGCCGCGATGTGGGAGCGCCATCTCGAGGCGGCGGGCGAGTCGGTCGAGGTCGAGGGGCTGGTGAGTGCCAGCGCCAACCTCACGCCGGCCGACATCGCGCACGCCGCCCGAACGGTGGCGCAGCAGATGTTCGAGCGCAGCGTCGACCTGGGGAGGCGCCGCCCGGCTACCTCCGAGGACTACCTCGACGCGATGGCCGCCCTGCGGCCGACGCTCTCCGCGGACCTGGTGCGCGAGTTCACCGAGGACATCGCGCGCTTCGCCCGGACCTAGGTGGTGAGCCCGAGCTTCTCGGCGTTGGCGTACTCGTCGTCGACGAGCACCACGTCGTGCCCGGCGCGGGCCAGGACGCTCGCCGCGATGGAGGCCCGGAACCCGCTGGCGCAGTGCACCCACCAGCGGGTGCCCTTCTCGAGCTCGCCGAGCCGCTCGAGCACCTCGTGGATCGGGACGTGCGCCGAGCCCGGGATCGCCGACTCGGCACGCTCGTCGTCCTGGCGGACGTCGAGCACGGTGCCGTCCACCCCGTCGCCGAGCTCGTCGAAGGAGACGCGCGGGTAGGACCCGATCTCCCCCGCGGTGGCCAGGTGCTCCACCTTGCCGACCGCCGCGCCCGCCGGCCGATCGATCCCGATCCGCACCATCTGACGCTGTGCGGTCGCCACCTCGTCGGCGCTCTCGCCGACCAGCGTGATCGGTGCCCCCCAGGGCAGCAGCCAGCCGAGGTAGGTCGAGAACTGCTCGGACCCCAGCTCGATGCCCACCGTCCCGCTGACGTGACCGGCCGCGTACGCGCGCCGGCTGCGCAGGTCCACCACCCACTCGCCCTCCGCCAGGCGGGCCCGGAGGACCACTCCGTCGACCGGCTCCGGCGGGCTCAGGTCGGGCGCCCCGGGCCCGGCCTGGTTCCGGGCACCCATGTGGGCGTAGTAGGCGGGGTACGGCGTCAGGCCGGCCAGCAGATGCTCGACGAACTCGTCCTCGTCCGCGGTCGTCAGGGCGTCGTTGCTCGTGCGCTCCTCGCCCATCGTGGACCGGTCCGCACCGCTGGCCGATCCGGCCGAGCAGAAGCTGCCGAACCCGTGCGTGGGGAAGATCCTGGCGTCCTCGCCGAGCAGGTTCGAGAGCCGCTGCGCCGAGCGGTACTGCTCGCGGGTGAGCTCCTCGGCGTGCTCCTCACCGAGGAGGTCGGTGCGCCCGACGCTCCCGTAGAGCAGCGAGCCGCCGGTGAACACGGCTGGGGCCTCGTCGCCGGCCGTGACGACGAAGGTCAGGTGGTGGAAGGTGTGGCCCGGAGTGTGCACGACCCGCACCAGCAGGTCGCCGTACGCGATCTCCTCGCCGTCGCTCACCGGCCGCCGGTCGAACGCCACGTCGTCGTCGGCGGCGACGAGGTAGTCGGCCCGCGCGCGACCGGCCAGGGCGAGGCCGCCCGAGACGTAGTCGTTGTGGATGTGCGTCTCGGCCACGGCCGCGACGGTGAGCCCGTGCTCGGTCAGGACGTTCTCGACCCGGTCGACGTCGCGCTGCGGGTCGACCACGACGGCGGTGCGGCCGTCATGGACGACGTAGCTGCGGTCACCGAGCTCGCTGGTCTCCAGTACCTCGACGTGAAGCATGTGGTTCCCCTACCCCTTCTGCATCGGGTCAAGCCTGGCATGATCGAGGAGTGGCTTCCTCACACATCACCTCTGGCGTCGTCGGGCTCTCCGGACGGGTCCCGGAGGTCGACCCCGAGCCCGTGCTCAGCAGCAGTCTGGTCCTCGCCGGAGAGCCGCTGCCACTCGTCGGGACGGTCCGTGTCTACACGTGCGGCATCACCCCGTACGACGTGACCCACGTCGGTCACGCCGCCACGTTCGTCTGGGCCGACCTGATCGGCTGTCTGGCCCGTCACCTCGGCGTCGCGGCCGAGACCTGCCGCAACGTCACCGACGTCGACGACGTGCTGACCCGGGCCGCCGGTGAGCGCGGCTGGGAGTACGACGAGTTCGCGCTGACGCAGGAGTTCCTGTTCGACCGGGACATGAAGGCCCTCAAGGTGGCGCGCCCCGACCACACGCCCCATGCGCGCGCCCACGTCCAGCACGTCATCCAGCTCACGGCCGCACTGGTGCGGACCGGTCATGCCTACGAGCGCGACGGCCACGTGTTCTTCCGGGGCGATCCCGTCATGGAGGCCGGCGGCCTCGGCGCCGAGGAGGCACTGCGGCGCTCGGCGGAGTTCGGCGACCAGGCCGAGGACGGCCGCGAGTCGCCGCACGACGTACACCTGTGGCGGCCCTCCCCGGCCGACCACCCGGCGTGGCCGAGCCCGTGGGGCTGGGGGCGTCCGGGCTGGCACGCCGAGTGCGCCGCGATGGCGTGGTCGACCTTCGGCGCCAGCGTGGATGTCCTGGTCGGCGGCGAGGACCTCACCTACCCGCACCACGCGTTCCAGTCGGCGATGGTCCAGGCGGCTACCGGGATCGCTCCGTTCGCCAGGCGACAGCTGCACGTGGGAGCGGTGCGGCACGACGGCACCAAGATGGCGAAGTCGACCCGCAACCTGGTCCTGGTCGGGGACCTGCTGAAGGATGCCTCGGGGGCGGCGCTGCGGTTGATGCTGCTCAACCGGCCGTGGTCGCAGGCCTGGGAGTTCGAGCCCGGCATGGTGGCGGCGGCCGTCCAGCAGCTCGACCGGCTCTACGCGGCGGCCGGCCGGCCCGGCTCCGACACCGGCCGTGCGGCCGTCCTGGCCGCGCTCGCCGCGGACCTCGACGTGCCCGCCGCCGTCTCGATCGCCGAGGCGGAGGGCGGCCCTGCCGCGCGCACCGTGCTCGACGTGCTCAAGCTGACCGACGCCACCTGAGCGAGTGCAGCCGGAGGGCGCCGCTTCTGCTTCGATGGGCCCATGCGGTCCCTGGGGGGAGCAGCCGCCGTGCTGCTGGTGGTGACGACTGCGTCCGCCTGCACGACGCGCACCGAGCTGGTCGAAGGGCCCCGTCCGTCGACGACGCCCATGACCGAGCGCTACCCGTTGGCTGCGCCGAGCCTGCTCGTGGGCCCGCAGGCGCGCGAGGTGGCCGGCTGGGGGGTCGGGTTCGACGGCGTCGTCGTCCGCGAGGCCGGGCCCGGCAGCCTCGGCGACGCCACCGTCCGGCCCTACACCCCGAGCGGCAACGTCTCGTGGGCCCACGGCAGGGTCATCGGCGGCGACGAGCCCCGGTTGCTGACCACGCTGTCCGCCGTGACCGAGCCGCCCGAGCACGGCGTGCGCCGATGGGTCCCCCCGGCGATCGGCTTCCTCGCCGGACCCCCGGAACGGTCGGCGCGCTCGCCGTTGACCGACGCCGACCCGTTCGCCCCGTGGCGGCTGGACCGGGGGGTCAGGGAGCTCGCCGCGGGCACCGCCGAGAACGCGTACGGCGAGAAGCGGCTCTCCCTCTGCCTGGTCGGCAGGGACGCCGCGATCGTGTGGCGCCACCTGTTCACCGGCGTCAACACCGCCTACCTTCGGGTCGACGACGGGCGGCGCTGGGAGCTGCAGTCGTCGGTGGTGCCCCCGCCTACGTCGGCTGCGGGAGCCCGTGCTCCTCCCGTTAGCCGCTAGCGTCGGGGCGTGCGGATGTTCGCGGCGCTGGTGCCCCCCGACGACGTGGTCGAGGACCTCGAGGAGTTCCTCGCGCCGCGGCAGGAGTCCGAGCCCGGCTTCCGGTGGACCACCCCGGAACAGTGGCACGTCACCCTGGCGTTCATGGGCAGCGTGGCGGACCGGAGCCTGGATGACCTGGTCGAGCGGCTCGGCCGGGCCGCGGCGCGCCGTACACCTGTGGACCTGGCCGTCTGCGGGGGAGGCGCGTTCCCGAACCCGGCCCGCGCCAAGGTCCTCTACGCGGGGATCGACAGCGGGAGCCGCGACGCCGACCTGCGGCACCTCGCGGTGGGCACCCGCGCCGCCGCGACGAAGGCCGGGGCGGACGCCGCCGGCGGCCGCTTCCACCCGCACCTCACCCTGGCCCGCCTGGGTCGCCCGGCGGAGGCCACCCGATGGATCCGGGTGCTGGAGGGCTACCGCGGACCGAGCTGGACGGCGACCGAGGTCACCCTCGTCGAGTCGCACCTGGGCGAGGGACCGCGCCGGCGCCCGCGCTACGAGGTCGTGGGGACGTTCCCGCTCGGGAAGCAGGAAACCTCGCCGTAACGCCTCCGTGAGATCGTCGGGCCGTGGATGTGCGACGGATCGGCTTCACCCCGCTCAAAGGAGCCCGGCACGCGGAGCACGCGTCGGCGCAGCTCGACGCGGGCGGCCCGGTGGGCGACCGCGCGTTCTGCCTGGTCGACCCGGCTCGTGGCCGGGTGCTGCGCACCGTGGAGAACCCGACCATGCTGCAGGCCCGGGCCGCCCTCGCCGGCGGCGGGCTGCGCGTCGAGCTGCCCGCCGGAGTGGTCGACGGGATCCCCGCGCCGACCGGGGAGGTCCTGGCCGCGGACTACTGGGGCCGCGAGGCCAAGCTGGAGCTGCTCGACGGACCGTGGTCCGAGGCGCTCTCCGCGCACCTGGAGTACGACGTGCGGCTGGCTCGGGTGACCCGTCCGGGTGAGGTCGTCTACGGCGGCTCCGTCACGCTGGTGACGACCGGCTCGATGGCCCGGCTCGACCAGTGGCTCGGGCTCGCCGCGGCGGCGGAGCGGTTCCGCGCGACCTTCCTGGTCGACACCGGGGATCTCGCGGCACACACCGAGGATGCCTGGGTCGGCCACGAGCTGGCCCTGGGCGAGGCCGTGGTCCGGGTGCGGGGGACGGTGCCCCGGTGCGCCGTGGTGGACCTGAACCCGCAGACCGGTGCCCGGGACGTCCCGGTGCTGAAGGCGCTGGCGGGTTATCGTCTCAGTGGCGGCGACGTCCATTTCGGGGTGGACGCCGAGGTCGTCGTACCGGGACGTGTTGCTGTGGGCGCCCCGGTGACGCTGCGAAGGGACGAGTAGAGGGATGCCGTTCTTGCTCCGTGTGGAGCTGCCCGACGTGCCAGGGTCGCTCGGCCGGGTCGCGACCGCGATCGGTGAGGCCGGAGGCGACATCGAGGCGATCGAGATCGTCGAGCACCGAGACGACGGGACCGCGGTCGACGACGTGCTGCTGGAGACCGCGCCGGGCGTCATGCCCGACTCGGTCGTCTCGGCGTGCAACCAGCTGGACGGCGTGCAGGTGGTGTGGATCTCCCGCTACGCCGCCGGCGGCAACATCTTCCTCGACCTCGAGGCGGTCGAGACGCTGACCCAGAGCCCGCGCACGGCCTGCGACGAGCTCGTCGACCTGCTCCCGATCACCTTCCGCGCCGACTGGGCCCTGCGCGTGCGACTCACCGACGGCGGCCCCAAGGTGCTGCACGGCACCTCCGCGGCGCCGGATCTCGGCGGCGACGACCCGGGCTGGTTCCCCCGACCCCACGCCGCCCGGCTCGAGCTCCCCGCGGAGTGGGCGCACCTCGAGTCGACCCTGGTCGCCGGCGCGCCGCTGCAGGACGACCAGGAGGTGATCGTCTTCGGCCGCCGTGGCGGTCCCGAGGTGCTGGACTCCGAGCTGGCGCGACTCGAGCACCTGGCCGCGCTGGCGGTCTCGATCCACCGCGCGGGCTGACCCGGCCGTTCGGTCGGAACCGAGCGCCATCAGGTCCGACCCGCAGACGATGGCAGATCCGTGAAGGCAAGAAGCACGTCTTCGACGCGGTCACCGGGGAGCGTCTGCCCGACTGACCCGGGAGGACGGTCAGACGGGCTCGGCGAGGAAGACCGGGATCTCGCGGTCGGTCCGACGCTGGTAGTCGGCGTAGTTCGGGAACGCCGCCACGGCGCGCTCCCACCAGGTCGCCTTCTCGTCGCCGCCCAGCTCGCGGACGGCCATCTCCTGCCTGATCGGGCCGTCCTGCAGCTCGATGACCGGGTGGTTCTTGAGGTTGAAGTACCACGTCGGGTGCTTGGGGGCCCCGCCCTGCGACGCGACGAGCAGGTAGCGACCGTCGTGCTCGACCCGCATCAACGGCGTCTTGCGAAGCTTGCCGCTGCGGGCGCCGAGCGAGGTCACGATCACCACGGGCAGACCGGTGTCGCGCAAGGTGGTGCCCTGGGTGCCGCCGGAGCTCTCGTAGACCTCGACCTGGTCGCGGACCCACTTCTGCGTGCTCGGGACGTACTCACCTGTCAGTGCCATGACCGGCATAACGTCGTGGCCAAACCGGTTGTTCCGCTCGCGCGTGCGGCCAGTTTGGTCCTACCGTCGAGTCATGGACGAGTCGATGACGATGAACCGGGTGATCCACGGCGCGGTACGACGGGACCTCCGCCGGCTGGAGGACGCGCTGGCGGCGGTGCCCGACCACGACCGCGGGCGCGCCCAGGATCTCGACCGGGCCTTCGGGTACCTGCACGGCGAGCTGGTCCGGCACCACCGCGGCGAGGACACCCACGTGTTCCCGATGTTCGCCGGGTTCGGTGCGGACCCGGCGCTGCTCGAGGCCATGGAGGGCGAGCACGAGGCGATGGCCCAGGCGCTCGCGGCCACGAAGACCGCGATGGCGTCGTACGCCGGCAGCGGGTCGCGAGCCGCCGCGGACGCTGCTCTCGCGACAGTCCGGCACACCCGCGAGGTCGTCGAGGGTCACCTCGAGCACGAGGAGCGCGACCTGGACCCGCTGTTGCGCGAGCACCTGGACTCGCCGGAGTGGAAGGCGGCGGAGAAGAAGCTGCGCAGCGAGCCGCCCGCCGTGGCCGGCCGGTTCTTTGCCTGGGTCCAGGACGGGATGGGCGACGAGGAGCGGCGCTACTTGTCGAGCACTGTTCCGGGGCCAGTTCGCGCGGTGCTGAGCCGCGTCTTCGGGCGGGGCTACCACCGAGACATCGCGCCGGTCTGGCGGGCGTGAGCAGGGCACGCGGGGGCGCGCAGTAGCCTGCCTGCCATGCCAGAGCAGACCCCCGAGCACGTCTCCGAGATCTTCGACCCGGCCGCGTGGACGGCGGTGCCAGGGTTCGAGGACCTGACCGACCTCACCTACCACCGCGCGGTCGAGCACGGCACGGTCCGGATCGCGTTCGACCGGCCCGAGGTGCGCAACGCGTTCCGGCCGCACACCGTCGACGAGCTGCTCCGGGTGCTGGAGCACGCGCGGATCTCGAGTGACGTCGGCTGCGTGATCCTCACCGGCAACGGGCCCTCGCCGAAGGACGGCGGCTGGGCGTTCTGCTCCGGGGGCGACCAGCGGATCCGCGGCCGGGCGGGCTACCAGTACGCGTCGGGGGAGTCCGCCGAGACCGTGGACAAGGCGAAGCTGGGCCGGCTGCACATCCTCGAGTGCCAGCGGCTGATCCGGTTCATGCCCAAGGTGGTCGTCTGCGTGGTGCCGGGGTGGGCGGCCGGTGGCGGTCACTCCCTGCACGTTGTCTCAGACCTGACGCTGGCCTCGGCCGAGCACGCCCGGTTCAAGCAGACCGACGCCGACGTCGGGTCGTTCGACGGCGGGTTCGGGTCGGCGTACCTCGCCCGTCAGGTCGGGCAGAAGTTCGCCCGCGAGATCTTCTTCCTCGGCGACGAGTACAGCGCCGAGGACGCCCACCGCATGGGGATGGTCAATCAGGTCGTTCCGCACGCCGAGCTGGAGAAGGTCGCGCTGGATTGGGGCCGCAAGATCAACGGGAAGTCCCCGACCGCGCAGCGGATGCTGAAGTACTCGTTCAACCTGATCGACGACGGGCTGGTCGGGCAGCAGCTGTTCGCGGGGGAGACCACCCGGCTGGTCTACATGACCGACGAGGCGGTCGAGGGACGTGACTCGTTCCTGGAGAAGCGCGAACCGGACTGGTCGGAGTTCCCCTGGTACTACTGAGATTTGCGCGTTTGCCCAGGTCAAAGGGGGTTTAGGGGTTCGCGAAACCCCCTGTAGTCCGCAAAAAGTCCGCAAGAATCCCGACAACCACCCGCGCTGACCGACCGGGACTGCGCCGGTCGGCGGGCTGACCTCTCGCGATCCGGGCGACTTGCAACACATCACGCATCTGTTATGCAAGCCGTACGCATCTGATCTGAGGCTATGCTTGCAGGGAAGACGTCAACGAGAGCGGGAAAGGAACGCCGGTGGCTGCTGTTGCTGCATCGTCCGATCAGGCTCGTCGCACTGCTCACCGTGACTCCGTGCGTGTGGGGCAGGGCGACCTTGTCGAAGCACTCACGTCCAAGTTGGGCACCAAGGTGGTGGCCTTCATCGTTGACCGTGACCCCTCGACCATCTCTCGGTGGAAGGCAGGAGCCGAGGCGGGCGAGGCTTCGCTGCTGCCGCTGCGAATCGCGTATCAGGTCGTCAAGATGCTGGAGTCGGTCGAGGCCGACGCGACGATCCGGGCGTGGTTCCTCGGCAGCAATCCGCAGTTGGACGATCTTTCGCCTGCCGAGGCGCTTCACGACGGTCTGAACCGCGAGACGCTTGCGGCTGCGCGCGCGTTCCTTGCCGGGGCCTGAGAGCCGCATGGCGGAGCCTGCGGTCGCGACCCCGCCCGACCCGTTGTTGCGGGTCGGGCGAGCAAGCGGCCTCCTCAGGTTCTCCACGATCAGCCCACTCGATGCCGCGCTGCCGAAAGCCGGGAACCGGTTCGACGTTCCTGGTGGTGGCGTCTTGTACGCCGCTACGACGGCCGAGGCTTGCTTCGCCGAGACGTTGGCACGGTTCCGGCCGACTCCGAGGATGCGGGAGCTTCTCAAGGACGAGGAGCCCGGGTTCATGGTCGTCGGCGGAGTCCCGCAGGACTGGCGGCTCCAACGGCTTCTCGCGACGATCCGCCTCGTTGACCCGCTGCCTTTCCTCGATGTGGAAGCGCCGGAGACTCACGAGTTCCTGAGCGAGGTCCTTTCCAGTGACCTGGTCGGGCTCGGGTACGAGCAGCCTCTCGACCTGTCTGCTGTGACGAACCAGGACCGGAGACTGAGTCGTCTGATCGCGGAGTTCGCCTACACGGCGACAGAGGTCGATGGGACGCCGCTCTACTCCGGTATCAGGTACACCAGCCGCATCGCGTCAGAGTGGGAGTGCTGGGCGATCTTCGAAGGCACAGCGGTCGAGTTGGTCGACCAGAGTCCGATCGAGCTCGACGACGAAGCTCTCCAGCGTGTCGCTGGCCTGTGGTCACTGCGCCTGTTCTAAAGCTCCGAGCGCCTGCTTCATCAGCGCGCCGGCCGCGGCGCGGGTCCGGTCCTCGGCGGTCGGCCAGAGGTGGCTGTAGGTGTTCAGCGTGGTCGTCGCGGTCGAGTGACCAAGGGCGCGCTGCACGGTGACGACGTCGCAGCCCGCTGCGATGAGGCCGCTGGCGTAGAAGTGCCGCAGGTCATGGAGTCGGACGTGCGGGAGCTTCGCCGCGGTTCGGGTGGCGCGCCAGCGCCAGGTGATGTCGTTGTCGTACATCGGACGGTCATTGACCGTGAACAGCCAGTCGTCGGGCTCGGCGCTGGGCAGATGTGCGGCCACGTGCTCTGCCAGGACTGCCACCAGCTCGTCGGGCAGGAAGACGACGCGCTCGGAGCCGTACTTCGGCAGCCGGACGACGTAGGTTGACCGGTCTCGCTGCAACTGCCGGGAGACGTTCAGCGTCCGGCGAAGGAAGTCGATGTCGCCGAGTTGGACGGCCGCTGCTTCGCCCTTGCGGAGGCCAGCGAACGCGCACAGGGCGACGTAGGCGCGGAAGCCCTTGCGGGTGGAGATCCGCGTGCTGTCGGCGTGGGCGAGGAGCCGTCCGACATCCTCGGTCGTCGGGATCTGCATGGCGGCCTCGGCCTTGCGGCGCCGAGGGAGGGTGACGCCGATGCACGGATCGGTGCCGATGACGCGGTCGGCGACCGCGGCACGGAACACTGAGCGGACGATCACGAACCGGGTCTTGACCGTCGAGGGAGCCCACCGCTCGGATGCTGACTTGACCCAGGTCTCGATGTGCGAGCGGCGGATCGCCTTGAACGGCAGATCGCCGAACGGGACCGACCCGACCGCGAGGTCGGCGTTGGCTCTGGTCGAGGAAAGCCACAGCTGCCGCGGTGCCCAGTCGGCATAGAAGTCGTCGAAGGTGATGTTGCCTGCCCGGGGTTCGACCCACGTGCCATCACGGAGCGTGGTGGTGACCTCGTCAAGCCAGCGCTGGGCATCGATGCGGCGCTCGAAGTGTCGCGAGCGTTCGCGGCCGCGTTCGTCGCGGTAGCGGGCACGCCAACGGCCGTCGGGCCGCTTGGCGATATTGCCGGCCATGCGTCACCTCCTTCCGGTCACAGGCAGGGTCGATCGGATCGCGGGCCGGGGCGAGTCGGACCCGCGCTCCTGTGGAGAACCCCACGAGATTCAGGCCTGGGAACCCTGGACGTCGGGGCGCCGGCCCTGTTCGGCTCTCCAGAGGATCAGGTCGGTCTTCCAGTAGCGGACCCGACGACCGAGCCGGAAGCTGAAGGGGCCGTCGCCGCAGTAGCGCCAGTACCGCATCGTGGCTACGGGCACGCGGAGGTAAGCGGCGGCCTCCTCGATGCCGAGCATCTCGTCGTTCTCGTGGCGGTCGTCCTCGTGAAGGCGGGTGGTCATCGGGTTCTCCTGTCGTTGTGGTGAATGGGTGTGGCGGGATCTTCAAGCGAGCCACGGGTCGCGAATGGACATCGCGGGCTCAACTTTGCTTAGGAGGCGCACCAATTTGCGCCCGTCCTGGGGCCGCCCGTCCCGGGAGGGGCGCAGGAGGGGCGATGGGAGGGGCGCAGGCGTTTGCGCTGGTCAGCGCAGTGCTGGGGGCGCCCCTCCGAGACTTGAAAATCTCTCGGATGGTGAGACTGTGAGGGTGGTCATGGCCCCAGCGTGAGGGGAGGGGCGCACCAAATTGCGCCCGTGGTCGAGTAGGACGGGCGGGACGGGCGCAGCACGGGCGAGTACGGGGATGCGGGTGTTTGTGCAGGTCAACCCCGCCCGTGGTGACTCGCCCGTGGTGGTCTTGAAGGAACTTCGAGCATCTTCGTCAGAGACCGATGCCTGGGCTGGCGTGCGAGGGTCGAGCGGGCTCGGGCGTCTCCGACGGCCTCGGCTCGAACTGGCGCCGGTTCTCTGCCCGACGATCCTGCGACCGACGCTTCGCGGCCGCCTGGGCACGGGCCTTCGCGGGGGCGTTGGGGCCGTAGCGGTCGATGTCGTCGATGGCTCGGAGGCGAGCGTGGGCGACGCCGAGGTCGGCACGGTCGCGGGAGAAGACCTGCTCCCAGACCGTCCTGGCCTGCTCGGGGGTCTCGGCGACCAGGTGGGAGACGTTGTCGTGTCGGCCGCGGGTCATCCCGACGTACGCCGACGCCGCCGACGTCGAGTCTCCGATGACCATGTGCCCGACGCGGGTGGTGTCGCCTTGGGCGCCGTAGACGGTGGTGGCGTAGGCGAGCTCGACCCAGCCTTCGGCGTACCAGCCGGGGAGGTCGCGGGTCTGCCCGGAGTCGTTGCGCAGGGTCACGGTGGCGTCGTCGGCGATGGCGGTGATGGTCCAGGTCTGCCGGTTGGCGACGCCGAGCTGCCAGTCGTTGCGCCGGGTCGCGATCCGGTCCCCGACACCGAGGCGTTCACCGGTCTGGTTGACCACGACCCGCCGGTCGTCCACCCGCCCGGCGGCGACGAGTCGGTCGCGGATCGCGCCGTTGAGCGCGGTCACCTGTTCGCGGCTGTCGGCCATCAGCGCCTGTGGTGACCGGCCCGCGAGGATCGCGTCGGCCGTCTCCGCGCCGAGGGCGTCGAGGCGTTCGGGTTCGCTGGCATGCAGCCGGATCTGACCTCGCTGCCACAGGTCGTCGAACACCGACTCGCCGCGTCGCATCCTGGTCGAGAGTTCGGCGTAGGCGGGGTCGGTGAACCGGTGCACGACGTCGAGGGCGATGGTCGCGTCGGGGCCGGCGTGCTGGGCGGCGAGGTCGAGGACTCCGCCGCGGCCGACGGCGGGGAGTTGGTGCCGGTCACCGATGAACGCCACCCGCGCCCCGCGCTCGTGGGCGATCTCCAGGACGGCGCGGGCGGTGTCCTGGTCGAGCATCGCGGCTTCGTCGACCACCAGCAGATCACCGGAGCCGAGTACGGCGCGTGGGTCGAGGGGCTCGGTGCGGGTGTGGGTCCAGTGGCCGTCCTCGTCCCACCGCCACCCCCACTGGTGGGCGAGCCATGCCGCGGAGAACGCGGGGGCGTCGATCTCACCGGCCGCGACCTCGGCGGCCTTCAACGTGGGCGTGACCACGATGAGCCTACGGCCCTGAGCCGTGAGCATCTCCCGGGTTGCCGCCAGCGTGGCTGTCTTGCCGGCACCAGCCGCGCCCTCGATGACCAGCAGGTGCTTCGTCCCGGCCAGGGCGGCGACGGCCGTGCGCTGGCCGGGGTCGAGCATGATCGCCACCCCGGCTGGAAGGCTCACGTCCTCACCGCGCGCGTAGCCCTGGAGTCCGAGGAGGCGGGTGATGCGGTCCTCGACGGCGATTACGGCCGGAGAGGTGAGGGCGCGGACGTGTGCGGGCACGTCGTCGCGATCCAGGAGCGGGATGCAGGCGGCAACCGCTCGGGCAGTGAGGTCCTCGGCCAGTTCGATCCGCACCGCCGCGTCAGCGATCAGCCCGCTCTGGGCGATCGACTGCTCGACCTGGCCGCGGATGTCGGCGGCGTTCCACGCCGACCGCTTCGCCCCCAACCTCGACAACACCAGCTCGACGGCCTGATCGCGGTCGAGCTCCCCGACTCGTGGCCCCCGGGCCGGGGTGGTCGGCTGGTTCCGGTCGCGGTAGCCCAGACGGTGCAGTTCGTCATTCCACGCGGCGACCATCGCCGCACCGTCCGTAGGCACCACCTTGCCCGGCCGCGCCTCGGCCCATGCGCGTCGGTCCCACGCCTGCCGCAGCCGTGGCCCCGGTTCCTCGCCGGGGTGCCCGGCCCGCCACTCGGCCTCGAACCGATCCAGGTTCCGCCCGATCTGCGCTGCCCGCGCGCTGAACCGCGGAACGTACGGTGCTAACTCGACGAGCTCTCCCGACTCGGGGTCGAGGGTCAGGCCGTGCTCCGCCAGGGCCCTGCAGAACTCGGGGTCAGTGGCGACCGCGGCGTGTCCGATCCCGTTGATCGCCTCCAGGAAGTCCCGTGTTCCCACCGAGTGCAAGCCACGCCACGTGCGCTCGGCGAAGACCCGGGCGTTGATCTGCACGTGGAGGTGGCGGTGGGGGTCGCCGGCCCGGGAGGTGTAGTGCCGGATCACCGCGGCCTCGACCTGCTCGACCGGGACCTGCACCTGCCGGCCGCGTGGTCCGACCCGGGTCGTCGCATGTGCGGCGACCCAGGCGATGATCTGCTCGGCTGCCCGGCCCTGCGCGGCATCCAACGCCGCCGACACCTCCGGGTGCAGGGCGGCGGCCAGCGACCAGGTCTTGGGGCCGTTGACGGTGACCTCGACGAACCGCAGCGCGTTCGCGTCGTCGCGCAGGCGGCCCTTCGCCTTGCCGGTCTCGACGTCGTACCCGGCGACCCACTGCTCGTAGGTGCGGCCGTTGAGCTCACCGGCGTGCCTCACCGTCGGGCTCACCGAGCCGCTCACCTCGACGGCGTACCGGGTGGCGACGCCGGAGCCTTCGGTGAGGTAATAGTCGTCGGCACGGGAGTGGTCGGACTCCACGTAGGAGCGCGCGGCAGCAGCGGAGCCGCGATAGAACTTCATCCCACCGTGCACGCCGATCACCCCGCATCCGGTGCCGGACGGAGCGGTCAGCGACTGCCAGCAACGTCCAACAACTACCCTTGAAACGACTCGTGGGCCGCCCCTCCACGGGCGACCCATCCACGTCCTTCGTAGCATGCGTGCCGACGATCCGCGGGGTCGAAATGGAGTGTCGTCGGGTCGTTGGAGGAGAAAACTGAGCAGCCGGTGATGGTCAGCGGTGATCAGCGATTCTGGATAAGTCGGGGTCTGGGTAGCGGCCCTCAACGCGGCTACGCGCCAAACTCTGCCAGGCCGACAGACGGCGAGAAGGCGAGGGTCGCCCGCTTGCCCGGACCCTTCCCTCTGGCCAATCGTCGCTCGGAGGATCCCACAGGCCGATCGGCACGCGGAGCGACCCCGCGTCGTGATCCGATTGCGCGGGCGCAGCGTCGTGCTGCCATCGGTAGACCAGGCCTTGCTGAGGTTAGCTCCAGACCGGACGAGCGGAACTCAGGAGCTGCCGGTAGCCGTCGGCGGGTTGGGGTAGGCGCGGGCGATGAGGACAGCGAGGTCGTCGGCGAGCTCGGGTTCCCCGTGGAACCGGCGGGCTTCGGCCACGAGCTGGTCGGCGATCTCCTGGCTGCTGTGGCCGAGCATGTTCCGCAGCACCGAGGCGGCGCGGTCGGCGTCGAACATGTCGTTTCCGCGTCGAGCCTCGACCAGCCCGTCGGTGAACATGCAGACCAGGTCTCCTCGACCAAGCACCAGCCGGGCGTCGTGCAGGTCGGGGTTCTCTAGGAGACCCAGCGCGGTGCCTAGCCGGCCGACTTGCTCCACGCTGCCACCATCGCGCAGGACCAACGGTGGGTGGTGGCCCGCGAGGCTCAGCTCGAGCTCGACCGTGGATTCGCGGGGAGTGGCCACGGCGTAGACCAGGGTGCAGTGTCGTTCCACGGCGGTCTGGGCCACCAGCCGCGTGTTCAGCTCGCGCAAGGTCACGCTGGGGGACTGGTCGGGGCGCGCCAGGGTGCGCAACGTGTACCTGGCCAGGGCGGTGACCGCTGCGGCCTCGGCGCCCTTTCCACTGACGTCGCCGATAACCAGCCCCCACCGGTCCGAGCCGAGGGCAAAGACGTCGAAGAAGTCGCCGCCGATCTCTTGGCCGTCGCCTGCTGGTTCGTAGCGGGTGGCGATGGTCAACCCGGGCACCGCCGGCAGCTCGCCGGGCGCCAGGCTCGTCTGCAGGGCCGCGGCAACCCGAGAGCGTTCGGCGAGCAGCTCACGCAGCCGTGCCTCGGCGCGCACCCGATCGGTGATGTCGCGCAATACCACGACCTCGCCGGCCGGGTGAGCACCTCGGTCGGTGAGTGGTTCGCGGCGCACATGGAACGAGGTGGTGGCTCCGGTCCCCGATGCCTCGACCCGCAGCAGCTGCTCGGCCGAGGGTGTCTGCGCGGTCTCCGGTTCGGCCGTGAGGTTCTCCGACTCGTTCCCAGGGGTGAGTAGGTCGGCCGCTGCGACGCCGACCAGTTCGCCGCGAGGCCGGCCGAAGATGCGGCATCCGGCGCGATTCACATCCACGATCCGGCCGAACGTGTCGAGGACCAGGACCCCGTCGGGCAGGTTGTCCACGACCGCGCTGCGGGCAAGCGGCGAGATCCTGACCAGGTGTTCGCGGAACACACCCCACACCAGCACACCGCCGGTCACGATGAACGCGAACGGAGTCAGGTCCACGCGGGCGAACCAGCCCACCTCGAAGTTGTGCAGGAAGTTCGCCACCCACGGCAACAGGGCTGCTGCCACCAGCACCGCCGCCATGAATCGGTAGGTTCGAGCCAGCCCCACCATGCTGGTCACGAACAGCACCGTCGCGGTCAGCAGCAGGGCGGTGATCGCGGCGTATCACGACCTGTGGCAGGTCGAGAAGTCGTTCCGGATGACCAAGAGCGACCTCCGCGCCCGGCCGATCTTCCACCGCCAGCGTGACTCGATCGAGGCGCACCTGACCATCGTTTTCGCCGCCCTCGCGATCAGCCGGCATCTGCAGGACCAGACCGACGTCTCGATCAAGAAACTCATCCGAACCCTGCGTCCGCTTCGCTCGGTCACCGTCGACGTGGCCGGCCACACCCTCACAGCCGAACCCACCATCACGCCCGACGCCGAGACCATCCTCGACGCCCTACCCCGGGGTGACTAACGTGGCACGACTCAGGTCAAAGGCGCCGCGCGAGGTTCTTACACGAAACCTCTGCCGAGGCCTCTCCGGGTAGGGCGGTGGCCACTTGGCTGGCAGATGTCAGTCAGTGCCGGCCATGCGGTGGATCCGCGTGCGGAACTCCGCCAGGTCCAGCCCGTACGTCGGAGCGCCGGTCGCGGCGTAGCGCTCGAGCCGGCCGTTGCCGCGCTCGAGCAGCCGCCCGGCACCGGTGGCGTTGCCACGCAGGGCGTGGGTCAGCCCGACGCACAGCTGGGCCAACCCCTGCCAAAGGTCGTGCTCAGCCTGAGGGGCGTCCTTCCAGCGGGCCTCGAAGACCTCGTGGGCCGAGAACGGCCGGCCCAGGTCCAGCAGCTCGATAGCGAACCGCACCGTGTCTAGCGGCGGCAACGGGTCCTCGGGGACCAGCTCGACCCCCTCGGCGCCGTACGGCAGCGGTCGGCCGAGCTCGTCGCGCGGCCTGGCCTGGCGCGGTCGGCCGTCCGCGTCACGGTCCCTGCTCACCATGGGGCCCACCCTGTCGCCCCGCACGCGCAGAGACAACCAGCAGACGATTTCAGGCGTCGAACTATTTGCGGTGACGGGCGTCAGCGGCAGCCGACGTGTTTCTGCAGTCCCGCAGCGGTATCCCGCTCCGGGTGGCGTCCCGCGCGACCATCGGGTACTGGTCGCGCCCCGCGTTGCCGATGGTGGTGCGCACCTTCTTGGCCCGCCGCACGTCTTCCAGTCCGGAGCATGCGCATCGCCCGGTTCCTCGCGCCTGGCGGAGGGCATCAGGGACCCGGGGTGCGGGGCGGAAGTAGGCGGTCATCCTTCGGCGCCCGTAGAGCCCTTCTGGGGCCAGGCCCCGCTCGCCTCTGGCGTTGAGGGCCCAGGCGGTGTCACGAACCGCGTCGCGCCCTCGCTGTTGGTGCGGACAGTCTTCACGCCCAGTGGGGCGCTCCACTTCGTCAACTGCCGGTACTCAGTCCGGTGCTCCAACACCAGACGCACAGCGCGCTGCCTCAGAGCAGGCTCAATCTTCTTCGGCATGCTGTCCATTCTTCCGGACTCAAACAGCAGCGGCATTAAACCTGGGGAGCTTCACCTTGTGACTGCTGTTCAAAATCGACTCCAAGGCCGGGGTGCCGGATATGCAGAACCACTTCAGAGAGAAGTGCCGTCTCATCGATCGGCGCATAGTAGTGGACCGCGACGAAGCCCTCACCTGAACCGCATGTGAATGACCCTCCCAGCCCCTGAACGGGAAATCCGGAGGCGTCTTCGATGCCGATCTCGATGTTCTTCGCCGCGCGAATGAGATCGTCCTCGGTCGAAGGATGCTCAAATATCAATCCGATCGCGCCATTATTGGCCGGCGAGACGACGAATCCGGTGTGCCATACGGGAAAGCGATCTGACGGAATCCATCGAGCAGGAAACAGGACTCGAAGTCCCTCCGAACCTGAACTCGACATGGCGTGAGTGGTCATCGGCTCAGTCTCCCACGTTCAGGCTTCGATCGACGCTCTCTGGGCAGTTCTCACTGGCCCTTGACAGGGCTGAGCGGGGACCGTCGGTCTTCGGTCGGCAAACCGTCTGCGATGCGACTGCTCTGGGTCGGTCGACGGGTCGATTTCCAGGGACGGGCCGACTCTGAGCCAGGTAGCGCAAGGCGCGCGACCGAAAACCTAGGGAGGCCAAGAATGTACAAACCACACGGCGCCACGTCACGCCGCTCTTGGATTCGAAGCTTCAAGCTGATCGCAACGGTTGTGGGCCTTCTCGTCGCGACCACTCTCTTTTCGCCCCCAGCAACCGCCAGCACACCCCCTTCATTCTCTGGCTGCTACCCCGTCGATGATGGCACGCCGTACCGGACCCAGGATCAGTACGGGAGTTATGTTCAAGCGATCATCAAATACCGTTGCAACACTGGAAAGGAATACCAATTCCTCGGTTCTTTGTACCAAGACGTCGACAGTCAGGGCGGCGACTATGTCGCTTCCCGGTACCACGAAGGGGTCGACACCGCTCCTTACCTATTCGCTGGCTACGGTCGCTGCTCAAGCACTCGCTCAACGCGATTCGATATCGTCTACCACCTCACGATCCTGACCGTTAGCAAGTACTACACGACTTCTGCCGTGTGGCTGAACTGCCACTACTGAGCGAGGGGATTCGCCGCGTTGACGACGGAGATGTGCGGGCTCCATGGTTGCGATGGGTATTACGCAGCTCGGGCGCAGGCTGCTCGAGCACGGGGGACGGAGGGAAAGGATGGACTGTCAAGGGACAGTAGGAACTGCCCGGGGGCGGACATGAAACCTGCCCGCTGACGGCCACGAGAACTGCCCGGTGGTGGCCACGGGATCTGCCCAGGGGGCTGTGGCCACCACCGACCAGGGTGCTCAGCTCAACGGGCTCACCCCCTGGCCGGCGAGTGCCTGGGTCAGGCGCACGCTGTCGCCGCTGGTCTGGCAGACGTGGGCGTGGTGGAGCAGTCGGTCGACGGTGGCGGTGGCCAGCGTCTTGGGCATGAGCTCGTCGAACCCGGAGGGGTGCAGGTTCGAGCTGATCGCGACCGAGCGCTTCTCATAGGCGGCGTCGACGAGGCGGTAGAGGCCCTCGGCTGCGTCGGCGGCGACGGCCAGGAGCCCGATGTCATCGACGATGACCAGGTCGGCCCGCAGGATTCGGGCGATGGCCTTGGTGACGGTGTCGTCCGCACGGTGCCGGCGCAGCAGGACCCCGAGGTCTTCGAGGGTGAACCAGGCGACCTTGAGTCCCTGCTCGACGGCTCGTTGCCCGAGGGCTTCGAGCAGGAACGTCTTTCCGGTCCCGGATGGCCCGCAGACCACGAGGTTCTCTCGCCGGTGGACCCACTCCAAGGTCCGCAGCGCCTGCTGGGTCGGGGCGGGGATCGAGGAGATCTCGGGCTGCCACGCATCGAAGGTTTTCCCGGTCGGGAACCCTGCGGCCGCCCGACGGGTGGCCAGGGCGGAGCGTTCCCGGCCGGCGACCTCCTCGGTGAACAGCGCCTTGAGGACCTCGGCGGGTTCCCAGCGTTGGGCCTTCGCGGTCGCGACGACCTCGGGGGCGTGGCGACGGATGTGCGGCAGCCGCAGCTTGCGCAGCAGCTCCTCCAACTCGACCGGCAACGGCGGCGCGGTGCTGATGGGGCTCCTCGTCGTCATCGGGTCACCTCGCTGTCGCTGTCCGTGGTGGACCGCTGGCCGAGCCGTGCCCATGCGGCGGTGCCCTGGGTCAGCGAGGAGTCCTCGCTGGCACGGTGCTCACCGGTGCCGGGCTGCCGGGCGTGGTGGTCCAGGATCGAGGAGAGGTCGGCCTCGGCGAACCGGCCATGGACCGCGGCGTGTCCCAGTGCCCAGTCGACCTCGACGGGGTCGAACAGCTTGGCCAACGCGAGCGCCTCGGTCATCTTGACCCGCATCCGCGGCGTGCCCGCGGCAGCGGCCTCGACCAACCACAGGCGGGCGCCCTCACCCAGGTCGAGGAACTGCGACTCCGCGGCGTTCTTCGCTCGGGGCTGGCGCTCCAGCGGGCCGGACGGCTGGGGTGGGAAGTGTCCGTCATCGATCTTCGGCGTTCCCGGCGTGGCGCGACGGTGGCGGGCGACCTCGATCGGACCGTCGTCGCCGACATGGACGATGACGACCCACTCGTCCTGACCGACCCCGTGGGTGCGGACCCACACTGTCGCGCCGAGCAGGGTGTGTGGGACCGAGTACTGGCCGGACTCGAAGGTCACCATCGGGGTGTTCGCCGGCACGACCCTGGTGGTGCCGAACGCGATGGTGTGTGCCTGCGCCGGGACGGGGTGCAGCCGGGCTCGTTCCTCGGCGAGCATCTGCACCGGTGGCCGCTTCGTGATCCGGTGGGCACGGGTGTTGACCTTCTGACAGAACGCCTCGCAGGCCGCCTCGAGCTCGGCGAACGAGGCGTACTCCTCGAGCAGGTTGGTGTCCTTCGGCACGAGGTCGGCCTTGCTGATCTTCACCGACGACTCGGTGCCGCCCTTGGATGCCGGATCCGCAGGCACACAGGTGTGCACCACGACCGAGTAGTGCTCGGCGAACGCGACCAGCTGCTGGTTCCTGACCGGGATCCCGGCGATGTGCTCGACCGTGACGGTCTTCTCGTTGTCGGTCAGCACATAGGTCGGCACTCCACCCAGCCGGCGGAACGTGACGTCCAGCGCGGCGAACACGCTCGGCATCGTCTTGTCGCGCAGCGGCAGCACGACCCGGAACCGCGACCACGCCAACCACGCCACGAACAGCACCGTCTTGACCCCGTCGACGACCGGGCCGTCGCCGTAGTCGTACTGCAGCCACATCCCCGGCTCGGTGATCCAGGGCCGGTGCACCCGCACCCGACCAGAGCGATAGGACGCCTTGACCTTCGCGACCGCGCGGCGGGTGGTGCGTTCCGAACCCTTGTAACCCAACGCCACCAGCTTGTCGTGGGCGACATCGGCACGGACCTTCCCGAACGACCGCTCGACCCACTCCTCGACCTTGGGCAGGTACTCATCGATCAGCTGCGACCGGGCTGCGGCCTGGTCCAGCTCACCGCCGGCAGCGCGGCGGTCCACGTAGTGCTTCACCGTGTGGTGCGAGCAGCCGGCCAACTCGCCGGCATCACGCAACGACCCAGTCAGGTCGTAGGCATCCAAGATTTTCATGATCTCCTCGGCAGACTTCACATGTCCCTCCTCAGGGCGAACGGCGCATCAGCACCGCCAACCGCACCTGAGGAGGGGCCTCAACCGTGGGAACCGGTGAGGCAGACGACGTCGTGTCGGGCAGATCCCATGACCGTCAGCGGGCAGTTCTCATGTCCGCCAGCGGGCAGCTTTATGGCCGTCTCCGGGCAGTTTCTCGTGGCCGCCGACAATGGACCTCGGCGGAAGCACACCGTGGCTTGACGACATGGAAGGTCGGGGCGCGGCACAACTTCGATTGGGGATCGAGATTCGCAAGTACCGAATCGCTCGAGGCATGACGCAAGCAAGGCTGGCTCGCGAAATCGGGCTCTCTGCTCACAGCAACATCAGCGACTACGAAGCGGGTCGGCGATTGCCTCCGATGGATATCCTCCAAAGCTTCGAGTCGGTCCTGTGTGTCAATGACCGCCGATTGTGCGAGTGGCGAGATCGTGCATTGACGGAGCGAGCACGGCTTTGGGCCGCGAGAGCTGTCGAGGCAATGAGAGAACCCCCAGCGGTGGCGTCCCTTCACCCGCCACGCGAAGGTGGCGGGGGAGGGTGTGGAACCGCATCGCCTTCGCCCCGCTCGCACGGGTGAGGCGTGGTGACTCCACGCCGGTGGTCCGTCGGAGTAACTTGCACATCTCCGAGACGTGCGGCTTCGGCGGGCCGCCGACGAGCCTCAGCAACTCGCTCTACCAGGTACCCCATTTGGCTCGTCACCGTCCGCAGAGCCACAGATCGTCGTTACCCACGTCAGCACCGCCGTGGCGCGGCGCTTTCCTGCGGCGAATCGGGAGCAACGCCCCGGTGACCATCCCTGCCTCTATGTCTGGTGCCCGGCTGGTTACAGCCGCCCCGTCCCCAGGATCGACACCCCGCAACTTTGCTCGGACAAGTCGACGGCACCACAAACCCGCGGCCAGGCTCGGAACTTCGCGCGCCTGGTCTGGATCCTCGACGGGCCGCTGCGAGGAGGGACCCACCTGGCGCTGCGGCGGATCTCCATGCACCTGGACAGCTGGGAGGAAGTCGGCCGGGCTCAGCGCGAGCGGGTCCTCGGAAGGACACTTCACGAAGGCGCTCCGCTGACGAGCCGTAGCGAGCACGACGTCGCCGACCTCGACGCCCGCAACTCCGACGGCACCTTCACGATCCCTCACCCACGCCCACGTACGGCGCGCTCACGCCTCCGCTCCGCACGAGCGATTCCTCCGCCGGGCTACAACGACGACGCCGACAGCTCCGCCTCCTGTTCGCCGCCTACCAAGCAGACCTGAACCGCCAATTCGTGCCCGTGCAGGAGAGACTCGCAGCGTCCGACGCACTCGATTAGTGGACGCAGGCCACCGGCTCGGCCAACCACACCGCGCTTCCCGGGTGTAGGCGCGCAGGCACCCTCGGCGAGACGCTCGGACTGGCAACTTAGCGCACCAGCCACGCGGTGTAGCCCCCAGCCGTATTCATCACCGGCACGGCTCCAGCTGGGCTCTGAACCATTGCCCCTAGTGACGACGGCCTCAAGCAGCCGAACCCACGGTCGCCCTGCTGCCGTTTCGGCGCTTGTCCAGCGCTGCGCCAAATTCCGTCTACTGCCGCGGTGAAGCAGCGACAGCGCCGCGACCCGATCTCGAGCAGGGTCTATGCTGAGATTAGCAGCGGCCAGCACGCCTTCAGCCAAGGCGGTAAGGCAACGTGGACAAGGTGCAGTCCATGAGTTCGGCCCGCATGGGGAACCTCAATCGGATGTCAGCATCGAGCTGTTGAGCCCGAGACGCCGGCGTCCCGGTGGGGTGTTGGATACGGGACAGCCCGTGGCCGGGTCAGTGCCGTGACGATGCCTCAGCGAGGCCAGCTTTAGCCGCGACTCGTTGGCGTTCGATGGCGCGGTACACGGTGGAGCGGCCAACTCCGAAGAGCTCGGCGACCTCGACCTGACATAGGGACGGCCACCGCGTGATCCTTCAGAAGACCTGCGAAAGCACGACTGAAGGAGACACCACGATGACCGTCGACCCCAACTCTATTGACCTGCCTGCGTTCATGGCTGAGCACCTGCAGCGCGCCGAGCCCGACCTGCTGCGCAGCATGCTGTCCACGTTCGTGCAGGCGTTGATGTCGGCCGAGGCCGACGCGATCTGCGGTGCCGGCTACGGCGAGCGGCAGCCCGGAGCGGACCAACTCCCGAAACGGCTACCGGACCCGGGACTTCGACACCCGCACCGGCACCATGGCGGTGGCGATCCCCAAGCTGCGGGAGGGCTCCTACTTCCCCGACTGGCTGCTCGAACGCCGCCGGCGTGCCGAGCGGGCGCTGACCACGGTGGTGGCGACCTGCTACCTGCTCGGGGTCTCCACTCGGCGGATGGAGAAGCTCGTGGAGACCCTCGGGCATCACCCGGCTCTCGAAGTCGCAGGTCTCGGTGATGGCCAAGGAGCTCGACGCCCACGTCGAGGACTTCCGCACCCGGCCACTGGACGCCGGCCCTTACACGTTCGTGGCCGCGGACGCATTGACGATGAAGGTCCGCGAGGGCGGTCGGGTGGTGGCCACCCACGTCCTGGTCGCTACCGGCGTCAACGCTGACGGCCACCGTGAGATCCTCGGCCTCGACATCTGCTCGGCCGAGTCCGAGGCGGGCTGGCTGACCCTGTTCCGTGGTCTGAACGCCCGCGGCCTGTCCGGGGTCAAGCTGGTCACCTCCGATGCCCATAGCGGGCTCGTGTCAGCCGTCGGGGCCACCCTGGAGGGCGCCAGCTGGCAGCGGTGTCGCACCCATTACGCCGCGAACCTGATGGCGGTCTGTCCCAAGCACGTCTGGCCCGGGGTGAAGACGATGCTGCGCTCGGTCTATGACCAGCCCGACGCCGAGGCCGTACATGCCCAGTTCGACAAGTTGCTCGAGGCCGTGGCCGAGAAGCTGCCCGAGGTCCACGACCACCTCGAGGAAGCCCGTGCCGACATCTTGGCCTTCACCGCGTTCCCCAAGGAGATCTGGCGCCAGATCTGGTCCAACAACCCCATATCTGTTAACCGGCCCTCGAGGGACACGTTCATTGCGGCAGCTTGAGGTCCCCGCACCGGCCGGCTCGCGGGTTGATGCTGGATGGTGGATGAAGGGAAGCTCCGTTGCCGGTGTCGGTACAGGTCGTGGCTGGCGAGCACTGCCTGGTCGGCGACTGGCCGGGCACCGGAGTCGGCAACGAGTTCCTGGCGCATCTACGGGCGCGGGCCTTCTCCCCGGCGACGGTCCGGGCCTACGCCTTCGACCTGGCCAACCTCGCCCGGTTCCTCGACGAGCGCGACCTCGCAGTGAAGGCGGTCGAGCCGCTGGATGTCTTCGCCTGGGTCGACTGGCAGGGCACGCACGCGCCGGCGTCGGGGAAGGTGGTCCGGCTCGCGCCGCGCAGCGCTGCACCCGCCACCATCAACCGCAGGGTCGCCGCGGTGCGGGCGTTCTTCGAGTTCCTGGTGATGAGCAGGGCATGTGCTGTGAATCCGGTCCCCGCACCACGGCGGGGTCAGGGGCTGCGGCCCACCGCTCGCGGCATGCTCGGCCACCTCGGGCCGGGTCGTGCACGCGGCGGCGGGCGTCTGGTGCGTGAGCAGCGTCGGCTTCCCGAGTCGCTGGACCTGGCCGACGTGCAGGCCTTCATGTCCGGGCTGCGGACCCATCGGGACCGGGCGATGGTGCTGGCCATGCTGCTCGGTGGACTGCGCTCGGCAGAGGTCCGCGGCCTGCTGCTCAAGGATGTCGACCAGGGACGACGGCGGCTGCGGGTGGTCGGCAAGGGCGGCCGGGAACGAGTGGTGCCGGTCGACACTGCGTTCTTCGCCGAGCTCGCCGCCTACCTGCGCCACGAACGACCACACGGGCTCGCCACGGCGGAGTGCTTCGTGGTGCTGCGCGGACCTACCACCGGCGCACCGGTCAGCGAAGCAGGGTTGCGGGCGCTGTTCCGGCGTCACCGGGACGCCTCGGGAGCAACCAGGGTCCGACCGCACCGGCTGCGGCACACCTACGGCACCGAGCTGGCCACGGCGGGCATCGACCTCCTGGCGTTGCGGGAGCTGATGGGTCACGCCAGCCCGGAAACCACCAGCAGGTACGTGCATCTCTCGACCGAGCACCTGGCTGCCGAGTACGCCGCCGCCCGCGCGACCCTGACGGACCTCCGGTGAGCGCCGCCGTCGCCCGGAACGCGACCACCGCAGACCACGACTGGATGAGTTCCTATGTCGGACACTGCCACCGGCTCGGCTGCAGTGATCGGGCGCTGCGGGACCGACTGCGTTGCGCCAGAGCGTTCCTCGGTGCTCACCCGAAACCGGCGGCCTGGATGGCACTGCCGACCGCGGACCGGGTCGCCGAGCTTCGCCGCACCCGCGCTTGGCCGCTGCTGGTCTTTCTGATCGGCACCGGCCGGCTACGGCTCGACCTGGAACTGGCGGCAGCGAAGAACCTGAGCGGGCTCGGCGGCATCGTCGAAGCCCACCAGGTCGAGGACTTCGCCGCCGCACGCGCCGCCGGCCTACGGCTGGGCTGGACCCCGGCCTGGGTCGACACCGTGCTCGGCGAGTGCCTCGCGGTGATCTTGGCCTGGCACGGCGGCGTCATCGCCGACCTCAACGAGCAGGTCGTCGCCGACTTCGACGAACAGCTGGGCCACACGATGCAGCTGTCGCAGTCCTCGCTACGGGCCTACCGGGCCCGGTTGGCCAGCCTGCGGCAGCTGATGTTCGAGATCGGCGTCCATGAGACACCGCCGCGGCGCCGGCCATGGTCCCGGACGGTGGAGCAGCGCTTCGCCGACGTCGTGATGGCCGAGGCGATCCGGACCGTGCTGCTGCGCTACGTCCAGACCCCGAGCCAGCGTGCTGCGCCCCCGCTCGGTCGAGTCATTGGTCAACGACCTGCTGCCGTTCGCGGAGTTCCTCACCGCCCAGCACCCCGACGTCACCAGCCTGCGCGACCTGCAGCGCAGCCACGTCGAAGAGTTCTTGATCTGGAACCGGACCCGGCCTTGGCGCGGCCGCAAGGCGCGCCCCCAGCCGGTGTCCGCGGCGGTGGCACAGTCCGCCGTGCTCAGCTTGCGGAACCTGCTCGAGGACATCGCCGCCTGGGGATGGGCCGAGGCACCCACCGGGCGGCTGGTGTTCACCGCAGACGTTCCCAAGCTCGACCGGGCGCTGCCACGAGCGCTGGCCCCGGACGTCGACGCCAGGCTGATGGCCGCCGTCGCAGATCTGCCCGATCGGTTCGCCCGGGTCGGGCTGCAGGTGCTGCGCGGCACCGGCCTACGGGTCGGGGAACTGCTCGACCTGGAGGTCGGCGCCGTCGTGGACTACGGACCCGCCGGCACCTGGCTCCGGGTGCCGCTCGGCAAGCTCGCCACCGAACGCACCGTGCCACTCGACGAGCAGACCCTGCAAGCCCTCGACGAGTGGGCGCATCGGCGAGGTGGCCATCGCCCGATCCCACATCCGCGCACCCGGCGACCTACCGACTTCCTGTTCACCGAGCACGGCCGCCGACTGGGAGCGACCCGGCTCCGCAACGGCCTCATCGCCGCAGTGACGCAAGCCGGTCTTCGCGATCCGGCCGGTCGGCTGCTGACGGTGACGCCGCACCAACTTCGGCACACCTACGCGACCACGTTGGCCAACGCCGGCATGTCACTGCAGGCGCTGATGGCGCTGCTCGGTCACGTCACCCCAGAGATGACCATCCGCTACGCCACCCTGGCATCGCCCACGCTGCGCGGCGCCTACGACGAGGCGATGGGCAAGATGCGCCGCCACCTCACCCTGACACCGGCCGGACGACCGATCGTGCCCGACAAGGTCTCCTGGCTGGCCAGCGAGATGCTCAAGACCCGCGTCGCGCACGGCTACTGCTCCCGCCATGAGTCCCAAGGGCCCTGCCCTTACGCCAACATCTGCGAGACCTGCGACAACTACACCCCGGCCACCGAGTTTGAGCCCGCGCTGACCGACCAGCTCGCCGACATCCGAGCGCTGCAAGCCGACGCGGCACAGCGGGGCTGGACAGGTGAGGAAGAACGACACCGACACGTCGCCGAAGCGCTCGAGAACCACCTGACGAGCATCCAACCAAGGTGAACCGACCCCGTGGACATGCTTGACCGGCCCACGAGGGCCGGATAAACGAACGCCTCAATCGCGAGATCCGTCGCCGCACCGACGTCGTCGGAATCTTCCCCGACCGCACCTCCGCAATCCGCCTCATCGGCGCCGTCCTCGTCGAGCAGCACGACGACTGGATCGAAGGCCGCCGCTACCTAGGGCTCGACGTCCTCACCCGCTCCCGGATGGCCCTGGCCAACACCGACGAGGCCACCACCGAGAGAGAGGACCTGACACCGGCCGCACTTACTGCCTAGAGTGCAGCCACCGGATCACGCGGTGGCCCCTTCATCCACCACGACCGTGGACTCGACCCGACGACGGACGACGCGTACCGTTCCGCCACTGATTCCCTGTTACGGGTGTCGGCTGGTCAGCGAATCTCGCCAGCTACCGTCTGCCGGGTCGGCAGACTTTTCACGCACCTGCCGCGGTCAATATAGCCTTGTCGTGCCGAGTACAGGATCTTGCTTTCATCGCTCCTGCGGCTCGCTCGTGAGCTGCGAGTATGTGCAGAGTGGTCTATGGGTTCGTCCCGTCCCGCGACCCGGTGGTGAACTGGTAGGCCCAACGATTCCGCGCGACGGCGACCATGGTTGTCATATCACCAGCCCGTCAGGTTTGCGTGTCAGTGACGAAGGCCGTCGCGGACACGATGGTCCCGTCGCCGTAGAGGCCTTTGGCGATGCTACGAACCTTAATTGGCTTGGTGTACCAGCCGCAGTGGTAGGTCTCCTCCGTGTCGAGGTCTGCATGCCACCATTGGTTCTCGTTGCTCCAGTAGCCGCGCCAGCCAGGGATCCGATTAATGCACGTTGAGTAGGACCCCGAGGAGTACTCGTACACACGACCGGATAGGTAGGTGTCCACCATGTTGTCGGCGTCCCACGATGAGAAGACTGAGCACGAGACGAAGTCGTCGATACCAGCGCCTTGGCCGTCGACCACGTTGGTGTCCTTGTTGGTCTGCGCGAGGGCGGCAGCCATGTCGCCCAGATATGGGCTGGAGCAGGTGTAGGTGGAGTTCGCGAAGGCTGGAGCGGTCAGACCGACGCCAAAGAGCGCTGTCGTGGCGACGATTGCGATACCGTACCTGCGAAGGCGCCGGTTCATCGGACCACCACCTCCGTGTCGGTCAGGCCCGGCTCGGTGGTGAGCGCGAACCCGCTGGCGTCGGTTGATGCGAGCGCCTTGCCGCGGACCTCGACATGGGAGCCGACAGGCAAATGGTCCCAGGTAAGGACGAGACGGCCATCGGCGAGCGCCAATTCCGCCCACGCAAACGAGTCGCCGTTGGGGCGGTCCACGGTCGTTGCTGGGTACCAGCCAATGCCATCTTCATACTGCATGACCGCGAAGAAGGTTCGCGGCTTCCCGGCGGCATCGTTCCCGTGGGCCACAACCACCGTCTGATCACCGAACTGCTGTCGATCTGTGAGTACTGCGCCCGTCAGCCGCGTTTCTTGCGGCCGGAGCTTCTCACCCAACTGGGAGGCCACCATCCCCGCTACAAGGTCTTCTGTTTTGGGTGCCGGCGGCCCAGCATGAGCGGTGTTCCCCGGCGCTACGGTCAGGGCTGCGACACCGGCGACCGCGGCTGCGCAGCCCGTCGCGATGTATGACATGCGTTTCATTGATTCCCCCATTTGGTTGATTTCGGTTGAAGTAGTTGATTCGGCACATTAGAGGTGGGATAGAACGCACGCAATGCTGTCAAAAGGCTATGGCTTCACGACCTGTCGAGGCATAGAGTTCGCCTCCGCGTGCACTAAATTGCTAGAGCAGAAGATGACGGGAGGGGAATACTGCTCGCATGGGCACCCAGACCAGTCATCGAACTTCAGGGCACCGTGCCGTACGAACGGTGAGTGCTCTTATTGCGGCCAGTGTCTGCGGTCGGGGCGCCACGTGGTTTGCACCGCTGTGGATCGATCTGCTCCTCGGTGTCTCAGCAGTGCTGCTTCTGGCGGCTGCTTGCCATTTGTCGGTGTCGCTGTTTGCGTTGGCCCGAACTCGCCTGCGGCAGCCCGCCGCTGGGGCAGCCCTATTGATGCTCGCTGCGGCTACGTCCGCATGGATTGCGCTACACGTCCCAAGCCTGTCCGTGGCGCTCCTCCTCGGCAGCGGGGTGGTGGTGTGCGTAGTCGGGGCGATGGTGCTCATAGTCAACCGCGGGCCAGACCGCGAGGCATGGAAGAGCAGTGGGGTTGCGTCGCCAACGCGATAGCCCTTGAGGCCTCCTGCAGGGCCAGGGCACTACTTCCGCCGAACTGAAGGAACCTCGATCAACAGTGACTTGCCCAGCAAGCGTCCGAGACGCCGGCGTCCCTGTGGCCATCCCGATGGACCCGTCCGAAGGAGTTCCCGGGACGGGGTTCTCCGGAGACATCGTTCGCGTAGCGCCCGGCTCGAGGCATCAGCCCTGTCTGGGGCCACGCGGTGTGCAGCGTGTCCGGCAAGGTCCGCGGTATCGAACGCTCGGGTGACCTGGCCGGACGCAGCAAGTTTTCGTGGTGCTTCGCCTGGACGTGTCGGCTCGCCAGTCCGCAAAAAGTCCGCAAGAAGTTCAGAAGCGGCCAGAACCATCCACCAACGACCGTCACGACCGAATCCGCATTTGCGCAGGTCAGACTGGGTTTTCACGGTACTGCCAGCGCCAGCCCGCAACTGCCAAAGGCCCCTTGCCGACTACCCCTGGTACTACTGAGCTGGCCTAACGCCTGGCTCGGGCGCTGCGCGGACTCGGCGTGGTAGCGGTCCGGAGGGCGGCGCGGCGCTCGGTGGCGCGACCCCCGTAGTCGCAGACGAGGCCGAGATCGGCGCGTCAGCCTCGGGCACGGTTGCCGGTAGCGCACCCCACGACCGTCACCAGGGGGAAGGTGGCTGCTAGAACGAGCCGGAGTCGCACGCTGGCCCCCCATTGGCACAGCGAGTGTGCCACGAGGGCGCCCGCGCCAGTCGGTGAAACGGTTGTGCCGCCTTCCAAACATCCGGATCCGCTGACGGTGAAGCTCTGTGCTGAGGTGCAGATACGGGCCATGCTGACGTGTAGCCACCCGCGTCACCGCCTCACCGCGCATGGGGGTGTGGCCGGATCCGTCGCAGCGCCGTCATTGGTCGCGTCGGCGTTCGACCTCTCGAGTGGAGCGCCTGGAAGCGTGGAGCAGTCGTTTCCGTGCTTGGTCGAGCCACTGTGCTTCGGCCCGGGTGAGCTTGCGCGCCTCACCCGACGTCAGTGCGTCGCCCATCGGCGTCCTCCCGGAGTCCGGTTCGACCGGCTTCCCATCAGTGATGGGCCGAGTCGATGCACTGCGTTCATCGGAGCCTGGCGTGGCATCGGAGGCGTTCGGGCATGAGGAGTCCGATGCGTCGGAACAACATGCATCGACGCCCAGCATGGCGTCGGGGCGGAGCCGGGCGTGACCGTGGATCGGGCCGGGCATGCTCATCCGGTGCGCAGGTTGGCTGGATTGGCGGCGCGCAGGGTCCACGGCCGGGTGAGGCGTACGGCCAGGCGGAGCGCGACCCACACCAACGCGGTGGTCGCCGCGAGAGTCAGGGTGCTGCAGATGAGCCACCAGAACCAGTACCCCGGGGAGGTGCTGCCCATCACGGCGCCAAGACCCACCGCCCCGAACAGGGTGCCGCCGGTACTCATGGGCAACGCGACCAGCCCGGTCTCCCATCGCTGCGCCTGCGCGAGCAGATCGGTCGGCGCGCCGAGTGCGCCGAAGGCAGCCACGGACCGTCGGTGGTCCATCAGGGATTCGATCGAGTGGACGGTGAGCGAGCCCACCACGGTGACGAGAGCCACGACGAGGGCCACGGCGGTGATCGCCAAGCCGATGAAGTAGAAGCGGTCCACCTGCCAGCTGGCGGCCAGCAGGTCGGCCAGCAAGGCCGCTCCGCCCCCCGCGACGAGCCCGATGCCGCCGACCGCGGCGGCGGCGCGTCCGGCCGCTCGGGGGTCGGCCGACAGGCGGCGGGCGGCGAGCAGCACTGCTGCGGTGCGGGCACGGGTGGCGACCATACGGCCGACCACGTATCCGACCCAGGGAGTCAGACTGACAGCTCCGATGACCAGCAGGGCGATGGACACCAGCGGCACCAGCACGTCGACCGCTCCCGAGGCGGAGCCGTACAACAGCACGTATCCCAACGCGATGAGCACTCCGGCGATCAGTAGCAGCGCGGCGCCCCAGGGGCGGGGTGGCTGCCGGTTCGTACGCCGGGTCACCCCGAGCGGGGACACGACTACCCGCCGTCCGGCCAAGAGTCCGACGGCAACGCCGAGCAGGGTCACCGCGACGATGATCGCCAACACCTGCCACCAGGTCGGCGTCACGCTGGAGGGCACCAGCCGAAGCGAGGCGACCATTGACCTGTCCCCCGGCGCTGACGAAGTCTCGCGGTAGCTCAGTTCACCTCCCAGCACGACCCGCAGCAGTCCATAGACGGCGATGCCTGCAACGGCACCGGCGAAGGCGGGCATGCCGACTTCCACCGCGCCGATTCTGCGGACGTCGGCCGGTGTCGCACCGGCCAGCCGTAGGGAGGCGAGTCGGCGCTCGCGGGAAGACGTGCCCAGGCGGACGACCTGATGGAGCAGCAGCAGCGCCGGCAGGGTGAGCAGCACGGTGCCAAACACGTACCCACCGCGTGTTCCCGGGTCGGCAACGACGCCGAAGAGGGACTCCGAGGGATCTTGTGGCAGCGAGAGCACCGCCACGGCGACCAGCAACAGCCCGGAGACCACGGCGGTGCAGCACGCCAGGAGCACCGGGCGACCCCAACCGCCGGCGAAGGCCAGCCGCCAGGCGAGGCGGTTCACGAGATCACCCCGTCGCGAAGCCGGATCTCGCGGTCGGCGCGTGCGGCGACCCGGTTCTCATGGGTGACCAGCACGACGGTCGCGTCCGTCTCCCGCGCCGCCGAGAGCAGGGTCTCGAGGAGCTGGTCGCCGGCGACCGTGTCGAGCGCTCCAGTCGGCTCATCAGCGAACACCACCCGCGGGCTGGTGACCAGTGCTCGCGCCGCCGCCACCCGCTGAGCCTCCCCGCCGGAGAGTTCGCCGGGTAGCCCCTCGCCCAGGTCCGCCGCCCCCAGTCGCTCGAGCCACCCCGACGACACGCGCAACGCTGCCGCACGGTCGTGCCGCTCCAACAGCAAGGGAAGCGCAACGTTCTGGACGGCCGTCAACTCCGGGACCAGTTGCCCGAACTGGAGCACAATGCCGAACTCCCGACGCCGCAGGCGGGTCCGCTCGGCCTCCCCGAGATCATCGAGCCGAGCCCCGGCAAACTGGACCTCACCCGCCTCCGGACGCAAGATTCCCGCCAGGCAAAGCAACAGGGTCGACTTTCCGCTGCCCGAAGGGCCCGTGATCGCCAGAACCTCCCCTTCCCCTACCTCGAGGCTGACCCCGCGCAGCGCCTCGGTGCGTCCGTAAGCCTTGCGCAATCCCCGCGCCTCGATCAGCACGTCGCTCATGCGTCCCTCTCCTTCGCCTTGGTTCCCCGGTCCGCCACCCGCGCGGCGGACGCCTCCAGCCAGCGCAGGTCCGCATCGAGATGGAAGACCGTGTGATCCACCGCGATCCGCCCAACGACATCCGTGGTCGCGTCCTGGAGGGCGAGCAGCTCACGCATCCGCGCCAAGTGCACCGCCCGCTGCCGCTCCAGGAATCCACGCGCGTCGGTGCCAAGACGCAGCGCCGTCACCGTCTTGCGCACCAGATCATCAGCGGCGTAGGGCCCCGCCGGCTCGCAAACCGACAGCCACCGCGCCAGCTCGACCCGACCCGCCTCGGTCACCGCGTAGACCGTCCGCTCGGGACCACTCGCCTGCACCGTCTCGACAACCTCGACGAACCCGTCTCGCTCCAACCGCTGCAACGACGCATACACCTGGCCGTACGGCAAGTCCTTGGCGCCCGGAAATCTGGCATCGTGCGCGCGCTTGAGGTCGTAGCCGTGGGCCGCACCCTCTGCGAGTACGCCCAGGAGGGCATGCGAGATGCTCATAAGGAGACTATACACACACAGAATACATTGAGTGAATACCCGCGATGGGACGGGGCCGAACGTGGCAGCTGGCAGTCGGCGGCGACGGACGCAAGAGCACGGTGACGACAGTTGAAGACGAGTGAGGCTGTCGCATCAGGCGAGCTGGTTCCTCGACGGCATCCTGGTGTTCCCGCTCGCTGGCCGAGCGCGCGAAGACGTCCGACCGGGCATGCGGACGAGCACCTTCAAGAGGGGGACCCTCGTCGCCTACGAGGTTGATGAGTCGTCTGGTGAGCTTGTCGTCAACATCCTCGAACCGTGATCAACGTTCACAAACGCGTTTGCGCAAGTCAGCCGCACATTGCCAACGATGACCAACAACAGCAGCTGAGCGCGCCGCGCTATCCCTGGTACTACTGATCCGGCGCGTTTCCTCAGGTCAGCGGGCGTGCTGGGGCCTTCAGGCCGGTGCTCACCTCCGGCGATCCGGTGAGGGCGCTGGACATCACCGCTGTCGCCCAAGACGATGAGTCCTGGACGGACTGCACCAGTCCTCGAAGAGGAGGAGCGACCATCTCCACGCCACGTGAGCAGGACGCTGGCCACCTCGTCCGGGGCTCTCGCTCCGAAGCCCTGTGGATGGCGACCGCCGGCTTCTTCGGCGGCTTCGCCGGGGTCTCGATCTTCGGCCCGCTGGTCCCGAAGTTCACCGACCTGTTGGGCCTGTCGCCGTTCGAGGCGGGGATTCTCGCGGCGATTCCCGCCCTCACGGGCTCGCTGCTGCGGATCCCCTTCGGTGCGGCGGTCGACAAGGTCGGGGGCAAATGGCCGTTCCTCATCCTCCTCGCGGTGACCAACGTGGGAGTCATCTCCCTCCTCGTGCTGCTCGCGACCCGGTATCCGGATGGGATGGACGGCACCTATCCGCTCCTGCTCCTCCTCGGGGTCCTCATCGGATGTGGCATCGCGACCTTCTCGGTCGGCATCGCCCAGGTGTCGTACTGGTACCCGGACAAGGAGCAGGGCGGCGCCCTCGGGACCTACGCCGGGCTGGGCAACACCAGCCCGGGCCTGTCGACGATGTTCCTGCCCCTTGCCGTGGGCTCCCTGGGCCTGCTGGGCGCCTACAGCGTGTGGTTCGCCATCCTCCTGCTCATTACGCTGGCGTACGGCGTGCTCGTCAAGGACGCGCCGTGGTTCCAGCTCAACCGGCAGGGCATCGATGTTCCCGCCGAGCGGCTCGCCCCACTCGGCGGCGGTGACCGCCGGCCGAGCGGCTCGGCGGTGCAGGGACTCAAGCACGCGGCAAGGGTCCCGGCGACCTGGGTGCTGGTGTTCTTCTACTTCCTCTCCTTCGGCGGCTTCCTCGCCTTCACGTCGTGGCTGCCGACGTACTGGCACGGAATGTACGGCTCGACGCTGCGCGAGGCGGGCCTGCTCACCGCGACCTTCTCCCTGCTCTCGGCACTCATCCGCGTGCCCGGGGGTCTGCTTTCGGACCGGATCTCGATCAAGTACGCGCTGCACGGCAACTTCCTGCTGATGCTCGCCGGCATCCTGGGTCTGTCGTTCTCGCAGACCTTCTGGGTGTCGCTCGTCGCGTCGATCGCGGTTGCGCTCGGTATGGGCCTGCAGAACGCCATCGTCTTCAAGCTGCTTCCCCGTTACGTGCCCGATGCAGTCGGCGGCGCATCCGGTTGGATCGGCGGGCTGGGTGCGCTGGGCGGGTTCGTGCTGCCCCCGGTGATCGGAGCGGTGACGGGGGCGGTCGGCGGGACGACCGGCTACGCCAGGGGCTTCCTGCCTGTCGCGGTCCTGGTTGTCATCGCGTTGCCGGTGGTGACGTGGCTCCAGCGATGGACCGCGCGCGCGTCCGCCGCGTGAGGCGGCCGCCCGACGTCCGGGGCCTGCGGACGATGAGCGCTCCGCTGGGACGTCCAGCGGTCCTACGAACCGCCCCGGCGAGCGCGGGCGATGATGCCCTCGACGACCTCGGCCTTGGCGTCGGCGTAGTCCTGGACGACGGCCCAGACGCGCGTGGCGAGCTCGCGCTTCGTCCGGGCGTAGAGGTCGAGCTCGTCCGGGTGTGAGCGCAGCCGGTCGCGGAACAGCAGCAGGCGCTCGGCCTCCGGCGAGCCGACCCCGAACACGTGAAGGTTGACCGCCGGGTCGGCGCCCCGTAGCAGCCGGTGCTGGTGCCAGCCGGGCTCACGCACGTGCAGCACGAACCCCACCGCCTGGAGGCCGGGGACGTACGACGCCTCGTCCGCCGGGTCGGCGACCAGGAGCAGGATGTCGAGGACCGGCTTGGCCGGGAGATCTGGCACCGACGTCGAACCGATGTGCTCGAGCAGCCGCGCCCGGTCGCCCAACGCGGCCAGGATCGTGGCGGCCTGCTCGGCGTACTGGTCCGGCCACGTCGGGTCCGGATCGGCCAGGTGGACAGGCGCGTTGTGCTGGGTGCGCGGCCGCACGAACTCGACGTCCGGCTGCTGCTCGCTCACGGTCCGATGCTCGCACGGACGGAGTCGACTCGGGCTGGCACACTCGGCGTCATGAGCGAGGAACCGCGCACCCGATGGCACCAGCTCACCGGTGGGCAGACCGGCGAGGACTACGCGGCCCGGTTCGCCGAGCTCGCCAGGACCGGCAAGGACATGCACGGAGAGGCGTCGTTCTGCGCCGCGCTGGTCCCGCCGGGCAGCCGGGTCCTCGACGCCGGCTGCGGAACGGGCCGGGTGGCGATCCGGCTCGCGGAGCTCGGCTACGACGTCCTCGGCGTGGACGTGGACGAGTCGATGCTCGCGGTGGCCCGCCGGGAGGCGCCGGCGCTGAACTGGCTGGCCGGCGACCTCGCTGCGCTGCCCGGACCGGTGGTGGAGGCGACGCCGTACGACCTGGTGGTGATGGCAGGCAACGTCGTTCCGCTGCTGGCACCGGGATCGCTGCCGACCGCGGTGAGGAGCCTGGCCGGTCTGCTCGCTCCCGACGGTGTCCTGGTCGCGGGCTTCGGCTTCGACCACGCGCACCTTCCGCCGGGCTGCCCCGTGACCGCGCTGGCGGAGTACGACGAGGCCGCGATGCAGGCGGGGCTGGTCCTCGGCGAGCGCCTCGGCACCTGGGACGGCCAGCCGTTCGGCGAGCGAGGCGGCTACGCCGTCAGCGTGCACCGCAGGACCTGACCACCGACGCCGCGAGCGGGAAGCGCCACAGCCGGGTCACGACCGACCACGACTCTCCGGTCTCCGGGCGGGTCGCCGGCCATCACCGTGACCTCACCACCAACCTTGTCGTCTGGCCCAGCGCAGCAGCAGGAAGCTGATGCTGACCATCACCACGAGCACCACGACGAGCTGGGCCACATGGGTCTGGTCGTTGACGATCACGTTCATGCCGTAGACCGACGCGATCGCGGTGATCGGCAGCGTCACGGCCGCGATCACGGCCAGCCGCTCCATCGCTACGGTCATCTTGGTGTGCACCTTGGTCTGGTAGAGCTCGATCACGCCGAAAAGGAACTGCGCCTCGCCGTCGGCGATCGACCGCACCTTCTCGAACTGGACGGCGAGGTCGCGCGCGTGGACCCGCCAGGGCTCCGGGACGAACTGCTCGAGGCTGTCCAGCCGCTCGCACACGTCATGCGTCTGCGCCGCCATGGTCCGTGCGGTGATCAGCTCGTGCCGGATCAGGAACATCCGCTCGAGCAGCTCCTCGGGGTTGGTCAGCTGGGACTGCATCACCTGCTGCTCGAGACCGGGCAGCCGGTCCGCGACCTCGCTGATCAGGTCACGCTGGCGGCGTGCGACCGCCGAGCCGAGCGCGAACGACGCCTCGGCGGGGGTCTCGGGCCGAAACCGCCCCTGACCGATCCGCTGCAGCACGGCCTCGGTCTCGACCAGCGCGGCAGCGGGGTCGACGACCGGGTTCAGCGGTCCGTGCACGGTGACCAGGAACCGCTCGCCGACGATCTGGTCGAGCTCGAGCAGGTGCACATGACCCGCTTCACCCCGCAGCGGGGTGTGCATCGTGACGAAGTAGTGGTCGTCGTAGCTGTGCACGGTCGGCACGTGGTTTCGGCGGCTGCACGCCTCGAGCACACGGGGGTGGCAGCCGAGCCCGTTCAGGAAACCCTCGACCTCGTCGTCCCAGTGCGGCACGTCCACCCACAAGAAGCCGTGCTCGCGCGCGAAGAGCATGACGACGTCGTCGCTCTCGAGGTCGTGGAGCCCGTCGGCGTCCACCGCACGAACCTGCACACTCTCAGAGTGTCCCTCCGACGGCGGGTCGTAAAGCACGGATCCGGGTGGGTCGAACGTCCCGACTTCGACGGCGCGAGTGAGACCGAGGTCTCAAATGATGGCCGCTTCCGCGCGGGTGCCCTAAGTTGCCCAGGGTGAGGATCGCAGTAGCAAAAGAGACACGTGAGGGCGAGACCCGCGTCGCGCTCGTCCCTGAGCTGGTCGGCAAGCTGACCGGGCTGGGGTACGAGGTGGCCGTCGAGCCCGGTGCGGGCGAGGGTGCTCTGCACTCCGACCAGGACTACCAGGACGCCGGTGCGGTGGTGAGCGAGGGCGCCCTCGACGGGGCCGCGCTCGTCGTCTCCGTCGGTCCGCTGGAGTCCGCGACCGTGCGCAGGCTCGCCGAAGGGACGGCCACGATGTCGTTCCTGCCGGTCAACCAGAGTCTCGACCTGGTGGCGGACCTGCGCGACTGCGGCATCACGTCGTTCGCGATGGAGCTGGTGCCGCGGATCTCGCGTGCGCAGTCGATGGACGCGCTCTCGTCACAGGCGCTGGTGGCCGGGTACCGCTGCGCGGTCGTCGCCGCCGGCCTGCTGCGCCGGTTCTTCCCGCTGAACATGACCGCGGCCGGCACGGTGCCACCAGCCGAGGTCGTCGTGCTCGGCGCCGGAGTCGCCGGCCTGCAGGCCATCGCGACCTGCAAGCGTCTCGGTGCGGTCGTCAAGGCGTACGACGTGCGCGCGGCTGCCGCGGAGGAGATCCGCTCGATGGGCGCGCAGTCGATCGACCTGGAGCTGGAGACGCTCGAGGGAGCCGGCGGATACGCCCGCGAGATGACCGAGGACCGCGCCGCTCGGCAGCGGGAGCTGCTCACGCCGTACATCGCCAAGGCCGACGCCCTGATCACCACCGCCGCGGTCCCCGGCCGGACCGCCCCGATGCTCGTGACGCAGCAGATGGTGGAGCAGATGGGCCCCGGCTCGATCGTGGTCGACCTCGCCGCGGAGTCCGGAGGCAACGTCGAGGGGTCCGAGCCGGGCCAGGTGGTGCGGATCGGCCAGGCGCAGGTCTGGGGCGGCGCCAACGTCCCCGCGCAGATGCCCGGGCCGGCCTCGCGGCTCTACGCGCAGAACATCGTGAACCTGGTGACGCTGATGACGGCGAAGTCCGAGGAGGGCGGCACGTTCGCCCCTGACTTCGAGGACGAGATCGTCGCCGGCTCGTGCGTCACGCACGAGCGCACCGTCCGCCACGAACCGACCCGCACCGCACTGGAAGGAGGCCGAGCATGAGCGAGCCGATCGTCTGGCTGACCATCTTCATCCTCAGCGTCTTCGTCGGCATCGAGGTGATCTCCAAGGTCTCCTCGACCCTGCACACGCCGCTGATGTCCGGCGCCAACGCCATCCACGGCATCATCCTGCTCGGCGCGATCATCGTGACCGGTGCCGCCGAGTCGGGCCTGGCCTTCGGGGTCGGCCTGGTGGCCGTGGTGCTGGCCGCGATCAACATGGTCGGTGGCTTCGTGGTCACCGACCGGATGCTGCAGATGTTCACCCGCAAGAAGCCCGCGAAGGCGACCGAGCAGGTGGAGGGCCGATGACACCCACCTGGGTCCAGCTGGTCTACCTGATCTGTGCCGTCTGCTTCATCCTCGCGCTCAAGGGGCTCTCCGGCCCCAAGACCGCCCGCGGCGGCAACCTGATCGGCGCCGGTGCCGCGGTCGTCGGCTGCGCCGTCCCGTTCCTCTACCTCGAGCTCGACCACGTCGTGTGGATCCTCGTCGCAGTCGCGATCGGAAGCGCGATCGGCGCCGTCGGCGCCAACCGCGTCCAGATGACGCAGATGCCTCAGATGGTGGCGCTGTTCAACGGCGTCGGCGGAGGCGCCGCCGCGCTCGTGGCGCTGCTCGAGCTGCAGCACATGACCCAGAACGGCGACTGGTTCCCCCTCGCGGCGACCGCCTTCACGATCGTGGTCGGTTCGATCTCGTTCGCCGGCTCGGTGATCACCTTCCTCAAGCTGCAGGAGCTGATGACCTCGCGGCCGGTGATCTTCCCCGGCCTGCCGATCGCGTTCGGCGGCGGCCTGCTCGCGGCCGTGGTGCTCTCGGTCGTCACCGTGGTCAGTCCTGCGGTCGGGATCGGCGTGATCCTGGCCCTGGTCGGCCTTCTGGTCGGCGTCCTGCTGGTGCTGCCGGTCGGCGGCGCGGACGTGCCGATCGTGATCTCGCTGCTCAACGCGTTCACGGGTCTCACCGTGGCTGCGGGCGGCTACGTCCTGGGCAACACCCTGCTGCTGGTGGCCGGCACCCTGGTCGGCGCCTCCGGTACGTTCCTGACCAAGCTGATGGCCGCCGCGATGGGCCGCTCGGTGGTCAACATCCTGTTCGGCGCACTCAAGGGCGGGTCCACACTCGGTGCGGGCGAGGCCTCGGACCGGCCGGTGAAGTCGGCCGGCCCGGAGGACGTCGCCATCCTGCTCGGCTACGCCGGCAAGGTGATCATCGTCCCGGGCTACGGGCTCGCGGTCGCGCAGGCCCAGCACACCCTGCGAGAGCTGGTCGACGTGCTCACCGAGCGTGGCACCAAGGTGGACTACGCGATCCACCCGGTCGCCGGCCGGATGCCCGGTCACATGAACGTGCTGCTCGCCGAGGCCCAGGTGCCCTACGAGCAGCTCAAGGAGATGGACGACATCAACGGCGAGTTCAAGCAGACCGACGTGGTGCTCGTCGTCGGCGCGAACGACGTCGTGAACCCGGCCGCCAAGACCTCGCCGGGCGCGCCGATCTACGGGATGCCGATCCTCAACGCCGACGAGGCGCAGCAGGTCGTCTTCATGAAGCGGTCGATGCGCCCCGGATTCGCCGGCATCGAGAACGAGCTGCTCTTCGAGCCCAAGACGACGCTGCTGTTCGGCGACGCCAAGGACTCGCTCGGCAAGCTGCTCAGCGCGGTGAAGTCGCTCTAGACCACGGGCGTGTCCTGCGTAACACCGAGTTACAACTCATGCGTTCCTGGGCACTAGGATGCCGGTGGGCAGGGCCCGAACCGATCCACGTGATGGCCTGGAGGTCAGGACCCATGGGTGACGACGACGAGAACCGGATGGCTCGACCGGACGGGCACCGGTACGACGCGCCGGAGTCCGAGGAGGATCGCCGATCCAAGGGCTGGGACTACGCCGTGCTCGGCATCCTCGTGCTCGTGCTGATGGTGCTGGTCGCGACCGGCGTCGTGCCGATCTACGACTACTAGCCCACGATCCCGTAGAGCCGGTCGCCGGCGTCGCCGAGACCGGGCACGATGTAGCCGTGCTCGTTGAGCCTCTCGTCCATGCCCGCCGTGACGACGGTGACCGGGACGTCCAGCCCGTCGAGGTCCTTCTCGAGCCGCTCGCAGCCTTCGGGGGCCGACAGCAGGCAGATCGCGGTGACGTGGTCGGCGCCGCGGTCGACCAGGAACCGGATCGCCGCCGCCAGGGTGCCGCCGGTGGCGAGCATCGGGTCCAGCACGTAGCACTGGCGGCCGGAGAGGTCGTCGGGGAGCCGCTCGGCGTACGTCGAGGCCTGGAGCGTCTCCTCGTCGCGCACCATGCCGAGGAAACCCACCTCCGCCGTGGGCAGCAGCCGCATCATCCCGTCGAGCATGCCGAGCCCGGCGCGAAGGATCGGCACCACCAGAGGCTTCGGCGTCGCGAGCTTCACGCCCTCGGCCTCCGAGACCGGGGTGTGGACCGCGACGGTCTCGACCCGAACGTCGCGCGTCGCCTCGTAGGCCAGCAGCGTGACCAGCTCGTCGGCCAGACGCCGGAACGTCGGGGAGTCCGTGCGCTCGTCCCGCAGGGTGGTCAGCTTGTGGGCGACGAGCGGGTGGTCGGCGACGTGGATACGCATGGGGCAAACCTAGTGCCCGAGCGATGTCTGGTGCGAGGCCGGGCACTCTGCCACCATCGAGGGGTGCCCGATGGGTTACCCAGTCGAGGAGGCTGCATGTCCGAGTTCGAGGCCAACGCCGAGGGCGTCGACTTCGTCCTGGTCGCCTACCGCGAGGAGGGGGTCTGGCAGCTCGGCGAGCTCGCCGACGAAGCCGTCGCGGACTTCGAGACGCTGGCCCAGGAGCTGCGCCGCTGGCCGGGGGACGCAGGGTCGCTGGGCCTGGTGTCGGTCGACGAGGACTTCTTCCTGCTGGTGCGGGTGCTCGGCCCCCGGACACGGCTGCTGCTCTCCGACGTGACCGCGGCCACCGACTGGCCG
>CAWDDL010000035.1:0-199618 GCA_963801125.1 uncultured Actinomycetota bacterium
GGCCCGGGTGCTGCAGCACCGCTTCTCCAGCGGCGGGGAGATGAACGAGCACGCCGTCGGCAACCTGCTCATCGTGGCGCTCTGGGAACTCTTGGGCGGGCACGTCGAAGGTCTGGACTGGGTGGCCCGGCTGCTCGGTGCACACGGGCGCGTGCTGCCGATGTCGGTGACCCCGATCGACATCACCGCCGAGGTGCTCGGTGCGGACCCCCGAGCCCCACGTGCGATGTCGACCGTGCGCGGGCAGGTCGAGGTGGCGTCGACGACCGGGCAGGTCGTGTCGGTCCACCTGGCGCCGGCCGACCCGCCGGCCTGCCCCGAGGCGCTGGAGGCGATCCGCGCCGCGGACTGGGTGGTGCTGGGGCCGGGGTCGTGGTTCACCAGCGTGATCCCGCACCTGCTCGTGCCGGAGCTGCGCGAGGCCCTGGTCACCTCGCCGGCGCGCAAGGTCGTCACGCTCAACCTGGAGCCGCAGGCGGGGGAGACCGACGGGTTCTCCCCGGAGACGCACCTGGAGGTGCTCGCGGCCCACGCACCCGACCTCAAGCTCGACGTCGTCCTCGCCGACCCGGCCGCGGTCGTCGACCAGGAGCAGCTCGCGCACACTGCCGCCTCCCTCGGCGCCCGGCTCGTCGTGGCCGACGTAGCCGCCGACGACGGGTCGCCGCGCCATGACCCGGCGAAATTGGCCGATGCCTATGCGGCTTTCCTGCTCCCGGCATAAGGTGGCCGCGTCCTCGATGGGCTGAGGCCGACATCGGTTCGGGGAAACACATCAGACGTGGCAGGATCGGACGCATGGCGATGACGGCACAGGTCAAGGCGGAGCTAGCCAGCACCCAGGTGACGAAGGCCTGCTGCCGCAAGTCCGAGGTCTCCTCGATGCTCCGCTTCGCCGGCGGCCTGCACATCGTCAGTGGTCGGATCGTGGTGGAGGCGGAGCTCGACACCGGGGCCGCCGCTCGCCGCCTGCGCAAGGACATCGCCGAGGTCTACGGGCACGCCTCCGACGTCGTGATGGTCTCCGGCAACGGGATCCGCAAGGGCAGCCGCTACGTCGTGCGCGTGGTCCGCGACGGTGAGGCCCTGGCTCGCCAGACGGGTCTGCTCGACGGACGCGGGCGTCCGGTGCGCGGACTGCCTCCCCAGGTCGTGTCCGGTGCGGGCTGCGACGCCGTGGCCGCATGGCGGGGCGCGTTCCTCGCCCACGGCTCCCTCACCGAACCCGGCCGCTCCTCGGCGCTCGAGGTCACCTGCCCGGGCCCGGAGGCCGCGCTGGCTCTCGTCGGTGCGGCCCGGCGGCTGGGCATCGCCGCGAAGGCCAGGGAGGTCCGCGGCGTCGACCGGGTGGTGATCCGGGACGGTGACGCGATCGGCGCGCTGCTGACCCGACTCGGCGCCCACGAGTCACTGATGGCCTGGGAGGAGCGGCGGATGCGCCGCGAGGTGCGGGCCACCGCCAACCGTCTGGCCAACTTCGACGACGCGAATCTCCGCCGGTCTGCGCGCGCCGCCGTCGCCGCCGGAGCGCGGGTGGAGCGGGCGCTGCAGATCCTCGGGGACGAGGTTCCCGACCACCTCAAGATGGCCGGCGACCTGCGGCTCGAGCACAAGCAGGCCTCGTTGGAAGAGCTCGGCCAGCTGCACGAACCGGTGCTCACCAAGGACGCCATCGCCGGCCGGATCCGCCGGCTGCTCGCGATGGCGGACAAGCGCGCCCAGGACCTCGGCGTCCCGGACACCGAGTCGATCCTGACCCCGGAGATGCTGGCGGAGTCGCAGTAGCCCGGGCCGATGGTCCCGTCCTCGGGGGACCTTCGTAGTTACCCGCACGTACCGCGGACGGATCCTTCGAGGCCTTGATCGCTGCGCTGTAGGGTCGGGGTCGTGGCCCTCCGACTGGGACGGCCGATGACTGTGACTCTTATCGAGGGAGATTGTTTCCTGTGACCGTTCGCGTAGGTATCAACGGCTTCGGCCGCATCGGCCGCAACTTCTACCGGGCCGTCCTGGCCACCGGTGCCGACATCGAGATCGTCGCGGCCAACGACCTCGGCGACATCAAGACGATGGCCCACCTGCTCAAGTACGACTCGATCCTCGGCCGCCTCCCCGAGGACGTTTCCGTCGACGGCGACACCATCAAGGTCGGCAGCCGATCGCTGAAGATCCTCGCCGAGAAGGACCCGGCACAGCTGCCGTGGAAGGACCTGGGCGTCGACGTGGTGATCGAGTCCACCGGCTTCTTCACCGACGCCACCAAGGCGAAGGCGCACCTCGACGGCGGTGCCAAGAAGGTCATCATCTCCGCGCCCGCGAAGAACGAGGACGTCACGGTCGTCATGGGCGTCAACCACGAGGACTACGACCCCGCCACCCACCATGTCATCTCCAACGCCTCGTGCACGACGAACTGCCTGGCCCCGATGGCCAAGGCGATCAACGACGAGTTCGGCATCGTCAAGGGCCTGATGACGACGATCCACGCCTACACCGGTGACCAGAACCTGCAGGACGGCCCGCACAAGGACCTGCGCCGGGCTCGCGCCGCCGCGATCAACATCGTGCCCACCTCGACCGGCGCAGCCAAGGCGATCGGCCTGGTGCTGCCCGACATGAAGGGCAAGCTCGACGGCTACGCGCTGCGCGTGCCCACCCCGACCGGCTCCGCGACGGACCTGACCATCGAGGTCGGCCGCGAGACCACCGTCGAAGAGGTCAACGCCGCGGTGAAGGCGGCGGCGGAGGGCTCCCTCAAGGGTTACCTGAAGTACACCGAGGACCCGATCGTGTCCTCCGACATCGTCACCGATCCGAGCTCGTGCATCTTCGACGCCGGCCTGACCAAGGTGCTGGGCAACCAGGTCAAGGTCGTCGGCTGGTACGACAACGAGTGGGGCTACTCCTGCCGCCTGGCCGACCTGGTCGACTACGTCGGCGCCTCGCTCTGAGCCCGGCCCCGACGATGAAGCAGATCGACGACCTCGGCGACCTGCGCGGCAAGCGCGTGCTCGTCCGCTCGGACCTCAACGTGCCGCTCGACGGCACGACGATCACCGACGACGGGCGGATCCGGGCGAGCGTGCCCACGATCCGAAAGCTGTCCGACGCCGGCGCCCGGGTCGTGGTCACCGCGCACCTCGGCAGGCCGAAGGGGGCGCCCGACCCGGCGTACTCCCTCGCGCCGGTCGCCGCGCGCCTCGGGGAGCTGCTCGGGCAGGACGTCGCGTTCGCCACCGACACGGTGGGGGAGAACGCACGTGCCACGGTGGAGTCGCTCGGCGACGGCCAGGTGGCCGTACTCGAGAACGTGCGCTTCAACGCCGGGGAGACCAGCAAGGACGAGGCCGAGCGCGGCGCGTTCGCCGACCTGCTGGCCGGGCTCGCCGACGTGTTCGTGTCCGACGGGTTCGGCGTCGTGCACCGCAAGCAGGCCTCCGTGTACGACGTGGCCCAGCGGATGCCGTCCGCGATGGGTGGGCTCGTCGCCGCCGAGATCGACGTCCTGCGGCGCCTCACCGAGTCGCCGGAGCGGCCCTACGCCGTGGTGCTCGGCGGTTCGAAGGTGTCGGACAAGCTCGGCGTCATCGACAACCTGCTCGGCAAGGCCGACCGGCTGCTCATCGGCGGAGGAATGGTGTTCACCTTCCTCAAGGCCCAGGGCCACGAAGTCGGCACCAGCCTGCTCGAGGAGGACCAGCTCGACACCTGCCGCGAGTACCTCCGACGCGCCGAGGGGTCCGGGGTGCAGATCCTGCTGCCGACCGACATCGTGGTGGCTCGCGAGTTCAAGGCCGACTCGCCCCCGACGGTCGTGCCTGCGGACAAGATGCCTGCCGACCAGATGGGCCTCGACATCGGACCCGAGTCCGGCGCCGCGTTCGCCGCGGCACTGGCTGATGCCCGCACCGTGTTCTGGAACGGGCCGATGGGCGTCTTCGAGTTCGATGCCTTCGCCGGCGGCACCCGGGCAGTCGCCCAGGCGCTGACGGAGGCGTCGGGCCTGTCGGTGGTCGGCGGCGGCGACTCCGCGGCGGCGGTGCGCAAGCTCGGCTTCGACGAGAACGCCTTCGGACACATCTCGACGGGCGGCGGCGCGAGCCTGGAGTATCTCGAGGGCAAGCCGCTGCCCGGCATCGACGTACTCTCCTGACCCCGGGTGGTCGAGGAACGAGCGCAGCGAGCGTCTCGAGGCCACCCCCAACCGAAAGCAGCCTGATGGCCAAGAACACCCGCGTGCCGCTGATGGCCGGCAACTGGAAGATGAACCTCAACCACCAGGAGGCTGTCGTCCTGGTGCAGAAGCTCGCCTGGACGCTGTCGGACAAGAAGCACGACTACGGCCGGGTGGAGGTCGTCGTGCTCCCGCCGTTCACCGACCTTCGCGGGGTGCAGACGCTCGTCGACGGCGACCGCCTGGAGATCAGGTACGGCGCGCAGGACGTCTCCACGCACGACGACGGCGCCTACACCGGGGAGATCTCGGCGGCGATGCTGGCCAAGCTCGGGTGCTCCTACGTGGTGGTCGGCCACTCGGAGCGGCGCGAGCACCACGCCGAGGGTGACGACGTGGTCAACGCCAAGGCACGCAAGGCGATCGACGCTTCGATGACACCCATCGTGTGCGTCGGCGAAGGACTCGACGTGCGCAAGGAGGGTCGTCAGGTCGAGCACACGGTCGCACAGGTCGACGGCTCGCTCGCCGGGCTCGCCGAGCAGCAGGTGGCCGACCTGGTCATCGCCTACGAGCCGGTGTGGGCGATCGGCACCGGCGAGGTGGCCACGCCGGACGACGCCCAGGAGGTCTGCGCCGCGATCCGGGCACGGATCGCGGAACTGCACTCCGATGCCGCCGCGGCGGCGGTCCGCATCCTCTACGGCGGCTCGGTGAAGGCCGCGAACGTCGCCGGGATCATGGAGAAGGCCGACGTCGACGGCTGCCTCGTCGGCGGTGCGAGCCTGCAGGCCGACGAGTTCGGCGGCATCTGCCGCTTTTACGACATGCCTGTCATCTGACGTCCGCTTCGTGAGTTAGGCTTTCCCACCGTGGTTACCGCATTCACCGTTCTGCTCATCCTCACCAGCCTGCTGCTGATCCTGCTGGTCCTGCTGCACAAGGGCCGCGGCGGCGGGCTCTCCGACATGTTCGGAGGCGGCGTCTCGAGCGGTCTCGGCGGCTCCTCGGTGGCGGAACGGAACCTCGACCGCATCACGGTCGGTGCCGGCCTCATCTGGGCCGCGTGCATCATCGCTCTGGGCTTGTTGCTGAAGGCCGGCAACTAGTTACTTCCGACAGGAGTTCGTAGCGTGGCTGGTGGTGGGAATGCCATCCGTGGCAGCCGGGTGGGGGCCGGGCCGATGGGTGAGGCCGAGCGAGGTGAAGCCGCGCCGCGCCAGCGGGTCGTGTACTTCTGCGCGCACGAGCACGAGTCGGTGATCACCTTCGCCGTGGAGGCGCAGATTCCGGATTCCTGGGACTGCCCGCGCTGCGGGCTGCCGGCGAGCCAGGACTCGGAGAACCCGCCGCCGCCACCGAAGATCGAGCCCTACAAGACCCACCTGGCCTACGTGAAGGAGCGGCGCTCCGACCAGGAGGCCGAGGACATCCTCACCGAGGCGCTGCAGACGCTGCGCGATCGCCGCAAGCGCGGCGAGATCGTCTTCTGACCCTGCCTCCCCTCCGCCGTCGAGTGCGGGGTTGTTCACGCATGAGTGTGGGGTTCTTCGCGAACAAGCCCCCACTCAACGGGGAACAAGCCCCCACTCAACGGGGAACAAGCCCCCACTCAACGGGGGAGGAGTGCCGCCGCGGCGGCGTCGAGGAACCACCTGGTGTGCTGCTCGGCGTGCACACCGGCGGCCGGGACCTCGTGCAGGTCGGCGCCGCCCAGCGCCCTGGCCGCCGGCTCCGCCTTGCCGTCCCCGGACACGATGAACCACACCTCGCGGGAACGGTTCAACGCGTCGAAGGTGAGGCTGATGCGCACCGGAGGCGGCTTCGGTGAGTCGGTGACCGCGACCGCGATCCGGTCGTGCACGTCGAGCTGGGGGTGCCCGGGCATCAGGGACGCGATGTGCCCGTTCTCGCCGAGTCCGAGCAGAAGCACGTCGAAGCCGCCCGAGCCGTCGCGACGGACCTCGTCGGAGTACGCCGCGGCTGCCTCCTCCACGTTGCCGTACGGACCGTCGGACGGTGGCATCTCGTGCACGCGGGCCGGGTCGACGGGCACCAGGTCCAGCAGGGCCGCCCGGGCCTGGCCGGCGTTGCGCTGGTCGTCACCGGCCGGGACGTAGCGCTCGTCGCCCCACCAGAAGTCGATCCGGGACCAGTCGAGGGCCGCGTCGGCCCCCGCCTCGTGCAGTCGGGCCGTCTGCTCGTAGAGCCGTTCGGCGATGGTGCCGCCGGTCAGACCGAGTGCGGGGACGCGGCCCTCGGCCTGGACGGCCGCCAGCCGTTCGACCAGCCGGCGGGCCACGTCCGATGCCAGGGCCTCGGAATCGCTGAGCACATGTACGTCGGGGGCGGTCATCGGATCACTTCTTTCCGGCCAGGCGGGCGAGCTTCTTCACCGTCCTGGCATAGACGTCGTCCGGGTCCAGTCGCCGCAGCTCTTCCGAGAGCAGCTCGTCGAGGTCGCGGCGCTTGAGGGCGACCGGCCGGTCCGGCTGCCCGGGAGAGCACAGGGTGGCGAGCTTGCCGTCGGGGCGGACCAGCGCGATGTCGCCGCTCTTGGTGGTCAGCACCACGCGGGTGATGCCGGGGCCCTCGGAGCTGTGCCGGTCGACCTTGACCTTGAGCCGGTCGGCCAGCCACGCGGACAGCAGGTCGGCGCTCGGGCTGATCCGTTCGGCGGTCACCGAGGCGTGGGTGACCTTCTCGTGCGTCTGGTCCAGGGCGGCGGCGAGCAACGCCCGCCACGGCGTGACACGGGTCCAGGCGAGGTCGGTGTTGCCGGGGGAGTAGGCGTGGCACTGGGTGAGCATCGCCTTGGCCTTGCCGGACGGCACCGCGGCCGCATCGGTGATCCGCCTGCGCGCCAGCCGGCCGAGCGGGTCGGCGGCCGGGTCGGCCGGAGCCTTGGTGGGCCACCACACCACGACCGGGGAGTCCGGGAGCAGCAGGGGAAGCACCACGGACTCGGGATGCTTGGTCACCGCACCGGTGAGCCGGATCAGCGCCGTCTCGCCGGTCCAGCCGGAGCCGATCCCGACCTTGGCGTCGACCCGGCCGCCGCCCCGCCCGTCGCCGAGCATCACCCCCAGCACCCGGGCCGGGTGCTCGCGCGACGCGGACCGCGCGGTCTCCATCACTTCCTCGGCCGAGTCCTCGTCGACGACGAAGACCAGGGTCATCACCATGCCCATCGCTGGGCTGCCGGCGCGCCGCCGGGAGCGGAGGAACTCCGCGGCGATCTCGTTGCTGTCGGTGTCGATGAGCTCGATCATGTCGGGGTCCCCTCGGAGGCGGGAGCGGAGCGAGCGGCTTCGTGGGGTGAGGTCATGCTCAGGGTCGCCTCCAGGTCCGGCCGTCGCGAGCGAGCATGGCCTCGGCGGACGCCGGGCCCCAGGTGCCGGCCTCGTAGGTGTCGGGCGTCCCGTGCCCGGCCCAGTAGTCGATGACCGGGTCGAGGATCTTCCAGGAGAGCTCGACCTCCTCGTGCCGCGGGAACAGGGGCGGTTCGCCGAGCAGCACGTCGAGGATCAGCCGCTCGTAGGCCTCCGGGCTCGACTCGGTGAACGAGCCGCCGTAGGCGAAGTCCATGTTGACGTCGCGGATCTCCATCGCCGTGCCGGGCACCTTGGACCCGAAGCGCATGGTGACGCCCTCGTCCGGCTGCACCCGGATCACCAGGGCGTTGTGGGTGAGCTCCTCGGTGGCGGTCGCGCTGAAGGGCAGGTGCGGGGCCTGCTTGAACACCACCGCGACCTCGGTGACCCGCCGGCCCAGTCGCTTGCCGGTCCGCAGGTAGAACGGGACGCCCGCCCACCGCCGGTTCTCCACGTCGAGGCGGATCGCGGCGAACGTCTCGGTCTTCGACGAGGCCGGGATGTCCGGCTCGTCCTTGTAGCCGGGTACCTTCTGGCCGCCGGCCCAGCCCTCGACGTACTGCCCGCGAGCGGTGTGCAGGTCCAGGCGCCGCGGCAGCACGACGGACTCGAGCACCTTCTGCTTCTCGATCCGCAGGTTGTGCGCATCGAACGAGGTCGGCTCCTCCATCGCGATCAGCGCCATCAGCTGCATGAGGTGGTTCTGGATGACGTCTCGGGCAGCGCCGATGCCGTCGTAGTACCCGGCCCGGCCGCCGATACCGATGTCCTCGGCCATGGTGATCTGCACGTGGTCGACGTAGTTGGAGTTCCAGATCGGCTCGAACATCGCGTTGGCGAACCGCATCGCCAGGATGTTCTGCACGGTCTCCTTGCCGAGGTAGTGGTCGATGCGGAACACCGATCCAGAGGGGAACACCTCGTCGACGACCGCGTTGAGCTCCCGGGCGGTCTCGAGGTTGGACCCGAACGGCTTCTCGACCACGACCCGCCGCCAGGACCCCTCCTGCTGCTCTGCGAGCCCGTGCTCCTTGAGCTGGCCGATCACGTCGGGGAAGAACCGCGGTGGGATCGACAGGTAGAACGCGTGGTTGCCGCCGGTGCCCCGCACCCGGTCGAGGTCGAGGATCGTCTGCTTGAGCGTCTCGAAGGCGAGGTCGTCGGAGAAGTCGCCCGGCACGAAGCGGAAACCCTCCGCGAGCTGCTGCCAGACCTCCTCGCGGAACTCGGTGCGGGCGTGCTCCTTGACCGCGTCGTGCACGGTCTGCGCGAAGTCCTGGTCCTCCCAGTCGCGCCGGGCGAATCCGACGAGGGAGAACCCCGGTGGCAGCAGGCCGCGGCTGGCGAGGTCGTAGATCGCCGGCATCAGCTTCTTGCGGGAGAGGTCGCCGGTGACGCCGAAGATGACCATCCCGCAGGGCCCTGCGATCCTGGGGAGCCTCCGGTCCTGGGGTTCACGCAGCGGGTTGGTCGGTGACTCCGGTGTCACGCGAGTGCCTTCCGGACCGCCGCGAGGCCCGCAGGGAGGTCGGTGAGGTGCAGCCTCAGCACCGGACGGCCGTGCTCGGCGAGCACCTCGGCGTCGCCTGCGGCCTGGGCGGCGATCAGGTCGCCGAACCCGAACGGTCGCCCGGGAACCGGCAGCTCGGCCTCTGGATCACCGGTGATCTGGAGGTAGACGCCGACCGGCGGACCGCCCTTGTGGAACTGACCGGTCGAGTGCAGGAACCGGGGTCCCCAGCCGAAGGTCACGGGCCGTTTCGTGCGGATCGCCAGGGTGCGGCGCACGTCGACCAGGTCGGCGTGGTGGATCCGGTCCAGGTAGGCCATCACCGCGACATAACCGTCCCGGGCGTCGAGCCGGTCGAGCAGCGCGTCGACCGCGGCGTCCAGCGAGGTGGCCCCACCGAGCCAGTCCGGGCCCAGCGCCCGGATCTCGACGGGGCCGTCCACGGCATCGGCCGCCCGGATCTGCGGAGTGCCCTCGAGCATCGTCCGTGCCGCCGTCTTGGCGCTCTCGACGTCCGGCTGGTCGAACGGGTTGATCCCGAGCAGTCTGCCGGCGACCGCCGTGGCGGCCTCCCACAGCAGCATCTGCGCCGCGAGGGCGCCCGCGACGCTGACGTCGGAACCGCCGGAGACCGGCTCGCCGTCGGCGCCGTCGGTCTCGTCGTCGCCGTCCGCGACCAGGCGCACCACGGTCACGTCACGCGGGGGCAGCGCGACCTCGGGGTCGGACGTGCTGGCGACGACCACCGGAAGCACGCCGGTGGCCTGCTTGCCGGTGCTCTCGGCGATCAGCTGCTCGGCCCAGTCGGCGAAGCCCGGCAGGCCCGACCCGTCGTCGACCAGCACCAGCTTGTCGCGCAGCGGCTCCGTGCCCGCCATCGCAGCACCCAGCCGCAGCGCCGGGTTGCCGTCGTCGTCCTCGGCGAGCAGGTCGGCGACGGCCTCGGCGTCGTCGAGCAGCTCCCCGACGTCCACGCCGGCCAGGCCGCTCGGGACGAGGCCGAAGGCGGTGAGCGCGGAGTAACGGCCGCCGACCTGCGGGTCGGCGTTGACGACGCGGTAGCCGTCGCCGCGGGACTGCTCGTCCAGCGGGCTGCCCGGGTCGGTGACGATGACGATGCGTCGCGTGGGGTCGATCCCGGCGCGCTCGAACGCGTCGACGTACGCGCGCCGCTGGGAGTCGGTCTCCACCGTGGAGCCGGACTTGCTGGAGACCACGACGACGGTCCGCTCGAGCCGGTCACCGAGCGCGGTCGACACCTGGCGGGGGTCGCTGGAGTCGAGAACGGTCAGCTCGACCCCGGCGGCAGCGCAGATCACCTCGGGCGCGAGCGACGACCCGCCCATGCCGCACAGCACGACGTGGTCCAGACCCTCCCCGACGAGCTCGTCGCGGAGGGCGGCGATCTCACCGACGAGCGGGCGGGAGCTGCGGTGCAGGCCCACCCAGCCCAGTCGCTTGCTCGCCTCGGGCTCTGCCGCCTCACCCCACATGGTGGCGTCCCGGCCGAACAGACGTCCGGCGACACCGTCGGACACGAGTGTGGGGACGTGCTTGTTGATCGCGTCCGCGGCGGCGCCGGTCGCGCTGACCTCGAGCGAGCTCACTGCTTCTCCATCTGGCCGCGCACGGTCTCGACGAGCTCGTCCCAGGACTTGACGAACTTGTCCACGCCCTCCTGCTCGAGGGTGGCGATCACGTCGTCGTAGTCGATGCCGGTCTGGGCCAGGGCGTCCATGACGGCGCGTGCGTCGTCGTAGTGGGGGCGCACCATGTCGCCGCCGTCCAGCGTGCCGTGGTCGGCGAAGGCGTCGAGGGTCTTCTCCGGCATGGTGTTGACCGTGTTCGACACGACGAGCTGCGAGACGTAGAGCGTGTCGTCGTAGTCCGGGTTCTTGACCCCGGTGGAGGCCCACAGCGGCCGCTGGCTGTTGGCGCCGTCGGCCTTCAGCGACGCGAACCGCTCTGCGCCGAACTTGTCCTCGTAGGCCTGGTAGGCGAGCCGGGCGTTCGCGACGGCTGCCTTGCCGCGCAGCTCGAGCGCCTCGTCGTTGCCGACCGTCTCGAGGCGCTTGTCGATCTCGGTGTCGACACGCGAGACGAAGAACGACGCCACCGAGTGGATGTCGTGCAGCGGCTTGCCGTTGTCGCGGGCCTGCTCGAGGCCTGCCAGGTAGGCGTCCATGACGGCGTCGTAGCGTCCCAGGCCGAAGATCAGCGTGACGTTGACGCTGATTCCCTCGGCGAGGGCGGCGGTGATGGCCGGGATGCCCTCCGTCGTGGCGGGGATCTTGATGAACAGGTTGGGCCGGTCGACCGCCTCCCACAGCTTCTTGGCGGCCGCGATCGTGGCGTCGGTGTCGAAGGCGAGCCCGGGCGCGACCTCGATCGACACCCGGCCGTCCACCCCGTCGGTGCCCTTCCAGGTGTCGGCGAGCACGTCGCAGGCGTCCCGCACATCGGTGGTGGTGAGCGCGAAGATCGCGTCGTCGACGGACTCGCCGGCCGCCACGAGCTCGCCGAGCTGGGCGTCGTACCGCTCCCCGTCGGCCAGCGCGGCCGCAAAGATCGTGGGGTTGGTGGTCACCCCGACGACCGAGCGGTTCTTCACCAGGTCGGCAAGGTTGCCCGACTCGATGCGCTCCCTGGACAGGTCGTCCAACCAGATCGACACTCCCGCATCGGACAGCGCCTTCAGGCGATCAGACATCTCGATTCCTCCCGGTGTTCGGTGTTGCCCTTGGGTACCCGCGTGCGGAGGGTTCAGACCCCTGCCGCACGCATGCTGTCCTCCGCGGCGAGCACGACGGCCTCGGCCGTGATGCCGAACTCGGCGAAGAGGGTGGCGAAGTCGGCGGAGCCGCCGAAGTGCTCGAGCGAGACGATGCGGCCGTGGTCGCCGACGATCTCGCGCCAACCCTGAGCGACGCCGGCCTCGACGCTGACGCGGGCCTTGACGATCGGGGGCAGGACCGAGTCGCGGTAGGCCTGCTCCTGCGCGTCGAACCACTCGCGGCAGGGCATCGACACCACCCGGGCGTCGACGCCCTTCTCGGCCAGCAGGCTTCGGGCCTGCACTGCCAGCTGCACCTCCGACCCGGTGCCGACGAGGATCACGTCGGGGGTGCCCTTCTCGGCGTCGACCAGGACGTAGCCCCCGCGGGCGACCCCCTCGGTCGTGGAGAAGCCTTCGGTCCCGCGCGGGAACGTCGGCACGTTCTGCCGGGTCAGGGCCAGGCCGGCGGGGCGGTCGGTCGTCTCGAGCACCTTCTTCCAGGCGGCCACCGTCTCGTTGGCGTCCGCGGGGCGTACGACGTCGAGCCCCGGGATCGCCCGCAGCGCCGCGAGGTGCTCCACGGGCTGGTGGGTCGGCCCGTCCTCGCCGAGGCCGATCGAGTCGTGCGTCCAGACGTAGGTGACGGGCAGCTGCATAAGGGCCGCCAGGCGCACGGCCGGGCGCATGTAGTCGGAGAACACCAGGAAGGTGCCGCCGTAGACGCGGGTGCCACCGTGCAAGGCGATCCCGTTCATGATCGAACCCATGGCGTGCTCGCGGATGCCGAAGTGCAGCACCCGGCCGTACCTGTCGCCCGAGAAGTCCTTGGTGGACTTCTCCTCGGGGATGAACGACGGCTCGCCCGTGGGGGTGGTGTTGTTGGAGTCCGCCAGGTCCGCCGAGCCGCCCCACAGCTCGGGCAGCTCGGGGGCGAGCGCGCTGAGCACCGCGCCGGAGGCCTTGCGGGTCGCGACGCCCTTCGCATCGGCGGGGAACGACGGCAGCGCGGAGTCCCAGCCGGCGGGCAACGCACGGCTACGCAGCCGCTTCAGCAGCTCGTGGCGCTGGCGGTACCGCGCCGCCCAGGCGTCGAAGGACTCCTCCCAGCGGGCTTCCGCCTGCCGGCCGCGCTCGACCGCGGCGCGCGTGTGGGCCAGGACCTCCTCGTCCACCTCGAAGGTCAGCGCGGGGTCGAAGCCGAGGATCTTCTTGGTCGCGGCGACCTCGTCCTCACCGAGTGCGGAGCCGTGCGACTTGCCGGTGCCCTGCGCGTGCGGTGCAGGCCAGGCGATCACCGTGTGCAGCCGGATCAGGCTGGGCCGGTCGGTGACCCGGCCGGCCTTCTCGATCGCCTCCCACAGCGCCTGCACGTCCTCGACGTACTCGCTGCCGCCGTTGGTCCAGTCGACGTCCTGGACGTGCCAGCCGTAGGCCCGGTAGCGCTCGGACACGTCCTCGCTGAAGGCGATGTCGGTGTCGCCCTCGATCGAGATGTCGTTGTCGTCGTAGATCATCGTCAGGTTTCCGAGCTGCTGGTGCCCGGCGAGGGACGATGCCTCTGCGGAGACGCCCTCCTCGAGGTCGCCGTCGCTGCACAGCACGTAGACGTGGTGGTCGAACGGGCTCTCGCCCGCCGGGGCCCCGGGGTCGAGGAGGCCGCGTTCGCGCCGCGCGGCCATCGCCATCCCCACCGCGTTGGCCACACCCTGGCCCAGCGGCCCCGTCGTGGTCTCGACGCCTGCGGTGTGCCCGTGCTCGGGGTGGCCCGGGGTCTTGCTGCCCCAGGTGCGCAACGACTGCAGGTCCTCCAGCTCGAGCCCGAACCCGCCGAGGAAGAGCTGCGTGTAGAGCGTGACGCTGCTGTGGCCGCAGGAGAGCACGAACCGGTCACGCGCGGCCCAGTCCGGGTTGGCCGGGCTGTGCCGCATCACCTTCTGGAACAGCGTGTAGGCGACGGGGGCCAGTGCCATCGCAGTGCCGGGGTGGCCGTTGCCCACCTTCTGCACCGCGTCCATCGCCAGCACCCTGGCGGTGTCCACGGCCCGCTGGTCCAGGTCGGTCCATTCGAGCTTGCTCACGTCGGTCGGGTTCCTCTCGGTGGCGGTCCGGGGTCGTGGGATGGTGGGCGTGCGGCCCGGCCACGGGTCGAGCCTACTCAGCACGGGTGAGGCGATGCACACCCCGCCCACCGGCGCCCGATGGCCGGTCCGGCCGTTTCGGGCACTAGACTTCACCTACCCGATCGGCGTCCCACGACGCCTCCCAGACTCATCAGCTCGACGATTGCAGAGGTGTGCGTGACCGCCGTCGACCCCCGCGTCTCCCGCTCGGAGCAGGCGCGCGGGCCCGCCTCGGCGCGCGACGTGCTGGCGGCCTACGTCGGGCTGACCAAGCCGCGCATCATCGAGCTGCTGCTGCTGACCACGGTCCCGGTGATGTTCCTCGCCCAGCGGGGCGTGCCGCCGCTCGGCCTGGTCGTGGCCACCGTGGTCGGGGGGACGCTGTCGGCCGGGAGCGCGAACGCGCTCAACTGCGTCTACGACGCCGACATCGACCAGCGGATGCGTCGTACCAGGCGGAGGGCGCTTCCGCGACACATCGTCTCCTCCCGCGCCGCCCTCGTGTTCGGTCTGGCGCTGGGGGTCGGCTCGACGCTGTTCCTCGGGCTGCTGGTCAACTGGCTGTCGGCCGGGCTGGCTCTGGCGGCCAACGTGTTCTACGTCGTCGGCTACACGATGATCCTCAAGCGGCGCACCACCCAGAACATCGTCTGGGGCGGCGCGGCCGGCTGCTTCCCGGCCCTGATCGGCTGGACCGCGGTGACCGGCGAGCTGGCCTGGGCTCCCGTCGTGCTGTTCCTCGTGGTGTTCTTCTGGACCCCGCCGCACTTCTGGGCGCTGGCGATCCGCTACCGCGAGGACTACGCGGCCGCGGGCGTGCCGATGCTGCCCGTCGTCGCCGGTGCGCGGACCGTCGCCCGGCAGATCGTCGCCTACTCCTACGTCATGGTCGCCACCTCGTTGCTGCTGTGGCCGGTCGCGGGGACCGGATGGTTCTACCCATCCGCCGCCGTGCTCCTCGGGGGCGCCTTTCTGGTCGAGTCGCATCTGCTGCTGCGGCGTGCGGCCCGCAGCGACGACGTCGTCGACCTCAAGCCGATGCGGCTGTTCCACTGGTCGAACATGTATCTCTCCCTGCTGTTCGTGGCGGTGGCCCTCGATCCGCTGCTCGGCCGCTGAGCGGTGCCCGTGCGTCCGACCCGCGACGAGCTCGCCGCGGCGGTCGACCGACGGCTCCCCGACGTGCTGGCCGACGGCCTGGCGGTGCTGTTCTGCGGCATCAACCCGGGTCTGTGGTCGGCCGCGACCGGCCACCACTTCGCTCGCCCCGGGAACCGGTTCTGGCCGGCCCTGCACGCGTCCGGGTTCACGCCGCGTCAGCTCCGCCCGGACGAGCAGGAGCTGATGTCGTCGTTCGGCCTGGGCCTGACCAACGTGGTGCCGCGTGCCAGCGCGCGGGCCGACGAACTGGCCCCGGACGAGCTCCGCGCCGGAGGTGACCAGCTGCGCGGCAAGGTGGCCCGGCACCGGCCGGGGTGGCTCGCCGTGCTCGGGGTCACCGCCTACCGGACCGCGTTCGGCGACCGGACGGCGCAGGTCGGCCCGGCGGCGGAGACGCTGGGGACCACCCGGGTCTGGGTGCTGCCCAACCCCAGTGGGCTCAACGCGCACTGGACCCTTGCGGCGCTCGCCGGCGAGCTGGCCCGCCTCCGGGAGGCGGCGGGCCTGCCGGACGCGCGTGGGCGCCGGTCCGGTAGCTGACGTCGTACGTCGAAGGACGTAGCGGCACTGGTCCGAGCGGGCACGACGGTTCCCCTCGAAGATCTATGGAGGTCCCCGTCGGTCTGTGGATCAATGGAAGGTGGTCTCCGGCATGGCGGCCGAGGGCCCGAGGAGGGGAAGTCATGAGCCTGCCGTCAAGGGGGCATCGAGTCGTGACCAGCCTGGGAGTCGGCACCTTCGCCGGCGTCGGGCTGATCGGGTCTGTCGTCGGAGGGCTGGTGGTTCGCGCCGATCCCGCCCCGGAACAACCCCGGGCGTCGGCCATGGGGACGGCTGCGTGCAGCGCGGAGGTGCTGCCCGCACTGGCCGGACGCGAAGGCAGCGTGGTGGACGCAGCACGACCCAACCTCCTCGTGGGGGTGGCGGCCGACGCCTCGGGCACCTCGCACCCGGTCCTGTGGCGGAAGAAGGTCGCGACCCGACTCGGAACCGGCCTTGAGCCGGCCACCCCGACCGCGATCAACGGGAAGGGCACCGTCGTCGGGGCCGGGTTCGACCCCCGCAGCGGGCGTTCGGTCGGCTGGGTGTGGGCCGCCGGGGGCGTGCGTCTGCTCGACGGTGGCACCGGAGACCAAGTGGTCCCCGAGGACATCGATGACTCAGGTCGCATCGTCGGAGCGGTGGAGGTCGGCGAGGACGAGCAGGCAGCCGTGTGGGCAGCCAGCGCGGCCAGGCCGCGGTTGTTGAGCCCGCTGCCCGGTGATGAGGGTGCCCACGCGTTCGCCATCGCCCCCGACGGGACGGTCGGCGGCGTATCGCTGGGCGACGGAGGCACACCCGTCGTCTGGTCTCCGGACTCCCGAACCGCCCAGCGAGTGGCGGCTGGCTCCGTGCGGGGCATCGTGTTCGGGTTCGACGCCCAATCGCACCCGGTGGGGGTGACCTATCTCGCGGACGGAAGCAGCCAGGCGACGGTCTGGAACGAGCGCGGGCCCTCGGCACGGCTCGCGACCCCGGGAAGCCGGGGGGCGGCTGCGCTGGCCTCCGACGGCGGGGCCGTCGTGGGGACGACCGGCGGCGCCGCGGCGGGGGACGCCACCCGGGGCAAGGCGACCCTGTGGGCGTCACCGGGAAGGCCCGGCGAGGTCCTGCCACCGGCTCAAGATGGGCCGTACCGGGGTGTGGAGAGCGCCGCAACCGCGATTCGGGCCACACCCGGTGGACCGATGGTGTTCGGCTACTCGGCGGACCGTGTGGGTCGCCGGCTGCCCACCCTGTGGAGGTGCCGGGGATGACCAGCCCACCGATCTCCTACGGCCGTAGGTTGGCGGCCCTGTCCGTGACGTTGGCGGTCGTTCTCGCGACGGCGGTCGTCGGCACGTTCGCCGTCCTCAGCCGTTCCGACGCGGCAGCGACGGTCTCACTCGGCTTCGTGGGCGACACCGGAGGAAACAGCCGGACCTCGAGCGTGGTGGCGGCGGCCAGGGACGCGGGCGTCGACGCCTTCTTCAACCTGGGGGACATGTCCTACAACCAGGTGACACCCGAGTCCGCTTGGTGCTCGCTGATCAACCAGAGCGCGGGAAACATGCCATATGAGCTGCTCGCCGGCAACCACGAGGACGACGGACCCGACGGACTGTGGTCCAACTTCGCGTCCTGTCTACCCGACCAGCTGGGGGTGTCCGGGTCGTACGGACAGCAGTACTTCGTCGACTACCCTGCCGACGTCCCTCTCGTCCGGATGGTCATGCTCTCTCCGAAGCTGAGCTTCCCGGAGGGCAGCAGCTACTGGTCCTACAAGCCGGGAACGCAGGGATATGTGTTCGCTGAGAACGCGATCGACGGAGCCCGTAGCGCAGGCATCCCCTTCGTCGTGGTGGGGATGCACATGTACTGCCTGTCCATGGTCAACTACCCCTGTTACGCGAACACGGACCTCATGAACATGCTGGTCGCCAAGCACGTCGACCTCTACCTTCAGGCGCACGACCACGCCTATGCACGGAGCAAGCAGCTGGCCCTCGCGGGCTCCTGCACAGCCTTGTCCGTCACCGCCTTCAACGGCGACTGCGTGGCCGATGCCGACCCCGCGTCGCACTACTCTGCCGGGAACGGGACCGTTCTCGCCACCGTCGGACCCGGCGGGAGATCGCTCAACAAGCAGGACCCGACCAAGGCGGTCTCCGCCTACTTCCAGACCTACATGGGCAGCAACAACAATCCGACCTACGGGTACCTCCAGGTGGATGTGACGCCGACGGCGCTCACCGGAACCTTCGTCGGTGCATCCGGGGGCAGCTACACCGACTCGTTCAGCATCACGCGCTCGGTTGGCGCCACGTCGAGTCCGTCGCCGTCGGTGAGTGGGTCGGTGTCGTCGAGCCCGTCGTCGACGGCGCCGGCGCCGTCGCCGGCGCCGTCGTCGGTGAGTCTCGCTCCGGTGGCGGACAGCTGGGTGGGCAGTGATGCGCCGGGGGCCACGCACGGGAGTGACACGTCGTTGTACACCGACGGCTCTCCCGAGAAGGTGTCCTACCTGAAGTTCGACCTGTCCGCGCTGGCCGGGCGCAGCGTGTCCGGTGCGGACTTGGAGGTGACGACGGCGAGCAGCTCGTGGAGTGGGTCGCCCGACACCCAACGGGTGCATGCGGTGGCTGACTCGGGGTGGTCCGAGGCCGGGTTGTCCTTCTCCAACGCTCCGCCGTTCGGCGGTGCGGTGCTGGGTTCGGTGACCAACACCAGCGGCGGTGGCACGACGTACAGCATCTCGCTCGACGTCGGTGCGGTCCAGGCCGGTGTGGGACAGATGCTCTCGCTTGCGGTGGACAGCTCGGGCGGCAACGCGTTCTACATCGGGTCGCGGGAGAGCGCCACCCCGCCGCGGCTCATCGTGAGAACGGACACCACGGGCACCACCTCGTCGCCGTCGGCGAGTGGGTCGGTGTCGTCGAGTCCGTCGCCGTCGGCGAGTGGGTCGGTGTCGTCGAGTCCGTCGCCGTCGGTGAGTGGGTCGGTGTCGTCGAGTCCGTCGCCGTCGGTGAGCGGGTCGGTGTCGTCGAGTCCGTCGCCGTCGGTGAGCGGGTCGCCGTCGCCGTCGCCGTCGTCGGTGAGCCTCGCTCCGGTGGCGGACAGCTGGGTGGGCAGTGATGCGCCGGGGGCCACGCACGGGAGTGACACGTCGTTGTACACCGACGGCTCTCCCGAGAAGGTGTCCTACCTGAAGTTCGACCTGTCCGCGCTGGCCGGGCGCAGCGTGTCCGGTGCGGACTTGGAGGTGACGACGGCGAGCAGCTCGTGGAGTGGGTCGCCCGACACCCAACGGGTGCATGCGGTGGCTGACTCGGGGTGGTCCGAGGCGGGGTTGTCCTTCTCCAACGCTCCGCCGTTCGGCGGTGCGGTGCTGGGTTCGGTGACGAACACCAGCGGCGGTGGCGCGACGTACAGCATCTCGCTCGACGTCGGTGCGGTCCAGGCCGGTGTGGGACAGATGCTCTCGCTTGCGGTGGACAACTCGGGCGGCAACGCGTTCTACATCGGGTCGCGGGAGAGCGCCACCCCGCCCACGCTGGTGATCACCACCCAGTGAGCCGCGCGTCCACCGTGTCGTCCGCCGGAGCGGCCGGTCGCTCGCGGACGCTGACGAGCAGCCAGGTGAGTGCCCCGGACGTGAGCGCAGCGCCCAGCAGGTGGATCGTGACCAGTGCCACCGGGAGGTCGGTGAAGTACTGCACGAAGCCCACCAGCCCCTGTCCCAGCTCGACCGCGAGCAGGATCGTCGCAGCGCGGCGCGCACCAGCGGGTGCGTCCGTCGAACGCAGCACCAGGACGGCTGCGACGGTGAGCCCGACCAGCAGGAACACGACATCGGTGTGCAGCTGGCTCAGGGCGCGGGGGTCCAGCCCGTTGCGCGGAGCGTCGACGTCGCCGGCGTGCGGACCGCTGCCGGTGACCACGGTGCCGACGTAGAGCACCGCCCAGCCCGCGACGAAGATCGCGCGGGCCAGCCAGCGGACGCCGTGGGGCACCAGCGGGCGGGGTGGGCCGTCACCCTCGTCGATGCGGCGCAGCAGCACCACCGCCACGCCGATCATCGCCAGCGACACGAGCAGGTGGAAGGCGACCACCCAGGGGTTCAGGTCGGTGAGGACGGTGATGCCACCGATCACGGCCTGCGCCGGCACGCCCAGGGCGAGCACGAACGCGAGCCGGATCAGCGACCGCCTGCCGTAGTGCCACGCCACCACGAACGTGGCGATCGCGACCGCGGCCAGGAGGAAGGTGACCATCCGGTTGCCGAACTCGACGGCGCCGTGCCAGCCCAGCGCCCGGTGCGGGGTGAACGACTCGGCGGTGCATCGCGGCCACGTCGGACAGCCGAGGCCCGACGCGGTCAGCCGGACCACACCGCCGGTGACCACGATCAGGATGTTGACCGCGAGCGAGGTGATCGCTGCGGGGCGGATCAAGCCGGCGGCCCGGGTGCGGGTCTCCGTCACGGTCACTCCCATCGGAACGTCCGGGCGGTCAGGACGGTGCCGACCCCGGCCCAGGCGGCGAGGACCAGGATCGGGACGAGCGGGAACGCGCCGTCGATGAGGGCGGTCCGCAGGCCGTTGCCCAGAGCGGCACTCGGGAGCGCGGAGAGCACCGGACCGATGCCGCCGTACGACGTGGCGGGCAGCACCACCGCCCCGCCCGCCATCAGCAGCAGGTAGACCAGGTTCGCGACGGCGAGCGTCGCCTCGGCGCGCAGCGCCCCGGCCACCAGCAGGCCGAGTGCGGCGAACGCCGCCGTGCCGCCGAGCGCGGTCAGCAGGGCACCGGAGACGCCGGTCGCGGTCAGGGCCGGGTCCCAGTCGAACGCCAGCGCTGCCGCGCCCAGGACGACGAGCTGGAGCAGCTCGACGACCATCAAGGCGCCGACCTTGCCGGCGAGCAGACCGGACCGGGGCAGGGGAGAGGACCCGAGTCGCTTCAGCACGCCGTAGCGGCGCTCGAACCCGGTCGAGATGGCCAGGGAGGTGAAGCTGGTGGACATCACCGCGAGCGCGAGCACGCCCGGGGCGAGCAGGTCGACCGGCCGGTGGCTGGTGGAGAGGTCGAAGTGCCTCGCGGCGGCGATTCCCCCCACGAGCACGATCAGCGGGATCACCACGGCGAGCAGCAGCTGCTCCCCGTTGCGCAGCAGCAGCCGGGTCTCCATCCGAGCCTGTGCGCGCACCATCCGGGGGAGGGACGCGGCGCCCGGCCGGGGGGTGAACGTGCCGTGGGAGGTGGTGCTCATGAGACCAGCTCGCGTCCGGTGAGCTGGAGGAACACGTCCTCGAGGGTGCGCTGGCCCAGCGAGAGAGACTCGGGCAGAACGCCGTGCCGCTCGCACCAGGCCGACACCGTGGCCAGGGTCGAGGCGTCGGCCGGACCGGTGATGAGCAGGCTCTGGTCGTTGAGGGCGCGTACGTCGGTGTCCGGTCCCAGGGCTCGCTGCAGGGACGCCGGCGCATCCGGCGGGAACGGCTCGGTGACCACGAGCCGGATGGTGCTGGCGCCGCCGGTCCGGGTCAGCGCCGACGGCGTGCCGGAGGTCACCAGCCGGCCGTGGTCGATGACGTGCACCTGGTCCGCGAGCCGCTCGGCCTCGTCCATGTAGTGCGTCGTCAGCACGATCGTCACCCCGTCGGCACGCAGCTCCTCCAGCAGCTCCCAGGTGGTCCGCCGCGCCTGCGGGTCCATCCCGGCCGTCGGCTCGTCGACGAAGACCAGCTCGGGGCGGCCCACGATCGCCATGGCCAGGGCCAGGCGCTGCTGCTGCCCGCCGGAAAGCCGGCGGTAGGGCGTGCGACCGCAGGAGCCGAGGCCCAGGCGCTCGACGAGCATGCCGACCTCGAGGGGATGGGCGTGCAGCGACGCGATGTGGGTGAGCATCTCCACGGCGTGCACCCCGGACCAGGCGCCTCCGGACTGCAGCATCACCCCGATGCGGGGGAGGAGCTCGCGCCGCTGGGTGCGCGGGTCGAGGTCCAGGACCCGCACCCGGCCCGCCTGCGGCACCCGATAGCCCTCGCAGGTCTCCAGCGTGGTCGTCTTGCCGGCGCCGTTGGGGCCCAGCACCGCGGTGATCGTGCCGCGGACGACGGTGAAGGACAGCCCGTCGACGGCAACCTTGTCGCCGTACGTCATCCGGAGGTCCTCGACGACCACGGCGGGGGATGTGCTCACCCGCAAAGTCTAGGAACCCACCCCGATCCGGCTGCGGTCGCCCCGTGTGGATCCCCCCGTGGACCGCAGACGGATCGGGGTTAGGAGAGCCTTAGTTGAACGGGTCGCGCAATAACGACACAATGATGTTGTGGAATTCGACAGCCCGGTCGCGACCCGGCCCGACGACGCCCCCACCCGGGAGCGCGTGGCCCGGTCGATCCTCGAGCTCGGCCCCAGCACGGCGGCCGTGCTCGGCGAGCGCCTGGACCTGACTCCCGCCGCCGTCCGCCGGCACCTCGACCACCTGATCGAGGAGGGCGCCGTCGAGTCCCGCGAGCCGCGTGTCTACGGCACCCGTGGCCGCGGCCGCCCGGCGAAGGTGTTCGCGCTGACCGAGGCCGGCCGGGACCGGTTCGACCAGCAGTACGACGACCTGGCCGTCCAGGCGCTGCGTTTCCTCGCCGAGACCGGGGGCGACGATGCGGTGATGGAGTTCGCCCGACGGCGCGTCGCCGGCCTCGAGACCCGCTACCGGGAGCTTCTCGAGGAGAACCCTGACGCCGAGCCCTCGACCGCGCTCGCCCAGGCTCTCACCCAGAGCGGCTACGCCGCCTCGGTCCGGGAGAGCCCGCTCGGGCCGCAGCTGTGCCAGCAGCACTGCCCCGTGGCCCACGTCGCCCACGAGTTCCCGCAGCTGTGCGAGGCGGAGACCGAGGTCTTCGGCCGGCTCCTGGGCCGGCACATCCAGCGCCTGGCCACGATCGCGCACGGCGACGGCGTGTGCACCACGTTCATCCCCGAGACGCCCCTGTCTCCGATGCAGACCACCGAATCGTCCAACGAGAGGTTGAGCCACCGATGACCACGATCGAGCAGATGAACCCTGAGCTCGAGGGCCTGGGCCGCTACCAGTTCGGCTGGGCCGACAGCGACGTCGCGGGCGCCGCAGCCAAGCGCGGGCTCAACGAGGACGTCGTGCGCGACATCTCGGCGAAGAAGAACGAGCCCGAGTGGATGCTCGACATGCGCCTCAAGGGCCTCAAGCTCTTCGAGCGCAAGCCGATGCCCACCTGGGGCGCCGAGCTCGGCGGCATCGACTTCGACAACATCAAGTACTTCGTGCGGTCGACCGAGAAGCAGGCCACAACCTGGGACGACCTGCCCGAGGACATCAAGAACACCTACGACAAGCTCGGCATCCCCGAGGCCGAGAAGCAGCGGCTGGTCTCCGGTGTCGCGGCCCAGTACGAGTCCGAGGTGGTCTACCACCAGATCCGCGAGGACCTCGAGGAGCAGGGCGTCCTCTTCCTCGACACCGACACCGCCCTGCGCGAGCAGCCCGAGCTGTTCCGCGAGTACTTCGGCACGGTCATCCCGACCGGCGACAACAAGTTCTCCGCGCTCAACACCTCGGTCTGGTCCGGCGGCTCGTTCATCTACGTGCCGAAGGGTGTCCACGTCGACATCCCGCTGCAGGCCTACTTCCGGATCAACACCGAGAACATGGGCCAGTTCGAGCGGACCCTCATCATCGTCGACGAGGACGCCTACGTGCACTACGTCGAGGGCTGCACCGCGCCGATCTACTCCTCGGACTCGCTGCACTCCGCGGTCGTGGAGATCGTGGTGAAGAAGGGCGCGCGCTGCCGTTACACGACCATCCAGAACTGGTCGAACAACGTCTACAACCTCGTCACCAAGCGGGCCACCTGCGAGGCCGGCGCCACGATGGAGTGGGTCGACGGCAACATCGGCTCCAAGGTGACGATGAAGTACCCGGCCGTCTACCTGATGGGTGAGCACGCCCGGGGCGAGACGCTCTCGATCGCGTTCGCGGGCGAGGGCCAGCACCAGGACGCCGGCGCCAAGATGGTGCACGCCGCGCCGAACACCTCGAGCTCGATCATCTCCAAGTCGGTGGCACGGGGCGGCGGCCGGTCGTCGTACCGCGGCCTGGTCCAGGTCAACGAGGGCGCCGAGCACTCGCAGAGCATCGTGAAGTGCGACGCGCTGCTCGTCGACCAGATCTCCCGGTCCGACACCTACCCCTACGTGGACGTGCGCGAGGACGACGTGTCCATGGCGCACGAGGCCACGGTCTCGAAGGTCAGTGACGACCAGCTCTTCTACCTGATGAGCCGTGGCATGGAGGAGGACGAGGCGATGGCGATGATCGTCCGCGGCTTCGTGGAGCCGATCGCCAAGGAGCTCCCGATGGAGTACGCGCTCGAGCTCAACCGGCTCATCGAGCTGCAGATGGAGGGCGCGGTCGGCTGACCGCCGGCCCACCCCCGCCCCACCCCCGCCCCGCCGGCGACCGCGCCGGCCGACGAGACCGCCCGAACTTCAAGGAAAGCGAACCGTTGACTGTTACCGACACGCCGAACGTCGCCGGCGCCGTGGAGACGTCCGACCTGGTGGCCAGCCACCTGCATCCGGAGGGCTCCTTCGACGTCGAGCACTTCGAGGAGCCCACCGGCCGTGAGGAGATCTGGCGCTTCACGCCGATGAAGCGGCTGCGCGACCTGCACAAGGCCGCGGAGCTCTCCGGGCCGGGCTGCACCACGGAGGCCCACGTGCCGCAGGGGATCACCCTCGAACGCCTCGGCGCGGACAACGCGGTCAAGGGCAGCAGCGGCTACGTGCCGACCGACCGCGTCTCGGCGCGTGCGTGGGACGCCGCGCAGGAGACGGTGGCGATCACCGTCCCGGCGGAGCACGAGGCGTCCGAGCCGGTGCTGCTCACCCTCACCGGCACGGGGACCGACGCCTCCGCCGCCCACCTGGTGGTGACGGCGGGCGCACACAGCCGGTCCACGGTGGTGATCCGGTTCGAGGGCTCGGCCACGCTGGCCGACAACGTCGAGCTCGTCGTCGGCGACGGGGCTCACCTCACCGTCGTCGCGGTGGCCGACTGGGCCGACGACGCCGTGCAGCTGACCCACCACCACGCCAAGGTCGGCCGCGACGCGACGCTGCGCCACGTGGCGGTCTCCTTCGGCGGCGACGTGGTCCGGATGAACGCCTCGGTGAAGTACGACGGACCCGGCGGCGAGGCCGAGATGCTCGGACTGTACTTCGCCGACGCCGGCCAGCACCTCGAGCACCGGCTGTTCGTCGACCACAACGCGCCGCGGACCCGCTCCAACGTCGACTACAAGGGCGCGCTCCAGGGCGACGGCGCCCACACGGTGTGGATCGGGGACGTGCTGATCCGCAAGGTCGCCGAGGGCATCGAGACCTACGAGTCCAACCGCAACCTGGTCCTGACCGACGGGTGCCGGGCCGACTCGGTCCCCAACCTGGAGATCGAGACCGGGGAGATCGCCGGGGCGGGCCACGCGTCGACGATCGGCCGGTTCGACGACCAGCAGCTGTTCTACCTGCAGTCGCGCGGGATCGAGGAGGACGAGGCCCGCCGGCTCGTGGTGCACGGGTTCTTCGCCGACATCGTCCGCAAGATCGGTGTGCCCGACATCGAGGCTCGTCTGCTGGCGACGATCGAGGTGGAGCTCGAGAAGAACGTCGGCACGCCGCGCGCGGTGGGGGTCTGAGCCGATGGCCTTCCAACGCGCTTGTGCCGTCGCGGACGTCACCAACGCGAACCCGGTGGCGGTCACCGTCGACGGGGTCGACGTCGCCGTCGTCCGCCAGGGTGACGACTTCTACGCCATCTACGACGAGTGCTCGCACGCCGCGATCCCGCTCTCCGAGGGCGAGGTCGAGGACGGCGAGATCGAGTGCTGGCTGCACGGTTCGCGGTTCGATCTGCGGACCGGGAAGCCGAGCGGCCCCCCGGCGACGGAGCCGGTGCCGACGTACCCCGTCCGGGTGGAGGGCGGCGACCTGCTGGTCGACGTCTCCAGCCCGATGACCACGAACTGACTTATCTCAAGACACGACAGGAAGAGCTGAGACCACACGATGAGCACTCTCGAGATCCGCGGCCTGCACGTCAGCGTCGACACCGAGAACGGTCCGAAAGAGATCCTCAAGGGCGTCGACCTGAACATCAAGGACGGCGAGACGCACGCGATCATGGGCCCGAACGGTTCGGGCAAGTCGACCCTGGCCTACTCGATCGCCGGCCACCCCAAGTACAAGGTGACGTCCGGGACGGTGACCCTCGACGGAGTCGACGTGCTCGCGATGAGCGTCGACGAGCGTGCCCGCGCCGGACTGTTCCTCGCCATGCAGTACCCCGTGGAGGTCCCCGGGGTCTCGGTGTCGAACTTCCTGCGCACCGCGAAGACCGCCGTCGACGGCGAGGCCCCGAAGCTGCGCACCTGGGTGAAGGACGTCAACACCGCGATGGAGCGGGTGAAGATGGACACCGCGATGGCGCAGCGTTCGGTCAACGAGGGCTTCTCCGGTGGCGAGAAGAAGCGGCACGAGATCGTCCAGCTCGAGCTGCTGAACCCGAAGGTGGCCGTGCTCGACGAGACCGACTCGGGGCTCGACATCGACGCGCTGAAGATCGTTTCGGAGGGTGTGAACCGGTTCCGCGAGCAGGGGGACCGCGGGGTCCTGCTGATCACCCACTACACGCGCATCCTGCGCTACATCAAGCCCGACTTCGTGCACGTGTTCGTCGACGGCAAGGTCGCCGAGGAGGGCGGCCCGGAGCTCGCCGAGCAGCTCGAGGCCGAGGGCTACGACAAGTACGTGAACGCCGCGGTCTGATGTCTCTCCTGCCCGGGCTCGACCTGATCCGCGCGGACTTCCCGATCCTGTCGCGCACGCTGGCCGACGGCTACCCGCTGGTCTACCTCGACAGCGCGAACACCTCCCAGAAGCCGCAGGTGGTGATCGACGCGATGGTCGACCACCTCGAGCGGCACAACGCAAACGTCGCCCGCGCCATGCACCAGCTCGGCGCGGAGGCGTCCGCTGCGTTCGAGGCCACGCGCGACAAGGTCGCCGGCTTCATCGGCGCGCCCGGCCGCGACGAGGTGGTGTTCACCAAGAACGCGTCCGAGGCGATCAACCTGGTCGCCAACACGCTCGCATGGGCGGAGGGGTCGCTGGCGGTCGGGGAGGGCGACGAGGTCGTCATCACCGAGATGGAGCACCACTCCAACATCGTCCCGTGGCAGCTGCTCACCCAGCGCCGGGGAGCGACCCTGCGCTGGTTCGGGCTGACCGACGACGGCAGGCTGGACCTGTCGAACCTCGACGAGCTGATCACCGAGCGCACCAAGGTGGTCTCGCTGACCTGGGTGTCGAACATGCTCGGCACGGTCAACCCGGTCGCGCAGATCGCCCGGCGTGCCCACGAGGTGGGGGCGCTCGTGCTGGTCGACGCGGCCCAGGCCGTGCCGCAGATGCCGGTGGACCTCGCGGGCATGGCGCCCGAGGAGCGGCCGGACTTCCTGGTGTTCACCGGCCACAAGGTGGTCGGCCCGACCGGGATCGGCGTGCTCTGGGGCCGGCGCGAGGTGCTCGAGCAGCTGCCCCCGTTCCTCGGTGGCGGCGAGATGATCGCCACGGTGACGATGGCGCGCTCGACGTACGCCGACATCCCCTACAAGTTCGAGGCAGGCACCCCGCCGATCGTCGAGGCGGTCGGGCTGGGGGCGGCGGTCGACTACCTGGCGGCGGTCGGGATGGACAACGTCCGGGCGCACGAGGAGGCGATCACCGCCTACGCCCTCGAGGGTCTCTCCGACCTCGCCGGGGTGCGCGTGCTCGGGCCGGCGGACGCCGCCGACCGGGGCGGCGCGATCGCTTTCGAGGTGGCCGGTGTGCACCCGCACGACGTGAGCCAGGTGCTCGACTCGCGCGGCGTCGCCGTACGAGCCGGGCACCACTGCGCCAAGCCGGCGCACAAGCGGTTCGGCGTGCAGAGCACGACCCGGGCGTCGTCGTACCTCTACACGACGCCGGCCGAGATCGACGCACTCATCGAGGGGTTGGAGTACACCAAGAAGTACTTCAGGGTGGACTGAGATGACCCAGGACCTTGACTCGCTGTACCAGGAGATCATCCTGGACCACTACAAGAACCCGCTGCACGCTGGACTCCGCGAGCCCTTCGAGGCCGAGGTGCACCACGTGAACCCGACCTGCGGCGACGAGATCACGCTGCGGGTGCACTTGTCCGGCACAGGGGTCGACGCGGTCGTCGAGGACGTGTCGTACGACGCGGAGGGCTGCTCGATCAGCCAGGCCTCGACCTCCGTGATGGCCGACCTGGTGATCGGCAAGCCCGTCGCCGAGGCGGTGGGCGTCCTCGAGGAGTTCCAGACCCTGATGCAGGGGCGCGGCACCGTCGAGCCCGACGAGGAGGTGCTGGAGGACGGCATCGCCTTCGCCGGCGTCGCGAAGTTCCCGGCCCGGGTGAAGTGCGCGCTGCTGTCCTGGATGGCGTGGAAGGACGCGACGTCGCGGATCCTCGACGCCTTGCCGGGCGCGGCGCAAGAGACCATGACGAAGGAGCAGGCATGACCGACTCGCACACCGACCTCCCCGAGGTGGACACCTCCGGCGGCACCGCCACGGTCACCAAGGACGACGTCACCGAGGCGATGAAGGACGTCGTCGACCCGGAGCTGGGGATCAACGTCGTGGACCTCGGTCTCGTCTACGACGTACACCTGGACGAGTCCACCAACGTCGTGCTCGACATGACGCTGACCTCCGCGGCCTGCCCGCTCACCGACGTGATCCAGGACCAGACCAACCAGGCGCTCGAGGGGCTCGTCAACGACGTGACGATCAACTGGGTCTGGATGCCGCCGTGGGGTCCGGACAAGATCACCGACGACGGCCGCGAGATGCTGCGCGCCCTCGGTTTCAACGTCTGACCGACCCAGGGTGAGCCGGAACGTCCTGGTGCCCGCCGAGCGGGTGGAGCGCTGGTTCGCCAACTTCGCCGACCGGCACGGGACGCCGCGCCTGGAGGTGGGCGACGGAATGCTCGTCGCGAGCGGGGATGACGGCTCGGTCGTCCATGCCGCGCTCCCGTTCGGGCGCGAGTACGCCGGATCCGCGGATGTCGCCTCGTTCGCCGGCGAGGTCCGCGCTCCGGTCCGTTGGGGAGTCCTGCTGGTGCGCAAGGGCGGTTTCGCCGTCGCGGCCGTCGACGGCGCCCGGGTCGTCGGCTCCAAGGTCGGCCAGCGGCACGTGCAGGGCCGCACCAAGGCGGGCGGCCAGAGCCAGCAGCGGTTCGCCCGCCGTCGCGACAACCAGGCGCGGCAGGCCTACGAGGCCGCCGCCGACCATGCCTTCCGGGTGCTGGTCACCGAGGGCGGCCGGCTCGACGCGCTGGTGTGCGGGGGAGACCGGGCCGCCGTCGAGCAGGTGCTCGCCGACCCGCGGCTCGAACGTCTCGCCGCCGTCCGCGTGGAACCGTGGCTCGCCGTGCCGGACCCGCGCCGGTCCGTCCTGGACCAGGCGGTCCGCGACGGCGCGTCGATGCGGGTGCTGCTGGACGATCCGGACGTCCCGGACCCTTCCCGGTAAAGAATTTCCTGTTTCCCCGGTAAAGGTCTTTCGGTCCTACCGCGCCTACCGGTGCGACGGGCTACCTTCCCCATGACTGCGCTCTGGGTGCAGCACTGAGAGAGGGAAGACCCCAGTGAACTTCATGACCAGGTCCCGGACCGCTGCGTTCGGGATGGCCGGCGCGCTTGCGCTCGGCACCGTAGCTTCGGTTGGCGCCATGGCGCCGGCGAACGCTGCGGACGCGACGTACACGTGTCCGACCTCGACGCCGGGAACGGTGTTGAGCGTGCCCGTTTCGATGGACAACCCGTTCACCGGCTCCTATGCCGCCGGTGACGCGGTGCCGGCCACGGACGTGCTGATGAACGCGACGTTGAACTCCACGCTGCTCGGGATCGTCGGGCTCTTCCTGCCGCCGGGCACGAGCTCGATCGCCGGCACGATCCAGGACGCGGCGCTGAAGGTCGGCTCGCAGTCGGTGCCGCTGAGCGGGATGGAGGCGCCGAGCACACCGATCAACCCCTCCGGCATGACCCTCCCGGTGGCGGGCATGACCTCGCCGTTCACCGCGGTCGGGGGCGACCAGAAGGTGATGGCTCCGTCGAGCTTCACCTTCATCCCCGCGGGGCTGCCGGCCCTGGCGCTGGACTGCACCATCGCGGCTCCCACCCAGCTCGGGGTCATGAACGTGTCGGGCATGTCCACCAAGGCCGCCTCGAAGACCGTGGCCAAGCTCAAGAACGGCCCGATCACCAAGGGTGAGCACGCCAAGATCCTCGCCAAGGTCCGCACCGGCGGCGACCCCGCGTCCGGCAAGGTCGTCGCCAAGGAGGGCAAGAAGGTCCTCAAGAAGGCCACGCTGAACAGCAGGGGCAAGGCGATCCTGCGCCTGCCGGTCCTCAAGCGCGGCCTGCACAAGATCGTGGTGAAGTACAAGGGCAACGCCACGACCAAGGCCAGCAGGGACGTGCTGAAGTTCCGCACGAAGGGCTGACCCTCCGTCGGTGACCCGCGGGTCACCATGCTCCTTTCGCCCGCTCCGGTGCACCCGCACCGGGGCGGGCGGACTGCTTTCCGGGTCAGTCCTCGACGCCGCGCGCGACCAGCGCCTCGCCGAGGGCGTCGGCGTGCCGGAGGGAGCGGACGATCAGGGGAACGGCGAAGGCTCGCGGGCTCGACGTCAGCCCCCGGGCGAGCTGGGCTTCGCGGACCTCCTCGGCCAGCCCGACCACGACCGGCACGCTACGCACCCCCAACGCCAGCATCAGTCCCACCCGCTCCGGGTCCACCCCGACCCGACGCAGCGGGCGGCACGCCGCGACGATCGCGTCCACCATCGCCGTGGTCCGCGTGGTGAGCGTGACCAGCGCCGCGAGCAGCACCAGCCCCGCCAGCACGCCGAGCACCACGACGGCTCGCTGCCATCCGCTGACCAGGACGTGGAAGACGGCGGCGGCTGCGGCGATCCACACCAGCGGACGCAGCTGGTCCAGCGCGGTGCGCAGCGGGACCCGGGCCACGGCGTACCCCACGACCACCACGGCCAGAGCCAGACCGACCTGCCAGACCTCGTCGAGCAACACCGAACCGGCCCCCGCGAGCAGCATCACGGCCAGCTTGACCCCGGCCCGGGTCCGGTGCAGCACCGAGGTCCCGGGCAGGTAGAGGCCGAGGCTGGTCACGCCATCAGCTTCCGGTAGTGGCTCACGGCGACGTCGGGTGCGTCGTCCGCGACCAGGCGCCCGCCGTCGAACACGAGCACCCGGTCGAACCCGGCCAGCAGGTCGAGGTGGTGGGTGACCAGGACCACCTGCTGGGGCAGCCCCGCCACCACGCGCGCGATCAGCTGGGCGTTGCGCAGGTCCAGCAGCGTCGTCGGCTCGTCCATGACCAGCAGCGCCGGTTCTGTCACCAGCACCGAGGCCAGTGCCAGCAGCTGCTTCTGGCCGCCGGAGAGCAGGTGCGCCGGGTGGTCGGCGTGCCCGCCGAGTCCGTACGCCGCCAGCGCGCTGTCGACGCGGCGGGCCACCTCGGTCCGCGGCAGGCCACGCCGGCGCAGGCCGAACGCGATGTCCTCGGCGACGGTCGGCATCACGATCTGGGCGTCGGGGTCGGTGAAGCAGAACCCGACCCGTCGCCGGAGCTCGCGGCCGTCGGCGCGCGAGTCCAGCCCGTCCACCCGGACGGTCCCGGAAGTCGGCAGCACCAGGCCGTTCAGCAGCCGGGCGAACGTCGACTTGCCGGACCCGTTGGCGCCGATCACGCCGATTCGTTGCTCGTCGAGCTCGACGGTCAGGTCGGCCAGCACGGTACGCGCGGACGTGCGGTCGCCGTAGGTGTGGCTGACGTCCCTCACCTCGATCACCGGCATCGCTGCACCACCATCGCGACGCCCTGGCCGCCGCCGACGGCGATCGCGGCGAGGCCGAGCTCTCCTCGGTCGGCTCGGACGAGCTGGGAGAACAGCCGCACCGCCAGCACCGCCCCGGACGCGCCCCACGGGTGGCCCAGGGCGAGCGCCCCACCCTCCGGGCAGACCCGGGAGTCGTCGAGCCCGAGCAGGTCGCAGCAGGCCAGCACCTGGCCGGCGAAGGCTTCGTTGAGCTCGACCACGTCGAGGTCCGCGAGGCCCAGACCGGCCCCGTGCAGGGCCGCCCGGGCCGCCGGAACCAGTCCGGTCCCCGGTGTGCGCGGGTCCACCCCGGCGGTCGCCGTGGCGAGCACGCGCAGGCCGGGCAGGCCCGACTCGGCGTGCGTCCGCGCGTCGAGCAGGGCCACCGCGGCGGCGCCGTCGTTCACGCCGCAGGAGTTGCCCGCCGTCACCGTGCCGCCCTCCCGGAAGGCCGGCCGGAGCCGCCCCAGCCGCTCGACGGTCAGGCCGGACCGCACGCGTTCGTCACGGGTGACGCCGGCGACGGGCACGATCTCGGTGTCGAACCCACCGGCCTGCTGGGTCCGCGCCGCGCGTTCGTGGGAGCGCGCGGCGTACTCGTCCTGCCGGCGCCGGTCCACCCCGGTCTCCTGGGCGAGCAGGTCCGCGGCCAGGCCCATCTCCGGATCGCCCAGCGCGGCCGGCGCGAACGGGGCGCGTTCGTAGCGGACCGGCTCCTGCCCGGGACGCGGTGGCCAGAACCGCCAGGGTGCCGTCGACGCGGACTCCACGCCACCGGCGAGCACCAGCCCGGCCTCGGCGCGGAGCCGGCTGACGGCGACGTCCACCGCGGCCAGTCCGCTCCCGCACTGCCGGTCCACGGTCAGGGCGGGCACCTCGACGGGCAGACCGGCGGCGAGCGACGCCACCCGGGCCGGGTCGCCGCCGGGGCCCATGCAGTTGCCAAGCACCACGTCAGAGGGCCTCAGGTCGCCCAGCGTGTCGCCGAGCCGCGACGTGAGGGCGGCCAGCACCGGCGCGGCCAGGTCCGCCGCCGTGACGTCGGCGAAGGCCTGGCCGGCGGTCCCGATGGCGCTGCGGAGCGCGCCGACGATCACGGGGGAGTCGGCGTGCGGGCCGGCGGGCTGGGAGTCGTGCCTCATCGTGCGCCCCACGCTAGAGCGGCGCGCACCCCGAGCACTCGCCAGGTCACGTGATCCGCCGCGCACGGCGCTCGCGAGAGACGAGCGCGGTGAGGCCGGCCCGGTCGACCTTGCCCGCGTCGGTGAGCGGCAGGGCCGGGCAGTGGAACCACATCCGCGGCCGTGCCGCGGGAGCGAGGGCCTCGCGGGACAGCGCTGCCAAGGCGTCCTTGTCACCCAGCTCGGTCAGCACCGCGGCCACCACGGCACCGAGCTCCGGGTGCGGCACGGCGACGACCACGACCTGACCGCGAGCCGCCTGCCCCAGCACACGCTCGACGTCCGCGACCTGCACCGTGGCGCCGCCGGTGGTCACCGCCCCGGCACGGCCGTGCACCGTCAGCCGGTCGGCGTCGAGGCCCCCGCGGTCGCCGACGGTGGCGAAACCGTCGGCGTCGCGCCGGAGCGGACCGGGGGCGCCGGCGTAGCCGTCGCACAGGTACGGCGAGCGCACCCAGATCTCCCCGGACCGGATCCGTGCCCGCACGCCCGGGAAGGTACGCAGCGCGTCGGCGTGCGGCCCCCAGGCGACGAACGACAGCTCGGCCGCGCCGTAGTAGTGATGGACGACGGCCCCGGCGGCGCGGGCGCGGCCGTGCTGCTCGACCTCCAGCCGGTCTCCCGCGACCACGACGGTCCGGCCCGACAGGTCGTGCCGGTCGAGCGCCACGGCGAGGGCGGCGGGTGTCAGTACGGCGTGCGTGGCCGTCTCCGGCGAGTCGGCTCGGCCCGCTCCCGCGAACGCCGCGTGCACGACCGCGAACAAGTTCATCGACGACGTCAGCGGACCAGGCACCCAGACCGAGGCCGCGCCGTCGATGCCCGCCAGCCGGGACACCGCTTCGAACGAGTCCACCCAGGAGGCCGTGCTGCGCACCACCGCGCGGGGATCGGCGAGCGAGCCCGAGGTGCGCAGCAGCACGGGTGACCCACTGGCGTGCGCCGCACGGAAGGCCGCGACCGGATTCGCCGCGGCGGCGAGGTCGACCGGTGGCTCAGACAGCCGAGGGCTCCTGATCCCGCTTCGCCGGGTCGCGGAGCAGCAGGCCGGGATAGGCGGCGTGCACCCCGCGCGCCACCAGCGCCGCGACGACGACCTTGACGGCGTCGCCCGGGAGGTAGATCCAGGTGGCGACCGCTGCGGCCGGCAGGCTCAGGCCCAGCACCGCGGCCATCCCGGCGATCCCGCCCGCGTAGACGACGCCGATGCCGCCCAGGACGTTGGCGACCAGACCCCAGTGCAGCTTGTACGTCGGGCCCGAGCGCTCGCTGAGCCAACCGATGACGTACGCGGCCACCGGGTAGGCCAGGAGGAACCCGGCGGAGGCGCCGAAGAACACGCCCAGTCCGCCACGCCCGCCGGCCAGCAGCGGCAGCCCGGTGGCCACCAGCACCAGGAACAGCACGAGCGCCAGGGCGCCCCGCCGGGCACCGAGCACGGAACCGGCGAGCATGACGCCCAAGGACTGCGCCGTGATCGGCACGGCGAAGCCTGGCGGGATGAACGCGGGGACGATGCCGAGCGCGGCGACGATGCCGGCGAAGATGGCGATCAGCGCGAGGTCGCGCGAGGAGCTACGGGGGGCCGAGGCCACGGCGGCCGCCTTTCACGACTGGGACCAGGACGACCCGCAGTCTAGGGTGTAGTTACGAGACGGATGCTCCGGGTCCAGTCCGCGAACGGTGGGTTCTCACAGCGACGACGCGCTGAACGTGTCGCAGCCGCGGACGGTCCCGGAGCTCATCCCGTTCCTGAACCAGCGCATCCGCTGCTCGGCCGAGCCGTGCGTCCACCGGTCGGGGTTGACCCGTCCGGACGTGCGCTGCTGGATCCGGTCGTCTCCGACCGCGCGGGCGGCGTCGAGGGCGTTCGCGATGTCCTGGTCGGTCAGGTCGAGGATGTAGGCCTGGCCGCTCTCGTCCGGCACCTCGGTGGCGTACTTGGTCCAGACTCCGGCGAAGCAGTCGGCCTGGAGCTCGAGCCGGACTGCGTCGCTTCGCGGCCCCTGCTGCGTCCGCACCTTGCCGAGCGTGCCGAGCAGGTCCTGGACGTGGTGCCCGTACTCGTGAGCGAGGACGTAGGCCTCGGAGAACAGGCCGCCCTTGGCGCCGAGCCGGCCCTGCAGCATGTCGCGGAAGAAGGTCTTGTCGAGGTACACGTGCTTGTCCACGGGGCAGTAGAACGGGCCGACGTCCGCGGTGGCGTTGCCGCATCCGGTCGAGGTGGAGCCGGAGAAGAGCGTCGTCACCGCTTCCTGGTACTGCTTCCCGGTCTGGTGGGGAAGGGCCGTCGCCCAGTACCCCTGGATCGCATTGACGTCGGCCAGCAGCGAGCAGTCGCGGTCCTGGTTGGCGTCCGTACCCGTCGTGCACTTGGCGAGCGACGCCGTGCTGCCGCCGTCCTGCGGGCCGGCCGAGGGGGAGCCACTCCCGCCGCCGAGCTGGGTCTGCAGCAGCACGATGACGATCACGATGATCAGGCCGCCGATGCCGCCGCCGACGCGCATCCCACCGCCGCCACCGCCGCCGAGGCCCGGGAAGCCGCCCCCGGACCGGCCCCCGCCGCTGCGGACCTCCATCTGGCTGCGGTCTAGCCGGGCCTTCGGGTTGTAGCGCATGCGGAGGCTCCTGTCGTTGCTGCGTAGACTAGTGGCATGACTCGTGAGCCGGACTGACCAGCCAGACGCGTTCCTGGTCCGCACACAACCCGCTCACCCTCGAGGTTCCCCACCGATGATCACCGCACACCAGGTCGAGGTGCGCGCCGGCGCCCGCCTGCTGATGTCCGACGTCACGTTCCGCGTCGCCGACGGCGACAAGATCGGCCTGGTCGGCCGCAACGGCGCCGGGAAGACCACGCTCACCAAGATCCTGGCCGGCGAGGCGCTGCCCGCAGGCGGCTCGGTGACCTCGACCGGCTCCGTGGGCTACCTGCCCCAGGACCCGCGCACCGGCGACCCGGAGATGTCCGCGCTCGACCGGATCCTCTCGGCCCGCGGCCTGGACGAGGTGGTGCGTCGGCTGCGGGAGGCCGAGCACCAGATGGCCTCCGACGACCCGGACCGGCGTGACCGGGCGATGCGCCGCTACACACGCGCCGATGCCGAGCTGCACGCCGGTGGCGGCTACGCGGCCGAGGCCGAGGCCCGGCAGATGGCCGCGAGCCTGGGGATCGAGGGCCGGATCCTCTCGCAGCCGATCCGCACCCTCTCCGGCGGGCAGCGCCGTCGGGTGGAGCTGGCGCGCATCCTCTTCTCCGGCGCCGAGACCCTGCTCCTCGACGAGCCGACCAACCACCTCGACGCAGACTCCATCGTGTGGCTGCGCGAGTACCTGCGCACCTACAAGGGCGGACTCATCGTGATCAGCCACGACGTCGCCCTGCTCGAGGCGTGCGTCAACAAGGTGCTGCACCTCGACGCGAACCGGGCCGAGATCGACACCTACAACATGGGTTGGACGGCGTACCTCACCCAGCGCGAGACCGACGAGAAGCGACGCAAGCGCGAGCGGATGAACGCCGAGAGCAAGGCGAAGACGCTGACCGACCAGGCCAACAAGATGCGGGCCAAGGCCACCAAGGCCCAGGCCGCACAGTCCATGCTCAAGCGCGCCGAGCGGCTGATGGAGGGCGTCGAGGCGGAGCGTCGCCAGGACCGGGTCGCGAAGATCAAGTTCCCGTCCCCGGCGCCGTGCGGCAAGACCCCGCTCACTGCCTCGGAGCTCTCCAAGTCCTACGGGTCGCTGGAGGTGTTCACCGACGTGGACCTGGCGATCGACCGGGGGAGCCGGGTGGTGATCCTCGGGCTGAACGGTGCCGGGAAGACCACGCTGCTGCGGATCCTGGCCGGCGTCGACCGGCCCGACACCGGAACGGTGCACCCCGGGCACGGGCTGAAGCTCGGGTACTACGCCCAGGAGCACGAGACCCTCGACACGAGCCGGACCGTGCTGGAGAACCTGCGCACCGCGGCGCCGCAGCTCGCGGACACCGAGGCGCGCAGCGTGCTCGGTTCCTTCCTGTTCAGCGGCGACGACGCGTCGAAGCCCGCGGCCGTGCTGTCCGGCGGTGAGAAGACCCGGCTCGCTCTCGCGATCCTGGTGGTCTCCAGCGCGAACGTGCTGCTCCTCGACGAGCCCACCAACAACCTCGACCCCGCCAGCCGCGAGGAGGTGCTCGGCGCGATCCGGACCTACGAGGGGGCGATCGTGCTGGTCACGCACGACGAGGGCGCGGTCTCCGCCCTGGAGCCGGACCGGGTGCTGATCCTGCCCGACGGTGTCGAGGACCTGTGGACCGAGGACTACGGGGACCTGGTCGCCCTGGCCTGACTGACGTCCGGACGCGGCGGGACGCGCAGTAGGGTGCGCTCATGAACAGCACCCACGTGGATCCCGAGGTGCTCGAGCGCGGCGGGGTCCTGCTGGAGGAGAACGGGCTGGTCGCCACGATCACCCTGAACCGCCCGGCCACGAAGAACTCCCAGACCCCCGCCACCTGGCTCGCTCTCCGCGCCGTCGGCGCTGCGCTGGACCCCTCCATCCGGGTGGTGGTCGTGCGCGGCGAGGGCGAGAGCTTCTCCTCGGGTCTCGACCGCCGGATGCTCAGCGGTGAGGGCATCGAGGGCGAGTCGTCCTTGCTGCACCTGCTGGACATGCCCGACCCCGAGCTGGCCGAGACGATCGCCGGCTACCAGGAGGGCTTCACCTGGCTGCGGCGCAACGACCTGATCACCATCGCCGCGGTGCAGGGTGCGGCGGTCGGGGCCGGATTCCAGCTGGCGCTGGCCTGCGACCTTCGGGTGCTGGCGCACGACGCCCGGTTCAGCATGCGGGAGCCGATCCTCGGCCTGGTGCCCGACCTGACGGGAACAAAACCGCTCGTGGAGCTTGTTGGCTACTCGCGAGCCCTGGAGATCTGCGCCACCACGCGCTGGGTCACCGCGGAGGAGGCCCGGGAGATCGGGCTGGCGACCGCGGTGGTGCAGCGCGAGGAGCTCTCCGCGACGGTCTCGGACCTGGTCGCCGCGCTCACCGCACCGCTCTACGGGGCGGTGACCGAGACCAAGGCCCTGCTGCGGAGCGCAGTGGCCACCGGTCTCGAGGAGCAGCGCCGGCTGGAACGCGAGGCACAGGTACGCCGGTTCCGGGAGCTCGCCTCACTGATGGAATGACCCTGGCGGCACACCGCCGAGATCGGAGCAGCTCGTGTCGATGGGCTCAGGACTGGGACCGGCGTGGCGCCACATGCGCACCGACCGCAGCGTGGCCGGCCAGAAGCTCGCCCGGGACACCGTGCGACGCGTGGTCGGCTTCGCCACCCCCCACCGCCGGCTGATCGGGGTGTTCCTCGCCCTGACCGTGGTCGACGCGGCGATGGTGATCGTCGTGCCGCTGCTGGTCAAGCGGCTGGTCGACGACGGGATCGTGAAGGGCAACGCCGGTCTGGTGACCGCGATCGCGCTGGCGATCGCCGGCGTCGCGGTGTTCAACGCGGCGCTCGCCGTCGGGCAGGGGTTCCTCTCCTCACGCATCGGCGAGAGCTTGATCTACGACCTGCGCACCACGGTGTTCGCACACGTGCAACGGATGTCGCTCGCCTTCTTCACCCGCACCCAGACCGGCGCCCTGGTGTCCCGGCTCAACAACGACGTGATCGGCGCGCAGCGCGCGTTCACCTCGACCCTGTCGAGCACGGTGTCCAACTCGATCAGCGTGGTGGTCGTCGGGATCGCCATGCTCGCGCTCAGCTGGCAGGTCACCGTGCTCTGCTTGCTGCTGTTCCCGATCCTGCTCCTCGCGTCGCGCTGGGTCGGCAACCGGCTCTCCGGGCTGACCAGGCAACAGATGGAGGGCAACGCGGTCCTCGGCAACTCGATGACCGAGCGCTTCAACGTCGGTGGAGCGATGCTGCTCAAGCTCTTCGGCCGCCGCGCCGAGGAGGACGCCCAGTTCGCCGACAAGGCCGCCGTCGTCCGTGACCTGGGCGTCCGGATCTCGCTGGTCACCCGGGTCTTCGGCGCGACCCTGATGCTGATCCCCGCCCTGGCCACCGCGCTGGTCTACGGGGTGGGCGGGCACCTCGCGATCGACGGCACCCTCACCGTGGGCACCCTGGTGGCGCTGGCCACCCTGCTGCTGCGCCTGCTCGGCCCGCTGCAGGGGCTGTCCAACGTGCGCATCGACGTGATGACCGCACTGGTCAGCTTCGAGCGCGTCTTCGAGGTGCTCGACCTGCCGTCGATGATCCAGGAGCGACCGGGCGCGCAGCCGCTGCCGCACGGCGCGGCGCAGGTCGAGTTCCAGCACGTGGCGTTCCGCTACCCCCGCGCCGACGAGGTCTCCCTGGCCAGCCTGGAGGCGGTCGCCCGGCTGGAGTCGCGCGACAGCGGCGAGGTGCTCCGCGACGTCTCGTTCGTCGCCGAGCCCGGGCAGATGGTCGCGCTGGTCGGCCCGTCGGGTGCGGGCAAGACCACGATCACCCACCTCGTCGCCCGGCTCTACGACGTGACATCCGGGTCGGTACGGGTCGACGGGCACGACGTACGCGACGTCAGCCTGCAGTCGCTCGAGGACGCGGTGGGCTACGTGACGCAGGACGCCCACATGTTCCACGACACGATCCGCGAGAACCTGCGCTACGCCAGGCCCGGCGCCACCGACGAGCAGATCTGGGCGGCCCTGGAGGCTGCACAGATCCGCCGGCTCGTCGAGTCCCTCCCCGACGGCCTCGACACCGTCGTCGGTGACCGCGGCTACCGGCTCTCCGGCGGGGAGCGGCAGCGGCTGGCCATCGCCCGCCTGCTGCTCAAGGCGCCCTCGATCGTGGTGCTCGACGAGGCGACGGCGCACCTCGACTCGGAGTCCGAGTACGCCGTGCAACGGGCTCTCGACGAGGCACTGCAGGGACGGACCAGCCTGGTCATCGCGCACCGGCTGTCCACGATCCGCAACGCCGACCTGATCCTGGTCGTCGACGACGGCCGGGTGGTGCAGTCCGGCACCCACACCGCGCTGCTGGCCGAGGGCGGTCTCTACGCCGATCTCTACGAGACCCAGTTCTCGCGTACCGCCTGAACGAGCGCTCCGCCGGTGGCAGTGAATTCAGTGAGACACATCCGCCACTTTGGCCATTCTGCTTGACCCGGGTCACGTTGTGACATTGGGTGAGGTGGGCTTCGTCCGCATCCGGCTGGCGCGGCTCGCCGACGGGCCCTCTCGGCCAGGCTCGTCTCGCGTCCAGGGCGGCCGGTCACAGGGAGTTCAAGGTGTCGTTCTCACTCACAGCAGGACGCGCGCGCAGCCGCGCCGCCGCACTCGTCGCGGCGGGTGCGCTCGCCGCAGGCGCCCTCGCCACCGTGCCGAGCGCCACGGCGGTCTCCGGTCCGGTGACCGTCTCGGGCCCGGTGCACGCCGGCGCCGGCGATCTCGGTCCCGGCAGGTACGTCGTGCTGCTGCGTGAGCCCGGTGCCACCCAGTACCGCGGCGGCAAGGGCAACCTGGCCGCGACCCGGGTCGCCCCCGGCCGCCAGTTCGACGCCCGCACGACCAACGTGGTGGAGTACGCCCGGCACCTGCGCGGCGAGCAGAACCGGCTCGCCAAGGGCGTGGGTGCCCGGATCCAGCGCAGCTTCACCCTGGCCGCCAACGGCTTCACGGCACGGCTCACGGCCAAGCAGGCCGTCAAGCTCGCCGGCAGCCGCGACGTGCTCCTGGTCCAGAAGGACCAGCGGCTCCACCTCGACACCTGGAACACCCCCGGCGTCCTCGGCCTCACCGGACGCCACGGGGCCTGGAAGAAGCAGGCCGGCGGCCGGGGCAAGGCGGGCGCCGGCGTGGTGGTCGGCGTCCTCGACTCCGGCATCTGGCCCGAGTCGAAGTCGTTCCGCGGGGCCCGGCTCACCGCGAAGGCCAAGACCAAGTGGGACATCTCCCGGCACGGCCAGGCCACCCGCATGGAGAAGGCCGACGGCGGGGTCTTCCACGGCCGCTGCCAGATGGGCTACCGGTACGGCGGGCGCACGATCCCCGCGCAGCGGTGGAACCGCGACGACTGCAACACCAAGCTGATCGGCGCGCGGTACTACCCCGAGGAGTTCCTCGACCAGGTCGCCCCGCAGGACCGCTCGCCCGAGGAGTACCTCTCCGCCCGTGACGGCGGCGGGCACGGGTCGCACACCGCCAGCACGGCTGCGGGGAAGGCGGTCCGGGACGTCTCGGTCGAGGGCGTCCACTTCGGGACACTGACCGGCATGGCGCCCGGCGCCCGGATCGCGGCCTACAAGATCTGCTTCGACGACAAGGACCCCGAGACGGGGGACTGCTACACCGGGGCGACGATGGCCGCCATCGACGACGCGATCGCCGACGGCGTGGACGTCATCAACTTCTCCATCTCGGGAGTCACCGACACCGTGGTCGACGCGGTCGAGTTCGCGTTCGAGGGAGCCGCCGAGGCCGGCGTCTTCGTGGCGACGTCGGCTGGCAACAGCGGACCCGGCGAGTCGACCGTGGCGCACAACAGTCCGTGGGTCACGACGGTGGCGGCCACCACCCACCACAACTTCGTCAACACGGTCGTGCTCGGCAACGGCAAGCGGATCCGGGGCGCGTCGATCAGCACCGAGAAGCTGCCGCAGACCCGTCTGATCAGGTCGGTCAAGGCTCGCGCGGTGGGTGCCGACAAGCAGGCCGCCCGGCTGTGCTTCCTCGGCGGCAACCTGGACCCGGCGAAGGTCAAGGGCAAGATCGTCGTCTGCGAGCGCGGCGTCAACGACCGGGTCGACAAGAGCAAGGCGGTGAAGCGCGCCGGAGGCGTGGGCATGATCCTCGCCAACGTCGTGCCCGGCTCGCTCGACGCGGACTTCCACTCGGTGCCGACCATCCACGTCGCGGACGACGACAGCCCGAAGATCTTCGGCTACCTGAGGCAGATGAAGCACCGGCGCAAGAAGGCGACCGCCGCGTTCGTGCTGGGGGACGCGACGCACAAGTCGCCGGTCCCGGTGCCGCAGGTCGCCGAGTTCTCCTCGCGTGGGCCGGCGCTGGCCAACGGCGGTGACGTGCTCAAGCCGGACCTGGCCGCGCCCGGCCAGAGCATCCTGGCCGCGGTGTCCCCGCCGTCCAACGAAGGTCGCGACTTCGACATGTACTCGGGCACCTCGATGGCCTCGCCGCACATCGCCGGCCTCGCGGCCTTCATGATGGGTGTGCACCCCTCGTGGACGCCGATGATGGTGAAGTCCGCGATGATGACGACCGCCAAGAGCGTGCGGACCAACCGCAACCGGGTCGACAAGGACCCGTTCGGCCAGGGTGCCGGAGAGGTCCGGCCGCAGCGGTTCTTCGACCCCGGTCTCTTCGTGACCTCCGACGCCACCGAGTGGCGACGCTTCATCCAGGGCCAGGGCTACGACGTCGGTTACCGGCCGCTCGCGGCGAAGGACCTGAACGGCCCGTCGCTTGCCGAGGGCGAGGTGACGTCGACGACGACCTTCAAGCGGACCTTCGTGTCCACCCGGAAGGGGACCTGGGACGTGTCCGTGCACGTTCCGGGCTTCAAGGCGGTCACCCGCAAGCACCTCGTCGCGAAGCGGGTGGGGGACCGGGAGAGCCTGACGGTGCGGTTCATGCGCACCACCGCGCCGCTGCTGCAGTTCAGCACCGGCTACCTGGTGCTCGACGGGCCCACCCGGGTGCGGCTGCCGATCGCGCTGCGGCCGGTCTCCGTCGCGGCTCCGGCGGAGGTCGCCGGCAGCGGCACGGACAGCTCCGCGCCGATCGACGTCACCGCCGGCTTCACCGGCGACCTCGCGGTCGGCGTCACGGGTCTGGCCCAGGCGCAGACCGAGACGTTCACGACCGAGGACCCCAACCAGGGCTACGACGACGAGCAGTTCTACTGCGTCGAGGTCAGCGACGGCGCCAAGGCCGCCCGGTTCGACCTCGACGCCGCGGACGACGACGCCGACATGGACCTGTTCGTCTACCTGGCAGGTGACGACACCTGCAGCGAGGAGAACCTCGTGTCCTTCGCCGGGCAGTCTGCGTCGGCGTCGGCGGACGAGCGGGTGACGTTGGTCGACCCGGAGCCCGGCCACTACCTGGTCGAGGTCGACCCGTTCGCGCCGGCGCCCGGCAAGACCACGCTGGACTGGCGGTTCGACTTCTACGACCTCGCGCCGTCACATGAGCTGGGCGGTCTGGCCGCGGACCCGAACCCGGTCCCGGTGGTGAACAACCAGCCCACGTCGTACGACGCCGTGTGGTCCGGGCTCGAGCCAGGCAGCCGGTACCTCGGGCTCTTCGAGTACGACGGGGCGCTCGCCCCGACGTTCCTCACCGTCGACACCGGCGGGGCCACCCCGGCGCCCGACCCGGCACCGACGACGCCGTAGCGACCGACACACACGGCGGGCGAGGCTCTCTCAGGGAGCCGCGCCCGCCTCGTCGTGCTCGGGGTGCCGCAGCGCCTCGGCCCGCCCGGCCGAGGGTGCGGAGCGCCGCAGCTTGCGTCGCTCGTCCCAGGCGAGGTAGCCGAAGCCGAAGACCGCGAGCGCCCCGAAGAACCACCACTGCAGCCCGTAGAAGAAGTGCGGGCCGTTAGAGAGGTCCGGAGTCTCCGCGTGTTCCAGGGACCGGGCCGGGGCGGGGGACTCTGCGGTCGCGTCGACGAATCCGCCGTAGACAGGCTGGTCCAGCGTGGCGCCGATCGCCCGGCTCGACACGGCGCGGGTGGAGCCGTCGGTCACCTTCGTGGCGTCACCGGTGGCGTCGGCCCGGACCCACCCCACCACCGTCACCGTGCCTCCGGGAGGCGCCGGCACGTCGGGGGAGGTGGTCCCGGCGTTCTGGGTGGCGACCCAGCCGCGGTCGACCAGCAGCAACGGTCCACCCGGCTTCGTCTCGAGCGGGGTGACCACGTCGACGCCCGAGGCGCCGTCGCGCGTCTGGTAGCGCAGGATGATCCGCTTCTCGGCCAGGTAGGTGCCGGTTGCGCGCACCCGGCGCCACTCGTCCTGCTGCCGGACGGGCCTGCCGACCGCGAGCACCTCGGCCACGGGCGCCGGCGGGCGGTGGAGGTTCTGCACCGTCTGCGCGTTGCGCTCCTTGCGGTCCGCGAGCCGGTGGAACTGCCACTCGCCCAGCCGGTACGCACCGTAGGCGAGCACGACCACGGCCAGCGCGAACAGCAACCAGCGGCGGGTGAACAGGAACCTCACGGCCACGACAGTATCCGCCGATGGGGACGGACCGAGACGCGCCCGACGTGACCTCGCGCACGATGTGGGCCGGGTGCCTAGACTGTCCCGGTGAGCACCCGAGGGTTGGTCGACCGATTCGGCCGCACGGCAACGGACCTGCGCGTCTCCCTGACGGACAGGTGCAACCTGCGCTGCTCGTACTGCATGCCTGCCGAGGGTCTCGACTGGCTGCCCAACGACGACGTCCTCACCGACGACGAGGTCGTCCGCCTGATCGGGATCGCCGTCACGCTCCTGGGCGTCCGTGAGGTCCGGTTCACCGGGGGCGAGCCACTCGTCCGGCGCGGGCTGGTGGACATCGTGCGTCGGACCGCCGAGCTCGAGCCTCGCCCCGAGACCTCGGTGACCACCAACGCCCTCGGCCTGGAAAAGCTGGCTCCCGCCCTCGCTGCGGCGGGGCTCGACCGGGTCAACGTCAGCCTCGACACCGTACGACGCGGCGACTTCCACACGATCACCCGACGCGACCGCCTCGACGACGTCGTGGCCGGTCTGGAGGCGGCCAAGGCGGCCGGGCTCGGCCCGGTGAAGGTCAACGCGGTGCTGCTGCGCGGGGTGAACGACGACCAGGCGCCGGAGCTGCTCCGGTGGTGCATGGATCGGGGCTACCAGCTGCGCTTCATCGAGCAGATGCCGCTGGACGCCCAGCACGGATGGCGCCGGGACACCATGGTCACCGCCGAGCAGATCCTGGCCTCGCTGCAAGAAGAGTTCGCGCTCGATCCGGCCGAGGAGCCCCGGGGCAGCGCGCCGGCCGAGCTGTTCCGCGTCGACGGCGGCCCGCACACCGTCGGAGTGATCGCCTCCGTCACCCGTCCGTTCTGCGGCGACTGCGACCGGGTGCGGCTCACCGCCGACGGGCAGATCCGCAACTGTCTGTTCGCCCGCGACGAGTCCGACCTCCGCGCGGCGCTGCGCGGCGGCGCCGACGACCAGGAGCTCGCGGAGCGCTGGCGGGTGGCGATGTACGGCAAGCTCCCGGGCCACGGGATCGACGACATCGAGTTCCTGCAGCCCAGCCGCTCGATGTCCGCGATCGGCGGCTGACCCGCTCCGACCGCAGCCGTTCGCTGCGGCGAGCCGCGTTGAGCAACGCCTGCAAAGTGATCGATGATGGTGGCATGCGCCTCTACGCTGCCCTCGTGCCTCCCGAAAACGCACGGGCCGAGCTCGCCGACCTCGTGCGCTCCGTGGCGCCGGGCACCCGGGAGCTGACTCCCGTCACCGTGGGGGACATGCGGATGCCGGTCACCAACTTCGGCAACGTCGCACTGCAGGACGCGGAGACGCTGCTGAGGACGCTGCGCCACGAGGCGGCCCGCTGGTCGCCGCCCGAGCTCCGCTTCCATGGTCATGCGGCGCTGGAGTGGGAGGGCGACACGTGCGTCTGGTCGAAGCTGGACGGCGACGTCGACGACCTGGTCACCGTGGGCCGCGAGGTGCCGAAGGTGGTGCAGCCGCTCGGCTTCCTGGTCGACCGCCGCAAGTTCCGGCCGTGGCTGGCGGTGGGGTCGATCACCGACGCGACCACGCTGCCCTACCTCGAACGGCTGACCACCGCGCTCGACGAGTTCAAGGGCGCACTGTGGACGCTGGAGACGCTGACCGTGTTCCGCAAGATGCCCGTCGACGAGCGAGGAATCGACGAGGTCGTCCTGGAGGAGATCCCGCTCGAGCAGCCCTGACGGGCTGGTCCACAGCCGGCCCGCCGGCTCAGACGGCCTGGGTCTCCCGGTCGTCTGCCAGGCCACGGTTGCGGCGCAGCACCTGGACGAGGGCCTGCGCCGACATCGGCCGGTACATCAGGTAGCCCTGCGCATAGGGGGCGTGCACGTGGTCATTGAGGTGCTCGAGCTGGCTGGTGCGCTCGATGCCCTCGATCACCACGTCGAGGCCCAGTGCCTGACCCATCATCGTGATGGAGCACAGCAGCGCGCAGGACCGCTCGTCGCGGTCGATCGCGTCGGAGAACGAGGCATCGGTCTTGATGATCTTGACCGGCATGTCCTGGAGGTAGCCGATCGAGGAGAACCCGACGCCGAAGTCGTCGATCGCGAAACCGACACCGAGGTCGTTGATCCGGGCCATCGCCTCGATGGAGTCGGTGTCATCGCCCACCATGTCGCGCTCGGTGATCTCGAGGATCAGGCCGGCGCCGCCGAGCTGGTCGCGGGTGCTGCGCACCTTGTCGACGAAGTCGGGTTCGCGCAGCTGGCGGGCGGAGATGTTGACCGCGATCTGCAGGTCGCCACCGGCGGCCTCGAGCAGCGCGGGCGCGTCGGCGGCGGCCTTGGCGAGCACGACGTCACCCAGTGCGACGATCAGACCGCTCTCCTCGGCCACCTTGATGAAGATGTCCGGGGGCACGTCGACGCCGTTGGAGCTCCAGCGGGCCAGCGCCTCCACGCCGGTGATCCGGCCCGTGCCCGCCCGGATGACCGGCTGGTAGACCAGGTTCAGGTCGCCGGCAGCCACCGAGGCCCGCAGCGCCTCCACCAGCTCCAGCCGCTGCAGCCGGGTCCGGCCGAGCGCCCCCTCGTAGGTGACGTACTGGTTCTTGCCGCGCGCCTTCGCCTCGTACATCGCCAGGTCGGCGTTGCGCAGCAGGCTCTCGGAGGTGTCGTGGGGCTCCCCGAAGGCGACGCCGAGACTCGCGCTGAGCGCGAGCTGGTGGCCCGCGACGTCGGCGCCGGCCGACAACGCCTTGAGGATCCGCTCGGCCGCCGAGTCGACCTCGCTGGGACGGACGTCCTCCAGCAGGATCGCGAACTCGTCGCCGCCGAGCCGCGCCACGGTGTCGCTGATCCGAACGCAGCTGCGCAGCCGGTTCGCGAAGTCGATCAGCACCGCGTCGCCGGCGGCGTGCCCGAACCGGTCGTTGACCGGCTTGAAGCCATCGAGGTCGACGAAGAGCAGGGCGACCCGGTTCCCGCGGCGCCGGGACAGCTGCAGGGCGTGCTCGACGCGGTCGATCAGCAGGCCGCGGTTCGGCAGGTTGGTCAGCAGGTCGTGCCGAGCGAGGTGGGTCATGTCCTCGGTCAGCCGCAGCCGCGCGAACGCGTCGGACGACACCGCGACCATCGCCTCGAGTGCCTGCTGGTCCGACGACTGCGACGACCTGGCGCGGTGCCGCACCGGCGCGACCAGCCACCGGTCGTGGACGCCGTCCTGGAGCTGGGCGCCGAGCTCGTTGGGACCCGGCGGAGTGCTGCGCACCTCGACCCGGTGCAGCCGCAGCAGTCGCCGGGCGTCGTCGATCAGCGCGTCGACCACTTGGCGTCGGTCGGACAGGGTCTGGGCGCGCACCGCCGCGTCGAAGAGCACCTCGAGCCGGCGCGCGTTCTCGGTTCCCCGGGTCACCGCGCGGGTGGCGATGAGCAGGGTGGCCAGGGGCACGACGAGCAACAGGAGCGTCCACCACGGCGGCTGCCGCACCACCACGGCCGCCAGGTAGCCCAGCGAGTCGAAGGGGACGAAGCAGATGATCGCGATGACGGTGCCGCGCTGGATCAGGTGCTCCTGGACGGGGGAGCCGTCCTCCAGCGCCACCGAGACCGCGGAGATGACGAAGTCGAGCGCGAAGTACACCGTCGCCGCGGCCGTGACGGCGAACAGCTCGCGCGGGGTGCCGCTCTCCCCGGCGCGCACCCAGGACAGCAGCAGCGCCGCCACCGAGCCGGCGACCGTGCCCATCCCGATGTTGAACAGCTTGATGTTGCTGCGCTTGTCGCTGGTCAGCTGCGTGCCGACCACGCCGAGCGACCACAGCAGCACCGACTCCTGGGTGTCGAGAGTGCAGAGCAAGAACATCAGGATCGAGGAGTCGAACCCCACCTCGATGCCGCCGGTGCCCTTGTCGAGCACCAGCGGAAACCTCGCGATCACCATGATCAGGGGCACGGTGAGGAGCTCGAACCCGTGCAGCGGGAACTCGGGGGCGCCCATCTGCAGCACGACCACGGTGAGGGAGACCAGCCCGGCGAAGACCACGCTGAGGTCGAAGAGTCGACTGGCCAGCGGCTGGCCCGTCGGGGCAGCCGCGGACGGTGGCTGGGAGGGGTCCGCCATGGTGGAACCAGTATCGGCCCTGGCGCCCGTAGAGATGGTCGTTTTGCCCCTACCTCTCCGAGTCGACCGCCACGGTGTCACGCAGGAACGAGCGCGTTCCCAGGAAGGCCTCGAGCGACTCCCGGTGCTCGTCGCAGGCTAGCCACACCTTGCGCCGGTCCTGCGTGTGCAGTCGCGGGTTGTTCCACAGCAGCTTCCAGCGGGCGGATTCAGCGCACCCGCGTGCCGAGCAGGTCAGCTCGTCCACGGCGCCTCCTGCGCGGTTGGGCCGGCCCGGGAGCGACCGGCGGGGATGAGAAAAAGGCGGTGCCGGACGACCACGGGGGATGTCGTCCGGCACCGCCTGGACGCGGACCCAGACGGGGGATGCTGAGTCCGCGCGACCGAGATTGTTGCACGCGTCGCCTGGTGCGGCCACCTGCCCGGCGCAGACACGCGGTGGGCGGTAAAGATGTCTGGACCACTTCCGGCCACGGTCACTTGGTCGGAGGACCCTCGATCGCCCGGGTCGCGTCGCCGGGCTGCGCGAACGGTTCCGGACCGCCGGGGTCGGGGGACGCGCCGCCGTTCGCAACGACCACCGCGACGTAGGGCAAGAAGAACGACGCGGCGAGAAACAGCCACATGAACCAGTGGCCCATGCTGAGGACCGCGAGCAGGAAACAGGCCGTGCGGATGCTCATCGAGATCACGTAGCGGCGCTGGCGCGTGCCGATGTCGTCGCTGTGGCTGCGTGTCGCACTGGTGATCCGGACCGGCTCCGGCTGCTTGCGGGGCATCTGTCCACCGTACGTCGGTCCGCTGCCCGAACCCAGGGCGGACCACGCACCACTAGCATCGACAACGACCGACCCGCCGAGCCCAGGAGGAACCCATGTCCGACCGCACCTACCGCGTCACCGAGATCGTCGGCACGTCACCCGACGGTATCGACCAGGCCATCCGCAACGGCATCGCCCGGGCCTCTCAGACGCTGCGGCACCTCGACTGGTTCGAGGTCACCCAGGTCCGCGGCCAGGTCAAGGACAACGGGGTCGAGCACTTCCAGGTCGGCCTGAAGCTCGGCTTCCGCCTGGAGGATGACTGAGGGGCACCGCGTCTGCGGCGTTCTCGTCGCTCGACGAGGCCCGCTCCGCCAGGGGATTACGAGTACCCATCGGTAGCCGATAGCGTCGCTGACCGTGAGCAGATCCGTACTCGTGACCGGTGGGAACCGCGGCATCGGCAAGGCGATCGCCGAGGCGTTCGTCGCAGTCGGCGACCAGGTGGCCATCACGTACCGCAGCGGTGAGCCCCCGCCGGGGGTGCTCGGTGTGAAGTGCGACGTGACCGACCCCGCCGCCGTGGATGCGGCGTTCGCCGAGGTCGAGCGGGCGCACGGTCCGGTGGAGGTCCTGGTGGCCAACGCCGGGATCACCCGCGACACCTTGGTGCTGCGGATGAGCGAGGACGACTGGGGCGACGTGATCGATACGAACCTCAGCGGGTCGTTCCGGGTCGCGAAGCGCGCGGCCAGGGGCATGCTCCGGCTGCGCCGCGGCCGGATCATCTTCATCTCCTCGGTGGTCGGGCTGCTCGGCTCGGCCGGGCAGGTCAACTACGCGGCGAGCAAGGCCGGGCTGGTCGGGATGGCGCGCTCGCTGGCCCGCGAGCTCGGCAGCCGGTCGATCACCGCCAACGTGGTGGCGCCGGGCTTCGTGGAGACCGAGATGACCGAGGTCCTCCCCGAGGAGAAGAAGGCCGAGTACCGGGCGCAGATCCCGCTCCAGCGCTATGCCGGCACCGATGAGATCGCCTCGGTCGTGACCTGGCTGGCCTCCGACGGGGCGGCCTACGTCACCGGCGCGGTGATCCCGGTGGACGGCGGCCTCGGCATGGGCCACTGACCCCGGCGCACCGCAGGCCGCGACAGCACCGACAGCACCGACAGCACCGACACGGCAGCCCAGAGAGGGAGTACGACGGCATGGGGATTCTCGACGGCAAGCGCATCCTGGTGGCGGGGGTCACCATGGACACCTCCATCGGCTTCGCGGTCGCCCGCGTCGCGCAGGAGCAGGGCGCGACGGTGCTGGTCTCCAACTTCGGCCGGGCACTCGGCATCACCAAGCGGATCGTCGGCCGGCTGCCACAGCCTGCGCCGGTCATCGAGCTCGACGTGACCGACCCCGAACACCTCGAGCGGCTGCCGGAGCTGGTGCGCGAGCACGTCGACGGGCTCGACGGGGTCGTGCACTCCATCGCCTACGGCAACCCCGAGACCCTGCTCGGCGGCAAGTTCCTCTCCGGACCCTGGGAGGACGTGGCGCAGGCCGTCCAGGTCTCGGCGTACTCCCTGGCCTCACTGTCCAACGCGTGCCTCCCGCTGATGGACGGCGGCGGCTCGATCGTCGGCATGACGTTCGACGCCACGGTCGCGTGGCCGGCCTACGACTGGATGGGCGTCGCCAAGGCCGGTCTGGAGTCCTGCTCGCGCTACCTCGCCCGGGACCTCGGTCCGAAGGGGGTGCGGGTCAACCTGGTCTCGGCCGGACCGTTGAAGACGCTGGCGGCCAAGGCGATCCCGGGCTTCGAGGAGCTCGAGTCGATGTGGAGCGACCGCTCGCCGCTGGGCTGGGACGAGAAGGACTCCGAGCCCACCGCCCGGGGTGTGGTGGCGCTGCTCTCGGACTTCTTCCCGGCGACGACGGGCGAGATCGTCCACGTCGACGGCGGCTACCACGCCATGGGGGCCTGAGCGCACCGCACCGGATTCGGTAGCGTGGCCGGGTGAACACCGCGCTGGTCGAGCTCCGGGTCCTCGAGGGGCCGAACCTGTACTTCCCGCGCGCCGCGATCAAGCTCACCCTGGACCTCACCGGCCTCGTCGATGCGCCCGAGGACCAGGTGCTGCGTCTCGCGTCACGGATCGGGCTGAAGAAGGCCCGCCCCGGTGCCTCCGGTAGCGGCTTTCGGCAGCGCTTCGCCCTGCGCGCCGTTGGCCGGCTGGTCCGCCAGGTCGCAGGCGAGGCCGGCACCACCCGGCTCGCGGTGCGGCTGCGGCCCACCGCCGACGTGCACCGGATCGTGGTGGCGTTCCCGTGGCGCAACCGCACGCGCGCCCAGGCGCTCGGCCGCGCGGTCGTCGAGGTGCTCGACGCCCTTCCCGCGGAAGACGTCGACCAGGCGGTGAGCACCGCCGCTGCCCGGGTGCGCGAGGTGGAGCCTGGCCCGGGGCCGACCACGATCAGGCCGCGGATCCCGATCGTCGCCGTCACCGGCACGAACGGGAAGACGACCACGTCCCGGATGGTCGCCCACATCGGGCGGGTCCACGGCCTGCACGTGGGCTGGTCGAGCACCGACGGCATCTACGTCGACGGGGAGCTCGTCGAGCCGGGCGACTACTCCGGGCCGAGCGGAGCCGGCCGGGTGCTCGCCCGGAAGGAGGTGCAGCTAGCCGTCACCGAGACCGCCCGCGGCGGCATCCTGCTCAAGGGGATCGGGGTGACCTCCAACAACGTGTCGGTGTTCACCAATGTCTCCGCCGACCACCTCGGGCTCCAGGGCATCGACACCCTCGACCAGCTCGCCGAGGTCAAGTCCGTGGTCTGCCGGATCACCCGGCCCGACGGCTGGGTGATCCTCAACGCCGACGACCCGCGGGTGCTGGCCACCCGCACCGCCATCAAGGCCCGGCCCTGGGTGTTCTCCCGAGACCCGGACTCGCCGGCGATCCGCGACGTGCTCGGCGACGGCGGCCGCGCGACGACCGTCATCGACGGCTGGCTCTGCGTGCTGAACCCGGACAGCGACCCCGATCCGCTCGTCGAGGTGGTGGACGTCCCGATGACGCTGGCCGGGCTCTCCCGGTTCAACGTCGAGAACGCGTTGGGTGCGGCCTCGGCGGCGCTCGCGGTCGGGCTTCCGCGCGCCGCGGTCGTGGAGGGGTTGAAGTCCTTCCTGCCGGACCCCGAGCACAATCCCGGCCGGATGAACTTCTTCTCCCGCGGCGACGTCAGCGTGGTGGTGGACCTGGCGCACAACGAGGCGGGTCTCGAGGCGCTGCTGGAGATCATGAACGGCGTACGGCGGCCCGGAGCTCGTCTGCTGCTCGGGCTCGGCGCGGTGGGGGACCGGCAGGACGAGATCGTGGCCGCGCTCGGTGAGCTGGGCGCCCGCGACGCCGACGTCGTCGTGGTCGCCCACAAGGCGGGCTACCTGCGTGGCCGGACCACCGAGGAGCTCGACGAGGTGTTCCGGCAGGGAGCGGCCCGGGTCGGGGTAGACGACCTGCCGTCGTTCCCGACGGAGGTCGCCGGCCTCGACGCGCTCGTCGCGCAGGCCGAGCCGGGTGACGTGGTGGCGCTGATGTGCCACGAGGACCGGCACGGCGTCTACAGCTGGCTGGCCACCCAGGGGTTCACCACGGACACTGCCGAGGTGCTGCGCGACAAGGTCCGGGCGGCCCGGGCCTGACGGTCGGTGAGCCACTGCTCCAGCTCGATGGCCGGCACGGGCCTGCTGATGTGGTAGCCCTGCGCCTGGTCGCAGCCGAACGAGCGCAGCAGCTCTCGGGTGTCGGCGGACTCCACGCCCTCGGCCACCATCTCGAGCCCGAGCGAGTGCGCCAGCGAGACCGTGGAGCGGACCAGGGCGGTGGCCATCGCGTCGCCTTTCATCCGGCTGATGAAGCTCCGGTCGAGCTTGAGCTGGTCGATCGGCAGGTCGCGCAGGTAGGACAGCGAGGAGTAGCCGGTGCCGAAGTCGTCCACGCTGATCAGCACGCCCAGCTCGCGCAGCTCGTGCAGGACGGCACGGGCCCGGATCCAGTCGCTCATCAAGAACGCCTCGGTGATCTCGACCTCGAGGCAGTCGGCCGGCAGGCCGTGCTCGGCCAGCCGGCTCCGCACCATCGTCGGCAGCTCCGCGTCGATGACCGTGGTGGCCGAGAGGTTGACCGCCACGGCGAGGTCGATGCCGTCTGCGCGCCACCGCGCGCACTGGCGCAGTGCCTGGTCGACCACGTGGTCGGTGAGGCGTCGTGCCAGGCCACTGTCCTCGACAAGGTCCAAGAAGGCGTCCGGGTAGAGCAGGCCCTCGACCGGGTGCCGCCAGCGGACCAGCGCCTCGACGCCGGCCAGCGAGCCGTCGTGCAGGCGGACCTTCGGCTGGTAGTGCAGCTCGAGCTCGGCGCCGTCGCCGGTGAGCATCGTGCGGAGGTGCTCGACCGTGCGCAGCCGCTGCACCGAGTGCGGGTCCTCCGCGGCCACGTAGGTGCGCCACCCGGCGCGGGCCCGCTTCGCGGCGTACATGGCGACGTCGGCGCGCTGCATCAGCTCGGTGGCCCGCCGGCCGTGCTCGGGGGCGAGGGCGACTCCGACGCTGACCCCGACCCGTACCGTCACGCCGTCGAGGTCGAAGGGCTCGTCCATGGCGCGGCACAACCGCTCCGCGACGGCCGTGGGACCGGCCGCGTCGTGGCCGGCCAGGACGACGCCGAACTCGTCGCCGCCGAGGCGGGCGAGCGTGTCGCCGGGCGCGACCCGGGAGGCGAGCCGTGGTCCCACGAGACGGAGCAGCTGGTCTCCCATCACGTGTCCCAGCGAGTCGTTGACCTCCTTGAAGCGGTCCAGGTCCAGCAGCAGGACCGCGCGCGGGCCGGCGGCCGCCGGCACGGGATCGCACAGCCGCTCGGCGAGGTCGTGGAAGGCGCGCCAGTTGGGCAGCCCGGTCAGGTCGTCGGTGCGCGCGAGCCGGTGCGAGTCCGCGAGCCGCTCACTCTCCCGGATCGTCAGGGTCAGCCGGCCGAGCGCGAGTGCGATGCAGGCGGCGGCGAGCACGGCACTGAGCGAGCCCCAGTTGCTGCCCTGGCGCAGCAGCACGACCAGCGCACCGGCTGCCGACACCAGCGGCACGGTGGAGCCGACACCGCGGCGACGCGCGGCCAGTCTGGACCGGTCCTGGAGCTGCGCCGCCGCCGCGACCGCGAGGAACGCGGCGGGCCACCCCATGTCGGTCAGTGACGGGTGCACGTGGCTGCCGGTGCTGGACTGGAACAGGAACAGGAAGTCGGTGGTGGCCAGTGCCGTGAACCCCGCCAGCAGCAGCCACCACGGCAGCCCGGCCGCCCCCCGCAGCAGCGTGAGCGCGGTGACCACCACGGCCAGCAGCATCAGGTCGCCGAAGGGATAGGCCACCGCGGTGACGGACAGCGGGAGGTCACTGGCGCGCAGCACCGGGTCGACGACGAACGCACCGGCGACGGACCCCACGCCGAGGCCGGCGACCAGGCCGTCGACCCAGGTGGCGACCGGCAGCCGTCCCGTGTGCCGGCGCACCAGTGTCACCACGCCTGCGTAGGTCAACGGGAACATCGCGAGGTAGCCGACGTCGGCCACGGAGACGGCGGGCTGCGGGCTGATGTCGGAGACCGTCGTGAACCAGACCAGGTCGCCGAGCACCCAGGCCGCGGCGCCGAGGGCGAGCAACGCCCACGGCAGACGGTGCGCTCGCCGGCCCGTCGCCCGGGCGGCGATCACCGTGACGCTGGCAGCGAGGCCGACGTAGTAGAGCAGCGAGAACAGCCAGGAGGTACGCAGCGCCTCGGCCGCAGCCCAGCGCCCCGCCGCGACCAGGTCGAGTGCGCACAGGACGCCCGCAAGGGTGGCGGCCACCAGCACGATACGCGTACGTGCAGAGGGCATCCCCGAAGATCCCGGCATAGGGTCAGTCAACCAGGACCTGACCGAAATGTCCGGTAAAGGCGGCAAGGACTCGGCCCGGTCAGCCGGCCGGCGCGGTACCCGCCGAACCGTCGCCCTCGACCCCGTCGGCGGGCGCCACGGACGGGGGAGGGCTGAAGTCCGGGTCGCCCAGCGGTACGTCGTTCGCAGCCGACCCCGCCTGGGCGCGCTGCGACCAGGTCTCGAGCTCGGTCATCACCGCGGGATGCTTGTCGACGCAGACCACCACCAGGTCGCCGGGGTTGGCGCGCGACATGGAGTGCCGCACGGCATCGATCTCGTCGAGGATGATCTCGGTCTGCTTGCAGCGGGCGCCCTCGGCCATGCTCGTGCGGACGCCCTCGGCGACGAGCTCGGCGGTCTCGCCGCGTTCGCGGCCCCGCAGGGCTTCGTCCTCGCGGACGACCACCACGTCGAAGTGCTGCGCCGCCACGGCACCCAGCTCGCGCATGTCGTCGTCGCGCCGGTCCCCGGCGGTGGCGATCACGCCGATCCGTGAGACCCGTCCGAGCTCGCTGGTGGCGGTGAGGCTCTCGCCCACCCGGTCCACGAAGTCGCCGAGCATCCGCATGCCCGGCGCGTTGTGGCAGTAGTCGACGATCACGGTGCGGCCGTTGACGTCGACCTCGTTGAGCCGGCCGGGGGAGAGGTAGTAGCTGGTGGAGAACGTGCGCAGTCCCTGCCGGATGTCGTGGAGGGGTGCGCCGGACGCGAAGGCGGCGGCCGCAGCGGCCAGGGCGTTCTGCACGTTCATCCGGGCGCGCCCGTCGAACGTCGCGGGCAACAGGTGCGTCCAGGCCAGCTGCATCTCGCGGCGACCGTGCTTGACCACGATCATCTCGCCGCGCTCGCTCGGCTCCAGGACGAGCGCCTTGCCACCACGGCGGCAGTGCGCATCGATCATCTCCCGCGGCTCCGACCCGGGCTCCGCCATGGAGAACCAGACCACCTGTCCCGAGCAACGTCGTCGCATCTCGCGTACCAGCGGGTCATCGGCGTTGAGGACCGCGTGGCCGTCGCGTGGCACCGCCTCGACCAGCACCGCCTTGACGTCGGCGAGCTGCTCGACGGTGTCGATGCCCCGCAGGCCGAGGTGGTCGGGGGCCACGTTGAGCACCACCGCGACGTCGTTGCGCTCGTAGCCCAGCCCTTCGCGCAGGATCCCGCCGCGGGCCACCTCGAAGACCGCGAGGTCGACCCGCGGGTTCTGCAGCACCATCCGCGCCGACTTCGGCCCGGACGCGTCGGCCCGGATCACCAGGCGCTCGTCGATGACGACGCCGTCGGTCGAGGTCATGCCGACCTTGCGCCCCATCCCCTTGAAGATGTGGGAGATCATCCGCGACGTCGTGGTCTTGCCGTTGGTGCCGGTGACCGCAACGATCGGGATCCGGCTCGGAGCCCCCGGCGGGAACAGCATGTCGACCACCGGCTTGGAGATGAACTGCGGCTCGCCGATCGTGGGGTGGGTGTGCATCCGGAACCCGGGTGCGGCGTTCACCTCGCAGATCGCACCGCCCGTCTCGCGGACCGGCTCGGTGATGTCGGGGCAGATGAAGTCGATGCCGGCGATGTCCAGCCCGACCATCCGGGCGGCCTCCTCCGCGATCTCGACGTTCTCCGGGTGCGCCTCGAAGGTGCGGTCGATGGAGATCCCTCCGGTCGACATGTTGCCGGTCAGGGTGAGCTTGACCATCTCGCCGGCCGGGGGCACGTCGCCGAGCGTGTAGCCCTGGTCGGCCAGCAGAGCGACCGCGGCGTCGTCGACCTTGACCCGGGTGAGCACCTTCTCGTGGCCGACGCCGCGACGAGGATCTGCGTTGGTCAGCTCCACGAGCTGCTCCACGGTGCTCTGCCCGTCCCCGACGACGTGGGCCGGGACGCGCTCGGCGACGGCGGCGAGCCGGCCGTCGATGATCAGGCACCGGTAGTCGCGCCCGGTGATGAACGACTCGACGATGACCCAGCCGCGCCGGGACTGCTCCTGGGCGATCGAGAACGCCTCGCGCACGTCGTCGGGGCTCCTCAGGTCCAGGCACACGCCGCGGCCGTGGTTGCCGTCGAGAGGCTTGCAGACGACCGGGTAGCCGATCCGCTCGGCGACGGCGACGGCGCGGTCGGCGGACTTCACCGACTCCTGCTTCGGCACGGGCAGCCCCGCGGCGGCGAGCAGCCGGGTGGTGAGGTCCTTGTCCGAGGCCACGTCGACCGCGATCGCGCTCGTCGCGGAGGTCATGGTCGCGCGGATGCGCTTCTGGTGGACTCCCTGGCCGAGCTGGACCAGGGAGTACTGGTTGAGTCGGATCCAGGGGATGTCGCGCGACATCGCCTCGTCGAGGATGGCCTGGGTGGAGGGCCCGAACGCGGTGCGCTCGGCCCGCAGGATGAACGCCTCGAGCTCGGTCTCCCAGTCGAACTCGGGGTCGGCCTCGACGAGGTGGTTGACCAGGCGTACGGCGAGCGTGGCCGCGGCACGGCCGACCTGCTCGTCGACGTACCCGTAGATGATGTTGTAGCGGCCCCGCACACCTTTCACCTGGCGGGTCTTGCCACGCCGGATGTCGTGACCGACCACCTGTTGCAGCGCCAGGGCCGCGTGCTCGGCGACGTGGCCGAGCCAGGTGCCCTCGTTGAGCCGCTCCACGAACCCGCCGCGGCGGCCGCGCGAGCAGGAGTGCTCCCGCAGCCCGGGCAGCATCTGCAGCAGGTTGTCGGTGAACCCGTGGATCGTGTTCGAGGGGAAGTCCTCGAGCGACCCGAGGTCGACCACGAGGTGGATCGCCTTGTCGTAGGACCAGATGTTCGCGCCGCGGTAGACCCGCGTCTCGACGATGGTCAGGTCGGGCGAGGGCCGGGTGGCCGGACGGGGCTGCTCAGTCATGCGAGGGGGTTTCCTTCGTGGTGCTGTCGGGCGCGGCGGCGGCGCAGGACGCTGGGGGAGATGTCGCCGGCCGCAATGTCCCGAGCCAACCGTCTCAGGTCGCGTCCTGCAACCTCGAGCTCCTCTGCCTCGCTCGGGGCGACGGCGGGCTGCTGGCGGACCAAGCACTTGCCGGTGAGGTCGAAGGCCTGCCCGGAGGGCAGCACGTGCAGCACGACTCCTGACGCAAGGAGGGGCGCGGTGTGGCGCGCCTCGTGGGCGTTGGACACGATGTTGCGTCCGTCGAGAATGGTCACCACACCGCGTCCGACCACCCTCAGGATCTCGGCGCCGTCCTCCTCGGTGATCACCGCGGCGGTGTCCTCGTCGACACCGATGCCGAGCAGACCGGGGCTCTGGGACACGATCATGAGCAGCCGGCCGTAGCGGTTGCGTTGGGCGAAGTGCTGGTCGATGACCACGTCACGGATCAGCCCGAGACCGGCGGCGAGCTGGGTCATCCGCTGCTTGGGGGTCACTCCGCCGGTGCCGAAGGCGACCATGTGACTGGACTGGATGCTGGCCCCGGCGCTGGTGCCGGCGACCACCACGCCGCGTCGGTGGGCGGCCCTGATCGCCTCGCCGAAGGCGGTGCCGTTGACGATCGCGGAGAGCTTGAGCTGGTTGCCGCCGGTCATGAAGATCCCGGTCACGCCCTCGAGCCGGGCGACCATCGCCGGGTCGTCGGCGTCCTCACGGCTCTCGGGTCGCGCCTCGACGACCTCGGCCGCGCCGAGCTTGCGGAAGAGGGCGTCGTACAGCTCGACGATGTCGGGACCGAGTGCCGACGCGGTCGGGACCACCGCGATCCGCGCCCGCGGACCACCCGCCAGCGCGACGAAATGCGCGAGCACGGTCCGTTTTCCGAGCTTGTCCTCGGCACCGCCGATGGCCATCAGCGGCCCGGGCGGACCACTCTCGATGGGCTCTTCGGAGGGGGATGCTGACATGTCCGGGCCATCTGCTGGGTTCAGCATGCAGCGCAGCCTACGGGGTGGGATCGTTCACCCGTGAAGCAGCGGCGGCGACTGGTGGTGATGCGGCACGCGAAGGCGGAGCCCTACGCGTCGACCGACCATGCCCGCCGGCTGACCGAGCGCGGCTCCCGGCAGGCCAGGACCGCCGGGCAGCACCTGCTCGAGCGGGACCTGGTGCCGGGCCACGCCGTCGTCTCCACCGCGGAGCGGGCCCGGCTCACCTGGGAGGCGGTCGCCAGCGTGACGGGCAGCCCCGTCCATCCGCAGCTGGACGCGGCGGTGTACGCCGGCGACGTCGATGCCGTCCTGGAGACGCTGCGGAGCGTCCCCGAGGAGGTCGAGACGATGCTCCTCGTCGGGCACAACCCCACGGCCGCCTACCTGTGCCACGTGCTCGACGACGGTGAGGGCGACCCCGAGGCGATCAGCGGCATGCTGCGCGGCTTCCCTCCGGCGGCGCTCGTGGTGTTCGAGGTCGCGGTGCCCTGGTGCGAGCTCGGTGCCGAGTCCGCGCGGGTGGTGGACTTCCACGCGCCGTGCGACCAGTGAACGTCGCGTAGAGCAGGCGGTCAGCCGCTCAGCCCATCAGCCGGTCAGGGGAGGGGAGGGGGTGGTGAACCCGGCCTCCGCGTCGGCTGCCTCGACCTCCTCGCGGCTGATCCCGAGCAGGTACATGATCGCGTCGAGGTAGGGGACGTTCACGGCCGTGTCGGCTGCCTTCTGCACCACGGGCTTGGCGTTGAACGCGACCCCCAGACCGGCCGCCGCGAGCATGTCGAGGTCGTTCGCGCCGTCGCCGATCGCGACGGTCGCCGCCTGGGAGACTCCGACCTCGGCCGCGAAGCGGCGCAGCGCCTCGGCCTTGCCCGCCCGGTCCACCACCGGGCCGACTATCCGCCCGGTGAGCTTCCCGTCGACCACCTCGAGCTCGTTCGCGGCAGCGAAGTCGATCCCGAGGTCGGCCGCGATCCGGTCCGTGACCTGGCTGAAGCCGCCCGACACGATGGCGAACCGGTAGCCGAGGCGCTTGAGGGTGCGGACCATCGTGCGGGCACCCGGCGAGAGCACGATCGCCTCGTAGACCCTGTCCAGGGCCGAGGCGTCGAGCCCCTCCAGCAGTGCCACCCGCTCGCGCAGCGACTGCTCGAAGTCGAGCTCGCCGCGCATCGCGGCCTCGGTGACCCGGGCGACGTCGTCGAGGCAGCCGGCACGCTCGGCGAGCATCTCGATCACCTCGCCCTGCACCAGGGTCGAGTCGACGTCCATCACGATCAGCCGCATCCCGTGCCGCAGCAGCGTGGCCGGCTGCACCGCCACGTCTACGCTCTGCGCCGCCGCCTCCTCGGCGAGGGTGATGCGCAGCCGGTCCGGGTCCGCACCGGAGACGTGCAGCTCGATCGCGGTGACCGGGTAGCGCGCCATCCGTTCGATCCGGTCGATGTTGGCGCCGGTGTCGGCGATCCGCCCGGCGATGGCCGCGACCGCGCGCGGCCGCAGGGGCACCCCCAGCACGGTGACGTGGCTGCGGCCCTCCGGCCTGGCGCGATTGTCGCCGGTGCCGCGGTCGACCTCGACCAGCATGTCGAGATCGGCGGCGACCCGTTCCATCGCGTCGCGCAGCGCCCTCCAGTCCCGCGGCGCGGTGACGAGCACACCGAGGATGAGCCGGCGGCGCAGCACGATCTGCTCGATGTCGAGCACCTCGCCGCCGAAGGCCGCCAGCGTGTCGAACACGGTCGAGGTCACGCCCGGACGGTCCTTGCCGGTCAGGGTGATGAGCAGCGTGTTGGCGGCCGGGTCGGCCGAGGGGTCAGGGGATGCCATGGCGTGCTGAGGCTACCGCTCCCAGGGGAAGGCGCAGGCGGCCACCAGGCCGCGTCTCGCAGCCTGGTCGAGAGGTCGCAGCGCGGCCGTGCGGGAGTCCGCCTCCGCTGCGCTGACGCTGCCGCCGTCGTCCTCGAGGGCGAGCTCGACGATGGTGCGGCAGCGCGCGGCGAGGCCGGCCAGCCGCACCGCGCGCGCTGCCATCCCGGCCGGGAACACCAGGTCCACGTGCCGACGCAGCGCCATCAGCTCGTCGGCCACCTCGGGCCGCCACCTGGCCACGTCGAGGTCGGCCAGCCGATGAGCGCTCTCGGCCAGCGTGCGGCGCAGGACGGTGTCGGCCTCCGAGGGGTCCGGCACCTGGGGCTCGCTCACCGCCTCGTGGCACTGCCACTGCACGCCGGCACCGACCTGGTGCGGCACCAGGCCGAGCCCCGCGCCCGCGACCACCACGCCCTCGCCCACCTCGAGCACCTCGGCGTTGAAGTCGGCGGGGCCGGCCAGGCCCAGCGGGTCTCCGGGGACCGGGAGCGCCAGCGCGGCGGCGGTGCCCCCTTCGGTCCGCAGCAGTCCGAGCGCGAGGATCAGCGGCACGGGCTCAGGTTGGTCCGGGAGACCGAGAACGTCGTGGGCGGCGTGCTCGCCGACGATGGCGTCGCGGGCGTCGTCCAGGCTGACGGCGCCCGCGGCCCAGGCGGAGAACCAGAGCGCGAAGCGTGCCGACGTGGGCAGGGCATGGGTCACCCGAGGAGATTACGCGCGGGCTTGCCGGGGCTTGCTCCGCGTCCCGGGCGCGCCGTGTCGTAGGTTGGTCCCGCCCACCGACGAACACCGCCCGAGCCGCCGGAGTGAAGGAGCCATGGATCCCGTCATCGAGCTCGCCGACGTGACGGTCAGGCGCGGCCAGGCCACCCTCATCGAGGGAGTCGACTGGACGGTCGAGGAGGACGAGCGCTGGGTCGTGCTCGGCCCGAACGGCGCCGGGAAGACCACGCTGCTGCAGATCGCCTCGGCGCAGATCCACCCCACGTCCGGGATCGCCGGCATCCTGGGGGAGATCCTGGGCACCGTCGACGTCTTCGACCTCCGGCCGCGGATCGGTCTGACCAGTGCGGCCATCGCGGAGCGGATCCCTCGTTCGGAGCGGGTGCACGACGTGGTGGTGTCGGCGTCGTACGCCGTGATCGGCCGCTGGCGTGAGCACTACGACGACCTCGACCACGAGCGCGCCCGGCAGCTGCTGACCGAGCTCGGCGCCGGTCACCTGGCCGACCGCACCTTCGGCACGCTCAGCGAGGGGGAGCGCAAGCGGGTGCAGATCGCCCGGTCGCTGATGACCGACCCCGAGCTGCTGCTGCTCGACGAGCCGGCGGCCGGACTCGACCTCGGCGGACGCGAGGACCTGGTGTCGACGCTGTCGGTGCTCGCGATGGACGAGGAGTCCCCGGCGACCGTGCTCGTGTCCCACCACGTCGAGGAGATCCCGCCCGGTTTCACCCACGCCCTGCTGCTGCGCGAGGGCCGAGTCGTAGCGGCCGGGCCGCTCGAGCACGTCATGACCGAGGAGATCGTCTCGACGACCTTCGGGATGCCGCTGCAGCTGCACCACGAGGACGGTCGCTGGTCGGCACGCCGACAGGCGCGGCACCGGACCACGCTCTGACGCCGGGCTAGGGTGGGCCACATGGAGTGGTTCCGGGATCACATGTGGGAGACCTGGACAGCTCTGGCCATCCTGCTGGGGGTCGCGGAGCTGTTCAGCCTCGACCTGGTGCTGCTCATGCTCGCCCTGGGTGCGGTCGTCGGCGTCGTCACCGCCGTGATCGGTCTGCCGGTGGCCGTGCAGATCCTCGCCGCGCTCGCGGCCTCGGTGGCCATGCTCGCGCTGGTGCGTCCGAGCATGGCCAAGCGGCTGCAGTCGGGACCGGAGCTGACGCTGGGCCACGACGCCCTCGTCGGCAAGACCGGCGTCGCGGTCACCGAGATCACCGCCGACGGGGGACAGGTGCGGATCGGCGGCGAGCTGTGGAGCGCCCGGACCTTCGACGAGACCGCGGTGATCCAGGCAGGGGCCCGGGTCGACGTGTTCCAGATCAAGGGCGCCACCGCCGTGGTGCACGCCATCCCCGAGCTCGACTCCTAGACACCCGACACCAAGGAGAACCCGTGCCCGCCATAGCCATCCTCTTCATCCTGCTCGCGGTCTTCGCCGTGGCCGCGCTGGCGAAGACGGTGCGGATCGTGCCGCAGGCCCGCGCCGGCGTCGTCGAGCGCTTCGGAAAGTACCGAGCCACCCTGCCGGCCGGCCTGAACGTGGTCGTCCCGTTCGTCGACCGGGTCCGGTACATGATCGACCTGCGCGAGCAGGTGGTGTCGTTCCCGCCGCAGCCGGTGATCACCGAGGACAACCTCGTGGTCTCCATCGACACGGTGATCTACTTCCAGGTGACCGACCCGGTCGCCGCGACGTACGAGATCGCCAACTACATCCAGGCGATCGAGCAGCTCACCATGACGACCCTGCGCAACATCGTCGGCGGCATGGACCTCGAGGAGACGCTCACCAGCCGCGACTCGATCAACTCCGGCCTGCGCGGCGTCCTCGACGAGGCGACGGGCAAGTGGGGCATCCGGGTCAACCGCGTCGAGCTGAAGGGCATCGACCCGCCGCCGTCCATCAAGGACTCCATGGAGAAGCAGATGCGCGCCGACCGGGAGAAGCGTGCCGTCATCCTCACCGCCGAGGGCCAGCGCCAGGCGGCGATCCTCACCGCCGAGGGGTCCAAGCAGGCGGCGATCCTCACCGCGGAGGGTGCCCGCGAGTCGCAGATCCTGCGCGCCCAGGCCGACCGGGAGTCGAAGATCCTGCAGGCCCAAGGTGAGGGCCAGGCGATCCAGACCGTCTTCCAGGCGATCCACGACGGCCGCCCGGACCAGTCGCTGCTGGCCTACCAGTACCTCCAGATGATGCCCAAGATCGCCGAGGGGGACGCCAACAAGGTGTGGATCGTGCCCAGCGAGATCGGCAAGGCGCTGGAGGGCCTCGGCTCGACGATGAACAGCCTCCAGGGCATTCCCGACGAGGTGGACGGACCGCGCAAGCGCGTCGACATGGGCTCGTCCGAGGTCGACGTGCCGTCCCGGGACGAGACCTTGCGGCAGACCCATGACGAGGTCGCGGCGGCGATCGCGGCCGCCGAGGCGTCGGCCCACCCGACCGCCGAGGGTGACCGCAGCGAGCCTCCGCAGGAGCCTCCCGCCCAGTGACGGGGCTCGAGATGGCGGCGGTGCTCCTCGCGGGCGTCGCCGCCGGCACCATCAACACGGTGGTGGGGTCGGGAACGCTGATCACGTTCCCGACCCTGCTGGCGTTCGGGGTGCCGCCGGTCACGGCCAACGTCTCGAACACCATCGGGCTCGTGCCCGGATCACTCTCGGGCGCGATCGGCTACCGCCGCGAGCTGGCCGGCCAACGGGGCCGGCTGCTGCGGCTGGGTACGGCGTCCCTGCTCGGCGGCGTGGCCGGGGCGGTGCTGCTGCTGGTGCTCCCGGCAGCGGCCTTCGACGCCGTCGTGCCGGTCTTGATCGGTCTGGGCTGCGTGCTCGTCGTGCTCCAGCCGCGGATCAGCGCCGCGGTGGCGGCCCGGGCGGCCATCCGGGGCAGGGCGGCCCATCCGCACGGCGCGGGGTGGGTGTGGGCGCTGGTCCTGCTGACCGGGGTCTACGGCGGCTACTTCGGGGCCGCCCAGGGCGTGCTGCTCATGGCGGTGCTCGGCGTCGGCCTGCAAGAGACCATGCAACGCAACAACGCTACGAAGAACGTGCTGGCCATGCTCGTCAACGCCGTCGCGGCACTGCTCTTCGTCGCGGCCGCCGACGTCGACTGGGCGGTTGCCGGCCTGATCGCCGCGGGCGCGGTGGTGGGCGGCCAGCTGGGTGCCACCGTCGGCAGGCGTCTGCCGCCGACGGCGCTGCGCGTGGTGATCGTGCTCGTCGGGGTCGTCGCGCTGACCGCGTTCCTGCTCGACTGACTGCCCGCGTCGTCACCGCCGCGGCCGGTGATCCGGACCGCCGCGCGCAGTGGGAGGGAGCCTCGTCACACGCTCCGGCTGCCGACCGCAACCGCGCCCGTCGACGGCACTAGGCTGGAGCAATGCCTACGCCGGACGAGCACGACCAGGACCAAGGGCCGAGCTTCGAGGACCTCGGGATCGACAAGCGCGTCCTGCGGGCCCTGCGTGACGTGGGGTACGAGTGGCCGTCGCCGATCCAGGCCGCGACGATCCCGGCGCTGCTCGAGGGCCGCCACGTCGTCGGCCTCGCCCAGACGGGCACCGGCAAGACCGCGGCGTTCGCCGTACCGATCCTGTCCCAGCTCGAGCTGAAGCAGAAGGCACCGCAGGCCCTGGTGCTGGCGCCGACTCGGGAGCTCGCCCTGCAGGTGTCGGAGGCGTTCGAGCGCTACGCGGCGCACCTGCCGGGGGTGCACGTGCTGCCGGTCTACGGTGGCCAGGCGTACGGCGTCCAGCTCTCGGCCCTGCGGCGGGGCGTGCACGTCGTGGTCGGCACGCCGGGCCGGATCATGGACCACCTCGAGAAGGGCACGCTCGACCTGTCCCAGCTGCGTTTCCTGGTGCTCGACGAGGCCGACGAGATGCTGAAGATGGGCTTCCAGGACGACGTCGAGACGATCCTGGCCGAGACACCCGCGGAGAAGCACGTCGCACTCTTCTCCGCGACGATGCCGGCGCAGATCCGGCGGATCTCGAAGAAGTACCTCACCGACGCCGCCGAGATCACCGTCAAGAACAAGACCGTCACCGCCGCGAACACCACCCAGCGCTACCTGATGGTGGCCCACGCGCAGAAGCTCGACGCGCTCACCCGGATCCTCGAGGTCGAGAACTTCGAGGGGATGATCGTCTTCGTCCGCACGAAGCAGGCCACCGAGGTGCTGGCCGAGCGGCTGCGTGCCCGGGGCTTCTCCGCGGCCGCGATCAACGGCGACATCGCCCAGGCGCAGCGCGAGCGCACGATCAACCAGCTGCGCGACGGCCGGCTCGACATCCTGGTGGCGACCGATGTCGCCGCGCGCGGGCTCGACGTGGAGCGGATCAGCCACGTGGTGAACTACGACATCCCCACCGACACCGAGTCCTACGTGCACCGGATCGGACGCACCGGACGGGCGGGTCGGACCGGCGACGCGCTGTCGTTCGTGACCCCGCGCGAGCGGCACCTGCTGAAGTCGATCGAGCGGGCGACCCGCCAGCCGCTGACCCAGATGCACGTGCCGAGCGTCGAGGACGTGAACGAGACCCGGGTGGCCCGGTTCACCGACTCGATCACCGAGGCGCTCGCCTCCGACAAGCTCGGGTTCTTCCGCGACCTGGTGACCGGCTACGAGCAGGAGCGCGACGTCCCGGCCGCCGACATCGCGGCCGCCCTCGCCGTGATGGCCCAGGACGGCCGGCCGCTGCTGCTGGAGCCCGACCCCGAGCCGCCGGCCCGGGTGTTCGAGGGCAAGCGGGAGAAGAAGGGCGGCTGGGACCACGACAAGGGGCGCCGGCGCGACGACGACCGCCCGGGCCGCCGCCGTGACTCGGGACCCGGCAAGCCCCGTCGCGGACGGTCCGACGTGCCCATGGCGACGTACACGATCGCCGTCGGGAAGCGGCACAAGGTCGAGCCCCGGCAGATCGTCGGTGCGATCGCCAACGAGGGCGGCCTCGGGCGCGGCGACTTCGGGCACATCGACATCCGTGGCGACCACTCCCTGGTGGAGCTTCCTGCGTCACTGCCCCCGGAGACCTGGAAGGCGCTGGAGAACACCCGCATCTCGGGAAAGCTGATCGCGCTCACCGAGGGCGAGGCGGCGCCGGCCGCTGAGTCGCAGCGCAAGAAGCCCCGCCACAAGAAGGGCAGTCAGCCGAGATAGGCGTCGTGCCACGCGGTGATCTCGTCGAACGCGTGGCCCCGCACCTCGCGGCGCGACATCGTCACGTCGTGGAGCGCCCCCGGGATCTTCACCAGCGTCACGTGTCCCGACAGCTTGTGCGCCCACTTCCGGATCTGCAGGACGTCCAGCACGATGTCGGTGCTCGTGCAGGACTCGTCGAAGGTCTTGGGATGCCCGGTCGCTGCGGAGGTCAGCACCAGCACCGGGACGCTCAGATCGAGGCCCCGATGCACCCGAGCGTGGCCGCGGCGGATCGCACGTAGCCATCCCGCGAAGACCGGCCAGCTCTCCAGCGGCTTCCAGGCGAGGTCGAACGGCCACTCGCCGTGGTGGTCCTGGTGCAGGCTCATGGCATAGAAGCCCGAGACGTCGCGCGGGATCGTGAGGTAGGGCCGGCGGGCGCCGACCTGGTCGATCGCCTTCGTCCCCGCCGTGCGCATCAGCAGGTTGCCGTGCAGGTCGAGGAAGGGGGAGTTCAGCACCATCCCGGCGACGGGGACCTCGTGGTCGTGCACCCACAACGGCGTGACCAGGCCTCCGGTCGAGTGCGCGCTCACCAGCAGGTGGTCGTGCTGGTCACGCACCGTGATCCGGCGGAACGCCTCGTCGAGCTCGGCGTAGTAGTGCGCGAGGTCGGTGACGAAGTTCGGGGTCTGGTGCGGCCGCAGCGAACGGCCGTACTTGCGCAGGTCGAGCGCGTAGAAGTCGTAGCCGCGGGCGACCCAGTAGTCGGCGACCGGGGTCTGGAAGAAGTAGTCGGCGAACCCGTGCACGTGCAGGACGGCACGGCCGGTCGGCGCCTCGGCGCGGCGGGAGACCAGGGTGGCGACGACCGTCCCCTCGTCGTCGTCGGGGAGCTCGATCGTCTCGGCCAGGTACGGCTCACCCAGGACGTCGGGCTGCAGCTCGTGCTCGGCCGGGTGCGCCATGCCTGTGGTCCTCCTGTCGTGCCGGGGGGATCAGCGTAGTGGGCCGGTGCGCGAGTAGAGCGTACGGATGACGTCCTCGATGTCGGGCTCGTGGATGGAGAGGTCCGCCACGTCGTACGACGCCGCGACGGCCGCGACGATCGGGGCGGCGGATGCGCCGGCTGGGAACGACAGCCACTGGCGGGGCCCCTCGACCTTGCGCACGACCGCGCCGTCGACCTCGATCGGGTCCGTCGCGTCGATCAGGTCGACGACGAGGGTCCGGCTCGCGGCGCCGCGGGCGTGCAGGCTGGCCAGCGGGCCGTCGTGCACGAGGGTTCCGTGGTCGATGACCATCACCCGCGAGCAGAGCTGCTCGATGTCCTGCAGGTCGTGGGTGGTCAGCAGCAGCGTCACCTGGCGTTCCCGGTTGACCTGCCGCAGGAACTCGCGCAGCCGGCCCTTGCTGACCACGTCGAGACCGATCGTCGGCTCGTCGAGGTAGAGGATCTCGGGGTCGTGCAGCAGCGCCGCGGCGATGTCCCCGCGCATCCGCTGCCCGAGGGAGAGCTGCCGGACGGGTGTGTCGAGCAGGTCCCCGAGGTCGAGCAGCTCGGTGAACTCGGCGAGGTTGGCGGCGTAGCGCGCGGGCGCGATCCGGTAGATCCGGCGCAGCAGCTCGAACGAGTCCCGCAGCGGCAGGTCCCACCACAGCGTGGTGCGCTGCCCGAACACCACGCCGATACGCCGGGTCAGCTCGACGCGATCGCGCGACGGGTCGAGACCGGCGACGCGGAGGCGCCCCGACGAGGGCACCAGGATGCCGGTGAGCATCTTGATCGTGGTCGACTTGCCGGCGCCGTTGGGACCGATGTAGCCGACCATCTCGCCGCGCGCGATCTCGAAGGAGAGGTCGTCGACGGCGCGCACCTCGTGCCTGGAGCGGCGGAACCGGCCGGTCCTGCGGCGGAGGGTGAACGTGCGGGTCAGCCCGGCGACCTCGATGAGGCTTGCGGGGTCTGAGCTGGTCGGCATCATCAGGAACCTGTCGATCGGTAGCGGCGCACGCCGGACGTCCAGGCGAGGGCGGCCAGCGCACACAGCGCGGCGGCGGCGACGGGGGAGGCGAACTGGAAGGCGGAGGGCAGCCCGAGCGGGTCGGTCCGGTCGAGGATGTACAGCGACGGGTACCAGTTGACGAAGGCCACCGGGACGACGAAGGTCAATGCCTTGACCGCTTCCGCGGGGTAGATGGTGAGCGGGTACTGGGTGAGCGTGCCGCCGCCGTAGGTGAACGCGTTCGCGGCCTCGGACCCGTCGGTGGTGACGAACTGGAAGGCGGCCCCGAGCACGAACAGCGCGGTGAAGATCACCGTGCCGCAGGCGACCAGGTAGGGGACCATCAGGAGGCGGGCCGGCGTCCAGTCGACGTCGACGACGCTCACCGCCCACGCGCCGACCAGCGTGCCCTGGAGGATCCGGCCGAGCCGGCGCAGGGCGAACTCGTCGGCGCAGACCTGCGCGAACAGGCTCACCGGGCGCACCATCATCGCGTCGAGCGACCCGAGCCGGATCCGGCTGCCGAGCCGCTCCACGTTGCCGACGACCAGGTCGGCGATGCCCAGGGCGAGCGAGGTGCCGGCGTACAGGAACGCGATCTCGCCGAGGTCGAACCCGCCGAGCGCGTCGACGTTGCTGAACATCACGATGATCCCGGCGAAGTCCACGCCGGTGAGGACGAGGGAGGCCAGCGTCATCACCACGAACGAGGTGCGGTAGCCCCAGTCGACCCGCACCCACATGGCGGCGAGCAGCGCGAACCCGCGGACCGGGGCGAGCAGGCGTTCAACCACCCTGCACCACCACCTTCCGGGTCGCGCGGCGCAGCACGGCCTGGCAGGCGACCAGCAGGGCGAGCGCCCAGCCGGCCCCGAACGCGAGCCCGGCCAGCAGATCGACCCCGCTGCGGTGGCCCAGCCAGATGTCGACGGGCACCTGGACGTAGGCCGCCCACGGCAGCGCGGTCACCAGGTCGCGCCAGGCGCCCGGGAACAGCACCAGGGGTACGACGAGGCCGGAGAAGAACGTCGAGAACACGATCATCAGGTTGCGCAGCCCGTTCGCGTCGAGCAGCCAGAACGCCGACGCGGCCACGAGCATCCGGACTCCGAAGCTCACGACCACTGCGAGGAGCACCGCGGCGAGAAACCCCAGCAACGCCACCGGCCCGGCCGGCGGGTGCAGGTCGAAGAGGCAGAACCCGATCGCGGTGGGCGCCAGTCCCCGAGTGAGCAGGTGGTAGGCCGCCCGGCCGAGGTCCGCGGCGAGGAACCAGCCCAGGAAGCTGACCGGGCGGTAGAGGTCGATCGCCACGTCCCCGGTGCGGATCCGCTGCGCCACCTCGTCGGTGGCGCCGCCGCCCCAGATGGCGACGGTCATGATCAGGGCCTGGGCGATCCACGCGTAGGTGAGCGCGTCCGACACGTCGTACCCGCCGGCCGTCGGGCGCTGCTGCCACACCGCGATGTAGGTGAACGAGATGATCACGCCGAACACCGAGTTGGTGAAGATGCCCGCGAGGGTGGCCGCGGTGTAGGTGGCGTAGCGCCGGAACGAGCCGGCAGCCACCGCGGCGTACAGCATGGCGACCCCCCTTCCGGACGCGCGCACGGGCGCCCCCGAGCCGCCGCGGCCGGGGGTGTGCAACCCGTTGTGAGATTGTGGGAGGTGCAGTCTGCACGACCAGCAACCCGACCGTCCAACTTCGAGGGAGTCCCGTCGTGACCGAGGCCCACCAGTCCCAGCAGGCCGACGAGGAGACGCACGTGTGCGCCGAGCGCAACTGCCTGCTGGCGAGCGCCATCCTGGTCGACCGGCGGGGCTGGCTGCTCCTTCAGGAGCGCGACGAGCACGCACCGGTGGCACCGAACCAGTGGGGAGTCGTCGGCGGGCACGTGGAGCCCGGCGAGGACTGGGAGGACGGGATGCGGCGCGAGCTCGCCGAGGAGACCGGTCTCGAGGTCGACGGGCTCGAGCTGTGGTTCGACGAGGTCGTGCAGCACTCGCCGAAGATCTCCACCCATCTCGCCGACCACTGGAAGATCTGGGTCGCCCGGGTCGACCTCACCGACGACGACGTGGTGCTCGGCGAAGGCCGCCGGATCGTGTTCGTCGACCCGGCGACCCTGGGCGCGCTCGACCTCGCCCCGGCGACGCAGCAGCTGCTACCGATGTTCCTGGAGTCGGACAGCTACGCCCGGATGACGTCCGTCTGACCCACCCCTGGATCAGTGCTGGTAGGTGCCGTGGACGATCGCCCGGCCCAGCGTCTTGAACGCCAGGTTGAACGACACCACGGCGGGAGATGCGCTCTCGTCCACGCCGAGCGACTCTTCGCCCACGGCGTGCACCACGAAGAAGTAGCGGTGCACCTGGTCGCCCTCCGGCGGTGCCGCGCCCATGAACCCGGCCTCGCCACCGTCGTTGCGGACGTGGAACGCCTTGCCGGGCAGGTCTCCTGACGCGGCGCCGGTGTCGAGGGAGGTGACGTCGGCAGGCAGGTCGACCAGCACCCAGTGCCAGAACCCCGACGGCGTCGGGGCGTCCGGGTCGAAGCAGGTGACCACGAAGCTCTTGGTGCCCTCGGGAGCCCCGGACCAGCTCAGCTGCGGCGAGGTGTTTCCCTTGGCCGCGACCTGGTCGTCCTTCAGCGGCTGACCGTCCTGCACGTCCTCGCTGGTGACCGTGAACGACGCGGCCGCCGGCAGCAGGTCGTAGGGGTTGGGGCTCACGGGTCGGTCGAGGGTGCTCATCGTGCCTCCTGCAGGTGTGGTGTGCGCGGACGTCGCCGACCCTAGTCCGCACGGTGGGCACGTTCCAGGCCGGACGCGACGGCGGCGAGAATGGCCCGATGACCTACGCCGAGCAGCTCGACGACCTGGTCCACGCGGTGCGGCCGCTGGACGAAGCAGCGATGGCCCGGGCCCAGGAGCGGCAGGGACAGCTGACCAAGCCGGCCGGCGCGCTCGGCGTGCTGGAGCCGGCCTCGGTGACCCTGTGCGGGATCCAGCGGGAGTGCCCGCCGCGCTCGCTCGCACGGCCGGCGGTGGCGGTGTTCGCCGGGGACCACGGGGTGCACGCCCAGGGCGTCACTCCGTGGCCCCAGGAGGTGACCGCGTCGATGGTCGAGAACTTCCGGGCCGGCGGCGCCGCGGTGAACGTCCTTGCGCGCCGGTGCGGCGCCGAGGTGTACGTCGTCGACATGGGGGTCGCCGCCGAGGTGCCGGCCGACGACCGGGTGTGGGACCGCAAGGTCCGGCGGGGCACCTCGGACCTCGCCACCGGTCCGGCGATGGGGCGCGACGAGGCGCTCCGGGCCGTCCTGGCCGGGGCCGAGGTGGCCGCCGAGCTCGTCGCCCGAGGGCACGACTGCCTGCTGACCGGAGACATGGGCATCGCCAACACCACGCCGTCCGCCGCCCTGGTGGCTGCGCTGACCGGCGTCGCCGCCCGGGAGGTGACCGGCCGCGGGACGGGCGTCGACGACGACACGTGGACGCGCAAGGTGGCCGTCGTCGAGCAGGCCCTCGCCGACCGGCCGCCGAATGGAGACCCGGTCGCCACGCTCGCCTCGGTCGGGGGCTTCGAGCACGCCGGGCTCGCCGGCTTCGTGCTGGGCGCCGCCGCCGCGGGCGTCCCGGTGATCCTCGACGGGGTGATCGCCGGGTCCGCAGCGCTCGTCGCGCAGGCGCTGTGCCCGGATGCCGTGTCGTACTGCTTCGCGGGGCACCGCAGCGTCGAGCCCGGGCACCGCGTCGCCCTGGCCCGGCTCGGGCTGCGCCCCCTGGTCGACCTCGATCTGCGGCTCGGCGAGGGCACCGGAGCGGTGCTGGCTTTCCCTCTGGTCGAGGCCGCCGGCGCCACCTTGCGGGAGATGGCCACCTTCGACTCCGCAGGGGTGACCCGGAAGTGAGCGACACGGGAAGTGACTTCCCGCCGTATCCCGCGGGGCTCCGGCTCGCCGGCCTGCCCGTGCTGGTCGTCGGCGGCGGTCGCGTTGCCCAGCGCCGGATTCCCGGCCTGCTCGCGGCGGGCGCCGCGGTGGTCGTGGTTTCCCCGGAGACGACGCCCGCGGTCGAGGGGTTCGCCGGCTCGGGCGAGATCACCTGGCACCGGCGTCGTTTCGAGGAGGCCGACCTCGACGAGCCGTGGTACGTCATCGCCGCGACGGACGACCCGGGCGTCAACGAGGCGGTCACGGCAGGCGCCTCCGCGCGCAGGGTGTTCTGCGTGCGCGCCGACGACGCCACCCAGGCGACCGCCTGGACCCCGGCCGTCGGCCGGCACGCCGGCGTGACCGTGGCGGTGCTCGCCAACCGGGAGCCCCGCCGCTCGGCCGCCGTGCGCGACGCGGTGGTCGCCGGGCTCCGTGACGGCGCGATCACCGCCCCGCACGATCACGAGCGGGTGCCCGGCGTGGTGCTGGTCGGGGGCGGGCCCGGCGACCCGGAGCTGGTCACCGTCGCGGCCCGGCGTGCGCTCAGCGAGGCCGACGTCGTGGTGGCCGACCGGCTGGCCCCCCGCGCGCTGCTGGACGAGCTCTCGCCCGACGTGGAGCTGATCGACGTCGCGAAGCTGCCGCGCGGGCGTTCCGCGACCCAGGAGGAGATCAATCGGGTGATCGTCGAGCACGCCCTGGCGGGGCGGCGCGTGGTGCGGTTCAAGGGCGGCGACTCGTTCGTGTTCGGTCGCGGCTACGAGGAGGCGAGCGCCTGCGCTGAGGCCGGTGTGCCCTGCCGGGTGGTGCCCGGGCTGACCAGTGCGATCTCGGTCCCCGCGGTGGCCGGCATCCCGGTGACCCACCGGGGGGTCGCCCACGACTTCACCGTGGTCTCTGGGCACCTGCCTCCCGGCCACCCCGAGTCGCTGGTCGAGTGGCCGGCGGTGGCGCGGCTGCGGGGGACCGTGGTGCTGCTGATGGCGGTGCAGAACCTGCCGCACATCGCGGCCGCGCTGCTCGACGGCGGGCGCGCCGTGGACACCCCGGTGGCGATCGTGTCGGAGGGGACGATGCCGGGGGAGCGGGTGGTGCTGTCGACGCTCGGCGCGGTCGGCGAGGACGTCGTACGCCAGGAGGTGCGCCCGCCCGCGATCGTGGTGGTCGGCGACGTCGTCGCCGTGGCGAACCCGGAGAGGTACGGATGGCACGGCTGATCGAGGTGACCGACGCGGCCGACCCCCGGCTCGCCGACTACCGCGACCTGCGCGACGTCCAGCTGCGCAAGGACCTCGAGTCCGCGCACGGACTGTTCCTCGCCGAGGGGGAGAAGGTGGTGCGACGGGCGGTCGAGGCCGGCTTCGCGCCGCGTTCCTTCCTGATGGCGCCGCGGTGGCTCGACGGGCTCTCGGACGTGCTGGACGCGGCGCCGGACGCGCCGTGCTACGTGGTCTCCGAGGCGATGGCCGAGGAGGTCACCGGATTCCACGTGCACCGCGGTGCACTCGCCTCGCTCGAACGTCGGCCGCTTCCGGGGCTCGACGAGGTGCTGGCCGGTTCGCGGACCGTGCTCGTGCTCGAGGAGATCGTCGACCACACCAACGTCGGCGCGATCCTGCGCAGCGGCGCCGCGCTCGGGGTGGACGCCGTGCTGCTGGCGCCCCGGTGCGCCGACCCGTTGTACCGGCGCGCGGTCAAGGTCGCGATGGGCGCGGTGTTCTCGTTGCCGTGGACGCGGCTGCCGGACTGGTACGACGCGCTGCCGGACCTGTCGAGGCGCGGGTTCACGACCGTGGCGATGACGCTCGCCGACGACGCCCGGCCGCTCGAGGAGGCCGTCGCCGGTCTCGACACGGTGGCGCTGGTGCTCGGCGGCGAGGGACATGGGCTGTCCCCGCGCTGGGAGTCGTCCGCTGACCGGCGCGCGATCATCCCGATGCGGCCCGGCATCGACAGCCTGAACGTCGCGGCCGCGACCGCCGTGGCCTGCTACGCGCTCCAGCGCCGCTGACGCCGTACCCCCCTCAGGGTCTCCTGGCTAGCCTCGCGGACATGGACACCTCGCGACCCTCCGTGCCCCACGACTCCCTCGCTCTGCCGAGCGGGCGGCGGATGCCGCTGCTCGGCTTCGGCACCTGGCAGATCAAGGGTGCCGACGCCACGGCTGCCGCCGGGGCCGCGCTCGACGCCGGCTACCGCCACCTCGACACCGCCACGGTCTACGGCAACGAGGGCGAGGTGGGTGCCGCGCTGCGGGACAGCGGCGTGCCGCGCGAGGAGGTCTTCGTGACCACGAAGTGCCCGGGCCGCGACCCGAGCACGGCACGGCAGACCCTCGAGCAGAGTCTGGAGCTGCTGGGCACCGACCACGTCGACCTCTGGCTGGTGCACTGGCCAGAGGATGCCGTGTCGCAGGTCGACGTGTGGGCCGCCTTCGTGGAGGCGCGGGAAGCCGGTCTCGCCACAGACATCGGGGTCAGCAACTTCGGGCTCGAGCTCGTCGACGAGGTCAGCTCCGCCTCCGGGGTGGCGCCGGCGGTGAACCAGGTCGAGTGGAGCCCGCTGCTGTTCGACGCGGGCGCGCTGGCCGGGCACCGCGAGCGGGGGATCGTGCTCGAGGGCTACAGCGCCCTGCGCGGCGGGACGCTCGAGCACCCGGTGATCTGCGGCATCGCCGAGCGTCTCGGCCGCAGCGCCGCGCAGGTGATCGTGCGCTGGCACCTGCAGCACGAGACCGTGGTGATCCCCAAGTCGGCACACCCCGAGCGGATCCGGGCCAACGCCGACGTCGCGGACTTCGAGCTCACCGCGGACGACATGGCGGCACTCGACGGGCTCGGCAGCGCCGGATGAGCCTGGTGCGGCGGCCGGCGGCTACCCGAGCGTCGCCACGCCCGCCGGCCAGTCCACCGGGTACTCCTCCGCGGCGGCCTCGTGCTCCTTGTGCAGCTTCTTGCGGCTGCGCCGGTTGAGCCGGTCGCCGAAGACGGTGCCGTTGCAGTGGTCGGTCTCGTGCTGCAGGCACCGGGCCAGCAGCCCGCTGCCGGTGAAGCGGACCGGGTTGCCGTCGAGGTCGCTGCCCTCGACCGCCGCGTAGTCGGGCCGGGCCAGCGGCACGAACGCACCCGGGAGGGACAGGCAACCCTCGTCCCCGTCGTCGAGGCGGCGCTCCTTGCCCTCGGGCAGGAAGAGCACCGGGTTGCACACCACGCCCCGGTGGTGGGTGCCGGACTCGTCGGGGCAGTCGAAGACGAAGATCGCCCGGTCCACGCCGATCTGGCAGGCGGCCAGGCCGACCCCGTCGGCGGCGTACATGGTGGCGACCATGTCGGCGGCGAGTCTGCGCAGGTCCTCGTCGTACGCCGTGACGGGCTCCTGGACGCGGTGCATCACGTCGGCTCCCCACCGGGTGATCGGGCGGACCTCGCCACCCTCGGGCAGGACCGGGTCACGCGTCTCGGACATGGCGGCCATCCTAGGCATCGCCGTCGCGGAGTCACTTCCCGCCCTTCCGAGACGGAAACTGGCGACTGGACGGACGGAAGCTGGCGACTGGACGGACGGAAGCTGGCGGCTCAACGGGTGACGCGGGCCACAGGGACAGCCGTGGCGCAATGTGTAACTCAGAGTTACATTTGATCCCATGACCGCGACCACGCCCCCTCGCCCCGACTCCGCCCCGGCGCCGAGCAAGCACGGGCTGTCCTCCCGCGAGAAGTCCGACCCGATCGGTTACGCCGTCTCGTTCCTGAACCGGCTCGCCCAGCACCCGGCCCTGGACCGCCTCGGGCTGCGCAAGCCGACCGAGCGCGTCGTCTTCGAGGCGACCCGCACCGGCTTCCGCACCGTCGGCGCGGTCAACCGGCAGTTCGCCCGGGCCGGCAAGAAGCGGACCGGCGCCCGGGTCCCCGCCGCGGCCGCGGCCGGCACGTTCGACCTGACCCCGACCGAGGACGAGCAGATGCTGGTCGACGTGGTCAGCGAGCTCGCCGCCGAGGTGCTCCGGCCGGCCGCGGCGGAGGCCGACGCGGCCACCGCGGCGCCCGAGTCGGTGCTCAGGGCCGGTCTGGAGATCGGTCTGCCGATCCTGGGCGTCCCCGAGCAGCTCGGCGGCATCTCGACCGAGCGTTCCGCTGTCGCCGGAGCGCTCGTGCACGAGGCGCTGGCCAAGGGCGACATGGGTCTCGCCGTCGCCGCGCTCGCACCGGGCGCGGTCAGCACCGCCCTCTCGTTGTGGGGCACCGAGGAGCAGCAGTCGACCTACCTGCCTGCCTTCATCGGCGACGACGTCCCCGCCGCCGCCCTGGCGCTGACCGAGCCACGGCCGCTGTTCGACCCGTTCGAGCTGCGCACGACCGCGGCCCGCGTCGACGGCGGCTTCGTGCTGAACGGCGTGAAGTCGATGGTTCCCCGCGGCGCCGACGCCGAGCTGTTCGTCGTCGGGGCCGAGCTCGACGGGGCTCCCCGCCTGTTCCTGGTCGAGTCGGGCACCGCCGGGGTGTCGATCGAGGCCGAGCCCTCCATGGGCCTGCGGGCGGCGAGCCTCACCCGGGTGCTGCTCGACGACGTCGCCGTCGGTCAGATCTCGCTGCTCGGGGAGCCCGACGACTACGCCGAGTGCGTGCGGCTGTCCCGCCTGGCCTGGTGCGCCCTCTCGCTCGGCACGGCCCAGGCCGTTCTCGACTACGTGATCCCCTACGTCAACGAGCGCCAGGCGTTCGGCGAGCCGGTCAGCCACCGCCAGTCGGTCGCCTTCATGGTCGCCAACATCGGCATCGAGCTTCAAGGCATGCGACTGGTGACCTACCGCGCCGCCTCCCGGGCGGCCCAGGGCAAGCCGTTCGCCCGCGAGGTGGCCCTGGCCCGCAAGCTCTGCGCCGAGCGGGGCATGCAGATCGGCAACGACGGCGTCCAGCTCCTCGGCGGGCACGGCTTCGTCAAGGAGCACCCCGTCGAACGGTGGTACCGCGACCTACGAGCAATCGGAATCATGGAAGGCGGGGTGCTGGTCTGATGATCAACCTCGAGACCCCCAAGAAGTTCCGGCCGTTGATCGGCCAGGCCCACCAGGTCGCGATGAACCTGTTGCGGCCCAACTCCCGCAAGTACGACCGGCTCGAGCACGAGTACCCCAAGGAGCTCGACATGCTCGCCGCGATGATCGACGGGCTGTCGGACTCGGGCGCCTCCGAGGGGGCGGGCGCCGCCGGCGTACGACGCTCCGAGGAGGACGGTCAGGACGGCAGGACCGCCGACCCGGGCACCAAGAACGGCGCCAACCTGGCCTCGGTCCTCTCGATCATGGAGATGTGCTGGGGCGACGTGGGCCTGTTGCTGTCGATGCCGCGGCAGGGGCTCGGGAACTCGGCGATCGCCTCGGTGGCCGACGAGGAGCAGGCGAAGCGGTTCGCGGGGGTGTGGGCGTCGATGGCGATCACCGAGCCGGGCACCGGCTCGGACTCGGCGAACATCTCGACCACCGCGCGGCTCGACGGGGACGACTACGTCATCGACGGCGAGAAGATCTTCGTCACCGCCGGTGACCGCTGCGACGCCGTCGTCGTGTGGGCCACGCTCGACAAGACTCTCGGGCGCGCGGCCATCAAGTCGTTCGTCGTGCCGAAGGGCACGCCCGGCATGCGGGTCGAGCGGCTCGAGCACAAGCTCGGCATCCGCGCGAGCGACACCGCGACGATCATCTTCGAGGACTGCCGGGTCCCGAAGGAGAACCTGCTCGGCAGCCCCGAGGTCGACGTCAAGCAGGGATTCGCCGGGGCGATGGCGACCTTCGACAACACCCGGCCGCTCGTCGCCGCAATGGCGCTGGGCTGCGCCCGGGCCTCGCTCGAGCTGACCAGGGACCTGCTCGAGCAGGCCGGCGTCGTCATCGACTACGACCGGCCGGCCACGACGCAGTCCGCCGCGGCCTCGACGTACCTGCAGATGGAGTCCGACTGGGAGGCGGCCTACCTGCTGACCCTCCAGGCGGCGTGGAAGGCCGACAATCGCGAGCCGAACTCCCTCGAGGCATCCATGGCCAAGGCCAAGGCCGGACGGGTCGGCAACGACATCACGCTGCGCTGCGTCGAGCTCGCCGGCAGCATCGGCTACAGCGAGCACGACCTGCTGGAGAAGTGGGCGCGGGACTCGAAGATCCTCGACATCTTCGAGGGCACCCAGCAGATCCAGCAGCTGATCGTGGCGCGGCGGCTGCTCGGACTGTCCTCGGCCGAGCTGAAGTGAGCCCCTGCGCGGCTTGACCTCGCGTCGACTGGGCAGCATCTGTCCATGAAGCTCTATGCGGACGGATCGGGCCGGCGTGCCCGCCAAGTCGTCGGGGACGCGCTCCTGGTGCTCTGGATCGCGGTCTGGGTGAAGCTCGCCTTGCTCGTCCATGGCGCCACGCTGGCTCTCGCCGTGCCGGGGGAGCAGATCGAGAGCGCCGGCACCGGACTGGCCGGGAAGCTGCGCGACGCCGGTTCGTCGGTCGGCGGCATCCCCCTGGTCGGGGACGACGTCCGGGCCCCCTTCGACGGTGCCGGCGACGCGGCAGACCAGATCGCCGCCGCGGGCGCGGCGCAGGTGGACGCCGTCCACACCCTGGCGCTCTGGCTCGGGCTGTCCGTCGGTGCGATCCCGGTCCTGATCATGCTCGCGGTCTACGTCCCGCTGCGCTGGCGGTTCATTCGTGCCGCGACGGCCGGGCAACGGTTCGTCGACTCCGCAAGCGACCTCGACCTGTTCGCGCTCCGGGCGATGACCACCCAGCCCCTGCACCGGCTGGCCCGGATCAGCGACGACCCCGTGACCGCCTGGCGCAGCGGGGACGCCGCCGTCGTGCGCGCGCTCGCCCTCCTCGAGATGCGCGACGTCGGCCTGGCGCCGCCCCTTGACCCGACCGGCAGGATGGGCGCATGAGCGTCCCCTCACTCGTCCTCAACAACGGCATCGAGATCCCGCAGCTCGGCTACGGCGTCTGGCGGGTGCCCGCCGACGAGACCGAGAAAGCGGTGGCGGCCGCCCTCGACGCGGGCTACCGGCACATCGACACCGCCAAGCTCTACGGCAACGAGGAGGCCGTCGGTGCGGCGGTGCGCGGGTCCGGGCTCGACCGCGACGAGGTCTTCGTGACCTCGAAGGTCTGGAACGACGACCACGGCTACGACGACACCCGCCGCGCGTTCGACGCCACCATGGAGCGGCTCGACTTCGACGTGCTCGACCTCTTCCTGATCCACTGGCCGATGCCCGAGAAGGGCCTCGCCGCCGACACCTGGCGGGCGATGGAGAGTCTGTACAAGGAGGGCCGGATCCGAGCGATCGGAGTCTCCAACTTCCACCCGCACCACCTGCGCGCCCTGCTCGACCACGCCGAGGTGGTCCCGACCGTCAACCAGGTGGAGCTGCACCCCTACCTGCAGCAGCACGAGGTCCGGGAGGCGAACACCGCGCTCGGGGTGGCGACGGAGGCCTGGGCCCCGCTCGCCAAGGGTGGCGACCTGCTCGCCGACCCGGTCATCACCCGTCTCGCCGACAAGCACGGCCGTACGCCGGCCCAGGTGGTGCTTCGCTGGCACGTCCAGCTGGACACCATCGTGATCCCGAAGTCGGTGACGCCGAGCCGGATCGCCGAGAACATCGCGATCTTCGACTTCGAGCTCGACGAGGACGACATGAGCGCCGTCGCCGGGCTCGACCGCCAGGCCCGGGGCCGGACCGGCCCCCACCCGGACGAGAGGTAACAGTGCCGGCGACCAGGAAGCGCCGGTCCGGCCGCGCAGCGCGCCAGCAGCTCATCATCGGCGTCCTCGAGGACGCCTTCGCCGACCTGATGGCGGCCGACCCGAAGGCGTTCCGCGGCAAGTTCCGCAAGATGGCCGCCGACCCGTTCGCCTTCTACCGCGGCTCGGCCTGCGTGTTCTACGCGGACATGACCGCCGAGGACGACGCGTGGGCCGACGACCGCGCCGGCGCGGTGTGGATCCACGGTGACCTGCACGCGGAGAACTTCGGCACCTACATGAACTCCGACGGACGACTGGTCTTCGACGTCAACGACTTCGACGAGGCCTACATCGGCCACTTCTCGTGGGACCTGCGACGGTTCGTGGCCAGCCTGGCGCTGCTCGGCTGGCAGAAGGCGCTGCCCGAGGAGACGGTGCGCAGCCTGGTGGCGGCCTACCTGCGTGCCTACCTCGGTCAGGTGACCCACTACGCGAAGGAGACGGGAGACGCCGACTTCGCGCTGAAGCTGGACAACACCGAGGGCGCGGTGCGTGAGGTGCTGTCCGCGGCCCGGCAGTCGAGCCGCGTCGACATGCTCGACGCGATGACCCGCTTCGACGGCGACATGCGGGTCTTCACCGAGGACGCCACCGTGCGCCGGCTCGGCCGCGCCGAGCGGACCAAGGTCGAGAAGGCGTTCGCCGCCTACCTCGAGACCATTCCGGAGTCGAAGAAGATCGACCGCGAGCTCTTCTACGGCGTGCGCGACGTGGTCGGCAAGAGCGGCTTCGGCATCGGCAGCGCCGGTCTGCCTGCCTACAACGTGCTCGTCGAGGGCTATACCCAGTCGCTCGACAACGACGTGGTGCTGTCGATGAAGCAGGCCAACGTGCCCGCGGTCAGCCGGTTCGTCGACCGCGCCGAGGTGGAGGGCTACTTCGAGCACGAGGGCCACCGCACGGTGGTCAGTCAGCGGGCGCTACAGGTGCACACCGACCCGCTGCTCGGCTACACGAACGTCGACGGCATCGGTTACGTGGTCGCCGAGGTCTCGCCCTACGAGGCCGACCTCGACTGGGACGAGCTCAACGAGCCCGACGACATGCGCCAGGTGGTCCGGGCGCTGGGCCGGGCCACGGCCAAGGTGCACTGCGCGTCCGACGAGGACAGCGACCAGAACCTCGTCACGTTCCAGACCGAGGAAGCGATCTGCGAGGTTCTCGAGGGCAGGCGCAGGGAGTTCGTCGCCGACCTGACCGACTTCGCCATCGACTACGCCGACGTGGTGCGCCGCGACCACGCCCTGTTCGTGGCCGCGTTCCGGGAGGGCCGCATCGGCGGGGTCAGCGCGACCTGACCAGCCGCTACCGGATCCGGTGGGCGCCCGGCCCGGGGGAGCCCCGCAGCATGCCCGGGGCGTCCCAGCCGCGCTCACGGAACGCGGTGGCCACAGCTTCCTCCACCTGGGGTGCGCGATCGGCCGGGACCAGGACGATCGCCGAGCCGCCGAAGCCACCACCGGTCATCCGGGCTCCGAGCGCGCCCTGGCCGAGGCCGACCTCGACGACCGCGTCGAGCTCCTCGCAGGAGACCTCGAAGTCGTCCCGCAAGGAGCGGTGCGACGCCGTGAAGAGCTCACCGAGCCTGCCGTAGTCGCCGTCCTCCAGCGCGTCGACGGCAGCGTCCACCCGTGCCACCTCGGTCACCACGTGCCGGGTACGACGTCGCAGCCGGTCGTCGTCGAGGCGGGCCAGGGCCGCGTCGAGGTCGGTGACCTCCGCCAGCCGACCGACCCCGAGGGACCGGGCAGCCGTCTCGCAGTCCTGCCGCCGCGAGGCGTAGCCGCCGTCGTTCAAGGCGTGGTGCACCCGGGTGTCGACCACGACGAGCTCGAGGCCTGCCGCGTCCGGGTCCCAGGGCACCTGGCGCGGCTCGGCGCCCGCGAAGTCGAGAAGCAGGGCGTGCCCCCCGCGGGCCAGGACCGCGACGCTCTGGTCCATGCCGCCGGTCGACGCCCCCGCCACCTCGTTCTCCGCGCGGACGCACGCCGCGATGATCCGGCGCCGCATCGGATCGTCCACCTCGACACCGGCGGCCGTGCAGGCGGCGAGCGCCACCGCGCACTCCAGGGCGGCCGAGCTGGACAGACCCGCCCCGACCGGCACCCGGCTGTCGAGGACCAGGTCGAGCCCGGGGACGTCGACGCCGTCCTGGCGCAGCGCCCACAGGACGCCCGCGACGTAGCTGACCCAGCCCGAGACGGCTCCGGGCCCCAGGGCCCCCAGCGATCCGGTCCAGGGCTCCTCGACCTGCAGGCTCCGCACCGTCACGCGGTCGTCCTCGCGCCGGCTGGCTGCCGCGTAGGTGCCGTGGGGCAGCGCGTAGGGCAGGCAGCGTCCCCCGTTGTAGTCGACGTGCTCACCGATCAGGTTCACCCGCCCAGGCGCCACGTAGACGCCGTCGGCCGGGCGACCGTGCACCTGCGCGAATCGCTCGGAGAGGTCGGCGGCGACACGTTCGCGACGGCCTGGGTCCAGCAGCTCGGCGGGCATGGGGAAACCCTGACACATCCGGTGCGGGCGTCCACCCATCCGGCGCCGGCCGCGGCGCCGCTGAACGCACCAGCGGGTTCGTCCCGCTCCCGGCCGCGACGCCCCCGAAGCTTGCACCCGTTGCGGCCGGATTGGTGGCTGCGAGCCGGGTGTAGCAAGGTTGCCTCGTGCGATTCCTGAGCGAGACCCTGCCCGGCTACGACCTCACCTACGACGACGTCTTCATGGTGCCGCGGCGCTCGAGCGTCGGGTCGCGTCACGACGTCGACCTGAGCACCTCCGACGGGGTGGGCACGACCATCCCGCTCGTCGTCGCCAACATGACGGCGGTGTCGGGACGGCGGATGGCCGAGACCATCGCGCGCAGAGGCGGGATCGCGGTGATCCCGCAGGACATCCCGATGGCGGTGGTCGCGGACGTCGTCGCCTGGGTCAAGCAGCGTCATCTCGTCTTCGACACCCCGATCACGCTGGACCCCGGCCAGACGGTGAGCGACGCGATGGTGCTGCTGCCCAAGCGCGCGCACCGAGCGGCGTTCGTCGTCGAGGAGGGTCGTCCCGTCGGTGTGGTGACCGAGGAGGACTGTGCCGGCGTCGACCGCTTCACCCAGGTGCACCAAGTGATGTCGGTGAACCCGCTGACCCTGCCCGACACCGTCGGGCCGCACGAGGCGTTCGACCGACTCGACGCCGCTCGCCGCCGGGTGGCGCCGGTGGTCGACCACGACTGGAGGCTGCGGGGGGTGCTGACCCGCACCGCCGCGCTCCGCGCGACGCTCTACGAACCGGCGGTCGACGCGGACGGCCGGCTCCGGGTGGCCGCCGCCCTCGGTGTCAACGGCGACGTGGCCGCCAAGGCGCGTGGCCTGGTCGAAGCCGGTGCCGACGTGCTGGTCGTCGACACGGCGCACGGCCACCAGGAACGGATGATCGATGCGCTCAAGGCGGTCCGCGCCGTCGATCCCGGCGTGCCCGTGGTCGCCGGCAACGTGGTGTCGGCGGATGGAGTGCGGGAGCTCGTCGACGCGGGTGCCGACATCGTCAAGGTCGGCGTCGGGCCAGGCGCCATGTGCACGACCCGGATGATGACCGGGGTGGGCCGCCCGCAGTTCTCCGCGGTGCTCGAGTGCGCCGCGGCGGCTCGCGAGCTCGGGCGGCACGTCTGGGCGGACGGCGGCGTGCGCCACCCCCGCGACGTCGCACTCGCGCTGGCGGCCGGGGCCTCCTCGGTGATGATCGGCTCCTGGTTCGCCGGGACGCACGAGTCTCCCGGGGACCTGCACGTCGACGCGGACGGCCGCGCCTACAAGGAGAGCTTCGGGATGGCCTCGGCACGCGCGGTCGCCCATCGCACCAGCACCGAGACCGCCTTCGACCGGGCGCGCAAGGGCCTCTACGAGGAGGGAATCTCCTCGAGCCGGATGTTCCTCGATCCGGACCGGCCGGGCGTCGAGGACCTGGTCGACCAGATCTGCGCCGGGGTGCGCTCGGCGTGCACCTACGCCGGCGCACGCACCCTCGACGAGCTGCGAGAGCGCGCGGTGGTGGGACTCCAGTCCGCCGCGGGGTTCCAGGAGGGCCGCCCGCTGCCGACAGGTTGGTGAGCGACTCGTTGCATGCGTGCAAGCGAACGGGGTACCGGCCGGTCGCACGGGTCTGCCCCGCCCGGCCTGACGGGGCGGTCCGGAACGAGATCGAGGACCGGGTGGTGACACATGGCCAACTTCATCAGCGAGGTCAAGGAGACCGGTAACGGCCTGCTGATCCGCATCTCCGTGATCGCCGCGATCGGTGGTCTCCTGTTCGGCTACGACACCGGGGTGATCTCGGGTGCGTTGCTCTACATCAAGAAGGACCTGCACGCCGGCACCTTCGAGCAGCAGGCGATCGTCGCGGTGCTGCTGCTCGGCGCCATGCTTGGTGCCCTGGCTTCTGGCTACCTGGCCGACCGGATCAGCCGCAAGTGGACCAAGGTCATCTCCGGCACCATCTACGTGGTGGGGGCGCTCGGCTGCGCGTTCTCGGTCAATGCGGAGATGCTGATCGGCTTCCGGTTCCTGCTCGGGCTCTCGGTCGGCACCGCATCCTTCGTCTCACCGCTCTACATCTCCGAGGTCTCCCCGCCACGCGTGCGCGGGGGACTGGTGTCGTTCAACCAGCTGGCCATCGTCTCCGGCATCCTGCTGGCCTACCTGGCCAACTACGCCTTCAAGGACTTCCCCGAGGAGTGGCGCTGGATGCTCGGAGCCGCCGCCATTCCCGGCGCGGTCCTCGCGGTGGGGATGCTCACCGTGCCGCGCACCCCGCGGTGGCTGATGCTGAACGGCCAGGAGGACAAGGCCCGTGACGTGCTCGAGCGGTTGCGCGCAGGAGACGAGAACGCGGACGTCGACGCGGAGATGGACAACATCCGCGAGGCGAACGAGCAGGAGCGGGGCGCCGGCGTGCGCGACCTCGTGCAGCCGAAGTTCCGCCCGCTCCTGCTCGTCGGGGTCGGGCTCGCGCTCGCTCAGCAGTTCGTCGGTGTCAACACGGTGATCTACTACGCCCCGACGATCCTGTCCGACACGGGGATGCAGAACAGCGCAGCTCTGGCCTCCACCGTCATCGTCGGCGTGACCAACCTCGTCTTCACCGTGGTCGCCGTGCTCCTCCTCGACCGGGTGGGCCGCCGCAAGCTGCTCCTCACCGGAACCGTGGGCGCGGGGCTCTCCCTCGCCCTGCTCGGCGCGTACTTCACGAGCTCGACACTGCAGGACGACTACGGCTGGCTGGCGCTCACCGGCCTGGTGCTCTTCATCGGCTCGTTCGCGATCGGTCTCGGTCCGGTGTTCTGGCTGATGATCTCCGAGATCTTCCCGGTCGGCGTGCGGGGACCGGCGATGGCGACGTGCACGATCGTCAACTGGGGCGCCAACTTCCTGGTCGCCCAGACGTTCCTCTCATTGACCCACCTGATCACCCGGCAGGGCGTGTTCTTCCTCTACACCGCGTTCGCTGTCGCGTCGGTCGCGTTCTTCGCGGCGCGGGTGCCGGAGACCAGGGGGCGGAGCCTGGAGGACATCCAGGACGAGCTGGTCTCCTCCTGAGCCGAGAGGAGAAGCCGGCCGGCAGCGCCCGGATCAGCGCCGGCGGCGACCCTGGCCGCCGCGGCGCTGACCCTTGCCTGTGGGCGCGGTGCGTGCGGCGGCCTTGCCGGTGGTGGCGCTCGTCGCGCGCGGCTGTGCGGAAGGCTTGCCAGGTGGTTCCGACCCCCGGGAGCTGCGCGCCGTCCGGCCCCGGACCACGCCGATGAAGGTCTCGAGCCGCGGGTCCTCGGCGTCCCGCGGCCAGACGAGTCCGACCTGGGTCTCCTCGAGCCCGGTAACTCGAACCGCCACGACGTCCTTGCGATGGTGCACACGCGCGACGGACATCGGCAGCACGACCACGCCTGCGTCGGCCGCCACGGACTCGAAGGTCTGCCGCAGAGTCATCGGCGGCACCGGGTGGCGGCTGCCGTCGCTCACCTCGGTGGCCACGTCGCGCCAGGCCGGCACGTCGTCCGGGTCCTGGAGCAGGTGCTCGTCGGCGAGGTCGGCGATCGCGATCTCGTCGTACGCCGCGACCGGGTGCTCGGCGGCGACCACCACGACCGGTCGCTCGGTGTAGAGCGGGATCAGATGCAGGCCGGCCCGGTCGACGGGCAGCCGCACCAGCGCCATGTCGGCCTCGCCACGGCGCAGCGCGGAAAGCTGCTCGTGCTGCTCGGTCGGCACCAGCACCAGGGGCACGGTGCTTCGTTCGCGCCACCGGCGGGCCCACTTGTCGGGGACCACTCCGGTGACGAAGGCGACGCGAAAGCGTGCCTGCCCGGGCTCCTCCGGATGACCGTCCATGGACGCTCATGCTAGGTCCCGGCGGAGCAGCGGCAGGCACGCGCCGCGCGGATGGTCAGCGCGGATGGTCAGCGCGGATGGTCAGCGCGGATGGTCAGCTCAGGGCCGCCCCGACCGCGGCGAAGCCGGTGCACACGACCAGGAGTCCGAGGACCAGGGGGAACACGAACCGGATGTACTGGTCGTAGCGGACCTTGGCCAGCGCCAGACCACCCATCACGACCGCCGAGGTGGGCGTGATCAGGTTGATGACGCCGGAGGCCGACTGGTAGGCCGTGACCACCATGGCCCGTGACACCCCGGCGAAGTCGCCGAGCGGCGCGAGGATCGGCATCGCCAGTGCCGCGTGCCCCGAGGTCGAGGGGACCAGGAACGCCAGGGGCAGGTTGATCAGGAACATCAGGCCGCCGAAGGCGGCGGACGAGGTGTTGCTGACCGCGTTCTCCATCGAGTGCAGCACCGTGTCGGTGATCTGCGAGTTGTTCATGATGACCGTGACGCCGCGGGCCAGCACGATGATCAGACCGACGCCGATGAAGTCGCCGGCCCCGCGCACGAGGGTGTCGGTCAGGCCCTTCTCTCCCAGACCACCGATCAGCCCGACCACGATCGACATCACGATGAACAGCGCGGCGAGCTCCGGGAAGTACCAGTCGAGCTGCCAGCCGTAGCTGGCCGCGTCGGGTCCGTTGATGACCTGGGCCCAGGGCACGATCGCGAAGATCATGAAAGCGAAGGTGACGGCGACGATGGCCAGGACGCTCTTCTGCTTCCCCGTCAGGTCCGGGACGTGCCCGACGCCTGCGGAGGCGATCTGGGCGTCCCCCTCCTGGGGTGCGGTGAGGGAGCGGGCCGGGTCGGCCTTGACCCGCTTGGCGTAGCGCAGGACGAACAGCACGCCGACGGGCACCAGGACGACGTACATCAGGAAGCGGAAGCCGATGCCGTCCCCGATCGAGATGCCGGCGGCGTCCGAGGCCACCCCGGTGGCGAACGGGTTGACCGTCGAGGCGAGGACGCCGATGCCCGCCCCGACCAGGATCGTGGCGGCCGCGACCATCCGGTCGTAGCCGAGGCTCAGCATCAGGGGCACGACGAGCGCGTAGAAGCCGAGGGTCTCCTCGGCCATCCCCTCGGTGGTACCGCCGACCGAGAACAGCACCATCAAGATGGCGATCACGACCGCGCCGCGCGAGCCGTAGCGCTTGGCGACGTGTGCGACCCCGTTGTCGATGGCACCGGTCCTCATCGACATGGTGATGAAGATGCCGATCGCGATGACGAACAGGAACACGCCCGCCGCCCCGAAGAGCTCGCCGGTCTCGTAGGGGCCGATGAAGCCCTCGGCGCTCTTGACGCCGTAGAGGCCGTTGATCGGCGAGAGGAACAGGTCGTACAGGCGGTCGGTGAAGCTCAAGCCGGCGTCCACGCTGTGGTAGCTCCCCGGGACGGGCCCGCCGGTCTTCTCGCTCACCTTGTAGGCACCCGTGGGGACGATGAAGGCGAGAAGCCACACCAGGACGGTGACGGCGAAGAGCACCGTGAACGCGCTCGGGAAGCGGAACGGCCGCTTCTTCTCCGGCGCCGCCGCGCTACCGCCGGTGGGCACGGACTTGGTGGCCATGGCGCATCCCTTCCGTCGGCCCCGTACCGACCAGCCAACTCCTTCCCACGACCGGCACGTAGGGCCGACGGAATCCGAGACTCGGGACCTTGGGCCCTCTCGGAGAGGACCTGGCGCGGCGCAGCCTGAGATGTCGGGGAGCGCGGCGAGGAGGGCAGCCTGATGACTCTGCACGTGGACTCGGAAGTCGGCCGGCTCCGACAGGCGATCTTGCACCGCCCGGACCTGGAGCTGAAGAGGCTGACGCCGACCAACAAGGACGACTACCTCTTCGACGACGTCTTGTGGGTGAAAAGGGCCAAGCAGGAGCACGACGCCTTCGCGGAGTCGTTGCGGGACCTCGACGTGCAGGTGCACCTGCTCGACGAGCTGCTGTTCGAGACGATGCAGATCCCCGAGGCGAAGAACTACGTCCTGGAGCGTTCCTTCGACGAGCTGGTCTTCGGGCCGATGGCGGTGGACGCGCTGTTCAGCCTGTTCACCTCGCTCGACGACGAGACGCTGGTGGAGTACCTGATCGGGGGAATCACCAAACGCGAGCTGCTCGAGCGCGTCGACGAGCCGCGGTCGGTGATGGTGCAGGCGCTCGACATGGACGACATGCTGCTGCCCCCGCTGCCCAACCACCTCTTCACCCGCGACACCTCGGCCTGGATCTTCGACGGGGTCTCCATCAACTCGATGCGCAAGACCGCGCGGATGCGCGAGACGATCCACTACGAGGCGATCTACCGCTGGCACCCGACGTTCGCGTCGTCCGACCACCGCGTCTGGTCGGAGGGCAGCGTCAACGGACGGGCAACGGCCGAGGGCGGCGACATGCTGGTCCTGGGCCGCGGCGCGGTGCTGGTCGGGATGAGCGAGCGGACCACCCCCCAGGCGGTCGAGCGGCTCGCGCAACGGATCTTCGCCGCCGGGAGTGCCGAGCGCATCGTGGCGCTGGCGATGCCGAAGAAGCGGGCGTTCATGCACCTCGACACCGTGATGACGATGGTCGACGCGGACACCTTCACCCAGTATGCGGGCCTGGGGGCGCTACCGGCGTACACCATCGAGCCGGGCGACGTGGAGAAGGAGCTCAAGGTCACCGCGCACCCGCCGGAGGACATGCACCAGGCGATCGCCCGGGCGCTGGGACTCGACCACGTCAACGTGCTGACGCCTACCCAGGACGTCCACGCAGCCGAGCGTGAGCAGTGGGACGACGGCTGCAACGTCCTGGCCGTGAGCCCGGGGGTGGTCGTCGCCTACGAGCGGAACGTCACCACCAACACCCACCTCCGCCGCCACGGCGTCGAGGTGGTCACCATCCAGGGAAACGAGCTCGGCCGCGGTCGCGGCGGCCCGCGCTGCATGACCTGCCCGATCGAGCGCGAAGGGATCTGACATGGCTTTCAACCTGCGCAACCGCAGCTTCGTCAAGGAGGTCGACTTCACGCCCCAGGAGTGGAAGTTCCTCCTCGACCTGGCCGCCGAGCTCAAGATCGCCAAGTACGCGGGGTCCGAGCAGCCCCGGCTCGAGCGGAAGAACATCGCCCTGATCTTCGAGAAGACCTCGACGCGGACCCGGTGCGCGTTCGAGGTGGCGGCGTTCGACCAGGGCGCACGCGTGACCTACCTCGATCCCACCGGCTCCCAGATCGGGCACAAGGAGTCGATGGAGGACACCGCCCGCGTGCTCGGTCGGATGTACGACGGCATCGAGTACCGCGGCTCGTCGCAGGACAACGTCGAGACCCTGGCGCGCTACTCCGGGGTGCCCGTCTGGAACGGGCTCACCGACGAGTGGCACCCCACCCAGACCCTGTGCGACATGCTCACGATGCGCGAGCACACCCACAAGCACGACGAGGAGGTCGCGTTCGCCTACCTGGGCGACGCGCACAACAACGTGGGCAACTCGCTGCTGGTGGCCGGCGCGATGATGGGGATGGACGTCCGAATCGTCGCGCCGCGGTCGGTGTGGAACGCCGACAGCGTGGTCAAGCAGGCCGAGGAGATCGCCGCCGAGACCGGGGCGCGGATCACCCACACGGAGGACGTCGGCGAAGGCGTGGACGGGGTCGACTTCGTCTACACCGACGTCTGGGTCTCGATGGGGGAGCCGAAGGAGGTCTGGGAGGAGCGGATCCACCTGCTGCGGCCCTACCAGGTCAATGAGCGTCTGCTCCGGATGACCGGCAACCCGGCGGTGAAGTTCATGCACTGCCTGCCCGGCTTCCACGACCGGCACACCAAGGTCGGCGAGGAGCTGTTCCAGAAGACCGGGATGACGGCACTCGAGGTCACCGACGAGGTCTTCGAGTCCAAGCACTCGATCGTCTTCGACCAGGCCGAGAACCGGATGCACACGATCAAGGCGGTCCTGGTCGCCACGCTGGGCGGATGAGATGCGCATCGTCGCGGCCCTGGGCGGGAACGCGCTCCTGCAACGAGGCCAGAAGCCGGATGCCGCGGTCCAGGAGGCCAACGTGGCCCGGGCGGTCGCCGCGCTGGCACCGCTCGCCGAGGAACACGAGGTCGTCATCACGCACGGCAACGGGCCACAGGTGGGGGTGCTGGCGCTGCAGTCCGCGTCGGACCCGCACCTGACCACGCCGTACCCGTTCGACGTGCTCGGCGCGCAGACCCAAGGGATGATCGGCTACTGGCTGCTCCAGGCGATGCAGAACGCGCTGACCAACCGCCAGGTGGCGGCGATCATCAACCAGACGCTCGTGGCCGCCGACGACCCCGCCTTCGAGAACCCGACCAAGTTCGTCGGCGAGGTCTACACGGCCGACGAGGCCGCCGCTGCGACACAGAGACGTGGCTGGGTGATGAAGCCCGACGGCGAGCACTGGCGCCGTGTGGTCGGGTCCCCGCGGCCGCAGCGCGTCGTCGAGACGAGGCTGATCCGGTTGCTGCTCAACAGCGGGGCTCTGGTGATCTGTGCCGGCGGCGGAGGCGTGCCGGTGATCCGCAACGAACAGGGCCTCCTGGACGGTGTGGAGGCGGTGGTCGACAAGGACCTCACCTCGGCGGTGCTGGCGGAGGCGCTCGAGGCCGACCTGCTGCTCGTGCTCACGGACGTGCCGAACGTCGTCCGCGGTTTCGGTACGGCGGACGCCGAGCCGATCCGGCGTGCCACCCCGGCGTCACTCCGGCGCGAGGACTTCCCGGCGGGCTCGATGGGTCCGAAGGTCGAGGCCGCCTGCCGCTTCGTCGAGATGACGGGCGACACCGCGGGCATCGGCCGGCTGGAGGACGCGGTGGCGATCATGCACGGCCAGGCCGGCACGATCGTGACCCCCTCGGGGTTGCTGCCGGGCGAGGAGGGACCTTTGCCTCTTGCCGCAGCTTCGCGTGCATTGCCTTGATGAAGGTCCCGGAGCACACGGAAGAGGCGAGGCGACGATGGCTGTCACGAAGGCGTGGAGAGTCGACATCTTCATCGGTGAGCACGACGACAAGACCTATGCGGAGACCCGCCTGAGCGTGGACGAACGGGTGTCCCTCAGCGGACGCGGGACGGCCCGGCTGAACCCGAAGGACGCGGACGTGCCGGAGATCGGCGACGAGCTCGCCGTGGCCCGGGCCCTGTCCGACCTGGCTCATCGCCTGCTGGACGCGGCGGCCGAGGACATCGAGGGCGCGACGCACGCCCGACACGCCTGACCCGGTGAGCGTGGCGCACCCGGCCCCGGACGGACTTCCGAGGGCGGTCGCCCGACGACGCGGAGCTGTCGCCGTTCCTGGTGGGGGCCTCTCGGGCGGCACAAGCGGTAGCCGCGGTGGGACCATCGGCCCTTCGCCGGCCGCCGGGCGCGGGAGATGCTGGGGCCATGGAGGTTCCGCGACCCGGCGCGCTGATGCGTGCCTGGGAAGTTCCCGCCGACCGCGGTGAGGGGCTGCTGCGCCTCGGGGAGCGTCCGGTGCCGACCCCGGCGCGGGACGAGGTCCTGGTCCGGGTTCGGGCCTGCGGCGTGTGCCGTACCGACCTGCACCTCGCCGAGGGTGACCTGGCGGCCAAGGCACCGGGGATGGTGCCCGGGCACGAGGTCGTCGGCGACGCGGTCGCAACCGGGGGCGCGGTCGCCGAGGTGGCGGTGGGCGACCGGGTCGGGATCGCCTGGCTGAGGCGGACCTGCGGCCAGTGCCGCTGGTGCCGCTCCGGGCGGGAGAACCTCTGCCGGCGCTCGCAGTACACCGGATGGGACGCCGACGGAGGGTTCGCGGAGTACGCGGTTGCTCCGGCGGCCTACGTCTACCCCCTGCCCGACGGCTTCACCGACGTCCAGGCGGCGCCGCTGCTGTGCGCCGGGATCATCGGCTACCGGGCGCTGCGCCGGGCCCAGCTCTCGCCGGGGGGCAGGTTGGGAATCTACGGGTTCGGCGCCAGCGCACACCTGACCGCCCAGATCGCGCTCGCCCAGGGGGCGGAGCTGCACGTGGTCACCCGCGGCGAAGGAGCGCGGGAGCTGGCCCTCGAGCTCGGTGCCGCGTCGGCCGGCTCGGCACACGACCGTCCTCCCGTCGGGTTGGATGCCGCCATCATCTTCGCCCCGGCCGGTGACCTGGTGCCCCTCGCCCTGGAGGCGCTGGAGCAGGGCGGCACACTGGCCCTGGCGGGGATCCATCTCAGCGACATCCCCGTGCTGGACTATCAGCGGCACCTGTTCCGGGAGCGGACGTTGACCAGTGTCACCGCCAACACGCGCCGCGACGGCGAGGAGCTGCTGAGGCTCGCCGCCGCGCTCGACGTGGAGGCGCACGTGACGACCTACCCGTTCGACCGGGCCGGCGCAGCCCTGGAGGACCTGGCGGCCGGCCGGCTGACCGGCGCCGCGGTGGTGCTGGGCCCATGACGTCGGCCGCGAAGCGGGTCGAGCACGAGGGCCTGAGCCAACAGGAAGCCGCCCGGCGGCTCGCCGAGAAGGGTGCGAACACGCTACCGAGCGCTGCGCCCCGCAGCATCGCCTCGCGGGTTCTCGGACAGCTGCGGGACCCGATGATGATGCTCCTGCTCGCCGCGGCGGTCGTCACCACCTCCATCGGTGACGTCACGGACACGGCCGTCATCGCTCTGGTCCTGGTGCTCAACACCACCATCGGCGTCGTTCAGGAGGTCCGCGCGGACCGGGCCATCGCCGAGCTGGATCGGTTGGCCGCCCCGGTTGCCCGGGTTCGCCGGGACGGGGTGCTCGTGACGGTACCGGGGTCGGACGTGGTCGTCGACGACCTGGTCTCGGTCGATGCCGGCGACATCGTGCCGGCCGACCTGCTCGTCGTCGAGGGACCGGCCCTGCAGGTCGACGAGGCCGCCATGACGGGGGAGTCCCAGCCAGTGGACCGGCGCCCTGGCGACGAGCTGTCTTCGGGGACGGTGGTCACCCGCGGACGGGTGCTCGGCGTCGTCGTGCGCACCGGTGCCGACAGCGGCCTGGGCCGGATCGCGGCGCTGATCGCGGCCAGCGGCGTCAGCGTCACCCCCCTGCAGCTGCGGTTGCGGCGACTTTCGCGCGAGCTGGTGTGGCTGGTGCTCGCCGCGGCGGCCGTGGTCTTCGTGCTCGGCCTGCTGCGTGGCCGAGGCCTGACCGAGATGCTGGTCACCGCCGTGAGCCTCGCGGTGGCGGCGGTGCCGGAGTCGCTGCCCGCGGTGGTGTCGGTGTCCCTGGCGCTCGGGGCGCACCGGATGGCGGGGCGCTCCGCTCTCGTCCGCCGGCTCCCGGCCGTCGAGACGCTCGGGTCGGTGACCGTGCTGGCGTCTGACAAGACCGGCACGCTCACCGAGGGGCGGATGGTGGCGACCGCGGCGTGGGTGCCGGGCTCGGCGTACGCCGTGACGGGGCAGGGGTACGCGCCCGACGGCGAGATCCTCGCCGCGGACGGGACCGGCGACGCCGAGACGCGCGACCGGCTCGCCACGCTGCTCCGCGGCTGTGTCCTGTGCAACGACGCCCGGTTGGTTCCGCCGGAGGAGGACGGCGCCTGGGTCTGCACCGGCGACCCGCTCGAGGGCGCGCTGCTCGCGCTCGGGGCGAAGGGCGGGCTCGACCCTGCCGCGGTGCGCGAGCGCTGGGCCCGGCAGGAGGAGCTGCCCTTCGATGCGGATCGCGGTTGGATGTCGACCAGCCACCAGGATCCGTCCGGTGGCTGGCTCACGGTCTGCAAGGGAGCGCCGGAGGCGGTGCTGGCCATGCTGGAGCGCACCACCGAGGTGCAGGAGGCCTACGTCGAGACCGAGCGGCTCGCACGGCTGGGCTGCCGGGTGATCGCCGTCGCGGACGCCCCGTGCGCGACGGCCGACCCGGCTCGGCTGCGGCTCGTCGGCCTGGTCGGCGTGACCGATCCGCCCCGGGCGGCCTCGCGCGGGGTGGTCGAGGCGTGTGCCGCGGCGGGGATCCGCGTGGTCCTGGTGACCGGGGACCACCCCGTGACGGCTGGGGTCATCGCCGGGCAGGTCGGGATCGGCGACGGGGACGGGGCCGTGGTGACCGGCGCAGACGTGGCCGCCGACCGGCATGGCGACGACCTGGACGACGTGGCGGTGTACGCCCGGATCCGGCCGGAGCAGAAGGTTCGGATCGTGCAGGACCTGCAGGCCCGTGGGCACGTCGTGGCGATGACCGGCGACGGGGTGAACGACGCACCCGCGCTCCGCATCGCCGACATCGGGGTGGCGATGGGCCGCGGGGGCACCGAGGTGGCGCGACAGGCCGCGGACCTCGTGCTCGCCGACGACGACCTGGCCACGATCGTCGTGGCTGTGGAGGAGGGCCGCCGGGTCTACTCCAACATCCGCAACTTCCTGCGCTACGCCGTGTCCGGTGGGGTCGCGGAGATCCTGGTCATGCTCGCGGGACCGTTCGCAGGCGTCGCGCTGCCGCTGCTCCCGGCCCAGATCCTCTGGGTGAACATGCTCACCCACGGACTTCCGGGCGTGGCGTTCGGCGCCGAACCGGCCGCACGCGGGGTGATGAACGAACCGTCGCGCTCCCCGCGCGAGAGCGTCCTGGGTCAGGGACTTGCCCGTCAGATCGGTTGGGTCGGCCTGCTCATCGCCGCGGTGGCGTTCGGGGCCGGACTGGTCGGCCGGGCGAACGGGCTCCACCTGCAGAGCGTCACCTTCGTCACCCTCGGCCTCGCCCAGCTGTGGGTGGCCCTCGCACTGCGTTCGCGCACCGAGCAGCGGCGCGCCTGGCGGCAGCGCGGCCTGGAGGCGGCCGTGCTCGCGGCGGCGGCGCTGCAGGTTCTCGCCGTCGAGGTGGCCCCGCTCCAGGACCTGTTGGGCACGCGTTCCCTGGGACCGGTCGTCCTGCTCGCGCTGGCGGCGGTCGCTGCCGTGCCGGGGCTGCTGGTCCGGGTCGCCGTCGCGCACCGTGACACGCACTGAGGGCCCCCAGGACCTTCGCCTCTGGAACCGGTCTCGCGCCGGACGGTGTGATTGTGGTGGCAAGGGAGGTCAGATGACCACGGTGCACCGGGCTCGACCCACCCTGCGGTTCCTCGGGGCCGCCGGCACCGTCACGGGCAGCCGGTTCCTGGTCGAGAGCGCGCGCGCACGCATTCTCGTCGACTGCGGGATGTTCCAGGGCGACCGGGAGTGGCGTCGCCGCAACTGGGACGACTTGTCCTTCGACCCGTCCACGGTCGATGCGGTGGTGCTCACCCATGCCCACCTCGACCACTCCGGCGCGCTGCCGCTGCTGACCCGGGGCGGGTTCAGCGGACCGGTCTTCTGCACGCCGGCGACCGCCGGGCTGGCCGCCATCGTGCTCCGCGACGCGGCCCACCTGCAGGAGGAGGAGGCGTCCTACGCCAACGAGAGAGGCTTCTCGAAGCACGCACCGGCACTGCCGCTCTTCGACAGCGCGGACGCGGAGAAGGCGATCGCGTTGCTTCGGCCGCTGGACCACGACGACCTGGGACTTCTCCCCGGCGGTGCGCGTCTGCACCTGCGCCGCGCCGGCCACATCCTCGGGTCGGCGTTCGCCGAGCTCGACGTCGAGGGGGTCCGGCTGACGGTCTCGGGGGACCTGGGTCGCAGCACGCACCCTCTGCTGCTGCCCCCGGGGCGCCCGAACGACGCCGACGTCGTGCTGATCGAGTCGACCTACGGCGACCGGCTCCACGAGCCCTCCGCCGACGACGAGCTGGCCGAGGTGGTGCGGCGCACCGCACACCGCGGCGGCTCCTGCCTGCTCCCGGCGTTCGCCGTGGACCGCACGCCGGTGATCTTGATGGCACTCGCGCGGCTCAAGCGTGACGGCCGGATCCCCGACCTCCCGATCTACGTCGACAGCCCGATGGCGCTGCACGCGCTGGACGTCTACCGAGAGGCCATCCGCCGGGGAGACCCGGACGTCCGGCCCGAGGTGGGCACGGCCCGACACATGTTCGAGCCGCCCGGCCTCCGCCTGATGCCGACCAGGGAGGACTCCGAGCAGCTGAACCGGCCCTCTCGCCCCTGCGTGATCGTGTCCGCCTCGGGCATGGCCACCGGTGGCCGCGTCCTCCACCACCTGGCCGCGCAGCTGCCGAACGCCCGCAACAGCGTGGTCCTCACCGGATTCCAGGTGGCGGGGACCCGCGGCCGCGCGCTCACCGACGGAGCGGGCCAGGTGAAGATCCACGGGCGCTACGTGCCGGTGCGGGCCGAGGTCGTGTCGCTGCGCGGCTACTCAGCCCACGCGGACGCCGACGAGCTCGTGGCCTGGCTCGGGCAGATGTCGAGGCCACGCACGGCCTACGTGGTGCACGGGGAGGCGAGATCCTCGCGAGCGCTCGCCGACCGGCTTGCGGGGGAGCTCGGCTGGAACACGGTCGTCCCGGAGTACCTCGAGAAGGTCCGCCTCGACTGAACGGACGCACCCATGAACAGGACAGGAGCACGTGCCATGAACGAGCAGAACCCGCGGCTGCCCAGAGACGTCGTCGTGGTGGGCACCGACGGTGGGCCGGACTCGGCGCGCGCCCTCGCCTACGCGGTCGCCGAGGCACGGCGCAGCCGGCACAGCCTGCGGCTGGTGCACGTGGTGCCCGAGGCCGTGCCGATGAGTGCGATGCTTCCGTTGTACGGCGTCGACTCGCTGCGCACCGTGGGCGCGCAGATCCTGTCCGCAGCGGTGGACACCGTCCACGATCTCGTCGGCGAGGACCTCGAGGTGGAGACGGTGCTCGCTCACGGTCCACGGGTGCCGGCGCTGCTGGCGCACACGGCCGACGCGTCGTTGATCGTGCTCGGCCGCCGCTCCTCGACGTTCGCGCGGATCCGGACGGGGTCGACGACCAGCGCCGCGGCGAGTCGCGCCGACTGCCCGGTGGTCGCGGTGCCGGAGGAGTGGACGACGGCGCGGGAGCACGGCCACGTCGTGGCCGCGGTCGACGGCACCTCGGGGAACCTCGACGTGCTGCGCTTCGCGTTGGAGGCCGCCCGGCAGAGGAGCGCGGACGTGGTGGTGGTCCATGCCTGGCGCCCGCTGCCGCCGTACGACCTGGCGCTGGACAGCAGCGGCGCGGTCGAGGCATGGCGTAGCCAGACCGAGCCGATGATCTGGTCGCTGGTGGCCGGTCTGCGGGCCGACTTCCCCGAGGTCGAGGTCCGCGTCGACCTGGTCTTCGACAGCGTGGCGGACGCGCTGGTCGCCGCGGGAGGCGAGGCCGACCTGCTGGTGATGGGTCGCCGGGGCGAGGGAGCCCACCTCGGCACCGCCCTGGGTTCCAAGGCCCGTGCGGTCCTGCGCTCCGGGGTCTGCCCCGTCGAGGTCGTCCCGACCCGGCGACCGGAGGCACAGGTCCTGCCGCGCCAAGTGGAAGCGCCCGGGGTTCGCGACGACGCGCGAACGCGGCGCTGACCGGGGGCCGGGGCTGCGCCGCGGCGCGTCAGACGAGGTGGACGGTCCGGCGCCCGCGACGGATCTCGGCGGTCAGCGTGGCCCGGGAGAGCAGCCGGGGACCGCAGTCGCACCAGGCGGGCACGTCGTCGGCGGCTCCCGCCGGGGTGACGAGCAGGTCGGTGTGGACCGAGCCGCGGACCGCGCCGTGGTGGGGCGCGTCCAGCCGGTCCCTGGACCCGTGGGCGTGCGGCCCGGTGAGGGTCCGGACCACCAGCCCCGCGGAGGTCTCGTAGACCGTTCCGAGGTGGTGGCCGTGCGTGCACTGGACACTGAGCAGCTCGTGCTCTCGCTGGGCGGTGCCGAGCTCGTCGAGAGCCTCGGTCGCCGTGCGCTGCCGGACTGCAGACGGTCTTGTCGTCCTCATGGGAACAGCCTCGCCGTCGGCCCGGCCGGTCACCAGGGACCAACGGCCCTCACCGGACCCGGACGCGGTCCTTCCAGGTGCTGCCGCGCACGGTGAGCGTGCTCACGAACCGGACCTTGAGCTTGCGGCTCCCCGCAGGCAGGCCCTTGAGCAGCACGGCGGCGCGGCCGGCGCGGACCCGCTTGGTCTTGATCACCTCGCCGCGGAAGGTCACCCGCAACACTCCGGCGACGGTGTCCACCCCCGCAGCGGCGACGGAGGCGCTGAGCCCCAGGCCGTGCCGGCGCTGCTCGGTGGCCACGGCCAGCGAGGACTGGGCCTTGACCCGGCCGGTCCGCGCGGTGCGCACCTCGAGCGGCGTGTAGCCGGGCCGGGTGACGGTCATCGTCGCGCTGAGGCGTTCCCCCAGGTCATCCGGGGCGACGTCGTACGCCGTCGTCGTGGCGCCAGGGACCGGGAGCGCGCCGCGGTACCACTGCACGGTCACCTCGCCCTCCGGTCCGTAGCCCGCCGGCGTGAAGGTGAGTCTCTGACCGGGACGGGCGACCCCGCTCACGTGTGCGGCCGAGGTCGCGGTGAAGGTGCCCGGTGCCACGGGAGCGGTGGTCCCGGACGTCGCCGAGACGTCGGTGTAGCCGTCCTTGGCGGCGGTGACGGTGACGGTGACGGCCTTGCCCACCTGGTCCGGGCCGGGGGAGAACGCGCTGGCGGTTGCTCCCGGAACCGGCGCCCCGTCGGCCGACCACTGGTAGGTCACGGCGGTGGGTTCGGGGAACCAGCTGCCCGCGCTGGTGCTCAGGGCGCCGTCGACGCGGGCGTCACCGCTGACCAGAGGCGGTGCGGTGCTGGTGATCGCGCCGGGCTCCACGGCGCCGGTCCGGGGTGAGGCCGCCGTGGTCTCGGGGTAGCCGACCTTCGTGGCGGTCACCTTCACCCGGATCTTCTTGCCCTGCTCGGCGGTCGTGAGCTGCACCGTGGGGGTGGTCGCTCCCGGGATCTTCCGTCTGCCGGCCTTCCACGTGTAGCGGTAGGTCAGGTCCGGTGCGTTCCACGTCCCCGTGGTCGCACTGAGCACCGAGCCCACCCGGGTCGCGCCGTAGACGACCGGCGGGGCGGTGTTGCTCAGAGCCAGGTCGTTGAAGTGCACGAACCCGCTCGGCCAGCGGCCGCTGTCGCGGGTGATCCTGGCCCAGGAGAAGTCACCGCCCCAGCTGTCCTGGGAGACGACGATCTCGTCGGGGGAGAGGACCTGCTCGACGTAGGCGACGTGGCCGGCCGCTCCGGCAGGCTTGACGTAGGCCCCCCACCAGGCGATCGCCCCGACGGTCGGGACGTCGTCGGTGATGTCGGGGTTCGAGGTGCCCCAGTAGCGGGCGTTGCCCCCGCCCGACCAGGGCCGGCTGTTGGGCAGGCCGCTCTGCACCATCCGGTAGGCCGCGTAGTTGGTGCAGTTGTGCCCGGTGAACATCCGCCACCACATCGTGCCGCTCGCCCGCGAGTAGCCCGAGTCCGACATGCCCAGTCCGGCGCAGCCGAGGTAGCCCGTGCACAGCAGGGAGGAGGCAGCGGTAGCAGAGGCGGGCACCGCGACGAGACCGAGAGACGCCAGCAGCAGCAGGCAGGTCGACGTGGCGATGCCGCGAAGGAGTCGGAGCACGCTGGGAGTCTAGGGGTCCAACGTGGCGTGTGTGAAAGAAATAGACAATTGTCAAGAAGGCGCGCCGAGTAATGACAACGATGTTGTTCGCCTCACCAGGCAAGGTCCGTGTCGTCGACGTCCGGTTCGCCGCCCGCGGCGGTGAACGCCTGCAGCGCGCGGACCAGGCGCCGCCGTTCGGCCGGTGTCAGCGTCTCGACGATGGTGGCCAGCTCGCTGCGCCGCCGACGGGTGACCTTGCGAACGACCCGGCGACCCTCGGGCGTGAGGCTGACCAGGACCTCGCGCCGGTTGGAGCTGCTGGCGTCACGGCGCACCATTCCGGCCGTCGCCAGCCGGTCCACCATTCGCATCGCGGTCGAGGGGATCACGTCGAGGTGCTCGCCGAGCCGGGAGATGTTCATCGCCTCCGTGTGATCGAGGACCACCAGCATCCGGAACTGCGGCAGCGTGAGGGTGTTCTCGACGGCGCCGAACGACCGTGCCGAGATGGCCACGAGCAGTCGTGAGGCGGTGAGGACGGCGTCCACCGCCGCATCAGCGGTCTCCTGCGGTACTCGGTCCGCCCGGGCCATGCCACTCCCTTCGTTTTGCATTGCGCAACACCATCATTGCATAATGCAAAAGTGAATGTGTCGGCGCGCGCTGCCTCTGTCTCCTTCACCCGCGGGATCAGGTCCTCGGAGTGGGGGTTGCTGGTGCTTGCCCTCGGTGTGGGCGCGGGCGCCGGTCTCGGCGCGGTGGCGTTCCGCTGGCTGATCCAGACCTTCACCGAGGTGCTCTCCGGTCACCAGGACTACTCGGCAGCGGGGCACGCCTCGCACCCGCTGCTGCCGGGACTGGGTCCGTGGTTCGTCGTCGGCGCCCCCGTGGTCGCGGGGCTTCTCTACGGTCCCCTCGTCTACTTCTTCGCCCGGGAGGCACGGGGACACGGTGTCCCCGAGGTGATGTTCGCGGTGGCCAAGCGCGGTGGCCGGATCGCACCGCAGGTCGCGGTCGTGAAGGCTGTGGCCTCCGCGCTGTGCATCGGCGGCGGGGGATCGGTGGGCCGCGAGGGCCCGATCGTGCAGATCGGGTCGGCCCTCGGCTCGACGCTCGGCCGGTTCGTGAAGGTGCCCGAGCCGCGGATGCGGGTGCTCGTCGCCTGCGGTGCCGCCGGGGGCATCGCCGCGACGTTCAACGCCCCGCTGGCCGGGGTGTTCTTCGCCATGGAGCTGATCCTGAGCGACTTCGCCACGCAGTCCTTCGGCATGGTCGTGCTCGCCTCGGTGACGGCGAGCGTGATCGGCCGCGGGATGCTGGGCAACGCGCCGTTCCTGCAGCTGCCGGCGTTCGAGGTCACGCACCTGACGGAGTACCTGCTCTTCGCGGTCCTCGGAATGCTCGCCGGGGTGGTGGGCGTGGGTTTCACCCGCATCCTCTACGCGGTCGAGGACGCCTGCGACCGGGTGTGGCGCGGCCCGGAGTGGCTGCGGCCCGCGGCCGGAGGAGTGCTGCTGGGCCTGGTCCTCCTGGTGCTCCCGGAGATGTACGGCGTCGGCTACCCCGTGCTCGGCAACGGGGTAGCCGGCCAGTACACGATCACGTTCCTGCTCGTGCTCCTGGTCGCGAAGATGTTCGCCACCAGCCTCACGATCGGCATCGGCGGATCCGGCGGTGTCTTCGCCCCGAGCCTCTTCGTCGGCGCCATGCTCGGCTCGGCGTTCGGCGAGATGATGCACATCGTCGCGCCCGGCGCGGCCGGACCGGTGGGTGCCTACGGCCTGATCGGGATGGGCGCGGTCTTCGCCGGGGCCGCCCGGGCGCCGATCACCGCGGTGATCATCTTGTTCGAGCTGACCGGGGAGTACAGCATCATCCTGCCGCTGATGGCCGCGATCGTGCTGGCCACCGGGGTGAGCCACTTCCTCTCGGGCGACACGATCTACACCCTCAAGCTGCGCCGGCGCGGCGTCGACCTGCATGCTGCCGAGCCGGGCCTGCGGATCCGCGCCACGGACGTCGGCACCATGGCCGGGCCGGTAGGCCCCACCGTGTCGGGCCGAACCCGCTTGATCGACGTGGTGCCCAGCCTCTCGGAGTCTCCGGCCGGCCAGCTGCCGGTGCTCGACACCGACGGTCGCTACCTCGGCGTAGTGACCGCCCGCGGCGTAGCGGAGGCGCTCTCGGACGACGAGCACGACGACCAGCTCGCCGAGGACGTGGTCGAGTGGCCCGAGCCGGTGCGCGCGGACGAGACGCTGCAGGCGGGTCTGGCCCGCCTGGAGACGAGCATGTCGGCCGCCGTGCCCGTCCTCGACCCCGCCGGCAAGGAGCTCGTCGGCTGGCTGACGGCTCAGGAGGTCCTGGCCGCCCTGCGCGGACACTGACCGGCCGCACGGCCGTACCACGTCAGCGCGGCACCGGCTGTCCGTCCGGCGACCCGATCTCGATCCGGGGCTGGACGGTCACCGTGCCGTCGGTGGCGAACGAGTAGCGCTGGTACCCGGTGACCAGCCCGCTGGCCTCGTTCTTGAACAGCATCGTGAAGGAGGCGCGCTGCTGGGGCTTGGACCAGGGCGTCGAGAAATGGTTGAACGTCGGGCTGGCGATCGCGCCGCCCGACGTGTTCAGCTCCATCACCAGCGTCCAGGTGCCGTCCGAGTTCCAGACCACCCGGGGCTGCACGTTGCGGTGCCAGTGTCCGTAGAAGAGCGCTCCGGTCGGTAGGTCGCGGACGCCGTCCTCCCACCAGGCCCGGTCGCTGCCGCGACCGTCGAGGAACGCCCGCATGTCAGGCACGTCCCCGATGAACGCCCCGGCGGAGTAGGCCTCGTGCACGAGGGTGATGTCCGGGTGGTCGCCAAGGGCGGTCTCGTAGAGCGCCCGGCCCACCGACGTCTCGGTCGCCTCGCCCCGCAGCCGGGTGAGGCCGAACATCTCGGTCCGCGACGGGTCGCCGGCTCCCAGCACGGTCGTGCCGGCCCGGTCCTTCGTGGAGCCGGTGAGCACGGTCATGTCGGCGTCGGCCATCTGACGGGCGCTCAGGTCACTCTCGTGGTTGCCGGTCACTGCCACGACCGGCGCGTCCCCGGCGATGGCGGCCTCGTCGGCGATGCACGATCCTTCCGCCGCGGTCCCGTTGGTGGTGAGGTCGCCCGAGATCGCCAGCAGGCTCACCGACCCCGCGCCGTACTTTCTGTCGACCATCTCCACGACCCGGCGCTGGAGCGCGATCATCGCGGAGTTGCAGTGCATGTCGGACTGCATCATCACCGCGACCTCCCCCTCCCGAGGACCGGCCATGGCACTGCGCGAGGCCTCCAGCTGGCGGGTCGCCGAGGAGACGAACGCATCGGTCCGGGACTGCTGCCGGTCGATGAGCACCGCCACCTTGGGGGCCGCCTCCTCGATGGCCAGCCGCAGCACCGGGCTGTCGGTCACGGCCCCCTCGGCCCGTGTGCCGTCCAACGCGGGCAGCGCGTAGTCGAAGTCCTCGCCGTGGTCGGCCGAGCCGGCCCACTCGCTGAACTCCAGCGCAGCCACCCCGGAGCTGAGCACGAGGCCGGCAGCCGCGCCTGCGGCCACCGCCCGGGTCCGGTGCCGATGCAGCCGCATTCGCAGTGCCGGGTCCATGATCGCCAGGCCGAGCAGGAGCAGGCCGGTTCCCACCACTGTGTAGAGCAGCCAGGCGGCGAGCGCGCGGGCACGGAAGTCCCGCTCGAGCTGCGAGACGTAGCTGCGGATCGCGGAGTCGGGGTCGTGGAAGAGGCCGCCGTAGACCTTGAGCATCTGCGGGGAGAAGTACGACGAGATCCCGGCGTCGGCGTCCGGGGTCCGGGGAGCGCCGTCGGCGGTGACGGACAGCCCCAGTGGTCCTCGGCTGGTGGGGACGCGGATGCTGCCCAGGATGCCCAGCCGCAACCGGCTGTCCGAGGTCCCGGTCAGGGTCAGGGTGGCGGGGATCAGACCCACGTCCGCGTGGATCCGGGTCCGCTCCAGCCCCCGCTCGAGGGCGAGGGGCAGCGACACGATCGCGGCCACGACCACGCAGACCAGCACCTGCCCGGCGCGGGCGAGGATTCGGCGGGTGCGATCGTCCGTCACGGAGCCGGGGCAACGACGGACCGCACCGCTGCCGCGACCGCCGGCGCGACCGAGCTGTCGAAGACGCTGGGCACGATGTAGTTGGCGTTGAGCTGTTCCGGAGCCACGGTGTCGGCGATGGCGGTAGCGGCCGCGATCATCATCGGATCGGTGATCTCGCTGACCCCGGCGTCGAGCAGCCCCCGGAAGAATCCGGGAAACACCAGCACGTTGTTGATCTGGTTCGGGTAGTCCGACCGGCCGGTGGCGACCACCGCGGCGTGCTCGGCAGCCGCGACCGGATCCACCTCAGGCACGGGGTTGGCGAGAGCGAAGACGATGGCGTCCGGGGCCATCGTGGCGATGTCGTCGCCGGTGAGCAGGTTCGGCGCCGAGACACCGATGAAGACGTGGGCGCCGACAAGGACCTCGCGCAGGGAACCGGTCAGGCGCTCGGTGTTGGTGTTCTGGGCGATCCAGTCCCGGAATCGGTCGAGCCCGGTCTGCCCGGCGTGCACGGCGCCGTCCCGGCCGCAGCCGATGATCTCCCCGGCCCCCTGGGCCTTGAGCAGCCGGATGATCGCGTTCCCGGCGGCGCCGACACCGGAGACGACGATGCGGACGTCCTCGATGCGCTTGCCCACGACACGCAGGGCGTTGGTGAGCGCCGCGAGGACGACGATGGCGGTGCCGTGCTGGTCGTCGTGGAAGACCGGGATGTCGAGCAGCTCGCGCAGCCGCGCCTCGATCTCGAAGCAGCGGGGGGCGGCGATGTCCTCGAGGTTGATGCCGCCGTAGACCGGGGCCATCGCCCGGACGATCTCGACGAGCATGTCGGTGTCCTGGGTGTCCAGGCACACCGGCCAGGCATCGACACCGCCGAACTGCTTGAACAGCGCCGCCTTGCCCTCCATCACCGGCAGTGCGGCGGCGGCGCCGATGTTGCCCAGGCCGAGCACCGCCGACCCGTCGGTCACCACGGCGACGGTGTTGCGCTTGATCGTCAGCTGGCGGACGTCCTCGGGGTGCTCGGCGATGGCCATGCTCACCCTGGCGACGCCGGGGGTGTAGGCCCGGGAGAGGTCGTCGCGGTGCTTGAGCGGCACCTTCGGCACCACCTCGATCTTCCCGCCGAGGTGCATCAGGAACGTCCGGTCGCTGACCTTGCGCACCGTTGCCCCCGGCAGCGCGGCGATCGCTCTGGTGATCCCATCGGCATGGTCCTCACCGGTGGTGTCGCAGGTGACGTCGACGACCATCCGCGTCGGCTGGCTCTCCACCACGTCGAGCGCGGTGAGGGAGCCGCCGGCCGAGCCGACCGTCCCGGTCAACGCGGTGGTGGCGTTGGCCCCTGCGGGCAGCTCGACGCGGATGGTGATGGAGTAGCCGGGGCTTGTCGACGACATGTGCTCAGCGTCTCACGACCGACACGGGGTCAGTCGATGATCCGCAGCGACACGGTCTCGGGCAGCGCCGCGAGCTCGTCGACCACGTCGGGGGAGTAGTCCGTGCGGACGTCGGTCAGCAGGTAGCCGTGGTGCCCGTGGGTAGCCAGCACCTGACCCTCGACGTTGACACCGCGCGACGCCAGGACGGCGTTGACCCGGGCCAGGACGCCGGGGACGTTCTGGTGCAGGTGCGCCAGCCGATGCGTGCCCGGGGCGTGCTCGAGCGACACGTTGGGCAGGTTCACCGACAGCGTCGTACCGCCGGTCCGAACGTAGGTGCTGAGCTTGCCGGCGGTGAACCGGCCGATGTCCTCTTGCGCCTCCTCGGTGGAGCCGCCCACATGCGGTGTGAGGATCACGTTGGGCAGCCCCCGCAACGCGGAGTCGAAGGGGTCGCCCTGGTGCTTGGGCTCGTCCGGGAAGACGTCGATCGCGGCGCCGGCCAGGTGGCCGCTCTCGACGTGCTTGCGCAGCGAGGCGTGGTCGGCGACAAAGCCCCGGGAGAGGTTGAGGAAGATCGCGCCGGGCTTCATCTGGCTGAACTGCTCGTCGCCGAAGATCCCGGCGTTCCCCGGCCGGCCGTCGACGTGCAGCGAGACCACGTCGGCGTCCTCGAGCAGGTCCTGGAGCGACGACCGCCGCTGGGCGTTGCCGACGGCCAGCTTGTCGGCGATGTCGTAGAAGGAGACGGTCATGCCCAGCGCCTCGGCCACCACCGAGAGCTGGCTGCCGATGTTGCCGTAGCCGACGATCCCGAGCCGTCGGCCCCGGACCTCGTGGGCCCCCTGCGCGCTCTTGTCCCAGACGCCTTGGTGCAGCGCGGCGTTCTTGTCGGTGAGCCGCCGGGTGAGGGAGATCAGCTCGGCCACCGCGAGCTCGACCACGCTGCGGGTGTTGGAGAACGGTGCGTTGAAGACCGCCACGCCGGCGTCGGCGGCGGCGCCGAGGTCGATCTGGTTGGTGCCGATGCAGAAGGCGCCGACCGCCATCAGGTGCGGGGCCTGCTCGAGCACGGCGGCCGTGACCTGGGTCTTGGACCGGATTCCGAGCAGGTCCACGTCCTGCAGCGCGTCGATCAGCTCGGCCTCGTCCATCGCCCCGGAGGCCCGTCGCACCGTCATCCCCTCCGCCGCGAGCACGTGCTCGGCGACGTCGTGGACGTTCTCGAGCAGCAGGGCGGTGCCGGCGCTCTGCGAGCTCCAGCGCAGGCCCGGGGAGGCGGGGGCGGTGGTGCTGCTCGTCGTCGGAACGTCGTGCTCGGTGGGCGAGGGGCCCATGCGGTTGCCTCCGGAAGGGTTGTCGGGGTCGGCGGTACCCGTCGAAACTACCGGGTGCGTGGTCGGTGCCCGACCCGGCTCCGGCATGTGGGAGACCCGTGTCCGTGTCGACGCCGAAGAAACGACGAAACCGCCTCGCACCTGCGTTTCCGCGGTGCCGAGACGGTTCTCTCGTGGTGTCCGAGGGGGGACTTGAACCCCCACGCCCGATAAAGGGCACTAGCACCTCAAGCTAGCGCGTCTACCTATTCCGCCACCCGGACAGTGGATGCTCTTCGGCTCCCGCGGGAGCCCTGAGCGCGGCGCAACTGTAGCAAAGCCCGAGGCGAAACCATGCATCGGGCGTGCCGGGTACACGCCTGTCAGGATGGAGTCCATGAGCACCCAGACGGAGGGCACGACCTACGACCCGGCCGCGGAGGTCGTGGACATCTGCCGCGACCTGCTGCGCGTCGACACGACCAACTACGGCGACGGCTCCGGGCCGGGGGAGCGCAGGGCCGCGGAGCAGGTAGCCGCGCTCCTCGACGAGGTCGGCATCGAGGCCGAGCTGTTCGAGGGCGAACCGGGTCGCACCAACGTGGTGGCGCGCTGGGGCGGCACCGACGCCACCCGCGACCCGTTGCTGCTGCACGGACACCTCGACGTGGTGCCCGCCGACGCGGACGACTGGGCGGTGCACCCGTTCTCCGGCGAGATCAAGGACGGCTACCTGTGGGGCCGCGGCGCCGTCGACATGAAGGATTTCGACGCGATGCTGCTGTCGGTTGTCCGTGCCCGTGCGCGCGTCGGCGCGTTGCCGCAGCGGCCGATGGTGCTGTGCTTCACCGCCGACGAGGAGGCCGGCGGGCACAAGGGTGCCGAACAGATCGTGCTGCGACGACCCGACCTGCTCGAGGGCTGCACCGAGGGCATCGGCGAGGTCGGCGGATTCAGCACGACCGTGCGCGGCCAGCGCTTCTACCTGGTGGAGGCCGCCGAGAAGGGCATGGCCTGGATGCGGCTGACCGCCGAGGGCAACGCGGGCCACGGGTCGATGCGCCACCCGGACAACGCGGTCACCAGGCTGGCGCAGGCGGTGGCGCGCATCGGCACGCACGTTTGGCCGGTCCGGCTCACCCCGTCGATGCAGGTGCTGCTCTCGGCGGTCGGCGAGGTGGCCGGGGTCGAGGCGACCCCGGAGAACGCGGAGGAGCTCGTCGAGGAGTTCGGCTCGGCCACCAGGATGCTCGGAGCGGTGATCCGGCACACCACGAACCCGACGATGCTCGAGGCCGGCTACAAGGTGAACGTGGTGCCCGGACGGGCGACCGCCCACGTCGACGGCCGGTTCCTGCCCGGCTACGAGGACGAGTTCTTCGCCACCCTGGCCGAGCTCGTGGGCGAGGGCGTCTCCGTGGACTACGTCAGCAAGCAGACCGGCCTGGAGACGAGCTTCGACGGTGATCTGGTCGACGCGATGACCGCCTCGATCCTCGCCGAGGACCCGGAGGCTCGCGTCGCGCCGTACCTCATGTCCGGCGGCACCGACGCGAAACACTGGGACAAGCTCGGGGTGCGCTGCTTCGGCTTCGCGCCGCTGCGCCTGCCGGCCGACCTGGACTTCACCGCGCTGTTCCACGGCGTGGACGAGCGGGTGCCGACCGACGCGCTGGAGTTCGGCGCCCGCGTGTTCGACCGGTTCCTCGACCAGGCCTGACCGCCGGTCGCTTCAGGCGTACATCGGCCTCAGCTGTCGGATGATCTTGCGCCGCAGCACCACCTTGCGGGTGCCGTCGGGGAGCAACCGGAGCCGGTCGAGCTCCCAGCCACCGCGCTCGATGCGCTCGACGAGCATCCGTGTCACCGCGTTGCGCGAGAACTCACGCGAGATCGTCAGCCGCTCGAACTCGAACTCCACACCTTTGCGCATCGCTGATCGCTGGGCGGTGGTGTGGATGTGCGCCGAGGACATGCCTCATCGTGACACGCTGCCCCGGCATGGGAGCCGCATTGGACTCAGGAACCGGACGACACGTCGTCGAGCGCGGCGACGATCTCCGGCGGGAGCGTGCAGTCCTCGACGCCGAGAGAGCCCTTGAGCTGGGCAGCCGTGCGCGCGCCGAGGATGGGCGCGGTGACGCCCGGGCGGTCGCGCACCCAGGCCAGCGCGACCTCGACCGCGGTCAGGTCCAGCCCGTCGGCGGCGCGGACCACCGCCTCGACGATCCGCGAGCTGCGCGCGTCGAGGTAGCTGCCGACGAAGTTCGAGAAGTGCGGAGATGCGGCCCGGGAGTCGCTCGGCGTTCCCGAGCGGTACTTGCCGCTGAGCACCCCGCGGCCGAGCGGTGACCAGGGCAGCACCCCGAGGCCCAGGGACACGGCTGCCGGAAGCGCCTCGGCCTCGATCCGGCGATTGAGCAGCGAGTACTCCACCTGCGTGGAGACGATCGGCGCCCGGCCCGGGACAGCGCGCTGCCAGGTCGCGGCCTGCGCGCTCTGCCAGCCCGCGTAGTTGGAGACACCGACATAGGCGGCGCGGCCGGTCGCCACCGCGTAGTCCAGTGCGCTGAGCGTCTCCTCGATCGGGGTGTCGTCGACCCAGGTGTGCACCTGCCAGAGGTCCACGTGGTCCACGCCCAGCCGCTTCAGCGAGGCATCGAGGCTGGAGATCAGGAAGCCTCGGGAGGCGTTGGTCTCGCGGGACCCGCGGGCCCGGCTGATCCCGGCCTTGGTCGCCAGCACCAGGTCGTCGCGCGCCACCACGGAGCCCAGAAGCGACCCGATCAGCTCCTCAGCTGCGCCGTCGCCGTAGCCGGCGGCGGTGTCGAGGAGGCTTCCTCCGGCCTCGACGAACGCCATCAGCTGGTCGCGGGCCTCGTGCTCGTCGGTGTCGCGCCCCCAGGTGAGCGTGCCCAGTCCCAACCGGGACACCTTGAGACCGGTGCGACCCAGGTAGCGCTGCTGCATGACGGCCACGCTATCGAGTGGGGCCGGACGTGGGGCGGCGCCTCGCCGTGAGTGGCGCATCTCCTAGGGTGTCCAGCGGCACGGACGGTCCCCACGCGAGGCGAGGAAAGCCCCCCATGAACTACTTCGAGGCGGTGATCCTCGGCATCGTCGAGGGGCTCACCGAGTTCCTCCCGGTGTCGAGCACCGGCCACCTCACGATCGTGGAGAAGCTGCTCGGGATGCAGATCGACGATCCCGCGGTGACGGCCTACACCGCGGTGATCCAGACCGGAGCGATCGCCGCCGTCGTGGTGTACTTCTGGACCGACATCTGGCGGATCGCTAAGGCGTGGAGCCTCGGCCTGGTGAAGCCCGAGTACCGCGGGCGCTTCGACCACCGGATGGGCTGGTTCGTCATCGCCGGGTCGATCCCGATCGGCATCGTCGGGCTCGCGGGGAAGGATCTGGTCACCGGCCCGTTGCGGTCGCTGTGGGTGGTCGCCGCGGGCCTCGTGCTGTGGAGCGCGGTCATGCTGTTCGCGGAGAAGCGCGGGCGGCAGGACCGCGAGGAACGCACCCTCACCCTGTCCGACGCCCTGGTGATCGGCGTCGTGCAGTGCGTAGCGCTGGTGCCGGGCGTCTCGCGGTCCGGTGCCACCATCTCGGCCGGGCTGCTGCGCGGACTGGACCGTGTGGCAGCGACCCGGATGTCGTTCTTCCTCTCCATCCCGGCGCTCGTCGCGGCCGGCCTCTACGAGCTCAAGGACGCGCTGGGCGGCGACATCGGGATCGGCCAGACCGTGGTCGGCACGCTGGTGAGCTTCGTGGTCGCCTACGCCACGGTCGCCTGGCTGCTCAAGTTCGTCGCCCACCACTCGATCGGGAAGTTCGTGCCGTACCGGGTCGGCCTCGGAGTGGTCGTCGCCGCGGTGCTCGCGGCCGGCTGGATGAGCGCCACCTGACGCCGCCGACGCGTCAGAGCCAGCCGGACTTCTTGAACAGCCGGTAGAGGAACACCGAGGCGACCACCATCAGCCCGAGGGCGAACGGGTAGCCGAACTGCCAGGCGAGCTCCGGCATGTGCTGGAAGTTCATCCCGTAGATGCCGGCGACCAGGGTGCCGACGGCCGCGATGGCGACCCAGGCGGAGATCTTGCGCATGTCCTCGTTCTGCTCGACGCCGATCCGGGCCAGGTGGGCGTCGAACGCCGTGGACAGCAGCGAGTCCAGGGTGTCGATGGTCTCCGAGACCCGGATGAGGTGGTCGGCGACGTCGCGGAAGAACGGTGCCGCCTCCTGGGTGACGGTCGGCACCGAGCCGGTGGCGAACCGCTTCATCGGCTCCTTCAGCGGGTTCACCGCCCTCCGCATCTCGGCCAGCTCCCGCTTGAGCACGTAGATCCGTCGTGAGTCGTGGGTCCGCTCGGTGGAGAACACCGACGCCTCCACCTCGTCGACGTCGATCTCGAGTGCGCGCCCGACCTCCTCGTAGCTGTCGACCACACGGTCGCAGATCGCGTAGAGCACCGCGGACGGGCCGTGGCCGAGGACGGCGGTCTGCTGCTCGAGGTCGGTGCGCGCGGTGTGCAGCTCGGTGCCCTCTCCGTGCCGGACGCTGATCACGAAGTCCCGGCCGACGAACAAGTTGATCTCCCCGGTCTCCACGGCGTCGTCCTCGTCGACGTACCAGAGCGTCTTGAGCACCAGGAAGATGCCGTCGTCGTAGCGCTCGAGCTTGGGGCGCTGGTGGGCGTGCAGCGCGTCCTCCACGGCGAGGGGGTGCAGCGCGAAGATCCGGGCCACCTCGGTCAGCTCCCCCTCGACCGGCTCGTGCAGGCCGACCCAGACGAAGTCGCCCGGCTCGCTCACCGACTCCCGAACGGCGGTGAGGTCGTCCTTGGGGCAGTCCAGCGGGACCCGGACGCCTTCGCGGTAGAGCGCGCTGTCGACGATCATGTTCCTGAGGCTAGGCCACTACTGTTGCGTTCCATGGCAACGGTCATCCTCGCCCGACACGGACGCACCACCGCGAACGCCACCGGAGTGCTGGCCGGACGCAGCAAGGGCGTCGCCCTCGACGACCACGGCGTGGAGCAGGCGCGCTCCGCCGCAGAGCGGCTGTCCGGGCTGCCCGTCGCGGCGATCGTGACCAGCCCGCTCGAGCGCTGCCGGCAGACCGCCCGCGAGCTGAACGCCGGGCAGCATGCCCGCGTGCGGGTGAGCGCGGACCGCGGCCTGCTCGAGTGCGACTACGGCGAGTGGACCGGCCGCGAGCTGAAGACGCTGGCCAAGGAACCGCTGTGGCGGACCGTGCAGTCCCACCCGAGCGCCGCGGCGTTCCCCGGCGGGGAGTCGATGGCGGCGATGGCCGCGCGCGCCGTGGCGGCCGTACGGCGGTGGGACGCCCGGGTCGAGGAGGAGCACGGACCCGACGCCGTCTGGGTCGCGGTCAGCCACGGAGACGTGATCAAGGCGGTCCTCGCCGACGCGCTGGGGATGCACCTCGACTCCTTCCAGCGTCTCGTCGTGGACCCCGCGTCGCTGTCGGTGGTGCGCTACACGCCGCTGCGGCCCTTCGTGGTCGCCTCGAACACCACGGCGGGCGACCTCGCCCACCTCCGCCCCCCGGCCCGGTCGCGGCGCCGCCGCAAGGAGAGCAGCGATGCGACGGTGGGTGGCGGTGCCGGACCGGCGGGCGGGGCGAACCGGAGTTCGCGGACCGCCTAGGCTCGGGACCATGGCGACGGTGATCCACAGCTTCGACCCGCCCGAGCGCTTCGTCGCCGGGACGGTCGGCCCACCCGGGCAGCGCACGTTCTTCCTGCAGGCGCGCACCGGCACGCGGGTCACCAGCGTCTCGCTGGAGAAGCAGCAGGTCTCGGTGCTCGCGGAGCGGATGGACGAGCTGCTCGACGAGCTGATCCGCACCGGCGAGGGGGAGAGCACGATCCCGGCGGTGGCCCCGGTGGACCTCGACGACAGTGCCCCGCTCGAGCAGCCGATCGTCGAGGAGTTCCGGGCCGGCACGATGACGCTCGCCTGGGACGCGGCCGACGAGCGCGTGGTGGTCGAGGTTTTCCCCTACGCCGAGGAGTCCGTCGTCGAGCCCGGCACGCCGGAGGAGGAGATCGACGACCCGGAGCCGGAGGAGATGCTGGTGGTCAGGATGCCCGCCGGCCTGGCCCGGGCCTTCAGCAAGCGGGCGCAGACAGTCGTCTCCGCGGGCCGTCCGCCGTGCCCGTTCTGCGGGGGGCCGGTCGACCCGGCCGGGCACCTGTGCCCGCGGGCGAACGGCTTCCGGCGCACCTCGGACTGATCGCGATGAGCACCGCGCTCCTGCCCCTGCTCGCGGGCGACCTGGAGCTCGAGGGCCGGATCCTCCCGGCGTCGAACGCCACCTTCTACGGGACCGTTCGCTCCGAGCACGGAGCGGTCGCCTGCGTCTACAAGCCGGTGGCCGGGGAGCGGCCGCTGTGGGACTTCCCCGACGGCACCCTCGCGCGTCGGGAGGTCGCGGCGTACGTCGTGTCGGAGGCCCTCGGCTGGGATGTCGTCCCGCCGACCGTGCTGCGGGACGGGCCCGCCGGGCACGGCATGGTGCAGGCCTGGCGGGAGCCGGACCCGGCCCAGCACCCGGTCGACATCGTGCCGCGCGGACGCGTCCCCGCCGGCTTCTTGCACGTGCTCGACGCCCGCGACGGTGACGACGAGGAGGTGTCCCTGGTCCACGAGGACTCCGCGTCGCTGCGTCGGATGGCGGTCTTCGACGTGGTCGTCAACAACGCCGACCGCAAAGGTGGCCACGTGCTCGCCATGACCGACGGGCACCGGCACGGGGTCGACCACGGCGTCTGCTTCCACGGCGAGGGCAAGCTGCGCACGGTGCTCTGGGGCTGGGCCGAGCAGCCGCTCGACGCCGACGACCGCAGCGCGGTGGAGCGGCTCGTCGGTGAGCTCGGTACCGCCGATTCCGAGCTGTCCGCCTCGCTCGGCGAGCTCCTGGACCCCGCCGAGGTGGACGCGCTGACCGCGCGCTGCGCCCGGCTGCTGGCACGTGGCCGGATGCCGCTCCCGTCCGGCGCCTGGCCGGCGATCCCCTGGCCGGCCTTCTGAGCGGGCGGCTCCGCGTCGGGCCGCGCGGCACCGTTCGTTAGGCTTCCCGGCATGCGAGCGTGGACGAGCCCGGACGTGCCCAGCCTCGACGCCCTCGGTGTCGGCCCCGGGCTCCGGCTCCACGACTCCGCACGCGGGTCGGTGCAGCCCACGACGCCTGGCGCGACGGCGCGGATGTACGTCTGCGGAATCACGCCGTACGACGCCACCCACCTCGGTCACGCCGCCACCTACGTCGCCTTCGACCTGGTCAACCGGGCGTGGCGCGACGCAGGTCACGCTGTTCGCTACGTGCAGAACGTCACGGACGTGGACGATCCCCTTCTCGAGCGGGCGACGGCGACGGGGGTGGACTGGTCGGAGCTGGCGTTGGAGCAGATCGAGCTGTTCCGCGAGGACATGACTGCTCTGCGGGTGCTCGCCCCCGACGAGTTCATCGGCGCTGTCGAGTCGATCCCGCTCGCCGTGGAGCTGATCCAGCAGCTGCGCGAGCGCGGCGCCGTCTACGACGTCGACGGCGACCTCTACTTCGCCGTGCACGACGATCCCCGGTTCGGTCATGTCTCGCGCTGGGACGAGCAGCAGATGCTCGCGGTCTTCGGCGAGCGCGGCGGGGACCCGGACCGCTCCGGGAAGAAGCACCCGCTGGACTGCCTGCTCTGGCAGGCCGAGCGCCATGGGGAGCCGGCCTGGGAGACAGCGCTGGGCCGTGGCCGGCCGGGGTGGCACGTGGAGTGCTCGTCGATCGCGCTGCGCTACCTCGGCCAGGAGTTCGACGTGCAGGGCGGCGGCAGCGACCTGGTCTTCCCGCACCACGAGATGAGCGCCTCCGAGGCCCAGGCGGCCTTCGACGGGCTGACCTTCGCCCGGGCCTACGTGCATGCCGGCATGGTCGGCTACCAGGGCGAGAAGATGTCGAAGTCGAAGGGCAATCTGGTGTTCGTCTCGCGGCTGCGTGCCGCGGGGGTCGACCCGATGGTGATCCGCCTCGCGCTGCTGGCTCACCACTACCGCGGCGACTGGGAGTGGACTGACGCCGACCTGGCCCGCGCGCAAGAGCTGCTGGCGTCGCTGCGTGCGGCCGTGCAGGAGCCGGCGGGTGCCGCCACGTCGTCGGTCGTCCGCGGGGTGCGGGAGGCACTCGCCGAGGATCTCGACGCGCCGCGGGCCCTCGCCGCCCTGCAGCGGTGGGCACTGGCCACGAACGAGGGGGTCGACCGGTCGGAGCCGGGCGCGGGGGACGTCGTACGACGCCTCGTGGACGCGCGGCTGGGCGTGCTGCTGTGACCGCTCAGTCGTCGCCGGAGTCGCGGCGCTTGAGATAGCGCTCGAACTCGCGGGCGATCGCCTCGCCGCTGGCCTCGGGGAGGTCGGCGGTGTCGCGGGTCTCCTCGAGCGCCCGCACGTAGTCGCCGATCTCTTCGTCCTCCTCGGCGAGCTCGTCGACGCCCCGCTCCCAGGCCCGCGACTCCTCCGGCAGGTCGTCCAGCGGGATGCTGAGCTCGAGCAGGTCCTCGAGCTGGCCGACCAGGGCCAGCGTCGCCTTCGGGCAGGGGGGCTGCGCGACGTAGTGCGGCACGGCCGCCCAGAACGAGACCGCGGGGATGTCACGCTGCGTGCAGGCGTCCTGGAAGACGCCGACGATGCCGGTGGGCCCCTCGTAGTTGGACTGCTCGAGCTTGAGCCGGTCGGAGAGGTCGGGCTCCGTCGCTGTCCCGGTCACCGGGATCGGACGGGTGTGCGGGGTGTCGGCGAGCAGGGCCCCCAGCGTCACGACCAGCTCGGCGCCGAGCTCGGTGGCGCCGGCGATGAGCTCGGCGCAGAACTGTCGCCACCGCATGTTGGGCTCGATCCCGCGCAGCAGGATGACGTCGCGCAGGGCGCCGGGCGGGGAGGCCACCGCGAGCTGGGTCGACGGCCAGGTGATCCGGCGCATCCCCTCCTCGTTGGTGCCGACGACCGGGCGGTTCATCTGGAAGTCGTAGAACTCCTCGGGGTCGATGGCGGCGACGACCCGGGCGTTCCACACCTTCATCAGGTGGTCCACGACGGACGAGGCGGCGTCCGCGGCGTCGTTCCAGCCCTCGAACGCGGCGATGAGAACGGGGGAGCGGAGCTCCGGAACCTCTTCGATCTCGATCACGCTGCCAGCCTATGTCACCTGGTGCGCGCGCAGGCCGCCGACGGGCCGGGCCGGCGCGCGCGCCGTACGTCCTGGTTTGGCCGGGCGGCCAGACTGTGAGACGGCGATGTCAGGATCCGGAACCGCCGGTGGCCTGCCACCTGCCGCCACCTACGCTGGCGGGGCGTCCCGGTGACCGTCCGCTGTCTCGTCCTGAGGAGTTCCGTGCCCGAAGCGTCGTCCGTCCGTCCCGACCTCACCCAGGAGCTGGCCGCCGCGCTGCGCGAGCGGATCCTGGTGATGGACGGCGCCATGGGCACGATGATCCAGCGGCACGGGCTCACCGAGGAGGACTACCGGGGCGAGCGGTTCGCCGACTGGGACCAGGACGTCAAGGGCAACGCCGACGTGCTCAGCCTCACCCGGCCGGACGTCGTCCGCAGCATCCACCGGGAGTACCTCGACGCCGGCGCCGACGTGGTGGAGACCAACACGTTCAACGCGCAGCGCATCTCGCAGGCGGACTACGGCATGTCCGACCTCGCCTACGAGATGAACCGTGAGGCCGCGCGCCTCGCCCGGCTGGAGTGCGACGCGGTGACCGCGCAGACCCCGGACCGGCCGAGGTACGTCGCCGGCGCCCTCGGGCCGACGAACACCACCGCCTCGATCTCGCCGGACGTCAACGATCCCGGGAAGCGCAACATCACCTTCGACGAGCTCGTCGAGGCCTACCACGAGCAGGCCAGCGGCCTCGTCGACGGCGGAGCCGACCTACTGCTGGTCGAGACGATCTTCGACACGCTCAACGCCAAGGCCGCGATCTTCGCGCTCGAGACCCTCTTCGAGGAGCGCGGGCGGCGCTGGCCCGTGGTGATCTCCGGGACCATCACCGACGCCTCGGGCCGTACCCTGTCCGGCCAGGTGACCGAGGCGTTCTGGAACTCGGTGCGGCACGCGCGCCCGCTCGCGGTCGGGCTGAACTGCGCGCTCGGCGCCTCCGAGATGCGCCCCTACGTCGCCGAGCTGTCCGCGATCGCCGACTGCTTCGTGTCCTGCTACCCCAACGCGGGACTGCCCAACGCCTTCGGGGAGTACGACGAGGCCGCCGAACACACTGCCGCGGTGCTCGAGGAGTTCGCGGCGAGCGGCCTGGTCAACCTCGTCGGCGGCTGCTGCGGCACGACACCGACCCACGTCAGCGCGATCGCCACGATGGCCAAGGGGAAGGAGCCCCGCCAACCGGCCGAGGTCGCCCCCGCGTGCCGGCTGTCCGGGCTCGAGCCATTGACGATCTCCGAGGACTCGTTGTTCGTCAACGTGGGCGAGCGCACCAACATCACCGGTTCGGCCCGGTTCCGCCGCCTGATCAAGGAGGGCGACTACGCCACCGCGCTGTCGGTCGCCCGCCAGCAGGTCGAGGCCGGCGCGCAGGTCATCGACATCAACATGGACGAGGGGATGATCGACGGCGTCGCGGCGATGGACCGCTTCGTCAAGCTGGTGGCCAGCGAACCCGACATCTGCCGGGTGCCGCTGATGGTCGACTCCTCCAAGTGGGAGGTGATCGAGGCCGGGCTGAAGTGCTTCCAGGGCAAGCCGGTGGTGAACTCCATCTCCCTCAAGGAGGGTGAGGAGAAGTTCCTGGAGCAGGCGCGGCTGTGCCGCAAGTACGGCGCGGCCGTGGTGGTGATGGCCTTCGACGAGGACGGCCAGGCCGACAACCTCGATCGCCGGAAGGCGATCTGCCAGCGCGCCTACGACCTCCTTGTCGAGCAGGTGGGCTTCGCGGCGCACGACATCATCTTCGACCCCAACGTGTTCGCGGTCGCCACCGGCATCGAGGAGCACGCGGACTACGGCCTGGACTTCATCGAGGCGACCCGCTGGATCAAGGAGAACCTCCCGGGTGCCCTGGTGTCGGGCGGGGTGTCCAACGTGTCGTTCTCGTTCCGGGGCAACAACCTGGTCCGCGAGGCGATCCACGCGGTGTTCCTCTACCACGCCATCCACGCGGGCATGGACATGGGAATCGTCAACGCGGGCGCCCTCGTGGTCTACGACGAGATCGACCCTGAGCTGCGCGAGCGGATCGAGGACGTCGTGCTGAACCGGCGGCCGGACAGCACCGAGCGGCTGCTCGAGATCGCGCCGAAGTTCGCCGGTGACGGGTCTGCCCCGGAGATCGCCGACGAGGCCTGGCGCTCGCTGCCGGTCGACGAGCGGATCACGCACGCCCTGGTGAAGGGCATCGACGACTACGCAGAGTCCGACACGGAGGAGCTGCGCCTGCTCATCGAGGAGCGCGGCGGCCGCCCGATCGAGGTGATCGAGGGGCCGCTGATGGACGGGATGAACGTCGTCGGAGACCTGTTCGGTGACGGGAGGATGTTCCTGCCCCAGGTGGTGAAGTCCGCCCGGGTGATGAAGAAGGCCGTGGCCTACCTGATCCCGTTCATCGAGCAGGAGAAGCTCGGCGAGCACCAGCAGCAGTCGCGCACCAAGGGCACGGTGGTGATGGCCACGGTCAAGGGCGACGTGCACGACATCGGCAAGAACATCGTCGGGGTGGTGCTTCAGTGCAACAACTACGAGGTCGTGGACCTCGGCGTGATGGTCCCCGCCCAGAAGATCCTCGACACCGCACGCGAGGTGGGCGCGGACATGATCGGGCTGTCCGGGCTGATCACGCCCTCCCTGGACGAGATGGTCAACTTCGCGGCCGAGATGGAGCGCCAGGGGCTCGAGATCCCGCTGCTGATCGGGGGGGCGACCACCTCCCGTGCGCACACCGCGGTCAAGGTCGACCCGCGCTACCACGGACCGGTGGTGTGGGTGAAGGACGCCTCGCGGTCGGTCCCGGTCGCCTCCTCGCTGCTCTCCGACGACAGGCGCGAGGCGCTGCTGGCCGAGGTCCAGGCGGACTACGACTCGATCCGCACCCGGCACGCGGCCAAGCTCAACGAGCGGCCGACGCTGTCGATCGGCAAGGCTCGCGCGAACCGCAGCCCGATCGACTGGGCGGGCTACCAGCCGCCGAAACCGCGCGCCCTGCAGGTGCAGGCCAAGGACGTCTGGTCGCACCGGCCCGGGGAGCGGGCCCACGACCCCAAGCCCCACTTCGTGCGCACGTTCACCGACTATCCCCTCGACGAGCTGCGCCGTTACGTCGACTGGCAACCGTTCTTCAACGCCTGGGAGATGAAGGGCCGCTTCCCCGACATCCTGAACAACCCCGCCACCGGTGACGCCGCCCGGAGGCTGTGGGACGACGCCCAGGTGATGCTGGACCGGGTCGTCGAGGAGCGCTGGCTGCACGCCCACGGCGTGATCGGACTCTTCCCCGCCAACGCGGTGGGCGACGACATCGAGGTCTACGCCGACGAGTCGCGGACCGAGGTGCTGACCACGCTGTGCAACCTGCGTCAGCAGGGCGAGCACCGGCACGGCGTGCCGAACCGCTCGCTCGGTGACTACGTCGCGCCCAAGGAGACGGGGCTGCGAGACTATGTCGGGGCCTTCGCGGTAACGGCCGGCCTGGGCAGCGCCGAGAAGATCGCGGAGTTCAAGGCCGCACTCGACGACTACAGCGCGATCCTGCTCGAGTCGATCGCCGACCGACTCGCCGAGGCCTTCGCGGAGCGGATGCACGAGCGGGTCCGCAAGGAGTTCTGGGGCTATGCCGCGGACGAGCACCTCGACAACGAGGAGCTGATCAAGGAGACCTACGACGGCATCCGCCCGGCGCCCGGCTACCCGGCCTGCCCGGACCACACGGAGAAGGTCAAGCTCTGGCAGCTGCTCGACGTCCGGGCCGAGACCGGCATCGAGCTGACCGAGAGCATGGCGATGTGGCCAGGGGCCGCGGTGAGCGGCTGGTACTTCTCGCACCCGCAGTCGCAGTACTTCGTCGTGGGCCGGATCGGGAAGGACCAGGTCGAGGACTACGCTGCGCGCAAGGGGATGTCCCTGCGCGAGGCCGAGCGCTGGCTCGCGCCCAACCTGGGCTACGAGCCCGAGGACTGATGGGGCTTCCCACCGCCGTGCTCTGGGACATGGACGGCACCCTCGTCGAGACCGAGCCGTACTGGATCGAGTCGGAGTACGAGCTCGTCGAGGAGCACGGCGGCACCTGGAGCCGGGAGGACGCGCTCGCCCTCGTCGGCAACGACCTGATCGTCTCGGGCCGCTACATCCGCGAGCACTCCGGGATCGACCTGGAGCCGTCGCAGATCGTCGAGGAGCTTCTCGACAAGGTCGTCGCACGGATCGAGGGGGCGGTGCCCTGGCGCCCCGGTGCGGTCGAGCTGCTGTCGGACCTGCGGCGCCACGGCGTGCGGTGCGCCCTGGTCACGATGTCCTACCGGCGGTTCGTTGCGCCGGTCCTCGCGCAGCTGCCCGAGGGCACCTTCGAGGTGGTGGTGACCGGCGACGCGGTGAGCCAGGGCAAGCCGCATCCCGAGCCCTACGAGAAGGCGGCCGCCCTGCTCGGCGTCGACCCCGCCGACACGGTCGCGATCGAGGACTCCAACACCGGCGCCCGGTCCGCGGAGTCGGCCGGCTGCCGGGTGCTCGTCGTGCCCAACCACGTGCCGGTGCTGCCCGGGGACCGGCGCGTCCTGCGAGACACCCTGGTCGGGCTCACCGCACGCTCGCTCCGCGACGGGCTCTGGTCGTAGTACCACCGTCCAATGGCGCGCCGTCCGTCCCCGGGCCGACGCTGGGAGCACCCAGCAGCAGACCCGAGGAGAATCCGATGGACACCACATCTCGCCGCCGCCGCAGCACCGTGGCAGCCCTGCTCGTCGTGCTCGTCACCCCCGCGCTCGGCGCAGCGCCGGCGCTCGCGAACGACGACGACGTCATCCGGCGCGGCTCGTGCAGCGCGGGCGCGAACTGGAAGGTCAAGGCCAGCCCCCAGGGCGGCCGGATCGAGGTCGAGGGGGAGGTGGACAGCAACCGCAACGGGCAGACCTGGCGCTGGCGCCTGCGCCACAACGGCAGCCTGTCCTCGCGCGGCACGGCGACCACGAGTGGTCCGAGCGGCTCGTTCGAGGTCCGTCGTGTCGTGGTGAATGTCGTGGGCACCGACCGGCTCGTGTTCCGGGCGCACAACCCCCGGAGCGGCGAGGTGTGTCGCGGCGTTCTGAGCTACTGAGCCCACGCGCACGCGCATACTGACCGCAGGGTCGACACAGGAGGTTGGTCGGTGCGTGTCCTCCGGAACCCGGTCGCGCAGTTTCTCGCGGTGGGGTTTCTGACGCTGGCGGTGGTGCTGGTCGCGACCGGCCGGCTGAGCAGCAGTGCCGCGTCCCGGGAGGCCATCGACGGCGCGGTCGCCACGACCGAGGTCCTGGCCCGGTCGGTCGCCGAGCCGGCCATCCCCGCGGGCCTGGTGCACGGAGACGCCGGGGCGGTCGACCGGCTCGATCGCACCGTCCTGGAACGGCTGCTCGTCGAGGACGTCGCCCGGATCAAGATCTGGGCCGAGGACGGGACGATCGTCTACTCCGACGAGACCCAGCTCATCGGCAGCAGCTACGACCTCGGCGAGGACGAGCTGGCGGTGATCGCCGACGGTTCGATCGAGGCCGAGGAGTCGGACCTGACCAAGCCGGAGAACCGTTTCGAGCGGTCGTTCGGCGGGCTCCTGGAGGTCTACACCCGGATCCGCTCCCCGGAGGGCGATCCGCTGCTCTTCGAGGTCTACTACTCCGCGAAGGACATCGAGGCCCGCCGCGCGGAGGTGTTCGACCAGTTCCGGCCGATCACCGTCGGCGGGCTGCTGGTCCTGGTCGCGGTCACCACGCCGCTGATGTGGGTGCTCACCCGGCGCCTCGACCGATCGGCGCGTGTGCGGGAGCGGCTGCTGCGCGCGGCGGTCGACGCCTCGGACGCGGAGCGCCGGCGGATCGCCCGCGACCTGCACGACACCGTGGTGCAGGACCTCACCGGTACCGCCTTCGCGCTGTCCGCCTCGGCCCGTGACGGAGGCGCCACGACGGCGAACCTCGACACGATGGCCTCCTCGGTCCGGGGGTCCCTGCGGTCGCTGCGCTCGCTGCTCGTCGAGATCCACCCCCGCGACCTGCGCACCACCGGGCTCCCGGCTGCCCTCGGTGACCTGGTCGCGCCGGCCGCGGGTGCCGGGATCGAGGCCGACGTCACGGCGACGGACCTCGGGACTCTTCCCGACGACACGGTGGCGCTGGTGTGGCGCGTGGCCCAGGAGGCGGTGCGCAACGGCCTGCGACACTCCGGAGCGACGCACCTGCGCGTCGACGTGCACCGCGAGGCGGACCTCGCGGTGCTGGAGGTCGCCGACGACGGCCGCGGGTTCGACCCAGCCGAGGTCGTCGACCGCACCCACTTCGGCCTGCGGGGGCTGGAGAGCCTGATCGCCGAGGCCGGGGGAGTCCTGCGCGTCACGTCGGGACCGGGGGAGGGGACCACCGTGCGTCTGGAGGTGCGAGCGTGATCCGGGTGGTCCTGGTCGATGACCACGCCGTCGTGCGGGGCGGTCTGAGCCAGCTGATCGACGGCGCCGGAGACATGGAGGTCGTCGGCACCGCGGCCGACGGCGCGGAGGCTCTCGCGGTGGTCCGCTCCACCCGGCCCGACGTGGTGCTGATGGACCTGCAGATGCCCGGTGTGGGAGGAGTGGCCGCGACCCGGTCCATCGTCGGTGAGGGCCTCGGGGCCGAGGTGGTGATCTTGACGTCGTACTCCGACGGTGAGCGGATCGTCGCGGCGATCGACGCCGGCGCGGTCGGCTACCTGCTCAAGGATGCCGACCCCGAGGAAGTCCTCGAGGGAGTGCGCGCGGTGAGCCGCGGTGAGTCCCCGCTCCACCCCAAGGCGGCGCGCGAGCTGCTGACCTTGCGTGCGGGCGCGTCGCCCACGCTGCCCGCGCAGCTCACGGCACGGGAGCGCGAGGTGCTCGTCCTGGTGCGGCAGGGGCTCGCCAACAAGCAGATCGGTCGGCGCCTGGGCATCAGCGAGCGCACCGTGAAGGCGCACCTGAGCTCGGTGTTCCAGCGGCTCGACGTCAGCGACCGCACGCAAGCGGCGCTGTGGGCCGAGCGCCACGGTCTTTGACCAAATCGTTAGGGGATCGCGACCCGCCGGGCGCCCTTCAAGGGTGGCCGCACCCCGTCCGTGCGAGTACTGTCCACGCGTCCGCTCAGGACACCCGTGTCCCGAGCACGTAAAACGTGAGGTGAATACGTGAACCGCAGGAGAGGACTTCTGGCGATCGCGAGTGCGAGCGTCCTGGTCGCCGGTCTGGCGGCATGTGGCGGCGGCGACTCCGGCAACGGCAACGGGGGCGGTGGTGACGGCGGGGGCGCGGCCTCCGGCGAGCCGTGGATCCTCGGCACGACCGAGTCCGTCACCGCCATGGACCCGGCGGGCTCCTACGACTTCGGGTCGTGGAACCTGCAGTACAACATCTTCGAGCAGCTGCTGAGCATCCCCGCCGGCGAGAGCGACCCGGTGGGCGACGCGGCGGAGTCGTGCGACTACGACGACCCGCAGACCGTGACCTGCAAGCTGCGTGAGGGCCTGAAGTTCTCCAACGGCGACGACCTGACCTCCTCGGACGTCAAGTTCTCGATGGAGCGCAACATCGGCATCGCCGACCCGAACGGCTCCTCGGTGCTGCTGGGCCAGATCACCGACCCCGACACCAAGAAGCTGGCCGACGGCGCCATCGAGACGCCGGACGACCTGACGGTGGTCTTCCACCTCAACCAGGCCGACACCACGTTCCTCAAGCTGCTGTCGACGGCGACGACGTCGATCGTCGACGAGGACGTGTTCCCGGCCGACAAGCTCCTCGACGACGACAAGGTCATCGGCTCGGGGCCCTACAAGCTCAGCCAGTACAAGCCCGGCGAGCAGGCGGTCCTCGAGGCCAACGACGGCTACGACGGTCCGCGCACGCCGTCGAGCCCGCAGATCTTCGTTCAGTACTTCTCCGACCCGGCGCCGCTGAAGCAGGCCATCCAGAGCCAGCAGGTCGACGTGGCGTGGCGCACGCTGAGCCCGACCGACCTCAACGACCTCGAAGGCGCCGACGGCGTCCAGGTCATCCGCGGCGAGGGCTCGGAGTTCCGCTACTGGGTGTTCCAGCTCGCCAACAAGACGGTGAAGGACAAGGCCGTCCGTCAGGCGGTCGCCCAGCTCATCGACCGAGACGCCATCGCGAAGAACGCCTACGACGGCAGCGTCCAGCCTGCCTACTCCATCGTGCCCCCGGGCTTCGGCGGCCAGAAGGACTCGTTCCAGGCCAAGTACGGCGAGCCCTCGGTCGACGCGGCGAAGAAGCTGCTCTCCGACGCGGGCGTCAAGACGCCGATCAACCTCACCCTCGGCTACACGCCCACGCACTACGGGCCCAACGCCGTGGACGAGGCCAGCGAGCTCGCCTCGCAGCTGAACCAGAGCGGCCTGTTCAAGGTGAAGACCCAGGACGCCGAGTGGGAGGAGTACCAGACCCTCTACAAGCAGGGCGCGTACGACCTGTTCATCCTGGGCTGGTACCCGGACATCCTGGACGCGGACAACTACCTGACGCCGTTCGTGCGTGACGGTGGTTTCTACGCGAACAACTACTCCAACCCGCAGGTCAACAAGCTCCTCGACCAGGAGCTCGCCGAGACCGACACGGGCAAGCGGGAGGAGATCATCGGCCAGCTGCAGGACATCGTGGCCGAGGACGTCCCGCTGGTTCCCTCCTGGAACGGCCAGAACGTGGCCGTCGCGACCGACAAGATGTCCGGCGTCAAGGAGACCCTCGACCCGACGTACATCTTCCGGTTCTGGGGCATCAGCAAGAAGGGCTGATCATTTCGGAGAGGGGGGAGAGCGCGATGTGCGCTCTCCCCCCTCTCCATGTCAGGATCCGCGGATGAGAGGTTTGCCATGAGTGCTCGGTCGGGCTCGCTGCCCCGCTACATCGGGCAGCGCGTGTTGTTGATCATCCCGATGATCTGGGTGCTGCTCACCATCGTGTTCGTCCTGCTTCGGGTGGCGCCCGGTGACCCCGTCTCGGCCGCGGTCGGCGGGAAGCTGAGCGAGGCCGCCCTGGACGAGCGTCGCGCGGCACTGGGCCTGGACCGGCCGCTGATCGTGCAGTACCTCGACTACCTCGGCAGCGTGGCGCACCTCGACTTCGGCAAGACGATCTCGGACAACCGCCCGCTGACCAGCATCATCGTCGACAACGGCGGCGCGACGCTCACCCTCACCCTCGGCGCCTTCCTGATCGCCCTGCTCATCGGCGTCCCGCTCGGCCTGGCCGCCGGGCGCAGGCGTGACTCGCTGCCCGACGCGGTGATCCGGTTGTTCGGGGTCGTCACCTACGCCGCGCCGGTGTTCTTCACCGGCCTGATGTTCGTGCTGGTCTTCGCGCCGCTGGGGTGGCCGACCTACGACATCGCCTCGCCGGTGACCAAGTTCCAGATCCAGCCGGTGACGCACATCCTGCTCGTGGACACGATCCTGCGCGGCAACGCCGACGCGTTCGTGGACGTCGCCTTCCACCACCTGTTGCCCTGCCTGGCGCTCGGGCTGCTGCTGTCGGGGGTCTTCATCCGGCTGGTGCGGGTCAACGTGCTGCAGACCCTGCAGGGCGACTACATCGAGGCGGCCCGGGCGCGCGGCGTCCCGGAGAAGTACGTGATCCGACGCCACGCCTTCCGCAACGCGCTGGTCCCCGTGGTCACGGTCATCGGACTACAGGTCGCGATCACGCTCTCCGGCGCCGTGCTCACCGAACGCACGTTCAACTGGCCCGGCCTCGGCACCCAGCTGCTGAAGTACATCACCGCACGCGACTACGCCGCCGTCCAGGGGATCGTCACGTTCTTCGCCATCGTCGTGGTCGTGGTGAGCCTGCTGGTGGACATCCTCAACGCGATGATCGACCCGAGAGTGAGGTACTGATGCTCGGCTCGATGCTCAAGCCCTTCCGGGAGACCACCGGCCTGGCCCGCTGGATCCTGATCACCGGGCTGGTCCTCACCCTGCTGTTCGTGTTCTTGGCAGTCTTCGCGCCGTGGGTGGCGCCCTATGACTTCAACCAGCGCGGCCCGGTGCCCGGCACGACCTTCGAGAAGCTCGCCGCCCCGAGTGGGAGCCACTGGTTCGGCACGAACGACCAGTTCTACGACGTGCTGTCCCGGATGATCTGGGGAGCGCGCACCGCACTCGAGGTGGTCGTGCTCTCGGTCGCCTTCTCGCTGGTGATCGGCGTCCCGCTGGGACTGCTCTCCGGCTTCGTCGGCGGCTGGACCGACCGACTGCTGGTGTTCGTTGCCGATGCGCTCTACGCCCTGCCGTCGCTGCTGCTGGCGATCGTGTTCTCGTTCCTGCTCCGCGGCCCGCTCGGGGGCGGCGTGGTCGCGGCGGCGCTGTCGCTGACCGTGATCTACATCCCGCAGTACTTCCGGGTGGTGCGCAACACGACGGTTTCGGCGCGCGAGGCGACGTACATCGAGGCGGCCCGCGCGATCGGCGCACCCAACGCGACGATCATGGGCCGCTACCTGTTCGGCAACGTGATCCAGTCCGTCCCGGTGATCGGCACGCTCAACGCCGCCGACGCGATCGCGACGCTCGCCGGCCTCGGCTTCATCGGCCTGGGCATCCAGCCCAACGAGGCCTCCGAGTGGGGCTACGACCTCAGCCGCGCCATCGACGACGCGGGCGCCGGGATCTGGTGGACCGCGTTCTTCCCGGGCATGGCCATCGTGCTGCTGGTCATGGGCCTGACGCTGGTGGGCGAGGGCCTCAACGAGACGATCAACCCGACGTTGCGCAAGCGCAGGATCCGTCCGGTCGTGCTGCCGATGCGGGAGATGGCCCACGAGGCCGGGGAGGAGTCCCGCTGATGAGCGAGCTGTACGACGCGTCCGGCTCGGCCGGTGTCCCCGGAAACGAGCCGGTGATCGACGCGCGCGACCTACGGATCTGGTACGGCACGGACCGCGGCCCGGTGCGCGCCGTCGACGGGGTCAGCTTCAGCCTCCGCAAGGGGGAGATCCTCGGGCTGGTGGGAGAGTCCGGCTGCGGCAAGTCGACGCTGGGCCGCGGGCTGCTCGGGCTGCTGCCGCCGGGCGCCAAGATGGACGGCCAGCTGCGCTTCCGCGGCGAGGACCTGCTGGCGCTGCCGCCGAAGGAGATGTTCGCCAAGCGGGGCGCCGAGCTCGGGATGATCTTCCAGGAGCCGCTGACCCGGCTGAACCCGCTGATGCGGATCTCCCAACACTTCGAGGAGGCCCTGCGCGCGCACGACAAGTCGATGTCGAAGGACGACTGCGAGCGTCGCGCCATGGAGGTGCTGCGGGTGATGGGCATCCCGCCGACCCGCTACCGCTCCTACCCGCACGAGTTCTCCGGCGGCATGCGGCAGCGGCTGATGATCGCGCTGGCTCTGGTGCTGCGGCCCGCCTTCGTGGTGGCCGACGAGCCGACCACCGCGCTCGACGTGCTCGTCGAGGCCCAGATCATCCGGATCCTGCACGACCTGCGCCGCGAGTTCGAGACCTCGCTGCTGCTGATCACGCACAACCTCGGGATCATCGCGGAGGCCTGCGACCGAGTTGCAGTGATGTACGCGGGGGAGATCGTCGAGATCGGCGACGCCCGGGAGGTGTTCGCGCACCCGGAACACCCCTACACCCGCGAGCTGCTGCGCTCCACCATCTCGCTGTCCACCACCGGGCTGAACTTCATTCCCGGAGCGCCGCCGGACCTGGTGGAACCGCCCCGCGGCTGCCACTTCCACCCGCGCTGCCCCGATGCGATGACGATCTGCGCGAACCGGGACCCGGTCGTCCGGGACCACCCCAACGGCACCCGGGCCCAGTGCTGGGCCGCCGACCAGCGAAACGGCTTCGTCGACCTCACCGAGGACGAGAAGGCCCCCCTGACGCGTGAGGAGCTCTCCGTTGCCGACGAAGCCTGAGACCCGCGACGACACCCTGCTCGAGGTCGACGACCTCGAGGTGCACTTCCAGCTGCGCGGAGGCGCCCTGGCCGGCCTGTTCGGCCGCGGCGCCGGCACCGTCAAGGCCGTCGACGGGGTCGACCTGAGCCTGCGCAAGGGCGAGGTGCTGGGCCTGGTCGGCGAGTCCGGCAGCGGCAAGACCACGCTCGGGCGGGCGCTGCTCGGGCTGGTGGAGTCCACCGGCGGGAAGATCACCTACCGCCAGCAGCACGACGGTCAGACCACCGACCAGGTGGTCACCGGGATGCGCAACCGCGACCTGCGCAAGCTGCGCACCGACCTGCAGATGGTCTTCCAGGACCCGCACGCCGCGCTCAACCCGTCGATGACGATCGAGAAGGCAGTCGGACACCCCCTGCAGATCCACAAGGTGGCCTCCGGGGAGGAGCTGCACCGGCGCGTGTGCGACGCCCTCGAGCGAGTCGGTCTGGCCCCGGTCGAGCGGTTCCTCTCCAAGCTTCCGGCGGACCTCTCCGGTGGCCAGAAGCAGCGGGCCGTGATCGCGCGGGCGATCATCTTGGACCCCGAGATCCTGGTCGCCGACGAGCCGGTGTCGATGCTCGACATGTCGGTGCGGGCCAAGATCCTGCAGCTGATGCTCGACCTGAAGGATCAGCTCGGGCTGACCTACGTCTACATCACCCACGACCTCGCGAGCGCGAAGTACTTCTGCGACCGGGTGGCGATCATGTACCTCGGCCGGATCGTGGAGATCGGGCCGGCCGAGGAGATCTTCGCCGACCCCAAGCATCCCTACACCAAGGCGTTGCTCAAGGCGATCCCCGACATCGACCCCGAGCGGCAGATCGCCCGGGACCTCCCGAGGGGCGAGATCCCGGACGCGGCGGTCCCGCCGCTGGGCTGCTCCTTCCACCCGCGCTGTCCGGTCGCCGTGGCCGAGTGCGGCTGGGAGTCGCGCGACCTGCGGGTGCTGCTCGAGTCGCACTGGTTGCGCCAGCACCCGGACGTCTACGAGCGGGAGCAGGAGCTGGTCGGCGACCTGGACGCCCTCGACTCACCTGGCACTGAGGTGACCGTGGGGTCGCGCGGCACGGCGTCGGAGGTGAAGGCATTGTTGGACCGGATCCGCGAGGAGGATCCGGAGGAGCCGTTCTGGCGCGGCGTCCGCGACGTCGAGGCCACCGGCGACGGTGTCCGGATCAGGTTCCACGACGGCGTCGACCCGCTGCTGCGTCAGTCCGGCGGGGCCGAGGTGGCCTGCGTGCTGCACCCGCACCCGGTGACGCTGGAGCCGGCGAAGCCCCGCGGCCGCTGAGGCCACCGCCGGCCGGTCGGTCAGCCCTCGGTGAGCTCGCGAAGGAACGCCTGGCCGCGTTCGCTGCGCGGGTTCTCGAGGACCTGTTCGGGAGTGCCTTCCTCGACGATCTGCTTGTCGGCCAGCAGCACCACCCGGTCGGCGGCACGGCGGGCGAACCGCATCTCGTGGGTCACCACCACCAGCACCAGCACCAGCACCATCGTCATCCCTTCGTCGGCCAGGGTGCGCATCACCTGGAGCACCTCTCCGACCAGCTCGGGATCCAGCGCGGAGGTGGGCTCGTCGAAGAGCATCACCTCGGGGTCCATCGCGAGCGCCCGCGCGATGGCCAGTCGCTGCTGCTGACCACCTGAGAGGTTTTCCGGGTAGGTCTGCGCCTTCTCGGCGAGGCCGACCCGCTCGAGGAGCTCCTCGGCACGGGCCACGGCCTCGCTCCGCGGGCGGTTCAGGACGTCCTGCTGGGCCATCGTGATCTTGTCGATGACCTTCATGTGGGGGAACAGGTTGAAGGCCTGGAAGACCATCCCGATCCGGCTCCGGATGCAGCGCAGCAGCGTGCTCTTGCCCGCTCCCGAGGGGCCGATCAGGACGACCACCTCGCCGCGGTGAACATCGAGGTCCACCCCGTCGAGGACGACGGTGTCCCCGAAGTTCTTGACGGTGCCCTTCATCGGGACCAGCGGCTCGCCCTCGCGGCCGCTCGCGATCGGCTCCGGCTCCTGGGTGGTCATGACCTCACCTCCGGTGGGCGCTGAGTCGGTACTCCAGCCGGTTCACCAAGAAGGTGAGCGCGAGCACGATGGCCAGGTAGTACAGCGAGACGATCAGATACATCGTCAGCGGCTGGTAGGTGGATGCGGCCAGGTTCCTGGAGGTCTGGAAGAGCTCGGTCATGCCGATGAAGGAGACCAGCGAGGAGTCCTTCACCGCGATGATGAACTGGCTGCCCAGCACCGGCAGGATCGCGCGGAGGGCCAGCGGCGCGCGGACCCGTCGCAGCGTCTTGAGCCGCGACATGCCCAGGGACCGCGACGCCTCGTCGAGTCCCTTCGGCACGGACTGGAATCCCGAGCGGATGATCTCCGCGATGTAGGCCGCATTGTGGATCGCCAGCGCGATCGCACCTGCCCAGAAGGCGGCCAGCAAGATGACGGCCGAGATCCCGAAGTAGAGGACGAAGATCTGCGCGATCAGCGGCGTGCCGCGGATGACGCCGATGAACCCGGTCGCGATCCAGCGCAGAACCGCGACCGAGCTCATCGACATCGCCGCGACGACGCTGCCGAGGACCATGGCGATCACGAGCGCCGTGGCCGTCAGCGTCAGCGTGACCTTCGTGGCATCGAGGAAGAGCGACGCCGTGTCGGCGACGTAGTCGAAGAAGTTCATCGCTGTTTAGGAGATGTCCTGGCCGAACCACTTCTTGCTGATCTCGGCGTAGGTGCCGTCGTCCTTGATGGTGGCCAGCGCCTCGTTCAGCTGGTCGACCAGGGCGGAGTTGCCCTCCTTGACCGCGAAGGCCGGCTTCTCGGTGTAGAGCGGGTCGCCGCAGGCCCGCAGGTCCCGCTTTGCCTGGTCGATCTGGTAGAGGCCGACGAGTCGGTCGGTCATCGCACCGTCGAGACGGCCGGAGTCGACGTCCTGCAGGGCGGTGACGTCGGAGGTGAAGGTGCGGATGTCGCCGACCCAGTCCTGGTCCTTGAGGAACGACTCGTACGTCGTGCCCGAGGCCACCCCCACCGTCGGGCTGTCCATCGTGGTCGGGTCGGAGCAGTCGCTGTCGTTGCGCACGAACATCGTGGCGCCCGAGGTGTAGTAGCTGTCGGTGAAGTCGACGGCCTTGTCACGGTCCTCGGTCGGCGTCATCGACGCGATGAGGACGTCGTAGCGGTTGCTCTGCACACCCTGGATCAGCGTGTCGAAGGCACCGGTCTTGGTCTCGAGCTCGAGGCCCATCGCGTCCGCGATGGCGACCGCGATGTCGTAGTCGAACCCGGTGAGCTTGTGTTCTCGAAGTGGCTGAAGGGTCGGAACTCGCCACTCATCGCGACGACCATCTGCCCGTCGTTGATCAGCTGGGGGTTGCCCCGGCGTCGTCGCCGTCCCTGAACGACCCCGCGGGGCAGGGCCAGGTGCGATCTCGCTTCGGTCAGGGGCGCGACGTCATCGCAGGTCACCGGGCCGCGGCGACCCCGCAACGCGTCCTAGTCGAGGTCCTCGCTGCTCAGCGCGTCTTCGGGACATTCCAGCGCGGGTGCGTCAACCGGCAGCGGCGGCGGCGTACCGCCCCACTCCGGGCAGAGCGCCTGGTGGGCGCACCAGCCGCACAGTGCGCTCTTGCGGGGGCGCCAGTCGCCGGTGGACTGTGCCTGCGAGATCGCCGTCCAGAGCGCCTGGACCTTCCGCTCGGTGGCGAGCAGGTCGCGTTCGTCGGGGCTGTAACGCAGCACCTCGCCGTTGCCGAGGTAGATCAGCTGCAACATCCGTGGCACGACGCCGCGGGTGCGCCAGATCACCAGTGCGTAGAACTTCATCTGGAACAGCGCCTTGGCCTCGAACGCCTGGCCGGGGGAGCGGCCGGTCTTGTAGTCGACGACCCGGATCTCGCCGGTCGGCGCGACGTCGAGCCGGTCGATGAACCCGCGCAGCAGCAGCTTGGAGTCCAACAGGGTCTCGACGTACATCTCCCGCTCCGCCGGCTCGAGCCGGGTGGGGTCCTCGAGCGTGAAGTAGCGGGCGAGGGAGTCGTGGCAGGAGGCCAGCCAGGCGCCGACCTCGGGCCCCTCGGCGCCGAACATCTCCGCCACCGCGGGGTCGGCCTCGAGCACCGCTTCCCAGGCCGGTTGCAGCATCCGGGCCGCCTGGTCCGGTGTGCGCTGCACCGCGGGCAGGTCGAACAGGTCCTCGAGCACCTTGTGCACCACCGTCCCGCGCACGGCCTCCGGGGAGGACGGCTCGGGCAGCTTGTCCACGGTGCGGTAGCGGTAGAGCAACGGACAGGTCATGAAGTCGCCGGCGCGGCTCGGCGACAGCGAACCGACCACGTCGACCCCGTCGACGACGGTCCGGCCCTCCACGCCGTCCGCGGGCCGGCCGGTCGGTCGCGTCACCGCGTTGCTGGTCATGGTCTTGACCCTAGGCGACCGCGCCGACAGTTCCGGACAGGGCGCCGCGATAGTTTGGGGTGGTGGAGGACAACAACGCGACGCCCCGGCGGCCGCCGGGCACGCTCCGTATCGGGCAGATCGGCGGGGTCGACGTCCTGGTCCGGTCGTCGTGGCTGCTGGTCGCGGTCGTGATCGCGGTGCTGATCGCCCCCGCGGTGGAGCAGGTGGAGCCCGGGCTCGGCGGCTGGCGCTATGTCGCCGGCGGCGTCTTCGCGGTGCTGCTCTACCTCTCCGTGCTGCTCCACGAGATGTCGCACGCCTTGATGGCGAAGCGCTACGGGCTCCCCGTGCGCTCGATCACGCTGCACTTCCTGGGCGGGGTCACCGAGATCGAGGGCGAGCCCGACACCCCAGGCCGCGAGCTCGGGGTGTCGGTCGTCGGTCCGCTCACCAGCATCGGGGTGGGTCTCGTCTTCCTGCTGCTGCACCCGGTGGCTCCCGAGGGGCTGCTCCGGCTGGCCGTCGACGCCCTCGCCGGCGCCAACCTGGTGGTGGGGGTGCTCAACCTGGTTCCCGGGCTTCCGCTGGACGGCGGCCGGGTGCTCCGGGCCGCGGTGTGGAAGGTCACCGGCAACCCGCACCAGGGCACGATCGTGGCCGGCTGGGGCGGCCGGGTCGCGGCGATGGCCGCACTGTCCTACCCGTTCGTCCGCGAGCTCCTCACCGGCAGCCCCGTCGCGATGAGCGACTACGTCTTCGCGATCGTGATCGCCGCGTTCCTCTGGGGAGGCGCCTCGAGCGCGATCGTCTCCGCCAAGGTGCGGCGCCGGCTGCCGGCGCTGCGGGCCAGGGTCCTGGCACGCCGGGCCGCCACGGTGCCGCACGACCTACCGCTCGCGGAGGCGGTACGCCGGGCGCAGGACGAGCAGGCGGGGTCCCTCGTGGTCCTCGACGCCACCGGACACGCCTCGGGGATCGTCAACGAAGCGGCGGTGCAGGCGACGCCAGAGGACCGTCGCCCCTGGCTCCCGGTGAGCACGGTCGCCCGGACGATCGAACCCGGCCTGGTGCTTTCCGCGGAGCTGTCCGGCGAGGCGCTGATCCGGGCCATGCAGCGGATGCCCGCCACCGAGTACCTCCTGCTCGACGAGGACGGGCGGGTGTTCGGCGTGCTGGTCACCGAGGACGTGGACCGGGCCTTCTCCGCCGCGGTGTGAGCGGGGTGCGCCGGCCCGGCTAGGCTCCGGCCCATGCCCGCCGAGAACGCCGCCTCCGAGGACGCCCACGACTCCTGGTCCGGGGTGCGACGGGGTCCGCTGCGGGCCGGGGAGTGGGTGCGCCTCACCGACGCGAAGGGGCGCCGGCACAACATCTGCCTGGAGCCGGGCAAGCGGTTCTTCTCCAACAAGGGACACCTCGACCACGACGAGCTGATCGGCCGCCCCGAGGGGTTCACTGTCACCTCCTCGGCGGGCGGCGAGTACCTCGTGTTCCGGCCCTTGCTCAGCGAGTTCGTCGTCTCGATGCCGCGTGGCGCCGCGGTCGTCTACCCCAAGGACGCCGCACAGATCGTCGCGATGGCCGATGTGTTCCCCGGCGCGCGGGTGGTCGAGGCCGGAGTCGGTTCCGGTGCCCTCACCTGCTCGCTGCTGCGGGCGGTCGGGCCGACGGGCACCGTGTCGTCGTACGAGCGGCGCCAGGAGTTCGCCGACGTGGCGGTGCAGAACGTCGACCAGTTCTTCGGCGGGCGGCACCCGGCGTGGCAGGTCACGGTCGGCGACCTCGTCGAGACGATGGACGAGGAGGACGGCTCCGTCGACCGGGTGGTCCTCGACATGCTCGCGCCCTGGGAGTGCGTCGACCGCGTCGCCCGGGCGCTGGCCCCTGGCGGGATGGTCTGCGCCTACGTCGCCACGACGACCCAGCTCGGACGGACCGTGGAGACGTTGCGTGCGCACGGCGGGTTCACCGAGCCGCAGCCGTGGGAGTCACTCGTGCGGGACTGGCACGTGGAGGGCCTGGCCGTGCGTCCCGGTCACAAGATGATCGGCCACACCGGGTTCCTGGTGACCGCACGCCGCATGGCTCCGGGGGAGCGGCCGCCGGTGAAGAAGCGGCGCCCGGCGCCCGGCGCCTACGGCGTGGACTACACCGGCCCGCGGCCGGACGGCCTGCCGCCGACCGCGTCAGCGGAACCGTTCCAGGACTAGTCCAGCACCGTCGAAGGCCCAGCATCCGGCGCAGTCGTGGGTACCTCATTTGGTGACCGACACGTGACCGTTTCCGTGTTCAAATCCAACTGGGCACGGGTAGGGTCGAAAGCCAGACGAAGCACCCGATGCGGAGGTGGCTGTCTTGCCAGGTTCGGACAATGAGGCGGGCCGCTCGCGCTCGCCCGAAGAGCTCCAGAGCCAGATGGGCTACCTGGAGGACGAGATCCGCGACCTGCGGCGTCGGCTGGCGGAGAGCCCGGTGCACACCCGGGCGATGGAGCAGCGGCTCGCCGAGACCCAGCGGTCGCTCGCGGCGGTGACCGCCCAGAACGAGCGTCTCGCCCAGACCCTGCGCGAGGCCCGCGACCAGATCATGACGCTGAAGGAGGAGGTCGACCGGCTCGCCCAGCCGCCGGCCGGTTTCGGCACCTTCTTGTCCCGCAACGACGACGACTCGATCGACGTGTTCACCGGCGGGCGCAAGCTGCGGGTCAACGTGAGCCCGTCCGTCGACGTGCAGGACCTGCGCCGCGGCCAGGAGGTCATGCTCAACGAGGCGCTGAACGTCGTCGCGGCGATGGAGTACGAGCAGGTCGGCGAGGTCGTCATGCTCAAGGAGATCCTGGCCGACGGCGACCGGTGCCTGGTGATCGCGAACGCCGACGAGGAGCGCGTCGTACGTCTCGCCGACCCCTTGCGCGGCACCGTGCTGCGGGCCGGGGACTCCCTGCTGCTCGACTCCCGGTCGGGCTACGTCTACGAGCGGGTGCCGAAGTCCGAGGTCGAGGAGCTGGTCCTCGAAGAGGTCCCCGACATCGACTACGAGAACATCGGCGGGCTCAAGGGTCAGATCGACCAGATCCGCGACGCCGTCGAGCTGCCCTACCTCCATCCCGACATGTTCCGCGAGCACGAGCTGAAGCCCCCGAAGGGCGTGCTGCTCTACGGCCCGCCGGGTTGCGGCAAGACGCTGATCGCCAAGGCGGTGGCCAACTCGCTGGCCAAGAAGGTGGCGGCCAAGACCGGCCAGGAGGGGAAGTCCTACTTCCTCAACATCAAGGGTCCCGAGCTGCTCAACAAGTACGTCGGCGAGACGGAGCGGCACATCCGGCTGGTGTTCCAGCGCGCCCGGGAGAAGGCCAACGGCGGCACGCCCGTGATCGTGTTCTTCGACGAGATGGACTCGTTGTTCCGCACCCGCGGCTCCGGGGTCTCCTCCGACGTCGAGAACACCATCGTCCCGCAGCTGCTCTCGGAGATCGACGGCGTCGAGGGCCTCGAGAACGTCATCGTGATCGGGGCCTCCAACCGCGAGGACATGATCGACCCCGCCATCCTGCGGCCGGGCCGGCTCGACGTGAAGATCAAGATCGAGCGCCCCGACGCCGAGTCGGCGCGCGACATCTTCTCCAAGTACCTCACCTCCCGGCTGCCGCTGCACGCCGAGGACCTGGCGGAGTTCTCCGGCGACCGCGACGCCTGTGTCGCGGGGATGATCCAGGCGACGGTGGAGCGGATGTACACCGAGAGCGAGGAGAACCGGTTCCTCGAGGTGACCTACGCCAACGGTGACAAGGAGGTCCTGTACTTCAAGGACTTCAACTCCGGAGCGATGATCCAGAACATCGTCGACCGGGCCAAGAAGATGGCGATCAAGGACCTCCTGGACAACGACCAGAGGGGCATCCGGGTCAACCACATGCTCCAGGCCTGCGTGGACGAGTTCAAGGAGAACGAGGACCTGCCCAACACCACCAACCCGGACGACTGGGCTCGCATCTCCGGCAAGAAGGGCGAGCGGATCGTGTTCATCCGCACGCTCATCACCGGCAAGCAGGGCACCGAGCCGGGCCGCTCGATCGACACCGTGTCCAACACCGGGCAGTACCTGTAGCCAAGCCGATCCGGGTCAGCCGACCGGGTCGGTGACGTCGGCGACCTCGGCGCCGAGCGCCGCCACGAGCTGCGCCGCGTCCACGGTGACGGCCACACCGTGGCCGCCGGCGCCGAGGGAGACGGTGCCGGCCAGGGTGGCGTCGGCAAGCACGGGCCACGCGTTCGTGCTGCCCAGCGGGGTGATCGTGCCGCGCTCGTAGCCGGTGACGTCGCGGGCCACGTCGGCGGACGGCATCGAGAGCCGGTTCACGCCGAGCTGGGCCCGCAGCTTGGGCCAGGAGATCTCCCGGTCGCCCGGGACGAGGACCAGCCGGTAGTCGCCGTCGCTGACCCGGACGACCAGGGTCTTCACCACCGCGACGGGCGCCACCCCCCGGGCAGCCGCGGCCTCCTGGAGGGATCGCACCGGGCCGTGCCGGGTGACCTGGTAGTCGAGGCCGAGGGCGTCCGCGGCGGCGAGCGCGCGGGCGGAGTTGTCCGTCATGGCCACGAACGTAGCGAAGGGCGCGGTGCGGGGAGGTTTGCCGGCACGTACTCGGGGTACGACGGGGGTTACTCCTACGGAAGAGGAAACTTGAAGACCATCATCATTCTCGTCGTCGTCGTGCTCGTGGTCCTGTTCCTGCTCGGGAAGTTCCGGCCCGGTCGCGGGCCGCGTGTCTGAGGCGACCCTGGTGATGCTGGCCCGCCGGCCGCACTGACCGCGAACCACGCGGAAACCCGGGTGGCCCGGGAGGCCGGGCCACCGTCTCTCGGGGGAGACAAATGACTGCACTGATCATCGCCATCGCCGTCCTCGTCGCGATCGGGTCGCTGACTGTCGCGCTGATGCGCTCGCACGGCCACCGGCTCCGTGAGGAGGATCTGGGCAACCCCCATCCTCACCACGCCGAACCGGTGGTCCGGCCCGAGAGCAGGCACCGCGAGACACCGAGCGGCGAGCTCGACGTCCGGGACGACCGACGCGCCGAGTGACGCGCGCTCGAGCCGCGTAGGCTCGGTCCATGAGCGTGCGTCGCGTGATGGGAACCGAGACCGAGTTCGGCATCTCGGTACAGGGCCAGCCCACGGCCAACCCGATGGTGGCCTCCTCGCAAGTGGTGAACGCCTACGCCAGCGCCACGCTCAAGGCGCGCCGTGCCCGGTGGGACTTCGAGGAGGAGTCACCGCTTCGCGACGCCCGCGGCTTCGACATGTCCCGCGAGGTCGCCGATCCCACCCAGCTCACCGACGAGGACCTCGGGCTGGCCAACGTCATCTTGACCAACGGCGCCCGGCTCTACGTCGACCACGCCCACCCGGAGTACTCGACGCCGGAGTGCACGGGTCCGCGCGACGTGGTCCGGTGGGACAAGGCGGGGGAGCAGATCATGCTCGACGCCACCCGGTTCGCCGCGGCGATCCCCGGCGCGTCGCCGATCCTGCTCTACAAGAACAACACCGACAACAAGGGTGCGTCGTACGGCGCCCACGAGAACTATCTGATGCGGCGCAGCACGCCGTTCGGGGAGATCGTCCGGCACCTGACCCCGTTCTTCGTCAGCCGCCAGGTCGTCACCGGTGCGGGACGCGTCGGCATCGGACAGGACGGCCGCGACCACGGCTTTCAGATCAGCCAGCGCGCTGACTACTTCGAGGTCGAGGTCGGGCTCGAGACGACGCTGAAGCGGCCCATCATCAACACCCGCGACGAGCCGCACGCCGACCCGGAGAAGTACCGCCGGCTGCACGTGATCATCGGAGACGCGAACCTCTCGGAGATCTCGGCGTACCTCAAGGTCGGGACGACGGCACTCGTGCTGGCGATGATCGAGGACCGGTTCATCGCCACCGACCTGGCCGTGGACCAGCCGGTGAAGTCGTTGCGTGCGGTGTCGCACGACCCGAGCCTGCGACACCTGCTCACGCTGAACGACGGCCGGCAGCTGACCGCCGTGCAGCTCCAGATGGAGTACCTCGACCTGGCCAAGAAGTACGTCGAGGACCGCTACGGCGCGGACGTCGACGATCAGACCGCCGACGTGCTACGGCGCTGGGAGTCCGTCCTGGACCGCCTCGAGCGGGACCCCATGTCGTGCGACCGCGAACTGGACTGGGTGGCCAAGCTCAAGCTCCTCGAGCAGTACCGCGACCGCGACGGTCTCGAGTGGGACGACGCCAAGCTGCACCTGATCGACCTGCAGTACTCCGACATCCGCCCCGACAAGGGCCTCTACCACCGACTGGTGCGGCTCGGGCGGATCGACCGGATCCTCGGCGACGAGGAGATCACTGCCGCGATGCACCGCCCGCCGGAGGACACCCGGGCCTACTTCCGGGGCCGGTGCCTGGAGAAGTACGCCGACCGCGTCGCGGCCGCCTCCTGGGACTCGGTGATCTTCGACCTGCCGGGCCGCGAGTCGCTCCAGCGCGTTCCCACGATCGACCCGCTGCGGGGCAGCAAGGCCCACGTCGGAGAACTCCTCGACCGCTCCGACACCGCAGAGGCCTTGTTCGAGGCCCTGACTCGGTAGGGTCGAGTCAACGACTTCCACAGGAGGCGCTCATGGCACAGGAGCAGAAGCAACCCAAGAAGTCCTCCGAGACCGAGGACGGCACCGAGGTTGCCCCGACCAGCAACGTCGGCGAGCGCAAGGAGCAGCTCGACGAGGACATCGACGCGATCCTCGACGAGATCGACGACGTGCTCGAGACCAACGCAGAGGACTTCGTGAAGTCGTTCATCCAGAAAGGCGGCGAGTGATCAGCGCATGAGCGATTCCCGACTGCCCTCGGCCTACCTGACCCCGGGCACCTCGTCGTTCGCGGACTTCCTCGCCGACCAGGCCCCCGGCCTGTTGCCCAGCCGACGCTCGCTGCCGGAGACTGCTGCGGGGGAACTGGCCCCGCACGGGACCACGATCGTCGCTGCCACGTTCCGCGGCGGCGTCGTGATGGCGGGGGACCGGCGCGCCACGATGGGCAACATCATCGCCCAGCGCGACATCGAGAAGGTGTTCCCCGCCGACGAGTACTCCGCGGTCGGCATCGCCGGCAGCGCCGGTCTCGCGGTGGAGATGGTCAGGTTGTTCCAGACCGAGCTCGAGCACTACGAGAAGATCGAGGGCACCACGCTGTCGATGGACGGCAAGGCCAACCGGCTCGCCGCGCTGATCCGGTCGAACCTGGGGATGGCGATGCAGGGCCTGGCCGTGGTCCCGCTGTTCGCCGGCTACGACCTGCCCGGTCGGCAGGGCCGGATCTTCTCCTACGACGTGACCGGCGGACGCTACGAGGAGACCGCGTTCCACTCGGTCGGCTCGGGGTCGCTGTTCGCGCGCGGGTCGCTGAAGAAGCTCTACCGCGAGGACCTCGACGCCGAGGGCTGCGTGACCGCGCTCGTGCAGGCGCTGTACGACGCAGCCGACGACGACTCGGCGACCGGCGGGCCGGACATGACGCGCCGGATCTTCCCCGTCGTGGCGGTGATCACCGGGGACGGCTACCGCCGGCTGCCCGACGACGAGGTCGCCGCGATCGCAGACCGGGTCATCGCCGCCCGGATGGACCGCCCCGACGGCCCCGCCGCCCCGCTGACCTGAGGAGCGCACCATGAGCATGCCGTTCTACGTCTCGCCCGAGCAGCTGATGAAGGACCGGGCGGACTTCGCACGCAAGGGCATCGCCCGCGGCCGGTCCGTCGCGGTCGTCCAGTACGCAGACGGGATCGTCTTCGTCTCGGAGAACCCGTCGGCCGCGCTGCACAAGGTCAGCGAGATATACGACCGGATCGCGTTCGCGGCGGTCGGTCGCTACAACGAGTTCGAGAACCTGCGGATCGCCGGCGTTCGCCTGGCGGACATGCGCGGCTACGCCTACGACCGGCAGGACGTCACGGGCCGTGGCCTGGCGAACGCCTACGCCCAGACCCTGGGCACGATCTTCTCCAGCGGCGGGGAGAAGCCCTACGAGGTGGAGATCTTCGTCGCCGAGGTCGGCGACGCACCGGCCGATGACCAGATCTACCGGCTCACCTACGACGGCCAGGTGGCGGACGAGCATGGGTTCGCCGTGATGGGTGGACTGGCCGACCAGGTCGCGGCCTTCCTCAAGGAGCGCTACCAGCCCGGCACCGAGCTTGCGGACGCCGTGCGCGTCGCGGTCGAGGCGCTCGGGCACGGCGAGGGGGCGGTCCGGGTCATCTCGGCCACCGACCTCGAGGTGGCCGTCCTGGACCGGACCCGGTCACAGCAGCGCAAGTTCCAGCGGCTGACCGACGACCGGCTCGCCACCCTCCTGGGTGACCGGGAGCCGGCGCCGAGCAACGGCGGAGCCGCCACGGCGCCCACGGGCGAAGCCCCGACCGGCCCGCCGGTGGCGCCCCCGGTCGACTCCCCGCGGGAGGACCCCGGCGACCCGCTCGCCTAGTCCGACTCCAGCAGTCGCAGTGCGGTCGCGACTATCCGCACGTGCGGCAGCCCCGGCACGTCCCGCACCGGGATCCACCGGGCCTCGTCGGTGGTGCCGTCCTGCTCGTGGGTGAGCTCGCCGCCCACCACGCGCCCCTCGAACATCACCCGCACCGACTTCAGCGGGCGCTCGGTCGGGTAGATCCGTTCCTCCACCGGGATCACCCACGAGTCCACGCCGAGCAGCCGGCCGAGCTCGACGTCGTACCCGGTCTCCTCGCGCAGCTCGCGGACGGCGGCCTCCTCGACGGTCTCGTGCAGCTCGACACCACCCCCCGGCAGCGTCCACGCCGGGGCGGGGCCGCCGTTGAACAGTGCCAGCAAGATCCGGTCCCGCTCGTCGACGATCACCGCGTAGGAAGCGAGGCGGGTGTCGTAGTCGGTGAAGTCCACGGTCGCGAAGGTTAGCCCGTAAGGTGGTCGTGTGGACCGCCGGATCTTCGGGATCGAGAACGAGTACGGTGTCACCTGCACGTTCCGCGGGCAGCGACGCCTCTCGCCGGACGAGGTTGCCCGCTACCTGTTCCGCAAGGTCGTGTCCTGGGGCCGGAGTAGCAACGTGTTCCTGCGCAACGGCGCTCGGCTCTACCTCGACGTCGGCAGCCATCCGGAGTACGCGACTCCCGAGTGCGACGACATCGTCGGTCTCGTCACCCACGACAAGGCGGGGGAGCGGATCCTCGAGGGGCTGCTGGTCGACGCCGAGCGGCGGCTGCACGACGAGGGCATCGCCGGCGACGTCTACCTGTTCAAGAACAACACCGACTCGGCCGGCAACTCCTACGGCTGCCACGAGAACTACCTGGTGGGCCGGCAGGGTGAGTTCTCGAAGCTCGCCGACGTGCTGATCCCCTTCCTGGTGACCCGGCAGATCATCGTCGGGGCCGGCAAGGTCATCCAGACCCCGCGTGGTGCGATGTACTCGGTGAGCCAGCGCGCCGAGCACATCTGGGAGGGCGTCTCCAGCGCCACCACCCGCAGCCGGCCGATCATCAACACTCGCGACGAGCCGCACGCCGACGCGGAGAAGTACCGCCGGCTGCACGTGATCGTCGGCGACTCGAACATGAGCGAGACCACCACGCTGCTGAAGGTGGCCAGCTGCGACCTGGTGCTGCGGATGATCGAGGAGGGCGTGGTGATGCGCGACCTCACGATGGAGAACCCGATCCGGGCGATCCGCGAGATCTCGCACGACATGACGGGGCGCCGCAAGGTCCGTCTCGCGAACGGCCGTGAGGCCAGCGCCCTGGACATCCAGCAGGAGTACCTGACCCGGGCCCGCGACTTCGTGAACCGCCGCGAGATCGAGGACCCGGTGATCAACCGCACCCTGGACCTGTGGGAGCGCGGGCTCAAGGCGGTCGAGTCCGGCGACTTCGGCCTGGTGGAGCGGGAGATCGACTGGGTGATCAAGTGGAAGCTGATCGAGCGCTACCGGTCCCAGCACGGGCTGCCGCTGAGCCACCCAAGGGTCGCCCAGCTCGACCTGGCCTACCACGACATCCACCGCGGCAGAGGGCTCTACTACCTGCTCGAGAAGCGCGGGGCGGTCAGTCGGGTCACCACCGACCTCGCGATCTTCCAGGCCAAGTCGGTGCCCCCGCAGACCACCCGGGCACGGCTGCGCGGTGAGTTCATCAAGCGGGCCCAGGAACGCCGCCGCGACTTCACCGTCGACTGGGTGCACCTCAAGCTCAACGATCAGGCCCAGCGCACCGTGCTGTGCAAGGACCCCTTCCGGGCCCACGACGAGCGCGTGCACAAGCTGATCGAGGGCATGTAACCGGTCTCACGTGGTCACGGCGTCGGGCTGTCACCTGGGCGCCGGTATCGTGGCAACCTCACCCCGTTTCCCCCGAGTCTCCTGAGGTGCTCCTTCGTGCGTCGTCGACTTCTCGCGCTGTCCGTCGTGTTCTTGATGCTGCTCGGGGTCGCCGCCTGCGGCGACAACGCAGACCAGGACCCGGCGGCCTCGGCATCAGGATCCCCCTCGGGCGACGCGCTCGCCGGCGTCACCGTGACCGGTGCCTTCGGCGAGGAGCCGACCGTGAAGGTGGACGCCCCGCTGAGCGTCGCCAAGACCGCCTCAGCGGTGGTGAGCAAGGGCGACGGGCGCACCGTCGACGAGGGGATGGCGGCTTCGCTGAACCTGCAGGTGATCAACGGGACCACCGGAAAGAAGGCGATCGGCACCTACGACCAGGGCACGCCGATCACCGCGGCGATGACCGACGGCCAGATCTTCCCGGCCGTGCTCGACGGGGTGCTGGGCCAGGCCGCGGGGTCGCGGATCGTCGTCGCCTCGACACCCGAGGACGCGTTCGGCGCGCAGGGCGCCCAGCAGTACGGCGTCGGCGCGAAGGACCCGGTCGTCTTCGTCATCGACATCATGTCCGTGCCGCTCGACGGCCCCGAGGGCAAGAAGGTCGACCTCCCGGCCGGTGCCCCGAAGATCGTCGAGGACGACCAGGGCAACGTCACCAAGCTCGACTTCTCGGACGCCGCGCAGAAGCCCGGCAAGGACCTGCGGGTGATCCCGGTCATCGAGGGCGCCGGCGACCCGGTGAAGAAGGGTGACTCGGTCACCTTCGACTACCTCGGCCAGGTCTACGGCACCGACACGATCTTCGACGAGTCCTACTCCAGCGCTCCGCGCACCTTCGCGGTCGGCACCGGCAACCTGATCAAGGGCTGGGACGAGGGCCTGATCGGCGTGAAGACGGGCAGCCGGGTGCTGATCATCGCCCCGCCGGAGTACGGCTACGGGAAGGCCGGCAACCCGCAGGCGAAGATCAAGGGCACGGACACGCTGGCCTTCGTGATCGACGTCCTCGGGGTGGGCTGACCCCGCTGGGGTAGGTTTCACCGGGTGACTGCCCGCAAGAGTGAACGCCTGCTCAACCTGCTGATCACGCTGCTCGTCGCCCGCACCTACGTCGGCAAGGACCGGATCCGCGAGGTTATCGAGCAGTACCGCGAGGCGCCCGGGGTCGAGGCCTTCGAGAAGATGTTCGAGCGGGACAAGGAGGAGCTCCGCTCCCTCGGCATCCCGATCGAGGTCGGCCACGTCGACCGCGCCTTCGAGGACGAGCCGGGCTACCGGATCGAGCGGTCCGCCTTCGAGCTGCCCGAGATCGACCTCGACCCGGCGGAGGCGGCGGTGGTCGGCCTCGCCGCCCGGGTGTGGCAGCACGCCGGTCTCGCGGCGGCCACCTCTGACGCGCTGGTGAAGCTGAAGGCGGCCGGCGTGAGCGTGGACCGGGAGGCGCTGAACGTCGTCCAACCCGAGATCGCGGCCGAGGAGCCGTCGTTCGAGGGGTTCTGGGACGCCACCCGCACCCGGACGGCCGTCGAGTTCGACTACCGGACGTCCACCGCCGCCGAGGCGGCACCGCGCCACCTGCAGCCCTGGGGAGTGGTCTCCTACCGTGGCCGCTGGTACGCCGTCGGCTTCGACACCGACCGGCAGGACACCCGGATGTTCCGGCTCTCCCGGGTGCAGGGCGTGGTACGCCCCGAGAAGCAGTCCGGCACGTACGAAGTGCCCGAGGGCACCGACATCCGGTCTCTGACCCGGATGCTCGCGCCGAAGCCCGCCGACCGGACCGCGATCGTCTGGGTGCGCACCGAGACCTGCCACGGGCTGCGGCGCGGCGGCCGGATCGTGCCGGGCGACGCCCCCGCAGGGTGGGAGCGGCTCGAGGTCGGCTTCGCCGAGGTCGACCGGCTCGCGGAGGAGGTGCTCGGCTACGGCTCCGACGCCGTCGTGGTCGAGCCGCGGGAGCTGCGCGACGCCGTGGTGGGTCGGCTCGAGGAGATCCTCGGAGCCTCGGCATGAGTGGCGCGCGCGACCAGGTCGGGCGGCTGCTGGCGCTCGTGCCCTACATCCAGGCGCGGCGCGAGGTGCCGCTGGCGCAGGCCGCCGCCGAGTTCGGTGTGCCACCGGCCCAGATCGTCAAGGACCTCAACGTGCTGTGGTTCTGCGGGCTGCCCGGTCTCGGGATGGGCGACCTCATCGACGTTGACATGGACGCGCTCGAGGGCGAGGGCGTCATCCGGGTGTCCAACGCCGACTACCTGACGCGTCCGCTGCGACTGGACAGCTCGGAGGCGGCCGCCCTGATCGTCGCGCTCCGGGCACTGCGCGAGGGCAGCGGGGACGACGTCCGCCCGATCGTGGACCGCACGCTGGGAAAGCTGGAGGCGGCTGCCGGCGACGCCGCGGCAGTGGCGGCTCACGTCGACGTGCACCTGCCCGCGCAGGACCCGGCCGCCGCCGCGACCCGGGAGCTGCTGGCGACCGCGGTACGCGAACGCCGCCAGGTGCGGATCGACTACTACGTGCCCGCCCGTGACGAGTCGACGGCCCGCGTGGTCGATCCGCTGCGCCTGGTCAGTGCGCAGGGCAACGACTACCTCGAGGCATGGTGCCACTCGGCCGAGGGTCAGCGGCTGTTCCGGGTGGACCGGATCTCCGGCGCCCAGGCGCTCGGCACCCCGGTCGAGGAGCACCCGGACGTGGCTCCGCGCGACCTCGACGACGGGCTTTTCCAGCCCGCCCCGGACGACCTGCTCGCCACCTTGCTGCTGGAGCCGCGGGCGCGCTGGGTGGCGGAGTACTTCCCGACCGAGGAGAACGAGGAAGCGGGGGAGGGCCGGCTGCGGGTGCGGATGCGGGTCGCCGACCCCACGTGGCTGCTCCGGCTGGTGCTCAGGCTCGGCAGCGCGGCCCGGCTGGAGGAGCCTGCCGGACTTCGCGAGGACCTGACAAGGGCGGCGAACGAGGCTTTGGCAAACTACCGCTGAACCAGTGCGTACGATGGAAGAACCAGCTCCCGTAGCGAAGAGGACGTCATGACCGCAGAAGTCGTTCCCATGATCGCCGGTCTCGGCACGCAGGAGATCATCTTGATCCTGCTCGTCGTCGTCCTGCTGTTCGGTGCCAAGAAGCTGCCCGAGCTCGCTCGGGGCAGCGGCCGTGCCCTTCGCATCTTCAAGGCCGAGACCAAGGGTCTGCTCGACGACGATGACGAGTCGAAGAAGACCGAGGAACAGCGCCAGATCGACGCGCAGCGCAGCACGGAGGCCGCCCACCGGGTGGAGAGCCCCGAGGAGCAGACTCACCCCGACACCGAGCGCTGATCGCCGGTACCGAACCCCTCTGTGATGACCGCTGCCGGCGTGCTCCGGCTGTTCCGCACCAGGCCGCAGCACCCGGTGGGCGAGGACGGCCGGATGGCCCTCTCCGACCACCTCAGGGAGCTGCGCGCCCGGCTGCTGCTGGTCACGGTCGTGCTGACCGTGGCGATCTTCGTGGCCTGGTTCTTCTACGACCAGCTGTTCAACCTGCTGCTGAACCCCTACGAGGACGCGCGGCAGCGGCTCGCCGCGAAGGGCGTCAAGTCCGAGCCGGTGGTGAACGGCGTCGCCACGTCGTTGTTGCTGCGCCTCAAGATCAGCGCCCTCGGGGCCGTCGTCGCCACCAGCCCGTTCTGGCTCTACCAGATCTGGGGTTTCATCGTCCCGGGTCTGCACCCGCACGAGAGGCGCTGGACCAAGCTCTTCGCCGTCGTCGCGGGTCCGCTCTTCGTCGCCGGGGTCGGCGTCGCGTACTACGTGCTGCCCAAGGGCATGGAGGTGCTGATCGGCTTCACGCCCGGCAACCTCACCAGCCTCATCGACTTCGGGGACTACTTCCGGTTCCTGACCCGGATGATGCTCGTCTTCGGCATCGCCTTCGAGATCCCGCTGTTCGTGGTGATGCTCAACCTCGCCGGCGTGATCTCCGGACGGTCGCTCGGCGCCTACCGGCCCTGGATCATCGTCGGCACCTTCACCTTCGCCGCGGTGGCCACGCCGTCGACCGACCCGTTCTCGATGACCATGCTCGCCATCCCGATGACGGTGCTGTTCCTGATCTCCGAGGCGATCGCCCGGGTCGTGGACCGGCGCCGCGCACGACGCGCCTCCGCCGGGCTGGCCGGACTGTCCGACGACGAGGCGTCGCCGCTCGAACCGCACCGTGACGACGTACGCCGTTCCGAGCTCGACGAGGACGACTGGTGAGTGCACCGGCGACGGTGAGCGCCGTCGACCCGTTCGACCTGCCCGAGTGGTTGGGTACCGGCGAGGTGACCTGGACGGCGATGTCGAGCGTGCACGCCGGTCACCTGGTTCGTGGGGAGCTGTCCGGGGCGAGCGCCGGCGGCTCGCTCGGCTGCGACCTGCTCGGCGCGGACCAGGCGTTCCCCGCGCCGGTGCTGGCCGACTCCTGGCGCCGGCAGAGCCACCAGGCTTGGACGCACGGTCAGGTCCTGCTCGTCGAGTACGACGGGCGGCTTACCCTGGCCGTGCCGGGCACCTCGTTCACCGCGGACCTCGTCCTGGAGGCGATCGGCCGCCTCGCGAAGTCCGTCGGCGTCAGGCCCGGCGACTTCGTCGCTGCGCTGCGGCTCTGAGGTCGCGGTGACGGGGATCGCCGAGCTGCTGCGCCGGCACTGGGACGTCGACGGCGCGTCGGTCACGCCTCTGGGTGGCGGCATGAACTCGCAGACCTGGCGAGTCAAGCACGGCGAGTCGACGTACGTCGCCAAGCAGGTCGCGCAGACCGACCTGCCCGAACTTCTCGCCGGCTGCGAGGCGGCCGCGCGGCTGGCTGAAGCCGGGATCCGGTCGGGGCGGCCTGTCGCGACCGTGGCCGGGTCGCTGGTCGTGGACCAGCCGGCGACGGCCCTCCTCGAGTATGTCGCCGGGCGTGAGCTCGACGGTGCGGCCGAGGAGGAGCAACGCTGGGTGGCTGACACGTTGGCCCGGGTGCACCAGGCCGGCGGTGCCTCGTCCGGGCCCGTCACCGCGCGCTTCTTCGAGTGGCTGGAGCCGCACGCGCCCGGCCTGGAGGCACATCCCTGGCTGCCCCCGGCCGTGGCCGCGGTACGCACCGAGATCGACTCGCTGGCGCTCACGTGGTCGGTCCTGCACACGGATCCGGCCCCGGAGGCGTTCGTGCACGACGATGCGTCGGGGGTCACCGGGCTGATCGACTGGACCGGCGCCTGCCGCGGCCCGGTCCTGTACGACGTGGCCTCGGCCGTGATGTACCTGGGCGGACCCGAGCCCGGCGCGGCGTTCCTGAGGGCCTACCGCGAGCACGGCGTCCTGGCCGAGGAGGAGTGGATCTTCCTGGACGGCTTTCGCCGGTTCCGGTGGGCCGTGCAGGCCGCGTACTTCGCCCGTCGCCTGGTGGAGGTGGACCTGACCGGCGTCACGACGCAGGCCGAGAACGAGCGCGGTCTCGACGATGCTCGGCGTGGACTCGCGGGCCTCGGAGTCCGCATCTCCTAGCTGCCTCCGGCGCTCGCCCTCAGACCCTGTTCAGGAGGCAAGGGGAGTCAGCTCTTGGTCGGCGGGGGCGGTGTCCCAGGCAGTGGGGACGTAGCAGGTGATGGGTGGGGTGTCGTGTTCGTCGGCATTGCCGTAGACCCAGTGGTCGAGGTCTTCCTCGGTGGCGTCGGGGTAGGAGGCGCGGAGGTGGCGCTGTTCGCGGGCGCGTTCGAGGGCTTGGGTCTCGAGGTCCTCGAGGTTGCGTCCGCGGTGATGGCGGACTTGTTCGAGGGCGTCGAGGAGCTCGCCAGTGTCGGGTGCCTGGTGGATCAGCTTCTCCCAGAGCTCTCTGGCGGATGGGTCGTCGCAGACAGGTTGCTCGGCGGGGGAGATGAGGTGCGTGAGGCCGGCACGGGTGGTGTACGCGAGCCGGCCGTCGGGACGTCGGCGCAGCGAGGCCCCCGGGGCGTGCTTGGCGCGGTGGTCGGGCCGGCAACCGGGTCCGAGGTTGGTGCTGGAGGTGGCGCCCTCCGGGTAGCGGAGCCGGTGGTCGAGGTCGCACTCGGCCGCGGGCCGGGTGCAGGTCGGGGCGTAGCAGGTGGGCTGGAGGGCGACGACCTCGCGCCAGAGCGGGCCGGTCGGGGTGTAGGCAGTGGTGGAGAGCTCGATGCCGCCGCGGGATGGATCGGTGAGCAGGCGGTACCAGGTCGAGTCGGGATCCTCGGCGAGCCGTCGTACCAGGGTGGCGGGGATGGCCTGGTCGCCCATCATGCCGGGTTCGTCGGAGATGCCCATCAGGGTCTGGTACGGGACGGTGATGTTGATGATCGGTCGCGCCCACCTGCCGGCGCCGGTGACGCCGGCGCGCTTGCTGCTGTCGTTGTCGGTATTGCTGGTGTCCGGGTGGCGTCCGGTGAGCAGGTCCACGGCGAGGTCGGTGCGCAGCTGGTCGAGGGTGCGTTCGTCACCCGCGCTGCGGGCGTCGCGGGCGAGCAGGTCGAGGTAGTGCTCCGCGAGCTTGACCGAGACCAGGTCGGTGTCGATCGTCAGCGCGGCCATGCCGTCGCCGGTGGAGTGGCTGCTGACGCGGCGCGCGGCATGTCGTTTCTTGAAGCGGCGGTCGAACTCGCTGGGCAGGACCTTGGCCAGCACGTAGTGGACGCGGTTGCGGACCTGGGTGATGGTCTTGTTCGCCAGGTCGGGACTGTCGTGGGCGGCGCAGTCGAACCACTTCTTCATCAGCTCGGAGAAACGGCCCCGAGCCTTGGGATGCTCGGCGAGGTCGTCGGTGAGCGCGTCGATGACGGGACTGGCGCGGTAGAGGTCGATCCAGCCGGCGTCGAGGCGGGTGGCCAGCCAGGGTAGGTGCTTGTCGGCGACCAGGATCGTCTCGATGTCGGTGCGGATCCTATTTGGGGTCTGGCCGGTGACCGGCTGGGTCTCGGTGATCGTCTCTTTCAGCGGTGTCTGCGTGAAGTGGGGATCCTGGGCGCGCCGGGCCTCGACGTCGGACTGCAGATGCTGGAACAGGCGGGTTGTGACCCGGGCACGGGCGGTCTCGCATCGGTTCGCCTCGATCTGCAACCGGCGGATGTCCAACAGCAGGTCTCGCGCGACCGTGGCTCCCGCGGCGTTCTGACTGAGCTCATCCTGACGGGTACTGGTCGGTGTGTCGGTACCGGTCACGTGTGTCCCCTCGTCTCTCGGTCTCGACCCACTGCTCAACCTAGGACCGACCACCGACGGTTTCGGCGCGTCGACGGGTTCAGTGAGATCTTTCTGAAATCTTCGATTGGTTCTCGCAGTGCGGCCCGGAGTTGAGCAGAGACTCACTGAGATGGCCGGGTGGAGAGGCCGGCAGAGCGAGTCAGTGACAAGTCACTGAAAGTGTTGATGCTTGGCTTGAGGTGCGCTTCGGACAGGAGTCAGTGGAAAGGTGCTGACACGGGCTGCGCCGACGATGGCCGGTCCGTGCGCGGCGTGTCGCGTGCTCAGGCGGGCAGGTGCGCTTCCTGCGGCAGCGTGGCCGCGCACTGAATGCGGCAGAGAGCCCGGCGGCCCCCGCGTGCGAGTCAGTGAGAAGTCACTGAATCAGCGGATCACGCAGACGACGCGTCAGGCTCCCCGGGCCGCGAGCACCTGCTCCCGCAGGATGTCGGCGTGTCCGCAGTGCTGGGCCAGCTCGCGCAGCATGTGCAAATAGATCCAGCGCAGGGGCAGCGCCCCTCGGCGGTTCCCGGTGACGACATCGTCCATCGACCGGTCGGCCACGGCCGCGCGCGCGGCCTCGCAGGCCCGGAGGTACGACGCCAGCACGGACTCGATCGTGTCCTCGGGGCTGAGGTCGAACGACGCGTCCGGGCCGTCGGGAATCCCGATCTCGGCCCGTGAGCGTCCCGTCACCGCCTCGTCGAACCAGACCTGCTCGACGAAGGTGGCGTGCTTGACCAATCCGAGCAGCGTCGTCTTGCTCGGCACCAGCCGTCGACGAGCTTCCTCCTCCGTCAGTCCGTCGAGGCACTGCGACAGGAGCTTCCGGTGCTCGTCGACGAACGCCACCAGCTGATCGCCGACCGGTGCGGAGAAGACGGTCGTGTCCAGGGTGCTCATCCCGGCAGCCTAGGGGGATGCGCCCTACGATGCCCGGATGCGCGTTCTCGTCTCCGGCGGTGCCGGCTACATCGGGTCCCACACCGTCCTCCACCTGCTCGCCGGCGGGCACGACGTACTGATCGCGGACGACTTCGCGAACAGCAAGCCGACCGTGATCGGCCGCATGGAGTCCCTGTCCGGGCGACGGATCCCCGTGCACGTGCTGAACCTGACCGACGTGGACAAGACCGAGCACCTGTTCGCGACCGAGCACATCGACGCCGTCATCCACTTCGCCGGGCACAAGGCGGTGGGGGAGAGCGTCGAGAAGCCCCTCGACTACTACAGCAACAACCTGGTCACCACGCTCTCGCTGCTGCGCGCGATGGCGGCGCACGACGTACGCCGGCTGGTGTTCTCGTCCTCGGCGACCGTGTACGGCGACAACGCGCCGGTGCCGTACCGCGAGGACCACGAGCCCCTCGCCGCTGCGAGCCCCTACGGACGCACGAAGGTCCTCAACGAACACCTCCTGCGCGACGTGGCCATGGCCGGCGGCGGGCTCAAGGTGGCACTGCTCCGCTACTTCAACCCGGTGGGCGCGCACCCGTCCGGGACGCTGGGGGAGGACCCGCAGGGCGTCCCGAACAACCTGATGCCGTTCATCGCCCAGGTCGCCGTCGGGCGCCGCGAGCGCCTGCAGGTCTTCGGCGACGACTACCCCACGGCCGACGGCACCTGCGAGCGCGACTACATCCACGTGGAGGACCTCGCCGCCGGGCACGTTGCCGCGCTGGAGCACCTCGACGCCATGTCCGAGCCGGTGCGCGCGTTCAACCTGGGCAGCGGCCGCGGGACGAGCGTGCTCGAGCTGCTCCGGGCCTTCGAGCGTGCGGTCGGCCGCGAGATCCCGTACGACGTGGTGGGTCGCCGGGCCGGCGACCTGCCGGGGTACTGGGCGGACCCGACCCGTGCCGCCGAGGAGCTCGGCTGGCGCACCACGCGGAGCATCGACGACATGTGTGCCGACACGTGGCGCTGGCAGTCGCAGAACCCGGACGGCTACCCCGGCAGCTGACCGACTCGGAAAATGCCACGACACCGCCCACCTGGAGCGCCTACGGTTCTCGGCATGAACCCGCAGGCCACGACGACGCCGGACCACTCCGGCGCTGACGTTCTGCACTGACCCACCAAACGAGCCCCGGAGCGACGTCTCCGGGGCTTTGTCGTCCCCAGGTGCCGCTCCCGGGCCTTATCCGAAGGAGCAGCACGATGGACCACCGCGAGCTCAACCAGGACCTGGCGATCTTCGCCACCCACCCCGACGTGGGGTCAGGGCTGCCGCTCTGGCTGCCGGCGGGCGCCGTCGTCCGCGAGGAGGTGGAGCGCTTCGCCCGGGAGATAGCCCGCGACGACGGCTGTGTCGGCGTCTACTCCCCGGTGCTCGGGAAGCGTGCCCTCTACGAACGCTCCGGGCACTGGGAGAAGTTCGAGCAGGACATGTTCCCGCCGATGACCATGGGCGGCGACGAGCTCGTGCTCCGGCCCGCGAACTGCCCGCACCACGCGCTCGTCTACGCGGCGGCCCAGCGGTCGTACCGCGAGCTCCCGCTGCGGCTCAACGAGCTGGCCGCGATGTTCCGTGCCGAGCGGTCCGGGGTCGTCTCGGGACTGAGCCGGGTGCGGCAGATCAACCTCGACGACACCCACGTGTTCTGCCGGCCCGACCAGACCGCGGCCGAGGTGGCCCGGGCGCTGGCGTCGGCGCTGCACGCCCAGGAGGTGCTGGGACTCCCGGTCGACCACGTCCGGCTCTCCCGACGTGACGGCAGCAGCGGCTACCTCGGGTCGGCCGAGCAGTGGTCGCAGGCGGAGGTGGCGCTCCGCGAGGCTGCCGTCCCCCTGCTGGCCGAGGGCGGCATGCCGCTCGTCGAGGCGGAGGGCGAGGCGGCGTTCTACGGCCCCAAGCTGGACCTGCAGGCGCGCGACGGGCGCGGCCACGAGGAGACCATCGCCACCGTCCAGCTCGACTTCAACCAGCCCGAGCGGTTCGACCTGTCCTACGACGCCCCGGACGGCAGCCGGGCCCGGGTCGTGATGATCCATCGCGGGACCGTCGGTGCCATGGAGCGCATCGTCGCCGCGCTGCTCGAGCGCTACCAGGGCCGGCTGCCGCTCTGGCTCGCCCCGGTCCAGGTGTGCGTGCTGCCGGTCGGTCCGGACCAGGACGAGGCGGCTCGCGCGCTCCACGACGAGCTGGTCGCGGACGGCTTGCGGGTCCGCCTGGAGACCGAGGGGTCCCTCGGTGCCCGGATCCGGAGCAGCCGGCAGCGGCGCGACGCCGTGGTGGCGGTCCTCGGGTCCGCCGAGGTCGACGGCGACGCGGTCCAGGTCACCGATGTCGCGGCTGGGTTCCGGGGGAGCGTCGACAGCTCGTGCTTCGTGCGGGCGGTTCAGAGCGCGTACGCCGACCGCGCCCGGGTCGTTCCGTGGGCCGGCTGACTCGCGAGCTCAGCGGCGGCCGGCGAGGTCGAGCAGGTCGTCGAAGATCGCGCCCATCTGCGACCACAGCGAGAGGTGGCCCTCGTCGTCGTACAGATGGACCCGGGCACCGCTCACGCGCTCCGCCAGCCACTGGCCGTGGGCGAACGGCACCATCAGGTCCTGGGCACCCTGCCACACCGAGACCGGCACCGTGATCGCCCCGAGGTCGAATCCCCACTCGCTCGTGAACGCGAGGTCGTCCTCGGCCCAGCCCTCGATGCCCTCACGGAGGCCGTTGCTGAACGACGCGTGCATGCGGCGTGCCTGGTCGCCGGTGGCGTAGGCCTTGTCGACGGGGGAGACCAGCCCGCCGAGCGCGTCGGCGATCTTGTCCGGGGTCGTGGCGGCGAGCTCGGCGGCCTCTGTCCTCAGGTAGGGCTCGAGCTCGTCGCGGCCCGCGAGCGCAGCGGTGAACTCCGTGACGTTCTCCGGCCCCATCCCGTCGAGGAAGTCGAGGGTCTCGCCGTTGAGGAAGGGCGCGACGCCGGCCCCGGTGGCCGCGGCACGGCACCGGTCCGGGAGCAGGGCGGCGCATGCGAGCGAGTGCGGGCCGCCACCGGACCAGCCGAGCGAGAGGAACTCGTCGCGGCCGAGGTGGTCGAGCAGGCCCGCGATGTCCGCGGCCACGTCCGCGACGACGCGCCCGGGGTTCGGGGAGGATCCGCCGTACCCGGCGCGGGTGTACATCACCAGCGCGAGGCCGCGCTCGGCAGCGGCGGCGGAGCCCTTCGGGAACGGCACGGCGGAACCGGGCGTGCCGTGGTGGAGCACCAGCGGCATGCCGTCCGGGTCTCCCTCGACGAGGTACTCCAGGGTGCGGCCGTCCGGCAGTGTGGCGATCTCGGGCGCGGCGTCGAACATGGGACCTCCTCGTGGCGGTTGCGTCGGACACAGGCTAGCCCGCGGTGCGGCGCACCGGCGGCCGGCCGGGCGCCGCGTATCCTCCGAGGCGTGGCCAGACAGATCGCGCTCCTGACCAACCCGACGGCGGGCAGGGGCAGTGGGCGTCGCACGGCCGCCATCGCGCTGCCCCGGCTGACCGAAGCCGGGTTCGACGTCCACGAGCTGGTCGGCGCCGACGGCGACGAGGCCGCCGAGCTGGCCCGTGAAGCCGTCGCGAGCGGGGTGGAGAGCCTGGTGGTCTGCGGTGGCGACGGCATGGTGCACCTGGCGCTGCAGGCGCTCGCCGGCACCACCACGAGCCTCGGCATCATTCCCGCCGGCACCGGCAACGACGTGGCACGCTACTTCGGCATCCCCCGCAACGACCCGCAGGTCGCCGCGGACGTGGTGGTGGGGTCCCGGGTCCGCACCGTGGACCTGGCGCTGGCCGGCTCGACGTACTTCGTGACGGTGATGGCCGCGGGGTTCGACTCGAAGGTGAACGAGCGGGCCAACCAGATGACCTGGCCGCGGGGGCAGATGCGCTACAACCTGGCCACTCTCGCCGAGCTGCGGGTGTTCGAGCCGCTGCCCTACACGCTCGTCCTGGACGGCGAGGAGCACCGGCTCGACGCCATGGTGGTCGCCGTCGGCAACGGTCGCTCGTTCGGCGGGGGACTGCGGATCGCGGAGGGCGCGCTCCTCGACGACGGCCTGCTCGACGTCGTGGTGATCCGGCCGATGTCCAAGCGCAAGCTGGTGGCGTCGTACCCCAAGCTGTTCACCGGGAGGATCACCCGGATCGCGGAGTACGAGCACCACCTGGTCAAGGAGGTGACCGTCGGCGCGCCCGGTGTGGTCGCCTACGCGGACGGCGAGCGGCTGGGTGCGCTTCCGCTCACGGTCACGTGCGTGCCGGGCGCACTGCGGGTACTGGTGCCGTGATGAACTCTCCTTCCGAGCGGTACGCCCAGTTCCGCCGCGACCGGCTCACCCCGCTGTTCGCCGACTTCACGGCGATGTACGACTTCGAGATCGACGAGTTCCAGGTCCGCGCCTGCCACGAGCTCGAGGCGGGCAACGGCGTGCTCGTCGCGGCGCCCACCGGATCCGGCAAGACCCTGGTCGGCGAGTTCGCGGTCCACCTCGCGATCGAGCAGGGCCGCAAGTGCTTCTACACCACACCGATCAAGGCGCTCTCCAACCAGAAGTACGCCGACCTCGTGAAGCGGTACGGCGCCGACCGGGTCGGCCTGCTGACCGGCGACAACACCATCAACGGCGAGGCACCGGTCGTGGTGATGACCACCGAGGTGCTGCGCAACATGCTCTACGCCGGGTCGCACACCCTGACCGGCCTCGGCTACGTCGTGATGGACGAGGTGCACTACCTCGCCGACCGGTTCCGCGGGGCGGTCTGGGAGGAAGTGATCATCCACCTCCCCGAGTCGGTGGCGCTGGTGTCGCTGTCGGCGACCGTGTCCAACGCGGAGGAGTTCGGCGAGTGGCTGGAGACCGTCCGCGGCGCCACCGCCACGATCGTCGAGGAGCGCCGTCCGGTACCGCTCTACCAGCACGTGATGGTCGGCCGGAAGGTATTCGACCTCTTCGCCGACGAGGGCACCGGCGAGGGCACCGGCGAGCCGGGCGCGAAGGTCAACCCAGAGCTGCTCCGGGTCGCCCGCGACGACTGGCGCTCGGCGCGGACGAACGACCGGCGCGGCAAGCGAGGCGCACCGCGCGGGCGTGCCGGCGCGCGTGGGCAGGGCAGCGGACGTCCGTGGCAGCCGTCGCGCTACGACGTGGTCGAGAAGCTCGACGCGATGGGCCTTCTGCCCGCGATCGTCTTCATCTTCAGCCGGGTCGGGTGCGACGCAGCCGTCACCCAGTGCCTCAACGCCAACCTGCGGCTGACCACGGCCTCCGAACGGGACGAGATCGTCGCGCTCGTCGAGGAGCGGTGCCGCAACATCCCCGACGAGGACCTGCACGTGCTCGGCTACCACGACTTCCTCGACGGCCTGTCCCGCGGCGTGGCGGCCCACCACGCCGGGATGCTGCCGACGTTCAAGGAGTGCGTCGAGGAGCTCTTCGCGGCGGGCAGGTGCAAGGTCGTGTTCGCCACCGAGACCCTCGCCCTCGGTATCAACATGCCCGCCCGCAGCGTGGTGATCGAGAAGCTGTCGAAGTGGAACGGCGAGACCCACGCCGACATCACGCCGGGGGAGTACACCCAGCTCACCGGCCGGGCCGGGCGCCGGGGCATCGACGTCGAGGGCCACGGCGTGGTGCTGTGGCAGCAGGGCCTGGAACCGAAGGCCGTCGCCGGTCTCGCGTCCACGCGCACGTATCCGCTCAGGTCGTCGTTCCGGCCGTCCTACAACATGGCCGTCAACCTGGTGCACCAGGTGGGCCGGGCCACCGCCAGGGAGCTGCTCGAGTCGTCCTTCGCCCAGTTCCAGGCCGACAAAGCGGTCGTCGGGCTCGCCCGGCAGCTGCGCAAGGCGGAGGAGGCGCTCGAGGGGTACGCCGAGGCCGCGACCTGCCACCTCGGCGACTTCATGGAGTACTCCTCGCTGCGCCGGCGGCTCTCCGACCTCGAGAACAACCTCGCGAAGGCACGCCGTGCCGACCGGCGTGACGAGATCGTCGCCTCCCTGGAGGCGCTGCGCCCCGGTGACGTGATCGAGGTGCCGGCCGGCCGGTTCTCCGGGATGGCCGTCGTCGTCGACCCGGGGGTGCGGTCGGACCGTGACGGACCGCGCCCCTACGTGGTGACGGCAGACCGGCACGCGCGGCGGCTGTCGATGGTCGACTTCCCCGAACCGGTGCGGGCGTTCACCCGGCTGCGGATCCCCAAGTCGTTCAACGGTCGCAACCCGCAGGCCCGGCGCGACCTCGCCTCGATGCTGCGCTCGCGCACCCACAACCTGACGCCGCCGCCCCCGGGCAAGGCGGGCCCTGCACGGGGCCGTTCCTCCCGCGGGCGGGCTCCGCGAAACGGTGAGGAGGAGATCAACCGGCTGCGCAACGAGCTGCGCGCCCACCCGTGCCACGGGTGCTCCGACCGGGAGGACCACGCCCGCTGGGCCGAGCGGTACCACAAGCTGGACCGGGACGCCGCCACGCTGCGCCGCCGGATCGAGCAGCGCACCAACACGATCGCCCGCCAGTTCGACCGGGTCTGCGACGTGCTCACCCGGCTGGGCTACCTCGAGAACGACGAGGTCACACCGATCGGTGAGCGGCTGATGCGGATCTACACCGACATGGACCTGGTCGCCGCCGAGTGCCTGCGCAACGGGCTGTGGGACGACCTGTCGTCGAGCGGGCTCGCCGCCGCACTGTCGGGACTGGTCTTCGAGTCCCGGCGCCCCGACGACGCCCACGCCCCCCGGCTGCCGGGGGGACCGGTGAGGCAGGTCCTCGCCGACACCGTGTCGGTCTGGGCCGACCTCGACGCGCTCGAGCGCGAGCACAAGCTCGACTTCCTCCGTGAGCCCGACCTCGGATTCGCGTGGGCGGCCTACCGCTGGGCCGAGGGCGCCAACCTCGACGAGGTGCTCCGCGAGACCGACCTGGCTGCGGGTGACTTCGTGCGCTGGATGAAACAGCTGCTCGACCTGACCGACCAGGTCGCCGACGCCGCGCGCGAGACCGATCTGCGCGCGACCGCGCGCGAGGCCTCGAAATCACTGCGTCGCGGGGTGGTCGCCTACTCCTCGGTCTCCGACTGAGACGGGTGCGCCGAAGGTAAAGGCCATGGCCTAACCTTCTGTGCCATCCACGTATTAGTCAGGGAGAACCGGTGTCGCAGCGTCATGTCCGCGTCTCGTGGATCGACCAGTTCACCCTCCGTCAGGACGTGCACAACCCGTTCGTCCAGGTGATCACCGCCGCCCAGCAGATCGCGCTGGTCGCCGAGGACCGCGTCGGTCTGTCGCGCCGGCAGTACGACGAGGCGGTGTCGGCGCAGGCCCAGGCGCGGGTGGTCGAGGACCTCGCCCGCTGGCTCGACGACGACGTGGCGGCGCACGGCCGACGGTGTGACGAGGCGCTCGCCGCCGGCGCGGCCGCCGAGTCCCGGGCCCGCGAGCTCGCCGCAGGGCTGACCGGCGCCGTCCGGGCCCACGCCGCGCTGCTCGACAGCTGCCAGACGTTGCTCGACCTCGGCGAGACCCTGGTGGCGGTCAACCGGCCCTCGAGCCGGCTTCGGCTGCTCGCCGCGGTGGAATCGGTGCGATCGGCGGCGAGCACCGCGCACCTCACCGTGCTTTCGAACCTGCCCCGGATCACCGACGTCACGCTCTACGACCGCCTGGCGCAGCGGCTCGAGGTGTTCGACGGGCTGCTGGCCGAGGCCAACCGCGTCGCCGCGGCGCTGCGCAGCGCGGTCGCGGTCCGCCAGCAGCTGCCGCGCCAGAACAACGGCGTCGGGGCCGGCGGGATCCAGCGCTAGACGGCCCGGTTCTCGTAGGGGGTGGAGAGCACGATCGTCGTACGCGTCGAGACGTTGGCCGCCGCACGCACCCGGGCCAGCAGGTCCTCGAGGTCGGCGGGGGTGGAGACCCGGACCTTCAGGATGTACGACTCGTCGCCGGCCACCGACCAGCACGACTCGATCTCGGTGATCGTGCGCAGCCGCTCCGGCGAGTCGTCGGGCTGCGAGGGGTCGATCGGGCGGATCGAGATGAATGCCGTCAGCGGCTTGCCGACCTGGTCGTAGTCGATCTGCGCGCCGTACCCCATGATCATCCCGCGCTGCTCGAGCCGCTTCACGCGCTGGTGCACCGCCGAGGTGGAGAGCCCGGTGGCCTTGCCCAGGTCGGTGAACGACATCCGGCCGTCGGCGGCGAGAAGCGAGAGGATGCGCTGGTCCAGGTCTTCCACGGAACGACACACTAGCGGCCGGTGGGTTCCGCACCCGCTGTTCTTGCCATGGAAGACTGGCCCGCCGTGAGCCGACTCATGCTGCTCGACACCGCGTCGCTGTACTTCCGGGCCTTCTTCGGGGTCCCGGACACGTTCACCGCGCCCGACGGGACCCCGGTCAACGCCGTGCGCGGCCTGCTCGACTTCATCGCCCGCCTGGTGACGGACTACCAGCCGACCGACCTCGCGTGCTGCTGGGACAACGACTGGCGCCCGCAGTGGCGTGTCGACCTGCTGCCGTCGTACAAGGCGCACCGGGTCGAGGCACCGGCACCGGCCGAGACGACGGGGGACGCCCACTACGTCGAGGAGGTGCCGGACCCGCTCGAGGCGCAGATCCCGGTGATCCTCGACGTGCTGGCGGCGTTCGGCATCGCCGTGGTCGGGGCGGACGGCTACGAGGCCGACGACGTGATCGGGACCCTCGCCACCGGCGCCGGGATGCCGGTCGACATCGTCACCGGCGACCGGGACCTGTTCCAGCTCGTCGACGACGATGCCGAGGTCCGGGTGCTCTACACCGCCCGGGGGGTCGGCCGGCACGAGCGGGTGACCAACGCGGTGGTCCGCGAGAAGTACGGCGTCGACGCGAACCAGTACGCCGACTTCGCCACGTTGCGCGGGGACGCGTCCGACGGCCTTCCCGGCGTGGCGGGAGTGGGGGAGAAGACCGCCGCGACGTTGCTGGCCCGGTTCGGCGACATGGCGGGGATCGTCGCCGCGGCCGAGGACCCCGACTCGGACCTGGCGCCGGGCCCGCGCCGCAAGATCAAGGACGCCGCCGACTACCTGGCGGTGGCGCCACGGGTGGTCGCCGTCGCCCGGGACCTCGACCTCGACGCGCCCGACCTGACCCTGCCCCGGACGCCCGCCCACCCCGACGCGGTGCTCGCGCTTGCCCAGCAGTGGGGCCTGGACAGCCCGGCGGCGCGGCTCGTGGAAGCGCTCACGGTGCGTGGCGCATGAGCCTCGACATCCACGAGGTCGCCCACAGGTTCGGTGAGCGGGTCGCGCTCGACGGGGTGAGCTTCGCCGTGGAGCCCGGTGGCCTGACCGGGCTCCTCGGGCCCAACGGTGCCGGGAAAACCACCCTGATCCGGATCCTGCTGGGCGTGCTCGCCCCGGACCGGGGCCGGGTCGAGTACGACGGGCACCGGGTCGGCGCGGTCGACCGCCGGTCCTGGGGCTACATGCCGCAGGAGCGCGGGCTCTACCCGGCGATGCCGGCCGGCGAGCAGGTCGTCCACTTCGCCCGGCTGCACGGCCTGAGCCGCCAGATCGCCACCGAGCGAGCGCGCGCCTTGCTCGAGGAGCTCGGGCTCGGCGACCGGTGGGCCGACCGAACCGACAAGCTCTCGGGAGGCATGCAGCAGCGGCTCCAGCTCGCCACCGCGCTGGTGCACGACCCACAGGTGGTGGTCCTCGACGAGCCGTTCAGCGGCCTGGACCCGGTCGCCGTCGCCGAGCTGTCCGAGACGCTGCGTCAGCGGGCCCGGGCAGGCCGGGTGGTGCTGTTCTCCAGCCACCAGCTCGATCTGGTCCAGGACCTGTGCGAGGACATCGTCATGGTCGACCGCGGCCGGACCGTGCTGGAGGGCAGGGTGAGCGCGTTGCGCTCCGCAGGCAGACGCCGGCTGCGCCTCACCGTCGTGGACGTGGACCGGTCCTGGCTGGCCGGGCTGGCCGGCGTCCACGTGGTCAGCGACGAGGCCGACGAGCTACGGCTCGACCTGGCGGAGGGCGTGGATCCGTTGGCGGTCCTGGACGCGGCGCGGCTCGCCGGCCCGGTGGTCGACTTCGGCCTGGACCTGCCGACGCTGTCCGAGCTGTTCCTCAGCGTCGCGGACCGGTCCGAGCGCCCGGGGGTGGCCTCGTGAACTGGTTGACCGGGACGCTGCTGGTGGCCCGGCGGACCCTGCTGGAGAACCTCCGCTCGCGCGCGTTCCGCGTGGTCACGGGCATCCTGCTGCTCGCCTCGGCCGCGGCGGTGGTGCTGCCGCAGGTGCTGGGAGGCGACGGTACGACGTACACGCTGGCGACCGTGGGCAAGGCGCCGGAGCAGCTCACCGCGGTGCTCGACGCGGCCGCCGCGAACGGGGACTTCGAGGTGAAGTACGAGACGCGCGCCGGCCGCGAGGCCGTCCGAGCGGCGGTCGGTGACGGCGATGCGACCGCGGGCCTCGCCGGCGACACGTTGTTCACCTCCGAGGGCAGCGACGGGACCTTCCCGGTGCTCGTCGCGCAGGCCGTCGTCGCCCAGGAGACGACCCGCAGGCTCGTGGACGCCGGGCTCTCGCCGGACCAGGTCACGCACGTGCTGTCGGTGCAGCCGCCCGAGCAGGTCCCCGTCGGCCGCGTCGACGACCAGGACCGGGCCGGGGTCGGTTTCGCCGTCGGCATCGTGCTCTACCTGGCGCTGACGTTCGCAGGCAGCGCCATCGCGACCACCGTCGCGATGGAGAAGGCCACCCGCATCTCCGAGGTGCTGCTCGCCGTGCTGCGACCCAGCCAGATCCTCGTCGGAACCGTGACCGCGGTCGGCGTGGCCACCCTGGCGCAGCTGCTGGTGCTGGTCACCCCGCTGGCCGTGGCCGTGCGGGTCACCGACTCGATCGGCCTGCCGCCGGTGGCGACCGGCGACCTGGCGCTCGCCGTGATCTGGTTCGTGCTCGGGTTCTCGCTGTTCGCGTTCCTGTTCGCCGCGAGCGCCGCGCTCGTGGACAAGATCACCGAGGCGAGCACGGCGGTGCTGCCGGTGACGATGCTGCTCGTCGTCGGCTACATGCTGGGAGTCACCGTGGTCGCGGGCGACCCCGGCAGCGCCTGGAGCGCCGCGATCTCGATGTTCCCGGTGTCTGCACCCATGGCGATGCCGATCCGCTGGGCGACCGGCGAGGTGCCGATCTACCAGCTCGCGGTCGCCATGGTGCTCACCGCGGGCACGGCCGTGCTCCTCGTGCTCGCGGGGTCGTCGATCTACCGCCGGGCGCTGCTGATCACCGGCCGGCGGGTGCACCTGCGCGAGGTCGTCCGCCGGGGTGCCCGGTGAGCCCGGTCAGCTGTAGCTGAGCGACTTCTGGGACTCGGCGGCCTGGCGGGACTCCGAGGCAGCCCGTTCGGCACGCTGCAGCGCCTCGACCGGGTCGCCGGCGTGGTCACGCCACCACTGCTGGCCCGCTTCGGGAAGCGTGTGGATCGGGTCGTAGTAGGAGTACGTCCGGGCCAGCGCCTCCGGGTCGGACTGCTCGATCGAGGTCCGGTAGTTCTTGGTCCAGTAGGAGATCCCGAGCTCGCGGTCGTACTCCGCGAGCTGGTGCACCCAGCGCTTGCCTACGAACGGCACGTCGCACACGATCCGCGGCGTGGCGAAGCCCGGGAGATAGCCCATGAGGTGGTGCTGCAGCCGCTGGGCGTCGGCCACCGAGACCCGCCAGTGCTCGCTGAACGGGATCATGTCGCACATGTAGAAGTAGTAGGGCATGATCCCGGCGCCGTCGAGCAGCGCGAAGGACAGGTCGAGCAGGGCGTGCGGGTCGGCGTTCACGCCGTTGAGCAGCACGCCCTGGTTGCGGACGTCGCGGATACCGGTCTCGAGCATGGCGCGGGCGGCGTCGGCGACGATCGGGGTGATCGACTGGGCGTGGTTGGCGTGGGTGTGGATCGCGATCGAGACGCCACGCCGGTTCGCGATCGCCGCAACTCGCGCGACACCCGCGCGGACGTCGTCCTGCAACCAATGCTGGGGCAGGCCGATCAGCGCCTTGGTGGCGAGCCGGATGTCGCGGATGTTGTCGATCTCGAGGAGCTTGGTGAGGAACTCCTCGAGCCGCGGCCACGGCATGTTCGCCACGTCGCCGCCGGAGACCACGACGTCGCGCACCGACGGGGTGCGCCGCAGGTAGTCGAGCATCGAGGCGTACCGGTCGACCGGCTTGAGGTCGAACTTCAGCTTGTCGACGACCGGGGTGGAGTTGCCGACCAGGTCCATCCGGGTGCAGTGGCCGCAGTACTGCGGGCAGGTCGGCAGCAGCTCGGCGAGCACCTTGGTCGGGTAGCGGTGGGTGAGCCCCTCCGCGACCCACATGTCGTGCTCGTGCAGCGAGTCGCGGGTGGCGTGCGGGTGGGAGGGCCAGTCGGTACGACGGTCCGAGAACACCGGCAGCATGTAGCGACGGATCGGATCGGCGTACATCGCCTCGGTCAACGAACCAGGACCGGACGGCACCTCGCGCGGCGCCATGGTGTTCATCATCTGCGGGGGCACCAGCATCGACATGGTGGCCCGCTCGCGCTGGTCGCGCTCGAGGTCGGCGTAGAACCGGTCGTCGACCAGGTCGCCCCACAGCTCGCGCAGCTGCTTGACGTTCTTGACGCAGTGGGCGCGCTGCCACTGGACGGAGGCCCAGTCCGCGGCGGTGACGTCCTTCCACCCCGGGAACCGGGTCCAGTCCGGCTCGACGAGCTCCACCTGCTGGTAGGGGTAGGGCTGGCCGGTCGACAGACCGATGGCGGTCTCGATGCTCATGTGATGGCTCCTGGTGCGTCTCGTGAACGTCGCGGCAGGCGTGTCGTTTTGTGTGTGGCCGACGTCTCGTGCCAGAGTACGCAAAGAATCTCCGGCGAGTCCAATGACCCGCCGCAGGATTTCCTGTCGATGTGCCGCAGATCGTGAGGACCAGCCGTGACCGCGTCGAATGTCGCCACTGCTTCCGGCTCCAGCCCGGTCGGACTGCACCGGGTCCTCGAGCCCGCGGGGGTGCTCCCGCAGGCCGCCGAGCGCCTCGACACCCGGCGCGAGCTGTGGTCCGACGAGGTCCGGGTCCGCGTGGAGCGGCTCAACCTCGACGCCGCCTCGTTCCGCCAGCTCGAGCGCACCTACGGGGGGGACGGCGCCGCGGTGCGGCGGGCCGTGCTCGACATCGTGACGAGCCGCGGCAAGATGCAGAACCCCGAGACCGGGTCCGGGGGGATGCTCGTCGGCACCGTCGAGGAGGTCGGGGCGGACTCTCCGCTCGGGCTCGCGGTCGGTGACCGGGTCGCGACCCTGGTCTCGCTGACGCTCACCCCGCTGGTCATCGAGGACGACCTTGCCTCGTGGGACGGGCGCAGCGAGCAGGTTCCCGCCGACGGGTACGCCGTCCTGTTCGGCCGCTCGATCGCCGCCCGGATCCCCGCCGACCTGGCGCCGGAGCTCTCGTTGTCGGTGATGGACGTCTGCGGCGCCCCGGCCCTGACCGCCCGGGTGGTGCGGGGGTACGACGACCCGGTGGTGGCCGTCATCGGCGGCGCCGGCAAGTCGGGGTCGCTGTCGCTCGCCGCGGCACGGGACGCCGGTGCCGGGCGGACCGTAGGTGTCGTGCCGGTGCAGGCCGAGGCCGACCTGCTCCGGAGCGCCGGGCTGTGCGACGAGGTCGCACTCGCCGACGCCCGCGACCCGGTGGCGCTCGCGGAGGCCGTGGCGGCAGCCGGCGGGCCCGCCGACGTGACCGTGGTGTGCGTCGACGTGCCCGGGTGCGAGGGCGGGGCGATCCTGAGCACCGGCGACGGCGGCACCGTGATCTTCTTCTCGATGGCGACCTCGTTCAGCGCGGCGGCGCTCGGGGCGGAGGGCCTGGCCGCCGACGTGACCATGCTGGTCGGCAACGGCTACGTCCCCGGGCACGCCGAGTACGCCTTGTCCCTGCTGCGGACGAACGGCGGGGTGCGCGAGCTGTTCGAGCGCAGGCTGTGAGGATGGTCGCATGAGGATCCTGCTCCGCGGGGGATACGTGCACACCCCCGCCGACCCGCACGCGACGGCCCTGAGCATCGAGGACGGCCACGTCGTCTGGACCGGCGACGACGACGCCTCGGTGCACTTCGCCGACGGCGCCGACCGGGTGGTCGACCTGGGTGGCCGCCTCGTCACCCCCGCCTTCGTGGACTCCCACGTGCACCTGTCCCAGACCGGGATGGCCGCGTTCAGCGTGGACCTGGCGGGAGCGGCCTCGCTGACCGACGCGCTCGACGCGCTCGCGGCGCATGCCCGGGCCACCCCGCTGCCCCTGGTGCTCGGGCTGAACTGGGACGAGTCCGGCTGGCCGGAGCAGCGCCCGTTCACCCGGGCCGAGGTGGATCGTGCCGTCGGAGGCAAGATCGCCTACCTCGCGCGCGTGGACGCCCACTCCGCCGTGGTGTCCACCGCCTTCCTGGACCGGCTGCCCGAGCTGGCGGCCACCGAGGGCTACCAGGACGACGGGCTGGTCGCCCGCGAGGCCAACAACGTGGCGCGCGCCTCGGTGTTCGAGACCCTGCCCGGCACCGTCCAGGAGGACGCCGTCGCCCGGGCACTCGTGGACGCCGCGCGTTCCGGGATCGGCGCCGTCCACGAGAACGGCGCCCCCGGCGACTCCCCGGCCGAGGACTTCGCCCGGATCAGGTCGGTCACGCAGGTGCAGGTGCTGCCCGAGGTGGTCGGTTACTGGGGCGTCCTCGACGGGCTCGAGGAGGCCCGCGAGCTCGGCTGCATCGGTGCGGCCGGAGACCTGTGCATGGACGGCGCCGTGGGCTCGCGCACTGCGGCGATGCACACCCCGTACACCGACGACGCGAGCACTTCGGGCCACCTCTACCTGAGCGCCGACGAGGTCGCACGGCACGTGGTGGCCTGCACCGAGGCCGACCTGCAGGCCGGGTTCCACGTCATCGGCGACCGCGCGGCCGACGCCGTCGTCGAGGGCTTCCGCCGCGCGGCGGAGAAGCTCGGGGTGCAGGCGCTGGTGCGCGCCCGCCACCGGCTCGAGCACCTGGAGATGGTCACCCCCGAGCAGATGAGCCTGCTGGGCGAGTGGGGCGTCACCGCGAGCATGCAGCCGATGTTCGACGGTCTGTGGGGCGGGACCGACTCGCTGTACGCCCAGCGGCTGGGCGTGGAGCGCTCCATGGCGATGAATGCGTTCGCCTCGCTGAACCGTGCCGGCGTCGCGCTCGCCTTCGGCTCGGACACCCCGGTGACCCCCTTCGGGCCGTGGGCCGCCGTCCGTGCCGCCAGCCACCACCACAACGAGGCCGAGCGGCTGACCGTACGGGCCGCCTTCAACGCCCACACCCGGGGCGGCTGGCGTGCGGCGCGGCGCGACGAGGGTGGCGTGATCGCTCCCGGCGCCCCGGCGAGCATCGCCGTCTGGGACGTGCCGGGCGAGCTCGCCGTGCAGACCCCGGACGCCCGTGTCGCCGCCTGGTCGACCGACCCGCGAGCCGGCGTACCCCTGCTTCCAGACCTGCACCCCGACCTCGACCTGCCCACCTGCGTGCTGACGCTGGTGCACGGCGAGGTCGCCTTCGAAGAACCAGGAGCACTTTCGTGAAGGGCAAGCTCGACCTCGACCCGGTCACCGTCCGGAAGGCCCGATCGCTGGCGCGCCGGGCCGGCCGACCGATCGTGAGCCTCACCAAGCAGCACACCACCGTCTCGGTCGAACGGGCCACGCTCCGCCTTGGCGGGCTCCGTGGCGCCGACGCCGACGGGATCCCGTGGGCCAACCGGTTGCTGGACGCGGTCCGTGGCGACGTGGGTATCGAGCACGGGATTGCGCTCCCGGTGTGGGACGCGCTGGTCCGCGGGGAGGCCGACGACCTCGCCGTGCTCGCGCAGAAGGCGTCCGCCGGCTCGGTGCGGTTCCGGGTGCCCGAGGGCCGGGAGCTCACCCGGGCGCGCGCCGCTGCGGCGAAGCAGGTAGGAGCAGGGATCCGGCGCGTCGACGCTCGCCGGCGCGAGCGGGACCGGCTGGTCAAGAGGTGGGGAGACCCGCCCCAGAAGCCCTGGATCTACCTGATCGTCGCGACCGGGGACATCTACGAGGACATCCCGCAGGCCCAGCAGGCAGCGCGGGAGGGCGCCGACGTGATCGCGGTGATCCGTTCCACCGGGCAGTCGCTGCTCGACTACGTGCCGGAGGGGGCGACCCGCGAGGGCTTCGCCGGCACCTACGCCACCCAGGAGAACTTCCGGCTGATGCGGGCCGCCCTGGACGAGTCGAGCAAGGAGCTCGGCCGCTACGTGCGGCTGACCAACTACGCCTCCGGTCTGTGCATGCCGGAGATCGCCGCGCTGGCCGGTCTCGAACGGCTGGACATGATGCTCAACGACTCGATGTACGGGATCCTGTTCCGCGACATCAACCCGGTGCGCACCTTCGTGGACCAGCGGTTCAGCCGTCAGGTGCACGCCCGGGCGGGGATCATCATCAACACCGGCGAGGACAACTACCTCACCACCGCGGACGCCGTCGAGGCAGCCCACACGGTGACCGTCTCCCAGCTCCTCAACGAGTACTTCGCCAAGGAGGCGGGGCTCGAGGACTGGCAGCTCGGGCTGGGCCATGCCTTCGAGATCGACCCGGCCGTGCCGGACAGCTTCCGGATGGAGCTGGCCCACGCGCTGCTGGCCCGCGAGCTGTTCCCCAAGGCGCCGCTGAAGTGGATGCCGCCGACCCGGCACATGACCGGGGACGTGTTCCGCGGCTACATGCTCGACGCATTCTTCAACCTCGCGGGCACGCTGACCGGCCAGAGCATCCTGCTCGTCGGGATGATGACCGAGGCGGTGGTGACCCCCTGGCTGTCCGACCGCGACCTGGCGCTGCAGAACGTCCGCCACGTGCTCAACGCCGCGGGCAACCTGCACGAGGACTTCCGGCCGGCCCCGGACGGGTTCATCGTCCAGCGTGCCCGCCAGGTGCTCGCGGAGAGCATCGAGCTTCTCGAGCGGATCGTCGAGCACGAGGGGAGGCACGGGCTGCTCGAGGCGATCGCGGACGGCACGTTCGGGCTGATGAAGCGACCCTCCGACGCGGGGCGAGGGCTCGACGGCGTCGCGAAGAAGGCACACGGTTACTACAACCCGGCCACCGAGATCCTGGAGGCGAGATGAGCGGGCAGATCGTGCGGCCCTACGGCGACACCACGGGCGACGGGATGGTGCAGCTTTCCTTCACCCTGCCGGTGCCGCACTCGAAGGTGGCCGAGGGAGCCGCGCTCCAGCTGGCCGCGAAGATGGGCATCGACCCGGCGATGGTCGTGCACGCCAAGGCGATGGGTCCCGACTACACGTTCTTCGTGGTCTACGGCCGGGTCAACCACCTCGTCGACGTCTCCCAGGTCGAGGTCGTCGAGCGCGACTACCCGCTGCTGGCCCCCAAGGAGGCGAACCTGGCGATCCGCAAGGGGCTGCGCCGGCGTCTCGTGGTGGTCGGCGGGTGCATCGGCAGCGACGCGCACACCGTCGGCATCGACGCGATCCTCAACATCAAGGGCTTCGCGGGGGAGAAGGGTCTGGAGTACTACCGCGAGATCAAGGTGGTGAACCTCGGCGCGCAGGTGTCGGTGCCCCAGCTCGTCGAGCGGGCGCGGGCCGAGCACGCGGACGCGGTGCTCGTGTCCCAGGTGGTGACCCAGCGCGACGCGCACCTGCTCAACACCAAGGAGATGTCCGCGGCGTTCCGGGAGGCCTACCCCAGCGACCGGCGCCCGCTGCTCATCGTGGGCGGCCCCCGCTTCGACGAGGCCATGGCCGCCGAGCTCGGCGTCGACCGGGTGTTCTCCAAGGGCACGACCCCGGGCGAGGTGGCTTCCTACCTCGTCCACCGCGTGGCGACGTCGCAGGCCGGGGCCCGGCCGGCGCCGGCCGGGAAGGCGGCGTCATGAGCACCGACGACCCGCGGCTGGGGCTGGTGGTCACCCACCGCCGCTACGTGCCGTTCTCGCACGCCCACTACGCCGGCAACCTGGTCGACGGCGCCTACTCGCTCGGCCTGTTCGGCGACGTGGCCACCGAGGTGTGCATCCGCACCGACGGGGACGAGGGCCTGTTCGCGTCGTACTCCGACGTGCAGTTCGTCGCCCCGGTGCGGGCCGGTGACCTGCTCGAGGTCCGGGCCGAGGTCGTCGCGGTGGGGACCCGCTCCCGGACCCTGGAGTTCCGCGCGGTCGTGGTCGGGCGCGGGCGTCCGGAGGTGTCCGGGTCCGCCGCGCAGATGCTCGACGAGCCGCTGGTCGCGACCACCGCGACCGGGACCGTCGTGGTGCCCGCGCGGCCCTGAGCGACACCGGTCCCGGTGGCGTGAGACACCTCACGGCGTGTCGTGTGACGACACGCCGTGTCTCGACAAAAAGATGCGTGAAATCTGCGTGAAGAGGAACCCTCGCTGACCTGCGACTTTGTCCGAACCCGCTGGTCAGCGCCGTGTTGACACCTCCGCCGAGCACGGGCAGTCTTCCGGTCGTCCACCAAGCAGGCCGCAGCCACGAGCTGGCGTCCAGGCGAGCGCGAGACCGGGTCGGGTACCACGAACCCGGGGGTCGCGGATCCCGGATGACGGCTCGTGAGCCCGGGGTGGGACACGAGATGAGCCCGTTGCCCAGTAGACAACGGCGTCGACTTCCGCAGCCAGCGGGAGCGGGGTCGGTCCGAAGGGCCTCGGGCTCTTTTCGCGCCCGCACGCGGTGCGCCGACCGCGGCCCGGATAGGTTGGAGCGGTGACCTCGATGCCCGTCCGGCTGGCCCTGGCCGCCGTCAGCGGACTGCTCGCCGCGGTGTCGTTCGAGCCCTTCGGCTGGGCCTACCTGCTGCCGGTGGCGGTGGCCGGGGCGACCCTGGCGGTGCGCGGCTGCGGACCCCGGCTCGCCTTCGGCACCGGCACGGTGTTCGGGATGGTCTTCATGCTGGTGCTGCTGCCGTGGCTGCGGGTGATCGGCTCGGACGCCTGGGTGGCGCTGTCGCTGTTGGAGGCGCTGTTCTACGGCCTCGCCGGGGTCGCGACCTCCTGGGTGCTGCGGCTGCGCTGGTGGCCGCTGTGGACCGCCGCGGTGTGGGTCGGCGCCGAGCTGCTGCGGGGCTCGGTCCCCTTCGGCGGTTTCCCGTGGGGCCGGCTGGCGTTCGCTGTCGTCGACACCCCGGTGGCGCCGGCGTTCGCCTACGTGGGCTCCAGCGGTACGACGTACCTGGTGGCGCTCGTCGGCACGACCCTGGCCTGGACGCTGCTGTCGGTGCGCCGGACCCCGGTGCGTGCCGGTGCCGCCCTCCTGCTCGCGTGCGCCCTCGCCGTGGTGTTCTCCGTCCGGCCGGTCAACGCGCCCTCACCCGACGCGGACTACAACCCGTTCACGGTCGCGGTCGTCCAGGGCAACGTGCCCGGGGAGGGCATGGACGCGTTCTCGGAGCGCCGGGCCGTGCTGGACAACCACGTCAACGCCACCCTCGGTCTGGCGCGGCGCATCGCGGCGGACGAGGCGCCGAAGCCCGACCTGCTGATCTGGCCGGAGAGCTCCACCGACATCGACCCGTTCCGGGACCCGACCGCCTACGCCCAGATCCAGCAGGCGGTCGACGCGGTCGGCGTGCCGGTGCTGGTCGGCGCCATGGTCGACGGCCGCGAGCCCTCCGACGTCTACAACCAGGGCATCGTCTGGCACCCCGGCACCGGCCCGGGGGAGCGGTACTCCAAGCGGCACCCCGTCCCGTTCGGGGAGTACATCCCCTTCCGCGACGAGCTCGCGCACTACATCCGCCGCCTCGACCAGATCCCGCGCGACATGGTGCCGGGCACGGAGCCGGGGGTGCTGGAGATGAACGGCATCACCTTCGGCGACGTGATCTGCTTCGAAGTGGCGTACGACGAGGTGGTGCGCGAGGCGGTGGCGCCGCGGACCCGGGCGCTGGTGGTCCAGACGAACAACGCGACCTACATGGGCACCGGCCAGGTCGAGCAGCAGTTCGCCATCGCCCGGCTGCGGGCGATCGAGACCGGCCGTCCGGTCGTGGTGGCGGCGACCAACGGCGTGTCCGGCATCATCGCGCCCGACGGTGGGGTGATCGAGCGCGCCCCCGTGCGCACCCAGACGGTGCTGGAGACGTCCGTCCTCGGACCGGTCAGCAGTCCACTGGCTCTGGCGCTGGGCCGGTGGGTGCAGCTGGCACTGAGCACGATCTGCGCGGTCGCCGTCCTCCTCGCGTGGGCACTGGGCTATCGTCGGCGCTCGCGCGCGGACGAGCCGGCGCCCGAACCGGACAGCGAGAGCACGAGCGTGGAGGCATGAGCACAGCACACCTGGGATCGGTCGTCATCGTCATGCCGACCTACAACGAGGCCGACAACCTGGCCTGGATCGTCGGCCGCATCCGGGCGGCCGTGCCGTCGGTGGACGTGCTGGTGGTCGACGACGGCTCCCCGGACGGCACTGGCGACCTGGCGGACGACCTCGCCGCACGCGACCCGCAGGTGTTCGTGGTGCACCGCACCGAGAAGGCCGGTCTCGGCGCCGCCTATCTGCACGGCTTCTCGGTCGCGCTGGAGCGCGGCTACGACGTGGTCGGCGAGATGGACGCAGACGGCTCCCACCAGCCCGAGCAGCTGCCCCGGCTGCTGGACGCGCTCACCGCCGCCGACCTGGTGATCGGGTCACGCTGGGTGCCCGGTGGTTCGGTGGTGAACTGGCCGCTGGCTCGCAAGGCGCTCTCGGTCGGCGGCAACATCTACGCCCGGCTGGCGCTCGGCATCCCGGTCCGGGACGTGACCGCGGGTTACCGGCTGTTCCGCCGGCGCACGCTGGAGACCATCGACCTCGGCAGCGTCGAGTCCTCCGGATACTGCTTCCAGGCCGACCTCGCCTGGCGCACCGTCCAAGCCGGGCTGCGGGTGGTCGAGGTGCCGATCGAGTTCGTGGAGCGCGAGCGAGGCGAGTCGAAGATGGACCGGGTGGTCGCCACCGAGTCCCTGCGCCGGATCACCCGGTGGGGGCTGACCGAGCGACGGCGCCAGGCCCGCGACGTACTCTCGAAGGTGCAGCGCGGCCGGGCACCGGTGCGCTGACCCGAGCAGTCTGGAGGCACGGCGTGCGCAAGAGGATTCCGTGGTGGGTGCTGGTGCTGCTGTTCGTGGTGGTGCCGGTCGCCGAGGTCTACCTGCTGATCCAGGTCGGTCAGCTCATCGGCGGGTGGTGGACCGTGGCGCTGCTGCTCGGCAGCGGCTTCCTGGGCGGCTACCTGGTCAAGCACGAGGGCGCACGCGCCTGGCGGGCCCTGCAGACCGCGCTCTCCGAGCGTCGGATGCCGGCCCGCGAGCTCGCCGACGGCGCGCTGGTCCTGGTCGGTGGCACGCTGCTGCTCACGCCCGGGTTCATCACCGACATCGTCGGTTTCGCCTGCATCCTGCCGCTGACCCGTCCGCTGATGCGCGGCGCGCTGACCAAGATCGTGACCCGCAAGCTGGCCGGCGGCTCGTCGTACGCCGCTTTCACGGTGCGCGGGCCCGCCGAGGGGCCGCAGGCACGACAACGCCCCGGGACCGATGACTCGGTCGTCCGGGGCGACGTCGTGGACTAGCCGGCTCGCTCAGGCCGACTTGGCCTTCTTCTTGCTCGGCCGGTGCAGGTGCGCGGGGCCGATCTCGCCGCCGCGCAGCAGCTCGAGGCGCTCCGAGAGGATCTCCTCCAGCTCCTTGACCGAGCGACGCTCGAGGAGCATGTCCCAGTGGGTGCGGACCGGCTTCTCGGCCTTCACCTCGCGCTCCTGGCCGTGCTTGCTGAGCGCCTCCGCGCCGCACCGTGGGCACTCCCAGACCGCCGGGATGTCGGCCTCGACCGACATCGGGATCTCGAACTCGTGGCCCTCCGGGCAGGCATAGCCGATGTTCTGCCGCGCGGCGAACTCGATGCCGCGCTCGTCCTCAAAACTCTGGCCCCCGAGGCGGGCGCCACGCAGTGTCCGCTCTCCCATGAGCCACCTCCTGGTGTGTGGATTCCCCGTGTACGTGCAGGCGACGACGTCGACCTGGCTGCGATGACGAGCCGACGGGCGCCTCGTGAGTCACAACGAACGGTCAGGTCGGGAGATTCCCGAATCGGCCCCCGGTGTACGTCCTCACCGGAAACGGTACCCACTCCGGGCCCCTGGCACACAATCGCTTGCAGGTTCAACGCGTCCGCGGGCGCCGGGAAGCCGATGGTCCGAGGGCAGGGGCTGGACCTGCTGACCGATCCTCAGACGATCACCGGCTCCTCGTTGCCGGCCTCGCGGATCCCCGCGCGGACGTCGACCTTGGCGAGCAGGGCGCCGCCGACCGCGAAGAACACGATCAGCGCGAAGATGGCCGGCCGGTAGGAGTCGGTCCACTGGTGGACCAGGCCGAAGACCAGGGTGCCGAACCAGCTGGTGCCCCGCTCCGCGGCCTGGTAGAGGCTGAAGTACTCCGCCTCGCGACCGCGGGGGATGAGCAGGCTGAAGAACGACCGCGACAGCGCCTGGGTGCCGCCCATCACCAGCCCGATGCCCACCGCCAGCACCAGGAACAGCGCGATGTTGCGCTCGGGCAGGAAGAACGCCGCCGTGACCACGAGCATCCACACCACGAGACCGACCAGGATGACCTGTTTGCTGCCCCAGCGCTCCGCGGCCTTGCCGAACAGCAGCGCACCGCCGAAGGCGACGAACTGGACCAGCAGGATCGTGGCGATCAAGACCGAGGTGCCGAAGTCGAGCTGCTTCTCACCATAGGTCGACGCCGAGACGATGACGGTCTGGATGCCGTCGTTGTAGAACAGGTAGGCCAGCAGGAACGTCAACGTGACCGGGTAGGTGCGCAGGTCGCGCAGGGTGGCCCAGAGCTGGCCGAAGCTCTGCCGGACCAGGTTGCCCTGCTCCGGGACCACGGCCACCGGCGGACGGTTGCGGATCCCGCGGTAGGGGATCAGCGTGAAGGCCGCCCACCACACGGCCGCCGACAGCAGGCTGACCCGGACGGCCAGGCCCGTCGACATGCCGAGGCTGTCGTGCAGGGTGACGACCGCGAGGTTGACCGCCAGGAGCAGCCCGCCGCCGAGGTAGCCGAGCGCCCAGCCCCGCGAGGAGACCCGGTCGCGCTCGTCGGGGGTGGAGATCTCGCACAGGATCGCGTCGTAGACCACCAGCGAGGAGCCGAGGCAGATGTTGGCGACGAACAGCAGGGCCGCGCCGAGCTGCCAGTCCGACCCGGTGACGAAGAACATGCAGGCCGCGGCCAGGCTGCCGGTCCAGGCGAAGCCGGCCATGATCTGCTTCTTGCGCGCGGAGCGGTCGGCGGCCGCGCCCACGACCGGCAGCACCAGGGCGGAGACGATGGTCGCCAGGGTGACCACGTAGGCGACCAGCGAGCCGGGGGAGACGGCGATCCCGAGCACGCTCAGGTCGGCGGTGCAGGGCCGGTCGGCGTCGCCGACGAACCCGCACGCGGCCTGCTCGGCCACCGAGATCAGGTACGGCGCGAACAGGACGGTGCCGATCGTGGTGACGAAGGCGGAGTTGGCCCAGTCGTACCAGTACCAGGCGCGCTGCTCCTTGCGCCGTGCGAGCGGCTCGAGGTCGGCGATGCCGGCGGGCGTGCTCATGCTGCGGTTCCCATCCACTGGCCGCGGGCGACGAGTACGTCGCGCAGCAGGTCGGTCCGGTCGGTGAAGATGCCGTCGACCCCGAGGTCGAGCAGCTCGGCCATCTCGGCCGGGTCGTCGACAGTCCACACGTGCACCGGGCGGCCCATGGCGTGGGCCCGGTCCACGAACTCCTCGGTCACCACCCGGACGGGGCCGCGGCGATGTGGGACCTGGAAGGCCGCACCCGGCATCCGGGCCACTCGCGCGGCGAGGCGTCCGAGCGGCGCGAACCGGGCCGCGACCACGGCCGCGGGTCCGCACGCGGTGGCCACCGGGCGGTCCATGGCGGACCGGAACGCCTTCATCCGCCGGGCCTCGAACGACCCGATGCAGACCCGGTCGTGGCTCGAGGTCCGGCGGATCAGCTCGGCCAGCGGCCGGACCGCCCCGTCGGACTTGATGTCGATGTTGAACCGCCCCTTCGGGAACCGCTCGAGCAGGCCGGCCAGGGTCGGGATCTGCTCCCGCTCCGCGACGACGACCTCGGCCAGGTCGTCGTACCGGAGGTCGGCGATCGCCCCGGTGCTGGCGGTGACCCGGTCGAGCACCGCGTCGTGGAAGGCGAGCAGCACGCCGTCGCGGGTGGCGTGCACGTCGGTCTCGAGGTACTGGTAACCGAGGTCCACGGCGTGCTGGAAGGCGGTCAGCGTGTTCTCCAGCCCCTCGATCTCGGGGTGGAAGGCGCCCCCGCGGTGTGCGAACGCCAGCACGACGCCGGGTCGGTCCAGGCCCGCGTCGAGGTAGGCGAAGCCGGTGCGAGGTCGCGTCACGTGTGCAGTATCCACTCCCATGGGCGGATCCTCGCGCACGTGGGCGCCGTGCCGCATCCGTCGCCCTACTCAGGCGTTGCAGTCGGACGACGAGTAGTCCCGGGGAGTACCGTCGGGCCCATGGAGGAGATGAGCTGTCCCCAGTGCCGGTCGACGATGAGGGTGCGCAACGTGGGCACGGTGGAGGTCCACCAGTGCACGTCGTGCAGCGGGATCTTCCTCGAGCGGGCCGAGCTGGGCAACCTGACCGAGGCCGAGAACGACTGGTACCGCGACTCCGGACCCTCCACGCAGCCGATCCCGCGGATCACCGCGGACATGACGGCGCCGCCGGCGTCGACGGCTCCCGCGGTGCGGTCCTATCTCGAGCTGCTCTTCGGCTGACAACCACGCCGGGCTCCAGCGGCGAAGTGCCGGTGGAGCTCCGGCTCAGTGCTTGCCGGGTGGGACGATCTGCGTCTGGTTCTTGGCCTCTGCCTTCAGTTGCTTCTCGGCGCGCTTCTCCTTGAGAGACTTGCCCGCCTTCTTGGACAGGTGCTGGCGCGGTGACTTGTCGGCCATGACTGCTCCTTAGCGTGACCCCGGAACCGGCGTCCTGGAGCCACGGTACGCCGGGCGGCGGGTCAGATGTCTCGGAACATCTCGATGCTCGCGCCGAGCTGGTTCAGCCGTTCGGCCAGATCCTCGTAGCCGCGGTTGATGACGTAGACCGAGCGCAGCACCGAAGTGCCCTTGGAGGCCATCATCGCGAGCAGGATCACCACCGCGGGCCGCAGCGCCGGCGGGCAGACGATCTCCGCACCGGACCAGTGCGTCGGGCCCTCGATCATCACGCGGTGCGGGTCCAGCAGCTTCACCGAGGCGCCCAGCTTGGTCAGCTCGGTCAGGTAGATCGCACGGTTCTCGTACACCCAGTCGTGGAGCAGGGTCTGGCCCTCGGCGGTGGCGGCGATGACCGCGAAGAACGGCAGGTTGTCGATGTTGAGACCCGGGAACGGCATCGGGTGGATCTTGTCGATGGGGGAGTGCAGCTCGGAGACGTGCGTGGTGATGTCGACCAGGCGGGTCTGGCCGTTGGCCGCCACGTACTCGTCGCTGCGGAGGTAGCTGAAGCCCATCTCCTCCAGCAGCGCCAGCTCGATCTCGAGGAACTCGATCGGCACCCGGCGGATGGTGATCTCGGACTTCGTGACGATCGCGGCGGCCAGCAGGGACATCGCCTCGATCGGGTCCTCGCTCGGGGCGTAGTCGACGTCCACCTCGATGGCGTCCGCGCCGTGCACGGTCAGGGTCGTGGTCCCGATGCCCTCGATGTGCACGCCGAGCTTCTCGAGGAAGAAGCACAGGTCCTGGACCATGTAGTTGGGGCTGGCGTTGCGGATCACGGTGACGCCCGGGTTCAGCGCGGCGGCGAGCAGTGCGTTCTCGGTGACGGTGTCACCACGCTCGGTGAGCACGATGGGGCGCTGCGGGGTGACCGCACGGCTGACCGTGGCGTGGTAGCTGCCCTCGGTGGCCTTGACCTCCAGGCCGAACGGGCGCAGCGCGGCCATGTGCGGCTCGACGGTGCGGGTGCCCAGGTCGCAGCCGCCGGCGTAGGGCAGCTCGAAGGCGTCCTCGCGGTGCATCAGCGGGCCGAGGAACATGATGATCGAGCGGGTGCGGCGGGCGGCGAGCTCGTCGATGCTGCCCAGGTCGAGCGTGGCCGGCGGCACGATCTCGAGGTCGTTCTCCTCGTTGAGCCAGGTGGTCTGCACGCCGATGCTGTTGAGCACCTCGAGGAGCCGGTTGACCTCCTCGATCCGGGCCACCCGGCGCAGCGTCGTACGGCCGCGGTTGAGCAGCGACGCGGCCAGGAGAGCGACGCCGGCGTTCTTCGACGACTTCACGTCGATGCTGCCGGTGAGCACGGTCGGGCCGTTCACCCGAAGGTGCGTGGGCCCGGACCCGAGCGAGACGATCTCGGAGTCCAGAGCCTCGCCGATCCGGGCGATCATCTCGAGGCTGAGGTTCTGGTGGCCGCGCTCGATCCGGTTGACGGCGCTCTGGCTGGTGTTGAGCACGTCCGCGAGCTGGGCCTGGGTCCAGCCCCGGTGCTTGCGGGCGTCGCGGATGATGCTGCCGATCCGGCCGAGATAGTCCTGAGTCATGGCACGACGGTATCTCAAATATGAGATAGCGCAACGTGGCGAGGGGGCGGGTCAGCGGGCGCCGCTGGGCGAGTCGCGGCGTCCCGGCCGGCGGCCCAGACCTTGCGCGCCGGAGCCGAGCACCACGCCGAGCCCGGCGGGCAGGACGACGACGAAGTACAGCATGGCAACCAGCCCGGCCACCCAGCGCAGCAGGTCGACCGCGGGCAGCCACGCGCCGTCCGCGACCGCGCCGGCGACCGTGAGCAGCAGGGCGAGGACCGGCGCGACCACGGCCCAGCGCAGCATGGTCCGGGTCATCGTGCCGCGGGCGAGGAGGCCGTCGGCGACGCCCCAGAGCAGACCGACCAGAGCCATCGCGCCGATCAGGAACAGCCCCGCACCACCTTGGTCCTGCCCGTAGCCGCTGTCGTCGAGCAGGGTGAACCAGAGCAGCGCGAACACCGCTGCCCGTGCCGCCACCTGCACCCCGTCGCGCATGTCTCCAGTCTGCGCGCTGGCAGCAACCGCGCTCCGTCGGCGGCCCACCACCGCCATGACAGGATGGCGCCCATGCGAGTCACCACCATCCACGGCCCCCGCGACATCCGGCTCGAGGAGCGCCCGAGTCCGAGCATCGACGAGCCCCACGAGGCGATCATCAAGGTCACCGCGGCCTGCGTGTGTGGCTCGGACCTGTGGCCCTACCGGGGCGAGAACCCGATCGACCCTGGCTCGCCGATCGGTCACGAGGCGGTCGGAGTGGTCGAGGAGGTCGGGGCGGACGTCCGCAACTTCAAGCCGGGCGACTTCGTGATCGTGCCGTTCGTGCACTGCGACAACACCTGCCCGCACTGCGCGGCCGGCGTGACGTCGGCCTGCATGCACCAGGGCTTCACCAACGGCGGGCAGGCCGAGTACGCCAAGGTCTTCCAGGCCGACGGCTCGATGGTGAAGACCGAAGGGATGCCGGACGACGCACTGGTCCCGTCGCTGCTGACCCTCTCCGACGTGATGGCGACCGGATGGCACGCCGCCGTCGCCGCGGGGGTGAAGCCCGGCTCCACCGCGGTGGTCGTCGGCGACGGTGCAGTCGGGCTCTGCGGCGTCATCGCCGCCTCCCAGCTCGGTGCCGAGCGGGTGATCGCGATGTCGCGCCACGAGCCCCGGCAGAAGCTCGCCGAGCGCTTCGGCGCGACCCACATCGTTCCCGAGCGCGGCGAGGATGGCGAGCAGCGCATCCGCGACCTGACCGACGGGGTCGGCGCGGACGCCGTCCTCGAGTGCGTCGGCAACGACCCGGCGATGCAGACCGCGTTCAAGATCGCGCGCCCGGGCTCGACGGTCGGCTTCGTCGGTGTCCCGCACGGCATCGAGCTGCCGATCGGCCGGATGTTCGGCAAGAACATCGGCCTGGCCGGCGGGATGGCCCCGGTCCGCACCTACCTGCCCGACCTTCTCGAGCGGGTTCTCGACGGGCGGATCGACCCCGGCCTGGTCTTCGACCTCACCCTGCCGCTCGACGACGTCGCCGAGGCCTACCGGGCGATGGACGAGCGGCGCGCGATCAAGGTCATGCTGCGGCCCTGACCTGAGCAGCTGCTGCGCAGCCGGGATCGAGAGGCGACCGGTCTGATATACAACCAATGGGTTGACAACGCTGGCGGTCGGGCGTAGCGTCTATTCAACCAACAGGTTGAATACGGAAGGCGGATGGATCGATGGCGGGGGACCGGCTCTCGAAGGTCTTCGCGGCGCTGGCCGACCCCACCCGGCGCGACATGGTCGGCCGCCTGGCCGCCGGCGACGCGACGGTCAACGAGCTGGCCACCCCGTACGACGTCAGCGTGCAGGCGGTGTCCAAGCACCTCAAGGTGCTCGAGGACGCCGGGCTGGTGAGCCGTCGCAAGGATGCCCAACGCCGGCCGTGCCACCTCGAGGCGGAGGTGTTCGACCTGATGACCAGGTGGATCGAGCGCTACCGGCGCGAAGCGGAGAGCCGCTACCAGCGCCTCGACGCGGTCCTCGCAGCCATGGAAGAACCGGCCGCGGCCGACGACTCGGACCCGGCAGACCAGGCAGGAGCAGCATCATGACCGGCACCACCCACCCTGAGACCACCATCGAGGCCGTGCGCGACCTGCCGGTGATCCGGATCGTCCGCGAGTTCGACGCCCCTCGGGAGCGGGTGTTCCGCGCCCACACCGACCCCGACCTGATCGTCCAGTGGCTCGGGCCGCGGCGGCTCACCATGCGGATCGACCGCTATGACGCCGTGACCGGCGGCGGCTACCGCTACCTCCACTCCGGCGAGGACGGCGTCGAGCACGCGTTCTTCGGCAGCTTCCACGAGATCCGCTTCCCGGACCGGATGGTGCAGACGTTCACCTACGAGGGCTACCCCGACGGCGTCAGCCTCGACACAGCGGTCCTCGAGGACCTCGGCGACGGCCGGACCCGGCTGACCGTCACGTCGGTGGTGGACTCGATCGAGGCGCGCGACATGATGCTCGCCAGCGGGATGGAGTCGGGGATGAACGAGGGCTACGAGCGGCTCGACGAGCTGCTGGAGCAGCGGGACCGAGGATCGAGCGGATGGCTGGGCACGGGGCGGGACTGCGTGGCAGGATCGCGGCCGTGACCAGCCCGACCGCCGAGACGCAGCGACTGCGCGACCTCGCCCTGCTGCGCAGGGTTCGCGACCGCATCGACCGGGAGTACGCCCAGCCCCTGGACGTCGAGGCGCTGGCGCGCGGGGTGAACATTTCGGCGGGGCACCTGAGCCGGCAGTTCCGGGCGGCCTACGGGGAGTCGCCCTACTCCTACTTGATGACCCGGCGCATCGAACGGGCGATGGCACTGTTGCGCCGGGGGGACCTCAGCGTCACCGAGGTGTGCTTCGCGGTCGGCTACGGGTCCCTGGGCACCTTCAGCACCCGCTTCCACGAGCTGGTCGGGATGTCGCCCAGCGGCTACCGCGACGAAGCGGCGTACGACGCCTCCCGGCTGCCGCCGTGCGTGGCGAAGCAGGTCACCAGGCCGATCAGGAATCGAGAAGCGTGGGCCGCGCAGCCACAACTAGCCTGAGGCGTCATGGACATCACCATCAACGCGAGCTTCCTGCCGCACGACGACCCAGAGGCCTCGCTGGCCTTCTACCGCGACATCCTCGGTTTCGAGGTCCGCAAGGACGTCGGGAAGGGCGCGATGCGCTGGATCACGGTCGGCCCGCCCGACCAGCCCCAGACCTCGATCGTGCTGGATCCGCCGGGCGCCAACCCCGGGATCACCGACGAGGAACGTCGTACGATCTCGGAGATGATGGCCAAGGGCACCTACGCGATGCTGCTGCTGGCCACCAAGGACCTCGACGGAACGTTCGAGCGACTCCAGTCCGGCGACGTCGAGATCGTGCAGGAGCCGACCGAGCAGCCCTACGGCGTGCGCGACTGCGCGGTGCGCGACCCGGCCGGGAACCTGATCCGCATCCAGGAGCTCCGCTGAGACCATGAGCACCGTTGCCGACAGTCACGACCTGATCCGGGTGCAGGGCGCGCGCGAGAACAACCTCAAGGACATCACCGTCGAGCTGCCGAAGCGGCGCCTGACGGTGTTCACCGGGGTCTCCGGCTCCGGCAAGAGCTCGCTGGTCTTCGACACGATCGCCGCCGAGTCACAGCGGCTGATCAACGAGACCTACAGCGCGTTCGTGCAGGGCTTCATGCCCAACCTGGCCCGACCGGAGGTCGACCGGCTGGAGGGCCTGACCACCGCGATCATCGTCGACCAGGAGCGGATGGGCGCCAACCCGCGCTCGACGGTCGGCACCGCCACCGACGCCTACGCGATGCTGCGGATCCTCTTCAGCCGGCTGGGCACGCCGTACGTCGGCCCGCCCACCGCGTTCTCCTTCAACGTGCCGACCCGCCGGGCCAGCGGCGTCATGAGCACCGACAAGGGCGACCGGGTGGAGAGGACCGTGGTGCGCGACGCCGTGTACCTCGGCGGGATGTGTCCGCGCTGCGAGGGGATGGGCTCGGTCTCCGACTTCGACCTGGCCGCGCTGTACGACGAGTCTAAGTCGCTCGGAGAGGGCGCGCTGCTGGTGCCCGGCTACAGCATGGACGGCTGGTACGGCCGCGTCTTCAGCGGCGCCGGGTTCGACATGGACAAGCCGATCGCGAAGTTCACCAAGAAGGAGCTCGACAAGCTGCTGCACGGGAAGCCGACCAAGATCAAGGTCGACGGCGTGAACCTCACCTACGAAGGGGTGATCCCCAAGATCCAGAAGTCGATGCTGTCCAAGGACATCGAGGCGATGCAGCCGCACGTGCGACGGTTCGTCGAGCGGGCGATCACCTTCACGACCTGTCCGGAGTGCGCGGGCACCCGGCTCACCCGGGAGGCGCTGTCCTCGACGGTGAGCGCGAAGAACATCGCGGAGCTCTGTGCGATGCAGATAAGCGACCTCGCCGCCTGGGTGCACGAGCTCGACGAACCGTCGGTCGCACCGCTTCTCGCGGGGCTGCGGCACCTGCTCGACGCCTTCACCGGCATCGGACTGGGCTACCTGAGCCTGGATCGGCCCGCGGGCACGCTGTCCGGGGGTGAGGCCCAGCGGACCAAGATGATCCGCCACCTCGGCTCGTCGCTGACCGACGTCACCTACGTGTTCGACGAGCCCTCGATCGGCCTGCACCCCCACGACATCCAGCGGATGAACGAGCTGCTGCTGCAGCTGCGCGACCAGGGCAACACCGTCCTCGTCGTGGAGCACAAGCCCGAGATGATCACCATCGGCGACCACGTCGTCGACCTGGGCCCGGGAGCCGGCACGGACGGCGGCGCCATCTGCTTCGAGGGAACCGTCGAGGGGCTGCGCGCCAGCGACACGATCACCGGCCGCCACCTCGACGACCGGGCGCGCCTCAAGGACGAGGTGCGAGTCTCCACGGAGGCGCTCGAGGTACGGGGCGCACGCACGCACAACCTCCGCGGCGTCGACGTCGACCTGCCGCTCGGGGTGCTGTGCGTGCTCACCGGGGTCGCCGGGTCGGGCAAGAGCTCGCTGGTCCAGGGCTCCGTGGCCGGGCGGGACGGTGTGGTCGTCGTCGACCAGGGCGCCATCAAGGGCTCCCGCCGCAGCAACCCGGCGACCTACACCGGGCTGCTGGAGCCGATCCGGAAGGCGTTCGCCAAGGCCAACGGCGTGAAGCCGGCGCTGTTCAGCTCCAACTCCGAGGGCGCGTGCCCGACCTGCAACGGCGCCGGCGTCGTCTTCACCGAGCTCGGCGTGATGGCCACGGTCGAGTCGCCGTGCGAGGAGTGCGAGGGGAGACGGTTCCAGGCCGCGGTGCTGGAGTACACCCTCGGCGGCAGGGACATCGCCGAGGTCCTGGCCATGCCGGTGGTGGAGGCACTGGAGTTCTTCGCCGACGGCCCGGCCAAGACACCCGCCGCTCACAAGGTCTTGGAGCGCTTGTCGGACGTGGGCCTGGGTTATGTCAGCCTGGGCCAGTCGCTCACCTCCCTGTCCGGAGGTGAGCGGCAGCGGCTGAAGCTCGCCACGCAGATGGCCGAGAAGGGTGAGATCTACGTCCTGGACGAGCCGACCGTGGGGCTCCACCTCGCCGACGTCGAGCAGCTGCTGGGGCTGCTGGACCGACTCGTCGACGCCGGCAAGTCGGTGATCGTGATCGAGCACCACCAGGCGGTGATGGCCCACGCCGACTGGATCGTCGACCTGGGGCCCGGCGCGGGCCACGACGGCGGCCGGGTCGTCTTCGAAGGCACGCCCGCCGACCTGGTCGCCGACGCGTCGACACGGACCGGTCAGCACCTCGCGGCCTATGTCGGGGCCTGAGCTCCGTCGGGCGCGACCCGGCTCTCCAAGTCGCCGATAAGCGACATTATGTCAACTCACGTGGCCTGGCTACCGTGACGGGATGCGCCTACCCCTCCCCGGTCCCCACGACGTCCGCCAGGTCCTCGAGCAGCTGTGGGCCGCCGGTCCCCGCGTCCTGCGCCTGATCGGTGAGGCGGAGCAACTGCTCGAACGCATCGGCCGGGTGGTCGACGACATCGACGCCACCCGGGCGTCGGCCGACCGCGTCGTGTCCGAGACCGACGACGTCGTCTCGGGGGCGGACCGGGTGGTCGCGGGTTCGGCCGACGTGGTGGGCCGCGCCGGCACCGTGGTGACCCGCTCCGGCACCGTGGTGACCCGCTCCGACGCCCTGATCACCGCCGTCGGCCCGCTCAACGACCGGATCGCCTCGCTGCTGGACCGGCTGGAGCCCTCGCTGACCAGGCTGCAGCCGATCCTGGCCCGGCTGGCCGAGACCACCTCGCCCGCCGAGGTCGACGCGATGGTCGCCCTGGTCGACCAGATGCCCCGACTGACCAACCGGGTTGAGGCTGACATAATGCCGGTGCTGGACAGCCTGAACACGGTGGCGCCCGACCTGCACGACCTGCTCGACGTCTCCCGCGAGCTGAACCTGATTCTCACGAAGATCCCGGGCATGGGCCGGGTGAAGGACAAGATCGACGAGGAGCAGGAGGCCGAGGACCGCGGATGACCCGCCGGCTACTGGGGGTGCTCGACCCGCTGCTTGAGCCCGGTGAGCGTGCTGTCGACCAGTCCCCTGATCACCCGGTTGCGGATGAAGCCGGGCAGCGGCAGGTTGTGGTGGATGGTGAGCTGGTAGGTCACCGCGGTGTGCGAGGGGTCGACGGACGCGAGCGTGTAGCGCCCTTCCTGACCGGTCTGCAGCCGGCCCTTGACCATGGTCCAGCTCATCCCGTCGTCGGGATGCTCGTAGCTCAACGTGTACTCGTCGGTCCCGACGGTCGCCGAGGCCTTGAACCGTGCGGTGGCGGGGAGCTCGTCGTCCTCGTAGACCTCCAGCAGCTCGGCCTCCAGGATCTCGGGGATCCACTCGGCCTGGCTCTCCACCTCACGGATCGTGCCCAGCACTGCGTCGTACGGCGCGGCCACCTCGACGGTCCGGGTGGCGGTGTCGGTCGGCATGGTCGGCCCCTCTCCCCGACCAGACTGCGGCGTGCCGCAACGTGCGGACAGGGCCGATGGTCCCGGCGCCCGGATGTTCGGTGGGTCACGTCGAATGAGGGCCCTTCGACACTGCCGGTACGTCCGGCCGCGTCGCATCGTTGCCAGTGAGCGGACGCCCGCCGTACGGGCGTCCCCGGAACGACCTGGAGACGTGACGTCGTGAACACACTGCTGATGACCGGCTTCCCCGGCTTTCTCGGTTCCGCACTCCTCCCCCGGCTGCTCGCCCGGCGCGAGGACACCCGTGCGGTCTGCCTGGTGCAGAAGCGGCACCTGCGCCTCGCGCGGGAGCGGGTGCACGAGCTCTCGATGACCCACCCGGACACGGCCGGCCGGGTCGAACTGGTGGAGGGCGACATCACCGCGCCGGACCTGGCCGTCGCACCGGGCCGCGTCGACCTCGACGACGTGACCGAGGTCTGGCACCTCGCGGCGGTCTACGACCTGTCCGTGCCGGCCGAGGTCGCCCACCGGGTGAACGTGACGGGCACGGCCAACGTCCTGGAGCTCTGCGGCTCCCTGCCGCGGCTCGGCCGGCTCCACCACGTCAGCACCTGCTACGTCAGCGGGCGCTACGACGGCGAGTTCCCCGAGGACGGCCTCGACGAGGGCCAGACGTTCCGCAACCACTACGAGTCGACGAAGTTCGAGGCCGAGATGCTGGTGCGCAAGGCGATGGCCGACGGCCTCCCGGCCACGATCTACCGGCCGGGGATCGTCGTCGGCGACTCGCGCACCGGCGAGACCCAGAAGTACGACGGTCCCTACTTCCTGGCGACGTTCCTGCGCCGGCAGCTGCGCCTGGCCCTGGTGCCTGCGGTCGGGGACGCCGACCGGGTCAAGGTCTGCCTGGTCCCGCGCGACTTCGTGGTCGAGGCGATGGACGAGCTGTCCGTGCTCGACGAGTCGGCCGGCCGCACCTACGCGCTCACCGACCCGCGGCCACCGACCGTGCGCCACCTCGTCGACACCTTCGCCCGCCGCCTCGGCAAGCGGGTGCTGTGGCTCTCACTCCCGCTGCGTCCCACCCGGCTCGTCGTCGAGTGGGTGCCCGGGATGGAGCGGCTCCTCGGGCTGCCGGCCGAGGCGCTCGACTACTTCGCCTCCCCCACCACCTACGCCACCACGAACACCACCACCGACCTCGCCGGGTCCGGGCTCGTGTGCCCGGGCTTCGACAGCTACGCCGACCGGTTGCTCGACTTCATGCTCGAGCACCCCGAGTACGACGCCGCCGCGATGGTCTGAGCAGCACCCCAGCCGTCCGCAACCGCCTCAGGAGGCACCATGTCCGGGACCACCCCGACCGTCGTCGTCAACGTCAGCCTGACCGGACCCGACCGGGACTACGACCAGCAGGTCAGCTTCCTGGACCGCGAGTTCCGGATCGTCCGGATGGGCACCGGCGGGAACGTCGACGCCGCAGAGGAGATCGTCCGCAAGTGGGCCGACGAAGCGGCCGCCGTCGCGGTCACCGGGATCCGCGAGGCGCGGGCCGCGGGCCTCTACGACGGGGAGCTCGACGACATCGCGCGCGTCATGCGTGCCACGGACGACGTGCCCGTCACCAACGGGCATGCACTGCGCGACGTCCTGCAGGAGTGGGCGGTGCGGCACGTGCAGACCGAGATGCCGGGCTTCTTCGACAACGCCCGAACCGTCGTGCTCGGAGGGATGAACCACGAGCGGACCACACGGATCCTCCGCGAGTTCACCGACAACCTCGAGTTCGAGGACCCGCTGCTGCGGCTCGACCTCCCCGCCAAGCTCGACGGCAACCCGGTGCTCGGCCTCGCTGCGGACGTGGCGCTGTGGCCGGTGCACCGGCTTCCCGGGCCGGTCAAGTCGCAGATCCGGGCTCCGGGCCACCGGATCAGCCACGCGCTGGCGCGCAAGGCGGCCCGCGACTGCGACGTGGTCGTGGCGACCTACGAGGAGCTCACCGGGTTCGGGCTCGAGGACCTCGCCGGCAAGACGCTGGTGACCTCGTCGATCTCGGCCGACCGGCTGGCCGAGCTGGGTGACCGTGGCGTCGACATGGTGCTCGACGCCACCCCGCAGCCCTTCCCCGGCGTCACCGTCTCGGCCGCCGTCCTCGAGGCGATGATGCTCGCGACCGTGTCGGGCTCGGGGACCCTCACCAACGACGACCTGCTCGACATGATCGATGCGGCAGGCCTGGAGCCCCGGCTGCTGTACCCGAACGGCCCGCGGCGCAAGAGCCGGTTCGCGTTCGTGATCCACCCGCTGTCGCAGAAGTTCTTCACCAACGTCGAGCCGCTGGCGACCCTCACCAGGCTCTCGCCGGGCCCGGTGGTCGACCTGGTCGAGAAGGCGGTGGCCTACGCGCCGCCGTTCACCTACAGCCACGTCACCGGCATCACCTCGCCCACCGGCGCGGAGGCGGAGGGCTGGCTCATCACGGTCGGCGGGACCCCCAAGGAGCTGATGGCGCACAGCCCGGAGTTCACCTACGCACGCCTGCTCGCGGCCGCCGACATGGCCCGCAAGCTCGGCGCCCAGGTGATGGGTCTCGGTGCCTTCACCAAAGTGGTCGGCGACGCGGGCGTGACCGTGGCGAAGCAGGCTTGCCTGCCGGTGACCACCGGCAACAGCTACAGCGCCTCGGGCGCCCTGTGGGCGGCCCACGAGGCGGTGAACCAGCTCGGCCTGGCCGAGATCGACGCCGAGGGACGGATCAAGGGCAAGGCGATGGTCGTCGGCGCCTCCGGGGCCATCGGCTCGGTCTGCGCGCGGTTGCTCGCGCTCGCCAGCGACGAGCTGTGGCTGGTCTCCCCCGAGTCCGCGAAGCTGCTGGCGCTCAAGCACGAGATCGAGCGCGAGCACCCCCGGGCCTCGGTGCACGTGGCGGCCACCCCCGACGAGCACCTCGGCGACATGGACGTCATCGTCACCGCCACCTCCGGGGCGGGCAAACGGGTGCTGGACATCATGGCGGTCAAGCCGGGATGCGTGATCACCGACGTGGCCCGCCCGCTCGACCTGTCGGCCGAGGACGTGGCCAAGCGGCCCGACGTGCTCGTGGTGGAGTCCGGGGAGATCGAGCTACCGGGCGAGGTGAAGATGCGCGACATCGGGCTGCCGCCGGGAGTCGTCTACGCCTGCATGGCCGAGACCGTCGTACTCGCGCTCGAGGGGCGCTACGAGACCTTCACCGTCGGGCGTGCCATCGAGTGGGAGAAGGTGAAGGAGATCTACCAGCTCGGCCTCAGGCACGGGATGAGGCTGGCCACCATCTCCGGCGTCAACGGGGTGTTCACCCCCGAAGACGTCGCCCGGATCCGCGAACTGGCGCTGCAGGCGCGGGCCGCGCAGACGCCGCCCGGCTTCGCGTAGAGGTGTGAGGATGACGCCCGACGGCCGCAGAGCGTGCCCTCAGAACACGCTGGCATGCTTGTTATGCCGGTGACTGTGAGCACCCGTCCACGACAACGCACGCCGGTTCTGTGCCAGCGATGCGTGGTCTGCCCTAACCCAACAGCCTGGCAAGCGCCTCGGCCACCGCGCCAGGCTGCTCAAGCCAGATGAAGTGGCCCGCGCCGGGGACCACCTCGGTCCACGCACCGGGGACGCGTTCGGTGACGTCTGAGGACGCCGTGACCGGCATCGGGCTCTCCGCGCCGCTCAGGGCGCCTAGCGGTACGCGAACCGCGGGCAACGCGGCCTCCAAGGTGGGCTGGAGGGACCTCGCCGACGAGAACAGCGCATCCTGCTGGTGCACGACGGGCACCGCCTGGTACGGGCGCAACTTCTCGATGTTCGCCGGGTCCGCGAAGTACGCCGGCAGGATCAGCCCCATCCGCTCCAGCGATTCCGCCTCAGTCAGACCGGGGAAGTCGGAAGTCTCCTCCATCTCTGCGAAGCGTTGCTCGGCCTCCGGAGAGAGGCGACTCATCAACTGCTGTCCGAAGCCGGGCAACCCCATGTCTCCCACGGCTCCCATCGGGTCGATCGCGAGGACGCCACCGACCTTGTCCCCGAGGGTGAGCGCCACGTGCCACGCCAGGTGACCACCCCACGAGTGACCCGCCACAAGAGGCTTCTCCCAGCCCAGTGCGGCCGCCAGATAGTCGAGAACCCGCCCGACGTCGCCCACGAACGTAGGTACGTCGAACGGCCCCTGAGTCGTGCTCGGTGCACGGCCCCGCTGCTGGTAGGAAGCCACACTCCACCCCAGCAACGCCTCGACCAACGGCTCGAAGTAATCGTGGGGCAACGTGGGGCCCCCATGCAGGAGGAGCACCCGCCGTCGCTCGTCACCTTCGCGGATCCAACCAGCGAGACCGTCGGTGCTGAACGGGACCAAGCCCTCCATCACGCTCACGCTAGCGGCGCTCCCTGTCTCGCGCCACCACGGCCGCTTCTATGCCGCATTGACGTATGCGTTCAGACGATGGGCGAGTAGTGCGCTGCACGGGTCAGCGCTGCCGCGGTCTGGCTCGTGGTCTCGGGCTACGGCAGCGGTCGCCGATGCAACAGGCCACGCAGTCGTGAGAGCCGATTGGGCCTCGAGCGGCTCAGGAAGGCGACGTTACAGGGCAGCTATGGTCAGCCAGGTCCCTTGCGGCCACGCCGTGCGCGGCGGCGCGTGCGATCAACCGTGCGTTCTGCTGCCTGCGCTGGTCGCCGGGTTCCCGGACGACTCCCGAAACATACTCTTCGACCTCGGCGGCTCCAGCGTCCTTGCGGCGCGAGATCTCAGCAGCCGTTGTTTCGGGAAAGCGCCGGTACTCGCGCTTGTTGTCGAACCCCGCCGTGTCAGGGTGAGTTGAGTCCAGTGGTTCATAGCAACATGCCGAATTCTGGACGTCCTCTCATCCGAGGTTATGCACATGATATTTCGGACATGCCGATGGTCGTGCGCTTCCATTGTGGCGTGGGGAGCGCCATAATGGCGCCATGCCCAGTGTTCAGATCAAGGATGTTCCTGACGAGACGCATGCTGTGCTCCGCCAGCGCGCTGCGGCCGCACATCAGTCCCTGCAGGAGTACCTGCGCGCGCGGCTCATTGAGGAAGCCGGTCGCCCCACGCTGGAGGAGGTGCTAGATCGAGCCTCCGGGAGAGCGGGAGGCTCGGTTTCTCTCAAGGCATCCGTGAGCGCGCTCCGGTCCGAGCGTGCTCGTCGTTGATGCAAGCGTCCTTGCCGTCGCCCTCGCTGATGACGGTCGGGATGGCGACAAGGCGCGGGCGAGGCTCCGTGGTGAACAGCTGGCAGCCCCCGAACTGGTCGACCTCGAGGTTGCCTCCGTACTTCGCGGGCAGCTCGCCGGAGGACATCTCGACATCCGGCGGGCCGAGCTCGCGCTCGCCGACCTGATCGATCTGCCGGTCCAGCGAGCACCCCACCGGCCTCTCCTCACACGGTGCTGGGAGCTGAGGGCCAACCTCACCGTCTACGACGCGGCATACGTCGCCCTTGCCGAGGCCCTCGACTCCGACCTGCTCACAGGAGACGCCCGCCTGGCCAAGGCCCCGGGCCCCCGGTGCCGTATCGAGGTCATGCGCTAGGGCCCCTCGAAGTACCGCAACTGCCGCGGACAGTGAGCCTACGGGCTTGCCGATGAGCGGGTGCCCACGACGTACGTGGCGGTGTTACCACCTCCTACTTCAGATTTCCCCGGCGCTGCACCCACATGTCAGCGGTCGCACCCAGGAAGAGTCCGAAACCGGCGCCGAACACGAGTCCGAAGGCGATGCCGCTGCCGCCAGCGACCACAACACCCACCGTGAGCCCCACGCCTGCAAACACAACGAGGCCGGCTCCCGCCCAGTAGGCACTCGGCCGATCTCCCCCCGCACGCCTCTCCGTGAACAACCGCCCTCACCTCCACGTAGCTACCACCGTGCCGAGTTGTGGAGAATGGGAGCAAGGGGCGAAAGGCCCACCAGCCCGCGCGCGGATCCGCAGAGCGCGCCTATCTGTAATGGAAGCGTGCTTGCAGGATTACCAGGTCCTCGTCGTCAACCAGGTACACCAGGCGGTGTTCGTCAGTGATCCGACGCGACCACGTGCCGGCGAGCATGTGCCTGAGGGGCTCCGGCTTCCCGATCCCGTCAGTCGGGTCACGCAGCGCATCATCGATCAGACGGTTGATCCTCTTCAGGATCTGCCGGTCGGCTTGAAGCCAATGCTTGTAGTCGTCCCAACCGTGCGAAGTGAAGACGAGCCTCACTCGGCAAGCTCGTGCTCGTGCCTGTCGTCAGACTTCGCTTGCTGCAGGCTCTCCAGGAGACGCTTGGCGTTGGCCGGAACGCGGAGCAGGTATGCGGTCTCCTCGAGGGCCGCGTACTCATCCGCGGACACCAGCACGGCATTGCCCCGGCGAGAGGTGATCTCCACCGCGACGCGGTCGTTGTTCACTTTCTCGATCAGCGGGAACAGTTGCTTGCGCGCCTCGCTCGCCGTGACAGACATCCGATCTCCTTCAGAAGTGGTACAGAATTACGGTACCACTCCGATCGATCGGGGCGGCGCTCTGCGCGAAGTGTGCCGCCGCCGGTGACCGTCCCGCCCACCGGCGGCGTGCAAGGATTCGGGCCATGCCCTGGCACGGTCCCGACCTCCCCACCCCCGCGCTCGTCGTCGACCTGGAAGTCCTGGAGCGCAACATCGCCGAGATGGCGGCGCTGGCGGTCGACCGTGGGGTGTCCCTGCGACCGCACGCCAAGACGCACAAGTCTCCCGACGTCGCCCTGATGCAGGTGCAGGCCGGTGCGCGAGGCCTCACCGTGGCCACCGTCGCCGAGGCCGAGGTGTTCGCCGCCGCTGGGTTCGACGACCTGTTCATCGCCTACCCGCTGTGGGTGGACGCCGCCAAGGGACGTCGGCTGCGCTCCCTGCTCGAGCACGCCACCGTCAGCGTGGGCGTGGACTCGGCGGAATCCGCGCACGCACTCGCCGCCCAGCTCGGTGAGGACGCCGCGCAGGTGAGCCTGCTCATCGAGGTGGACAGCGGGCACCACCGCAGCGGAGTGGTGCCGGAGGAGGTCGCGGCCCTCGCCGACGTGGCCGCCCACACCGGACTCGACGTCGCCGGGGTATTCACGTTCCCGGGCCACGGCTACTCCCCCGGCGACGCCGCCGGGGTGGCCAGGCAGGAGGCGGCCGTCCTCGCCGGTGCCGCGGCGGCACTGCGCGGCGTGGGGATCGAGCCACGGGCCGTGAGCGGCGGGTCGACTCCGACCGCAGCGGCGGTGGCGGCCGGGACGATGACCGAGATGCGTCCCGGGGTGTACGTGTTCGGCGACGCCCAGCAGTGGGAGCTCGGCACCATCGACCCCGACCACGTCGCGCTCACCTGCGTCGCGACCGTGGTCAGCCACGCGGGCGGCCGGGTCGTCCTCGACTCCGGGAGCAAGGCGCTCGGTGCCGACCGGGCCGCCTGGGCAACCGGGTTCGGCCGGCTGCTCGACCACCCGGGGGCGCGCATCGTGCTGATGTCGGAGCACCATGCGGTGGCCGAGTGGAACGCCGGTCCCCTCCCCGAGATCGGCGACCGGGTGCGCGTCGTACCCAACCACGTGTGCAACGCGGTCAACCTCGCCGACGATCTGCACGTGATGCGTAACGGCGAGGTCGCGGGCCGTTGGCCGGTGGCCGCCCGGGGAGCCAACACGTGACGGGCTCCCCTGCCCTGGTCCTCTTCGACTGTGACGGCGTGCTGGTGACAGTGAGCGGCTGACCGTCGCCGTCGAGGCACGCGATGTACGGCGTGCAGGGCGCCGTCGCCGCGGGGATGACGGCCTACGGCTACGCCGGCGGGCTGACTCCTGCCGATCGGCTCGTCGCCGGCGGGGCGGTCGTGTTCGAGCGGATGCACGACCTGGTGGACGACCTCACCCGATCCGGGTCTCGACCGGCGTCCCCAGCTCGACGGTGCGGCTGACCGTGCACAGCCGGTCGTGGGAGCGCCGTACCGCCTCAGGCAGGACGGAGCGTGCAGCGTCGCCCGCCTCACCGTCGGGGAAGTCGATGTCGAAGGTGAGGGTCAGGTCGTCGACGTGGTTGCCGGAGTCGTCACGAACCTTGTGTCCGGTCATCGTCACCGTGAACGAGTCGGGCTCGCAGCGCTTGACCGTGATGTGGTCGACGTCCGCCGCACCGCACCCGGCGATCGCGGCGAGCAGCAGCTCCACCGGGGTGAAGGACTCGTCGCCCCCGGCGCCCGCCCCGATCATGAGTCGGCCGCCCCGCGGGTTGACCGCCTCGTAGCGGCCGAGCGAGACGCGGTTCAGGTCGACGCGGCGGTCGGTCTCGTCACTCATGCCCGCACCCTGCCACACCGTCCCCCGCCTACGATGCGACACATGCGCACCGACTTCGTCACCGGCCCCGACGTCAACACCTACCGGCTGCTCACGGCGGTGGTGGTGCCCCGGCCGATTGCGTGGGTGACCACGCTCGACGGGGAGGGTGTGGTGAACCTGGCTCCGCACTCCTTCTACACGGTGGCGTGCGCACGGCCGCCGATCGTGATGTTCAGCTCGGTGGGCAAGAAGGACACCCTGCGCAACGTCAGGGAGACCGGCGAGTTCGTGGTCAACCTCGCGCACGCGCCCCTCCTCGAGCAGGTGAACAACTCCGCGGCTCGGTTCGCCCCGGAGCAGAGTGAGGCCGAGCAGCTCGACATCGCGTTGGAGCCGAGCAGCCGCGTCTCCCCTCCCCGAGTGGCCGGGTCGCCGGCCTCGATCGAGTGCACCCTGCACAGCCTGACCGAGCTGGGCGACTCCACGATGATCCTCGGCGACGTCGAGCTGGTCAGCGTCGACGACCATGCGCTGGTCGACGGGCACCCCGAGTTCACCGTCCTCGACCCGCTGGCCCGGCTGGGCAAGGACGAGTGGGCACTGCACTCGGAGGTCATCTCGGTCACGCGTCCGCAGCGTCCCGAGGACATCGCGCGCCGGGATCGTTAGCTGCGGCAGTCGGCGAAGAAGCCGTCGGGCTCGAACAGCTGCGGCATCTCCTCGCGCAGCACGGGATCGGCGGTGTGGTCGCGGATCTGATCGCTGCCGGCCTCCTCGACCGCCGACTCTCCGATGCGGTACGTCGTGCGCTGCACGTCCCAGGCCAGGACGATGCCGGGCGGCTCGCTGGTCGTCGCGGTGAGGACCTCGACGGTGCCGTGGTCGCCACACCTCGCCGTGGCGGGCAGTCCGCCGCCGTCGGTCGCCACGAAGGGCAGCAGCGGATGGCCGTCGTCGGTGACCTCGTGGAGCCCGCCGTACACCGTGAACAGGTGGGGCTGGAACCCGCCGCGCGGATGGTCGCCGCCGTGGACCAGGAGCAGCTCTGGCGGCCCTTCTCCGCGGGACCCGCGCAACCGCACGACGTGGGCCGAGGTCGCGTCGAGGTCGAGCCCGGAGACATCGATACCCGCGACACCCGCTCCGCTGCGCGCGACCAGACCCCCGGCGCAGGGCCCCTCCCCCGGCGCGACGAGCCGCACCGGGGTGGGGCTGCCCGTCCCGTCCCCGAGCGCGCCGAGCGACCGGCCCGCCCGGGCGAAGTCGTCGGCCGCGCACCGGCCCCAGGACGCGGCCGAGGCGTCGCCGGCGGAGTCGTCCGCCGGCGACGCCGTCCCGCAACCGGTGACGACGGCGGCCAGCAGCAGGCCCGGGAGCATCGCGGTAGTGCGCATGAGGGTCGGACGCATCAGCGGTTGATCGGGTTCCGTCTGCTCGCGGTGTAGATGTCGGCGGCGACGGTCAGCTCCAGGACCATCCCGCCGACGATCAGGCCGGCCACCAGGTCGGCGAACCAGTGCCAGTTCAGGCTCATGGACACCACCACCATCACCACCGACAGCAGCGCCACAGCGCTCCAGAGCAAGGCGTAGGTGCGCCGGCTGACCCGGTAGTAGCGGCCCAGCAGGTACACCGCCAGACCGTAGACGAGCACGATGTTCGAGGTGTGCCCCGACGGGTAGGCCATCCCGCCGATGAAGAACGACGGGTCCGCGGTGGCGGGCTGGCCCCGGCCCAGCCCGACCTTGAGGATGAGCACGATGAGGTTCAGGAAGAACACCGCTGCGCCGGCGATGATCGGCGGCCGCCAGGACCGCTGCCGGTGCCAGCAGGCCACGACGACCGCGGCGAGGATCGGCAGGTTGACGGCGCGCTGTCCGATCCGGTCCAGCACGTGCAGCACCGGCACCCACGCCGGCGAGGGCGCGTCGAGGTTGAAGTAGGCATCGATGGCCATCAGCGGATCGAGCGCCAGCAGCGTGAAACCGACGAACACCACGCCCAGGAAACCGGCGAGCGCCGCGGCCGAGGCAGCCGGGGTGTTCCAGCCGTCGTCGGGCTCGCTCCCCCGACGTGGTCTGAGCACCGCGCGTCCTTCCAGCGTCGAGGGCCGTCCGCGAAGTCACGCGGACGTGGTCGCCCAAGGCAAATATAGGCTGGGACACGTGCCCGCCAACCGACGCCCCGGACCCTCCCTGCGCACTCGCGTCCACGAGCGTCGCGACGGCACCACGGTGCAGCGCGAGGACAGGCTCGCCACCGAGGAGCCGCTGGAGATCCGCTGCGCCTGGCCCGGTGCCGTCGCCCGTCGGGTGGCCGTCACGATGCGCACCCCGGGGCACGACTTCGAGCTCGGCGCCGGCTTCCTGTTCGCCGAGGGCGTGGTGACCGGCCCCGAGTCGCTGCGCACCGTCGCCTACTGCACGGACGTGACGCTCGCACCCGAGCAGCAGTACAACGTCGTGACCGTCACCCTGGCGGAGCCACCGCGCAGCGCGCCGGCCGAGCGGTACGACGGCCCGGCCGCCGCGACGTCCGCGTGCGGGGTGTGCGGGGCGCAGAGCATCGACGACGTGCTGGAGCTGACCCGGGTGCGGCCGAGCACCGGCTGGGACGGCCTGCAGGTGTCGGCCGAGGTCGTGCACACGCTCCCGGAGCGTCTCCGTGCCGCGCAGAAGGTGTTCGACAGCACGGGCGGCCTGCACGCGGCCGGCCTGTTCGAGCTCGACGGCACCCCCGTCGCGGTCCGCGAGGACATCGGCAGGCACAACGCCGTCGACAAGGTCGTCGGGGCCCAGCTGCTCGCCGGCCGGCCCACCGCCGTACCCCTGCTCGCGGTGAGCGGCCGGATCGGGTTCGAGATCGTCCAGAAGGCCGTCGCCGCCGGCGTGGGGGCCCTGGTCGCGGTCGGCGCACCGTCCAGCCTGGCCGTGCAGCTGGCCGGCAACGCGGGCCTGTGCACGATCGGGTTCACCGGGCCCGAGAGGTTCGTCACCTACAGCGCGCCGGAGCGAGTCGGCGTGTGATCGACGGTTCTGTCGGTGCCGACGTCTAGCGTCGGGAACGTGCGAATCCTCCACACCTCCGACTGGCACCTGGGCCGCTCCTTCCACCGGGTGGGGCTGCTCGACGCCCAGGCGGCCTTCGTCGACCACCTGCTCGAGGTGGTGGAGTCCGAGCAGGTGGACCTCGTCGTGGTGTCCGGCGACGTCTACGACCGGGCGCTCCCGCCCGTGGACGCCGTGGAGCTGGCCGACGAGACCTTCGCCCGGCTGGCCTCGTCGCGGGCGCAGGTGGTGGTGACCAGCGGCAACCACGACTCCCAGATCCGGCTCGGTTTCAACTCGCGTCTCGCCGACGCCGCCGGGATACACCTGCGCACCCGGTGGCAGGACGTCGGCGTCCCCGTGGTGGTCGAGGACGCCCACGGGCCGGTGGCCGTCTACGGGCTGCCCTACCTCGAGCCCGACGCCGTCCGCCGCGAGTGGGGCCTGACGGCGCGCAGCCACGAGGCGACCCTTGCGGAGGCGATGCGCCGGGTGCACACGGACCTCGGTGGACGACCTGCGCACCGGTCGGTGGTGATGGCGCACGCGTTCGTCGCCGGCGACCCCGACCGCGGCGCGGAGATGGCCAGCGACAGCGAGCGCGACATCTCCGTCGGCGGCCTGCAGATCGCCCCCACCGGGCTGTTCACCGGCGTCGACTACGCCGCGCTCGGCCACCTGCACGGTCGTCAGACGCTCACCGACAGCGTGCGCTACAGCGGCTCGCCGTTGGCGTACTCGTTCTCCGAGGCGGGCCACGTCAAGGGCTCCTGGCTGGTCGAGCTGGGCGCCGACGGGTTCGAGCGGGCCGACTTCGTGCCTGCTCCCGTGCCGCGGCGGTTGATGACCGCACGGGGCACCCTCGAGTCGCTGCTCACCGACCCGTCGTACGGTGAGGCCGAGGACTGCTACCTGCAGGTGACCCTGACCGACCGGCGCCGGCCGGTGCACGCCATGGAGCGACTGCGCGAGCGGTTCGAGCACGCGTTGATCCTGGCGTTCGAGCCCGAGGGAGGCCGGGTCGCGAAGGGGCCGGTGGCGCCGCGCGTCGACGGCCGGAGCGACCTCGACATCGCGCTCGGCTTCGTGGCCGAGGTGCGCGAGCTCGAGGCCACCACCGAGGAGCAGCTGTTGCTGCAGCTCGCCTGCGATTCCTGCCGGGTCAACGAGGACGCCGACGTGCCGGTGGAGGTCACCGGGTCCGCGTCGTCGGCAGGGGCGGCCGGCTGATGCGCCTGCACCACCTCGGCCTCACCGCGTTCGGCCCGTTCGCCGGCACCGAGACCGTCGACTTCGACGCACTGAACGACGCCGGGCTGTTCCTGCTCTCGGGTGCGACCGGCGCCGGGAAGACGAGCATCCTCGACGCCGTGTGCTTCGCGCTGTACGGCACGGTGCCCGGGGTGCGCGGCGTGAAGGCGCTGCGGTCCCAGCACGCCGACGACGACACCGCGCCGGAGGTGGTGCTGGAGTTCAGCGTCCGCGAGCGCAGCTTCCGGGTCCGCCGCTCCCCGGAGTGGAGCCGTCCCAAACGCCGCGGCTCGGGAACCGTCACCGAGAAGGCGTCCGCCTCGATGACCGAGACCACCGGCGGCACCGAGCACTTCCTCACCTCCCGCGCCGCGGAGGTGGGCCTGATGGTCTCCGAGCTGGTCGGGATGCGCGCCGCCCAGTTCCAGCAGGTGGCGATGCTCCCGCAAGGCGAGTTCCAGCGCTTCCTGCACGCGTCCTCCCAGGACCGCCACGACGTGCTCCAGCACCTGTTCCAGACCGACCGGTTCGCCCGCATCGAGGACTGGGTCAACGACCACAGCCGCGCCCTGCACCGGCGGGCGCAGGGCGGGGAGGCGGAGGTCCGCCGGCTGCTGCACACCTTCGCCGAGCGTGCCGAGGTGGCGCTCCCCGAGACGCTCGCCGGCGACGCGACGGCCGCAGCCCTGGCCGCCGACGCCGTGCTGGCCTGGGCCGGCGATGAGCTCGCCTCCGCCCGCGCGACCCTGGCCGCCGCGCGGACTGCGCACGCCGACGCCGAGACGCGCCGGGGGCAGGCCCACGAACACCTGGCCGGGCAGCGTCAGGTCGCTGACCTGGTGCGGCGCCGTGACGAGGCACTGGCCCGCCTGGCTGCCCTGGAGGGCAGCGCCGCGGAGGCCGAGACGGACGCGAGCCGGCTCGACGCCGACGCCCGCGCCGCCGCCTGCCTGCCGGTACTGACGCTGCTGGACCGGGCCGAGGCCGAGCTGGCGAGCGCCGGACGTACGCGTGACGACGCCGTGGCCGCGCTCGCCGGCCTCGCGCTACCGGGGGACGTCGACCCGCTGGTCGCCGGTGCCGACCAAGCCGGCCCGGACGCTCCGAGCGGCGACGCGCTCGAAGACGCCGAACGGCGCACCCGCCGGCTCGTCACCCGGGTCGAGGCACTGCTGCCCCGCGCGGATCTGCTGCACCGCACGACGACCCGGCTCGCGGCCACGGGCGCGGAGCTCGAGCGCACGCAGCGAGAGCGCGAGGAGGTCGAGGACGCCCGCCGTGCGCTGCCCGACCGGCTGAGCCGGGCGCGGGCCGACCTGGCCACCACCACCGCACTCGCGGCCCGGGTCGAGGCGCTCGCTCTCCAGGTCGGGGCGGCGGCCGACCGGGCAGAGGCCGCCGCCCAGGTGGAGAGCGCCGAGAGCGAGCTGGCGGCGTGCCAGGCCACGGTGCGTGACCGGCGCGACGCCGCCGCGGATGCCCGCGAGACGGTGCAGCGCCTCGCCGCCCACCGCCTGGCGGGGATCGCCGCGGAACTCGCGGGACGGCTGGCCGACGGCGAGCCGTGCGTCGTCTGCGGCAGCGAGGATCACCCCGCCCCGGCAACCGGCGGCGCGGCCCCGGTCACCGAGGCGGAGCAGCAGTCCGCGGACACGGCCTACGACGTCGCCCAGGACGCGCTCCTCGCCGCCAACGAGGCGGCCGGTGCCGCGCAGCACCGGCTCGACGACCTGCGCGCACGCGCCGAGGGGCTCCCCGCCGGCGAGGCGTCGGCCCGGCTCAGCGAGGTGCAGGAGCAGCGCGCGGCCGCCGACGCCGCGGCCGCCCGGCTGCTCGCAGAGACGGCGCGGGTCGCCGCGGTCGAGGAGGAGGCGGTCCGGCTCGCCGAGGAGGCCGCCGGCCTCGACACCGCGCTCGCCACGCTGTGCCAGCGCCGGGACAGCGAGCGGGAGCTCGTCGACCAGGTGACCGCCGAGGTGGTGGACGTCGTCGGTGAGGACGCCGCCGACGACCTGCCGGGACTGGTGCGCCGGCTGACCTCGGTCGTCGGCCGGCTCGGGGTGGCGCGGGCCGCCCTGCTCGCCCATGACCAGGCCGTCGAGCGGGTCGGCGACCTGGCCGCCCAGTGCGCGGACACCGCGACCCAGCACGGTTTCGGCGCCGTCGAGGAAGTCCGCGCAGCAGTCCTCCTCAAGCCGGAGCGGGCCGGGCTCGAGCGGTCGGCGGCCGAGCGTACCGAGCAGGCGACCACGGCGCGGTCGACCCTGGCCGACCCTCACATCCTTGCGCTCGG